>NZ_PHNT01000014.1 GCF_002834145.1 Roseovarius salinarum | reverse complement strand
GCTCGAGCTGCGGCGCCGCGTCGAAGTAATCCTCCAGCGCCCCCTTGCCGCGCGACGTCACGAAGATGAATTCCTTGATCCCCGCCGCGCGCGCCTCGTCGATCGCGTACTGGACCAGCGGACGGTCCACCAGCGTCATGATCTCCTTGGGTACCGACTTCGTCGCCGGAAGAAAACGGGTCCCCAGACCCGCAACCGGCAAAATCGCCTTCGTCACCTTGTTCTGCATAATGCGCTCCGGGCTACAAAATCCTGAAAAACGACAAATACACGCGCCGCGGTGGCAGGTCGCGCACCTCGACATGGCATGGTGTCATAACGCCAAACCGCCACCATTCCAAGAGCCGCGCCCGCCGGCGGCCTCAGCCGAGAAGGATGCCCACGACGACCATCATCAGCCCCAGCGCGGACAACAGGAATGCACCCAGGTTGACCGGCAGAACCGACTGGATGCGCGCGCGCAGTTCCTCGTCGCTCAACCCGGCGCGCCGCGCCCGCCAGACACGCAGGATGCACCACACGAGCCCGCCCAGTCCCGCCAGCGACACCGCCGCGCCGATCCAGATCAGTATGTCCATGGCCACCTCCGCCGCGCTCCTGCCGCGCGTCGTCGCCTAGACGATCCGGCGGCGCACCGCAAGCCGCCCGCGCCGCCCTTGCAGGCGCCCGGCACGCAGGCTACGAGGACGCCGGGCAGCCGAGGGATCAGAGATGACCGACACCAGCACAGACGCCAGCACCGAGGCAAACTACCGCGTGACCGCCGAGGAGCTGCGCCAGTTCGTCGAACGCTTCGAGCGGCTCGAGGCGGAAAAGAAGGACCTCGCCGACCAGCAGAAGGAAGTCATGGCCGAGGCCAAGTCGCGCGGCTACGACACCAAGGTGATGCGAAAGCTGATCGCGCTACGCAAGCGCGACAAGGAAGACATCGCCGAGGAGGAGGCCGTGCTGGAAATGTACAAGGAAGCGCTGGGCATGTGAGCCGCGGGCGGCCGCGCCTCAGGGCGCGATCATGGTGACGCCCGGCATTCGCTGGATCTCGTAGACATCCTCGTCGTAGATCTCCGACAGCCGGTCGACGAAGGCCTCGGTCCAGCCGGGAACGTCGAGTTCCTCCTCGATCTCCGTCTCGCGGGCGAACTTGTCGAGGAACGCGGCGATGACCCGGCGCTTCTGCACCTCGGGCATGCCGGGGTGGCTTTCGAGATAGGCGTTGAAACGCTGCATGCCCGTATCGGTCATGATCTCCGAGAGCAACGCGTGCTCGCCCTCGAAGGGCACCGTCGGGTCGAGGCCGGCCATCTCGCGCACGATCTCCGCCCAGATGAACGGCGTATCCTCGTTGCACCAGACGGTGATCTGCAAGCCGGGGACGGCCGCGCGGATGCGTGTCAGCATCTCGGACCACCGCATCTCGAGCGGGTCCACCCCGTCCATGAAGTCGGTGAAATTCTCGAAGGGGGTTTCACGGAAGATCGCGGGCAGGAACGTGGCCGGGTTGCGGATGGCAAAGAAAAGCTCGACCTCGTCGGGACCGAAGAGCCTGTTGAAAACCTCCATGCGCGGCCCGGCGGCACGGTAGAACTGGCCGCCCGAAACAGCCATCTTCGGCATCCCGAAAAAACCGGGGTTGCCCAGCACCAGCCGGTCGACCGCCGCGCCCTGAACAATGGCGTCGAGCAGGACGTCGCGCGCGTCATCGCTCACGCCGTTGCCCTGCGCGGCATGGATCGCGTCGCGCAGGAGCTTGCGGTAGCTGCCGGTGCCGGGGACGACCGTGCCGTGGCGCGACAGCAGGTCCCGGTTCTTCATCAGACACTTCAGCAGCCGGTCCTCGTCGGTCTTGTGGGCGCCTGCGTGAAGAACGACCTGCATGCGAAAAACGAACCCCGTGTCCTCTCTGACGGTCCGGCACACTATAAGAGCTTTTCCAGTCAGTTAAACCGATTTCGCTCGCGCGCGGCAGGCACCACCGCGGTCGCCGCAGCGGCGGCGCCCGGTTTTCGCTTGCGACCTGCCGGCTCAGCGCCTATCCAGATGCCCGGGCCCCTATAGCTCAGCTGGTAGAGCAACTGATTTGTAATCAGTAGGCCGGGAGTTCGAGTCTCTCTGGGGGCACCAACGCAGCCCAACCTGCATGTCCAGCCCCTGAACACCGGCCCGCGGGTCAAAACCCCCTGCGCACGCCCACCGCGAGGGCGTTGGAGCCCGTGTCGGTCGCGAACAGCCCGTAGGCGTCCGAACGATGGTGCAGGCGCAGGAAGGCTGAATCGCCGGTATCGTTGAGCGCGAACGCGGTTTCGAGGAAGAAGTAGAGCAATCCCCGCTGGGACGCGCCGCGGGTGGCCACCTCTACCCGCGGCGTTTCGGTCGCGTAGGACATTCCGATTCCGAACCCGAAACTGTCGAAGGCCGGCACCCAGGGATCGCGCGGGCTGTAGCGGATCGTGGCCGGCACCACGAATTCCTGGTACTCCTGCTGCCCGAAATGCTGGTTGAGCTGGAACTCGACGCCCAGATCCCAGCGCATGTCGCGAAGCGGTCTTTCGTACCCCACGACAAGCCCCGCGAGACCGTTGTCGGCGAAATCCGTCTTGCCGGGGACAAGGACTTCGTCGATGCCGTTCGTTGTCATCTGACCTGCGACGACCGCGACGGACCAGCCGCCATCGTGCCGGTCGCGGTCCTGCGCGGTCGCGATGCGGGGATCGATCAGGGAAACTGCCGCGACCAACGCAACGGCAAGCTGCGTGTTCTCAGGGAATGACAAAAAGCGGTCCTCACCTTCTTGACGGACATCCCCCAGGCGCCGCGCCTTTGATTCTACACGCGCTTCGCCGCGGGGAACAAGCCTCAAGACGCCGGTTGCGCGGCAATATGGCCGGCGGCGCACGGGCGGGACGTTGGCCGGGGCCCCGGGCGCCGTTCCTCGGGCCCGGGCGGTGTTTATCCGGGCGCGCGTCTTCCCGGCGGCCGCACGCACGCCTGACGCGCGCGGCCCGAGCGCCGCCTCACAGAGGCGGCTTGACGAAGGCGGGCATGGCCTTGCCCCGTTTCTCGCAGTCGAGAAAGGTTCGCGCGGTGTCCAGTGCCTCGCGGATCGTCACGTCCATGTCGAGGTAGCGGTAGGTGCCCAGCCGGCCCACGAATGTCACCCCGCCGGTGGCCTCCGCGCGGTCGATGTAGTCGGCCAGCAGCGCCTTCTCCTCGACCAGCCGGATCGGGTAATAGGGGATGTCGCCGGCGTCGCAGGCGCGGGAATACTCGCGGTAGCACACGGTTGCGTCGTGGCTTTCCCACGGCGAGAAATACTTGTGCTCGGTGATGCGGGTATAGGGCACCTCGGCATCGCCGTAGTTCATCACCGCGCAACCCTGGTAGTCGCCCGTGTCGGTGAACCGTTCGAAATCGAGGGTGCGGTACCCCAGCCGGCCCAGTTCGTAGTCGAAGAACCCGTCGAGCGGCCCGGACCAGAAGACGTGGTCATACCGTGCGCCCATCCCTGCGCCGTAGGGCGTGTCGAGGTGCACGTCGATGCCGGGATGGTCGGCCATCGCTTCGATCATGTCCGTGTAGCCATGCTCGGGCATGCCCTGGAAGCGGTGGAAGAAGTAGTTGTCGTCGTAGGTGAACCGCAGCGGCAGCCGCTTGAGGATCGAAGCGGGCAGCTGCGTCGGCGAACAGCCCCACTGCTTCTCGGTGTAGCCCTTGAAGAAGGTCTCGTAGATGTCGCGGCCCACGAAACGCAGCGCCTGTTCCTCGAAGCTGCGGGGATCGTCGATCCCGGTCTCGGCGCGGGCCTCGACGAAGGCGCGCGCCTCGGCCGGGCGCATGGTGGCGCCGAAGAACTGGTTGATCGTGTGGAGGTTGATGGGCATCGAAAAGACCTGCCCGCGCGCGGTGGTCTTCACCTGGTGGCGGTAGGGCATGAACCTCTGGAAGCGCGTCACGTACTCCCAGACCTCCGCGTCATCGGTGTGAAAGATGTGCGGGCCGTAGACATGCACCTGCACCCCCGTCTCACTGTCGCGTTCGGTATGGCAGTTCCCGCCCAGGTGCGGCCGGCTGTCGATGATCGTGGCCTTGTGGCCCGCTTCGGCCAGTTCCCGGCCGATGACAACGCCGGACAGCCCGGCCCCCACAAGCAGAACGTGCAATGCCTTCACTCCCCGTTACTCTCGCTTCCGGGTGATGTCAGAGTTCGCCGGGCGAAACAACTCGGCACTTGCCGGCGCATGTCACGCCGTCAGTTGCTGGTGGCGTTCGATCGCCTCGTCGAGGTCATCATAGTATTCCAGCCGCCCGTTGTTGAGCACGACGCCGGAATCGCAGAAATCCCGCACCTGCTTCATCTGGTGGCTGACCATGATGGCGCTGGCGTTCTTGACGCGGTGCTTGAAGACCGCCCGGCTCTTGCGGTTGAAGGCCGGGTCGCCCACGGCGGTGGTTTCGTCGATGAGATAGGTGTCGAACCTGATCCCCATGGACAGGCCGAAGCCCAGGCGCGCCTTCATTCCCGAGGAGTATGTGCGGACGGGCATGTCGAAATGCGCCCCGATCTCGGCAAAGTCGGCGACGAAATTGACCAGCTGCTCGGTGTCGACCCCGTAGACGCGGGCGACGAAGCGCACGTTCTGCGTGCCTGTCATCTGCGGGTGGAACGACCCGCCGAAGCCGACGGGCCAGGACATCGTTCCGTCGGTAATCACGCGGCCGGTATCGGGGGCCTGGATGCCCGCGACGATTTCGAGCAGCGTTGACTTGCCCGCGCCGTTGCGCCCCAGCAACGCGAGCGACCTGCCCGTCGGCAGGGTCAGGTTGAGGTTGTCGATGACGGTCTTGCGCCGCCCCTTGATCCAGAAGCTCTTGGACAGGTTCTCGAACTTGATCATCGCTTACCGGCTGTCACGCACCGAGTAGAAGATCAGCGTGGCGATGGCCCATGCCAGCAGAAGGAACAGAGCCGACAACCCGAAGAGCATCCAGCGCTGGGGGAACTCCGAACTGTGCGGGTAGGTCGGCTTCACGTAGGCGGCCAGGTAGCGCGTCTGCCGCATCGCTTTCGAGCGCGCCTGCTCGAGCGCGGTCAACGCCGCACCATAGCTTTTCTCGGCGAATTCCCGCTCAACGACAAGGCCCTCGTACTCGGAAATCAGCTTGGGATACCCCGGGCCACCCTCGGTGGGCGTTTCGGAGGTCACGTTCGCGCGCTCTTCGGCGATGCGTTCGCGAATCACTTCGATCCGCCGTTTGGCCTGCTGGATGCGGGGGTCATCGCCGTTGTTGCTCTCGCGGATCAGGTCGAGCTGGATCAGCGCCTCCGCCAGCTGTTGCTGGAGGGTGTTGAGCACCCCCATGCGGCCCTGGATATCGGTCTCGGGATCCACGATCTGGGTTTCCGTCCGGTAACGTGTCAGCGCCTCGCGCGCTGCCTTCAGCCTTGCCTGCGCTTCTTCGAGGTCAGCCTTGGCATACTGGATCATGTCCTCGCGCGCGTTCGCGTTAAGATCGTTGATCAGGTCCTGGCTTTCGCTGACGACGCTCTGCGCGATCGTCTGCGCCATGTCCGGTTCGAAGGCGAGGACTCGCAACTCGATCAATCCCGTGGACTGGTCGTAGGAGATCCGGATGATGCTACTCCAGAAATCCACGAGGTCCGACATGCTGGCCTCGGGCGACAGCCCGAAGATCGGATCGCTGTCGTAGTGGGACTGGTAATGCTCGGAGATCGAAAGATCCTCCTCCAGCCGCTCGACCAGCGCCGGGCTCTGAATGAACTCGTAAAGGATATCGGTGTCCGAACCAGAGCCGCTGGCACCGGCGAACTGCGCAAGGCCGCCGATCAGGTCCGACGCGGAGGTACTGTTTTCCTGCCGGACGGTGAACCCGACCTTCGAGGCGTACTGGTCGTCGGCCACCATCCAAAGGTAGGACGCCACGGCGATCAAAGGCACCAGAACCATCAGCCCGAAGGACGCGACCAGCCCCCAGTGCCGCTGCTTCATCTTTGCCGGTTCGGCCGGCGGCGCGATCTCCACGACCCGGGGCGCGGGCTTGTCAGCGGCTTTCTGCCCGCCTTTCCCCGCTTTCCGCTTCGCACCACCGCGCGACGGCTGCTTCTGCTCGGCCTGTGTCTCGGCCTCCTCCGACTGCGTCTGTGACGCAGCGTCCTCCGTCGAAGGATCCGGGGCGACCTTTAGTCTGTCGTTGGACATCAAATCCTATTACTGCTCAGGTTGCCGTTGAACATGCTCGTGCGACTCTACATAATGGCGCGTGCAAACACCAGACGCATGGCGTTTCCTTGTCAGACACCGCCGACGACGAACACATTCCCCAGCCGCTGGAGGCCCGCGGGCCCGACAACCTACTCTGGGTGCGGACGCGCACGATCTTCGCGCTCATGCTGCGCGAGATGTCGGCGCGCTACGGCAAGTCGCCGGGTGGCTACATGTGGGCCGTGCTGGAGCCGCTTGGCATGATCATCGTGCTGTCATTTGCGTTCTCGCTCGTGTTGCGGTCACCCTCGCTGGGCAACAGCTTCATCCTGTTCTACTCGGCGGCATACATTCCGTTCATCTTCTATTCCAACATCCAGCGGTTCGCAGGCGCCGCGATCAACTTTTCCAAGCAACTGCTGAAATACCCGATCGTCAGCTGGCTTGACGCCGTCATGGCGCGCGTGGCGCTCAACGCCCTGACGGGCCTGCTGGTCGCCTACATCATCATGACCGGGATCCTGGCGCTGAACGACACGGTCGCCGTGCTCGACTTCGAGCCGATGATCGTCGCCATGACACTGGCCCTGCTACTGGGAACCGGCGTGGGCCTCACGAACTGCGTTCTCTTCGCCTTCTTCCCGGCATGGCAGAACACCTGGAGCATCGCGACCCGCCCGTTGTTCCTGGCGTCCGCGATCCTCTACATCTACGAGGATCTGCCGCCGATGGCGCAGGCCGTGCTGTGGTACAACCCTCTGGCGCATGTGACCGGGATGATGCGCACGGGGTTCTTCCCGATGTACGAGGCACAGTACATCTCGACGATCTACGTGCTTTCGTTCGCGCTGATTCTCAATGCATTGGGCTTCATGCTGATGCGGCGGCACCACAAGGAGGTGCTCAACCGCTGAGTGCGAGGCGGGGCATGCCGCACTCGCTCCTGCCTGCCGCGCGCCCGCACGCAGAGGCGCCCGGAATTCAGACCGGCATGTTGTCGAATTCCGCCTCGATCGCGTCCTCGGCAAGCTGATCGTCCAAATCGCGCAGTTTGCTCGGCACCGGCTGGCCGCTGTGCGACAGCTTCTCGATCAGACGGTGCAGTTGCGACTGGAACTTGTAGCGGTTCGCGGGATCGGCCGCGCGAATCCGGATTTCCAGCGCTTCGAGTTCCTTGTGGAGGTCTTTCATCACATCGCCTCTTGCTTGTCCGTCCCGTCGGCCCGCGCGACCCGAGGCGCCGCGACCGGAAGTCGTGGCGTACCACGCGCCTGCGACGGTTTCGTGTCAGCCACCCGCGGCGCAGGTACGGCAGAACGGCGTGTCCGGCAGGATCTCCAGCCTTGCCTCCGAGATCTCCTCGCCGCAACGCACGCATTCCCCGTACACGCCGTCGCGGATGCGCTGGAGGGCTGCACGGATACGCGCGATTTCCGCCTCGCCGCTGTGGCCCAGCTGCTCGAGCACCTCGTCACCCTCGCGTTCGACGGCCTTTTCTTCCCAATCCTTGGGTGGGGGGGTGTCGAGCTCGGATTCGATCTCGTGAAGCCGCGAGTCGAGCTCGGCCAGCCGGTCGAGCAGCATGCGGCGGTACTTTTCGGTGTCGTGCATCAGTTCCTCCCTGACAGCGGATAAAATGTCAGATTGACGGTCTTGCAACCTTGATGCAGGTCAACCGCATTTCTCAACTCGCCCCTTGCGACATATGCAGTTTTTGCTATATGAGCGGTGGAAACGGAGGTCCCAACATGTCACCAGACGTCAAAGCATTCTTCGACGACGCAACGAACACGATATCCTATGTCGTCCGCGACCCGGCGGGCAGCGCCTGCGCGGTCATCGATTCCGTGCTGGACTTCGATTATTCGTCGGGCCGCACCGACACGAAGTCGGCCGACGAGATCATCGCCTACATCAAGGCCGAAGGGCTCGACGTTCAGTGGCTGCTCGAAAGCCATGTCCACGCCGACCACCTGTCGGCTGCGCCCTACATCCAGCAGGAACTGGGCGGCAAGATCGGAATCGGCGAAAAGATCCGCGTGGTGCAGGACACCTTCGGCAAGGTGTTCAACGAAGGCACCGAGTTCCAGCGCGACGGCAGCCAGTTCGACAGGCTGTTCGAGGAAGGCGACAGCTTCCACATCGGCCAGCTGCGCGGCGACGTGCTGCACACGCCCGGCCACACGCCGGCCTGCCTGACCTACGTGATCGGCGACGCAGCCTTCGTGGGCGACACGATCTTCATGCCCGACTTCGGCACGGCGCGCTGCGATTTCCCCGGCGGCTCGTCCGAGAAACTCTACGAGTCGATCCAGAAGATCCTCGCCCTGCCCGACGAGACGCGCATCTTCGTCGGCCACGACTACAAGGCGCCCGGCCGCGACGATTACGCCTGGGAATCGACGGTCGGTGAACAGAAGGCCAAGAACGTGCACGTCGGCGCCGGCAAGAGCCGCGACGAGTTCGTCGAGATGCGCGACACCCGCGATGCGAAACTCGGCATGCCCAAGCTGATCATCCCCTCGCTGCAGGTGAACATGCGCGCCGGCCAGATGCCGCCCGCCGACGATCAGGGCGACGTCTTTCTCAAGGTGCCCGTCAACAAGATCTGACGAACCGCCGGTCGGCGGCGGGCGCGAACACCGCCGCCGACCGGGTTCTATTCTCATGGACCAAAAGGAAACGCGACAATGATTGACCCCGACTGGATCTGGGGGCTGGTGGGCGGCGTGCTCATCGGCCTCGGCGGCGCCGTCTACCTGCTGGGTAACGGCCGCATCATGGGTGCCAGCGGCATCCTCGGCGGGCTGGTGGACGGCTCCGGCCGCCGCTCGGCCGGCGAACGGCTGGCGTTCCTCGCCGGCGTGGTGCTGCTGCCCGTCCTGCTTCTGCCCCTCTACGGCACGGTGGATACCCACATCACGGAAAACGCGGTGGTGCTGATCGCCGGTGGCCTGCTGGTGGGGCTCGGCACGCGCCTGGCCAACGGGTGCACCTCGGGCCACGGCGTCTGTGGCATGTCACGCCTGTCGGCACGCGGCATCGCGGCCACGGTCGTCTACCTTGCCGCCGGCGGGCTGGCCCTGCTGATATTCCGTCACGGACTGGGGGTGGTGTGATGCGCATACTTCTTGCTCTCGTCGCCGGCGGGCTGTTCGGTGCCGGGCTGTTCGTCTCGGGGATGACCGACACCGCCAAGGTCCAGGGCTGGCTGGATGTCTTCGGCAACTGGGATCCCACGCTTGCCTTCGTGCTGGGCGGCGCCTTGCTGCCGATGGCCGTGGCGTGGCGGTTGGCGCGCGCGCACCGTCCCGTTGTGGGCGGAGAGATCCCGCAGCCGCCAACGTCGCCGGTGGACGCGCGGCTTCTGGCGGGCTCGGCGCTTTTCGGGGCCGGCTGGGGTCTCGTGGGCCTGTGCCCCGGCCCCGCGATCGCATCGCTGACCTACGGCGGGACCGGCCACATCGTCTTCTTCGTGGCGATGGTGGCAGGCATGATCCTGCTGCCCCTGGTGACACGCGCCGCGGCACGCCGCAGCACTGTCGCCGCCGAATAAGGCCCGATTCCGAAACAGGCGGCGCGGGCAGGATTCCGCGCCTCAGGACGGGCGCCGCCAAGCGGCGCCCGTTTTCCCGTTTTCGCAGAATCAACCAATTTCTGCCACTTTCTGAAGAAATTTGATGAGCTATTTTCAACCGAGGCGGGTTCCGTTCCGGCGCGGTTGGCACCGCCTTGTCTTTGCCAAACCCGCGCCGCCCGCGGGCTCGGCAAGGAGGTTGACATGCGCCCCACCCGTCTTTTCGTTTCGATCGCCCGGGACGAATCCGGCGTGGTCAACGTGGACTGGGTCGTGCTGAGCGTCGCGATCCTGGGCGGCACGGTGCTGGGCCTCGCCGTGCTCAACCACGGCGTCGCCGGACTGAGAAACGAGATCGTCAGCGGATTCGACCGGACAATCACCGCCTCGGAGACGGTCAGCGGCCCCTAACCGTCCACGTCCGCGTGTCCGCCAGTCAGGGTTGGCCGCGGGTCGGTCGCCTCGCGCGCGGCGCCTTCCCCGGTCGCACCGAGCGCCGGCACCTCGTTGCCCGTCTCGCCGGACCTGCCGTCCCCGTCGGCGCCCGTTGGCGGTACCGCAACCTCGCCCGCCTGATCCTGCTCGGCGCCGGACCTTCCGGTGTCCGGTACCGCGTCGTCGGCCGCCGCCGGGCCAGGCGCCCTGCCCTGTGGCAGGCCGCCGCCCATCCGCACCGCCCGGGCGCCGTTCAACTGTCCCAGCCGCACCTGCGCGACGCTGACGTTGCCGGTCGTCACCAGGTCCGTGGCATCGAAATCGGCCCCCGTCACCGGCACCACGTCGCCAACGCGCAGCCCGGCAACGGCATCCAGCGGCAGGCTGACACGGGCAATCACGGCGTCGAACGTCGCGCGGGCGCCCAGGACGTTGGCGGCGATGCCCGGGCAGGGCGCGCCATGGGTTTCCTCGCTTGCGCGGTCCGCTGCGGCATCTGCCGGCGGCGCCGCGGCGGGCACCGGCAGGACAAGCACGATCTGCCCGGTCCGTGCCCCGCCCGCGATATCGAGCGACACGCGGAACACGTCGTATTCCGGCATCTCCAGTGCAAGACAAAGCGCCCGCGCCGCGCCGACGCGGTCGCCGAAGCGATAGGGCGTCGCCCACCGGTCGACACCCGCCTCCTGCATCGTGGCCTCGAACCGCCGCAACGTTTCGTCCACGTAGGGCGCGGCGATCGCGGCGTCGGTCCGCGTCATCTCGCGCGCGGGCACGGGCGCGCCGGCGACCCGGCCCATCGTCTGAACCTCGATCAGCGCCGCGACAAGCTGAGGGTCGAGCGCGGCACCACCGCGCCGGCCGCCCTGTCCGTCCAGCAACACCAGCAGCGCATCGTCGTCGAAAAAACCGTGCAGGGCATCCTGAGGCACGCGCGTCTGTTCCACCGTCGCGACGGTCATCGCGAGGTCGAACAACGCATCGGCGGCCTTCGCGAGCGCCAGACGCAGCGCCTTGGCCGGCGAGGTCGCCCGCCCGTCAAACCCGTCCCGGGCGATCTTCACCTTGCGTTGCAAAGCCGGGTTATGCGTCACCGTAACCAATTCCTCCGCCGGGGCCCGCCGCGGGGGCTTGGCAGCATCCTAGCGGGCGCATGGTTACCAGTGTGTTGACCGTCGCGAAGGCGGCTACTGCGCGGCCATTTGCTCGCCCAGCGGCAGAATCACCCGGAAGGCCGCCCCGCGCTGGCCCGGCAAATAGGTGATCGAGCCGCCAAGCCGCGCCATGATCTCGCGGCAGATGGCCAGCCCCAGCCCCGCGCCGGCCACCCTGGTCTGCCGCACGCGCGAGAACTTCTCGAAGATCATCGCGTGCTGGTCCGCGGGGATTCCCGAGCCGTTGTCCGAGAAATCCACGACGAGCTGGCCATCACGTTCAGCCGCCGAGATGGTCAGCACCGGGGTTTCGGCATCGCAGTATTTCCGGGCGTTCGAGATCAGGTTGATGAAGACCTGCGCCAGCCGTTCGGGGTCGGTCGTCAGCGCGATGTTCTCGGCCGCGCGATTGCGCTGGATCCTGAAACCGCCGGCTTCGCCGCCGGTGGCGTCCACCGCCCGGTCGAGCATCCCGGCCAGCGTGCCGTGCTGGATGTTGAGGTTGACCCGACCGCTTTCCAGCACGCTGAGATCGAGAAGATCGTCGAGGAGCCGGGTCAGGCGCACAGCCTCGTCGTGGATGATCGACGAATACTTGCTCTGCTCGTCCGCGCCGAGCCCCTCGGTATCGCGCAGGATTTCCGAAAAGGACCGGATCGAGGTCATCGGCGTGCGCAACTCGTGACTGACCTGGCTGAGAAAGGCATCCTTCTGCAGCGACAGTTGCGTGAGTTTCTCGTTCGCTTCGCGCAACTGCCGGGCGGTGCGGGCCTGTTCGGCCGACTTGGCCTCGAGCCGGCTGGAGTACTCCATGATCTGGGCGGTCTCGTCGGCCACCGCCATGAGATCCTCGACCGAGACCGAGGTCCCGCCCACGATCTGGGAGATCATCGCGTGGGCCGTGGCGGCGCCGACCGAGCCCGACAGTTCACGCTCGAGCTCGCGCAGGAAATCCGGCGTCGGATCGGGCAGGTAGCCCGCGATCCCCTGCCGCCGCGCGGCATCCGAAAACAGCTTCTGCGCCTGCGGCGCCCCCATGATCCGCTGCGCCATGATCAGAAGGTCCTCGGTCTCGCCCTTGCCGGCGCGCCAGCTGCCGCCGGTGTTGGAATGCTCGAAGACGTTGACGAACTGTGCCCCCTGAAGCCGCTCGATCGGCTTGGGGAAGGTGATGAGAGAGACAACCACGAAGGCGCCCGTGTTGAACAGCATGCTCCACATGACCGCGTGCACGACCGGGTCCATCCCGTCCGCGCCGAACAGCGCCTGCGGCCGCAGCCACGCCATCCCGAAAAGCCCCGAGTCCAGCACGTGCTGCGGCAGGAAGACCGTCGGCCCGAAACTGGGCAGGAACATGCTGTAGAGCCAGACGACGAAGCCCAGCGCCAGCCCCGTCACGGCACCGTTGCGCGTTGCGCCACGCCAGAACAGCCCGCCCAGAAGCGCGGGCAGGAATTGCGCGACCCCCGCGAAGGAGACCAGCCCGATCGCCGCCAGCGCGGCGCCCCCGCCCGACAGGCGGTAATAGAGGTAGCCCAGCAGCACCACACCCGCGATGCTAAGCCGCCGTGTCAGCAGGGCGACGCTGCGCAGATCGCCAGAGACGACGGCCGAGCCGCCGGTCGCCCACAGCCAGATCGGCATGACGATGTGGTTCGACACCATAGTGGACAGCGCGATGGCGGCGACGATCACCATCGAGGTGGCCGAGGAAAACCCGCCGAGGAATGACAGGATCGCCAACCCCTCCTGCCCCTGGGTGAGCGGCAGCGACAGCACGAACAGGTCGGGGTTGGCGTCGGCCGGCAGAAGATCGAGGCCCACCGCGGCGATCGGCACCACGAACAGGCTCATCAGCATCAGGTAGGCCGGGAAGGCCCAGGCGGCAGTGCGCAGGTGGCTTTCATCCTCGTTTTCCACCACCATCACCTGGAACATGCGCGGCAGGCACAGGAACGCCGCTGCCGACAGCAGGCTCAAGCCGATCCAGCGGCTGCCGGAGACCTGCCAGGCAGCGATGTTCGAGGCATCGATGCGCGCCATCGTGTCGGCGATCCCGTCGGTCAGCCCCCATACGACGAAGACGCCGACGGCCAGAAGCGCGAAGAGCTTCACGATCGCCTCGAGCGCGATCGCCATGACCACGCCGTGATGGCGTTCATTGGCATCGAGGTTACGGGTGCCGAACAGGATCGTGAACAACGCCAGCCCCAGCGCGACCAGCAGCGCGGTGGACTGGCGGCTGGGCTGCGTGGCGGTCGTCGGATCCAGCTCGGCAAATGTCGCGAAGGAAAGCGTCACCGACTGCAGCTGCAACGCGATGTAGGGCGTCGTGCCGATGACCGCCAGCAGGGTGACGATGATGGCCAGCAGGTTCGACTTGCCGAACCGGGACGAGATCAGGTCGGCGACCGAGGTGATCCGCTGGCTGCGGCCAAGGCGCACCATCTTGCGCAATGCCCACCACCAGCCGATCATCACCAGTGTCGGCCCGATGTAGATGGTCAGATACTCCAGTCCCGACCGGGCCGCGAAACCCACCGCGCCGTAGAACGTCCAGGCCGTGCAGTAGATCGACAGCGACAACGTGTAGACGACCGGGGAGCGCAGCCACCGCCCCCGGCCACGCCGGGCCGCGCGGTCGGCGCCGAAAGCCACCGCGAACAGCAGCACCACGTAGAGAAGGCAGAAGACGACGAGAAGATTGAGCGTGGGCATCAGCCGTCTCCCGCGTCGGAGCGGTCCTTTCTCACGGCCGGGTCGTCATGGCCGGGCAGGCGCGCCGAAATGACCGCCGAGAGCGCCACGAGCCCCGCCCAGACACCGAAGACGTACAGCATCACCGTGGTGGTGCGCGCCGGCTCGGCCTCCGGCGACCGCCACAGCAGCGGGATGCAGAACAGCACAACGCCCAGCAGCGGCAGCATACGCGCGGCATCCGTGAGCCGGCGCCGCCGGTAGGTCCGACGGGCCAGGAAGACGGGACCGGGATCGCGGCTCATGACTCCACCAGGCCGCGCACCGCGTCGAGAACATCGGCGTTCGAGAACGGCTTGGTCATGAAACGGCTGGCGCCGGCACGCTCGGCGAATTCACGATCCTTGGTCTGGCCGCGCGCGGTCAGCATCAGCACGGGCATTTCGGCCAGCGCGTCGTCCGCGCGCATCTCGCCGAGGATGTCAAAGCCGCTTCGCCCGGGCAGCATCACGTCGAGGATGACCAGCTGGGGCGCCGTCCGTCGGATGGCTTCCATCGCGTCGTGACCGTTGGAATGCGTCTTCACCTGCCAGCCGTCGCGGGACAGGATGAAGCTCACGGCCTCGATGATATTCGGTTCATCCTCGATCAGCAGGACTGTCTTGCCCATCCAGCCGGCCTCCCCTCCGAGCAGGATCGCGTCTTGACGCCCGGTCACTATCGTAAAAGCCCGGCGGAGTGTCAAAACCCGTCCTTGACGACCGAGGGTTCGCGCCGGGCATGGCAGGCCTGCCGGGGGCAGACGCGGCAACTCTTTCCGACCTCCTCGGCAGGGTCCGCGTGGTCGGCGCCGTCGTGCGGAATCACGAGCATGTAGGCGCGCAGCAGCGGCGGCTCGTTGAACCGCACCGGCTGCACCGTCTGCGATGCCGCCATGGCGACCACCGCCGGATCGTCCCGGCCGGCGTGGCGCAGGCGCGCGCGCATGGGCGCCCCCGGCTGCCCCAGCACCCGGAACAGCGGCCAGAGCGGACAGGCGCCGGTCATCCGTGGCACCTCGAATCCTTCCAGCGGCTTGTGCAGCGTGATCGCGCCGGATCCGTCGCACCCGACAAGCCCGGTCGGCCCCGTCACATGGGCCGGCAACGCGGCCAGCCGGCGCAACATGCGCGCGGGATCGACCCCGAACCGGGCGGCCAGGTCCTGCGGCGACACGCCGGTGTCCCCGACGGCGCCGACCAGCGGTTCCAGCGGCACACGCCGTGCGTCCTCGGCATAAAGCTGGAGCAGGTCCTGCGCGAGCTTGAGCGCGGTGGCCGACCGCAGCGTCCCGTCGGCTTGCAATACCTCCTCGATGGCATCGGCGCCGCCCGTCTCGATCGCGGGAAAATGATAGTCGTGGGCCTCGACGAAGGCTTCCAGCTCGTCCTGGGGCAGTTTCATCGACGTTTCGGCCTCCGGTGCGGCGTCGAGGTATTTCACCAGCGCCTCGGCGCCCTCGGCCAGGCGCTGGCTGTCCTCGTTGATGTTCCGGTGGAACCGTTGCTGCCACTCGGCCTCGAGCGAGCGGGTATCCGCAAGGATCGCCGCGGTCGAGCGGATCGCGGTAACCACCGACAGCACCTCGTGCAGCGAATCCGCCAGGTGCGGGTCGTGCGCCAGCCGGTCGGTGAGCGCCTTGACGGTCGTCTCGAGGCCCTGCTGGTCGCGGAACACCTCCACGACAAGTTCCGCCCACCCCGGGAAACGGGTTGCGAACTCCTCGATCCCCTCCACCGCGTCCTCGGGCGTCTCGCGATGCTCGAGCACCTCGCGCAGCCCGGCGATCAGCGTCGCCTCGGCGCCTTCCGACAGGAGTGCCGGCTCCACCTCCAGCGCGGCCGCGAGATCGAGCAGCGTCTTGCCGCCGATTCTGCGCCGGTTGTGCTCGATCAGGTTGAGGTAGGATGGCGAAATGCCCACCGCGCGTGCCAGTTCGGTCTGGCGCATGCCCTGTGAAAGCCTGCGTTCGCGCACACGGCTTCCCGTTCTCGAGCTCTCGACCATGGAATTTTCCCGTTCTTTCAAGGCATTTCCGCGACGCGGCGGAAAGTTTTTTACAGTTTTCCGCGCCTTCCTGTGTATATTTTTACAAAAAAGTTGTTTCTTGGAAACCGGTTGTTGCGCAATTTTCCCTCAACAGGCGATACTGCTTTTGCACATCTGTGCCATCTGGGGGAGGCATAGAGGAGGCTCTCCCCCGGGTTTTTGCTTAACGGGAGGATATCAATGTCCAAGAGCAACCTGACTCGCCGCGGCGTGCTGAAGACGGGAACGCTGGCCGGTGCCGGCCTCGCCGTGCCGACCATCTTCACCTCGCGGGCTCACGCTTTCACGAACGAGCCCACCGGCGGCACCGTGACCCTGGGCTTCAACGTGCCCCAGACCGGCCCCTATGCCGACGAGGGCGCCGACGAGCTGCGTGCCTACGAGCTGGCGGTCGAGCACCTCAACGGCGGAGGTGACGGCGGCATGCTGAACACCTTCAGCTCCGACGCGCTGGAGGGGGCCGGCATCCTCGGCAACAAGGTCGAGTACGTCACCGGCGACACGCAGACGAAGTCGGACGCCGCGCGCGCCTCGGCCAAGTCGATGATCGAGAAGGACGGCGCGATCATGATCACCGGCGGCTCGTCGTCGGGCGTGGCCGTGGCCGTGCAGGCGCTGTGCCAGGAGGCCGGCGTGATCTTCATGTCCGGTCTGACGCACTCCAACGACACCACCGGCAAGGACAAGCGGGCCAACGGCTTCCGCCACTTCTTCAACTCCTACATGTCGGGCGCGGCGCTGGCGCCGGTGCTCGAGGCCAACTACGGCTCCGACCGCAAGGCCTATCACCTGACGGCCGACTACAACTGGGGTTACACCACCGAGGAAGCCATCGTGTCCTCGACCGAAGCGATGGGCTGGGAGACGGTCAACACCGTCAAGACCCCGCTGACGCAGACGGACTTCAGCTCCTACATCGCGCCGGTCCTGCAGTCGGGCGCCGACGTTCTGGTTCTCAACCACTACGGCGGCAACATGGTGAACTCGCTGACCAACGCGGTCCAGTTCGGCCTGCGTGACAAGATGGTCAACGGCAAGCAGTTCGAGATCGTCGTGCCGCTCTACTCGCGCCTGATGGCCCGCGGTGCCGGCGAGAACGTCAAGGGCATCTTCGGCTCGACGAACTGGCACTGGTCGCTGACCGACGCGGGCTCCAAGGCCTTCGTCAAGTCCTTCGGCGAGAAGTACGGCTTCCCGCCGAGCCAGGCGGCGCACACCTGCTACGTGCAGACGCTGCTGTATGCCGACGCCGTGCAGCGCGCGGGCAGCTTCGAGCCCTGCGCCGTTGTCGAGGCGCTCGAGGACTTCGAGTTCGACGGCCTGGGCAACGGCCCGACGCTGTATCGCGCCGAGGACCACCAGTGCTTCAAGGACGTGCTCGTGGTGAAGGGCAAGGAGAACCCGCAGAGCGAGTTCGACCTGCTCGAGATCGTCGAGAAGACGCCGGTCGAGCAAGTGACCTATGCGCCGGATCACCCGCAGTTCTCGGGCGGTTCGCTGGGCACCTGCAACAACGGCGGCTGATCGAGGCCCACACACCGGCCGCGCGTTCACCGCGCGGCCGGACGCGCGTGCCGACGCCTAGGCGTGCACGCCCCACGTTACCCCTCACTTGCGAAGGATGGACTGATGGACGCTATCATCCTGCAGATCCTCAACGGGCTGGACAAGGGCTCGGCCTATGCGCTCATCGCGCTCGGCCTGACCCTCATCTTCGGCACGCTGGGCGTTGTGAACTTCGCGCACGGCGCGCTGTTCATGATCGGCGCGTTCTGCGCCGTGACCCTGTCGAAACTGCTGAACGCCAGCTACACCACGATCGACGAAACGAAAACCGACTTCCTCGGCAATCCGCTCAAGGTCGAAACCCCTTACGTCATGGACTGGTTCGGCCCCGAGGCCGGGGCGGCGATCATCGATTGGTCCGTGCCGCTGGCGATCCTCTTCGCAATCCCGATCATGATCCTGATCGGCGTGATCATGGAGCGCGGGCTGATCAAGCATTTCTACGCGCGCCCGCATGCCGACCAGATCCTCGTGACCTTCGGCCTGGCGATCGTGCTGCAGGAGATCATTAAGTATTACTTCGGCGCCAACCCGATCCCGACGCCCGCGCCCGACGCCTTCACCGGAAGCTTCGACTTCGGGCAGCTGATCGGCTTCGAGGCCAACCAGATCATCTATCCCTACTGGCGCCTGGTCTATTTCGCCTTCGCCGCGGTGGTGATCGGCGCAGTCTTCGCCTTCCTCCAGTTCACGACCTTCGGAATGGTCGTCCGCGCCGGCATGTCCGACCGCGAGACCGTGGAACTGCTGGGCATCAACATCAACCGCCGGTTCACCATCATGTTCGGCATCGCCGCCGCCGTGGCGGGCCTTGCCGGCGTGATGTACGTGCCGATCAACCCGCCCAACTATCACATGGGGATGGATTTCCTCGTGCTCAGCTTCGTCGTGGTCGTCGTCGGCGGCATGGGCTCGCTGCCCGGTGCCGTGTTCGCCGGCTTCCTGCTGGGCATTCTCGAAAGCTTCGCCTCGATGGGCGCGGTGATCGACGTTCTCCCCGGCATCAACCAGATCATCATCTATCTGGTCGCCATCGTCATTCTGCTGACGCGTCCGCGGGGCCTGATGGGCCGCAAGGGCGTGATGGAGGAATAAGCCATGCTAGGCCTCGGAAAAAAAGACACCCTTCTGCTTGGCATCGTCGCCGTACTGACGATCCTGGCCCCCTTCATCTTCAACCCGTTCCCGGTGAACAGCGCCATGGCGCAGTTCAACGCCGGCTACCCCGACCTGCTGCAGCGGTTCGTGATCTTCGGGATCTTCGCCATCGGCTACAACCTGCTGTTCGGGCTGACGGGCTACCTCAGCTTCGGGCACGCGGCCTTCCTCGGCGTGGGCTCCTACGCGGCGGTCTGGATGTTCAAGCTTCTGTCGATGAACGTGATCCCGGCGATCGCGCTGTCAGTGCTCACCGCGGGCCTCTTCGCGGTGCTCATCGGCTACATCAGCCTGCGTCGCTCGGGCATCTACTTCGCGATCCTCACGCTGGCCTTCGCGCAGATGACCTATGCGCTGGCCTACTCGGTGCTCACCCCGATCACCGGGGGCGAGACCGGGCTCCAGCTCGCGCTGAGCGACCCGCGCATCCTTGACGGGGCCGCCTCGGCCGAAGGCAACCTGCCGGTGCCCGGGCTGTTCGGGCTGGAGATGCGCGACAGCGTTCAGCTCGCCGTGGGCGACTGGCTGTTCACGTTCTCGGCCGGCTACTACTTCTCGGGGCTGGTCATGCTGCTCGCCTTCTACCTCGCGATCCGGATCTTCCGTTCCCCGTTCGGAATGATGCTGCGCGCGATCAAGTCGAACCAGCAGCGCGTCAACTACACCGGCCTGAACGCGCGGCCCTACACGCTCGCGGCCTTCGTGATCTCGGGCATGTACGCCGGGCTGGCCGGCGGCCTGATGGCGGCGATGGACCCCCTGGCCGGCGCCGAGCGGATGTACTGGACGGCTTCGGGCGAGGTGGTGCTGATGACCATTCTCGGCGGCGTCGGCACGCTGATCGGCCCGGTCCTCGGCGCGGGCCTCATCAAGTACATGGAAAACATCGTGTCGAAGATCAACTCGGACATCCTGCACGGCTGGTTCGCCTTCATGCCGGATGGTCTCGAGGACTTCATCGTCTCGATCATCTACCCGTTCATCGGCAAGGGCTGGCACCTGACGCTGGGCATCATCTTCATGCTCGTCGTGATCTTCCTGCCCGGCGGTCTGGTCGAGGGCGGCCAGCGGATCGCCCGCCTGCTGAGGCGCCGCAAGTCCGACAAGGACGAGGATGCGGGCCAGGCCAAGACCGAAGCCGCGGAATAAGGAGAGACTTCAATGGGAATTCTCGAAGTCAAGAACGTCAACAAGCGCTTCGGCGGCCTTCAGGCGCTGGGGGATGTCAACCTCAGCGTGGCCGAGAACAGCGTTCACGCCATCATCGGGCCCAACGGGGCCGGCAAGTCGACCCTGCTCAACTGCCTGGTGGGCAAGCTGATCCCGGACACCGGCAGCGTCATGTTCGACGGCCAGTCGGTGCTGGGGCGCAAGCCCTACGAGATCAACCAGATGGGCATCAGCCGCGTGTTCCAGACACCCGAGATCTTCGGTGATCTCTCGGTGATCGAGAACATGATGATCCCCTGTTTCGCCAAGCGCGACGGTGCCTTCCGCATGCATGCGATCGAAAGCACCGCCACCGAGCAGGAGATCATCGACCACGCCGAACAGGTCCTGGAGGAACTCAACATGGCCGACAAGCGGCACATGCAGGCCGCCTGGATGAGCCGTGGCGACAAGCGCCGGCTGGAGATCGGCATGTGCCTGGCACAGGACCCGAAGCTGCTGCTGCTCGACGAGCCGACGGCCGGCATGGCGCGGGCCGACACCAACAACACCATCGACCTGCTCAAGCAGATCCGCGACGAGGGCAAGATCACCATCGCGATCATTGAACACGACATGCACGTCGTGTTCTCCTTGGCCGAGCGGATCACCGTGCTTGCCCAGGGTCGTCCGCTGGTGGAGGACACGCCGGAAAACATCAAGGGCCATCCCAAGGTGCGCGAAGCGTATCTCGGCGAGACGGCGTGAGGGAAGGAGACTCGCGATGAATGTCAAACCCGACTTCTCCAAGAACAGGAACGTCGCCGAGACATCGGCCGCGTTCCTGTCGATCTGGGAGCTGAAGGCCTACTACGGCGAAAGCTACATCGTTCAGGGCATCAACTTCAACGTCCACGAAAGCGAGATTCTCGCGCTTCTGGGCCGCAACGGCGCGGGCAAGACCACCACCCTGCGCGCCATCGCGCGCATGAAAAGCCCGCAGGTGACGCACGGCGAAATCTGGCTCGACCACCAGCCGCTGCACAACATGAACGCGCACGAAGCCTCGCGCGCCGGCATCGGCCTCGTGCCCGAGGACCGCTGCATCATTCCCGGCCTGACGGTCGAGGAGAACCTGCAGCTTGCCCAGATCGCACCGCCGTTGGGATGGTCGATCGAGCGTATCTACGAGCTCTTCCCGCGACTGGCCGAGCGGCGCAAGCAGGAAGGCGTGACGCTCTCGGGCGGTGAACAGCAGATGCTCGCCGTCGCCCGCTCGCTGGCGCGCGACATCAAGGTGCTGCTTCTGGACGAGCCGTACGAGGGCCTTGCGCCGGTGATCGTCGACGAGATCGAGAAAACCCTGCACACCATCAAGGAACAGGGCATCACCACGGTCATCGTCGAACAGAACGCCATCCGCGCACTCGAGCTGGCCGACCGGTCCGTGATCCTCGACACCGGCGGAATCGTTTTCGACGGCACCGCCAACGAGGTGCTCGAGAACGAGGAACTGCGCGCGGAATACCTGGCCATCTGAGGGCCACGGCGCCCGCCCCGGCGTGCGCCGCCGGGGGCGGGGCCGTTCACATCCGACCGAACTCCAAAAGACAAAGGTCCGACATGTCCGACAAAACCTATCCGCCCAATCCCGAATTCGCCGCCAAGGCCCATATCGACGCGGCCAAGTACGAGGAGATGTACGCGGCGTCGATCAATGACCCCGAGGGCTTCTGGTCAGAACACGGCAAGCGCATCGACTGGATCAAGCCGTTTTCAAGGATCAAGGACGTGAACTTCGACTACGGCAACGTGTCGATCAAGTGGTTCGAGGACGGCACGCTCAACGTCGCCGCCAACTGCATCGACCGCCACCTCGAAGAACGCGGCGACCAGACCGCGATCATCTGGGAACCCGACGAACCCGGCGACGAGGCCCAGCACATCACCTACCGCGAGCTGCACGGCCACGTCAGCCGCATGGCCAACGTGCTCAAGAACCTCGGCATCGGCAAGGGCGACCGCGTGATCATCTACCTGCCGATGATCCCCGAGGCGGCCTATGCCATGCTCGCCTGCGCGCGCATCGGCGCGATCCATTCGGTCGTTTTCGCCGGCTTCTCGCCCGACGCTCTGGGCGCGCGGGTCAACGGCTGCGACGCCAAGCTGGTCATCACCGCCGACAGCGCCCCGCGCGGCGGCCGCAAGACCAAGCTGAAGGACAACGTGAACCAGGCGCTGCTGCACGACATCCAGGACGTCAAGTGCCTTGTCGTCCGCCGCACCGGCGACCAGGTCGCCTGGCGGCAGGATCTCGACTTCTGGCTTCACGAGGAAGTGGAGAAGGTCTCGGACGACTGCCCGGCCGAGGAGATGAACGCCGAGGATCCGCTGTTCATCCTCTACACCTCCGGCTCGACCGGCCAGCCCAAGGGCGTCGTGCACACCTCGGGCGGCTACCTCGTCTGGACGGCGATGACGCACCAGTACACGTTCGACTACCACGCGGGCGACATCTTCTGGTGCACGGCGGACGTGGGCTGGGTGACCGGCCACAGCTACATCGTCTACGGGCCGCTGGCCAACGGCGCCACGACGCTCATGTTCGAGGGCGTGCCGACCTACCCCGACGCGGGCCGCTTCTGGGCCGTCTGCGAAAAGCACAAGGTCAACCAGTTCTACACCGCGCCGACGGCGATCCGCGCGCTCATGGGCCAGGGCGACGAATACGTCACCCGCCACGACCTGTCAGACCTCAAGGTGCTGGGCACGGTGGGCGAGCCCATCAACCCCGAGGCCTGGAACTGGTACAACGACGTTGTCGGCAAGGGGAATTGCCCCATCGTCGATACGTGGTGGCAAACCGAGACCGGCGGCCACCTCATCACGCCGCTGCCCGGTGCCACGCCGACCAAGCCCGGGTCGGCGACGAAACCGTTCTTCGGCGTGCAGCCCACAGTGCTGGAGACCGAAAGCGGCAAGGAGATCGAGAGCACCGAGGCCGAGGGCGTACTGGTGCTCAAGAACAGCTGGCCGGGCCAGATGCGCACCGTCTGGGGCGACCACGAGCGGTTCGAGAACACCTATTTCCAGCAATACAAGGGCTACTACTTCTCCGGCGATGGCTGCCGTCGGGACGCCGACGGCTACTACTGGATCACCGGCCGCGTGGACGACGTGATCAATGTCTCGGGCCACCGCATGGGCACGGCAGAGGTCGAAAGCGCGCTGGTCGCGCATTCCAAGGTCGCCGAGGCGGCCGTGGTCGGCTACCCGCACGACATCAAGGGACAGGGCATCTACGCCTACGTCACCCTGATGGCCGGCGAGGAGCCCAGCGAGGAACTGCGCAAGGAGCTCGAAGGCTGGGTGCGCCAGGAAATCGGCCCCATCGCCAAGCCCGACCTGATCCAGTGGGCGCCCGGACTGCCCAAGACCCGCTCCGGCAAGATCATGCGCCGCATCCTGCGCAAGATCGCCGAGAACGATTACGGCAGCCTTGGCGACACGTCGACGCTGGCCGATCCCGGCGTCGTCGACGAACTGATCGAGAACCGGATGAACCGCGGCTGACACGCCCGTCGAACCGGACGCCAACGCACAAGGGCCGGCCCGATATGGGCCGGCCCTTTCCCGTTCGCGTCCGCGGAATCTTGCCGGGTTGACGCGCATCAATTTTCTGGCCCGCCAAACCGGTTAGGCTGGGTATGAAGGCGGGGCATGATGTACCGCCGAGGATTTGGAGGTTGTTATGAAAAAGACGATAGTCGCCCTGGCCTGTGCGGGGTCTCTCGCGCTTTCGGGCTGCATGACGATGAACCAGCAACGCCAGGTCGCCGGCGGGGTCGCCGGCGGCACGATCGGCCTGATCACCGCCAAGGCACTGGACGCCAGCGACGAGTGGACGATCGTTTCCACGCTCGCCGGGGCGACCGCCGGCTCGATGGTCGCGCGCAACACCTCGAACGATCGCTGCGCGTACAAGACGACCACGGGCGAATACCGCGTGGCGCCCTGCCCCTGACGCGGGGCGTTTCACCGGAATGAACGCGGGGGGCGCGGCAATGCCGCGCCCCCCGCGTCGCGTTGATGGCGCCGCCACCTTCACCGGGACACTCGTTCGGCGCTGAAATCGCTCCCCGGAGCGATTTCCGGGCGCGCCATTTCCGGGGCCCCGCCCGTTCGGCGCTGAAATCGCTCCCCCGGAGCGATTTCCGGGCGCGCCATTTCCGGGGCTCCGCCCGTTCGGCGCTGAAATCGCTCCCCCGGAGCGATTTCCGGGCGCGCCTCACCCCCGGCCGCGGTAGGGCGCGACGCCTTGCTCGGGGATCCAGACGCCCTCGGGCGCGGGGCCGGTCTGGTAGAAGACGTCGATCGGAATGCCACCGCGCGGATACCAGTACCCGCCGATGCGCAGCCATTGCGGCGCCAGCGTGTCCACCAGCCGCCGCGCGATCGTCACCGTGCAATCCTCGTGGAACGCCCCGTGGTTGCGGAACGATCCCAGGAACAGTTTCAGGGACTTCGATTCCACCAGCCAGTCCCCCGGCACGTAATCGATCACCAGGTGCGCGAAATCCGGCTGCCCGGTCATCGGGCAAAGCGAGGTGAATTCGGGCGCCGCGAACCGCACGCAGTAGGCCACGTCGGCCTGCGGGTTGCTCACCCGCTCAAGCTGCGCCGCCTCGGGGCTTTGCGGCATTTCCGTCTGCCCGCCAAGCTGGGTCAGCCCGGTATAGATGTTTTCCTCGGTCATCCTTTCCTCCTGTCACACGCCGCGCTTGTTGCCCCACAACATGACATGCAGCTGCGGCAGCACCCGTGCCCCGAACCAGCCGTCCTGCACGACGCGGTCCACCAGCCAGCGCATCCGCGCGTCCACACCCGCCTGGTCGACCGTCGCCGCGTCGTCGTCGGGCGGGGGCGGCGTGTGGTTGCCCGGCTGCAGGTACACCGGAAGCGCGGGACAGCGCGCCGCGACATTCCGCGCCCACCGGTAATCATCCTCGTCGAACACCACGATCTTGAGGATGGTTTCGGCACCTTGGCCGGCGGCAACGCAATCGTCGAAGGCCGGCCAGTCCACGGTCATGCCGCTTGACGGCGGCTTGGGGCTGAGCACCAGCACGTCGAGTTGCGCGAACCAGTCGCGCGCGACCGAACCCTGCGTTTCCAGCGCAAAGGAATAGCCCTTCTCGTGCCCGATCGAGATCAACCCGCCCAACGGCTGGATCGCCGGATTGCCCCCCGACAGCGACACAAGGATGGGCCGGCCGCCCGACAGGGTCTCGACGCGCGCCATGACCGAGTCCGCGCTCATCGGCGTCCAGCTCTCGCGCCACTCGGACTCGACGGCGTGCAGGCTGTCGCACCAGCTGCAGCGGTAATCGCAGCCGCCGGTGCGCACGAAGACCGTGGGTTGCCCCGTGAGTGCGCCCTCTCCCTGGATCGTGGGGCCGAAAATCTCGGCCACGCGGATGTCGCGGGTGTCGGTCACGGCCGGTATTCCGCCCATGTCTTGGGCGTTTCGCTGACGCGCACGGCCACCGTCTCCGGCCAGCGCGCATGGCACCAGTCGTAGAAATGCCGCGCCATCTGTTCGGCCGTCACGCAATCGTCGCCGAGAACGTCGTTGAGGTGACGGTGGTCGAGCGCGTCGTCGATGTACCGCTTGAGCGGCGCCAGATCGAGGTAGTCGCGCACGAACCCCTGCGCGTCCAGCACATCGGACGCCAGTTCAACGGTCACGACGTAGTTGTGCCCGTGCAGCCGCGCGCACTGGTGCTCCGCGGGCACCTGCTTGAGCTGGTGCGAAGCGGAAAAGTGGAATTCCTTGGCGATCCGGTACATCAGGCCACCCCCGTCGCCGCGCGCCAGTAATCAGGATCGGCATACTCGGTCGGGTCCGTCACGCCGGCAAGGTGGAACGCCTCGCGCCGTTCCACGCAGGTGCCGCAGCGCCCGCAGTGCACCGTGCCGCCCTTGTAGCACGACCACGTGTCGGCAAAGGGCGTGCCGTGCCGGGCGCCGTCGGTGACGATGTCAGCCTTCGAGACATGGACGTAAGGAGTGTGCAGATGCACCTTCGCCAGGCCGTCGAGCGCATGGGCCTGCATTGCCTGGAACGCCTCGATGAAGCCGGGCCGGCAGTCGGGATAGATGAAGTGATCGCCGCCGTGGACCGCCGCGGCGACAGTGTCGGCCCCCTGCGCGGCAGCCATCCCGAAGGCCACGGCCAGCATGATGGCGTTGCGGTTGGGAACGACCGTCAGTTTCATCGTCTCCTCGGCATAATGGCCGTCGGGAACGTCGACCCGATCGGTCAACGCGGAGCCGGTCAGCGCCCGGCCGACGCCTGCAAGGTCCACGACCTCGTGCGGCACCCCGAGGCGGTCGGCACACCGCGCGGCGAAATCGAGTTCCTTGGCGTGCCTCTGGCCGTAGTCGAAGGAAAGCAGGGCGTGCAGGTCGCCCTCGGCGGCGACCCGGTGGGCGAGAGACACGGAGTCGAGCCCGCCCGAGCAGATGACGATCGTCTTCATGATGTGACCCTTGTTTTGGCGATGCGGGTAGGCTGCGACCGCATGGGGCGCACTTAAGGGTTCGTGCGGGTCTTGGCAAGCGAGGCGACCGCGCCGCGTGCCCGGCCCGGGCTAGAGTTTCGAGGAAATGACGCCGGTGTTGAAGCCGCCCATGCGCAACTCCCCGAAAAGGCGCTGGTACTCGATCTTGGGGCAACGGTTCATAACCACCTCGACACCGCGGGCGCGCGCCACCGTTGCCGCCTCCGGATGCTCGACGCCGATCTGCATCCAGATCGTGCGCAGGTTCGGGAAGGCTTCGAGCGCCTCCTCGACGATGGGCGGGACATGTTCGGACCTGCGAAAGATATCGACCATGTCCACGCTGCCCTCGATCTCGGACAGGGCGGACTTGACCTCGCGATCCAGCAGCGTGCACCCGGCATTCACCGGGTTGACCGGAACCACGTCGTAGCCCTTGAGCCCGAGGTAGCGCGCCACGTAGTAACTGGGCCGCACAGGGTTGGACGACACGCCAACCACCGCGATGCGGCGCGTGCGGGTCAGGATTTCGCGCAGGTGGGGGTCTGTGTAGGTTTCGCTCATGCCGGCACACTAACCGGCGAAACGACCGGAAAAAAGAGCGCCCAAGGGCGAACCTTGGGCGCCAGTCACGGAACGAGGGACAGTGATGCAGAACGCTGACGTTCCATAACCAGCGTTCTCAACAGGATAGATAGGTCGCGTATTCAGAATAAAAAGGGGATGTAATAGACCTGTGAACACCGCTCGCACGCATCGCGCGCGGTCGCGTCAGTCGAAGATGTCCTCGACCGCGTCGAAGACCTCCTCGAAGATCTTTCGGCCCAGGCTCTTGCGCTTGCGCGGTTTCTTCCATTTCTTCCTGCCGGGCCACCCGGAACGCTCGCGGCCGGCGACCTCGTCGTAATGCGGCACCTTGCGGCGTTTCTTGCGGCGCCGCGGATCGGCTTGCGCGGCGGCCGGCGGCCGGTGCGTCTCGGCCGGCTTGCGCTCGGTTGTGCGCGCGGGCTGCGGCATCGCCTTGAGATCATGCAGCGGCGCACCGCAGGCCTGACAGGCCAGTTCATGGCGCGCCTGGTCCAGCACCAGCGCGGCACGGGTGCCGCAATAGTTGCAGGTGGCGATCTTGTGCCCCATCAGCGTGATCCGTCGTTGCCTTGCCGGGTAGCATATAGGGCGACCGCGGCCGCGTTGGAGACGTTGAGCGAACCGAATTCGCCGGCGTGCCCGATCCGCACCAGCCGGTCGCAGACCGCGCGGGTGCGCGCGCGCAACCCCGGGCCTTCGGCGCCGAGAACCAGCGCCACCGGCCCGCCGTCGGTGCCGGCAACCGCGTCCTCCAACCGGTCCGGCGCATCGCCGTCGAGGCCCAGCACCGTGTAGCCCATGCCCTGCAGCTCCGTGATCGCCTGCGCGAGGTTCGTCACGCGAAGATAGGGCTGGCGCTCAAGTGCGCCGCTTGCGGTCTTGGCCAGCGCCCCGGTCTCGGGCGCCGAATGACGCCGCGGCGCGATAACGGCGCGCGCGCCGAAGACCTCGGCAGAGCGCAGGATCGCACCGACGTTGTGCGGATCGCTCACCCGGTCCAGCAGCACGGCCCGCGCCGGAGAGGCGCCGGGCCGCGCGGGCCCGCAACGGTCCGCCAGCCCGCCCCAGTCCAGCGGACGCACCTCGAGCGCCGCGCCCTGGTGGACCGAGCCGGGATCGAGGGGGGCGGGAAAGCGCCGCGCATCGGCAATCTCGGGCGTCAGCCCCGACGCTGCGATGGCATCCGCCAGGCGGTCGGCGGCGTTGCGGGTCGCGACCAGGCGCAGCTTGTCGCGCGCGGGGTTGTCGAGGGCGTCGCGCACCGCGTGCAGGCCGAACAGCCACAGCGTCTCGGCCGCCGCGGCCTTTCTCGCACGCTCCTTCTCGACCACCCAGTGCGGTTTCTTCATCGCCCGTCTCGCCCCGTCCGAAAGAGGCGCTAGGATGGGCCGAGCACGCGGGGCACGCAAGCCATTTTCCGGTTGACGCCTCCCGGCCCGACTTGTAATTCGCCGATCACGCCGGTGGCGATGGCCACCGCGCGAGGGCGACGAGCTGCAAGGTGCGGCAGCGGACTGTAACTCCGCCGGGGAGACCCATGCTAGGTTCGATTCCTAGGTCGCCCACCACCCCTTTACCGATCACGGCATCAGGACATCGGACCGCTCGTAATGCGCGCTGTCGCGGGTCAGGTCGTCGTAGATGATCTCGACCTGCACCGACTGCACGTGCCCGGGCCCGAAGGCGACGTAGGGCAGCCCGTCCTCGGCCCGGATGGCATTGGGCTGGGCCGTGTCCGTCAGGCAGGGCGGCATGTCCCACGCGCGCATTTCCCCGCCGTTCACGCCGTAGTGCAGCCCGACCAACCCGCAACGCCAGCTCAGGATCTGGGTAAAGTAAAGCAGATCCTGCCCGTTGAATTCGCGCACGGCGACCCAGTCGGGCTTTGTCGCGGTCAGGATCGGCCTGACCTCGGTCGCGGTGGTGAACTTGCCGGTGGGCGTCTGCGGCTCCCCGGTATAGGCTTGGTCATTCGACTGTTCGGCGAGGGCCGGACCGGTCGTGCCGGACTCCCCGACGGGTCCACCGCCAAGGGCCAGCGCGAGACCCGCGAAAAACCAGTGCAGCATGTTTCTCCCTCCCTGTCGCCTCGGGGCAACTTGCCCCTTCTGCCCGGCCGCCGCAGCCCCTATACTGCGGTCCAGTACGGGCAGGGCACGCGAAAGTATGGCCGGGCGGGCAGACAAAAGCCAGAGTTTCAACGTCGTGGTCGTGGGCCAGGCCGGGCGCCTGCAGTACGAGGCCGTCGTTTTCGCCGCCTCACTGCGCGCGATGAGCCCCGATTTCACCGGGCGGCTGTTCGTGGCCGAGCCCCAGCCCGGCCCGCTGTGGGGCGCCGACCCGCGCATGCGCGGCGACGACACGCGCGCGGCGCTTCACCGTCTGGGCGCCGAGATCCTGCCGTTCGAGGCGCGCCACTTCGGGGACGCCTACCCCTACGGCAACAAGATCGAGGCGCTGCTCGCGCTGCCCGAGGGCGAGCCGTTCGTGTTCTTCGACACCGACACGCTGGTCACCGGGGACCTGTCCGCGGTGCCATTCGATTTCGCGCGGCCCACCGCCTCGCTGCGGCGCGAGGGCACCTGGCCCGAGATCGAGCTTTACGGCCCCGGTTACACCGCCATCTGGAAATCGCTCTACGACCGGTTCGGGCTGGATTTCGAAAGTTCTCTGGACCGGGGCCAGCCCGACGAACACTGGCGGCGGTACCTCTATTTCAACGCGGGCTTCTTCTTCTACCGCTGCCCGCGCGTCTTCGGGCAACGCTTCCTCGATTACGCCCTGTCGATCCGCGACGACCCGCCGGCCGAACTGGTGTGCCAGAGCCTCGATCCCTGGCTCGACCAGGTCGCGCTGCCGCTGGTGATCCACGCCCTTGGCGGCGGACGCGACACCCTTCCGCCCGGGCTGCTGGATGGCGAGGTCACCTGCCACTACCGGCTGTTGCCGCTGCTCTACGCGCGCGAATCCGACCGGGCGGTCGAGGTGCTCGAGCAGGTCACCGCGCCCAACTGGATCAAGAAGGCGCTCAAGGGGCACGACCCGATGAAGCGCATGATCTTCCAGGGCCGCGGGCACAAGGTGCGCGCGCTCTTCGACCGCGAGAACCTGCCGCACAAGGAAAAGGCCATCCGCAACACGATCAAGCGCAACGGCTTCTGGATGCGGTGACCCTCGATTTCGCGCGGGCGTCTCGGCGCTTTCCTCAGCAGGATCCGCCGGCCGGGGAAACCCCTGCGCGCTTTCGTCGCGGGGGCCGTGTCTGGTAGATTGACACCAGAAGGCGGGGCATCGGGCGAGGCCGGAGCGACACGTGAAGCGGGGAGGTATCGGAAATGATTCATCGCGGCGCAACCGTCACCCTGTCCGCGGCCCTGGTCGGGCTTCTGTCCGGTTGTGGGCTGGGAACGACCTTTTTCCGGGACCTTGGAAGTTGACGGCAAGATCTACACCACGCGGGATTACGTGCCGCAATCGCTGGCGGCCGGTGCGGACTGGACGGAGGTCGTCATCAACGCAGAGGCCTACCGGTGCCCGGGCGGAGATTGCAGGAAAGTGGTGCGGCGGATCGTGGGCGAGCCGCCTGACACCCCTTCGGATGAGGCGACCGACCTCGGCACCGGGCCGCGCAATTATGAGCAGACTGGCGGGCGCTGGCATGACACAGCCATTGTACACGGTCTTGCCCGCCACCACCCTCGCGACGTCGCGGGCCGGCTGCACGCCGCCGGATCCGGCCGCCTAGCCGGCGCCGACTCCCCCGATTATGACGGGCGCGACTAGGGATTGACCGATCCGCCCGGGCCGGCAACGGTCGCTCCGCCCGGGGGGCGCACGACGCGCGCGGCGACTGACCGGCACAAGGAGGACGGGCCGATGAAGACGATCCTTGTCGCCAACCCGAAGGGCGGGACCGGCAAGACAGTGACAGCGGTCACGGTGGCCGCCGCGCTTGCGGCGCGCGGCGATCGCGTGGCATTGGCCGACGCCGACCGGCAGAAATCCGCGCTGCGCTGGCTGAAGCGCCGCCCCGAGGACGCCGCCCCGATCAAGCGGCGCGACTGGAGCGCGTCGACGGCCGTGGGCGACGCGCCGAAAAAGGCCGACTGGCTGGTGGTGGATTCCCCGGGCAGCCTGAACCGCGGCGGCGCCAAGGATCTGGTGGCCGAGGCCACGCTTGTGCTGGTGCCGCTGACCCCGTCGTGGATCGACGAGGACAGCACGCGGCGTTTCCTCAAGAAACTCCGCGAGATCAAGCGCGTGCGCAAGGGCAAGGCGGACATCCGCGTGATCGCCAACCGCGTGCGGCCACGTTCCCGGGCCTTCGAGGCCCTGGCAGACGCCCTGGCAGGTATGGGCGAACCGCCGCTGGCCTGCATTTCCGAGCGCGCGGCCTACGGCGAGCTGGCGCGGAACGGGCTGAGCGTATTCGACCGCACGCAGAAACCCTATCGCGAGATGCAGGCGCAGTGGCAGCCGATCCTGGCGCTGCTGGACGCAGAGGCCGGGTAGGCGCGCGGTGCCACCGGGGCAGTCCGGGCAACTGCCCCGCCGCGAAGGCCAAGGCGCGGTCAACTTGCGAAAAGCGCGCTCTCGTCGGGCAGCCCCTTGATCTCGATGGGATTGCCCGCCGGGTCGCGAAAGAACATCGTCCACTGCTCGCCCGGCTGGCCCTCGAACCGCACCTGCGGGGACAGGACGAAATCGATTCCGGCCTCTTCCAGCCGGCGCGCCAGCGCGCGCCACTCGGCCAGCGGCAGCACGACGCCGAAATGGGGCATGGGCACCATGTGCGCGCCCACCTTCCCGGTCGTGCGCGTCTCGAACGGCGTCCCCAGATGCAGGCTGAGCTGATGGCCGAAGAAGTCGAAATCGACCCATGTCTCGGCCGAGCGCCCCTCGGTCGCGCCAAGCGTGTCGCCGTAGAAGGCCCGCGCGGCATCCAGATCGTCGACGTTGAAGGCAAGGTGGAACGGGTGCGGCATGGCGGCTCCTGTCGCCGGGAGGAATGGCGAGAGTTGTGAGGGTCACCGCGATATCCTACACAATTGTCCAAGCTTCAACAGGAGGACTCCATGGCCTACGGCTTCGACACCCTGCAGATCCATGCCGGCGCCCGCCCCGATCCCGCAACCGGAGCACGGCAGACACCCGTGTACCAGACCACGGCCTACGTGTTCCGGGACGCGGACCATGCCGCGGCGCTGTTCAACCTCCAGGAGGTCGGCTACATCTACTCGCGGCTCACGAACCCGACGGTCGCGGTGCTGCAGGAGCGCATGGCGACGCTGGAAGGCGGCGCCGGCGCGGTCTGCTGTTCCTCGGGACACGCGGCGCAGATCATGGCGCTGTTCCCGCTGATGGGGCCAGGGTGCAACGTGGTCGTTTCCACCCGGCTCTACGGTGGCTCGGTCACGCAGTTCAGCCAGACGATCAAGCGCTTCGGCTGGTCGGCCAAGTTCGTCGACATCGACGATGCCGACGCGATCCGCGCCGCGATCGACGACGACACCCGCGCGGTGTTCTGCGAATCCATAGCCAACCCGGGCGGCCATATCGCCGACCTGAACGCCGTGGCCAAGGTCGCGGACGAGGCCGGGCTGCCGCTCATCGTGGACAACACCTCGGCCACGCCCTACCTGTGCCGCCCCATCGAGCACGGCGCGACGCTGGTCGTGCACTCGATGACCAAGTTCCTCACCGGCAACGGCACGGTCACCGGCGGCGTGGTCGTGGATTCGGGCAATTTCAACTGGTCGGCCAGCGGCAAGTTCCCCTCGCTCTCCGAACCCGAGCCGGCCTACCACGGGCTGAAATTCCACGAGACGTTCGGCCCGCTGGCCTTCACCTTCCACGGCATCGCGGTAGGGCTGCGCGACCTGGGCATGACGTTGAACCCGCAGGCCGCGCATTACACGCTTCTGGGAATCGAAACGCTGAGCCTGCGCATGGAACGCCACTGCGAGAATGCCCGCAAGGTCGCGGGATGGCTGGAAAAACACCCGGCGGTGGATCACGTCACCTATGCCGGGCTGGACAGCTCGCCCTACTTCTCGCGGGTCAAGGACATCTGCCCCAGGGGCGCGGGCGGCCTGTTCACCGTGGCACTCAAGGACGGCTACGACGCCTGCGTGAAACTGGTCGACAGCCTCGAGCTGTTCAGCCATGTCGCCAACCTTGGCGACACGCGCTCACTGATCATCCACTCCGCCTCGACCACCCACCGCCAGCTCACGCCCGAGCAACAGGCCGCCGCCGGCGCCGAGCCGGATGTGGTGCGCATCTCCATCGGGATCGAGGACGCCGACGACATCATCGCCGACCTTGATCAGGGGCTGGCCAAGGCCACCGGTTGACCCCCGCGGGGCAAGCCCGGCGGCGCCGTTCGTCGCGCCGCCGGGCTTGCCCTTTCCCTCGGCGATAACCTGCTGTAATATCGCGCAGAACCGGAGGGGATTTTCGCGCGTCCGCGCGCGATGTTACTGCTGTGACGATGAAACCGAATTTTGCCCTGACCCTGTCGTTCGAAGGGATCGGCCTTCTGCACCGGGCCCATCGCGGCTGGCATCTGGTCGGCGAGGCCGCGCTGGAGTCGGACGATCTCGCAGGCGCGCTGGCCGCGTTGCGCGACAAGGCGGGCGCGCTCGACGCCTCTGGCCTGCGCAGCAAGCTGGTGATCCCCGTCGAGCAGATACGCTATCTCGACATCCCTGCCGCGGGCGAAGGTCAGGACACCGAGCAGGCCGTGCGCGATGCCCTCGACGGGGCCACACCGTATGCGGTGGACGACCTCGTCTACGACTGGTCGACGGACGGAACGCGCACCTACATTGCCGCCGTTGCGCGCGAGACCCTGCAAGAGGCCGAGAGCTTCGCGCTCGACCACCGCTTCAACCCGCTCGGCTTCGTGGCAGTTCCGCCCCCCGGCGCCTTCGTGGGCGAACCTTTCTTCGGCCCGACGGCTCACGCCGCCGAAACCTGCGGCAACGAAACCATCGAACGCGACTCCGCGCCGGTGGAGATCGTGGGCGCAGCGCATCTGCCCGAGCCGCCCGAAGTGCCCGCCGACATCCCCGCCGCCGCCGCGTCCGAAAGCACCGCGACGCCGGCGACGGGTGCCACCGGACCGGCAAGACCGGAACAGCCGCCAACGCCCGCTGCCGAGCCGCCGGCCGCCTCTCCCTCAGACCGCGGGGACGCGCCGGAGCCTGAACCCGCCCCCGCGACGGCCTTCACCAGCATCCGTGCCGCCGACGACGCGGCCAGCTCCAAGGGCAAGTCCGGCAAGGCCGCGCGGAAGGCAAAGGGCAAACCCGGGCAGAAGCCGGCCGGATCGCGCCCCCCCGTGGCGCACACGCCGCACCTTGCGGGAACTTTCGCGCAGTGGCGGAAGGGCGCCGGTGATGAAACCCCGCACGAGGCCACCACGCGAACGCGGCAGCCGTCCGGCGGCCTCCGCAAATCCCCCGCTGCGGGGAACGGTGGCAAGGCGCGGATCGCGGAAGCGGTCCGCAAGGCGCGCCCGGCGGCACGGCGGGTCGTCGAGGCCCCGCAGAAGCTGCACCGCCGGGCACTCGGGTCCACGCTTGCCCGGCAGGCAACCGCGGCACCGGGCAAACTGCACAGGAAGGCGCGCGAGCGAATCGCCTCCATCGGCAAGCGCGAAGAACCCGAGCCCATCGCCGGGCCGGTCGGACCGCCCGCCGGCCTGAACGTCGAGCGGCAGGACACCCGGCGCAACGGCGGGCTGATCTTCGCGGTGGCCCTGATCGCCGTGCTGTTGGCCGTGGGCGGCTGGGCCGCCCTGTTCCTGGACACGCCGCTGTCGCGCGCGCTGCGTGGCGACACGGCCGGCACGACCGAGACGGCGTCCGCCGAGGTCCCTGACGCCGGGATCGCCGACGCGCAGGACACGAGCCCATCGACGGCTGATCCCCCGGCGGCCGGCGCGCAGCTTCCGGCACCTGAAGAGGCCGCGAGCGAAGATCCCGCCGCGCCGGAGGCGGACACGGGCCGCGAGGTCGCGGCACTGCCGGACGATACCGGCGCCGCGGACCCTGAACCGGCCCCGCAGGCCGAGGAAGAGATCACCGCCCCTGCCCCGCCGGACGAGCCCGAGCCGCTGACGCCGGACGAAGCCCGCGCGCGCTACGCCGCGACCGGCATCTGGCAGCGCGCGCCGCCGGAAATGGCCGCGCCGCAAGCGGCGCGGCTGGAGGATCTCTCGATCGCGACGATCGACGGGGACGTGCCCAAGCTCGATGCCGTGGCCCTGCCCGACCCTGCCGACGCCCGGACGGACCGGCGCCCGGTCAGCCCCGGCATTCCTCCGCCGCCGGACACGGAATACGAATACGACGACCGTGGTTTCGTGCAGGCCACCGAGGAGGGCGCGCTGACCCCGCAGGGCGTGCGAGTCTTCCTGGGCGACCCGGCCGCGGTGCCGCCGCCGACGCCGCGGCGCCTTGGCCCGGGGGTCGGGCTGATCTCGGAAGAGGATCTCGCGCGGATGGGCGAGGTGCGCCCGCGGGTTCGTCCCGCGGCCTTGCCGGAGCGCGCCGGCGAAGAGGCCGCCGACAGCGAATTGCGGCCCCGCGTGCGCCCCGAGGCGCTTGCCCCCGAAGAGATCACGAACGATGCCGAGGCCGCCCCGGCCGCGCCGGACCCTGACGCCGTCGAGGAAGCGATCCGCGAGGCCCAGGACGAGGAGGCCGGTTTCTTCGAGGACACCACGCCGCAGGCCGTGACCGCCTCGCTCAAGCCCAGCGCGCGCCCCGGCGACCTCGCGGAGCGGGCCGCGCGGCTGCGCGCCGAGGACCGCGACCGCGCCGAGAACACGCGGGCGGCGGCCCTCGCGCCCGAGCAACCGACGCGCGCGTCGGTGGCAAAGCAGGCCACCGAGCGCAACCGAATCAACCTGCGCCGTATCAACCTGATCGGGGTATACGGCGAGACGGCCGACCGGCGCGCGCTGGTGCGGCTGGCCAACGGGCGCTACCGCAAGGTCAAGGTGGGCGACGAGCTCGACGGCGGCCGCGTGGCCGCGATCGGCGCGGAGCAACTGCGCTACGTCAAGCGCGGTCAGAGCGTCATCCTGCGGATGCCCCAGGGCTGAGGCACGGCCGCACCGCGCCGGGGCTGCAGGTTCCGCCATGCGCCTTGCCCGGATTCATCGCACGGCAAGGCGCGAAGCCGGATCACCGCCAGTCGGGGCGAATGCCTCGGCCCGCCGGTGCGATCCGGCCCGCGCCCGATCGCCCCGGAAACGCCGGTTCGCGCGCGGCCCCTTCGGTGATCGGCGTCTGCAGCGCGCCGTGCGCGACCGGGCGCGCGGGGTTTGCTGTCGTATACGGCACGCACGCTGCACGATGGGTGCCTCGATGCCCAAGGATCGCGCGGAGTCCTCGCCATTTGCGGCAACGGGCGCGCCGGATTTGCGTCGCTGTTACAAATCGGGCTAAATGTCCGCATATGCTTGACGAAACCGATACACGCCTTCTCGCCGCCCCGCAGAAAACCGCCCATCCGACCGCGCAGGAACCGGGTGAACGGCTCGGCCGTTCGCCGAGCCAGGCGGGCCGCCGGCGCCAGCGATTGGAGGCGGCGGGCGTCATCCGCAGCGACACCGCGCGGCTGGACCCACGGCAGCTGGGGCTGGCCCTGCAGGCCTTCGTGCAGGTACAGCTCAACGCGCGCGGCAGGGATCATGCCCGCAGCTTCCTGCGGCTTGTCGAAACCCGGCGCGAGGTTGTCAGTGCCTGGACGCTGACGGGCTGCGCCGAATGGCTCTTGCGCGTCTCTTGCCCCGACCTGGGCGCGCTCAACGCACTTGTGCACGATGTTCTTCTGCCGCACGACGCGGTGGACCGCGTGCACAGCCGGATCGTGATGGACCAATGCAAATCCGACGCCCCCCTGCCCACCTGACCCCGCGAAGGAGCCGCTGATGGAAGGTTTCCTGTTCCAGGCCTCGATCTACCTGGCCGCGGCGGTCATCGCCGTGCCGCTGGCCGCGCGTCTGGGGCTGGGCTCGGTGCTGGGGTACCTCGCTGCCGGTATCCTCGTCGGGCCGGCGCTGGGCCTGGTGGGCCACGAAACGAAGGAGATCCAGCATTTCGCCGAATTCGGCGTGGTCATGATGCTGTTCCTCATCGGGCTGGAGCTGGAGCCACGCGCGCTGTGGGACATGCGCCACCGCCTTCTGGGGCTGGGCGGCTTGCAGATCGGGGTGACCACGCTGGCGGTTATGGTGGGCGCCATGGCGCTGGGCCAGCCCTGGAGCATCGCCCTGGCCGCCGGACTCATCTTCGCGCTGTCGTCAACCGCGATCGTGTTGCAGACCCTTTCGGAAAAGGGGCTGATGCAGACCGGCGGCGGGCGGTCAACCTTCTCGGTCCTGCTGACGCAGGACATCGCGGTGATCCCGATGCTGGCGGCGCTGCCGTTGCTGGCCATGCCCAAGCCGCCCGAGGTGGTGCTTGGCGAAGTCCTGGAACGCGGGGCAGAAGGCGACACGGCCGAGGGGGCGCACGGCGCAGCGCTTTCGCTGGTGGAGGGTCTGCCCGGCTGGGGGGTGACGCTGGTCACCCTCGGCGCCGTGGCCGCGATCATCCTGACCGGCATCTACCTGACGCGGCCGGTCTTCCGGTTCATCCACGCCGCGCGCCTGCGCGAGATGTACACCGCGCTGGCGCTTCTGATCGTGGTGGGCATCGCCTTCCTGATGAACCTGGTCGGGCTGTCGCCGGCGCTTGGCGCCTTCCTTGCCGGGGTGGTGCTGGCCAGCAGCGAGTTCCGCCACGAGTTGCAAAGCGACATCGCCCCCTTCAAGGGGCTGCTGCTGGGCCTGTTCTTCATCACCGTGGGCGCGGGCATCGATTTCGCCACGCTGATCGGCGCGCCGGGAACGATCATGGGCCTCGCGCTGGCCGTCATCCTGGTCAAGGGTTGCATCCTCTACCTGCTGGGGCGTGCCTTCGACCTGCGCGGCCGCGACCTGTGGCTGTTCACGCTGGGGCTGGCGCAGGCGGGCGAATTCGGCTTCGTGCTGATCGCGTTTTCCGATCAGCAGCACGTCCTGCCGCCCGCGCTGTCGGAAACGCTTCTTCTGGTGGTCGGCATGACCATGCTGATCACGCCGCTTTTGTTCATGACCTACGAATGGCTGTCGCGGCGCATGACAAGCGAGGCGGCCGAGGCGCGGGAACCCGACCATATCGACGAACGCGCCCCGATCATCATCGCGGGCATCGGCCGGTTCGGGCAGATCGTCAACCGTCTCGTGCGTTCCTCGGGTTACCGGACGGTGGTGCTTGACCACGACCTCAACACCATCCAGCGCATGCGCCGGTTCGGCATCAAGGGGTTCTTCGGCGACCCCACCCGGCCCGAGCTGCTGCATGCCGCCGGGCTGGACGAGGCGCGGATCCTCGTGGCCGCGCTCAACAACCCCGAAGACACCACCCGGCTGGTGGAATACGCGCGCCGCGAACGCCCCGACCTGCGGATCGTCGCCCGGGCGCGCGACCGCACGCATGTTTTCCGGCTCTACAAGGCGGGTGCCGACCACATCGTGCGCGAGCTGTTCGACAGCTCGCTGCGCGCGGGGCGTTACGTGCTCGAGAACATCGGCCTCAGCGAATTCGAGGCCGCCGAGCTGGAGCAGACCTTCTACCAGCACGACCGCCAGTCGGTGCGCGAACTGGCCGCGCTGTGGGACCCGGACATTCCCACCGCGGAAAACGCGGCCTACATCCAGCGTGCGCGCGATCTGGAAAAGGACCTGGAGACGATGCTGCTGTCACAGCTCGAGGACGGCGCGGCGGAGGCCGCGCGCGAAGCCGGGGAATGACCGCCCCGCCCCGCCACGGGTAAAGAGCGCCAGCGTCCGGCCCCGTGACGGGGCCATCACCGGGCCGGCGGCACGACAGCGCATCCGGCCCGGCAGCGACGCGTTTCCGTGCGGCCAAGCGCGAAACCGCGTGCCCCGACGCGCCCGCCCCTCAGGCGCCGGAGACGCCGGCCTCCGAGAAGGTCGCCATGCCCGAATGGCAGGCCAGTGCACCGCGCAGCACACCGATGGCCAGCGCCGCGCCCGAGCCCTCGCCCAGCCGCATGCCCAGATCGAGCAACGGCGCCTTGCCCAGCCGCGCCAGCAGTGCCCCGTGCGCGGCCTCGGCGCTGCGGTGGCCGGCCACCGCGTGATCCAGCGCCCCGGGCCGGGCCCGTTCCAGACAGGCCGCCGCGGCGGTGCATATGAACCCGTCCAGGATGACGGGGATACGCAGCTGCCGTGCCCGGGCGATGGCGCCAGCCATCGCCGCCAGTTCGCGCCCGCCGAGGCAACGCAGCGCAGCCAAGGCGTTTCCCCGTGCTTCCGGGTTGGCTGCCAGCCCGCGCGCCACCACCTCGGCCTTGTGCGCCACCCCCGCCTCGGGGACACCGGTGCCGCGGCCCGTCCAGTCGGCCGCCTGCCCGCCGAAAAGCGCATGGGCCAACGCCGCGGCTGAGGTCGTGTTGCCGATCCCCATCTCGCCGGTGACCAGCAGGTCCGCCGCCGGATCGACGGCCTGCCAGCCGGCTCGCAGCGCTGTTACCGCCTCGGCCTCGGTCATCGCCGGGCCCCGCGTGAAATCGGCCGTCGGGGTCTCCAGCGACAGCGCATGCACGTCCACGCGCGCGCCCGATATCTCGGCAAGCTGGTTCACCGCGGCACCGCCATGACGAAAGTTCCCGACCATCTGCGCCGTCACCTCGGGCGGGAAGGCCGATACGCCCTGCGCCGTCACCCCGTGGTTGCCGGCAAAGACGATCACCTGCGGCGCGGTGATGCGCGGGCGTTCATCGCCGCGCCAGGCGCAGTACCATGCGGCCAGCTCTTCCAGGCGGCCCAGCGACCCCGGTGGCTTCGTCAGCTCGGCGTCGCGGGCAACGGCACGGTCGCGCGCCGCGGCGTCGGGTCCCGGCACGGCTGCGAGCCGGTCCGCGAACGCGTCGAGGCTGTCGAAATCCTGCGTCATGGTCCCCTCGTTGAACTTTGCGCCGCGCCTGTGTATCGCGGACAGCACGCGAGCACAGCCTGAAACGGACCCTCGGATGAGAAAAACCGACCCCTTCGCGACCGCTCTGCGCGACGTCTCGGCGGCGCTCGGGCTGCTCAGCCGGCTGCCCGTTCCGCTCGACGCCGCGGCGATGCACCGTGGCGCTGCGGCCGCGTGGGCCTACCCCTTGGCGGGGTTGATGCTGGGCGGTGTCGCCGGCCTGGCCGCGGCCGTGGCGCTGGGCCTTGGCCTGCCGGCGCAATTGGCGGCGCTCGCCGCGCTGGCCGCCGGCATCGCGGCCACGGGCGCGATGCACGAGGACGGGCTGGCCGATTGCGCCGACGGGTTCTGGGGCGGCTGGGACCGCGCGGACCGGCTGGCGATCATGAAGGACAGCCGCATCGGCGCCTACGGCGTGATCGCGCTGGTGCTGGGGCTCGCGGCGCGCTGGGCCGCGCTGTGGATCGTGCTGGAGGCCGGTTCGGGCGCCGGGCTGGCCGCGCTGATGGCGGCCGGCGCGCTGTCGCGCGCCGCGATGGTGCCGCTGATGGCCGTCCTGCCACATGCCCGCGACGGCGGGTTGTCGCGCGGTGTCGGCGCGGCCACGCCACGCGCGGCCGTGCTGGCGGCGGCGGTCGCCGCGGGCGCCGCGCTCGTCCTGCTGGGATGGGCGGCGATCCCGGCGGCAATCTGGGCGGCGCTGCTCACGTGGGGGCTGGGCGCACTCGCGCGCACCCGGATCGGCGGGCAGACGGGCGACGTGCTGGGCGCGGCCCAGCAACTGGCGGAAATCGCGGTTCTGGCGACTCTTGCCGCCTGACGGCCCATGCAACGCGCAGGGCCGCGCCCCGTGGGGACGCGGCCCGGAATATCACCCTCCGTCGCGGCCCGTCAGGCCGCCCGGGATACCAGAACCTCGTCAACTTCCTTGGCCGCCTGCACCTCGTCGCCGCCGCTCACGGCCGCGAGTTCGCGTGTCAGCCGCTCCAGCGCCGCCTCGTAGAGCTGACGCTCGGAATAGCTCTGCTCGCGCTGGTCGTCGGCGCGGTGCAGGTCGCGGACGACCTCGGCAATGGCGATCAGGTCGCCGGAGTTGATCTTCTGCTCATACTCCTGCGCACGCCGCGACCACATCGCGCGCTTCACCTTCGCCTTGCCCTTGAGCGTCGAGATGGCCTTCGACACCACGTCGGGGCTGGACAGCGAGCGCATCCCGATTTCGCTTGCCTTGTCGGTCGGCACGCGCAACGTCATCTTGTCCTTCTCGAAAGAGATAACGAAAAGCTCCAGCGGCAGGCCGGCGATTTCCTGTTCCTCGATCGAGACGATCTGGCCCACGCCGTGCGCGGGGTAGACGACATAGTCGTTGGGACGAAACTCGGATTTCTTGGTTTTGCTCATTCAGGTCTTCCTCGCAAGCACATGTCCGGCGCAAACACCGCCCCCCAAGGCCCCCACCGAGCCAGGGAAGCAGCATTACCGGGCGAAAGGCGTCCATCACCGGTGGCGGCGCCCGGGACAATGAACAACGGCAGCTTTCCTCTTCTGTAACGGAAATGTATCACATTTTGCGCCGCCCCGGAAGGCCGCCGCGCCGGGAACATTTGTTTTGCGTGAATTATCTGGGAACTGCGCCGCGAAATTCAAGTCCGGATGCCGCACCGCGGCGCGAATCGGTCGCGCGCGCGGGTGTCAGCCACCCTCGCCCGGGTTCTCGGAAAAGTACTTCTCCAGCTTTCCGGTCTCGCCATCGCGGGGCTCGGCATTGGGCAGTTCATCCTTCTTGGTCACGATCACCGGCCATTTCTCGGAGTACTTGCGGTTGAACTCGACCCATTTCTCCATGTCCGGTTCGGTGTCCGGGCGGATGGCGTCGGCGGGGCATTCGGGTTCGCAGACCCCGCAGTCGATGCATTCGTCAGGATGGATGACCAGCATGTTCTCGCCCTCGTAAAAACAGTCCACGGGGCAGACTTCGACGCAGTCGGTGTATTTGCACTCGATGCAATTGTCGGTGACGACATAGGTCATTTCGGTCTCTCATGATAGACGTCTTGCCGCCTAGCTAATCCAGCGACGGGGGTCAATCAAGCGCCCCGGGATCATTCCGGTCGAGTTTGCGCCGGTCGCGTTTCGTCGGCCGACCCTTTCCCTCGTAGCGCGGGGCGCGGGGAACATCGTTTTCCGGCGCGTCTTCCGTCATGTCCTCGTAAAGCGCGCGGGCCTCGGGCGCCGGGCCGCGACGCTCGCCAAGGGCGAGGATGCGCACCACGCGCACGCGCCGTGCCTGCGGAAACGTCAGCACGTCCCCCGGCGCCACCTGGTGCGCGGGCTTCTCGATGCGTGCGCCGTTCACGCGGATGCGCCCGCCACCCGCCAGCCGCGCCGCGATCGCGCGCGTCTTGAAGAAGCGCGCCTGCCACAGCCACTTGTCGAGGCGGGTCTTTTCGGCCGGACCGGTCACGGCTCGGGCCGCCTCACGACTTGTCCTTCAGCCCCATGAGCGCGGCGGCGAAGGGATTGTCGGGATCGATCATGTCGGCCTTGCCGCCCTTGCCCTTCTTGTCCGGTTTGGCCGAGTACTGGCGCGACCGCTTGCCGTCATCCGCGCCGGCTGCCGCGCCCTTGGGCTTGCCGCGTTTCTTCTGCGGCTTCTGGCGCGTCTTGCCGGCCGCGTCGGGCTTGCCGCCCCGCGTGCGCGCCCAAGTGAAAACGTAGTACACCTCGCGCTCGGCCGCGTCGGCATCCGGCGTCTCGCCGGGGGGCAGCTCCGGCGCGTCCTCGCCCGCGGCGGGGATCTCGGCGGGGACTTCGCCCGCCTGTGGCGGCTCCTCGGCCACCGGCGCCGCCCCCTTGTCGGCAATGGAATCCACGGCGTCGTCCGCGGTCGGGGCGTCGGCACGGGCCGGCGGGGCGGCCTCCTCGGCGGGCGCGGCCGCCGCGGCATCGGCCGGTTTCACCTTCTCGCGTTCGCCGCGCTCGGCCCGGTACCCCAGGCCCTGCATCAGCTCGGCGAACTGCTCCAGCGTCATGCCGGTGATCGACAGCATGTCGGCGGTGGCCTCGAAGCCCGCGCGGCTGTCCTCGGCGCGCAGCAGGTCAGCCAGCCTTTCCAGCATGTCGATGCGGATCGCGCGGGTTCCGGCCGCGCGGTAACCGGCCATGGAATGATAGCCGCGCGGCGCATCGCTGGCCGCGGGGACGGTCACCAGGCCCGGCGGAGGCGCCTCGGGGAAGGTGTCCAGCCCGTTGTGCAGCGCCCAGAGCACCAGTCGCAGCCGCGTCGGCGCCGGTTTGAGCAACAGGGGCATGAAGATTGTGAACTGGCCGAAGCGCACGCCGTGCTTGCGCAGCTGGCCGCGCGCCTCCTGATCGAGGGCGCGCACCTCCTCGGCAACCTCGCCGCGCGGGATCACGCCCAGCGCCTCGACCATGCGGAACCCGAAGCCGCGCGCGAGCCCGGTGAGCGTCTCGTCGCGCTGGATGTTCAGCAAGGGCTCGAACAGCGTGGCGATGCGCCGGTCGATGAAATGTTGCAGGCGGCGCTGCACCTTCTGGACGACCTCGGCACCGGCCTCGTCATCCACGAAGGCCTCGGCGCGCGGCCTGAGCGGATCCTCGCCGGCGACGAGCTTGCCCACGGCCTGCTCGCCCCACATCAGCCCGCCCTGGTCGGTGAAGTCGATCTCGGTGTCCGGGGCGTTGTAGAACCGGTCGGCCTTGAGGTGGAAATGCGGGGCCAGCGCCTTGAGGCTGGCCTGCCGCAGCGTCTTGGCCTCCTGCCCGGTGGCCGCCTTGTCCTGGATGAAGCGGAAGCCCTCCATGCGGCCGGCGAACTCGCCCTCGACCGTGACTTCGCCTGCGTCGTTCACTTCGGCCACCATGGCCTCCTTCTGCTTGAGCCGGCGCATCAGCACCGAGGTGCGCCGGTCCACGAACCGCTGGGTCAGACGCTCGTGCAACGCGTCCGACACCCTGTCTTCTATCGCGCGCGTTGCTTCGCGCCAATGGGTTTCGTCCTCCACCCAGCCGCGGCGCTGCGCGACATACGTCCATGTGCGGATATGCGCAAGCCTGCGCGACAGCGTGTCGATGTCGCCGTCGGTGCGGTCGATGCGCCTGACCTGCCGCGCCAGCCAGTCCTCGGGCAGGCGCCCGTGTTCGTTCAGATGGCCGAAAATCGATTCCAGCAGGCCGGCGTGCTCGGCATGGCTGATGCCGCGGAAATCCGGAATCCGGCAGACATCCCACAACAGCCGCACCGAGGGGCCGTCGGTGGCGCGGGCGCGCACGGCCTCGCGGCCGGACAGCGTCTTGAGCGCGCCGAGGTCGTCGGCCTCGCGCGCACGCATCAGGAGCGGGTTGTCCGGCTTCGCCTCGAGCGCGGCGATCAGCGCGTCGATGTTGCCGAACGGCAGCCTGGGGTTGCGCCACTGCAACTTGCTTACCGGGGTGAAGCGGTGATCCATGATCGCCTGCGCCACCTCGTCGGGCAGGTCGGGGGCCTCGCCGGTCACGCCGAAGCTGCCGTCGCGCATCCCCCGCCCCGCGCGGCCGGCGATCTGGGCAAGTTCGTTGGGCGCCAGCGGGCGCATCCGGCGGCCGTCGAACTTGGTCAGGGACGAGAACGCCACATGGTCGATATCGAGGTTCAGCCCCATGCCGATGGCATCGGTGGCCACCAGGTGATCGACATCGCCGTTCTGATAAAGCGCCACCTGCGCGTTGCGCGTGCGCGGGCTGAGCGCCCCCATGACCACCGCCGCGCCACCCTTCTGCCGGCGCAGCAGCTCGGCGGTGGCATAAACGCTTTCCACCGAGAAACCCACGATGGCGCTTCGGCTTGGCATCTTGGAAATCTTGCGCCGCCCCGCGAAGGACAGCCGCGACATCCGCTCGCGGCCCACGAACTCCACCCCCGGCACGAGCGCCCCGATCGTGCCGCGCATGGTGTGTGCGCCCAGGAACTGCGTCTCGTGCTGGCCGCGCATGCGCAGGAGCCGGTCGGTGAAGACGTGCCCGCGCTCGGGATCGGCGCACAGCTGGATCTCGTCAATGGCCACGAAATCGGCGCCGAGCCCCTCCGGCATCGCCTCGACGGTACAGACCCAGTACTGGGTGCGCTCGGGCACGATGCGTTCCTCGCCCGTGACCAACGCCACCACCGACGGGCCGCGTGCCGCCTTGATGCGTTCGTAGACCTCGCGTGCCAGCAACCGCAGTGGCAGCCCGATCACGCCGGTGCGGTGGGCCAGCATGCGGTCGATCGCGAAATGCGTCTTGCCCGTGTTCGTCGGCCCCAGGACCGCGAGGATCCTTGACTGCTCGGCCATCGGTCGGCTCCGTCGCTTGCCGTCAGAGCGTGGCCCCGCCGCGCTGGCGGTCCAGCCGTTCCAGGGCCTTGGGTACGTCCTTGAAATGCGGATGTATAGAGAGGACTTTCTCGAAGACCTCGCGCGCCATCCCGGGGCGTCCGACCTCCCCGAGGATGGTGCCCAGCCCGTAAAGCGCCGCGAAGTGCCGCGGCCGCAGCGCCAGCGCGCGCTCCAGGTCCGCGAGCGCGGGGCCATAAAGATCCTTCTTGGCAAAGGCGATGGCACGCAGGTGCCATCCCTGCGCGAAGTCCGGCACGTGGTCGGTCAGAGCGGTCAGATGTTCGATTGCCGCCCCGGTCTCGCCGGCCTCCAGGGCGTCGCGTCCGCGCTTGAGCAGAAGGTCCATCGCCGGCGAGCCGGATTTCGACAGTTCAAGCTCGATCTCCTTGGCGATTCGCCGTGCCTCGCCGGGGTCGGCCTGCTCCAGCCGCGCAAAGAGCTTGTCGAGCCGCGCCTCGTCCACCGCCGCGGCGGGGCCGGCCATTGCCACGGCGAGCACGACGGCGAGAAATGCCGCGACGGCACGTTTGAGATTATGCTTTACTGCGCCCATAACGCCTTTGAATGTAGCGCCGCACGCGGGGAATGAAAGCCCCCGGCGCGGCCGATTCGAACACGAACGCAAAGGAGTGACAGATGAGCGATGTAGTGACGGCCGCGGTCAAGGCCCTCAACGAGAAGATGGGCGAAGAGGGTTTCGACGGCTCCGCCAAGTTCGTGATCGAGGGCGAGGGCGCGATCATGCTCGACGGCGACGGCGCGCGGGCGGAGGACGGCGAGGCCGACGTCACGCTGACCGCCGACGCCGAAACCTTCGAGGCGATCCTCGGCGGCGACATGGACCCCACCGCGGCCTTCATGTCCGGCAAGCTGGTCGTGGACGGCGACATGGGCCTTGCCATGAAACTCGGCAACGTGCTGGCCTGACCGGTGACCGAGGCGCTCGATCCCGCCCCGCTGTTCGACGAGGTGGCTTGCGCGCCCGCGGGCGGGCGCGCCTGGTGGGTGCGCGCCGCCGACGGCGTGCGCCTGCGCGTCGGCGCATGGGTGCCCGAACGGCCGCGCGGCACTGTCCTGCTGTTTCCCGGCAGGACCGAATACATCGAGAAATACGGGCCCACCGCGGGCGACCTCGGCGCCCGGGGCTACGCGGTGATGGCGATCGATTGGCGCGGCCAGGGCCTCGCCGACCGTCTGGTCGAGGACGCGATGTCGGGGCACGTGCATCGCTTCGCCGACTACCAGAAAGACGTCGCCGAGATGGTCGCCGCGGCCGGGGCGGCCGGCATGCCGAGGCCGTGGCACCTGCTGGCCCATTCGATGGGCGGCGCGATCGGGCTGCGCGCGGCGATGTCCGGGCTCGACGTGGCCTCGGCTTCCTTCACCGGGCCGATGTGGGGCATCCGCATGGCCCAGGCCCTCCGCCCGGTGGCGTGGTCGCTGGCCTGGGGCACGCGCCAGCTGGGCGTCGATCACCTTTACGCCCCCGGCACCGATTCGGAAAGCTACGTGCTGTCGGAACCCTTCGAGACCAACAAGCTGACGACCGACCGCGGGATGTACGACTTCATGATCGACCAGCTCCGCGCGCACCCCGAGCTGGCACTGGGCGGCCCAAGCCTGCGATGGCTGCACGAGGCGCTGATCGAAACCCGCGACCTCGCCCGCCGCCCGTCGCCCGCCCTGCCCTGCCTGACGCTCGCCGGCGACGGCGAGGAGATCGTCGACCTGGACCGCATCCGCGCACGCATGGACGCATGGCCTGGCGGCCGGCTGGAGATCCTCGACGGCGCGCTGCACGAGGTCCTGATGGAAGGCCCGGATACCCGGGCGGCCGCCGCCGAGATGCTGGCGGCGCATTACGGCGACGCCGCGCAGCCGCAAACCGGCACCCCGGCCGCAGAGGGCGCCTGACACGTTTCATCTTGCCCGAAATACTCCGGGGGGGGTTCGGGGGGCCGGCCCCCCCGTTCGACGGATCGTGCGCGCCGCCAGGCGCTCCGCACGGCCGCTCAGGGTTCGCGGCCGACCCTCTGGCACTGCTCGCCCAGACCCGAGATGCTCAGCCGCATCTCGTCACCCTCCTTCAGGAAACGCCGTGGCCTGCGGCCCATGCCCACGCCAGGCGGCGTGCCGGTCGCGATCACGTCGCCGGGGTGCAGGCTCATCATCCTGCTCAGGTAGGCAACGATCCGCGCCACGGAAAAGATCATCGCGGCGCTGTTGCCGGTCTGCATCCGTTCGCCGTTGAGATCGAGCGCGAGGTCCAGCGCCTGCGGGTCGCCGACCTGATCGGGCGTGACCAGCCACGGCCCCGTCGGCCCGAATGTGTCGCAGCTCTTGCCCTTGGTCCACTGCCCGGTGCCCTCGCCCTGCAGCGCGCGCTCGGAGACGTCGTTGACGATGCAGTACCCCGCCACGTGATCCAGCGCACGCTCTTGCGGCACGTGCTTGGCGTGGCGGCCGATCACCACGCCAAGCTCGACCTCCCAGTCGGATTTCTCCGACCCGCGCGGCAGCAGCACGTCGTCGTCCGGCCCCACGATCGACGAGGTCGCCTTCATGAAGACGATCGGCTCGGCGGGCGGTTCCAGCCCCGCTTCGGCCGCGTGGTCGGAATAGTTCAACCCGATGCCGATGAACTTGCCCACGCCGGCCACCGGCGGGCCGAGGCGCGGCGTGCCGGCCACCTCGGGCAGCGTTTCGGGGTCGATGCGCGGCAGGTCGCCCAGCACCGGGCCGGCAAGGTCGTCCACAACGCCCGACAGGTCGCGCAGCCGGCCTGCCGTGTCCAGCACCGCCGGCGTCTCCTGCCCCGGCATCCCGTATCTCGCAAATCTCATCGCCCGTCCCCTTTGTCCTGACCTGCGGCTGCGCAGCATAGCCGCGCGGGGCCGGCCCGCAAGGGGCTGGCGGGCGGGCCGCGGCGGGCTATCGTGGCACGCATGGTACTGGAGTTCACGCAGCGCGGCATCTACTGCCCGGCGGGCGACTTCTTCGTCGACCCCTGGCAGCCGGTGGACCGCGCCGTCATCACTCACGGGCATGCCGACCACGCCCGCCCGGGGCACGCGCGTTACCTGGCGACCGATGATGCCGCGCCGGTGATGCGCCACCGGCTGGGCGAGATAACGCTCGACACTGTGGCCTACGGCGAGGTCCGCCGGATCGGCGGGGCGCGCGTGTCGCTGCACCCCGCCGGGCACGTGCCCGGCTCGGCGCAGGTGCGGGTTGAGGTCGGTGGCGAGGTCTGGGTCGTCTCCGGCGACTACAAGCTCGAGGCCGACGCGCTGTCTGCGCCGTTCGAGCCGCTGCGCTGCCACCACTTCGTGAGCGAATGCACCTTCGGCCTGCCCGTCTTCGACTGGCCGCCGCAGGCCGGGGTCGCGGCCGAGATCAACGCGTGGTGGGCCGCCAACGCCGCCGCGGGCCGGTTCAGCCTTCTGGGTGCCTACGCGCTGGGCAAGGCGCAGCGGGTGTTGTCGCTGCTGGACACGTCGATCGGCCCCGTCCTGACCCACGGCGCGGTCGAGAATACCAACGCCGTGCTTCGCGCGCAGGGCCTGGCCCTGCCCGACACCGTGCCCGTCACCCCCGGCACGCGGCGCCAGGACCATCCCGGCGCGCTGGTCCTGGCGCCGCCCGGCGCCTTCTCGACCGGCTGGGCGCGCCGGTTCCGCCCCGCCTCGACCGGGGTCGCCAGCGGCTGGATGTGCCTGCGCGGGGTCCGGCGCCGCCGCGGGGTCGACCGAGGATTCGTGATCTCGGACCATGCCGACTGGGCCGGCCTGAACCGCGCCATCGCCGAAACCGGCGCGCAATCGGTGCATGTCACGCACGGCTATACCGAGATCTTCGCGCGCTGGCTGACGAGCCGGGGATACGACGCCCGCATCGTGCCCACCGAGTTCACCGGCGAGACGCTCGATGAAGGCGCGCCGCCGGCCGGGTCAGCCCCCCCTTGATCCGACGCCCCTTTCCGGCGAGGCTCCGCGGCGACGGGCCGCAGGGGCCGACAGGAAGAAAGGGACAGCGATGACACGTTTCCGCAAGCCGGGCCTGAGCGAGCGATTCTCGCAGATGGGCTATCTGCTCAAGCACACGGTCACCATCGTGGGCCGCGATTTCGACATCGTCGCCCCCGTGATCCGCACGGTCGTCTTCTCGGTGATCCTGGTGACGCTCTTCTTCGCCATGATCGCGGCCTACGTCGTCGAGGCGAACGGCACCGGCACCATCCTGCTGCTGCTCTGGGCGGGCGTGGGCATCTACCACTTCTTCTATTTCAACAGGCAGGAACTGGCGCTGAGCTGGCTGGTGTTCGAGACCGCCTCGGGCCGCGACCGCAGCTTTCCCGAGGCAACCGCGCGCGCCGGTGAGCTGGGCGGGCAGATCCGCATCCTGGCGCTTCTGGACATGGCGGCGGCCTGGATCGCCTGGCGGCGCAGCAACTCGGAAAACAACGGGTTCCTGACCAACCTGATCCTCGGCGCGATGACCGAGGGCTGGGACCTGGTCAACCATTTCCTGCTGCCCGCCTTCGCGGTGGACGGCGTGGGGTTCCGCGACGGCATGGGCAAGCTGCGCGCCGCGCGCGAGAACGTGCCCGAGACGCTGGTGGGCGTCTTCGGCATCGACGTCATGGGCCGCGTGGTGGCCACAATCATGGCGCCGCTCTATTTCCTGCTGATCCTCGCCGGCGTGGCGCTGGGCACATGGGCCAGCGGGATCATGCCCGCCGCCTTCGAAGGCGGCGAACTGGGCGAGCTGCTGCCGCCGGAGGCCTTCGGCTACCTGCCCTGGTCGGCGGACACGGTGTTCAACTGGCTGCCGATCTTCGTGTGCATCTTCCTCGGCAAGCTGGTGTCGTCGGCGTTCAAGCGCGTCGTCACGGCGGTCAAGGTGATCTATTTCACGCTGTTCTACGCACGCGTCCTGCATTCCGACGAACTCGCCCCCGAGATCCGGCAGGAGCTGCAAGCCTACCTGACCTTCGGCAGCGACGACGCGGCCGGCGAACCGGGCCCCGCGCCCGCTTGACCGCGCGGCGCGGCGCGCCATCCTTTGCCGCGTCGCCGCGCAGGGCGGCGCAGCGGGTGGCGCGATGCGGCAACTGGCACGGCTCTTCACCGCGGTCGACCAGACGACGCGGACAAACGCCAAGGTCGAGGCGCTGGCGGAATACTTCCGCGCGGCCCCGCCCGAGGACCGGGTCTGGACCGTCGCGCTGTTCTCGGGCCGCCGGCCGCGCCGGGCGATCACCACCTCCCGCCTGCGCGAATGGGCGGCCGAGCGGGCGGGCATTCCACTATGGCTGTTCGAGGAAAGCTATCCGATCGTGGGCGACCTGGCCGAGACCATCGCGCTGGTGCTGCCCGCGCCGACACGGTCGCACGACGACGGGCTGAGCACCTGGATCGGGCGGCTGCGCGCGCTCGACGACGCCGACGAGGCCGCGCGCAAGGCGGCGGTACTCGATGCCTGGGACCGGATGCCGCCCGTGGAGCGGCTGGTGTTCAACAAGCTGATCACGGGCGGCTTCCGCGTGGGCGTCAGCCGCAAGCTGATGACCCGCGCGCTGGCGCAGGCCACCGGCCGCGAAGAGGCGGAGCTGGCCCACCGCCTGATGGGCGACTGGACACCGGACAGCACGACCTGGCACACGCTGATCGAGGCCGACGACCCTGTCGCCGACACCGCGCGCCCCTACCCGTTCTGCCTGGCCCACGGGCTGGACGAGACGGGCCCGGAGGCCCTCGGCGCCCCGCACGACTGGCGCGCGGAGTGGAAGTGGGACGGCATCCGCGGCCAACTCATCGCCCGCGCCGGCGCGCACCACCTGTGGTCGCGCGGCGAGGAGCTGATGACCGACCGCTTCCCCGAGTTCGCCGGCGCCGCGGACTGGCTGCCCGATGGCACGGTCATCGACGGCGAGGTGCTGGCGTGGTCCGGCGACGGGCCGCTGCCGTTCGCCGCGTTGCAAAAGCGCATCGGGCGCAAGCATGTGCCCCGTTCGCTGCTGGCCGAGGCGCCGGCGGTCCTGCTGGCCTACGACCTGCTGGAACTCGGGGGGCGCGACATCCGCGCGCGGCCCCTAGCCGAACGCCGGGCCGCGCTGGACGAGGTGCTGGCGCGGGTGCCTGAAAACGCGGCCCTGCGGCCCTCGCCGTTGGTACCCTTCGACAGCTGGGCGGATCTGGCCGCGCTGCGCGGCACGGCCCGCGCGCGCCGGGCCGAGGGGCTGATGCTCAAGCGCGCCGACAGCCCCTACCACGCCGGGCGCAGGAAAGGCGACTGGTGGAAATGGAAGCTCGACCCGCTGACGATCGACGCGGTGCTGATCTATGCCCAGCAGGGCCACGGGCGCCGCGCCAACCTGTTCACCGATTTCACCTTCGCGGTGCGCGCGGGCGATGACCTCGTGCCCTTCACCAAGGCCTATTCCGGGCTGACCGACGCCGAGTTCCGCGAGATCACGCAGTGGGTGCGGCGCAACACCGTGCAGCGCTTCGGCCCCGTGCGACAGGTGCGCCCCGCGCATGTCTTCGAGATCGCCTTCGAGGGTATCCAGGAAAGCCGCCGCCACAAGTCGGGCGTGGCCCTGCGCTTTCCCCGGATGAGCCGCTGGCGCCACGACAAGGGCGCGGCCGAGGCCGACACGCTGGAGCACCTGCACGAGATGCTGGCCGCCTACGGCTGAGCGGGCTTTGCCAAGCCGCACGAAGGCGGGTATCCGGGCCCCATGCAGACGAACCGCACGAGCCTTGCCGCCTCGCTCGTCGTGCTGGGCACCGGCGCGCTCTGGGGGCTCTACTGGATCCCGGTGCGCCGGCTGGCGGAAACCGCGCTGCCGGGCGCCTGGGGCACGCTGGCCATCGTCGCCGCCGCGGCGTTGCTGCTGGCGCCCGTGGCCGCGGCGCGGCGCCGGCAACTTGCCGCGGCCGACCGGATGGCCGTGGCCGCGGTCGCCCTCGGCGGGGCGGCCTTCGTGCTTTACTCGGTCGCCTTCGTCCACGGGCGGGTGGCGATCGTGATCCTGCTGTTCTTTCTCACGCCCGTCTGGAGCACGCTGATCGGCCGGGTCGTGATGGGCTGGCCGGCCGCACCGCTGCGGCTGGCGGCGATCGCGGTGGGGATGGCCGGACTGGCGGTGATGCTGGGTGCGGATGGTGGCGTGCCGTTGCCCCGCGGCGCCGGCGAATGGCTGGCGCTGCTGTCGGGGTTGCTGTGGTCGGTCGCCACGACGGGCATCCGCACCAAGGCCCCGCTGGGGCCGGGCGAAGCCGCCTTCGTCTTCGCGGCAGGCGCCTGCGTGGGCGCGGCCGCGCTGGTGCCGCTGTTCGCGCCGCTGCCGGCCGGGCCGGACCCGGCCGGGCTGTGGGCTGGCGCCGGATGGGCGCTGGCCGCCGGCGGGCTGTGGTGGGGGCTGTCGATGGCCGGGTTGATGTGGGCCACCGCGCGGCTGGAACCCGCGCGCGTGGGCATCCTGCTGATGACCGAGGTTCTCGTCGGCGCGGCCTCGGCGGCATGGCTGGCGGACGAGCAGATGGGGCGGGCCGAGATCGCCGGCGGCGCGCTGGTGCTGGTGGCCGCGCTTCTCGAGGTCTGGCCGCTGCCCCGGCGCCGCCGCGGAACGCCACGCTAGCGCGGCGGCCGGCCCGCCGGCGTCGACACCTGTCCGGCTGTCCGCCCGTGCCGGCCCGTGTCCGCGAATCCCGGGCGGTCGACACGTTCCGGGCTTGATCCCGCACCCGCGCCGGACCTATCTGTGGCAGACCCGAATGCGAGAGAGGACCCCATGTTGCACACGCCCCGCCCCGTCCATGACGCCAACGCCACCGCCGGCCAAGAGGAGCTGGGCAACCTGCCCGAATGGGACCTGAGCGATCTTTACAAGGGCGAGGACGCGCCGGAGCTTCAGCGCGACCTCGACTGGCTCAAACAGGCCTGCGCGGATTTCGCCGCCGATTACGAGGGCAAGCTGGACGACCTCGGCGCCGACGGCCTGCTGGAATGCATCCGCCGCGACGAGAGGATCAGCACCGTCGCGGGGCGGATCATGTCGTTCGCCGGGCTGCGCTATCACCAGTGCACCACCGATGGCGGCCGCGCCAAGTTCCTGTCCGACTGCCAGGAGAAGATCACCGAATACACCACGCCGCTGGTGTTCTTCACGCTCGAGCTCAACCGCCTCGACGAGGCGCGGCTGAAGGCCATGTACGACGAGAACGCGGAACTGGCCCGCTACGCGCCGGTCATCCGCCGCATCCGCGCGATGAAGCCCTATCAGCTGTCCGACGAGCTGGAGAAGTTCCTGCACGACATGGGCGTCGTCGGTGACGCCTGGGAGCGGCTGTTCGACGAAACGATCGCCGGGCTGACCTTCACCATCGACGGCGAGGAGATGGGCATTGAATCCACCCTCAACCTGCTGACCGACCCGGACCGCGGCCGGCGCGAGGCCGCGGCGCGCGAACTGGCGCGGGTCTTCGGCGCCAACATCCGCACCTTCTCGCGCGTGCACAACACCTCTGCCAAGGAAAAGGAGGTGATCGACCGCTGGCGCGGCATGCCCACCCCGCAGACCGGGCGGCACCTGGCAAACGATGTCGAGCCCGAGGTCGTCGAGGCGCTGCGCGACGCGGTCGTCTCCGCCTACCCGCGGCTGAGCCACCGTTATTACGAGCTCAAGCGCAAGTGGCTGGGCGTCGACAAGATGCAGGTCTGGGACCGCAACGCGCCCCTGCCCATCGAGGATCCAAAGACCGTCGACTGGGACACGGCCCGCGAAACCGTGAGCGCGGCCTATCGCGCCTTCGATCCGCGCATGGCCGACCTGGCCGAGCCCTTCTTCGACAAGGGCTGGATCGACGCGGGTGTGAAACCGGGCAAGTCGCCCGGCGCCTTCGCGCATCCCACCGTGACCGACGTGCACCCCTACGTGATGCTCAACTACCTCGGCAAGCCGCGCGACGTGATGACGCTCGCCCACGAGCTGGGCCACGGGGTGCACCAGCGGCTGGCGGCCGATCAGGGCGAACTCCTGGCGAGCACGCCGCTGACGCTGGCCGAGACCGCCAGCGTCTTCGGCGAGATGCTGACCTTCCGCCGCATGCTCGACAATGCCGAGACGGCAACCGAACGCAAGGTGCTGCTGGCCGGCAAGGTCGAGGACATGATCAACACGGTCGTCCGCCAGATCGCCTTCTACGATTTCGAGTGCAAGCTTCACGCCGCCCGCCGCGAGGGCGAGCTGACGCCCGACGACATCAACGCGCTGTGGATGTCGGTGCAGGCCGAAAGCCTCGGGCCGGCGTTCGAGTTCATGGACGGCTACGAAACCTTCTGGGCCTACATCCCGCATTTCGTCCACTCGCCGTTCTACGTCTATGCCTACGCCTTCGGTGACGGGCTGGTGAACGCGCTCTACGCTGTCTACGAGGAAGGCACGGACGGGTTCGAGGACAAGTATTTCGAGATGCTCAAGGCCGGCGGCTCCAAGCACCACACCGAGCTGCTCGCGCCCTTCGGCCTCGATGCGACGGACCCGGCCTTCTGGGACAAGGGGCTGTCGATGATCTCGCGGATGATCGACGAGCTGGAGGCGATGGAAGGCTGACACGTGCCGCATCTTGCCGCATGACCTTGAACGCGGCGCCCGCCTTCCCACGTCCAGATCGGAAGACGAGCGCACTGCCGGGCGGGTTGCGACATCGCCGCCCGGTTTCCTGCACCGTCTTTCGGGGCGTTCGTGGAAGAGGAGGGCAAGATGGGCCGCGAGACCGTTCTGTTCAGCAGCAAGGAAACCAGATCCCGGCAGGAGGTCGGCGCGTTCCTGCGCGATCTCGCGGACAGGCTGGACTCCGGCCGGGTCACCCTTCGCCGGGGCGAAGAGGAAATGGCGCTGGATCTGCCCGGGCAGATGGTGCTCGAGATCAAGGTCGAGGATGAGGAAAAGCGCCGGCGGGGCACTCAGCACAGCCTCGAGGTCGAAATGAAATGGTTTGACGGCACGACGCCTGCCAGCTCGTTGGAACTGGGATAGGCGCGCCTATTTCAGCTGGCTGTCCTTGGACCCGCGCCGGTTGATGCCGCCGCGCGCGCCGCGGGCGCCGTCGCGCTCCTGCTGGCACTCGATGCACAGTTTCACGCCGGGCAGCGCCTGCCGCCGCGCCTCGGGGATCGGCTCCTCGCACTCGGCGCAATGCGTCAGGCTTTCGCCCCGTGGCCCGGACCGCGCCTTCAGGCGCTTGAGCTCGTCCTCCACCGACGCCTCGATCTGCTCGTGCACGGCACCGTCTCGTGCCCATCCGCCGGCCATGGTCGTCTCCTTTCGCGGGTCAGACTATCGCGCCGCGCAGCTTGGCGTCAAAGGGCGCGTCAGGGCTGGGCGGGCAGCAGCATGTACTCCTCGAAGCCCGTGGCGTTTCGCGCGGCCTGCTCGATCATGCCCCGCAGCACCGAGATCGCCGCGGGCGATGTCACGGGCACCGCGTGGTTGGCCGCGTTATCCTCCGACAGCGCGGTGAAATCGACCACCTGCACATCCAGCCCCGCGACCTCCGCCGGGTCGGTGATGCCGCCAAGCCGAGGTTTGCGGCCGGTGATCAGCGCGGCAAGGTTGAGAACCCGGTCGCGCTCGGAAATGAAGATCAGGAACGGCTGGGGCAGGTCACCGATCGCTTCGGCCTGCCGGCGGAACAGGTCGGGATCGATGTCGGGCGACATCAGCACCACGCCCGAGATCCGGTTCAGCAGCCGACGGTCACCGGCGATCGCAGCCTGGCGCAAGACCTCCATCACCAGGTGCGCCCCCATGGAGTGGGCCAGCAGGAACACCTTTTCCCCCTGCCCCGCCGTCAGGTCGCCCAGCAGCGCCTTGAGGTCGTCACGCGCGAACAGCACGCTGTCACGATCATAGATATAGCCGCGCGGATCGCCCGCCGATGGCCAGGAGAACAGGACGGAGGGCATCGGCGGCTCGAAATCCGCGCGGATCTGGGCCAGCCGGTACATCGCCTCAGACAGGGTGTTGTTGTAGCCGTGGACATAGACCATCGTCTCGGTCCCGTCGCGGCGGGCGCGCAAGGCCTGCCGGAACGAGCCGACCCGGTCGTGCACGACGTAGTCGGTCACGGCGAAATGGCGCGCAGGATCAGCGGGTTGGCCGCGATCGGGCCATTCGATCCGGCCCGGTTCGTGCACGGGCGGCACCGAGACGTCCACGCGCGCGTAATGCATTTCCGTTGAGCGGTCCTGCCCGAATATGCGCCCCACCTGGTCGAGCCGCCGCTCGGTGGCCACGAACAGGCTCTGCACCTGCGCCGCGGGGTCGGGCGTCGCCAGCTTGGCGATACGGGGCGGGGCACAGGCCGCCACAAGAAACGCCAGCGCCACGAGCAAAGCCGTGGCACCCCTGCCAGTTCCCCGCCGGATCTGCACGCCGATGAAGTCCTTTGCCTCGCGTTCGCCTGCCCCGGTCGCGTCCCCGAGGGGCCGGCCCGGACGAATGTCTGCACACTCGCGCGCAGGTTACAGGCAATCCGCCGGCGGACCAAGACGTCAGGCGGGCGCCATCAGACCTTTTTCATCGGCCAGTTCGCGCATGCGGTCCTGGAGTTTCTCGAAGGCGCGGACCTCGATCTGGCGAATGCGTTCGCGGCTGACGTCGTACTGAGCGCTGAGATCTTCGAGCGTGACGGGCTTGTCCTTCAGCCGTCGCTGGGTGAGGATATCGCTCTCGCGCTCGTTGAGAACGTCCATCGCCTCGGCCAGAAGCTCGCGCCGGGCGTCCAGCTCGTCGCGCGCCTCGTACTCCGCGGCCTGGTCGGCATGCTCGTCCTCCAGCCAGTCCTGCCACTGCATCGAACCGTCCTCTTCACCGCCGACGGGGGCGTTGAGCGAGGCGTCGCTGCCCGACAGGCGGCGGTTCATGCTGATGACCTCGTCCTCGGTCACGCCCAGGTCATGGGCGATCTGCTTGACGTTGTCGGGGCGCAGGTCGCCCTCCTCGAGCGCGCCGATCTTGGCCTTGGCCTTGCGCAGGTTGAAGAACAGCTTTTTCTGCGCGCTCGTCGTGCCGAGCTTCACGAGGCTCCAGCTGCGCAGGATGTATTCCTGGATGCTGGCACGGATCCACCACATGGCGTAGGTCGCCAGCCGGAATCCCTTCTCCGGGTCGAAGCGTTTGACGGCCTGCATCAGCCCGACGTTGGCCTCCGAGATCACCTCGGCCTGCGGCAGGCCGTAACCACGGTATCCCATGGCGATCTTGGCCGCCAGGCGCAGGTGACTGGTGACCATCCTGTGCGCGGCCTCCGGATCCTTTTCCTCGGCCCAGCGCTTGGCCAGCATGTATTCCTCTTCCGGTTCGAGCAGAGGAAACTTGCGGATCTCCTGCAAATACCGGTTGAGACCGCCCTCGGGCGACGGTGCCGGAAGATTTGCATAGTTGCTCATGGTTTCCCTGTCCCTTTCGATGTTACGCAGTTTAACTTGAACGTAATGACGCAAATTCTGTTTTCAAGAACCTGAACAGTTCAGTTCACCCGATGCGGCACCCGTTTCACCCAGCTTGACGGGAAACCGGCGCTGGCGAAACCCGCCTCACGCAACTGTGCACGCCGCGGGCTGACGGCGGCCGACCTGACAATGACGACCCTCTCCGCATCTTGCAACGAACGAGAACACACATTCTTTGGCGTATTGTCCGATCATTTGCATAAAAGCGGGTCGACCGGGCACGGACCGCTCAAGCCCGCAACGCCCGGAGCAGCGCCAACATGTCCTCGGGCAGCGGCGCCTCGAAGCGCAGCCGCGCGCCCGTCACCGGGTGGTCGAAGGCGAGGACTGCCGCATGCAACGCCTGCCGCGGAAACGCGCCGACGGCGGCGCTGGCGGCCTCGCCCAGCGCCCGGGCCGAGGGTTTGCGCCGGCCGCCATAGATCGGATCCCCCACCAGCCCGTGCCCCGCGTGCGTCATGTGCACACGGATCTGGTGGGTGCGTCCCGTCTCCAGCCAGCATTCCATAAGGGCGCAGGCCGGCGGCACGCCGAAGCGTTCAAGCACGCGTGCCCTGGTCACCGCGGCGCGCCCGCCCTCGAAGACCACCGCCTGGCGCTGCCGGTCGGTGCGGTGACGCGCCAGGCCGGTGGCAATGCGAAGCACGCCGCCCGTTTCGAACGACACGCCGCGCAGCCCGCGCAGGCGCGGATCATTGGGTTCGGGCACGCCGTGCACCACGGCGCGATAGACCCGGTCGACGCTGTGGCGCGCGAACTGCGCCGCCAGGCCGTGGTGCGCGCGGTCGGTCTTGGCAGCCACCAGAAGGCCCGAGGTGTCCTTGTCGATCCGATGCACGATGCCCGGCCGCCGCGTGCCGCCCACCCCCGACAGGCTGTCGCCGCAGTGGTGCAGCAACGCGTTGACCAAGGTGCCGCCCGGCGTGCCGGGCGCGGGATGCACCACCATCCCCGCGGGCTTGTTCACGACGATCAAATCGGCGTCCTCGTGAACGACTCCGAGCGTGATATCCTCTCCCGCGATCGGGCTTTCGGCAGCCTCGGGCACCACCAGCGTGACGTGATCGCCTTCGGTGACGCGGGCCTTGGGATCGGTGATCACCTGCCCGTTCACCTGCACGGCCCCCTCGGCAACGAGACGCGCCAGACGCGTGCGCGACAGCGCCGCCGCCTCTGGCACATCCCGGGCGAGCGCCTTATCAAGGCGGGGTGGCGGATCGGCCTGGATCCGCAGGGACAGGGGGGATGAACCCATGGACGACAACCCTCGGCCGGTCGACCCGGCCACGGTGAAATTCCTGCGGGTGCTGGTCACGGTGCTGACCGGCACGATGATCCTAGGGCTTCTAGTGCTGATCGGGTTGTTTGTCATCCGCTTCTCCGGGGGCGCGCCGCCCCTGCCCGAGGCCATCGAGCTTCCCGAGGGCGTCGCGGCCACGGCCGTGACCGTGGGCGATGACTGGTATGCCGTCGTCACGCGCGACGACCGGATTCTTGTTTTCGACCGTGACACCGGACGCTTGCGCCAGAGCGTGCAAATCGATTAGTGGCACAACCCAGCCGCGAATCAGCGAAAACGTGCCGACGCGGCCTGCGCCCCGTTGCGCACTCAAAGGCCTGCGCTGTCCCGGTATTTCACGCCGCAGGAAATCGGGGGAGCATGCGGCACAGACTGCATCCAAACGCCTTGATCTGGATCAAATCTCCCGCCGGCACGGCAGCAATATCATCATGATACACTGTCGATGATGCCCGTGCCGGGATATAGGAGCCCGGACGGACTGCAGGTATTCACGCCAAGACATTTCGGACGCCCATTCTTCAAGGGGGGGGAAATGGCACCGACAAGGACCCAACCGGAGAAAGGGCCGGGGATATTGCGTTTCACCGCGCGCTTTCTCGGGCAAGAGGATATCAGCGCGCATGATCCGCTCGTCAGCGCGATCGCCGGCCATGCCCGGCATTTCGAGGCGGGCGCGGAGATCGTTCGCGAAGGCGATTCCGCCTGCCCCGTGCTGTGCGTGCTCGATGGCTGGATCGCCCAGTCCAAGACGCTGGAGAACGGGGAAACGCAGATCATCGACATCTGCCTGCCCGGCGACATCGCGTTCACGGCTTCCGCCGACGGCAGCATCGCCCTTGTCGAGGTCGAGACGCTGAGTGATGCGACCGTTGCCGTTTTCGACAGGCGCGCGTTGCGCAGGCTGCGCAGCGTATCGGAGGACTTCATCGCGTTGCAGGCCCGGCGCGCGGACAGGGCACACGCAAGGTTCAGCGAGAGGCTGCTGCGACTGGGGCGTGGCAGCGCGGCGGTGCGCATCGCCTACGCGCTGCTGGAATTCGGCTTGCGTCTGGGCATGCTGCCCTCGGACCGGGACAGCGAATTCCACTTGCCGCTCACCCAACAGCGACTTGGCGAATTCACCGGGCTGTCGTCCGTGCACGTGTGCCGCACGCTGCGCCGGTTCGAACGCGACGGGCTGATCGCGACCCGGGATCACATGGATATTCGTTTGCGCAACCCGCAGGGCCTGGCTCGGATCTCGCAGGTCGATCTCGCGCAGTTGTCGCGCACGATCACCGGCGCGACGGCCGAACCGACCACGCCCACCACGCCCGAACAGCGGCGCCGGGCCGCCTGCGGCTGATCCCGCTCGAACATCGTCTAACGCCGTTCGACGATCTCGCCCAAGGCTTCGCCGGCAAGCCTTTCGCTGGCATGCTCGGCGATATCGCCCAGAGACACCATGCCGACAAAGCACCCCGCCCGATCAAGCACCGGCAGCCGCCGAAGCTGGTTGTCGCCCATGATCGCCGCGGCCGCCTCGACCGTCTGGTCGACGATGCAATGCCGCATGCCCACGGTCATCACCGTTTCGACGGGAACGCGTGCCGCCGATGGTGCCTCGGGCACCCACCGCACCGTGACATCCCGGTCCGTGACCATGCCCACCAGGCGCCCGCCGTCGATCACCGGCAAGGCCCCCACGCCCCCGTCGCGCATGGCACCCGCAACCACGCTGACCGGGGTGGCAAGCGATACGCTCAACGGTTCGGGCGTCATGATCTGCGAAACACGCACCGAAAAAACCCCTTGTCCTTGCGCCTGTCGATGTCCCGACCCGGCTGGCACGACATGGTTCATGTTACCCTTTTATCGCGCGGGGCGCGTTGATCTGCGATAATGGACCGGTGTCATGGTCGGCGCGCTTGACCGCGATCAATGCACGGCGCGGGATAGCAGGCCATGGTGGAATCGCGCACACGGGTCATCCGCGCGCTCTGTCACAGCCAAGGGAGGAGGGTCGTGACGGACCGACTTCAGCAAACGCTGAACCTGCCGCTGGTGCCCGGGGGCGCGCAGCGCCGCCGGCGGCTGGCTGAAAAGCTTGGCCCGGCGCCGGCGGCCACCCTGCGGGCAATGACCGACTACGGGCTCACCGACCGCGAAATCGCGCGGTATTTCGGGCTCACCCCGTCGACGGCGGCGCGGCTGCGGCGCGCACTGGTCGACCGGCGGCACGGCTGACGCGGGCAAGCCTCGCGCGGGACGCAACCGGTGATCGGGAGATGGTACCGCCTCCCCGGCTCGAACGGGGGACCTCTTGATCCACAATCAAGCGCTCTAACCTACTGAGCTAAGGCGGCACTGACCGGCGATTTATCCCCCGCGGCGCGCGAATGCAAGTCTGTTACAGGTCGATTTCCCAGCTTTGCTCGACCAGATCGATGCCGAAAGCGCGCACGGGGACAGACGTCATCAGCCGCCAGCCGGTGCGGCGGTAGAGCCGGCAGGCCGCCCGGTGGCTTTCATGCGTCCAAAGCCGCATCCTGTCATAGCCGGCCGCGCGCGCGAACCCCGTGCAGGTCTGCAGCAGCCGGCGACCAAGGCCGGTATTGCGTGCCCGAGGCACCACGAGGAACAGCCGCAGCCTGGCCATCCCCGGCGCGTCCCGCACGCAGAAGATGCAGCCCAGCCGACGGGCGTCGCGCACGGCCACCCAACCACGTTCGCAGTCAGGGTCGTGGTTGGACTCGAAATCGCGAAGAATGCCCGCCACCATTGGCGCGAAACTTCCGTCGAAGCCTTCCTCGCGGGCATAGAGATGCCCGTGCTGGCGCGTGATCCAGCCCGCGTCGCCGGGGCGGTAAGGTCGCAGCGAAACACCCTCCATGCGTCCAGCAAACAGCGCGGGTGCTTGCCAAGCAAGGGGGAACCGGATACCCGACCGTCTGCATTAGGGAGACCGCCGATGGGCATAGACAAGCAAAGCGATTCCGAGGCCAACCTGCAGATCGGGCCGACCGACCGCGGCATGGTGCGTCTCTACGTCGAATCAGGCGGCGTCGAGATCCCGATGGATTTCACGCCCGAAGAGGCCGAGGAAATCGCCGGCGAGATCACCGCCGCCGCGCAAACCGCGAGAAAACGCTCGTCATGATCCCGGGTCGCGCAACCCCTGCAGCCGCCGCGCCGCATGCCGCGCGAACCGGCGCGTGAGCGCGCCGCGCCGGGCGCCCGCCAGTCTTGATTCGGGCGCCATGCGCAGGATTTCCGCGCCGAAACCGTCGGCGACGATAAGACCTGTTTCCGCCGGCAGAAGCTCGGCGGGAAAATCGGCATCCACGGCCCAGAAGAACCGGTCGCACCAGTCGAGGTAACCCTGCCATTTGGCGTCGGCGCGGAAATCGGCCCGGCCGGACTTGCACTCGATGACCCACAACTCGCCGCGCGGCCCCAGCGCCATGACATCCACGCGCTTGCCGCGCTCGGGCGCGAATTCCTCGATGCAGGCGAAATCGAGCTCGGCAAGATGCCGGCAGACCCCCCGGGCCAGACGCTGGCCGGGCATCAGGTTTGCTCCGTTGGGCTCGCTCATGGCCCGAATATGAACGAAAGGCGAACGTGTGCAACCCCCTTGCCGCCCGTCCGCGCGGGGACTAGGTAGGGCAGTGGCGGGTTCTGCCCTTCCCGTGCAAGGTTGCATTCCGCTGGCCTTAGACAAAACCGAGGGAGCTGGCTCTGTCCAGGCCGTGGTCTGGTTATACCGGCGCCCACCTGTGCATGCAGGTCCTCGGGAATGAGCGAACCGGACGGTTGCGTGCGGGCCCGCCACACCCTTCCTTCATGCGACAAACGAAAAAGGGGCGCCCGCGGCGCCCAGCCGTTCTCTTTAGAGTGGCTATATTAGGAACGATACAGGAACGCTTCGGAAAAATGTCATACTGGGCAATGTGTTAGCACGTTGCCCAGAGCTTGTCTCCGCGCGAAGATTTTTTCGCGAGCGCATTACGGGTCTAAAATCGAAGACCACGAGATTTGGAGGTTCTTGCGAGAACCTTCGACGGTCACCGGTACATAGCGACGTCCATCTCAAACGATATTGAAGAGTTCGCGGGTGTCGTGCTTCCAGATCCGATCCACGCGCGTCCCGTCCCAGTGGTACATGTAATGCGCGCCCTGTACCGGAATGGTGACGACATCCGGCCAGAACACGCCGATGCAGCGGCCGCCCGGGTGACGAACGCTTTCCCAGGTGACGCCGTCGCTCCCGGCGGCGCGGAGCGCGGCACCCTCGATCTGCGAGGGCCCGTAATTCACCGGGTCCCGGACGCCCGGAACGGCATCGACATCGTCGAGATCACGGTCGATAGATCCGACGAGAACGCGGAAATCCGAGGTCCAGCCGGGCGCCTCCGCGGTGGCCGCCATCATAACCTGGTGATGATGGATGGTCTCAGCCAAGGCCACCGTCTCGCTGTCACCGGCGTAGTAGATGCCGTAGCTACCGTCGGTGAACCGGCCCGGCCGCAGGGTCGAGCAGTGGACGAAGGGCGCCATGACCCAGCTCGCGCCGGCCCCGGCGACGCGGCGGGCCACGGGCACCTTCGACAGATCGCCAACGGCAGCGCTCATCGCCCCGTTCACCTTGGCGTCGGCGACCGTGATCGCCTCCCAGTCCGCGGGATCGGCGATGTCCTCGAAAAGGTCGATCGGCGGGTAGATCGCGCGGATGATCCGGTAGGTCTGCGGCCAGTCGACCCGGACAGGGGTCGCGGCACCGCTCACCATGCGCCGCGTTCAGCGTTCAGCCAGTCGCGCAGGGCGATCAGGTCCGTCATTTCGCCGCGGAGCATGACATCAAGCGCCGAGCGGCCCTCGAAGGCGGCGTTGGGCTTGCGGATCCATGCATAGCCGCGCTCGGGATCGCGGAAAAGGTAGCGAAGCCCCTTGTGGATGCCCATGAGCAGGGCCATCCGCATCCTCAGGTCGCGGTCGATCCGGCCGATCTGCCCGTCCTTCCAGCGCGCCCAGGTCCGCTTGGCCATGCCGCCGAGGAGCGTGCAGGCCTCGGCATCGGTGAGCTGCCAAGCCCGGAACAGGTTGACGGTTGTTCGCGCCAGTGCAGCCGCCTCGTCGTCGGTGATCGCAGGCGTGTCGGGCGTTGCGCGGGTCGGGGTGACGAGTTGCATGTCCATAGGCGCCTCCTTTGGCAATAATATATTTGTTTTTTGCCAAACGGCAAGTCGAGCCTAAAGAAATGTCTCCCGCTGGACCGTATGGAGAGGCTGGTCCAGAAAAAGAATCAGAAAGTCAGCCACATATCGGAATCGCCACCAGTTTTTTAGAGCATCACTCAATAGTTTGACGGAGCAACCTTATTCTAATCCAAATATGGGCATCATAACCACATAACGCCCACTCTAAAGTGAAGGGCTTGCCCGCGGCGCCCCCGTGGAATGTCTGCATGTTGCCGGCTTACGTCCGGCGACGCTCAGCGCTTGAGCCAGCTCGCGCGCTGGTCGCCCTCGTCGGCGCGAACGGGGATGGTGGCGTGCTGGCGCACCATCTCGCCCATGCGCTTGCCGCCGTCGTCGTCGTTGTCGTCATCGTCCTTCAGGCGCATGACGGCAATGCCGAACTGAACGCCGGCGAACACGATGCCGTTGGCGAACCACAGGATCGCGACGGCCAGGATCCCCTGCTCGGTGTGCGTCACCAGATGCCACAGGTTGGCCACGTTCAGGTAAAGCAACATGCCCACGAAGGCCGCCGCGATCGCGAACCCGATCGCGACATGGGTGATGTAAAGGCGTATGAGCTTGGGCATGGCGACGACTCCCTATCGTTTGGACGAAAGATATCTCAGGGACAGGATATCTCAAGAGCATCGGCGGCACACCGCCGCCGCCCCCGACAATTCGACGCGGGCGCCGAACGACCCGTGCTGCAAGGTGGCGGCTCAGAACGCTTCCGGTTTCGCCTCGCGCGCCATGTGGTCAAGCACCGCGTTCACCAGCTTCACCTCCTGTCCCTCGGGGTAGAAGCTCTTGGCGATGTCGATGTACTCCATGATGACGACCCGCGGCGGCGTTTCGGTTTCCACCAGTTCGGCGCCGGCGGCGCGGAACAGGGCGCGCAGCGTCGGATCGATCCGGTCGATCCGCCAGCGGGCCACCAGCGCGCGATCGGTCATCTGGTCGATCATCGCCTGCCGGTTCACGGCGTCGTCAAGCAGCCGGCCGAAAAGGTCGACGTCGCCATCGGCCATCTCGGTGTCATCGTCCAACTCGGCACCGAACCGGTGATGCAGGAATTCGCGGCGCACCGCGTCCACGCTCTGGCCGGAATGCTCCATCTGGAAAAGCGCCTGCACCGCGTAGAGGCGCGCGGCCGAGCGCATCCGCCGCCGCGCGTTGCCCGATATCTGGGGGTCGGGGGTCGTCATGCCTTGGGCGTGTCCTTGAGTTCGCCGGCGATGCGGTATTCCTCGGCCGCGGGCTTGAAGCCCACGCCCTCGCGCCGGCCGCCCCACTTACGGGCAAGCGCGATCAGATGCAAGGCCGCCGCCGCCGCACCCGCGCCCTTGTTCATCCGCTCAGGATCGGCACGCGCCTCGGCCTGGGCGCGGTTTTCGACCGTGAGGATGCCGTTGCCGATGCACAGCCCCTGCAACCCCAGCAGCATCAGCCCGCGCGAACTGTCGTTGCACACTGTCTCGTAATGGGTGGTTTCGCCCCGGATCACGCAGCCCAGCGCCACGTAGCCATCGAAATTCGAGAGCCGCTCGGCCATTCCGATCGCCGCCGGAAGTTCCAGCGCGCCGGGCACCTCCACCGTCTCGTGGGTGGCGCCCGTGGCCTCGATCTCGGCCGCGGCGCCGGAAATCAGGTTGTCGGCGATATCGCGGTAGAACGGTGCGACCGCCACGAGCAGCTTCACCGGCGAATCGAAGGCGGGGCGCGGCAGGCTGTATTCGGTCTCGGCCATGTCTCAGTCCTCGTCGCTGATGGGGCGGGTTCCGGTGATCGAGATGCCGTAGGCGTCCAGACCAAGGTAGCGCGTGTCGGGGCTGTCGGTCAGCAGGATCAGCTCGTGCAACCCCATGGTCGCCATGATCTGTGCGCCCAGCCCGGTCTGCTTGACGGTGCGCGGCCCCTCGTCCTCCTCCATCTCGCTCGAGAGTTTGGGGCGCGGCTGGCGGAACAGGAAGACCGCGCCGCGCCCCTCGCGCGCGATGATCTCCATCGCGCGGGGCAGCTTGTTGGGGGGCATCCCCCCTATGCCGAGCACGTCCTCGAGCGCGTTGAGCGCATGCGCGCGGGCCAGCACCGGCTTGCCGTCGGTGATGTCACCCTTGGTCAGGACGACGTGTTCGGTGCCGCTGATCTGGTCGGCGAAGATCCGCATCTGCCATTCGCCGCCATGTTCGGAATGGACGGTGGTGCGCCGCATCTCGCGCACCAGGTTGTCGTGCTTGTGGCGATAGGCGATGAGGTCGGAGATCGCGCCGATCTTCATGCCGTGGGCCTGCGCGAACGCGACGAGGTCGGGCAGCCGCGCCATGCTGCCGTCATCGCGCATGATCTCGCAGATCACGCCCGAGGGGTGCAGCCCCGCCAGTCGCGAGATATCCACCGCCGCCTCGGTGTGGCCTGCACGCACCAGCACCCCGCCCTGGCGCGCACGCAACGGGAAGACGTGCCCGGGCGTGGCGAGGTCGGCCATGGTGTTCTGGTCGTTGATCGCGGTGGCGATGGTGTGGGCGCGGTCGCCGGCCGAGATGCCGGTGGTCACCCCTTCGCGCGCCTCGATCGAGACGGTGAAGGCGGTTTCGTGGCGCGACGAATTGCGCTGCGCCATCATCGGCAGCCCGAGGTTGTCGACCCGCTCGGCCGTCATCGGCAGGCAGACCAGCCCGCGCCCGTGGGTGGCCATGAAGTTGATCGCCCTCGCGTCCGCGAATTCCGCGGGAATGACGAGATCGCCCTCGTTCTCGCGGTCCTCGTGATCGACAAGGATGAACATGCGCCCGGCGCGCGCCTCGGCGATGATTTCCTCGGTCGGGGCGATCACGCCACCGAACTCGGATTCGACCGGGCCCGGCTTCTCGAACGGCAGTCTGTCGGACATCTTGCCCTCTCGGCTGGTGCAGCCTGCCAGATAGCGCAGCCGCCCCCGGAACGCCAGAGGCGAACCGCGAGCGGCTGTGCACCGGCGTTCAGGCCGCGGGCGCGACGTGCCGGGCCTCGGCAAACGACAGCAGACGCTGGCGCCCCTCGTCCCAAAGGTGCAGACGCGCGCAATGCAGGCTTTCGCGCAACGTCACGCGTTGCGCCTCGGCCAGCGGCGGATGATCCCGCAGCACCTCGGTGAGACGATAGAACGGGATCCGCGCATAAAGGTGATGGACGTGGTGGATGCCGATGTTGGCGGTGAACCAGCGCAAAACGGCCGGCAGGTCGTAGTGCGATGCGCCGTGCAGCGCGGATTCGTGCAGTTGCCAGTCCTCGCCGCGGTCCCAGTGCGTATGCTCGAACTGGTGCTGGATGTAGAACAGCCATATCCCGATGGAGGCCGCGACAAGCAGCGTGGGCACGAAGACCAGCCAAAGCGCGGCCCAGCCGCCCAGCCACACGATGCCCGTCACCGCGACCGCCAGCGCGGCGTTCGTCGCCATTGCGCTGACCCAGACGCGCCAGCCGTCGCGCATCACCCCGAACGGCAGCCGGTTCTGGAACACGAAGACGTAGGTGGGCGCGAGCCCGAAGACCACCAGCGGATTGCGGTACAGGCGGTAGGCCAGCCGCATCGGCCAGCGCATCGCGCGGTATTCCTCGACCGTCAGCGTGGGGATGTCACCGGTGCCGCGCGCGTCGAGGTTGCCGGCCGTGGCGTGGTGTATCGCGTGCTTGCGCCGCCAAACGTCGTAGGGCGTGCAAGTCAGCACCCCGAGCGCACGCCCCACCCAGTCGTTCACCGCGCGCGGGCGGAAGAACGCGCCGTGACCGCAATCGTGCTGGATCATGAACACCCGCACGAGGAACAGGGCGTTGACCACCGACAGGCCCAGCGCCAGCCAGCCGCTGACCGGTAGCACCGCCAGGGCCGCGGCCCAGAGGGCCAGCAGCGGCCCGACGCTCACGGCCAGTTCGAACAGGCTGCGGCCGTGATGCGGATCGCGGTAGCGGGCCAGAACGCGCACCCAGTCGCGCGGATGCTCGGGCGTGGTCGGCGTGTGGCGTCCTGTGGTGTCAGTTGTCATGAAGAAATCGCGCGCTCCTTTGCCTGGGGCGCGGCGCCCCGCGCGGCCAGAGCATCGCCGCGGGCAGGCACCGGTCCTGCGGAAGAACCCGCGCCATCACGCGCGCGCCCCGTCTCGCCTTGTCGGGCCGACCGCGTAACAGTCGGGTCCGGCACTGTCCAACAAAGCTTTTGCGACAGGGCGACGGCGTGCCGTTCAGTCCAGCACGCTGCCGTCGACCTGGCGATCGCGCCGCAGGAAGGCGACGGCATCCTCGGCATTGTCGAAACTGCCGATTCTGCGCCCGCCGGCGTCGTGCATCTCCGCCGCGCCGCTGGCATCCACGCGCACCGTCGCAAGCACGCTGCCCTGCTGCGTCAGCTTCAGCGTGTCGGTTGGCCCCGCGATACGGGTCACCGTGATTTCGGCCTCGTCCATCTGCACCACTCCCTGTCGCCTGCCGGAGGGCGCGCCCCAACCGGTCGCTTCACCCTGTGCGCCGTAGAACACGGACGGGCCGTCATGACCACCCCCGATATCGGTGCGTGCACGATGGCCGGCCCCTCGGCGCCAATGCCTTGCGAAAGCCCCGGACAAGGGATTTCAGGACCCCGTGCCGCAGAAGGCACGCATCAGCCCTGGAATTGCCAGAGCGCGGGGACGAAGCGGTAGGCGTCGCCGTCGCGCTGGACGTGCCCGACGCCCGGGAAGGGGAAGTGGTAGCCCAGGATCGGCGTGCGGTCGGCCGCGGCCATGTCCAGCAGCTTGCGGCGTGTGGCGACGGTCTGTTCGCCGTCATGGTCGAAGTTGTTGTACCAGCCCGGCCGCGCGAAGTTGGTGTAGGCGTGGGTCAGCGCGTCGCCGGTGGCGATCAGCGAGGCGTCGCCGCTGTCCACCCGCACGCTCATGTGCCCCGGCGTGTGGCCCGGCGTGTCGAACAGCGTGACACCCGGCACGACCTCGTGACCGTCCTGCGCGAAAGTCCAGTCGGCGCCGGTCACCTCGATCGAGTTCACGGCCCCGAGGACGAACTGCTGGTCCTCGGCCGGCACGCGATCGACCAGCCCGTCCTGCATCCAGTAATCGTGCTCGGCCTGGCCGATGATGTAGTTCGCGCCGGGAATGACCGCCTCGTCGAAACCGTCGCGGATGCCCCAGATGTGGTCAGGGTGGGCATGTGTGATGACGACATGCGTGATCTCGAACGGATCGATGCCCGCGGCCTCGAGGTTCTGCATCAGTCGCCCCGTGGTGGGCATGAACCGGTTGCCCGAGCCCACGTCGACCAGAACGCGCGCGTCGCCCGTGTCGATGTAGAGGTGGTTGGTATGCGAATAGCCGTCCTCGGGCGACAGGAAATGCCGCTTGAGGAACGCCTTGACCTCCTCGCGGTCAGCGTTCACCGCAAGCCCGTCGGTGGGCAGCGAGAAGTAGCCGTCCGAGACGACCGTGACCCGCGCGTCACCGACGGAAAAGCGGAAATGCGCCGGGTTCGGCCCGTGCGGCTTGCCCAGCTCGGCCCGCGCCGCGGCCGGCATGGCCAGCGCCGGCGCGGCGGCGGCGAGTTTGAGAAGTTCGCGGCGCGTGGGCTTCATCAAGGTCATTGTCGGTCCTCCCCTCGTTTGCCCGCAGGATAGGGAAGCGACGCAACAACGCAATATGTTTCGTGAATATGTCGTCGGGCATCTGGCGCGGCCGCCTCTAAATCGGCCCATTGCTGCCGACGAGCGGCCCAGAAGGCACGCTAGGCCGGGCCCCGGCGGATCAAAAGCAACGGGACCAGGTCAATGAGCATGCGCATCGACGCCCCACGCATCGCGGCACCCGGCGGCAACCGGGCGAGCGAACTCGCCACGGCGGTGGCGCGGGCCTTGCGGCGCGACCGCATCCTGATCGCCGCCGTGGCGGTGCACATGGCGGCGGCCGCGGCACTGGCCGCCATGCTCGGCGTGCCATTCGAGTCGGGCACGGTTCCGATGCTGATCACGGCACTGACAAAGCTGCTGCCTTGTTTCCTTGCCATCCTCGTGGGCTGGCGCTTCGCGGTCATGGCCGTGGCCGTACGCCCGGCCCACCCGGTCCGGTGGCTGATCGACGACCTGCGCCGGCTGGCCGGCGAACCCGGCCGGCTGCTCGGCGGGCTGGCCGGGCTGGCCTGCATCTCTGTGCTGGCCGGCACTTCGGCGTTCGTCAAGGATCTGATCCCGATCATCAACCCCTTCGACTGGGACCCGGCCTTCGCCGCGCTGGACCGCGCGCTGCACGGCGGCCACGACCCCTACGCGCTGCTCATGCCGGTGCTGGGCAACCCGGTGGCGACCCGCATCCTCGACGCCGCATACTACCTGTGGTTCTTCCTGATCTACTTCGTCGTCATCGCGACCTGCTTCGACACCCGCAATCCCGTCCGCCGCGCCACGCTGTTGCTGGCCTTCGTGCTGACCTGGGTGGTGGGGGGCAACGCGCTGGCGATCGCGTTCTCGTCCGTCGGCCCGGTCTACTACGCGCCGCTGGGCTTCGGCGACGCCTTCGCCCCGTTGATGGAGCGGCTGCACGCGATCAACGCCGAAACCCCGATCTGGGCCGTGAAAGTGCATGCCATGCTCCTCGACGGTTACCTGAACGACGGCCCCGTGAAGGGCATTTCGGCGATGCCCAGCATGCACGTCGCCTGTGCCGCGCTGCTGGCCTTCCACGGGTTCACGGTGCGGCGCTGGATCGGCTGGGCGCTGGCGGGTTTCCTGGTCGTGATCCAGGTCGGCTCGGTCCACCTGGCGTGGCACTACGCAATCGACGGCTATTTCGGCATCGTCATCGCCGGTGCCTGCTGGCTGGCCGCGCGCGCCGTCGCCCGGCGGGTCGCCTGACCGCCCGCGGCGGGCCTCAGCCCCACTCGCGCAGGCGCGCGACGTAGCGCGCCAGCGTGTCGATCTCCAGGTTCACGGGATCCCCGACGGCGACCTCGCCCCATGTCGTCACCTTCTTGGTGTGGGGGATGAAGTTGATGCCGAAATCGGCGCCGGAGACCTCGTTGACGGTCAGGGAGGTGCCGTTGAGCGCGACCGACCCCTTGGGCGCGATGAACTTCGCGAGGTCATCGGGCGCGCGCAGGGTCACGCGGGTGCTGTCGCCTTCGTCCGCGACCGCCACGACTTCGGCGATGCCGTCGACATGGCCCGACACGATGTGCCCGCCCAGTTCGTCGCCCACCCTGAGCGCACGTTCGAGGTTCACGCGGCTGCCCTCGCGCCAGCGGTCGAGGTTGGTCTTCGACAGCGTCTCGGCCGAAGTCTCGACCTCGAACCAGTCCGGCCCGGTGGCCACCACCGTCAGGCATACGCCGTCGCAGGCGACCGACGCACCGATGTCGAGCCCCGCGGTGTCGTACCGTGTGCCCATGCGCACGCGCAGGTCGCCGCGCTGCTCGAGCGCGAGAACCTCGCCGATATCAGTGATGATGCCCGTGAACATGGCGCCGCTCCTGCGTGGTCTGATCCGGACCTAGCCGCCCGGCGTGGCGCTGGCAAGGCGGCGCCGGCACAAACGGGCCTTACTCAAGCCCGAATTTTCCGGTAGAACCCCGCGGATCAGAGGCAGAGCAGCCCGCCCGAGGACCACAGATGACCCGGCGCCAGGCCACCGAAGCGCGCAGTTTCCTTTTCCTGCAGGGGCCGCACGGCCCTTTCTTCGACCGGTTGGCCGGCGTGCTGCGCGACGCCGGGGCATGTGTCTGGCGCGTGGGCTTCAACGCCGGCGACCGCGCGTTCTGGCGCGACCGGGCCAGCTACATTCCCTACCGCGGCCGTCCCGAAGACTGGCCGGAGACCTTCGAACGGCTGGTGGCCGAGAAACAGGTCACCGACATCGTGCTCTACGGTGATACGCGGCCCGTCCATGCCGCCGCCGTGGAACGGGCGCGTGCCGCCGGCCTGCGCGTGCACGTGTTCGAGGAAGGCTACCTGCGGCCCTACTGGGTCACCTACGAACGCGGCGGCAGCAACGGCAACTCGCGCCTGATGGAAACCGATGTCGCGCAGATGCGCGCTGTGCTGGAAGAATCGGAAACCGACACCCTGCCGCCCCCGGCAAGCTGGGGCGACATGCGCCAGCACATCTTCTACGGCGCCGCCTACCACGGGTTCGTTCTGCTGGCCAACCACGGCTACCGCGAGTTCCGGCCCCACAGGGCACTGAACGTGTCGGCCGAGTTCCGTCTCTACCTGCGCCGCCTGCTCCTGATGCCATTTCAGGCGATCGACCGGTGGCTGGCCACGCGCCGCGTGCGGCGCGGCGGATTTCCCTATCACCTTGCCCTTCTACAGCTGGAACACGACGCGGCCTTCCAGGCGCATTCGCCCTTCGCGACAATGTGCGATTTCCTCGAGACGGTGATCACCGGCTTCGCCCGCGGCGCGCCGGCGCACCATCACCTCGTGGTCAAGGCCCACCCGCTGGAGGATGGCCGCGCCCCCGTGCGACGCTGCCTGCGCCGGCTGGCACGGGACAACGGCGTGGCCGATCGCGTGCATTACGTGCGCGGCGGCAAGCTGGCGCGCCTGCTGGACGAGGCGCGCACCGCCGTGACGGTCAATTCCACCGCCGGCCAACAGGTGCTGTGGCGCGGCATCCCGCTGCGCACGTTCGGCGCGGCGGTCTATGCAAAGCCCGAGTTCGTCTCGACGAGGCCGCTGGCCGATTTCTTCGCCGGCCCCGAACGTCCGGACCGGCGTGCCTACCGCGTGTTCCGACGCTACCTGCTGGAAACCAGCCAGATCCCCGGCGGCTTCTACTCGGCGCGCGGCCGGCGGCAGTTGCTGCGGTTGGCCGTGGACATGATGCTGGCCCACGAGGACCCATACGACGCGTTGGAATCCGGCACGGCGGCGCCGCGGCAACACTTGCGTCTCGTGCGCTGAGCGGCACAATTTCTAGCGCTGGATTTTACTGCCGGATTCCTGTAATTTAGCGGTAAAAGATAATCTGAGGCAGAACGAGAACAGGTCGAGGAGACCGAGCAGTGACATCCCAAACAACCCGGTGGGCGCGTGGCGTCGCCCTTATTGCTGCCGTGGCGCTCGTGGCGTCCTGTGGCGTGCTGCCCCGCACGGGCCCCAACAAGCGCGAAATCTATGCCGGCTCCGTCCAGAAGCAGGGCGATGCCTTCGTCGTGTCGGTCAACGACCGCGTGACGCGGGCGACCGCCGTGCGACCCGCACTCGGGTTTTCCGAGGAATTCAAGCGCGCCGGCAAGCTGGGGTCGGACACGATCCGACCCGGCGACACGCTGGGGCTGACGGTCTGGGAAAACGTCGACGACGGGCTGCTGTCCGGCGAGATGGGCAACCAGACCGTGCTGGAAGAGGTGCAGGTCGACGGCTCGGGGTTCATCTTCGTGCCCTACGCCGGACGCATCCGCGCCGCCGGCAACACGCCCGAGGCGGTGCGCCGCATCATCACCAGCAAGCTCGACGAGCAGACCCCCGACCCGCAGGTCGAGGTGCGCCGCCTGGCCGGCGACGGCGCGACCGTCTCGGTCGTGGGCGCGGTGGGCGCACAGGGCGTCTACCCGATCGAGCGGCCCACGCGCACGCTGTCGTCCATGCTGGCCGCCGCGGGCGGCGTGGCGATCGAACCCGAGGTCGCGCAGATCACGGTGATCCGCAACGGCCAGCGCGACAGGGTCTGGTTCCAGGATCTCTACAAGGACCCGTCGTTCGACATCGCGCTGCGCGCCGACGACCGCATCCTCGTGGAGCAGGACACCCGCGCCTTCACGGCGCTGGGCGCCACCGGCGCGCAGGCCCGCGTGCCCTTCGAGACCCAGACGCTCAGTGCGCTCGAGGCCATCGCCCAGGTCGGCGGGCTTCTGTCCAACGCCGCCGACCCCACGGGCGTCTTCGTTATGCGCAACGAACCGGCCGAGATCGCCAACCAGGTGCTCGGCCGCAGCGACCTGCAGGGCGCGCAACGGCTGATCTACGTGCTGGACCTGACCAAGCCCAACGGCATGTTCATGGCGCGCGATTTCTCGATCCGCGACGACGACACGCTCTATGTCACCGAGGCGCCGTTCACCCAGGCGAACAAGGCGATCTCGGCGCTCACCGGCACGCTGACGACGGTCGACACGCTCTCGGGGATCGGCGAAGACTAGTGCCGAAGACCGGCCACGGCCCCACCACGCCCGCCGGGGATGCCCCCCGGCGGGTTTTCTTCTACAACGCCGGGTTCGTGCGGCAACGACGGCTGCGGCGCATCCTCGCGCTGGCCGGCCACCCGCTGCGCCTTGGCTGGCCGCGGCCCGGCGACGGCGTGGCCGTGTGGGGCCGCAGCCCCCATGCCTGGCGCGGCGAGGCCGTCGCCGCCCGCACCGGCGCTGCGCTGCTGCGCGTGGAGGACGCCTTCCTGCGATCGATCCACCCCGGGCGCGCCGGAACGCCGCCGCTGGGTCTGCTGATCGACGGCCGCGGCGTGCATTTCGATGCCGAATCGCCGTCGGATCTCGAGGACCTGCTGGCCCACCACCCGCTGGACGACACGGGGCTGATGAACCGCGCCCGCGGCGCCATCGCGCGGCTGCAAGAGGCGCACCTGAGCAAGTACAATGCCCACGATCCGGGCCTGCGCTGCCCCGATCCCGGTTACGTGCTGGTCATCGACCAAACGCGCGGCGATGCCAGCGTCACCCACGGCGGGGCCTGCGCCGCGACCTTCCGCGACATGCTGGCCCGCGCCCGCGACGAGAACCCCGGCGCGCGAATCCTGATAAAGACCCACCCGGAAACGCGCGCAGGTCATCGGCCCGGCCACTTCGGCACGACCGACGCCGGCGGCCCCGTGCAGCTGCTGGATGCCCCGGTCAGCCCCTGGGCGCTTCTGGACGGGGCGATCGCCGTCTACACCGTCAGTTCCCAGCTGGGGTTCGAGGCCATATTCGCGGGCCACCGGCCGCAGGTTTTCGGCCGCCCGTTCTACGCCGGCTGGGGCCTGACCGTCGACCGCCACCCCGCGCCATTGCCGCGGCGCGGGCGCAACCTGAGCCGGGCACAGCTTTTCGCGGCGGCAATGATCCTTTATCCGGCATGGTACGACCCCTGCCGCGACAGGCTTTGCACGCTGGAAGACGCCATCGCCGCGCTCGAGGCCGAGGTCCGCGCGTGGCGCGAGGACCGTCACGGCTGGGTGGGCCACGGCATGCGGCTGTGGAAACGGCGCCCGTTGCAAGCCGTCTTCGGCCGCCACCGCGCCATGCGGTTCGAGCGTGCCGACACCACGCGGCGCCACATGGTCTGGGCGTCGGCCGGGGCGCCGGCAGCCCCCGAGAGCGCCGTCAGGGCCGAGGACGGGTTCCTGCGCTCGCGCGGGCTGGGCGCGGAACTGGTGCCGCCGGTATCGCTGGTGCTCGATGATCGCGGCATCTACTACGACCCGACGCGCCCCTCGCGACTGGACGCGCTGATCGACGCGCGGGCGCGGCTGCGCCAAGACCAGCGCGCGCGCGCCGAGGCGCTGATCGCGCGGATCACCCGGCTCGGCGTGTCGAAATACAACCTCGGCAGCGTGCCGCCGGCCCTGCCCGGGGGGCACCGCATCCTGGTGCCGGGACAGGTCGAGGACGATGCCTCGATCCGCCTCGGCGCCGGGGAGATCGCGACCAACCGCGCGCTGCTGGAACAGGTCCGGGCCGCGAACCCGGCCGCGCTGATCCTGTACAAGCCGCACCCGGACGTCGAGGCCGGCCTGCGACCGGGCCATGTGCCGGACGGGGTGCTGAAGGGGCTTGCCGATGTCGTCATCCGTGGCGCCGACCCGGCGACACTTCTGCCAGAGGTCGACGAGGTCTGGACCATGACCTCGCTTCTGGGGTTCGAGGCATTGCTGCGCGGCCTGCCCGTCACGACCACCGGCGCGCCCTTCTATGCCGGGTGGGGGCTGACGCGCGACCTCGGGCGAACGCCCGCGCGCCGCGCCGCGCGGCCCGGGCTGGCCGGCCTCGTGCACGCGGCGCTGATCGATTATCCACGGTATTTCGACCCGGTCACCCACCGCCCCTGCCCCGTGGAAGTGGCCGTGGACCGACTGGCAACCGGGCAGATCCCGCACCCCGGCCCGCTGAACCGCGCGCTCGCCAAGGTGCAGGGGGCCTTCGCCTCGCAGGCCCATCTCTGGCGGCGCTGAGCGCCCGCGCGGCTCAGGCGCGCAGCCAGCGGTGCATCACGTCGCCGCCGACGGCGCGTGTCTCGGCCAGCCGGAACCGCCCGGCCTCATCCAGCGCCGTCAGCCCCAGCGCACCGATCGCCGGGCGCCCCTCGGCACCCAGCGCGAGACCCGCGGTGAAACCGACAAGCTCGTCCACCAGCCCCGCGCCCAGAAGCGCGGCCGCCAGGGTGCCGCCGCCCTCGCAAAACACGCTGGTCAGCCCCAGCGCCCCGAGCTCCGCCAGCACGGAGGCCGGATCGACCTGTCCGCCGGACAGAGCGCACGGGACCGTGCGCGCGCCAAGCGCCTGCCATGCATCGACGCGGTCGGCAGCCACGTCAGGCCCGTGACACAACCACACCGCCGGCGCGGCGGCGCTGCGGGCGAGCTTCGAGTCGCGCGGCAGGTCGAGCCGGCGAGAGATCACCACGCGCACCGGCTGGGCCGCGATGCCCAGCCCCCGCACCGTCAGCGAGGGGTCGTCGGCGCGGGCCGTGCCGCCGCCGACCATCACCGCATCGTGGCACGCGCGCAATGCGTGCACCTGCCGGCGCGCCCGGGCGCCGGTGATCCACTGGCTGTCGCCGCTGGCCGTCGCGATGCGCCCGTCGAAGGAGGTGGCAAGTTTCAGCGTCACGCGCGGGCGCCCCTCGGCCACGCGCATCAGGAAACCGGACAGATCCGCGCGCGCCGCGTCCTCCAGGCATCCGGTCTCGACCGTGATGCCCGCGCCGCGCAGCATCTCTAGGCCGCGACCGGCGACGCGGGGATCGGGATCGGCAACGGGAACGACCACGCGCGCCACACCCGCGTCGGCCAGCGCCACCGCGCAGGGCGGCGTCTGGCCATGATGCGCGCAGGGTTCCAGGCTGACGTAGGCGGTGGCGCCCCGTGCCGCCGCCCCGGCCTGTGCCAAGGCGCGGGTCTCGGCGTGCGGCCGACCGCCGGGCGCGGTCCAGCCGCGGCCGACGATGCGCCCGTCCGCGACGATCACGCAGCCCACGGCCGGATTGGGCCAGACGTTGCCCTGCCCGCGCCGGCCCAGCGCCAGCGCCAGCGCCATGAAGCGGGCGTCGTCGTTCACTCTTCGGTCTTTTCGCCAGCCTGTGCCTGCGCCTCCGCGGCCTCGGCCTCGGGGCGCAACTCGCTGACGAACTTGTCGAAATCGTCGGCGGCCTGGAAGTTCTTGTAGACACTCGCGAACCGCACGTAGGCCACCGTGTCGATGCGCGCCAACGCCTCCATCACGATCTCGCCGATCAGCTTGGAGTTGATATCGGTGTCACCCATGCTTTCCAGCCGGCGCACGATGCCCGAGATCATCTGATCCACCCGCTCCGGGTCGATCTGGCGTTTCTGCAACGCGATCCGGATGGAACGTTCCAGCTTGTCGCGGTCGAAATCCTCGCGGCGGCCGTTCGACTTGACGACGACCAGGTCCCGAAGCTGCACCCGCTCGTAGGTCGTGAACCGCCCGCTGCAGGCCGGGCAGAACCGACGCCGCCGGATCGAGACGTGGTCCTCGGCCGGCCGCGAGTCCTTGACCTGGGTGTCGATGTTTCCGCAAAACGGGCAGCGCATCGGCCTGTCCCCTTTTCTTCTCTGCCTCTCGCCGTGGGTCTTTCGCCCAGTTTTTCCACAGCCACTATAGGGCAGCCGCAAGTTTTTGGGTAGCCCAAATTCGCGGCCACCAAATACGGTCTTTCAGCGGAAACTGCCGCCCGGGCGGTTGGCAAATACCCTTGCGATCACGACATTTGCCGCAGGACCCTTCAGCAGGAATGTGGTCTCATGTTCCAAGATGCGCCGCCACCTGCCGGGTGTGCGGCGCATTCCTGTGTTCGAACAGATAGATCCCCTGCCAGGTGCCCAGCGCCGGGCGGCCATCCGCCACCGGCACGCAAAGCGATACCGGCATCATCGCGGCCTTTATGTGGGCGGGCATGTCGTCGGGGCCTTCGGTGGTGTGGCGCAGGAACGCCATGTCCGGGGCATCGGCGGGCGGCACCAGCCGCTCGAAAAAGGCGCGCAGGTCGCGCTGCACGTCCGGGTCGGCATTTTCCTGGATCAGCAGCGAGGCCGAGGTGTGCCGCACGAACAGGGTGAGCAGCCCGTCCCCCTGCCCGGCCACCCAGCGCGTCACTTCACGCGTGAATTCGTAAAGCCCGGGGCCGCGCGTGGCGATGCTGAAATGCGTCTGCATGACGCGCAGCCTAATGCCCGCCGGGCCGAGGATGTCAACCGCGCGGGGGCGGCGGCACGCCTCCGCTGGCGTTCGGGCGGATTAACGCAGGTTGTTTCGTGCCCGCCCCGCGGCGTGTCACCATGTCCGGATCCAATCGGAAGAAAGGAAGGCTGAAATGTCCGTTGCACGTGTCACCGAGATCTCCTCGACCTCGACCCAGGGCTTCGAGGACGCCATCAACAAGGGTATCACCCGCGCGACCGAGACGCTGCGCAACGTGCAGAGCGCCTGGGTCAAGGAACAGAGCGTGGGCGTCGAGAACGGGTCCATCACCAGCTACCGTGTGAACATGCTGGTCACCTTCGTGCTCGAGGATCCGAGCTGAGGAGGCCGGGGATTGCGGTTCAGCGCGCCGTCCTGACGTGGTGCGCGCCCGGGCGCGCGTGCCAGAAGCCGTTGGAGAACGGCGCGGCGATGTCCAGCGCGTCCATGCGCGCGGCGCCCTCGGCGCCGGTGGCCCGGCCGTCGAGGACGTCGCGGAAAACCCCCACCACGGCAAGCATGTCCGTGTCCTGGGGGACAAGGCGGTAGTGCGTGACGCCGCTGGCCGCGACATCGTCCAGATCCCCCAGCAGGTTGACGCAGGACTGTGACAGCGTCTGGATGCCGTTGATCCGCAGGAACGGTTCGCCCGCGAGCGTGGTCAGCGGCATGCCGTCGGGGTCGTCCTCGCAGACGAACTGGCAGTTGTCCTTCGTCCGACCGTGGGCGCGCGCGTGGTAACAGCGCGCCGAGACGGCCAGCGACGCGCGACCGAAGACCTGCACCTCCAGACCCGCGCCGGCCGCGGCGGCTGCTTGGCCGATGCGCGCGACCGCGTGGCCCGGCATCTCGACCGGCAGGGCGAAATGCGTTGCGCCACGGACGTGCAGCACGGCAAGCGTGCGTTCGTTGTAGACGTTCATCATCGGGCCGATGCGGTGCGTCCGCCCCGACACGTGCAACAACCCCGAATTGTTGTTGATCTCGATCTCGCGGTCGTCGACCTCGCACAGTCCCGCCATCATCTGGCGTTCACGTTTCGTCATAACCTCGCTGAGCGAGGACAGGATCACGCGCTTGCCGCCGCGTTCCAGACGATCGGCGACAGCGGCGTACGCCCTCTCGAAGAACGGCGCGCGCTTGGAGCAGATCACCTCGCCCAGGTAAACCTCGTCGACCGGCGCCTCGTCGGCGATGCGGGCATAGAAATCTCGCTTGGTCTCGGCCGGCCAGTGGAAGGGAATTGGGCCGAGCGTCAGTTTCCGGCTCATGGATTTCACCGCCATTTCTTCGTCTTGAAGGCGCCTTCGGTCTGCTTCCGCCCTTCGGTCAGCGCCACGAGGTCGTCCAGCGCGGGAGTCTCGCCGGCCATCACGTCGTCCACGGCCCGGCGGAACGCGCCCACCACCTTGCGCACGTAGGCACGCGAGCGTTGCCGTCCCTCGATCTTGAAGGCGTGCACGCCGGCGCCCATCAGGCTCGGCAGCAGCTTGGCGAGGTTCAGGCTCACGGGTTCCTCGAAGGCGTAATAGCCGTCCTCGCGGTGCGGCGCGTGGTAGCGGCCCTTGCAGATCGTGGGGTAGCCGGCCGTCTCTGCGCAGCCGAAGCGGTCGATGGTCACGTCGCGCAGCCGTGTGGTCATGGTGCCCTCGGTATCGCGGTCGTAGTGCACGTCCGCCGCCGGCGAACACACCCCGTCCATGTTCGTGGACAGCCCCGTGACGTAGTTCGTCAGGCTGCAACGTCCCTCGACCATCAGGCCGTGGTTGCCGAAGATGAAGGTCTCGATCTCGCACGGGATCTCGGCCGCCAGCGCCTCGATCTCGGGCACCGTCAGGATACGCGGCAGCACGACACGCTTCACCCCGAATTCACGGCAGTAGTACCGGATCGCCTCGGGGCTTGAGGCCGCGGCCTGCACGGACAGGTGCAACCGCGCGCCGGGGTGTTCGCGCGCGATGTGATCGGCCACGCCGATGTCGGCCACGATGAAGGCGTCCACCCCCATTTCCGCGCCCAGTGCGGCCGCGTCGCGCCACAGGTCGAACTTGCCCGCCGGCGGGAAGGTGTTGAGCGCCAGCAGCACCTTGGTGCCGCGGTCGTGGGCGTGACCCACGGCGCGTTCCATCTCCTGCGGCGTGAAGTTCAGCCCGGGGAAATTGCGCGCGTTGGTGGCGTTCTGGAACCCGCAATAGACCGTGTCCGCCCCCGCCTCCACGGCGGTGCGCAGGCCCGCTGGCGTGCCGGCGGGGCAGACAAGCTCGGGGCGGATCATGGCTGCGCCTCCGGGGTGCCACGCCGGGCGGCGCGGCGCAGGGCCGCAAGCGCGGCACGCCCCGGGGGGCCGAACATCCCGGCCACCGTCGCCGCGACCGAACCTTCCACGTTGTCGAGCGCGTTGCGCAGGGTGACCACGGCCTCGGTGTCGCCGGTGATGGTCAGCTCGCGCGAGAAGAACAGCGCGTCGCCGTCCTCGGCCGCGTCCACCAGTTCCAGCAGATCCAGGAACCGTCCCGCGATCAGCGCATCATGCGCGGGCGGCCGCCCCCGCGGGCAGGCCCGCAGCAGCAGGGCGTCCGGGTCGGGCTTCAGCAGCAGGGTAAACGGCAGGCCGCGCGGATCGATCAGGAAGCGCGCGCCCCGGACCGGGCCAAGACGTTCGAGAAGCTCGGGGTATCGGCTGGCCACCCGCCTGACCACGCGGGCCAATACGGGCTGCAGCAGGAACAGCGGCAGGGGCGGCGCCCAGCCCGTCGCCGCGTGCGCCCCGCCGCTGTCGTGAGTGGGGACATCTGTCATGCCCCCCCGCCTAGCAAGCGGGGCGCAGCCGGCGATTGACGAAAGTCAAGCCGCCTGCCGTTTCCCCCTTTACTGGTCGAGGAAGCTACGCAGCTTGCGCGAGCGGCTGGGGTGCTTGAGCTTGCGCAGCGCCTTGGCCTCGATCTGGCGGATGCGCTCGCGCGTGACCGAGAACTGCTGGCCCACTTCCTCGAGCGTGTGGTCGGTGTTCATGCCGATCCCGAAGCGCATGCGCAGCACGCGTTCCTCGCGCGGGGTCAGCGAGGACAGGACCCGCGTGGTTGTGTCCTTCAGGTTGTCCTGGATCGCCGAGTCGAGCGGCAGGACGGCGTTCTTGTCCTCGATGAAATCGCCGAGCTGGCTGTCCTCCTCGTCGCCGATGGGCGTCTCGAGGCTGATCGGCTCCTTGGCGATCTTCATCACCTTGCGCACCTTCTCCAGCGGCATCTGGAGCTTCTCGGCCAGTTCCTCGGGCGTGGGTTCGCGGCCGATCTCGTGCAACATCTGGCGGCCTGTGCGCACCAGCTTGTTGATCGTCTCTATCATGTGCACGGGGATGCGGATGGTGCGCGCCTGGTCCGCGATCGACCGGGTTATGGCCTGCCGGATCCACCAGGTGGCATAGGTCGAGAACTTGTAGCCGCGGCGATACTCGAACTTGTCCACCGCTTTCATCAGGCCGATGTTGCCCTCTTGGATGAGGTCGAGGAACTGCAACCCGCGGTTGGTGTATTTCTTGGCGATCGAGATCACCAGCCGCAGGTTGGCCTCCACCATTTCCTTCTTGGCGACGCGGGCCTCCTTTTCGCCCTTCTGGACCTGGGCGACGATGCGGCGGAACTCGGGGATGTCGAGCCCGACGTACTGGCCCACCTGCGCCATGTCGGCGCGCAACTCGGCCACCTTGTCGGACGAGCGTTCCATCAGCATCTGCCAGCCGCGCCCCTGCTTGGCGGCGATCTCCTCCATCCAGGTCGGATCGAGCTCGCGACCACGGTAGCTGTCGATGAACTCGCGGCGGTTGATGCGCGCCTGGTCGGCCAGCTTCACCATTGCGCTGTCGATGGTCATGATGCGCCGGTTGATGCCGTAAAGCTGGTCGATCAGCGCCTCGATGCGGTTGTTGTGCAGATGCAGCGAGTTGACCAGCTCGACGATCTCCGAGCGCAACTTCTGGTAGGTCGCTTCCTGCTCCTTGGAAAACGAGCCGTCCTCGTTCAGCGTGGCCGACAGGCGGCTGTCCTGCATCTCGGACAGTTTCTCGTAGTCCTGCGCGATGCGGTCCAGCGTCTCGAGCACCTTCGGCTTGAGCGCGGCCTCCATCGCCGCGAGCGACATGTTGGCCTGCTCTTCCTCCTCGTCGGGTTCGTCCTCCTTGACGATGGGGTTGCCGTCGGCGTCGTACTCGGGCTCTTCCTCGGCCTTCTCGCGATTGTCCTCGGGCGGCGTGGTGACGTTGGCGGGTTCGACCACCGGCTCGGCGCCCTCCTCCTCGCCCATCTGGGTGCCGAAGGTGGCTTCGAGGTCGATCACGTCGCGCAGCAGGATTTCCTCGCTGAGAAGCTCGTCGCGCCAGATGGTGATCGCCTGGAAGGTCAGCGGGCTTTCGCACAGCCCGGCGATCATGGTGTTGCGGCCCGCCTCGATCCGCTTGGCGATCGCGATTTCGCCCTCGCGCGACAGCAGCTCGACGCTGCCCATCTCGCGCAGGTACATGCGCACCGGGTCGTCCGTGCGGTCGAGCTTCTCGTCCTTGCCGCCCGACAGCGCGACGTCGCCCTTCTGGCCGATCTCGGCGATGGCGGTCGACTTGCTGTCCTCCTCGGCCTCCTCGGCGTCCTCGGCCTCGATGATGTTGATGCCCATCTCCGAGAGCATCGACATCACGTCCTCGATCTGTTCCGACGACACCTGGTCAGGCGGGAGCACCTTGTTGAGCTGATCGTAGGTGATGAAGCCCTTCTCGCGGGCCTCGGCGATCATCTTCTTGACCGCGGCCTGGCTCATGTCCAGCGAGATCTCGGGGTCTCCCGACTCGGGCTTTTGCTCCTCGGTGTCCTTGGCGGCCATGAAGGTCTCCTCAACTCTGGGCGGTCGGGCGAATCGATTAAACCGACTCACTAGCGTGATTCGCTGATTCGTTCACCCGTTTACCCTGTTTTCCCTAGACATTCCTCACCGTTGTTGCCTAGCGGCCCGGTTTGGAAAATGTAATGCTGTCCAGCAGCGCGTCGAATTCCTCGCGTTCGTCGCGCCTGATTCGCGCGCCATTGTCGCCGGTGTCATACTCCGTGCCGTCCTGCGTCTCGCTGCGCAGGGCGCGGTTGCGTGCCTCGGCCGCCTGCCCCAGCCGCCAGGTCACGGCCTCGTCGGCGAGGCCGGACAGATCCTCGGCGGCCTCCGACACCTCGGCGGCAAGGCCCCGTTCGGCGGTCAGCTTGGCCAGCTCCTCGGCCATGGTCAGTCGGGCGGTTTCCATGTCGCCCGGGTGGCGCACCGCGGGCGTTATCGCGACATGGGGCAGGCTCAGAAGCTTTTCAAGGGCGTCCTCGCCCATCTGCCGGACAATGCGCCCCCGCAAACCTTCCGCGCCCTCGGGCCAGTGCCGCAGGATCAGGTCGCGCAACCGCGCTTGCTCGGGATCGGGGCAGTCCAGCCCTTCCAGCGCCGTCTCGAACTCCTCGGTCACATCCGGGGTCATTACCAGCGTGGCAAGGATCACGGCGCGGCGCAGGCCGTCGTGCGCCCGGTCGCCCGCCGCCACCAGCAACGAGGATTTCGTGGTGGGCCGCGCCACGCCAACCGGGCGCCACCGGGCGCCCCCCTTGCCGGTCCCCTCCTGCCGGGCGGCGCGGCGCGGGTTGAACAGCTGCCAGCGCAGTTCCTTGATGACCTGCCCGTAGTGCGCGCGGATCGACGCATCGCGAATGCGGCCCAGGTGCTCGCGCAGGGCCTTGTCCAGTGCGGCGCGGCGCTCGGGGCTGTCGAACGCGCGCCCTTCGGTCTCGCGCCGCCACAGCAGCTGGACCATCGGCAGCGCCGCGTCGATCTGCCCTTGCATGGCCGCCGGGCCGCCCTCTCGGATCAGGTCGTCGGGGTCCTTGCCCGGGGGCATCAGCGCGAAGCGCAACGACTTGCCGGCCTCCAGCAGCGGCAGGGCAAGGTCGATCACCCGGTGGGCCGCGCGCAGCCCGGCCGTGTCGCCGTCGAGCGCGATCACCGGCTCGTCGGCCATGCGCCACAGAAGCTGGAGCTGGTGCTCGGTCACCGCGGTGCCCAGCGGCGCGACCGCCGCGTCGAACCCGGCCGCCGCCAGCGCGATCACGTCCATGTAGCCTTCGGCCACGATCAGGGTCTGCCCCTTGCCCGCCGCCTGCCGCGCAGGCCCGTGATTGTATAGCGTGCGGGACTTGTCGAAGAGGTCCGTGTCGGGGCTGTTGAGGTATTTCGCGTCCGCCTCCGGGGCCATCGCCCGCCCGCCGAAGGCGATGCACCGCCCCCGCGCGTCGCGGATGGGAAACATGACGCGGCCGCGGAACGTGTCGTAGGGCGGTCCGCCGTTGCGCCCCGTCCGGGCCAGTCCCGCGGCCAGGATGGTGTCGTCGTCGATCCCCTTGCCGCGCAGGTGGTCGAGCAGCCCGCGCCATGCGTCCGGGGCAAAACCGATCTCGAAGCGGTCCAGCGTCGGGTCGTCCAGCCCGCGCCCGGCCAGGTAATCCCGTGCCGCCGCCCCGGCGGCCGTGGACAACTGCATCCGGAAATGGCGGACGGCGTCCTCCATCACCTCGGCCAGCCGCGTGCGCCGGTCCGCCTTCGCTTGCGCCTGCGGGTCGCGGTCGGGCATTTCCATGCCCGCCTGCGCGGCGAGAATACGCACCGCTTCCATGAAATCGACGTTCTCGGTCTCGCGCACGAAGGTGATGACATCCCCCTTCGCGTGGCAGCCGAAGCAATAGTAGAATCCCTTGCGGTCGTCGACGTGGAAGCTGGCCGTCTTTTCCTGGTGGAAGGGGCACGGCGCCCACATGTCGCCGCGGGCCTGGTTGGACTTGCGCCTGTCCCAGATCACCTTGCGCCCGGCAACATCGGCAAGGCTCGCGCGGCTGCGCAATTCGTCAAGGAACCCGGGCGGCAGACTCATGATCCCCGCAATATGGGCCATCGGCGCCCCGGCGCCAACCCGGTTGCGCGGCGATCCCGCGCGCCGCGCGCGATTTGCCCGGGCGGGTGCGGGCAGTGCCAGGGCCTATTGCTCGAAGGCCACGCAGGATTTCTCGAAGGCGCTCGCGGCGTCCGCGGTCAACTGGTCATCGGGCAGGGTGTAGACCCAGCCCACCAGCACCGAGACGGTCGACGGATAGCGCTCCGCGGCCGCGTTGTCGCCGGCCTTGATCCGCTCGACGGCCCGCGTCTTGTCTGCCCCGTCGCTGCGCAGGACCACCGCTTCGGACACCAGATCGGCCTGCGCGGCACAGCGGGCGGCCCGTTCCTCGGCCGTCTCGGCCACCGCGGCAAGCGGCGCAAGCATCAGCAGGCCGGCAAGGGTGCTCAACATCGGTTGCGTCATCTCGGGCCCCCGTCTCATGGTGACGTCGCTGCATTCGGGCGACACCCTGTCAGCGGGTCCGCCGGGCCGCAACCCCGTCCATGGCCGTGCGCATCTCGTGCGCAAGCGTTTGCGCGAACGCGCGGAAGACCATCACGCGGAACGCCTGTTCGCCCGTGCGGGTGACACTGGCCGCCATGTGGGCAAGCTCGGAGCGCGCGGTCGCCCCGACGGGAAACCGGCTGGCGCGCAGGTCGAGCGGCGTCAACCGCGCCAGGACGGCGGCCGCGTCATCGCCGGCCAGTTCCGCCACCGCCCAGGCATCCGACTGGTCGGTGAGCGCGGCATGCGCGGCCAGCGACGCGTCGGGCGCCGGCCCCGCCAGCAGCACCAGCGCGCGGCCGAACCAGATCGCCTCGGCGTCGTCGCTTTCGGTGGTCTGCCCCGGCCCCGGCACCGCCAGACCGTGGGCGGCATGCAGCGCGTCGGACAGCGCCGCGGCCTGCCCACGGTAGGGGGCAAGGCTGGTCAGTTGCCCGAGATCGACCTCGGTCAGCGTCGTGGTGCCGGCGCGCAGCGGCAGCAGGCCGGCACAGGGGGTCTTCGCCAGAAGCTCAGTCACGGACACGATCTCCTTTCGGGTCGAAGACGACCGGATCCTGCACCTCGCAATAGGCGGTCACGCCCCGCAGGTGATCGACCATGCGCACCACCTCACCGTGCCGCGCGCGCCCGTTCTTCAGGAACCCCAGCGCGAGGAAATGCCCGAAGGTGGGCGAGAACCCGGTCGAGGTGATGTACCCCTGATCGTGGTCGCGGTCGGCCGGGTCGGTCTCGTTGAACAGATGCGCGCCGGCGGTCAGCATCTTGACCGCGCCCACCGGCTTGAGGCCCACCAGCTGCTCGCGGCCGTCCTCGCGCAGGCCGGGCCGCTCGGCGGCGGCCTGCCCGATGCAGTCCTTCTTGCGGCTGACCATGCGGTCCATGCCGATGTCGAAGGCGGTGGTGCGGCCGTGGATCTCGGCATGGGTGATGAACCCCTTCTCGATCCGCAGGACGTTGAGCGCCTCCATGCCGTAGGGGCCGCCGCCCAGCGCCTCGGCGCGCCGGGCCAGTTCGCGGAACAGGCTGTCGCCGTAACGCGCGGGCACCGCCAGTTCGTAGGCGTGTTCGCCGGAAAACGAGATGCGGAACAGCCGCGCCTGCACCCCGCCAAGGCCGACCGGCCCGCAGGCCATGAACGGCCAGGCCGCGTCATCGAGGGGCGTGTCGAGCAGATCGTCGAGCAGATCGCGCGATTTCGGGCCGGCCACGGCGAACTGCGCCCATTGCTCGGTCACCGAGATGAAGCGAACGTCCCAGTCCGGGCACAGGCACTGGTGCACGAACTCGAAATGCCGCATCACTTCGCCCGCCGCGGCGGTGGTGGTCGTCGTCAGGAAGTGGGTCTCGCCCAGCCGGGCGGTGGTGCCATCGTCCATCACGTGCCCGTCCTCGCGCAGCATGATGCCGTAACGCACGCGCCCCACCTTCAGCGTCGAAAAGGTGTTGGCATAGACGAAATCGAGGAACCGCGCGGCGTCCGGCCCCTGCACGTCGATCTTGCCCAGCGTCGAGACATCGGCGATGCCCACCGCCTCGCGCACCATGGTTACCTCGCGATCGGTGGACTGGCGCCAGTGCGTTTCCCCGCGGGCGGGGAAATGGCTGGGCCGGTACCAAAGCCCGACCTCGAGCATCTCGGCGCCGCGGTCCACCGAAGCCGCGTGCGAGGTCGTCAGACGCCGCGGCGCAAAGCCCATGCCCTGCGCACCCGCGCCGAGCGCACCGATGGCCACGGGGTTGTAGGGCGGGCGGAACGTCGTGGTGCCGGTCTCGGGGATCGCGCGGCCCGTCGCGTCGGCCAGCACGGCCAGCGCACCGGTGTTGGAGTTCTTGCCCTGGTCGGTGGCCATCCCCTGCGTGGTGTAGCGCTTCATGTGCTCGACCGAACGGAAGTTCTCGCGCGCGGCCTGCTTGACGTCCTTGACCGTCACGTCGTTCTGGAAATCCAGCCAGGCGCGCGCCTTGCCCGGCACGGTCCAGAGCGGGGTTATGGCATAGGCGCCGTCCTCGGCCCGCGGCGCGGATGTTCCGGGCGCGGTGCGGCCCATTTCCTCCAGCGCCTCGCGCGCCGCCGCGATGCCGTCCTCCAGGCAGGCCCGGGTGGAAAACGTGCCGGCACAGGCCCCCGCCGCGCGCAGGCCCGGCACGGCGCCGTCGCGGGGCACGAAGGCGGCGATGTCCTCGCGCCACGCGGGCCGGCCGTTCATGTGGCACGTCAGGTGCACCGCCGGGTTCCAGCCGCCCGAAACCGCCAGGCATTCGGCCTGCAGCTTGTCGATGCCGCTCGTGGTGGCCACCGAGATCGCCTCGAGCCCCTTGCGCCCGTGGGCATCCGTGACCGTGGCGCCGGGGAAGAACGGCAGGTCAAGGTCCGTGGTCGCGCCGGGGCGGGAATCGATCAGGGCGCTGACGTGTACGCCGGCGGCCATCAGGTCGGCCGCCGTGCGGTGGGCGCCGTCGTTGTTGCCGAAGACCGCCACGTTGCGCCCCGGGGCCACGCGCCAGCGGTTGACATAGGCGCGCACGGCGCCGGCCAGCATCACGCCGGGCCGGTCGTTGTTCTGGAAGGCCACCGGGCGCTCCAGCGCACCGGCCGCGAGCACCGCGCGCCGCGCGGCGATGCGCCAGAAGCATTCGCGCGGCGCACCGCGGCGGGCGGCGATGTCGGGCGCGAGCCGTTCGAGCGCGCCGAAGGTGCCCTGGTCGTAGGCGCCCACGACGGCGGTGCGCGTCATGAGGCGCACGTTGTCCATTTCCGACAGTTCGGCGGCCACCGCTGCGGCCCAGTCCCGGCCGGGCCGGCCGTCAACCTCCAGCGTCTCGGCGTTCAGCCGCCCGCCGGGGTGCGTGTCCTCGTCCGCCAGGATCACCTCGGCGCCCGCCCGTGCGGCCGTGAGCGCCGCCATCAACCCGGCGGGCCCCGCCCCGATCACCAGAAGATCGCAATGCGCGAAGGCCTTCTCGTAGCGGTCGGGGTCGTGCACGCGCGAGATCGCGCCCAGGCCGGCGGCGCGGCGGATCGCCGGCTCGTAGACCTTTTCCCAGAAGGCGCGCGGCCACATGAAGGTCTTGTAGTAGAACCCCGCCCCCAGGAACGGCGCCAGCGCGTCGTTGACCGACAGCAGGTCGAAATCCAGACCGGGCCACCGGTTCTGGCTGCGCGCCTCGAGGCCGTCGTGAAGCTCGACGGTGGTGGCCCGCGCGTTGGGATCCTGCCCGGGGCCGCGGCCCAGCGTGACCAGCGCGTTGGGCTCGGCGCTGTCGGCCGTGAGCGGCCCGCGCGGGCGGTGATACTTGAACGACCGGCCCATCAGCCGGATGCCGTTGGCCAGAAGCGCCGAGGCGAGCGTATCGCCCTTCACGCCCTGGTACCCGTGCCCGTCGAACGTGAAATCCAGGCGCGCCCCGCGGTCGATCAGGCCCTCGCCACCGATCCTCATGATCCCGCCTCCGTGTCGCCGTCGGCCAGCCGGGTCTCGAACACCTCGTGCGTGACCGTGTCGCGCACGACCACGATCCAGGCCGCGCAGCCCGTTTCGTGATACCACAGCTCCGCGCTGCGTCCGGCGGGGTTGTCGCGGTTGTGCAGGTAGTCGTCCCAGGCCACATCGCCCGCGTCGCGCGCGGGCCGCTCCAGCGCCAGGGCGGCGCCCTTCACGGTGAATTCGCGCCGGTCGCGCGCGCCGCAGATCGGGCAGGTGATCCTCATGCCGTCCTCCCTGCGCGCCACTGATGCTTCATCTTGCCGAAAATACTCACGATCCGAACCTCTCCGCCGGGTGCCTCAGTGCAGGCTGTGCTGGCTGCCGGTGCCTTCCTCGTCCATCAGGCCGCGGCCGGTGCGGAACCGGTCGAGGCGGAACCGGGCCGCCGCATCGTGCGGCCGGTCGGTGGCCACGAGGTGCGCCATGCAGTGGCCCGAGCCGGGCACCGCCTTGAACCCCCCGTAGCACCAGCCGCAATTCAGGTAGAGCCCCTCGATGCCCGAGCGGTCGATGATCGGCGAGCCGTCGGGCGTCATGTCCATGATGCCGCCCCAGCTGCGCAGCAGCCGGGCCTTGCCGATCATCGGCATCAGCGTCATCCCGGCCTCCATCACGTGTTCCGCCGTGGGCAGGTTGCCGCGGGACGCGTATGAGGGATAGAAATCCAGGTCGCCACCGAACACCAGCCCCCCCTTGTCGGACTGGCTGATGTAGAAATGCCCCATGCCGAAGGTCACGACGTGGTCGATGCAGGGCTTGAGCCCCTCGGTGACGAAGGCCTGAAGGACGTGGCTTTCGATCGGCAGGCGCATGCCCGCCATGGTGGCCACCTGGCTCGACCGGCCGGCAACCACCACCGCCACCTTCCTGGCGCGGATCGCGCCGCGGGTGGTCTGCACCCCGGTGACGCGGCCGCGATCCACGTCGATGCCCGTGACCTCGCAGTTCTGCACCAGGTCGACACCCCTGTCGGAGGCCCCGCGCGCGAACCCCCACGCCACCGCATCGTGCCGCGCGGTGCCGCCGCGCGGGTGGAACAGGCCGCCCTGCACGGGAAAGCGCGCGTTGTCGAAATCGAGGTAGGGCACCTTGCGGCGCAACGCGGCGCGGTCCAGCAGGATCGCGTCGTCGCCCTGGTTGACCATCGCGTTGCCGCGGCGGACGATGGCATCGCGCTGGCCATCGTTGTGGAACAGGTTGATCAGCCCGCGCTGGCTGTGCATCACGTTGTAGTTGAGCTCCTCCTCCAGCCCTTCCCACAGCTTGAGGGAATGGCTGTAGAACTCCGAGTTGCCGGGCAGGAAGTAGTTGGCACGCACGATGGTGGTGTTCCGACCGATGTTGCCCCCGCCGAGGTACCCCTTCTCGAGCACCGCGACATCGGTGATCCCGTGTTCGCGCGCGAGGTAATAGGCGGTGGCCAGCCCGTGCCCGCCGCCGCCGATCACGACCACGTCGTATTCCGGCTTGGGGTCTGCGTCGCGCCAGTGCGGCGACCAGCCCTTGTTGCCGGTCAGACCCTCCTTGAGAACGCGCAGCCCGGAAAAGCGCATGGTGTCGGTATCCCCTGCTGAATGGCCGCGAGTGAAGCAGCCCCCCTTTCGCTTAGCAATGGGGAATACCGGGCGCCCCCAAGTTTTTCGACAGATTCCGGTCAGGCCGCGACGCCGCCGGTCATTGTGCGGGCGGCGCCGCCTCGGGGCGCGCGGCCGCCCGCGCGGCGGGGTCCAGCACATGCACCGGCGCGACGGGGCCACCCCCGGGGCCGCGGAGCGGGGTCAACCGCGCACGGCCCGAGATCCAGGCGGCCAGCATGCGGCGCACGACCGCCAGCCCGGCACGCGCGAAGTGGCGGTCGCGGGCGGGTGCACCTGCGCCCGGCGGCGCGCTCGCCGTGAATGCGTGGGCGAATACCGGGCCGAGCACGGGATCGGCCGTTGCGGCCTGACCCGGACGCATCACGACACCGGCGAAGGGCAGCGAAAGGCGCGGCAACGTGTTGATCACGGGCGTGTCGCAACAGCTGGCGCACCAGCGGAACAGCCCCCCGGGCGTCAACCTCAGGATCGCCAGCCGCTCCGCGCCCGCCGCGATCGCGATCCGGTCGGGTGTGGTCTGCCAGATGTCGGTGCCGCTGGCGGGGCCGAGAAGCGCGCCGGGCGCTCCGAAATGGCGCGCGGCGGTCTGGCAATCCCGGCAGTAGCAGGCCACCCGCGTGCCGGCGGCGGGACCGGGGACCGAGACCTCCAGCCGAAACGCGCCGCAGCGGCATTCCAGCGGCAGCCGCCCGCTCAAGACGGTCAGAGCCCCAGCGCGCGGTAGCTCGACGCGACCTTGTCGATGGCGACCAGATAGGCCGCGGTGCGCAGGTCGCGCACGTCCTCGCGGCCGTGCCAGACCTCGCGCATGCCCTGGTAGGCGATGCGCATGGTGTCGTCGAGGCCCGAACGCACCAGTTCAAGCTCGCCCGCGCCGCGCAGGTATTTCTCCTTGAAGTCCGGCGTGATGACCCAGGCATCGCCAAGCTGGTTGTCCAGCCGCTCCAGCTCGTTGACCAGAAGCTGGTGGCGCGCCTCCTCCTGCCGGCGGCCCATGCGGCCGAAGCGGATGTGGCTGAGGTTCTTGACCCATTCGAAATAGGACACGGTGACGCCACCGGCGTTGGCGTACATGTCGGGGATGATGACCGTGCCCTTCTGGCTGAGGATCTCGTCGGCGCCGGCGGTGACGGGGCCGTTGGCGGCCTCGATGATGAGCGGCGCCTTGATCCGCTTGGCGTTCTCCATGTTGATCACGCCTTCCAGCGCGGCGGGGATCAGGATGTCGCACTCGGCCTCGAGCACCGCGGCACCCTCCGCGGAGTGCGAGGCATCCGGGAAACCGGTGATGCCCCCGTGCTTGGTGATCCAGGCGCGCACCGCCTCCACGTCGATGCCGTCCTCGTTGTAAAGCGCGCCGTCACGCTCGATGATCCCGATGATCCGGCAGCCGTCCTCTTCCTGAAGGAACTTGGCGGCATGGTAGCCCACGTTGCCCAGCCCCTGGACGACGACCCGCTTGCCGTCCAGCGTGCCGGTCAGGCCGCTGGCCGTGATGTCCTCGGAGTGACGGAAGAATTCCTGGAGGGCGTACTGCACGCCGCGGCCCGTCGCCTCGGTCCGGCCGGCGATGCCGCCGGCGTTGATCGGCTTGCCGGTCACGCAGGCGCGGCCGTTGATGTCGGTGGTGTTCATGCGCCGGTACTGGTCGGCGATCCACGCCATTTCCCGCTCGCCCGTGCCCATGTCCGGCGCCGGCACGTTCTGGGAGGGATGGATCAGGTCGCGCTTGGCCAGCTCGTAGGCGAAGCGGCGGGTGATCTGCTCCATCTCGTGCTCGTCCCATTCCCGCGGGTCGACGCACAGCCCGCCCTTGGACCCGCCGAAGGGCGCCTCGACCAACGCGCACTTGTAGGTCATCAGCGCGGCCAGCGCCTCGACCTCGTCCTGGTGCACCGCCAGCGAATAGCGGATGCCGCCCTTGACCGGCTCCATGTGCTCCGAATGGACGCTGCGGTAGCCCACGAAGGTATGGATCTGGCCGCGCAGCCGAACGCCGAAACGCACCGTGTAGGTGGCGTTGCAGACGCGGATCTTCTCCTCCAGCCCCGGCGGCAGATCCATCAGCGCCACAGCGCGGTTGAACATCAGGTCCACTGACTCGCGGAACGTCGGCTCATTCTTCGCGGACATCATCATCCTCCCTGGTCCGTGCCCCGGGATGCCGCTTGTGGCCGCGGCCGTGCTGTCACCGGGATCGCGCCCATCGTTAAGGCATGCGACATTTTTGTCCACCCGTTCCTTGGACCGCCAAGGCGCGTGTGCCTGCGATGCCTTCCCGCCCCTCCCGACCGGATCGCAGCGGGCAACAATCCCGCCAAAGCGAAACGTCTGTTCGCAAGACCCGGCAAATGGGCCGTATTTCGTCGGAAAACCGCCATTTTTTCGCCACGGGCTTCGTTAAACTGAGTCACCGGGAAAAACCGTCAGAGGCGCGGGACAACACGCCCGAGGAAAGGCATCGACATGACACGCCAGCGTATCTCGGCACGCAACGACCGGCACACGGACCGGCGGCGGCGACACCGCGCGTCGGCCGCCTTCGTGCACGACGAATCCGGGGCCGTCACGGTGTTTTCGCTCTTCGTCTTCATGATGATCCTGATCGCCGGCGGGATCGGCATCGACATCATGCGGTTCGAGATGCGGCGGGCCGACCTTCAGAACACGCTGGACAGCGCCGTGCTTGCGGGGGCCGGCACCCGCGGGCTGGAACCCAAGGCGATCGTCGAGGACTATTTCGACAAGAGCGGGCTGAGCAACTACCTCAACCCGATCAAGGACGAGGACGTCTACACCACCCTCAACGCGACCCGCGTCGAGGCCACCGCCGACATGACGATGCCCACGCACCTGCTGAAATTCAGCGGCGTCAAGTCAATGACCGCCGTGGCGGCATCCACGGCCGAGAAACGGATTCCGAAACTGGAAATCTCGCTCGTGCTGGACGTCTCGGGCTCGATGGGCAGCAACTCCAAGCTAAACAACCTCAAAAGTGCGGCGAAGGATTTCGTCACCACCATCCTCGACAACTCGACGCCCGGCGACACGGTGATCTCGATCATCCCCTTCAGCTGGTCGGTGACGCCCTCGCAGGGGATGTACGACGCGCTCGCCGTGGACGAAAAGCACACCTACTCCACCTGCCTGCGCTTCAAGGACAAGGATTTCAATCACGCTTCGCTGTCCAGCGGCGCGTCGGCGACCAGCAACGGCATCCCCGTCGACCAGATGATCTATACCGCAGTCTATGGCGGCTGGCAGAACCTCAACAGCACATGGCGGTCGTGCTACACCGACGATTACATGCGCATCCTGCCTTACTCGAACAACGAGACCGCGCTGCACACCGCCATCGACGCGCTGCAGGCCCGCGGCAACACGTCGGGAAGCCAGGGCATGAAATGGGGCGCCGCCCTTCTCGATCCGACATTTCGGACCAAGGGCGTGACCGGCAACCTGATCGACTCCGGTGAAATGGACGCGTCGCTCACGACGGTGCCGGCGGACTACGACCAGAGCGAGACGCTGAAGGTCGTGGTGATGATGGGCGACGGCCAGAACACCACCTCGTATTTCTTCGACGTGAGCGATCCGGAATACCGCGGCAAGCACTCGGACCTCTACAACGTGACCTACCAGGAACAGCAGTTCGATTACGGCTTCACGAAGTACAACAAGGGATACCATTATACAGACCCCTATTACGAGCAGTACTGCAAGTACGGTTGGTTCAAGTGCTTCTACAAGGCGACCGGCGACGTGGAGTCGGTCTACTACCTGCGTGATCCGGACGACGGCGATTACTACAACATTGACCAGGACGAATGGATCTCCGGGCAGGAGTTCAAGGACCTGGACCAGATCCTGCCGGGCTACATCGGCACCGAACAACTGGATTGGGAAGAGGCCTGGGGGATGATGTCACCCGACTATTACCGCGACATCACCGGCAATTCGGGCCCCTGGAACGATTACGTCGGGTCCGAACGGGTCGACGGGTCGGAAAAGAACACGCGGATGAAGAACGTGTGCGCCGCCACCAAGAACGAAGGCGTCGTCGTCTACACCATCGGCTTCGAGATCAGCCAGGGCGGCACGGCCGAGCGCACGCTCAAGGATTGCGCCTCGACCGGGGCGCATTACTACCGCGCCGACGGCATCAACATCAACGACGCCTTCGGCTCGATCGCCGGCAACGTCGTGCAGCTGAGGCTCACGCAGTAATGACCCGGATGAAGAAATTCCTGACCCGCTTCTGGCGCGCCGAAACCGGCGCGGCCGCGGTCGAGTTCATCCTGATCCTGCCGGCCTACATGATCATGATCTTCGCGGCGCTCGAGGTCAGCTTCGTCACGGCGCGGCACGCGATGCTGGAACGCGGGCTGGACGTCGCCGTGCGCGAATTGCGGCTGGGCACCGGCACCGCGCCACAGCACGACGAGATCAAGGACATCATCTGCGAAAACGCCATCATCATCCCCAACTGCAGCGAGGTCGTGCGGCTCGAGATGAAACCGACCAGCCTGCGCAACCTGTCGCTGTTCGACCAGGCGTTCGACTGCGTCGACCGTGCCGCGGAATCCGACCCGGTGCGCCAGTTCACGCCGGGACAGCAGAACCAGTTGATGCTGCTGCGCGCCTGCGCGGTCTACGACCCGCTGTTTCCGACGACCCGCTTCTCGTCGGCGCTGACGGCACGCACCGACGGCGAGATGCAGCTGACGACGATGACAGCCTTCGTGCAGGAGCCGAACTGACATGTGGCGCACGCGTATCAGCACCTTCCTGCGGCGGTTCCGCGACGACACCCGGGGCACGGCCACGATGGAGGCCGCGATCACCATGCCCTTCCTGGCATGGGTGATGGTGCTGATGTTCGTGTTCTTCGACGTCTATCGCTTCAACAGCATCCGCGACAAGGCGACCTACACCACCGCCGACATGATCACGCGCGAGATGCAGACCATAGACGAGAGCTATCTTACCAACGCCAAGACGGTCTTCGACGCGATCGCCGGCGACGGCGAGCGCAACCAGCTGCGTTTCACCGTCATCAAATACGACGCGGACAACGATGAATACACCGTCAAGTGGTCGCGCGTTCGCGGCACCGGCGATCTCACGCCCTGGACGGACGCCGACGCCGAGGCGCGGCGCGACCGGCTGCCCATTCTCACCGACGGCGAGGAGGTGCTTCTCGTCGACTCGGTCTCGCGCTACTTCACGCCGTTCGAGATGCCCGGGGACGAGATCCTCGATGTCGAGACCCGGGTTTTCGCCAGCCCCCGCTTCGTGCCCCAGATCGTCCTGGACGGCTGACCGCCGCCACGCGCCGGCCGCGGTTCAGCGGGTGGCAAGCATCGTCTCGATCACTTCCGCCATCATCTTCGCCTGCGCGCCCGGCGTGACCCCGCCCACGCCGACGCGCCGGCCCAGCCGCCACCACAACCCCGGACGCCATGCCCGCGGCGCCCGCCGCGCAAGCCGCAGCAGGAAGCCGTTCGACGGCTTGAAGGCGAAGATGCCGCGGTCAAGCCCGACGATCTCCTCGATCAGGGCGATGCGCGTGCCGTCACTGTCGCGCAGCTCCGTCTCGGTGAGCTCGACCGCCCCGGCGGTGGCGCGCGCCATCGCCCGTGTCAGCCACAGCGCCGCCACGCCCAGAACCACCATGACCACCCGCCAGACCGGGTTCGCCGGGGGCATCGCCAGCGCCATGTAAAGCAGCAACAGCCCCAGCCCCGCCAGCGTGCCCAGCCCGAAGGCACGGCGCGGGGCGGAGGCGCGGACGGTGGCCAGAACCTTGTCGGACATGCGCGTTCTCCCTTCACGCGACGGCCATACCGCGAACCGCAGCGGGATGCGAGGCCGGATCACGTACGCGGGTGAACCTCGCCGCCCGGTGCCTCGGGCTCGTCGTCGGTCATCTCGGCGGGAAAGCCTGGCGCGGTAACGTCAAGGCCCGTCGCCTCCTCGAGCCGCCGGATGATGTTGGGCGAGAATTCGCGCGGCCCGTAGCGGGCGATGCCGTCCTCGAGGATACCGATCAGAAGCGGGTTGAGTTCCAGCGGCACGCCGGCCCCCTCCGCGGTCCGCTGGAACAGCCCGATGTCCTTGGCCACCAGATCCATCGTGAAAGAGATGTCGCGGCTGCCGTTCAGGATCACCTGGCTTTCGGTTTCGTGCACGAAGGAATTGCCGGACGAGATCCGGATCGCCTCGAAGGCGGTGGCCAGGTCCATGCCCGCGCCCTTGGCCACCGTAAGCGCCTCCGCGCAGGCAACCAGATTCGCCGTGGCCAGGTAGTTCGTCAGCACCTTGAGCACGCTCGCACTGCCCAGTGCGCCGGTGTGCAGCACCCGCCGGCCCATGACCGTCAGCAGCGGCAGCACGCGCTCGAATGTGGCACGGTCGCAGCCGGCGAAGATGCTGATGTTGCCGGTGTCCGCCCGGTGGCAGCCGCCGGACACCGGGCAGTCCACCGACGCGCCGCCGGCCGCGATCACCTGTTGGCCCAGCCGTTTCACTTCCTCGGCATCGGTGGTGGACATCTCCATCCAGATCTTGCCCGGCCCCACCTCGGGCAGCATCGCGGCCAGCGCCGCCGCGCTCGCCTCGGGGCTGGGCAGGCAGGTGATGACCGCGTCGCAAGCACGCATCATCTGCGCCGGGTCGCCCCCCGCCGCGGCACCATGCGCCGTGAAGGCGGCCACGCGCCCCTCGTCGAGGTCATGCACCACAAGATCCATGCCGTTGCGCAAAAGGCTGCCGGCCAGCTTGCCGCCGACATTTCCCAGCCCGATGAACCCGATTTTCATGACGTTCCTCCCTGTTTCGGCCAACCTTGCGGGCTTTGTGCGGCATGTCGATCCCCTCCGCGACGCTCGGTATGGGCATTTTTGCACAATTTCAGTTTGCATCACCACAAATACCCGTATTGGCGCACACTTGCCATTATCCTATTTTCCAACCAAGGAGGCTCGCCCATGTCCATCAGACCCGTCACCGACACCCGCCAGGCCCAGCCCACGCTCGAGGGCGCTGGCGTTCACCTGCACCGCGCCTTCGGTTTCGACGACCCGGAGGCCGCCGATCCGTTCCTGCTGTTCGACGATTTCCGCAACGACGACCCCGAAAGGTTCCGGCGGGGGTTTCCCTGGCATCCGCATCGCGGCATCGAGACAATCACCTACGTGCTGTCCGGTTCGGTGGCGCACGGCGACTCGCTGGGCAACAGCGGCACGCTGGGCGCGGGCGACGTGCAGTGGATGACCGCCGGGTCGGGCATCCTCCACCAGGAGATGCCGCAGGGCAACACCGCCGGGCAGATGCACGGCTTCCAGCTCTGGGCGAACCTGCCGTCGTCGCTGAAGATGACCGCGCCGCGCTACCAGGACGTGCCGGCCACCGAGATCCCGGTGGTGATCGACGACGACGGCACCGCCGTGCGCGTCATCACCGGCAGCTTCTGGGGCCGACGCGGCCCGGTGGACGGGATCGCCGCCGACCCGCTCTACCTTGACGTCTCCGTGCCGCCGGGCGTGCACAAGCGGCTGCCGGTGGACACCCGCCGCCGGGCCTTCGCCTACGTGTTCGAGGGCGACGGACGTTTTGCCGACGCCGCCGCCCCGTCCGGCGTGCTGCTGGAAAAACAGGTGGCCGGCCACGAAATGCACCTGCGCGACCTGTCGGGCGACAGGACGCTGGTGCGCTTCGGCGCGGGCGACGAGGTGACAGTCCGGGCCGGCGAGCGCGGCGTCCGCTTCCTTCTGGTCGCCGGCGCACCGATCCGCGAACCGGTGGCCTGGCACGGCCCCATCGTGATGAACACGCAAGAGGAGATCCGTCAGGCGATGCGCGACCTGAACAACGGCACCTTCATCCGCGAGTCCGGCTGACGGGCCGCCCCGACCGGCCTTTTGCCCGCAAAGCCCGGGGCGCCGCCCGGCGCGTGACGGGCGGCGCCCCGCGTTCAGGCGGCCACGGCCCGGCGCACCATGTCCCAGTAGATGTCCTCGACCTGCGCCAGGCTAAGTCGGCCGCCCTCGCGGAACCAGGTGTTCACGCCCGTCAACATCGCGATCAGTGCCATTGCGGCGATCTTCGGTTCGGCGACGGCGAACACGCCCTGCTGCACACCCGTGTCCAGGATCGCCTCCAGATCGTCCTCGTAGGCCCGCCGCAGCCGCTCGATCACGGCGAAGTTGTCCGCCTCGAGGTTGCGCAGTTCCATGTAGGCGACGAAAACGGCGTCCGGGCGCCGGGCGTGAAAACGGATATGGAAGCGGGTGAACTGTTCGAGGGCCGCAAGCGCGTCAGCCGGCACGGGTTCGGCCCGGCGGGCCGCCAGGAGCGTCTCGAGGTGTTCCTTCATCAGCTCGAACAGCAGGCTCTGCTTGTCGGGGGTGTAGTTGTACAGGGCCCCTGCCTGCACGCCGACCTCTGCCGCGATCTGCCGCATCGGGACCGCGGCATAGCCGTGCCGCGCGAACAGCCGCAGGGCGGCCTCGCGCACCCTGGGGCCGGTGATCCCGGCGTGGGAGCCCTGCGTCCGTGCCATGGGATCCGTTTATCTGAACGCGCGTTCAGATCAAAGCCCCGCTTGCACCGGGGGCAACAACGGTGGCAATCTGCCCGCGAGTTTCCGTTTTCGACACCGAGGACAATGCCGGCATGCGCGCCAAGGCCTCTCTGCTGCTCCTTCTGACATCCGCGCTGGCCGCGGCATGCAGCCCGCCGGCCGCCTTCGAGACGGACGCGAGCACGTCTGACGCCGACTATCCCGCGCTCCTGCCGGCCGAGACGCTCAGGGCCCGCGCACAGGCGCCGCGGCCCGAAGGCACGCGCCGGTCCGCCTCCGCCGGCGATGCGCCCGAACCCCGGGCCGCCGCGCCCGCTGGCCGCGCGGC
>NZ_PHNT01000013.1 GCF_002834145.1 Roseovarius salinarum | reverse complement strand
CCGGCCGCGCCGGCCGGCCCGGCGGCGGCGCGGATCGCGCCGCCGGGGCAGGCCCGCGGGGTTCTGTCCGGTCTTCCCGTGGCCGCGCTGCGGCTGGAGCCCGAGGTGATCGCGCAGCTGTCGCGGCTGGGGCTGCGGCATGTCGGCGACCTGATGGGGCAGCCCCGCGCGCCCTTGGCGCGCCGCTTCGGGCAGGCGCTGGTGTTGCGGCTCGACCAGGCCCTGGGCGCCGTGCCCGAGCCGGTGTCGCCCCTGCGGCATCGGCCGCGCCTGGCCACGCGGCTCAGCCTGCCCGAGCCGATCGGCCTGCGCGACGACCTCCTGGCCGGGCTCGACCGGCTGGTGCCACGGCTGTGCACCTTGCTGCGCGACGCGGGACAGGGCGCGCGGCGGGTGCGGTTCCAGGCGATGCGCGTGGACAATTGTCTGCAGACGCTCGAAACGGGGCTGGCCCGTGCCACCGACCGTGCGGAGCGGATCCGCCCGCTTCTGGAGATGCAGCTCGATTCGCTCGACGCGGGCCCGGGTATCGAGGTGCTGCGGCTGGAGGCCGCGGTGGCCGAGCCGCTGCACGACCGCGCGCCCCAGGGACATCTCGCCGCCGCCCGCGCCGCGCGAGAGCGGCAGGCGCGCGACACCGCGCTGGAGGATCTGGTCAGCCGCATGGGCGCGCGCATCGGGCTCGACGCGATCACGCGGCGCCACCCGGCCAGCAGCCATATCCCCGAAAAGAGTGCCCAAACGCTGGCTGCGGCCTGGTCCGAGCCTGCCGGCGCCTGGCCCGCACCGCCGGTGCCGCGTCCGCTGAGCCTGTGGCCGCCGGAACCGGTGGCCGCGTCGGATGGCACGGCCCCGCCCGCGCGGTTCCGCTGGCGCGGGCGCGATCACGGCACCGTCCACGCCGCGGGGCCCGAGCGGATCGCGCCGGAATGGTGGCTCGACGATCCCGCCTGGCGCAGCGGCGTGCGCGACTACTGGCAGGTGATCACGCACCGGGGCGAGCGGCTGTGGCTGTTCCGCGCCCACGGCGCGGCGATGAGCCCGGGCTGGTTCTGCCACGGCAGTTTCGCCTGACGGCCGCGCGGCGCAAATCTTTTCCGGAAAAGATTTGCCAAAAGTTTTCGGGAAAACTTTTGGTTCGCGCGGGCGAGGACCTCCGCACGCTTGGGGGGCCGGCGGTCTTGCCGATCGGCCGGCGAATGCGGTCGCCTGCGCGAATCCTCTTGATTTGCCGCGCGGTTGCGGCAAGTCTCGGTGCATGGAATTTGCATCCCCGGGCTCCGCCGACGCCCCGCAGGAGACGCAGCAGGTGGCGTTCGACCGTGGCGAACTCAGCGCGATCCTGTCGATCTACGGCCGCATGGTCGCCGCCGGCCTGTGGCGCGACTACGGCATCTCCTGCCTGTCCGATGTCGCCGTCTTCTCGGTGTTCCGGCGCACCGCCGAGCATCCGCTTTACCGGATCGAGAAGCGCCCGCGGCTGCGCAACCGCCAGGGCCAGTATGCCGTGATCGGCATGGACGGGCGCGTGCTCAAGCGCGGGCACGACCTGAAGACGGTGCTGCGCGTGCTCGAGCGCAAGCTCATCCGCGCGGTGGAGTGACGCGCCCGCTGGCCCCGCGCGGGCCGCGCCCTACCTGCACGCCGTGCCGGCGCGGAGGATGCCATGCAGATCGTTGCCCTGTTGCTCGTCGCCCTGTTGTTCGGAGGCATGACGCTTTACGCCTTCGGCTTCGCCGCCTTCATCTTTCACGTCCTGCCCGCGCCGACGGCGGGCCGCGTCATCCGGAAGGCGTTTCCGCATTTCTACCTGTTCGTGCTGGGATGTTCGGCGCTGGCCGGCGGGATCGTGGCCGCGGCCGGTGCGCCGGGGGCCGGGATCATGGCGGCCATCGCGGCGACCACCCTGTTCGCCCGGCAGGTGCTGATGCCTGCTATCAACGCCGCCAGCGATGCGGGGCGTCAGGCGCGGTTCAAGTGGCTGCACGGGCTGTCGGTGACGCTCACGCTGGGGCACATCGGCGCGGCGGGCGTGGTGCTGGCGTGGCTGGCGGGCGCATGACCGGCGCGGGCGTCAGCGCCCGGCGGCCATCACGCAGAGCAGTTCGAACATGATCGACACGCCCAGGAACGCGGTGCCGCCCGAGGCGTCGAAGGGTGGGGAGACCTCGACCATGTCGGCGCCGGCGATGTCCAGCCCGGCCAGTTCGCGCACCACCTGCAAGGCCTGGAAACCGCTGGGGCCGCCCACCTCGGGCGTGCCGGTGCCCGGTGCGAAGGTGGGGTCGACGAAGTCGATGTCGTAGCTGACGTAGGTTGGCCCGCGGCCCGCGATCTCGCGCGCCTCGGCCATCACGTCCGGGATGCCGCGGTCGAAGAATTCCTCGATCGTGACCAGGCGGATGCCGGTCGCGCGGGCGAAATCGCGGTCCTCGGTGTCGTACATCGTGCCGCGCAGGCCGATCTGGATGACGCGGGCGGGGTCGAGCAGCCCTTCCTCGATCGCGCGGCGGAAGGGGGTGCCGTGGGTGTACATCGTGCCGCCGAAATACGACTTGAACAGGTCGGTGTGGCTGTCGAAATGCACCATGCCCAGCGGCCCGTCGGCGGCCAGGGCGCGCAGCACCGGCAGCGAGGTCAGGTGATCGCCGCCCGCGGTCAGCGGCGTGATGCCCGCCGTGCGCAGGCCGTCGTGGAACGCGGTGATGCGCGCCATGCTGTCGGGGATGTCGGCGGGGTTCGGGCCCACGTCGCCCAGGTCGGCGCAATTGACGGCCTCGAAGGGACGCAGCCCGCTGGTGGGGTGCTGCGCGCGGATCATGGTGGAGGCGTCGCGCAGCTGGCGCGGGGCGTGGCGCGGGCCGGGCCGGTTGGTGGTGCCCGAATCCCACGGCACGCCGACAAGGCCGATGTCCACATCCGCGAACCGGTCGTGCCCGGGCGGCACGTGCGGCAGGCGCATGAAGGTGGGCACGCCGGCGAAGCGCGGAAGGTCGAAGCCCGAGACGGGATGGAAGAAGCTGTCGGATGTCATCTGGCGGTCCTTGTCCTGCGTCCTGCGCGCGCGGGCGGGTCGCGCGGGCGTGGGCTTGCTGCAAGAAGACCCGCCCCTGCTTACGCCGTCAACCGGGCGCGGCGCGTGACCGGGCCGTCGCCCTGCGCGTCGATGCGCGCGATGGCGGCGCCGGTATCCTCGAACGCCACTGCCATGGCGTGGGCGTTGGCATGCAACAGGCGGGTTTCGTCGGCGACCCAGGCCACGTGCCCGCGCCAGAACAACAAATCGCCGCGGCGCAGCGGTGCATCGGCGGCAAGTGTCTGGCCGAGGGTGTTCTCCTGCTGGTCGCTGTCGCCGGGGCAGGGCAGGCCGCAGGCAAGGCAGCCAGCCTGCACCAGCCCCGAGCAGTCGAGCCCGAAGGCCGAGTTCCCGCCCCACAGGTAGGGCGTGCCGAGATAGAGTTCGGCCACCGCGACCGGGTCGGTGTCGGCCTGGTCGATCGGGCAGAGGTGCACGCGCGGCACGAATCCGTGGGGCGTTTCGGCAAAGCGGCCGTCCTGCGCGGTGACATGAAGCCGGCTGCCGTGGCTGAGCGCGTGGCGCTCGCGCGCCTTGACGTCCGGCGCGGTGTAGAGGTGGGTGGCACGGACATGCACGCGGTGCGTCGGCGCCGGCCCGTCGGTCAGCGCGCCGGTGGGCAGATGGCCGGCGTAGCCGTCACGCGCGCATGTCACGCGGCTCCAGCCCGCGCGGTCCTCGACCACGCAGACCTCCTCTCCGATGACGAGCTGGCGCGCGCGGGCGCCGCGCGGCGTTTCCATAAGGTCGGCCACGGGCACGGCCACCTGCCGCGGCGTGCCGGCGGCGCCCGCCGGCGGGGGAACGCGCGTGCCGCTCACAGCCCCAGCACGCCGGGCAGAGCGTCCAGCAGGGTGCGCGCGCCCATTCCCACGCCGCCCTTGGGCCGCGCGGGGGCGTCCTTGGCCGTCCAGCCGTAGATGTCGAAATGCGCGAAGCGCGTGTCGCCGGCGAAGCGCCGCAGGAACAGCGCGGCGGTGATGGACCCGGCGAAGCCGCCCGAGGGCGCGTTGTCCAGGTCCGCGATTCCCGGCTCAATCATCTCTTCGTAGGGTTGGTGGAACGGCATCCGCCAGACCGGGTCGGCCACCTGCGCGGCAGAGGCCGCCAGCGCCGCCGCCAGCGCATCGTCGTCGGTATAGAAGGGCGCGATGTCGGGGCCCACGGCGACACGCGCGGCGCCCGTCAGCGTGGCCATCGATACCATCATGTCGGGGGCGGTCTCGGCGCCCAACGCCAGCGCGTCGGCCAGCACCAGTCGCCCTTCGGCGTCGGTGTTGTTGACCTCCACCGTCAGGCCGTTGCGTGCGGTCAGGATGTCACCGGGGCGGAAGGCGGCGCCGGACACCGCGTTCTCGGCCGCGGGCACCAGCACGCGCAGCCGCAGCGGCAGCGCGAGCGCCATGATCATCTGCGCCAGCCCCAGCACGGTGGCCGCGCCGCCCATGTCCTTTTTCATGAGCGCCATGCCCGCGGCGGGCTTCAGGTTCAGCCCGCCGGTATCGAAGCACACGCCCTTGCCCACCAGCGTGAGCGTCGGGCCCGTCTCGCCCCAGCGCATGTCGATCAGCCGGGGCGCCTGTTCGGCAGCGCGGCCGACGGCGTGGATCAGGGGAAAGTTGTGCTCGATCAGCGCATCGCCACGAATGACGTCGAGCTGCGCGCCGAAACGGCCGGCGAGATCGGCGCAGGCGGCCTCCAGTTCCACGGGCCCCATGTCGGCGGCCGGCGTGTTGATCAGGTCGCGCGTCAGCGCCTCGCCTGCCGCCATGGTTTCGATGCGCCCGGCATCCAGGCCCTCGGGGGCCACGAGGCGCACCTGCGCACGTGTCCGGGCGCGGTAGCGGTCGAAGGCATAGGCCGCCAGAAGCCAGCCCAGCGCCTCTTCGGCGGCGCGTTCGGGGGGCAGGCCCTCCAGCCGGTAGGTGCCCTCGGGCAGGTTGGCCGCGACGGCGGCCAGGTGGAACCGTCCGCGTGCCCGGGCCTGCACGGTGCCGTAGCCCGCCAGCACCATCGCCACCGCCCCATCGGGGCCGGGCACGCGCAGGGTGCTGCCGAGCGCGCCCGAGAAACCGGCCGAGCGGACGAAGCGGGCGGTGAATTCGTCCTGCCCCTCGGCCCAGGCGTCGAGCCCGCCCTCCTCGATCACATGCACCGGGATCGCGTCGGCGTCGGCGGGGGCGAAGGTCAAGGTCATGGGGCACCTTTCGGGGCTGGTTTTGCGATGTGCTGTCACCCTAGCCGTCCCCGCTGCGCCCGCAAGGGATCAGATCGACAGATCCTGCGCCTGCCAGATCTCGTGCAGCGACCGTTCGCCCACCCGCAGCAGCCGGGCCCGCGTCGCCGCCAGCGCGGTGCGGTCGCCGCCGCGGGCACAGCGTGCCACGTCGGCCGCGACGCGCGCCAGCCGCACCATGCCCAGCTGTTCGGCCATCGCGACCATGCTGCGCGCGCTGGCGGCGGCCTGGTCCAGTGCGCCGGCGCGGCAGTGCGCGTCGGTCCGCGCGATGCGCTGGGCCAGTTCCTCCATCGCGCGGCACACGACCGCGTCGGCGTCCGGTTGTCCCAGCCGGCGGCCGAGGTCTGCCAGCCGCGCGAGGTCGACCTGCGTGTCCTCGCGCTGTTCGAGAATGCTAACCTGTTTCACCAAATCACCCACCTTCCTTGCCGCGGCCCCCACCACGTCGCGGGCAATGTCACCGGCCGAATTTGCCGAAAGGTTTCCGCGTGCGGGCATTCCCGCTCGAATTTTTTCCGAATCCGATTTATTGCGTTGCGTTACCGTTCCGACGATGAAAGGCGCATCATGGAAAAGGCCCGTCCGCTGCCCACCTATCTGGTTCACCGGTACCACGGGTGGAAGGCGACCACCTATGCCGAGAACGCCGCGTGGTACCGCCACCTGGCCGCCGAGGGCCAGCATCCCCGCGCGATGATCATCTCGTGCTGCGACAGCCGCGTGCATGTCACGTCGATCTTCGGCGCGGACCAGGGCGAATTCTTCATTCACCGCAACATCGCGAACCTCGTGCCGCCCTACGAACCCGACGGAGACCGTCACGGCACCTCGGCGGCGGTGGAATACGCCGTCACCGCGCTGAAGGTCGCGCATCTGGTCGTGCTGGGCCATTCCGGCTGCGGCGGCGTGAAGGGATGCCTCGACATGTGTTCCGGCAAGGCGCCGCAACTGGAGGAGAAGTCGAGCTTCGTGGGCCGATGGATGGACATCCTGCGCCCGGGCTACGAGAAGGTGCGTGCCGCGAGCAACGCGGACGACATCCAGCACGCGCTGGAACACCAGGCGGTGCTGACGTCGCTGGAGAACCTCACGACCTTTCCTTTCGTCGACGAAGCCGTCGCGGCTGGACGGCTGACGCTGCACGGCCTGTGGCACGACATCGGCGAAGGCAAGCTCGAACAGTATTCGCCCGAGGCGCACGAGTTCGTGCCGATCTGAAACCCGCCCCGACGCCGAACACACCATGCCCGACCGCCCCGTTCGCCTTGCGATCAACGGTTTCGGCCGCATCGGCCGAACGCTGTTGCGCATCCTTCTGCGCGAGCGGGCGGACGAGTTCGAACTGGTGCTCATCAACGAGATCGAGCCGCTTTCGACCTGTGCCTACCTGTTCGAATACGACAGCGTGTTCGGTCCGTGGGCGGGCACCGTGACGGTGGGCGACGGCACGCTCGTGGTGGATGGCCGTGCCATCGCGTTCCACGCGGCCGACGACCTGCGCGCGCTGGACCTGTCGGGCGTGGACGTGGTTCTGGAATGCACGGGCATGGGCGGCGCGCGCGCGGTGGCCGAACGCGGCTTGCAGGCAGGCGCCGGCGCGGTCCTGGTGTCGGGACCGTCGGACGAGGCCGACGTCACCGCGGTGATGGGGGCCAACGAGGGGTTGCTGGGCGACGCGCGGATCGTGTCGAACGCATCGTGCACGACCAACGCGCTGGCACCGCTCGCGCGGCTGCTGGACGAGTCGTTCGGCCTGCTGGGCGGGCAGATGGTGACGGTGCATTGCTACACCGGCAGCCAGCCCACGGTCGACAAGCCGCGCGGTGCGCCGGAGCGCAGCCGCGCCGCCGCGCTTTCGATGGTGCCCACGACCACCAGCGCACAGCACCAGACGGGGCGCGTGCTGCCGCACCTGGCCGGGCGGATCGAGGCGCGCGCGATCCGTGTGCCCACGGCCAGCGTCTCGGCCATCGACCTGACGGTCCGCACGGAGCGTCCCGCCAGCGTCGAGGCGGCCAACGCCGCGCTGCGCGAGGCCGCCGACGCCGGCCCGGTCTTCGGCTGGACGGAAAAGCCGCTGGTCTCCAGCGATCTGCGCGGCCGGTCCGAATCGCTGGTGGTCAGCGGGCCGGAGACTTCCGTGTCGGCCGGCGGTCTGCTGCGGGTGTTCGGCTGGTACGACAACGAGTGGGGATTCTCGTGCCGGATGCTCGACATGGCCGGACGGTTGGGGCGCTTGCGCCGTTGAGGCGGCAACAACCCTGGCGCGAAAAAATATCACAAATGGATCAATGTTTTGCGGCGGTGCGGCGCAGATCGGTGGTTTCTTCGCGGCACCGTTGACTTTAGTCAAGTATTCAACGGACCCGGTGGGAAAGGTTGCCGCGTAAACCTTCGCCGGACCAACGAATGCAAAGCACGATCGAGAAAGTCCTGCTCGCGGCCGTCCTCGCACTGACCTGCGCGACGGTGGTGGTCGCCGATGAACCCGCCGCCCTGCCGCACCTGATCGACAGGGTCGCGCCGGAGGAACTGGTGCCCGGCGCGGACGCCTTCGGCGCAATCCGGGACGACGTGCCGGTCGCGCCCGTGCTCGACGACGGCGACACCGTCGGCTGGGCCTTCCTGACCTCGGATTTCGCGGGGACAACGGGCTATTCGGGCAAGCCGATCCACGTCATTGCCGCGATCTCGCCCGGGGCCGTGATGACCGGTGCGAAGCTGGTGGAGCATTCCGAGCCGATCGTGCTGGTGGGTATTCCCGAATCGAAGATGCGCGCGGTGATCGAGGGCTACGCGGGGCTGGATCTCAAGGCCGAGGCGGCCCAATCGGGCACCGCGCACGAACTGGACATCATCTCGGGCGCCACGGTCACGGTGATGGTCATCGACGACAGCCTCGTGCGTGGCGGCATCAAGGTGGCGCGTGCGCTGGGCCTGGGCGGGCTGAGCCCCGTGGAAGCCAGCGGCCCGGAGCGCGAACTGAAACAGGGCGAGGGCGAGGTCCGCGACTGGTCCGCGCTGGCCGGAGATGGCTCGGTGCGGGGGCTGACGCTGGATGTCGGGCAGATCAACCGCGCCTTCGAGCAGAGCGGCGACCCGCGCGCCGCCGAGCGCCCCGCCGACGGCCCGGCCGACGACACCTTTGTCGACATGCGCGCGGGCCTTGTCAGCGTGCCCACGATCGGCCGCAGCCTGTTGGGCGAGGCCGAGTACGCCAACCTTCAGGGCTGGCTGGGCGAGGGCGAGCACGCGATCCTTGTCGCCGGGCGGGGGCGCTATTCCTTCAAGGGGTCGGGGTATGTCCGCGGCGGGATCTTCGACCGCATCCAGCTGATCCAGGGCGACCGGTCGGTGCGCTTCTTCGACCGTGACCACCGCCGGCTGGGCGAAATCGCCGCCGAGGGGGCTCCCAGCTTCAAGGAGATCGACCTGTTCCGCATCCCGGCCGACGCCGGGTTCAACCCGGCCGAGCCGTGGCGCCTGCAGCTTCTGGTTCAGCGCGCGGTCGGCCCGGTGGAAAAGACCTTCCTGACATTCGACCTTGGCTACCGCCTGCCCGAGAAATACCTCGCGCCGGTGGCGCCCGCGTCAGCGGTGAACGCGCCCGACGCGGAAGCCGCCGCCAAGACCGCGCTGTGGCAACGCATCTGGCGCGACCGCGCGGTCGAGATCGGCGTTCTTGCCGTGATGCTGACGGTGCTGACCGGGGCCTTCTTCTTCCAGATGCAGATCACGCGGTACCCGCGGGCCTATTTCTGGTTCCGCATGGGCTTCCTGACGATGACGTTGTTCTTCATCGGCTGGTACGCGAACGCGCAGCTTTCGGTGGTCAACCTGATGGCGCTGGCGGGGGCGCTGCGGTCGGGCTTCACCTGGGATGCCTTCCTGATGGACCCGCTGGTGTTCATCCAGTGGTTCGCGGTGGCCGCGGCGCTGATCTTCTGGGGGCGCGGCGCCTATTGCGGCTGGCTGTGCCCGTTCGGCGCGCTCCAGGAACTGACCAACCGCATCGCCCGCTATTTCAAGGTGCCGCAGTGGGAACTGCCCTGGGGCCTGCACGAACGCCTCTGGCCCATCAAGTACATGATCTTCCTCGGTCTGTTCGGGGTATCGCTGGCATCCATGCCGATGGCCGAAACCCTGGCCGAGGTGGAGCCGTTCAAGACCGCGATCATCCTGAAGTTCATGCGCGACTGGCCGTTCGTGGTCTTCGCGGTGGTGCTGCTGGTGATCGGGCTTTTCATCGAGCGTTTCTACTGCCGCTACCTGTGCCCGCTGGGTGCGGGGCTCGCGATCCCGGCGCGGATCCGGATGTTCGACTGGCTCAAGCGCTATCACGAGTGCGGCCACCCCTGCCAGACCTGCGCCAACGAGTGCCCGGTGCAGGCGATCCACCCCACGGGCGAGATCAACCCGAACGAATGCGTGAACTGCCTGCACTGCCAGGTGCTTTACCAGTCGGAAACGAAATGTCCGGTGGTGATCCGGCAGTTGAAACGGCGCGCCCGCGACCGGGCGTCCAATGCGGCGAGCGCCGACGTGATGACGCGAAAGCTCGACGCGCAAGAGGGGAGAAAGGAGACCTCAAATGTCTGACACGAATAACAAGTTCAACATCACCCGGCGGGGGATGCTCGGGGCCACGGCCACCGGCGCCATCGCCGCGACCACAGGTGCCGCCGCGGGCCTGCTGGGCGGGTCCAGGCCCGCGCAGGCGGCGGCCGAGGGGCTGACGCCGGTGCCCGGCGACCTCGACGAATACTATGGCTTCTGGTCCTCGGGCCAGACGGGAGAGCTGCGCATCCTCGGCTTCCCGTCGATGCGCGAGCTGATGCGCGTGCCGGTGTTCAACCGCTGCTCGGCCACCGGCTGGGGCCAGACCAACGAAAGCCTCAAGGTGATGACCGAGGGGTTGCTGCCGGAGACCAGGGAATTCCTGGCCAAGCGCAACATGGAAACCTACGACAACGGCGACCTGCACCATCCCCACATGTCGTTCACCGAGGGCACCTACGACGGGCGCTACCTGTTCATGAACGACAAGGCGAACACCCGGGTCGCCCGCGTGCGCTGCGACGTGATGAAGACGGACAAGATCATCGAGATCCCCAACACCGGCGACATCCACGGGCTGCGGCCGCAGAAGTATCCGCGCACCGGTTACGTCTTTGCCAACGGCGAACACGAGATGCCGATCGTCAACGATGGTTCGGTGCTCGACGAGCCGGAGGAATACGTCAACATCTTCACCGCGATCGACGGCGACACGATGGAGATCGCCTGGCAGGTGATGGTGTCGGGCAACCTCGACAACTGCGACGCCGATTACCAGGGCAAGTACGCCTTCTCGACCTCCTACAACTCGGAAATGGGCATGACCCTCGCCGAGATGACGGAAAACGAGATGGACCACTGCGTGATCTTCAACATCAAGGAGATCGAGAAGGGCATCGAGGCCGGCGACTACGAGGAATACAAGGGCGTCAAGGTGATCGACGGGCGCAAGGGGAAGAACAAGAAGTACACCCGCTACGTGCCGATTCCCAACAGCCCGCACGGCTGCAACACCGCGCCGGACGGCAAGCACGTCGTCATCAACGGCAAGCTGTCGCCGACCTGTTCGGTCATCGACGTGAACAAGGTGGACGCGCTGTTTTCCGAGGGCGCCGAGGAACGGTCGTGCATCGTGGCCGAGCCCGAACTGGGGCTGGGGCCGCTTCACACCGCCTTCGACGGCAAGGGCATGGCCTATACCACGCTGTTCCTCGACAGCCAGGTGGTGAAGTGGGACATCGAAAAGGCCGTGCGTGCCTACGCCGGCGAGGACGTGAACCCAATCGTCACCAAGACGGACGTGCACTACCAGCCCGGCCACAACCACAGCTCGATGGGCGAAACCAGCGAGGCCGATGGCAAGTGGCTGATCTCGCTCAACAAGTTCTCGAAGGACCGGTTCATCAACGTCGGCCCCCTGAAGCCCGAGAACGAGCAGCTGCTCGACATCACCCGGGACGACATGCCGGTTGTGCACGACGGGCCGACCTTCGCCGAGCCGCATGACTGCATCATCGTGCGCCGCGACCTGGTCAACCCCGTCAACGTCTGGAGCCGTGACGACCCGATGTGGGAAGAGGCGCGCAAGCAGGCGGAGGCCGACGGCGTCGACCTTGACTGGGGTGCCGACGAACCGGTGCGTGATGGCGACAAGGTGCGCGTCTACATGCACTCAATCGCGCCGCAGTTCAGCATGTCGAAGTTCCGCGTGCGCCAGGGCGACGAGGTGACGGTCTACATCACCAACATGGACGAGATCGACGACCTCACCCACGGGTTCACCCTGTCCAACCACGGGGTGGCCTTCGAGGTGCCGCCGCAGGCCACCGCCTCGGCCACCTTCACGGCTGACCGCCCCGGGGTGCACTGGTTCTACTGCCAGTGGTTCTGCCACGCCCTGCACATGGAGATGCGCGGGCGGATGCTGGTCGAACCGCGGGGCGCCTGAGCCGATGCGGCGTCTTGGCCCCATACTGGCGCTCTGCCTGGCGCTGCCCGGACCCGTCCGGGCAGGCGTCACGGATGTGCCGGCAGGGGACGGGGCGCTGGCCCGGGCCATCGAGACCGCCGGGGCGGGGGACACACTCCGCCTCGGCACCGGTCGCCACGCCGGTGGCCACGAGATAGACACGCCGCTGACCATCGCCTGCGCCGAAGGTGCCCGCGTCGACGGCGGCGGTAACGGCTCCGTTTTCGTGGTGACGGCCGAGAAGGTCGAGATCTCCGGCTGCACGATCACCGGGTCTGGCAGTGACCACGAAGGCATCGACAGCGGCGTGCGCCTGCTCAAGGGGGCCGACGGCGCGCGGGTGACCGACAACCGCATCCTCGGCAACCTCTACGGCGTGGACATCCACGGCGCGCGCGACGCGCTGGTGGCCCGCAACGTCATAGAGGGCCGGCAGGATCACCGCATGAACGACCGCGGCAACGGCGTCTATGTCTGGAACTCGCCGGGCGCGGCCGTGGTCGGCAACGACATCCGCTGGGGGCGCGACGGCATATTCGTGAACACCTCGCACTCCAATACCTTCAGGAACAATCGCTTCCGGGACCTGCGCTTCGCCGTGCACTACATGTATGCCAACCGCTCCGAGGTCTCGGGCAACCTCTCGGTGGGCAATCACCTCGGCTACGCGGTGATGTATTCCAAGCGCGTCAAGGTGCTGGACAACGTCTCGATCGACGACGAGCAGCACGGCGTCATGCTGAATTACGCCAATCGCTCGCGGGTCGAGGGCAACCTCGTGCGCAACGGCCACGAGAAATGCCTGTTCATCTACAATGCCCACATGAACGAGATCACCGGCAACCGGTTCGAGCGCTGCCCGATCGGGGTGCACTTCACCGCCGGGTCGGAGCGCAACGAGATCAGCGGCAATGCCTTCATCGGCAACCGCACGCAGGTCAAGTACGTCGGCACCAAATGGCTCGACTGGAGCGAGGACGGCCGCGGAAACTACTGGAGCGATTTCGCCGCCTACGACCTCGACGGCGACGGCGTGGCCGACACGCCCTACCGGCCGAACGACAGCATGGACCACATCCTGTGGAGCCAGCCGGCGGCCAAGCTGTTGCTGGGTTCGCCGGCGGTGCAGCTGGTGCGGTGGGCGCAATCGGCCTTTCCCGCGCTGTTGCCGGGCGGCGTGGTGGACACCGCCCCGCTGATGCAGCCCGTGAAGATCCCCGTACCCGACTGGGAGAGACGACATGACGGATGACCGCCGCCCGCCCCTGAAGATCGAGGCGCTGGAAAAACACTACGGGCCCGTCCCGGTGCTGCGGGGGCTCGGGTTCGAGGTGGCCCCCGGAGAGCGCGTGGCGCTGCTGGGTCACAACGGGGCCGGCAAGTCCACGCTGATCAAGCTTGTCCTGGGTCTGATACGCCCCAGCGGCGGCCATATCCGGGTCGCCGGCCACGCCCCCGGATCGGCGCCGGCGCGGATTGCGACGGCCTACCTGCCCGAACAGGTGGCCTTTCACAAGGCGCTGACGGGGCGCGAGCAGCTGACCACCTTTGCCCGCCTGGCAGGGGAGGCGCCGTCGGCGGTGATGCCCCTGCTGGAGCGCGTCGGTCTGGCCCACGCGGCCGACCGCCGGATCGGGGCCTATTCCAAGGGGATGCGCCAGAGGCTTGGCCTGGCGCAGGCGCTCCTGGGCCGGCGGCGGGTCGCGCTGCTTGACGAGCCGACCAGCGGGCTCGACCCGCTGTCGCGGCACGACCTTTATGCGGTGATCGACGAGATGTCGGCGAACGGCACCGCCGTGCTGATCGCAAGTCACGCGCTGACCGAGGTCGAGGCGCGCACCGACCGCATCGCAATCATGCGCGACGGCGCGTTGGTGGCCGACGACACCCTGCCACGGCTGAGCCGGCAGGCGGCGCTGCCGATCCGCATCCGGCTGACGGCCGCCGAGGGCGCGGCGGATCAACTGCACGCGGAACTGGGCGGGCAGCGCGTGAACGGCTCGGCGGTCGAGCTTCTGTGCCCGGCCGACCAGAAGATGGCGCATCTGGACCGCATCTCGGCACTGGGCGAGACGGTCCGCGACGTGGAGATGGTGCCGCCCAGCCTCGAGGACCTGTATCGATATTTCTGTGGAGAGGACCGGCAATGATCGGACGCATCCTGGCCATCGCCGCGGCGGAGTTCCGCATCCAGCGCCGCAACCGGTGGGTCGTCATGGCGACCGCGATGATGACGCTGTTCGCGCTCGCACTGACCTTCGCGGGCTCCGCGCCCACAGGCGCGCTCGGGGTCGATCTGCTGACCGTCGCGGTGGCGTCGATGACGACGCTGGCAGTCTACCTTGCGCCCTTCATGGCCCTGATGATCGGCTTCGACGCGATCGCGGGCGAGGGCGAACGCGGCACGCTGGGCCTCGTGCTGACCTACCCCCTGTCGCGGGGCGAGATGCTGATGGGCAAGTTCGTCGCCCACCTGGGCGTGCTGGCCATTGCCATGGTCGTCGGGCTGGGGGCGGGCGGCGTGGTTGCCGCCCTGACAGGCGGTGCCGGGCCCGACAGCGTTGCGGCGCTGGCCCGGCTGATCGCCACGGCCATCCTGCTGGGGGCGAGCTTTCTCGCGCTGGGCTACGCGGCCTCGGCACTCGCGGGGTCGGCCGCGGGCGCGGCGGGTGCCGCGGTGGGGCTGTGGCTGGTCTTCGTGGTGCTCTACGACCTAGGGCTTCTGGGCGCGGTCGTCTTCGACGGCGGTGGCGTGTTCACGAAATCGGTGTTCCCGTGGCTGCTTGCCCTGAACCCGGCGGATGCCTTCAGGCTCTGGAACGTCGCGGGAACCGACCAGGTCGCGCTGGTCTCGGGGATGGCGGGCGCCGGGCAGACGCTGCCGGCCTGGGCCGCGCCGGCCTCTCTCATCGCCTGGCCGGTGCTCGCCTTCGCGCTGGCACGGCTGGCTTTCCAAAGGGTGGAACCATGAAACGGACCTTTCTTGTCGCAGCCCTGCTGCTCGCCGCATGCCAGGAGGAAGAGGCCAAGGCGCCCGAACCGGTGACGATGACGGCCGACGCCCTCAGCCACTTCTGCCGCATGCAGGTCGCGGCGCACCCCGGCCCGAAGGCGCAGATCCACCTTTCAGGGTTTCCCGACCCGATCTTTTTCGCGCAGGTGCGCGATGCGCTGGCCTATGTGAAGGGCCCCGAACGCGAGGCCGAGGTGACCGCTTTCTACGTCAGCGACATGGCCGCGGCGGAAAGCTGGGAAACCCCCGGCGCCGACAACTGGATCGCGGCCGGGTCGGCCGAATTCGTCGTGGGCTCGGAGGCGCGCGGCGGCATGGGTGCACCCGAGATCGTGCCGTTTTCCGGCGCAGGCGCGGCCCGCGATTTCGCCGACCGGAAAGGCGGTGACCTGATGACGCTGAAGGATATCCCGGCCGAGACCGTGCTCGCGCCCGTGGATGTCGCGCCCGAGGAGGAGCCGAAATCATGACCCGACAGATGCATGGTCGCCGCCGGTTTCTGACCGTTGCCGCCGCCGCGGCCGCGTTTCCGGGCGCCGCCCGATCGGCGCCGGTGGCGCGGTGGCGCGGCTGGGCGCTCGGGGCCGGCGCCTCGATGACGCTCGCGGGCGTGGACCAGCTCGACGCGCGCCCCACCTTTGCCGCGCTGGAGGCCGAGATTGCGCGGCTGGAGAAGGTCTTCAGCCTTTACCGCGACGACAGCGCGCTGGTGCGGCTGAACCGCACCGGCCGGCTGAGCGCGCCGCCGGCGGAACTGCTGGAGGTGCTCGGGTTGTGCGACGCACTGCACGCGGCCACCGAAGGCGCCTTCGATCCGACGGTGCAGCCGCTCTGGACGGCGCTGGCCGAGGGCGGCGACCCGGCGGCGGCCCGCGGCCGTATCGGCTGGCGCGGTGTGAGCTTCGACGCGGGCGAGGTTCGTCTTCGGCATGCCGGGATGGCGCTGACGCTCAACGGGATCGCGCAGGGATACGTGACCGACCGCATTGCCGCCGCCTTGCGGCGGCGGGGCTTCGGCGATGTCCTGGTGGATATCGGCGAGGTCGCCGCGCTCGGCCGGCGCGCCGACGGCGCGCCCTGGCAGGCGGGCGTGGCCACGCCCGACGGGCGCATCGTGCAGCGCGTCGCGCTGCGCGACCGCGCGCTTGCAACCTCGGCGCCCCGGGGCACGGTGCTGGATCGCGCTGCGGGGCAGGGCCACATTCTCGATCCGCGCGGCGCGGGGGCGCCGGTGCACGCGCTGGTTTCGGTGTCGGCGCCGCGCGCCGACATCGCCGACGGGCTGTCCACGGCGCTGTGCCTGATGGAGGCCCCGGCGGCCGAGGCCGCAATCGCGTCCTTCGGCGACGCGCGTCTTGAAAAGATGGTCTGAGCGCGGCGCTACGCGTCGCCCTCGGCCTCGTCAATCAGGTGCAGCACCCATCGCATTGCCAGCCAATTCACCGGCAGGCCCAGCGGCACGGCGATCACCAGCGCCGTCACCGGCCGGAGAGCGGGCAGGCCGACGGCCTGCCACATCAGGGCCAGCATGAACAGGTTGATTGCCACGGCCGCGGTCGTGAAAGGATAGAGAACCGCGTAGAGCCCTGGTGACGCGGGGCGCTTGCGGGTCATGCCGGCACCTCCGCCGTCGCCAGGGCGCGGGCGACCAGCGCTGGCGCCGTCGGCGCGCAGCCGATCGGCGCGAGCAGCCGGCCCCGGAACGCGGCCAGTTGCAGGGCCTCGGGGATGTCATCGGTCACATGGCCGCCGCGGGCGGCGAAGAACGGCAGGCAGATCGCCCGCTCGCCCAGTCCGAAGGCCATGTCGACCAGGTAGGGCGCCTCCTCGACGAAGCCGGTGCGCACCTCGGCGAACCCGGTTGCCGCGGCGAGCGCGTCGGCGAAGGCGCGCGTGTCGCGGGCCGAATTGGCGTTGCGGCCCGAGCCGTGCGCGGCAATGAACAGCCGCGTGCCGGCCGCGTGCCAGCCTGCCTCGGCCAGTGTTTCGCGCAGGAGGTCCGCGGCCATCGCCGAAAGGGCCGGGTCCGTGCCGAAGGGCGGTAGGACATGTGCATCCCGGGCGGTCAGCCGCGCGCGCAGCGCGTCCGAGGTGAACCAGCCCGAGGTCATGAACATCGGGTAGACCAGGGCGCCGGGGCCGCAGGCCTCTTGCGCCCGGTCCAGCGCCCCGGGCGCGGCCAGCGTGGCGCTTTCGATCCGCCAGCCGGGCAGGTGGTGTGCCACTTGTCCCGAGAAGGCGGCCAGCGCGGCCTCGGCCGGGGCCGGGTCGCACGGCTGTCCGTGGCTGACAATGATGGCACGGCCCCTAGTGGCTGGTGCCTTCGGAGAAGGTGATCTTGTTGAAGACATTGTATTTCCCTGACGGTTTGCGCATCGGCAGGCGCGTGACTTCTTCCAGCGTCTCGGCGTCGTAGACGATCACGGCACCGTCCTCTTCCCACACCGAGACGAGCGCGTGCGCGCCGTCGCGGGTGAATTCGACGTGTGCCACCGTGGCGCCGGGCACCGGCCGGAGCGTCCTGACGATCTCGAGGCTCTGCTTGTCGATCACGTGCATCGCGTCGCGGTTCGGCCCGAAGAACACGTCGGCCCAGACGTAGCGCGAGGTCTCGTGGCTGCGCAGGAAGAACCCCGGGCCTTCGGTTTCGATCGTCGCGACGATCGACCAGTCGTCGGTGTCGATGACCGAAAGCTTGCCCTCCTTCAGGTGCGGCGTGGCCATCACCCGGCGGTCACCCATCCGCCACGAGATCCCCGAGCCAAGGTGCGGCATGCCGGGCAGCGGCAGCTGAGCGATCTCGCGCCCGACGTTGAGGTTGACGACCACCGCCCTTCCGCTGCCGCGCGCGGCCCCCATGAGGTTGCGGTAATCGTCGGTGAAGAAGAAATCGTCGAGCGGCTCGGACAGCATGATGCGCCGGCGCGCGAACAACCCCTCGAAGGATGGCAGCCCCTCGACCATGCCCTTTTCGCGCGAGTGAACGAACCCCTCGTAGACGGGATCGGCCTCCGGGTCGGTCGCGACTTCCCAGATTTCGGGCACGTCCTTGAGCGCGAGGATGAAGCTGCGCCGCTGCGGGGCCTGGTAGACGGCCGAGACGCGGCTTTTCGTGCCCTCGCGGCCAACCACCGGCATCACCCTCTCGACGCTCAGGTCGTCGGTGGACAGGATCGTCAGCGTCATCGGGAGGTAGTTGGCGACCGCCAGATGCTTGCCGTCGGCGCTGATGGCGATGTTGCGGCTGTTGAGCCCCGCGCGCACCCGGCCCACCTGTTGCAGGGACCAGATATCGTATTTCTGCACCCAGCCGTCACGCGACATCACGAAGACATAGCGGCCGTCGGGGGTGAACTTCGGCCCGCCGTGGACGGCGAACGGCGTGGCAAACCGGTCGAGCACCTCGAAGCTGTCGCCGTCTAGCACGCTGACGTGGTGGTCGCCGGTCTCCACCGCCAGCGTGATGTTCAGCGGGTCGGCATCGAACACGGGTGCGTCCGCCGGGGTGTAGGCGGGGTCGAACCAGCGCGTCCGCGCGATCCGCTCCGCCCCCCAGTCGGGGACCGTCTCGAGCGGGGTTTTCAGGTAGGTAGCGAGGCTCGCGATCTCGCCGTCCGAAAGCGTGTCGCCGAAGGCTGGCATCTGCGTGGCGACGCGGCCGTGGGCGATCACCTCGGCCACCTTCGGCCCGCGCATGCGCTTCAGCGTCTGCGGGATCAGGGCCGGGCCGGTGCCACCCAGCCGGTCGGCGCCGTGGCAGGCTGCACAATCGCGTGCGTATATTTCCGCCGGCTCTGCCTGGGCGCCAAATGGGCAGGCCAGCGCCAGTGCGCTAATGAAAACGGTGAACCGGATCATGGCGTTTGCCTTTGAAGGGGGTGACGGTCAGCCGGTCGCCGGCCGCGGTCACGCCGATTTCGTCGTTGGACAGGTAACAGGCCGGATCCTCGGCCCAGGGGTCGCCGGTCAGTTGCAGCGCGCGGATGCGGGTGTTGCCGCCGCAGACCGACTTGAAGGCGCATTCGCCGCACCGGCCCTTGAGCGGGCGCGGGCGGCGGCGCAGCTGCGCCAGCATCGGGTCGTCGCCCGTCCACAGGTCGGAAAAGTTCGCCGTCTTGACGTTGCCGACGGTGTAATCGGACCAGTAGGTATCGGGGTGTACCCGGCCCAGCGTGTCGATGTTGGCCACGCCGAGGCCGGAGGCATTGCCGCCCCACGCCTCCAGGTGGTCGCGCAGATGGGCCACGCGGGCGGCGTCGAAGTGCCGCTCGGCCCAGCGCAGCAGGTAGACGGCGTCGGCGTCGTTGTTGCCGGTCACGATGTCCAGCGGCATGCCCTCGGTGGCCGCCACCCAGGCGCGATCGATGAGTTCGTCCAGGGCCATCCGGGTGTGCGCGTGCACAGCGTCCTCGCCGCGGTTCTTGTCGCCGCGGCCCGCGTAGACGAGATGCGACAGGTAGAATTTGTCGACGCCTTCGTCGTCGCACAGTTGCAGCAGGTGCGGCAGCTGGTCGGCGTTGTCGCGCGTCAGCGTGAAGCGCAGCCCCACCTTGATGCCGCGCGCCTTGCAGGCTCGCACCCCGCGCACGGCGTCGTTGAAGGCACCGTCAACGCCGCGGAACCAGTCGTTCGTGGCCCCGATCCCGTCGATCGAGATGCCGACGTAGTCGAACCCTATATCGGCCACGCGGTCCGCGTTTTCCCCGTGGATCCTGGTGCCGTTCGTCGACAGCGCCAGCATGCGGACGCGCGCGCGCGCGGCGCGGGCGAGGTCGAAGAAATCGAAACGGTCCAGCGGCTCGCCCCCCGACAGGATCAGCGCGGGGATGCCGAATTCGCCCAGGTCGTTCAGCGTGGCCATCGCCTGGTCGTGGCTCAGCTCGCCGGGGAAATCGACGTCGGCCGAGACGGTGTAACAATGCCGGCAACGCAGGTTGCATCGACGGGTGAGGTTCCAGATGACCACCGGCTTGACCGCGTCCGCCCCGCGGGGGCGACTCACGGGCGTGGGGGCGACCAGCTGGTGCATGTATTCGGAAAGTCGGAACATCGGGTCACTCCTTGGGCCGCAGGCGCAGCCCGGTCTTTTTCAGGATTCGCGTGGAATAGAGGATGTCGCGGCCGCGGCAGGCGGGCCCCAGAAGGTGGCCGATCTGCGCGCGCTTTTCCTCCACCTCCGCGCGCGAGGTGCCGTGGATCATGGCGAACAGGTTGTAGGGCCACTCCGGCAGAGCGCGGGGGCGTTCGTAACAGTGGCTCACGAAATCCAGCGCGCCCACGCGCGCGCCAAGCCGGGCCACCCGCGCGTCCTCGACATCCCAGACCGACATGCCGTTCTCGGTCAGGCCGAGGGCGTAGTGGTTCGGCGCGGCGGCGATGCGGCGGATGACACCGCGCGCCTGAAGGTCGTGCAGCCGTGCGTGCAGCGCTGCCTCGTCGATGCCGACCAGCCGCGCGATCCGCGCGTACGGGTCCGGCACCAGCGGAAGGCCGGCCTGCGTCTGGGCCACGATTGCCCGGTCTATGCTGTCGAGGCTCATGCCATCACCCGGAATCCGACGTAAAACTCCCGCAGTTTCGGGAAACGGCGCACCCGGTGCCCCGTTTCCCGCTCAAGGGACCCGGCCACCGCCTCGATCTCCTCTTCCGTTTCCGTGGCCAGAACGAACCACATGTTCAGGCGGTGACCGCGTTCATAATTGTGCGCCACCTCCGGGCGTTCATTGACTTTTGTCAGGACCGCCTCGAACTCGTCCGCGGGCACGGCCATGGCGCACAGGCAGAATGCCCCGCCCATCGCCGCGGCGTCGAAGAACGGCCCGAAGCGGGTGATCAGGCGCGCGGCGCGCATCCGCTCCAGCCGCGAAATCAGGTCGTCCTCGGCCAGCCCCAGTTCTTCCGCCACGTCAAGGAACGGCCGCGGCGAGATCGGGAAACCTTCCTGCAGCCGGTTCAGGATGCGCCGGTCCGTGGTACCCAAGCGCTCGGCACCGGGCGCCGTCATGCGGTCGCCCTCGGGGTATCGGCGGCCATCGCGCCGGTCTGCTTGAAGCAACGGCTGGAAAACAGCGCGAGATGGGGTGCGCCGGCCAGCGGGGCCAGCCCGGCAGCGTCCCGAAGCCGCGCCAGGGCTTCCGCCCGGCTGCGGGCGTGGATCATGGAATACAGGCGATACGGCCAGACGCCCGGCACGGGCCTGCGTTCGTAGCACAGGGTGATGCCCGGTTGCGCGGCCAGGACCGGGCCGGCGCGCGTGATCGCGTCATGGTCGATGTCCCACACGACCATGGCATTGGCGCGCCACCCCAGCGCGCGGTGGCGCACGATGACGCCGAAACGGGAAATGATCCGCGCCGCGACGAGCCGCCGGATGCGCTCCTGGACCTCGGCCGCTTCGCGCCCCAGCGCGCGCGCGATGCCGGCGTAGGGGCGGGGCTCGAGCGGCAGGCCGCGCAACAGGTGCTGGACGAGCGCGCGGTCGCCCGGGCGCAGCGCGCCCGTGTCCGGCGGCGGCCTGACCGGCGCGGCGTCCTGCGTGCCGCGCAGGCTGAATCCCAGGTCGAGGTTGAACGGGCGCACGAGGGCGAGGTCGAGCACGCGCAACCCGCTGCGCCGCCCGATCCGGGCGAGCGCGCCATCGACATGCGCCCGGTCCGACCCGGTCACCACGAACCAAAGGTTCCAGCGGTTCTCGCGCAGGTAGGAATGGTTCACGCCGTCCTCGGCGCCGATGATCCGCGCGACTTCCTCGACGCGCGCCTCGGGGGCGGCGACGGCCGCCAGCGTGCTCGCCGAGATCGTGTTGGGCGCGCAGGTCGCGCCGATCCGGGTGACCTGCCCCGCGGCGACGCGCTTGCGCAGCCGGGAAATGACTTCGGCCTCGGTGGTGCCCAGCGCCTGCGCCAGCACGCCGAACGGCCGGTCCGTCACCGGGAACCCGCGTTGCCAGTCGTCCAGCAGCGCACGGTCGAGGGGGTCGGTCACGCCCTCCATCGCCTCAAAGCCCCGTCCGGTGGGCGCGCGCTGTGAAGAAAATTCCCGAGGGGCTGTCGGCCTCGATCTCGCGCAGCTTCTCGAAGGTCTGCGTGTCGTAGACCATGATCCGGCCCGCATCACGAACCGACAGCCAGACCTCGTGTCCGCGTGGCGTGAACTCCATGTGCAACACGCCGGGTCCGGGCTTGAACTGGTGGATGATCTTCTTGGTCAGCGTGTCGATCACCTGGATCGTGTCGTTGCGGGGATGCGCGAAATTCACCCAGACGTGCCGGCCGTCTGGGCGCGCCATCGCGAAGACGGGCTGGCCATGGGTGGGCGTGCGCCCCGTTTCGGCCAGGCTGCGGGAATCGACCCAGAGCACCTCGTGCTGGCCCATCGCGGGCAGGACGAATTCGTGTCCCGCCTTCGCCCAGCCCTCGAGATGGGGCATCTTGTAGACGGGCCGGCCCTCGCGTCCCTCGGCGTATTCGGGCAGGATCTTCCGCGGCTCCGGCGGGTCCTGCCAAAGGTCAAGCGCGGTCAGGTGATCGGCGCCGAACAGCCCGACGACATAGGTGCGCCCGTCGGCGGTGGCCAGAGCGTCGTAGGGGTTTGCGCCGATCCCGTCGATCTTGGTGATCTCGGGGTCGTTTCCCGAAAAGTCAGCGATCCATGTCTCTCCCTCGTCCCACAGCGAGAACACGAAGCGGCGGCCGGGGATGTCGACGAGCCCGATGGTCTTGCTGGCGGTGGGGATGTCGGCCACCATCTCCAGCGTCCGCGCGTCGAAGACCCGCACGCCGCCGGGCTCGTAGTTCGACACCGCCACCAGGGTGCCGTCGTCCGAGATCGCGCCGCCGATGGCGTTGCCGGCCTGCACGACCCTGTCCACGATCCGCCGGTCCAGCATGTCCACCTTGGTCAGCCCGCCGTCGCGGCCGAAGACGAAGGCGTGGCGCTGATCCGGGCTGTAGACCAGAGAGGCGTGCGACAGATCGCCCAGGCCCTCGATGCGCCCGACGCGCGCGCGCTCGGACTGGTCCACGACCAGCAGCGACCCGCTGGCGCGCTCCACCACGAGGCCCAGATCGCCCGTCGCCTGCGCGTCCGCCCGGGGTGCGGCCAGCGCGAAGGCGGCGACCGCAAGGGCCATCAGTCCGCGCCGGATGCCTCCGGCGGGAGTATTTCCGGCAAGATGAAGAGGTCGTGCGCCGCGCGCTTCATCTTGCTCGAAATACTCCGGGGGAGTCGCGCCCCGCGCGACGGGGGCAGCGCCCCCTGCCAGACGTTCGGGTGTCATTCCATGCCTCCGTTCAGCAGGTAGTCGGCGATCCAGGCGGCATCGGCCTCGGTCAGCAGTGGCCGCCATGGCGGCATGGGGGTGCCGGGCACGCCGTCGAGGATCAGCCTTTGCAGCGACTGGCGATCGTGGTGCGACAGGGCCGGCGCGCGGATGTCCGGGCCCAGCCCGCCCTTCAGGCTCAACCCGTGGCACGAGCCGCAGTCCTGGCGCACCAGCCGTTCCAGCGCGGCGGCGTCCGGCCCGCCGGCCTGCGCCGGCGCGGCCATCGCGATCGCGCATATGAGCGCCAGCCTATTCACCGGCCAGCACCGCGGGTGGCGGCGCCGTGACCGGCGCGGCGATGTCGGCGGGAAGCGGGCGGTCGCGGTAGAGCGAAACGACGTGGCCGATGACGAACAGCACGGGCGCGCGCAGCGGCGCCCCGGCCATGTCCAGCCCGATCCGGTCGAGCCGCGACAGGTGCCGCGCCTCCCGCGGCGTGGTGGCGGAGGCCACGGCCAGGACCGGCAGGTCGCCCGGCAGGCCCCCGGCCATCAGCCGCAGCGCGATCTCGGCGATGTTGGCCACGCCCATGTAGACAACGAGTGTCGTGTCCTCGCTGGCCAGGCTTTCCCAGTCGAGGTCGAGCTTGCGGTCGGCGGCGCGGTGGCCGGTGACGTAGCGCACGCCGGTTGCCAGACCACGGTGGGTGAGCGGCACGCCCGTGGCGGCGGCCATGCCCTGCGCGGCGGTGATGCCGGGGGCATAGGTGACGTTGACGCCACGGCGTTCCAGATAGGCGGCTTCTTCCGAGCCGCGGCCGAAGATCAGCGGGTCGCCGCCTTTCAGGCGGGCCACGGTCAGCCCGTCTTCGGCGAGCTCGGCGAGGATTTCGTTTATGCGGTCCTGCGGGACGGTGTGGCACCTGGGCGCCTTGCCCACCGGTATCATCCGGGCGGTGGCCGGGGCCAGGTCGAGGATCTCGGCGGCGACGAGCCGGTCGTAGACCACCGCCTGGGCTTGCTTGAGCATGGACACCGCGCGCACCGTCATGAGATCGGCCGCGCCCGGTCCGGCCCCGATGAGAAAGACCTTGCCTGTCCCTGTCATGTCGCTGGCTCCTGTGGCGGGCGTTTATTGTTCGGGGAACCGGGGGCCCGGCGACGGGCCCCCGGGGCGGGAGTCAGTAGACGTCCTTGCGGGTGTTGTAGACGTTGAACTTGCCCGTCGGCGTGACCAGGCGCTCGTCCTTGATCACCTTCTTGAGCTCCAGCGTCTTGTCGTCGACCACGACGAGGGCGGACTGCTTGTCCTTGGCGTTCCAGACCGAGAACCAGATCTCGTCGCCCTGCTTGTTGAACTCGCCCTGGACGACGCGCGGCTGTCCCTCTGCGATTGCCGCCCACTCGGCGATCGGCAGGACCTTGTACTCGGGGTCCTCGGCGGTCAGATCCGCCGTGTTGAACACCGCGATCGAGCCCGAGACCTCAGCGGCGGGGTTGAGCGGCGCATCCACGTAGAGGTGGTCGGAGTCCGGGTGAGTCTTGACGAACAGCGAGCCGCCGCCCATCGCCCAGAGTTGCTGAACGACCTTCCAGGCCTTGTCGGGGTGGCCTTCGGGGTCGGTGCCTATCAGTGAGACCGAGGCATCACCCAGGTGCGAGGTCGCCCAGACCGGCCCGTGTTCGGGGTGGTCGATGTTGGCGCCGCGGCCGGGGTGCGGTGTCATGCCCTGGCTGTCGACGATGTCGACCAGCTTGCCTTCCTTGGTGTCGATCACCACCAGCTTGTTGCGGGCGTTCGCCGCCGTGATGAAGTAGCGACCGCTGGAATCGAAACCGCCGTCGTGCAGGAAGCGCTCTGCCTCGATCTCGGTCACCTTCAGGTTCTCGATGTCCGAGTAATCCACCAGCTGGATCTTGCCCGTCTCCTTGATGTTGACGATGAACTCGGGGTTGTAGTGCGACGCCACGATCGCGGCGACGCGCGGCTCGGGGTGGTATTCCTGGGTGTCCACCGTCATGCCGCGGGTCGACTTGATCTTGAGCGGCTCCAGCGTGTCGCCGTCCATGATCACGTACTGCGGCGGCCAGTAGGTGCCGGCGATGGCGTACTTGTCTTCCCAGCCCTCGAACTTCGAGGTCTCCACCGAGCGCGCCTCGAGCCCGGTGTCGATGGTCGCCACGGTGGAGGGCTCTTCCATCCACAGGTCGATCATGTTGACCTTGGCATCGCGGCCGATGGTGAACAGGTACCGCCCCGAGGCCGACATCCGGCTGATGTGCACCGCATAGCCGGTGTCGAAGATCTTGACGATCTCGTAGCTGTCACCGTCGATCAGCGCCACCTGTCCGGCATCGCGCAGCGTCACCGACATCAGCTTGTCGATCGCGATGTCGTTCATCTTCTCGGTCGGCCGCTCCTCGGGCGGGACGATCACCTGCCACGTCGCCTTCATCTTCTCGAGGCCGAACTGCGGCGGTTCGGGCGGCTCGAGCAGGATGTAGCGCGCCATCATGTCGATCTCTTCCTCGGTCATCTCGCCGGAGGTGCCCCAGTTGGGCATGCCGGCGGGCGAGCCGTAGGTGATGAAGTCGCGCAGGTATTCGAAGCCGTTCTCGCGCGTGATGTCGGTTGTCAGCGGCTTGCCGGTGGCCCCCTTGCGCAGCACGCCGTGGCAGCCCGCGCAGCGCTCGAAGTAGAGCGTCGCGGCCTTGTTGAATTCCGACTGCGTCATCACCGGGTCACCCGGCTTGCGGCCGGGCAGTTCGACGTCGATCTCGCCCACGGTGGTCGCGCTGTAGACGTATTGCGCCGCCGGGCTGTCGCCGTGGCCTTCCGGCTTTTCCTCGGCCGCGACGCCTGTTGCGGCCAGCCCGAGGGCAATGGCCGCACCCGACAGAAGCGTGGCGCGCCATTTGGCTTGCTTGGGTCTCATTTGGCTTTCTCCAATTCCGCTGGTGAGGCCCGTGAAGCGTGCGCCTCCGGCCCGGTGCCCTCCTTGACAAAAGTCAACGAGCCGCCGAGGGGCGGGGTCCACGGTGCCGGCATGATCCGGATCTCCCTGGTATTCAGCGTCGTGGCGGCTCTGTGTGCGGCCCTTGCCTGGCCGCCGCCGCCGGCTGTCGCGCAGGGCTTGGCGCGGCCCTCCACCGAAGAGCGCACCGCGCCGGCGGCGCCCGACCGCGTGCTGGCGCAGGCGCTGTTCGGCCTCGACGCGCCGCCCACGGTGGTCCGCGAAGACGGAACGGTGCCCGGCTGGACCGTGTCCGGGCCAGGTGGGACGGTGGGTCACATCGCCTCCACATGGGAGGTGGCCCGGTCTATCGGCTACTCGGGCCGGCCCCTTGACGTGCTCGTGGCCGTGGACATGCAGGGCCGGATCGCCGCTGCGAAACTGGTGCGCCACAGCGAGCCAATTCTTACTCTGGGGTTGTCGGATGCCGATATCGAACGGTTCGTGGGTGGCTTCGCCGGCACGGACCTGACCGCCGCCGAAGGGGCGGGACAAAGCCCCGGTATGCCCGACATCATTTCCCGCGCGACGGTCACGACCGGCGTGATCCGCGATTCGATCCTGCGCACCGCGCGCACGCTGGCCATCGGGCGGGGGCTTCTGCCCGGCGGCGGCATCGACCGGGTGAGCTTCGAGGTTCGTGACTGGATGCGCCTGGCCGAGACGGGCGCGCTGGCCAACCGCACCGTCACGCTGACCGAGGCGCGCGCCGGGTTGCAGGACGCGCGGGTGCCGGTGCCGGCGGGCGATGCGCCCTTCATCGACCTCTGGGTGGCGCTTCTCGATCCGCCCACGATCGGCCGCAACCTGCTGGGCCAGCAGCAGTACACCCGCGCCGTCGGCAGCCTCGGGGCAGGCGAGGCGGCGCTTTTCGTGGCCTCGCGGGGCATCGCGTCGCACCGTGGCACGGCGTGGCGCCGCGACGGGGTTTTCGACCGGCTGTCGGTGGTGCAGGACGGCCGGCGCATCGCGCTGGTGAAATCGGGCTACAGGCGGATCGACGACCTTGCGATCAAGGGCGCGCCCGCGTTCAAGGAACGCAGCGTGTTCCACCTGCCCGGCGAAGGCTTCGACCCCGCTCGGCCCTTCACGCTGGAATTCACCGCCACCCGCCCGGCCCAGACGGGCGGCGAGGTGTCGTTCAAGGCGCCGGTGGACTATGCGCTGCCGGCGGCGTTCATCACCGAGCCGCCCCTAGAGGCCGCGCCGCTTTGGCGCGCGCGGTGGGCAAACCAGCGGGTCGAGGTGGCCAGCGTTCTGGCGCTTCTCGGGATCCTGTCCCTGATCCTGCTGTTCCAGGAAAGCTTCGTGCGGCGGCCGAAGCTCTGGGCGCGGGTGCGCACCGGTTACCTTGCCGTGACGCTGGTCTGGTTGGGCTGGGTGCTGGGCGGGCAGCTTTCGGTGGTGCAGGTCGCCGCCTTTGTCAATTCGCTTCTCAGCGGGTTCCGGTGGGAAACCTTCCTCATCGAGCCGGTGATCTTCACGCTCTGGGCCTTTGTCGCCATGGGGCTGCTGTTTTCCGGGCGCGGCGTGTTCTGTGGCTGGCTGTGCCCCTTCGGCGCGCTTCAGGAGCTGATGAACGCCGCGGCGCGGCGTCTGGGCGTGCCGCAGGTCGCCGTGCCGCAGGCGCAGCATGAACGGCTGTGGGTCATCAAGTACACGCTCTTCGTGGCGATCATCGCGCTGTCGGTCTACTCGATGAAGGACGCGCTGGTGCTGGCCGAGGCCGAGCCGTTCAAGACCGCCATCTCGATGCGGATGCTGCGCGCCTGGCCGTTCGTGGCCTTCGTGCTGGCGCTGCTGGCGGCGGGACTGTTCATCGAACGCTTCTACTGCCGCTACCTGTGCCCGCTTGGCGCCGGGCTCGCCATCCCGGCCAAGCTGAAGGTCTTCGACTGGCTGCACCGCCGCCCGCAATGCGGCCGTGAATGCCGGCTGTGTGAAACCCGGTGCACGGTTGGCGCCATCGACCCGCTGGGCCGGATCAATCCCAACGAGTGCGTGCTGTGCCTGCGTTGCCAGGTGGTGATGCACGACAAGAACACCTGCCCGGTGCTCAGGCGCCGGCAGCGCCAACCCCGGACCCCCGAGGCCACGACATGACCGATATCTTCAAGCGCATCCTCGGCGAACCCTACCGGGTCTTCTTCCTGGCCGCCGGCGTCTATGCCGTCTTCTCGCTTCTGGTGTGGGAGGTCTGGCTGGGCGTCCATGCCGCCGGCGGCATGGTATCCGAAATGCCGTTCGCCGCCGCCCCCCACCTGTGGCACGCACACGAGATGATCTTCGGCTATGCCGGCGCCGCGGTGGGTGGCTTTCTTCTGACGGCCGTACCCAACTGGACCGGCGGGCCGGCGGCGGCGCGGATCTACGTGCCCGCCGTCGCCGCCGTCTGGCTGGCCGGGCGGCTGGCGATCTGGTTCTCCGCCGCGCTGCCGGCGGTATTGGTCGCTACGGTGGATCTTGCCTTCCTGCCGCTTCTGGCGGTGAAGATCGCGCTGATGCTCGTCAAGCGGCCCAAGCCGCAGAACGTGATGTTCTTGGCGTTCCTCGCGCTTTTGTGGACGGGCGACCTGTTGGTGCACCTTGAATGGATGGGGTTTGCGGCAGGCACGCTCGACACCGGGCTGCGCGTCGGCCTTCTTGCGCTGTGCGTCATGATCGGCGTGCTGGGCGGCCGGGTCACGCCGGGGTTCACCCGCAACGCCATGAAACGCGCCGGGGTGCCCGAAGACCGCCTGCCGCGAACGAGGAAGCCGGTGGACCTTGCCGCGGTGGTGCTCACCATGACGGTGCCGCTCGCGCTCGCGCTTGCGCTGCCGGACGTCGTGATCGGTGCGCTCGCCGTGGCCGCGGGTGCGCTGCAGGTGGTGCGAATCGCGTTCTGGCAACCATGGTGGTGCCTGGCACGGCCGATCCTGTGGGCGCTTCACCTTGGCGTCGCGATGCTGGGCGCGGGGCTGGTGCTCTGGGGGCTGAGCGCCTTCGGCCTGGGCAGCGAGGTGGCGGCGCTGCATGTCCTGGGCATCGGGGCCGTGGGCGGCATGACACTGGCCGTGATGAGCCGGGCGATCCTGGGCCACACCGGACGCGCCCTGGTGGCGCCCGGTGCCGTGGCGGTGGCCTATGGCCTGGTCGCGGCGGCCGCCGGCGTGCGCTGGGTCGCCTCCGAGGTTGCCGGGAGTTTCTACTTCCCCGGCATGCTGCTCAGCGGCGGGCTGTGGATCGGCGCCTTCACCCTTTACCTCGCGGCGCTCTGGCCGGCCTTCGCCGGACCGCGGGTGCCGCGCGCCGAACCGGGAACGGCGGCGCGCGCGACCTGACAATTGTCAAGGAGGGGCGCGCGCCCTGCCTGCAAGGTCACGCCATTCGCATCAAACGCGCAAAGGAGACAAGAATGCGCGAAGTCATGACAAAGGGGATGGCCCGCAACATTTTCTACGGCGGGTCGCTCTTCTTCATCATCATCTTCGTGGCGTTGTCGGTGCATTCGCACGTCTACATCACCACGACGTCGACCAATTCGGAGACGCTGACCGAAAGCGTGGCCCAAGGCAAACACGTCTGGGAAAAACACGCCTGCATCAACTGCCACTCGATCATGGGCGAAGGCGCCTACTACGCGCCGGAACTGGCGAACGTGATGACCCGCTGGGGCATCGAGGCGGGCGATGCCGAGGGCGCCTACCAGATGCTCGACGGCTGGATGAAAGCCCAGCCCACCGGCATCGAGGGCCGCCGCCAGATGCCGTTCTTCGACCTCACCGAGGAGGAAACCCGCGCACTCGCCGACTTCCTGCTGTGGGTCGACGACGTCGACACCCAGGACTGGCCGCCGACGGACGCGGGCTGAGAAAGGACCGGACAGATGAAATACGAAACACAGAAAATCGCGCTGGCCTACTTCGCCGCGGCGCTGGCCATCTTCGCGGTGCAGATCGCGGGCGGGCTGCTGGCCGGCTGGGTCTACGTGGCGCCCAACACGCTATCCGAACTGCTGCCCTTCAACATCATCCGCATGCTGCATACCAACAGCCTGGTGGTTTGGCTGCTGCTGGGCTTCTTCGGGGCGGCCTATTTCCTGGTCCCCGAGGAAACCGAGCGCGAAATCCACTCGCCGCGCCTTGCCTACCTCCAGCTCGCGATCCTGCTCATCGGGACGCTGGGTGTGGTGGTGACCTACGTCTTCAACCTGTTCGAGGGCAACTGGCTGTTGGGCAAGGAGGGGCGCGAGTTCATCGAGCAGCCCGTGTGGGTCAAGATCGGGATCGTCGTGGCCGCGCTGATCTTCCTCTACAACATCACGATGACGCTGCTGAAAGGGCGCAAGACGGCCATCAGCAACATCCTGATCCTCGGGCTCTGGGGGCTGGCGCTGCTGTTCCTGTTCGCCTTCTACAACCCCGACAACCTGAGCCTCGACAAGCAGTACTGGTGGTACATCGTCCACCTGTGGGTCGAGGGCGTGTGGGAGCTCATCATGGCCTCGATCCTCGCCTACCTGATGCTCAAGCTGACCGGTGTCGACCGCGAGGTGGTCGAGAAATGGCTCTACATCATCGTCGCCGCCGCGCTGTTCTCGGGCATCCTTGGCACCGGGCACCACTACTACTGGATCGGCACGCCGGGCTACTGGCAGTGGATCGGTTCGATCTTCTCGAGCCTCGAGGTCGTGCCTTTCTTCGCGATGATGGCCTTTGCCTTCGTCATGGTCTGGAAGGGCCGTCGCGACCACCCCAACAAGGCCGCCCTGCTGTGGAGCCTGGGCTGCGCCACGCTGGCCTTCTTCGGCGCGGGTGTCTGGGGCTTCCTGCACACGTTGCACGGGGTGAACTACTACACCCACGGCACGCAGATCACCGCGGCCCACGGGCACCTGGCGTTCTACGGCGCCTACGTCTGCCTGAACATCGCGATCTTCACCTACGCGATGCCGATCCTGCGGGGGCGCGACCCCTACAACCAGGTCCTGAACATGGCTGCCTTCTGGCTGATGTCGGGCGGCATGGCCTTCATGACCTTCACCCTGACCTTCGCGGGCACCGTGCAGACGCACATGCAGCGCGTGCTGGGCGAGAACTACATGGTGGTGCAGGACCAGCTCGACATCTTCTACTGGATGCGCTTCGGCTCCGGCGTCGCGGTGGCCATCGGCGTGCTGATGCTGATCTACGCACTGGCCTTCCCGCGGCGCGAGGTCGTCTCGCCCGAACCCACCGTGGCAGCGGAGTGAGACAGATGGACGGACATCTCGACCTGCAAAAGGAGGGGGCGGACGCCCCCTTCTACCTGCCCCAGGGCGACGAGTGCGCGCTCTTCGAGGCAGCCAGCGAAAACGACCTGCCGGTCCTGCTCAAGGGGCCGACGGGATGCGGCAAGACCCGCTTCGTCGCGCACATGGCGGCGCAACTGGGCCGGCCGCTCCATACCGTGGCCTGCCACGACGACCTGTCGGCTGCCGACCTGATCGGCCGCTACCTGCTCAAGGGCGGCGAGACGGTCTGGGTCGACGGCCCCCTGACGCGGGCGGTGCGCGAGGGCGCGATCTGTTACCTCGACGAGGTGGTCGAGGCGCGCAAGGACGTCACCGTGGTGCTGCACCCGCTCACCGACGACCGGCGCATCCTGCCCATCGACCGGACGGGCGAGGAACTTGAGGCCGCGCCGGGCTTCATGCTGGTGGCCTCCTACAATCCCGGCTACCAGAACATCCTCAAGACGCTGAAGCCGTCCACGCGCCAGCGCTTCGTCGCGATGGAGTTCGGCTTTCCCGACGCGGCAACGGAAACGCGCGTCGTGGCGCGCGAAAGCGGGCTGTCGCAGGACCGCACCAAGCCGCTCGTGCGGCTGGCGGGGAAACTGCGCGCGCTCAAGGGGCAGGATCTGGAAGAGGGGGTTTCGACCCGGCTCGTCGTCTATGCCGCCACGCTGATCGCGCGCGGCATGCCGGTGGAACGCGCCGTGGAGGCGGCGATGATCGACCCACTGACGGACGACGAGGACGTGAAACGCGGGCTCCTCGATCTCGTCACGGCCATCTTCGGGTGAGGCATGGCCGTGCACGGGATCGAAATCGAGCCATGGGAACCCGAAGAAACCGTCGGGAAACTGTGGCACGCCTTGGCCAGCCGCCTCGATGCACCGGAGGTGCATCATGGGGCCGCGGTTGACCTGTCACAGGTCAGCGGGCGGCTGGCCGTCTTCTTCCGGGGGCTTGGCGGCGCCCACGCCGTCGAGATCCGCCCCGTTTCGGCCGAGGTCAGCCGCCACCGCCTGAGCTTCCTTCGGCGTCTGGGCACGGAGGCCGAGGTGCTGCCGCGCGCCAGTTTCGATGGCGAGGCCCTGCGCCTGCCCCAGCGGCTGGCCGTCTTCCCGTCGCGGGAGGCCAATGGCGCGCTCTACCTCTGGCTGGCTGCCGCGGCGGCACACGCGCCCGGCCATGTCGCCGACGACGATCCGCTGCGCGCCGACCTGCGTGCGCTGGGGGCTGCGCGGGCGATGACCGCCGCCGCGCTCGACGCGGCACCCGGACTGGCGGGGCTGCATGATGCGCTTTGCGCGGCCACGCTGCACATCCGCGACGATCGCCGCCTGCCGCGGGCCGAGGCCGCCGTGGAGGCGCTGGTGCGCCACATGCTGGGTGACGCCGCGTCGCTGCCCGAGACGGCGGCGCTTTACAAAAGCGCCATCGCGACCGGGGATTTCACCGGCGTGCAGGCGCCGCGCGGCTACCGCCGGTTCGAACCCGTGCCGGTGTGGCCGGACTTGCGGGCGCTGGAGCGTTCCGCCGGAACGGAAGTGGAAAGCCGCGACGCCGACGGGGCACCCGAGGAAGCCGGGCAGGGCACGCACCGCGCGCGGCGCCGCACCGCAGACCAGGCGGAGCGCCGCGACAGCCTGATCCTGCACAAGTTCGAGGCGATCCTGAGCTGGGCAGAGTTCCTCAATCTCAACCGCCGGGTGGACGACGACGACCCGGACTCGGCCAAGAAGGCCGCCGACGACCAGGACGAGATCGGGCTGGGGCAGATATCCAGGGCGCCGGCCACCAAACTGAAGCTGCACCTGGATCTCGCGCCCGAGGACGTGGACCGCGAACGCCTGTCCGGGCAGGCCACCTATCCCGAATGGGATGCGCGCGCGGGCTGCTACCTGCCCGACCACGCGCGCGTCCTGCACAGTCTTGCGGAGCCGGATGATTGCGTCCCATCCTTCCGCGAGGATCCGCGCGCCGCGCGCCGCATCCGCCACGTGAGGCGCCAGTTCGAGGCCCTGCGCCCCGGGCGCGTCTCGACCCCCGGCCATCTGGACGGGGACGAACTGGACATGGATGCGGCCGTGCGCGCGCGGGTCGACGTGATGACATGCGGCACGGGCAGCGAACGCATCTGGCGCCAGACGCGGCCGGTGGCGCGCGACCTGGCGGTGTCGATCCTGCTCGACGTGTCGCGCTCCACCGAAAGCGCGGTGGGCGAGCGCGCCGTGATCGATATCGAGCGCGAGGCGCTTGCCGCGCTGGCCTGGGGGCTGGATGCCTGCGGCGACGATTTCGCGATCCACGCCTTTTCCTCGCTGAAGCGCGACCGGGTCTACGTGCAGGAATGCAAGGACTTCGGCGCGCCGATGGACGGAACCGTCGAGGCGCGGATCGGCGCGCTTTCACCGGGCTTCTACACGCGGTTGGGCGCGGCGATCCGGCATTGCGCGCACGGTCTGGCGCAACAGGGCCGCAAGCGCCGGTTGCTTCTGGTCATCACCGACGGCAAACCGAACGACCTTGACCACTACGAGGGGCGCCACGGCATCGAGGACACCGCGATGGCCGTGCGCGAGGCGCGCCGCGCGGGCCATTCGGTGTTCGGCGTTACCGTGGACAAGCAGGCCAAGAGCTGGTTCGCGCGCCTGTTCGGGCGCGGGGGGTTCCACGTCATTCCCCACCCGGAGAAGCTGACCGAGGCGCTGCCGCTGATCTATCGCGAGCTGGTGGGCGCATGAGCGACGCCAGCGTTTTCGACGAGCTGCCCGGCGACCTGATGATCTGGGTGCTGATCGTCAGCGAACTGCTGGTGTTCGGCGCCGGGCTGGCGGCCTTCCTGGCGGTGCGGATCACCGATCCGGCCGGGTTCGCCGCGGCGCAGGACGCGCTTTACCGCACCGGTGCGGGCGTCAATACCATGGTGCTGGTGACCAGCGGCGCGCTTGCGGCCTGGGCGCTGCGCCTGTGCGAGGCCGGCCGCCGCATGCGCGCGCGCGCCGCGCTGGCCGCGGCGGCAGCGCTGGGCGTGGTATTCATGGTGGTGAAGGTCCGGGAATACGCCGGCAAGGCGGCCGAGGGCATCGCCTGGGACACGCACCCGTTCTTCACCTTCTACTACTTGCTCACGGGCTTTCACGCCGCCCATGTCGTGGCCGGCGTGATCGTGCTGCTGCTGGTGGCGTGGAAAGACGCGGTGCCCAACATCGAGGCCGGAACGGCCTTCTGGCACATGGTGGATCTCGTGTGGGTCCTGCTGTTTCCCGTCATCTACCTTCTGAGGTGACCCGATGCCCCGCGATCCGCTTCTGCGCGCCTGGGCGGCGCTGGTGGGGCTCGGGCTGGCCTCCACTGTCGTGGCGGCCCTTCACTGGCCGCCGGGATGGGCGGCGCCCGCGGGTGCGCTGATCCTGGTGCTGGCCTGGCTCAAGGCCCGCGTGATCCTGTCGCGCTATCTCGGCCTTCACGCGGCGCCCTTCTGGCGCCGCGGCTTCGAGACCGCGCTGGGGCTGTTCTGCCTGCTTCTGCTGGCGTTCCACCTGGCGTCGGCGGTTTGAGCGGGGGCCGTCATTGCCGGAAGGCCGCCGCGAGATCCTCGGGCAGATCGAATTCCGCCAGCACCCGTGCACGCGCCGGCGCCGACATCTTGCGCGCCGTCTTTTCCACGATGCGGTGAAGCTTGCCGACGTCCTGCGTCTCCGAGAACGGGGCGAAATACCATTTCAGGAAGACGAAACAGATCACGTCCTCCAGCGCCTGAACCTCGCTGTCGCGCTTGAGGCCCTCCTTGCGGATCATGCGGCCGGCGGCCTCGGCCTCCTCGGGCGGATAGCCCGCGCCAGCCATGATCTCGCCCACCCGCGCGGCGTGGTGGCGCGCGAGGTCTCTGCGCCATTCCAGGTATCCGGCGCGCCCCTGCGCGTAGTCCGCGCGCCGCAGGTGCCACCGTTCGATGTGCTGGCCGCGCGCGGCGATGCGCAGCCGGTCCGGGGCATCGGGAAACAGCCGGTCGAGTTCCGCGCTCATCCGCTCGCCGTAAAGCCGGGCCGCCGGCCGGCCCTCGCGCAGGTCCGGGTCGGCGTCGTTGGCCGCATCGATGGCCGCGAGCGCCGCGTCGAGCCGGCTCACAGCGCCTTGGTCCAGGCGCTGGCAGGGTCGAGTTCGGCGTAGGCGCGCAGCTTCTCGACATCATCGATGGTCGCCTGGTTGCGCGCGATGCGCACGCCCGCGTCGTGCAGCTTGGAAAACGCGCGCGACAGGCTTTCGGGCTTCATGCCCAGCCGCCCGGCGATCAGCACCTTGTCGTAGGGCAGGGTGACGACGCAGCTTCCCTCTTCGACATCGCACAGGCCGAGCAGGAACTCGGCCACGCGCTGCGCGCCCGGCTGCGCCTTGATCTGCTCCACCTGGCTGACCAGTTCGTGCAGGTGCTTGAAGGTCGAGGCCAGCACGGCCAGCGACACCTCGGGTTCCTTCTTCAGGATCGCGATGAAGCTGCGCGCCGAGATCTGCAGCAGCTTGCACTCGGTCACCGCCTCAGCCGAAACGGGATAGACATCGCGCCGGAACGCCACCGCCTCGCCAAAGCTGTGACCGCGGGTGAAGACGTTCACCACCGCTTCGTTGCCGTTTTGCGAGACGCGGTAGAGTTTCACCCAGCCCTCGATCACGATGTGGATGACGTTGGCGTCCTCGCCCTGCAGGAAAACGGTGGCGCCGCGCTCGTAGCTGCGCGTCGTGGCATCGGCCAGAAGCTTTTCGATGATCCCGTCGGGCAGGCTGCGCAAAAGCAGGGAGCTGTGCGCGACCTCCAGGTTCTCGGCGTGCGACATGCAGCCTCCTCAAGCCGATCCGATGACTGGCCCCGCGCTTGATAAAGGAAATCGTGGGCCAATGCACGCCGAACGTTGCCCTGGCCAACCGCGCGGCGCCGAGCGCCCGATTCCGTTTTCGGCTGCGTGAACAAAACCCGGCATGTCGGCGGATTGTTCTTGCGCGTTCACTGCGCAGGGCCGGGCATTTCGCGGATGTGTGGCGCCGTCGCGGGCCGGGCGCGTGGCGCGCGAAATGCAAGTTACTGTTGAAAATACAAAAATCCAGAGTTCCGCGATCTTGGAAACAATCTGTTTCTGAGGATTCCGTTAACAAACGACGGCCTGCTGATAGATTCGAATAAGGCGATTTCAGGGCAGGAAGAAGCCTGCATCGTGTCGAAAAACCGGCGCTTTTGGGTCGCCCGATGCGACCCATGACGCAAAAGCCGGCGGTGAACAGGGACAACGGCGGAGGATTGCGGAGCGGCCCGGATCATTCGGGCAGCACCAAACGGGGTATCGGGGATGACCGCACTGGACCTGCACAATCATCGGGACAACCGGAGCGGGGGCGCGGTTCGTGTCGCGGGACCGGCCGTGTCGGCGCGGCATTCCGGCGTGATGGCGCGGCACGCGCGGCTCCTGTCTGCCTCCACGATCGTCACTCCGCAGCGTCCCCGGTCGCGTTCCGTCTACCGCCGGTTCGGCAAGCGCGCGCTGGACCTGGCGCTGGTCTTTGCCGCTCTGCCGGTCTATGCGCCGCTGATCGCGATATCGGCACTTTTTCTGTATGTGGAAGGGGGCAACCCCTTCTACCGCCAGCTGCGGGTCGGGCGCGACGGACGCCGGTTCTCGATCGTGAAGCTGCGGACGATGGTACGCGACGCCGAGGACAGGCTTGAGCGCCTTCTGGCGGAAAACCCTGACCTCAGGCGTGAATGGGAAGCGACGCAGAAACTCAGGAACGACCCGCGGATCACCCGCGTGGGCGCGCTGTTGCGGCGGACCTCGCTGGACGAGTTGCCGCAGCTGTGGAACGTGGCCTGCGGCCAGATGAGCCTTGTGGGGCCGCGCCCGATGATGCCCGATCAGCTTCCGCTTTATGGTGACCCGGCGGCCTATTTCGCGTTGCGGCCGGGGATCACCGGGGCCTGGCAGGTCAGTCGGCGCAACGAGGGCGAATTCCGGGAGCGGCCGCATTTCGACGCGGCCTATGCGGAGCAGTTGTCGCTCTGGCAGGATCTGCGGCTGCTTTGGAAAACGGTCGGGGTCGTGTTGCGGAGAACCGGGTGTTGATGGCGAAGGAGCGGACGGCCCCGATGGCCCCCGTGCAATGGTGACCAGATGATGGAACGGTTCAAGGGCGCGTTCGGGCCAACCGGCCAACACGGCGCCAAGGCAGCGCGGCGGCGCCACGCCGTGTCGAGGTCCGAGCGCGACATGCCGTTCGACCTCGCGCTTCGGCGGCGCATCGTCGGCGCATCGGGCGAGGCGGGCACAACGGAACAATTGCCCGGCCCGTCCGTCCTGGAAGGTGAAATCGCCGTGGATCCGCTGGCGGCTTCGGCCTGGGACAACCTGAGATACGCCCAGTTCGTCAAGCCGCGGGACGCCGCCCTCGTCGGGCGGGACGTGCCCGGCGTGCGCGACGCCATGGATCAACTGCGCACGCAGCTTTTGCAGGTCTTCCGAGAAAGATCGTGGAGCCGCGTCGCGGTGACGGCGCCGACGCGCGGTTGCGGCACCACCTTCACGGCCGCCAACCTCGCGCTGGGAATCGCGGGCATCGCGGAAATGCGCACGCTTCTTCTCGATCTCAACCAGCGCCATCCCGGCGTCGCCTCGGCCCTTGGCGTCCGCGCGACCGGCAACATCTCGCGCGTGCTTTGTGGCGAGGCCTTCTTCATGGATCACCTGCTGCGCCATTCCGAAGGGTTGGCGCTCGGCGTCAACGACGGCGTGCCGGACAATCCCGCCGAGATCCTGCACAGCCGCCGCGCCGACGAGATGCTCGACAGGATGACCGCCACGCTGTGCCCTGACGTCGTGATCTGCGACCTGCCGCCGATGCTGGAATGCGACGACCTGACCGCGTTTCTGCCCAAGGTGGATTGCGTCCTGGTCGTCGCGGACGGCACCCGGACGCTGGCCAGCGAGCTGGAGACGTGCGAACGCAAGCTTGATGGCAAGGCACCGCTGCTTGGCGTCGTCCTCAACCGTGGCCGCGAAAACGCGCGCTAGGCTGGAAAGGGCACAGGGATCATGAACCTGACGGAGTGGATCGACGAACTGCGCGACATGGTGCGCCGCCGCCGCATGCTCATCCTCGGCGTGGCGGTGCTGGGCGCGGTGTTCTCGGTGATGTTCGCCGCGTCGCAGGCACACCAGTACCGGTCCGTCGCCGTGCTGCAGGTCCAGACGGCGAAGGTCGCCGGCGATCTGGCACAGTCGGCCGCGTCGGGGGCCACCGCCCGGCACCTTCAACTGGTGCAGCAGCGCATAATGTCGCGTGCAATGGTCCGCGAGATCGCCGCGGAGCTCGACCTGCTCGACGATCTTGCGGGGATGACGGAAACCGAACAGGTGGTCGCCCTTCGCGACGCCGTGACGATTGAAGGCGTCGAGGCGGCCAGTGACGGGACGCGCGACGACGGTGCCGTGTCACTGGTGCGGATTTCGGCGGAATGGATCGACCGCGAGAGCGCGAAAGCGCTGGCCGCCGAGGTGGCCGACCGGACCATCGCACTGAGCCGTGACAGCCGGCTGGAGCGTGCGCAAGAGACCTTGTCGTTCTTTTCCCTGCGGGAGGACCAGCTGCAGGAGCAGATCGCCACCCTCGAGGATGAAATCGCCGCCTTCCGTCGCGAAAACCAGATCTCTGCGCCGGGCGGCGTCGAGGCGCGCCAACGCGAGATGGAGACGCTCAGGGACGCGATCCTTTCGATCGATCAGGAAATGATAGCAGTGGAAAGCCGGCTCGAGCAGGTCGGCGACGGCGCGGCCTCCTCGCGCGTGATCCAGCGGCGCCAAAACGAGATTCGCGAGGAACTCGACAACCTGTCGAAGCAGCGCGCCTACCTGACCGACAACCTCGATGCCCTTACGGAAACCGGCCAGCGGGGTCCCGAGGTACAGTTGCAGCAGGCCCGCTACGACCAGCGGATGGACGATCTGCGCGCCGAGCTTCAGGACGTGCGGGACAAGCGCAAGGCGGCCGAGGTGGCCCATCAGCTGGAAACGCATCGCCAGTCCGAGCATTTCACGCTGCTCGAACCGGCTTCTCGTCCCGACTACCCCTTCACGCCGTCGCGCAAGAAGATGGCGACGATGGGAAGTTTCGCCAGCCTTCTGGCCGGCCTCGGGCTGGCTTTCCTGCTGGAGTTGCGCCGGCCGGTCGTGCGCAGCGCCGCGTTGATGCAGCGCGACCTCGGCCACCGGCCGATCGTGACGGTCCCGCAGGCGGCGGCAAGCAGGCCCCGGCGAGGCGGGTTGCTGCGGCGCCTGCGCCGGCGCGGCACGCCCGCCTGATCCCGCGCGGCGGCATCACCGCATCGGGATCGTGGCAAGCTCGGCGATCTCGGCCCAGTGCAACCAGATCGCGACGGCCGCGAGGCTTCCGCCGGCCGCGAAGAACACGGCGTCGTGCAGCGGGTCCCATGCCGCGTGACGGCGGGCCAGCCGGATCAGGATCGGGTGCACCACCAGCATCGTCACCCCGATCGAGGCCAGGCCACCGATCAGCCCGAAGGTCTGGAGCCCGGCGATCAGCAGCGTCATCTGGAGCACCGCGCGCGTGCCCGAGACCACGAAGTTCCCGCGCGAGTCCCCGGCCGCCAGAGCCGCACGCGAATACGAGATTCCGATCGCCTGCGGCACGAACCCGCAGGCCAACACAACCATTATCGCGCCCGCGTCGAGGTAGCGGTCGTCATACAGGAAGGCCACGATCGGCGGGCCGGCGAGGGCCATGACGGCCAGCAGTCCGCACATGCCCGCGCTGAGCAGGAAGCGCATCTTGCGCAACTTTTCCCGGTTGGCGGCGGATTCGCCCGGCGGGCGTTCGCGGAAGATCGGGATGAGCAGAAAGTTGGCCAGCGATAAGCCGATCTGCATCGGGAAATAGGCAAGAAAATAGCCGATGTTGTAGATGCCGAGCGCCTCGAGCGTCAGCATCTTGCCAAGCACCGCCTTGTCTCCCTGCGTGCTGACGAAGGTGCAGGCGGTGCTCAGGAAGATCCACTTGCCGAAGTGGATCAGCTCGTGCAGCGCGGCCGGTTCCATCCTGAAGCGATTGCGATGTCCCGACAAAAAGGCCGACATGAGGATCAGCGTGACGACGTTCGTAATGACCCCGCCCACCACCAGCGCAAAGACCGAGCGGGTCGCCAGCGCCAGAGCGACCATCGCGCCCAGGCCGATCAGCTGGCCCGTCAGGTCAAGCACGGTCATCCGCCCGATCAGCAGGTGCCGCCTTGCAGTCAGGACACGCATCGGCAGCAGGCCTGTGGCAATCAGTGAAAGCCCGGCGACCGGCAGGTAAAGCGCGAGGTCGGGTTCGTCGTAGAGTGCGGCCATCGGCGAGGCCAGCACCAGCGTCACGGCCCACAACCCGATCCCGCGGATCACCTGCACGGTCCAGGCGGTATCGAGGAATTCGGGCTCGTCGCCGCGTTGGCTGCGCGCCACCGAAGGCCCCAGCCCGACGTCCGAGAACATCATCAGCCCGACGTTGACCATTGTCACCAGCGCCATCAGGCCGAAAGCCTCGGGAAAGAGGATGCGGGTAAGGATCAGGTTGGACCCCAGCCGGATCGCCTGCGACCCGCCGAAACCCACGATCACCCAGGACGTGCTGCGCAGGATGCGCGCCGTCAGCTGCGTCCCGCGAAATGCATTGATGACGCGCATCCTGCGCCCCGACCTGCCCGAACCAGAGAATTGTTTTGGCAGGCTACGGGGGCGGTTGTGCCCGGTCAATCGCGTGAGTGGGGCCAGACGCCCGCGGCTTCGCCTTCTCAAGCCGTGGCGCAACGTTTAGCGTGATTCGCAAAAGGGCCTGCGCGCGGTGACGACGTGAAAATCGCCTATGTTCTGAATACCTATCCCCAGCCCTCGCACAGCTTCATCCGCCGCGAACTCGGGGCGCTGGAGGAGCAGGGTGTCGAGGTTCACCGCTTTGCCATGCGCCGGCCCGACGTGCCGCTGGTTGATCCGCAGGACGTGGCGGAAGCCGAACGAACGCGGTACGTTCTGGCCGCCGGTGCGGGCGCACTCGCGGGGTGCGTCCTGGGTGCATTCGCGAGGCGGCCGTCCGCGTTCCTGCGCGCGCTGCGCCTGGCATGGTTGGCCGGCCGGGCCGCGCGGAGCCGACTGCGCCACCTCGTTTACCTGGCCGAGGCGTGTTACCTGCTCACCGCATGCCGCCGTCACCGGATCGAGCATGTGCATGCGCACTTCGGAACCAACGCGGCCGCCGTCGCCATGCTGCTGCGCGCCCTGGGTGGCCCGGGCTACAGCTTCACGGTGCACGGACCGGAGGAGTTCGACGCCCCACGCGCGCTGTCGCTTGCCCTGAAGATGCGGCATGCGGCCTTCGTCGTCGCCGTCAGCCAGTTCGGCCGCAGCCAGCTGTGCCGCTGGCTGGACCACGGTGACTGGGGCAGGGTCCGCGTCGTCCATTGCGGCATCGACCCGGCGCGTCACGCCGCGCCCACGCCGCCGCCCGAAACGGGACTGAGGCTGGTCAGTATCGGCCGGCTGGTGGAGCAGAAGGGGCAGATGGGACTGATCCCGGTCATCGACCGCCTGCGTCGGGATCAGCCGGATATCCACCTGACGCTGATCGGTGACGGCCCCCTGCGCGTGGTGTTCGAACGCGAAATCGCCCGCCAAGGTCTCACGTCTCATGTGACGCTGACCGGCTGGGTGGACGAGGAAGCGGTGCGCGACGAACTGTCCAAGGCGGACGCGCTGGTGATGCCGAGCTTCGCCGAAGGACTGCCGATGGTCATAATGGAGGCGATGGCCAAGGGGCGGCCGGTGATCGCGACCCATGTCGCCGGGATCCCGGAACTGGTTCGCCCCGGGGAAACCGGCTGGCTCGTGCCCGCCGGTGACACGCAGGCACTGGCCGCCGCGGTGGAGGATCTCGCGGCCACCCCGCCCGAGACGCGTGCACGCATGGGCCGGGCCGCGCATCAAAGGGTCCTGCAACGTCACGACATGCACCGCGAGGCCGAAAAGCTTGCCGCGCATTTCCGCAGTGCGGTTGGTGCCGGGTCAGGCGGGTCCGCGTCCCCGCGCCCATCCGCCGCGCCCGAGGGGCAGCCGGACGCATAGGGCAACGCCCGCGTACACGGCGAAACCGATCGGGTCGTGCAGCGCCGCCCGCAGCTTGGCGGAACGGGCGGACGGATCGGCATTCTTCGCAAGATCCGGGAAGCGTTGGGCGATCTCGCGCACGCCCGCGTCCTGCCGCCGGCGCACGCGGACCAACGGGCCGAAGCCCTCGACCATCGGCCAGTCGTACGGGGCGCCGACGGCCACACGTTCCTCCGGCGCGAAATTCATCCGCGCGAAGGTGTCGTCGGAGATGATCGCCGGCCATCGATCCCAGCGGGCGCGCCCGGCGGCGTTGACCGCGTAGATCCCGAAGCCCGGCGCCGGCGCGCGGAAGAACGGCAGGCGCTGCCAGAACCGGGCATAGGCGCGCGTGGCCGGGCTGCGTGCCGGGGCGACCCTCGGGCGCCCGCTGGCATAACGCGGCCCGGGCGAATCGAGCGCGGCGATCAACTCGCCAAGAAGGCCGGCGCTCACCCGCGTGTCGGCATCAAGGTAGATCCGCACCGGTGCCGCCGCCGCGTCGTCGCCGGCCTGCAACGCGCGCAGCTTGTCACCCTGCTCGCGCTCCAGAACCTGCAAACGCCAGTTGCGCGTCTCGGCGGGCGCGTGGAACCCCTTTGCAATCCGGGCGGTGTCGTCCGTGCAGCCGTTGGCGACGACGATCACCTCTACCGGCGCGGCAATATCCGAGGCCAGCAGCGCCGCGAGGCATGGCGCGATGAATTCCGCCTCGTCGTGGGCGGGCACGATGACCGTGGCAGCGGGCGCAATCGCACCGTTCATTGCAGCGCCGGGTCCTTTAGCGTCTGGATCGCGCGCCAGCGGGGGTTGTCGTCGCCAAGGTGGCGCAGATGGCCCCAGCTGCCCCATTTGATGGGCTTCATCACGTCGTTGAACGCGGTGAACAGTCCACCGCCCGTTTCGGCCCAACCGGCGACGAGGCGGCGGTAGAGTTGCGCCATCTGTGGCGTGTAATTCAGGTGCGTGAAGAAGGCGGTGATCTCTTCGTCGTTTGTCACGGGCCCGTGCCCCAAGACATGCGTGCCACCCTCGTACATGATCAGCTCCAGACCACGGTCACGCGCGACCTGCGCGTGGTGCGGCTGGATATGGTCCAGCAGGTTGGACAGCGTGCCGTCAACCTGTCCCGAGTGGCGCCCGTCCGCCAGCTCCTCGGTGGCCTTCTCGACGGCCGCGTCGTAGCGATGGCGCGCGACGTGCTCCTCGAGGGCAGCGCCGGACAGCCCCTGGGCTTGCCCGGTCGCGCGCGCGGCAGCGCGGCTTTCCGCCAGCCAGCGCGCCAGCATGTCGCGGCGTTCGGGTTTGCCCAGCGGATGGCCGAAATAGCCGGTCACGGCGTAGGCGTCGAAGGCCTGCGCCGGTGGGGCGTTCTGCTCCGGCGCCTCGTTGACCCACAGCGGCGCGTCAAGGATCTGGGTTTCCAGTCCCAGCCAGCGGGTGTGGGTGGCCACCACCGTGGTCAGCCGGTCGCGCACGTCACCGAACACCTCGGCCCAGAGCCGTGCAACCTGCGCGGCGCGCATGCCGTAGAACTGCACCCCCTTGTGCTCCTTGCCCCAGCGGGCCTCGGCGCGGGTATCGGCCCATTTCGTCTGGTCGAACATCCAGTTCCAGACCTCGTTGGAATATTCCACGTAGACCCGGTTCGGCCGGTCCAGCCTTGCCTTCACGGTCTCGGCGAAACGGCGGATGTAGTCGTCGTCGGCGAGGTGGGGCATGCAGAACCACGCGTCTGCGCCCAGTTCGTTGGCCAGCGCGACCATGACCTCGGCGGGCACACCCTTTTCGGCGTAGGTGTAGTCGTCGGGCCGCGGTCGGTCCTGCCACCGGCCCTGCTTGGAATTGTTGGTGTCCATCCAGTCCATGAACCGCAGCACCGAGACGCCGCGCATCCGCTCCAGCCAATGCGGGTTGAAGTGTTTGCCGCGCCGCCACGCCTCCGCGTGCTCCATCTTCACGACCGATATGTCGCGCAGGTAGTCGCCGGTCCCGCGCCGGTCGCTACGCTGGATACGCAGCCCGACGAACCCACCGCCGGGGGTGAAATCGAACCGCAGCTGTCCATCGCCGTAGCGCACGTTTTCCGCGCTCCCGCCGACCTCGACAATGCCGTCGCCCCGGAAGGTCAGAAGGTAGCGGCCGGCATAGATGTCCGCGTCTTCGGGCAGGTCGGTCAGGATCAGCGTGCCGATGGAGCCAAGGTCGTGCGGAATCTCGGTGGGCCAGCCGTTTTCGTCGAGGATGCCGCGCGCGGCCAAGGCCTCGTGGTCGACGCCACCCCACTGGCCGGGTTTGTGTCCGATCCAGGGGCGTGCGGTCTTCATCACGTCGATGAAGGGTTGTTGCGTGCTCCAGTCGTTGACAGGGGCGAGGTTCAGGCCCAGCGGCACATCGGCCCGGGGCGCCTGCTGCGCCGTGGAGACAACGGGCAGAAGGCCGGCCGCGGCAACGGCGATGGCGGCAAGAAGGCATCGCGTCATTGGGGCACTCCGGTCATTTCCTCTTCCTTGACGACCTCCCAGACGGTGCGCTGCATCAAGCGTGCCACTTCCTCGGACGGAGCTGCGGCCGGCGTCCCGTCGGCACGCCGCAGCTCGTGCGGCAGGCCCACCGGCGAGCGCTGATAGAGCACCGCGTAGTGCGTCAGCGCGACAAGATAGGCGCCAAGGTCGTTGACATGGATCGGGTCCAGTTCATCGGCCTCGGTCCGGCGGAACAGGTCTTGGCGCGACTGCACCGCGCCGATGCTGCCGCGGCTCTCCAATGCCCGGACGAAAGCCGCCATGACCTGCCCGGCCGGGATCAGGTAAGCCGGGCGCTCCGGCGCGTTCACCGCCAGGTCGCGCAGCAGGATCTCCTCCGTCCAGTACCGTTCGACGTCGCGGTCGAGCCGTGTCAGCCAGCCGTCCGGGTCGTCCAGCCGCGGCCATGTTTCGTAAAGGTAGACGCGGGTCTCCGCGTTGCCCGCGCGCGCCGACGCCGCCCATTTCGGGAAATAGCTGCCGCTGTCATGGTACTTGATGGCGTCGCGGATCTCGACCATCTCGGTCAGCACGACGGCATCGTAGTCGCCCGATCCCACCGCCTCGTGCGCCGGCCGGAAACGAGGGTGCGCGTTCTCCTCATCGAAACCCTTTATCGGTTCGTCGGGTTCCCAGTGCTGCATCAGCGAGGTGCCCCAGCCCAGTTGGCTTTCGTAGGCATGCCCGGTGCCGGCAAGTTGTTGCAGCATCGCCGGCATGTCCCGCCCCACCAGGCTGTGGCCGAGGTGAAACACCCGCAAGCCGTCGCCGGGCGGCGGCGCCGGCGTGGCATAGGCCCGACGGATCGTTTCGGGGTCGGGCCCGCTGCGCGCGGCGATCATGGTCCAGGCCACGGCCGCCATGCCGCCGAGGATCGCGAGGATGATCAGCAGGGTGGTACGGTCGGTCATGCGCGTTTTCTCCAGCCCGGCGCTCATCCGGAGACACACGCCACGCGCGCCCGGTCCGCGCCGACCGGCGGCAAGGCGAGGGCGGTGACGATGTGCCCTGCCGCCACCGTGTGACGCCCCGAAAGCACGGTGCCGGCCGGAAAGCCGGGCACGTCTCCGGTGAAAGCGGCCCGGAACACGCCGGTTGCGAAGTCCAATTCGGTTTCGAACGCGTGGAAATCCAGCACTTGGCGGCTGATCGGATACTGGGCCTTGTAGGCACATTCCTTGGCACTGAAGAGCGCACGCGCGAAATGCCCGCGCCGTTGTTCGGGCTGGCGGTCGAGCCAGGCGCGCTCGGCCGCGGTGCAGACGGTGGCGAAGAGGTCGGCCTCGAGGGGGGCGGCCGGTTCGAGATCGACGCCGAGCGCTCGGTGATCGCATTCCGGCGCGATCACGGCAAGGCACAGCCGGTCACTGTGCGAGATGCTCCCGGCCATGCCCGGGGGCCAGACCGGCGACCTGTCGGGCGCCGGCGGCACGGGCGCGGGCGACCGCCCGATCCGGCGCATCGCCGCGCGCGCCGCCGCCCGGCCGGCGGCGAACTCCCGCCGGCGTGGGCTTCGCGCGTGCGCCATCGATGCGCCTTCACCCGGGTAAAGCGGCCCCGGCGGGGCCGTCGGATCGGTGACGCCGATTCCGACGTGCGGGCCGAACAGCCCGCGCACGGCCTGCTCAAGGGTATCGTGCACGCCGGCGGTCACGTGCCGCGCCCGCCGCGCCGGCCGGCGCGCATTGCGCGCCGCTTGGAAATCGTCGTGTCCCGCGCCGGGCCGGCTGTCACGGGCTCTGGCGGTGCCGGTTCGGCGTGGCCCTCGATGTGCCGGGCAAGGTCCTTGAGCACCGGGAAACGGAAGATGTCGGTGATCGACAGCGTGCTGTGTCCCGTGCGGGCGCGGATGTCGCGGTGCGCCTGCACGGCGAGCAGCGAATGCCCCCCGAGGTCGAAGAAGTTGTCGTCGGGCGCGATGTCGCGCACGCCCAGCACACTGGCCCAGATACCCGCCAGCGTCCGTTCCATGTCCGATCCGCCCTCGGCCGCCCTCGGCGGCGGCGCGTCGGTGTCCCGCGCGGCCGGGTCGGGCAGCGCCGCACGATCGATCTTGCGGTTCGGGGTAAGTGGCATCCGGTCGAGCGCGACAAGGTCGGCCGGGATCATCGCCTCGGGCAGGCAGCTTTGCAGGTGCGCCCGCAGGCGGGCCGCGGCGCTCGGGTCGGCGCCGGTGTAGTACCCGGCAAGCCGCGTGTCGCCCCCCGCTCTGTCTCGGGCCACCACGACGGCCTCTTGCACGCCGGCGAAGCGTTTCATGCAGCTTTCGATCTCGCCCAGCTCGATGCGCTGGCCGCGGACCTTCACCTGGTCGTCGGCACGGCCGAGGAAGTCGAGCCGGCCATCGGGCGACCAGCGGACAAGGTCGCCGGTGCGGTAAAGCCGCGCCGCATCGCCCCTTGTCGCGAAGGGGTCTGCGACGAAGCGTTCCGCGGTCAGGTCGTCGCGCTTCCAATAGCCCGGTGTCACGCCCTCGCCGCCGATGAAGAGTTCGCCGGGCACGCCGGTCGGCGCCAGCGCGCCTTCGGGGCCGAGGACGTAAAGCCCGGTGTTCGCGATGGCGCGGCCCAAGGGGGCGGTATGGCCCACGGCGCCATCCACGCGCGCGGCGCTCGACCAGATGGTCGTCTCGGTCGGTCCGTACATGTTGAGGATCTGCGCGCTGGTCGCACCGCGCAGGTCGTCCACAAGGTCGCCGGGCAGGGCCTCGCCGCCCAGCAACAGCTGCTTGACGTGCCAAAGGGCGCCGCGCGCGGCGTCGTTCATCGCCAGTAGCCGCGCCATGCTCGGCGTGCACTGCATGTGTGTGACCCCGTGGCGCAGGATCTGTGCCGCGATGGAATGGTCGTCCTCGGCCGGTTGCGTGGGCGTGTTTGCCGTGCGCATGACCTCGGCCAGCGGGCGCAGCCCGTCGAGCACCGTTTCGGGAGCGATGCCGTAGTCGATCAGGCAGGCGATCTCGTCGACCCCGATGCGCTTGAGTTGCTCGGCCCGCGCGACGCCATCGGCCACGGTGCCGAAAAGCCCCGCGTCCTCGAAGTACCTCTCGAACGCGAAGTCCAGGATCGCCTCCATCTCGGTCTCGTCCAGCGCACCGAGGTCCAGCTCGAAGGGCGATTCCACACCCTGCGGTTTCTTGAAGGCCGGGAAGGCCCATGCGTATTGCTTGATGAGGCCGGCGGCGCTGCGCAGGTAATCCTTCATCGGGCCGCGTGCGGTTTCGCGCGCGGCGTCCCGGGTGGGCGCGATGAAGGTGTGCAGCATGACCGTGACCTTGAAGTCGTCCGGGTCGTGCCCGGCCTCGCGCAGCGCACCGTGGTAGATCTTGATCTTCTCGGCGACCTCCTCGATCGTCTGGCCGAGAAGGTGGGTGAGCACATGCGCGCCATGCCGGCCCGCGTCCCGCCACGTCTCGGGGTTGCCCGCCGTCGTCACCCAGCATTCGAGCGTCTCCGAAACGGGGCGCGGCAGCGTCCGCACCTCGCGCATCTCGCCCGTCTCGGTGGGAAAGCCCACCGCCTCGCCGCGCCACAGCGCCCGCACCTTCTGCATCGTGTCGAACAGGGCCGGCTTGTTGCGCGGCGGCGTGTTCTCGGGGCGCAGCACGAAATCATCCGGGTGCCAGCCCGACGCCAGCGCCAGCCCCGCGCGCCCGCTGGTCAGGTTGTCGATAACCGCCCAGTCCTCGGCGATCCGCGCGGGGTGATGCAGCGGGGCCACGCAGCTGCCGGCCCGCACCGAGATGTTGCCCGTCACCGCCGCGACCGCGGCGCCCGACACCGCCGGGTTGGGATAGGGGCCGCCGAAGGCGTGGAAATGCCGCTCCGGGGTCCAGATCGCGGCGAAGCCGTTGGCGTCGGCGAATTTCGCGCCTTCCAGGAGAAGCTCGTATTTCTTCGGCCCCGGCCCGTCGTCGTTGCCCCAGTAATAGAGCGAGAACTCCATCGGCCGATCCGACACGGGAACGCTTGTTCCGCCCACGGCCGCCGGGATCTCGCCGCCGGCAAGCACCACCTTGAAGCCGCGGGCGAGCGTGTAGAACAGCTCAAGCACCGAGATGTCAAAGGCGATCGACGTGACTGCAAGCCAGACGGAACCGGCCTCTCGGTCGACGAGGTCATCCATCCCGCGGAAGAAATTGGCGAGGTTGCGGTGGGCGACGGCGACGCCCTTTGGCGTGCCCGTCGACCCGGAGGTGTAGATCACGTAAGCGGGGTCGTCCGGCCCGGCGCCGCCGTCGACGTTTCCGGACGCGGCGGGCTTTCGGGCCAAAGCGTCTTCGAGCCGGACAACCCGATCCGTGCTGACCGGCGATAGCAACGCCTCGGTCTGCCGGTGGGCCAACACCACCGTTGCCCGGCTGTCCGCAAGGACATGCGCCAGCCGTTCGGTGGGGTACTCGGGGTCGAGCGGGACATAGGCGCCGCCTGCCTTCATGATGGCCAGCGCCCCGATCACGAGGTCCAGAGAACGCCGAAGGCACAGGCCCACCGCCACCCCGGGACCCACGCCGGCGGCACGGAGCCGGGACGCCACCGCGTTGGCTTGCGCGTTGAGGTCATCAAAGGTCAGCGCGCGGTCCTCGAAGACCAGCGCGACCGCCTCGGGTGTCTCCGCGGCCTGGCGTTCGAAGTCGCGTGGCACGGTGAGGGCCGCGTCATACGCGGCCTCCGGCCCTGCGCCGGCGTCGAGGAGCATCGCGCGTTCCGCGTCGGGCAGCGCGTTCAGCGTGTCGAGCGCGAGCGAATCCGTGTCGCCCCCCGTCTCGGCGCGGGTCACCATCGTCTCCAACCGAGCCACGAGCAGCTCGATCGCCGCGTCGGACAGCCGCGCGCGATCGAGGTGCAGGTTGCATGTGCCGTCGCTGTGCAGGAATGCATGGATGGCGGGGCCGGCGAAGGGGCGCCCGCCCTCGGAGATCGCGACGCCCGGTATCTGCGCTGGGTCGAGCGCCGGATCGCGTGACGGCAAGTCCAGGGCGAACCCTTGCGTCCCGCCCGTCTCGGCGAGCCCGGCCGCGATCGCCGCGCGCAGTTCCCCGAAAGTGGCGCATCCGGTCGTGTCGGCGCGCAGCGGAACCCAGGGCGTGAGCTGATCGGGGCTGGCCGCGGCACGTTCCGACAGCGCCGCGTGGGCCATCGCAACGTCGGCTGCAACCTGGCCCGCACCCTGCAACGCCCAGAGCGCGAGCAGCGCAATCCGAGCATCACGGTCCGAACCACGGGGCAAGTGCAGGGTCGTTTCCGCCCAGTTCGGCGTGTGCGCGGCCTCTCCGGCCAGGGGCACGTTGACCGGGGTCATGCCGGCCAGACGGTCGCGCCAGCGGTCCTGATGGCCGGCCAGTTCGGCAGCCAGGGCGCGCAGGCGATCGGCGTCGTCGGGCGACGGGCACGGCAGGACCTGGCCCGCCTTCGCGATGTCCTGCGGATGCACCGGGCGGCCTGCCGCGTCGGTCAGGGACGACAGCGCGATGGCACCGTCCTGCGTGGCAATCACCAGCCGGCCACCCGCGGAATCCAGAACGCGCCCGGGCGCGGCCTCGTCGGTGCGGGCGATTGCCTCGGCTGTGCCGACGAAGAAAGCCCGCCCTCCGGCCGTGAAACGCGGCCGCGCGACGGGGTTCCAGTAGCCTCCGAAATCGAGCGCCCGGACGGTGCGTGCCAGATCGTCCGACGGGCGCGCGAAATCCAGCCGACCACCGGCGGGCGGGCGGTGCCGCGCGCCGAAGTAGCCGCGTTGCGTCAGATCCTGCGGGCGGCGATGCGGCTGGCCGGTCTCCAGCTCGTCCAGAACCGCACCGAAGCTGTCGAGACCCGCGGCATAGCATTTCGAATTCAGCGAATGGGCGGTTTCGCCCGGCTCGATGGCGATCTCGCGCTGCACGAGGATATCGCCCGTGTCCACGCCGCCCTCCATCATGTGCCACGTCACGCCGTGCTTCGTCTCGCCGGCCATGAGTGCCCAGACCGGCGTGTTCAAACCGGCATAGCCCGGCAGCGGCCCGTCGTGAAAGTTCACCGCGCCGCGGCGGGCCAGCGCGCGCACGTCGTCGGGGATGACCGACAGGTTGGCGATACTCAGCAGCCAGTCGGCGCCGTCGGCCCGTGGGCCGTCGCGCAGGGCGTTTGCGTCATCGAAGGTGGGCAGGCCTTCGTGGCTGGCCCAGTCGCGGATGGCAGGGTTGCGGCTGACCACGGCCAGGATCTCGTGACCACAGTCGCGAAGCTGGTCGCCGCAGCCGATCAGCAGCGTCTCGTCGCCGACAAGGATGCAGGTGAACCGGGTCATTCCGTCTTCTCCGCGATGGCTGGTGGGGCCGGTGGCCGGTTTCCGGCGGACGGCCGGCGCAGGATGCCACGCACCGAATGCGCCGTGAGGTCCCAAAGGAAGTTCGGCGGGTCGCCCAGCGGTCGCGACGACACCGCCACGCGCATCCGCCAAAGTGCGGCACCCGTCATGCGCGCCAGCGTGGCCGCCGCGGCATAGGCGCGCCCGTGGTTCTTGACGAAGTAGTGCAGCCGCGAGTCGAACCAGTATCGCGGCGTGCGCCGCCACAGCTTCATTCCCGTCGAGGCCGACCCGACATGGGTGACCACGCTGGCGGGCACGTAGTGTGTCTGCCATCCGGCGCGTGCGGCGCGCAGGCAAAGGTCCGTCTCTTCGTAGTAAAGGAAGAAGGTCTCGTCGAAGAGACCGATCTCGTCCAGCATGCGGCGCCTTATCATGGCCGAGGCGCCGGCCACCCAGCCCACGCGCGTCGTCCGGTCGGGGATCGGCAGCGGCACGACCGACTTGCGCAGCAGGCGCGATACCACGCCCGTTCGCACGGCCCCCTCGAATTCGCCGGCGGCCGAAGGGAAGCGGAAGGCCGTGGTGTGCGGTGTCTTGTCGGGGCCCTCGATGAAGCTGCCGGCGATCCCGCAGGCGCGATCCGACGTCACGTGGTCGAGCAGCCGCCGTATCGCCCCGGGCTGCGGCCACGCGTCGGAATTGAGCAGGTAGACGAAATCCGGCGCCGACCCGTCCGACATGCCTGCGCGAATGGCGAAGTTGTTGCCGGCGCCGAAGCCGCCGTTGCGGCCCGTCTGCTTGAAGGTGACCGCGCCCGACCGTGTCCAGCCGCGCGCGTCGAAGGCGGCCGCCAGCCATTCGACCGAGTCGTCGGCCGACCCGTTGTCGACGACCACGATCTCGCCGCGGATGCCCTCCATCTCGCGCACCGCGGCTTCGGCGGCCCTGAGCGTCAGCTCGGGCGTGCGGTAGTTCAGGATGATCGTCAGTACGCTTGGTGTCATGATCTCACTCCGCCGCCGGTCTGTCGGGCCAACCGCGGCGCCGCTCGGGCGATGCCTCCGCCGCCTCGATCTCCTCGGACAGGCGGCGCGCCAGGACGCGGACGTTGGGTGACAGCACCATGCTGTCATGGTCGCCGGGCACCTCGACGACTTTCAGGTTGGGCATCCAGGGCGTCCACTGGTTGTCCTCGAAGACGTATTCGCGCTGCCGGCTGACCCAGTTCCCGCCCGTGACCTTCCAGTGCCGGTCGAGCGGCGGGCGGAACAGCACTGCCGGCCCATCCCACGGCGCCAGCCTGTAGGCCGCGACCGCCCGGCGGAAGGCCGTTTCGATCCGGCGGTTGTTGAACTGTCCCTCGGCGTCGTTGTCTGCCTGTGGGCCAGTACGCTTGTGCATTTCCCACGCCCAGCGGTCGGCGGCCCATTGCAGCAGGTAGCGCGCGCCCTTGCGCCGGAATTCCGCCAGCTTGATCATCGCCTTGTCGGCGCGCGCAAGCGCCGGTCGAACGGGCAGGGGCGTGTCGAGCAGCGCCAGCAGCGCCACCGTCTCGCCCGCGGCCTCGAGTTGGCGGGCGATCTCGTAGGCGGTGATGCCGCCGCCCGAAAAACCGGCCAGAAGGTACGGGCCCGCAGGCTGGATGCGCCGCATCTCGGCGATGTGGTCGGTGGCGGCCTGGGGGATCGTGTCGTGCGGGGCCTCGTCCCCGATCAGGCCACGCGCCTGCAGCCCGTATACCGGTCGCCGGGGCAGGCGCTGGGCAAGGTGGCGAAGGTTGAGCACGTTCCCAAACATTCCTGCCACGATGAACAGCGGGGTGCCGTGGCCGGCGTCGCGCCCGTTCAGCGCGACGGCGTGACGAAAGATGTCGTCCGCGCCCGTGGCCGCGTCATCGGGGCCGTCGTCCGCAACGGGATCGGGGCCGCCGGTGCGTGCCTCGATCAGCGCGGCGCAGGCGCGGACCGTGGGGGCCTCGAACAGCACCGAGATCGGGAACTGCACGCCGTACTCGCGTTTGACCGCCGCGAACAGCCGGACCGCCAGCAGGGAATGGCCGCCAAGGTCGAAGAAGCTGTCGTCGACGCCGATTTCTCCGACGCCCAGCAGTTCCTGCCACAGCTGCGCAAGCCGCGTCTCGATCGCGGTTTCGGGCGGGGCGTAGGCGCTGTCCAGATCGGGGCGTTCGAAGCTCGGCCCGCTGGTGGCCGCCGCATCGGAGGTGGGCGCGGCCTGCGCGATCAGTTGCGCGGGCGCGACGGGGGAAACCACCACTTGCGCGGCATGCGTGGCCAGCGTCCGGCGGAACGCCTCCGCGCCTTCCCCGGGCCGGATGCCGAGCGCCACGAGCCGCTGCATGCGCCGGGTCGCGTCGGTTTGCGGCGAGGTGGCGGGCGTGTCCGGCTCCAGGTCGTCTGGCCGAACCGGGGGAAGGTCCGACAACGCCAAGGGCGTGTCGAGGCGTTGCATCTGGAAATCGGTGATCCGGCCGACCACGGCCCCGTCCTCGTCGCATAGGGTCACGTCGAAGGCGGCGACGCCGGCCGGCCCGTCCGTTTCCTCCCGCCGCGATATCCAGCTGAACAACCGCCCCGGCAAGGGCCGGTCGAGGCGGATCGTGCCGTAGGAGACGGGCACCCAGAGCCGGTCCGGCGCATAGCCGTCGATCAGTTCCATGGCCCACCCGGTCGCGAGGTCGAGCATCGCCGGGTGCGCGACGAACCCGGTCTCGAGATCGTCGGCATGATCCGGCGGCAGGGTGATGCGGGCGATCCCTTCGCCTTCGCCAAGCCATGCCTCGTGGACGACCCGCCAGCGCGGGCCGAACCGCAGGTGCGCTTCCTGGGGCGACTTGAAACCGTCCGCGCCCTCATGGCGCGAGGGTGTCGTGCAGCGCGCCGCCACCGCGGCAAGGTCCACCGGCGGAAGGGTATCCGCGGACGCCGCCGGCGCGATCACCCCCTGCGCATTGAGCACCGTGCCGGTTTGACCGTCCACGCTGTGGGGGCTGCGCGTCTCGAATGCCGTTGCCCCGCCCGCAGGCTGCAACCGCGTCTGTATCGCGGCGCGCCCGTCGCGCTGCGCCACTACCGGGCGCAGGAAAACCAGATCACGGATTTCCAGCGGCAGCGTGCCACCCGCTGCGAGATGGCTTTCCAGGGCAAGCTCGACATAGGCCGTGCCGGGCAGGACGGCCGTGCCGTCCATGGTGCGGTGGTCGTCGAGCACCCAGTCCGTGCTGTCCGACAGAGAGACCCGGAACGCCTGCTCCCCATCTTCCGCCACCCGGCTTTCATGCAGCAGCGGCCGGTCCAGCGGTTGCCAGTCGGCCGCTTCGGTGGGGGCCGCCAGCGCTTCGGCGGCCATGCCGACCTCGGCCCAGATGCCCCAGTTCAGCGCCAGGACATGCGTCTTGTCGCCCTTTCGGGCGTCGGCATAGGCGTTGAGAAAGGCATTGGCCGCGACATAGTCGATCTGCCCCTCCGGTTGCGTGACCGTGCTGGTCGATGAAAACAGGACGAGAAAATCCAGCTCCCCGTCCGCGAAAACCCGGTCGATCACGCGCACGCCATTGATCTTGGGCGCGAAGACCCGCTCGACGTCGGCGGGTTCCTTGCCCAGAAGCGGGGCGTCGTCGATCGTGCCTGCGGCGTGAATCACGCCGTCGATGCCACCCGTTTCGGTGCGCGTGCGTGCGACGATGCGCGCCATCTGCTCGACGTCGCAGACATCCGCTGTCTCCACGCGCACCGTGGCGCCTTCCGCCTCGATCCCGCGGATCGCGGCGATCCGGCGTTGCGTCGGGCCTTGCGGGGTTCCTTCTGCCGATATCGCCGCCCAGCGGTCGCGCGGCGGCAGCGGGCTGCGCGCGAGCAGCACGATCTCGCCCGCGCCCCCACAGGCGAGCGCGCGCGCGATGGTCAAGCCGATGCCACCCAAGCCGCCAGTTATCAGGTAGGTGCCGCCTGCGCGCACCCCGGGTACGTTCGCGGTGTCCGGCGCGGGAAGGGGCGATGCCGTCCAGTCCCGCTCGAACCGGCGAGTGCCGCGATGGGCCGCCACCGCGTTGGATGGCGTTGCAAGAAGTTCCTCGAGCACGCTGTCCAGCCGCTCGCCCCCCGGGGACGCCTGGCCCCGCTGTCCGGGCGTCAGCCGGTTGAGCAGCCCGGGGCGCCGGGCTGCTGGCGCGGGCGCGAGATCGACCGTGGTGACGGTCATCCCCGGCAGTTCCTTCGGGATGACGCCCGCCGGTCCGGCGATCGTGGCCTTCTCGGGGTCAGGCAGGGCCTCGTCCGTCACCCGCGCGGCCCCGGTGGTGAACACCGTCAGGTGCAGCGCCTCAGGACGACCCGCTGCCTCGAGTGCCTGGGCAAGGTGCATCAGGCTGTAAAAGCCCTGCTCCATGTTGCGGGTGAAGAAATCGCTGCCGGGGCGGTGTGTCTCCGCCTCGGTCACAAGCCAGAAATGGCCGATCCTGTCGGGCATGTGCCCGTCGGCGACCAGCGCCTCGACGAGTGCCTCGTAGCCTTCGCGCCCCTGCTCGGGCGCAAGCGTGTAGGTCTCGGCGTCGTGCCGCACGAAACTGTCGCCCGCGCGCACCAGGAGCACGGTGTGACCAGCGCCGCGCAGCCGCTCCGCCGCCGCTTCGGCCAGCCCCGTTTCGTCGGCGAAGAACAGCCACGTCTTCGGTGCGTCGGCCGACAGGGTATGCAGCGCATCCGCCGCGCAATCGGCGTAGCGCGGTTTCCACAAAGGGCGGTAGCCCCAGTTGCCCACGTCGTCGTTGCGCGCCACGTCTTCGGCGTCGGGGGCGGTGCGGGCTTGCCCCGGCTCGATGAAGTAGCGCCTGGACTGGAAGGCATAGGTGGGCAACACGACCCGGTTGCGCCGCTGGTCTCCCCATATCTGGCTCCAGTCGGCCTCCACCCCTGTGGCCCAGAGCCGGCCGATCACGCCCACGAAGAACTTGTCGTCGGCGATCTTCTCGTCCGGGTGGCGCAGCGAGCCGAGCACGCGTTCGGGGCCGACGGCCGGATCCATCTGCGCCAGCGATGTCATCGCGCGGCCCGGCCCGACCTCCAGGAACACGCGATCGGGCTTGTTAGACAGGCAAGCCATGCCGCGCGCGAACTGCACCGTGTTGCGCAGTTGCCCGACCCAGTAGTCCGGGTCGGTGGCCTGCCCGTGCGTGATCCAGTCGCCGGTGCGGTTGGACACGAAGGGGATGCGCGGGGCGGCGAGGTCCAGACCGGCGAGGAACGTCCGGAATTCCGGCAGGACGGGATCGAGCATCCGCGAATGCGCTGCAATGTCGATGTTGACCGGCTGGCAGTCGATTCCGCGCGCCTCGAGTTGGCCGCGCAGCGCGTCCAGCCGCTCGGTCGGGCCCGAGACCGTGCAGAAATCCGCGGCGTTCACGCTGGCGATGTCCAGATCGTTCCCGATGACCGCGGCCAGTTCGTCGGTTGGCAGACCCACCCCCAGCATGCCGCCCGCCGGCACGGTGTCGAACAGCCGGCCGCGCAGAAGCACAAGGTCGATGCAGTCCTCGAACCCGATGGCCCCGGCGACCGCGGCGGCGGTGTTTTCCCCCATGCTGTGACCGATCAGCGCGGTGGGCCGAACGCCCCATGACAGCCAAAGCTGGGCCAGCGCGTATTCTGCGATCATGATCAGCGGAAGCTGCACCGAGGGTTGACGCAGCTGCGCCTCGGCTGCCGCGTGGTCGCCGGGGTCGGGCAGCCAGACCGCGCGGATATCGTAAGCCAGCCGCGCCTGGAGGTGATCCAGCCCCCGGTCCATCCACTCGGCGAACACCGGCTCGGTCTCGTACAGGTCTCGCGCCATTCCGGGGTATTGTGCCCCGCCGCCGGGGAACATGAACACCACGTCCGGGTCGGCGCCCAACCGCCTGTGCGTGAAGACGCGGCGCGGATCGCCCTGCTCCAGCAAATCGGCAGCTTCCGCTTGGCTCTCGGCCACGACGACGCGGCGTTCGTCGAAGCCCGCGCGCCCCTGCTTGAGCGTATGGGCCACGTCGGCCAGCGGTTGCTCGGGATGGGCGCGCAGGTGCGCGGCGAGTTCCGCGGCATTTGCGTCAAGCGCGGCCTTGCCGCGGGCCGACAGGCACAGGGCATGGAACGGCCAGTCCGATTCTTCCGACGGGCCACGCTCCGGCGGCTCCTCCAGCACGGCATGCGCATTGGTACCGCCCACGCCGAGGGAGTTGACCCCGGCCCGGCGCGGGTGGCTGCCGCCGGGCCAGTCCGTCAGCCGGTCGTTCACCCGGAACGGGCTGGCCGCGAAATCGATCGCCGGGTTTGGCGCCTCGTAGCCCAGGCTGGGCGGGATCTGGCGGTGATACAGCGCGAGGCTGGCCTTGATCAGGCTGGCCACGCCCGCGGCGGTGTCCAGATGGCCGATGTTCGTCTTGACCGACCCGATGCGGCAGAACCCGGTTTCGGCCGTGGTGCGCCGGAATGCCTCGGTCAGGGCGGCCACCTCGATCGGATCGCCGAGGTAGGTGCCCGTGCCGTGGCATTCGACATAGCCGATGGTGTCAGCCCCGACCCTCGCGGTGTCGAGGGCACGCGCCACCGCCGCGGCCTGCCCGTCCACGCTGGGCGCGAGGTAGCCCGCCTTGGCCGCGCCGTCGTTGTTGACGGCGGTGCCCTTGACCACGGCCCAGATGTGATCGCCGTCGGCGATGGCATCCGACAGTCGCCGCACGGCCACGACGCCCGCTCCGCTGCCGAACACGGTGCCCTGCGCCCGGTGATCGAAGGCGTGGCAGTGACCATCGGGTGACAGTATTTCGTTTTCCTTGGCCAGGTAGCCGCGGCCTTGCGGCAGCTCGATCGTCACGCCGCCCGCGAGCGCCATGTCGCAATCGCCGTCGCGCAGCGCCCGGCAGGCGTAGTGCAAGGCGACCAGCGAGGTTGAACAGGCCGTCTGGATGTTCACGCTCGGTCCCCTGAGGTCGAAGACATGGCTGACGCGCGTGGCGAGGAAATCCTTGTCGTTGCCCGTGTGACGCAGCAGGAACATGCCCACATCGTCGACGAGATCCGGGTTCGAGCAGATGTTGAAATAGAAGTAACTGCCCATGCCGCAGCCGGCGTAGACGCCGATGTCGCCGCCGAACCGCTCGGGAACGTGCCCCGATTGTTCCATCGCTTCCCAGCATACCTCGAGGAACTTGCGGTGCTGCGGGTCAAGAATGGCTGCGTCCTTCGGGCCGAAACCGAAGAATTCGGCATCGAAATGGTCGAAGCGGTCCAGCGGCGCGGAGGATGCGACGTAATCGGGGTCGGCCATCCGCGCGCGGCTTTCGCCTGCGGCGGCAAGCCGGTCCTCGTCGAGCGTCACGATGCTTTCCGTGCCCGCAGCAAGATTGCGCCAGAACGCGTCTGCGTTCTGCGCGCCCGGCACCTTGAGCGACATCCCAACGATTGCGAAATCTTCCGGCATTTTCGGTCAGCTACTGTATTCGTTCACTGCCCGGCTTTCCCCGCCCCAAGAGTCCGCGAGCGCCTTCCATTTCACCCCAGAGCGGGCAGCTTGCCTAGGGGCTACCGGCACTGTGCCGCAGGTGTTCTGCAAGGTATTGATATTGTGGTATAATCTTTGTTCTGCGCGGGTGGCCGTCTTGCGCCTTGTATCAACAGGATGACTTTGTGACCGGGACTGATGCCGAAGCGTCAACAATCGGTCTTTCCCCGGTCCAGTGGCCGCGAATCATCACGCCTGCCGTAATGATCGGGACCGGCGCCTAATGCAGGATCGGGGCACCCGACCGGCGGCGTCCCGCCGCGGCATCGGGCCTTTCCTGCGCGAGCCGCTCCGCATGGCCCAGGATGGCCCCGGCGATCAGCCACGTATAGGGCGTGAGGATCGCGTTGATCAACATGTCCACCATTGTGACCCCGAGGATCACCGCCAGCGCGGCCGCGTGCGGCGCGGCGTTCGGACCCGCGCGCCGCCAAAGCATGGCCAGCGGCACCGCCAGAAGCCCCATCTTGGCAAGGTAGCCAAGCCAACCGAAGGTGCCGAAGACGATGATCCATTCACCGTCGGGGACGCTCCAATCCTCGCCGGTTGTCGGGTCGCGCACCAGGTTGCGGCCCCAGCCGCCCCAGCCGAAAAGCCATTTCTCGTGCGCGCGGTCGAGCAGCATCTCCTCGTTGCGGAACCGGTAGCCCAGCGATTGCGCGCGATCCGGGTCGATGGCCCGGGCCCAGGCCAGAAGCGTGTCCAGCGGCACCAGGCCGTAGTCGCGCAGCACCGGGTAGACGACAGCGACCGCGGCCATCAGGACCGCCAGCGTCAACTGCGCGCGTGGCGGCACCAGCAACACCAGCGGCGTCAACGCCAGGGCATAGGCGAGGGGCGCAAGGCTCTTGCCGAGGTAGACGACCGCGACGAGGTAGAACGCGGCGACGAGGAACCGCCGGCGGTTGCGCCCTTCGGCCGTCCGGGCGAGCGCCGCCGCCGAGATCGCCGCCGTCACCAGGAAGAACGCGAGCCACAGCGCGTGTTGCAGGAACACGATGGGGCGGAACCCGCCACCGCGCATCATCTGGCTGAAATCGTGCTGGAAGAAGCCGTAGATCCAGATGTTGAGTTGCGGGCTCATGCGGATCTCGAACAGTGCAGGCAGCGAATAGGCGAGCCCGCCGACAACGAGCGCAAGCAGCAGTTCGCGCATCCCCGTCGCCGATGACAGGAAGGCCCGTCCCAGCACGAAGGGCATGAGCACGATCGCCTGCGTCGACATGACCGACAGAACGTCAATCCAGCGCAGCCCGGGCAGCCTGCCGGATTCGAACACCAGCGGCTCGGTGTTCAGAATCGAGCGGAAGATGATCGGATCCGTGTTGGTCAGCACCGTCGGGACGACGCCGAACAGGAACAGGATCATCAGCCCCCCCACGACCGGCGAGGCAGGCCAAAGCTGAACCCGGCGTCCTGCGGTCAGCAGGCAGAAGGCGAATGCGCACAGGCTGGGGATCGTTTCCTTGTCGAAATCGGGCACCAGCGGGAAATCGAACTGTGCCTGCTCCGGCAGGAGAAGGTAGCCGCCGAGAAGGCTCCAGACGATCGCGCGCTCGATTGCCAGCCGCCGGAACAGACCGATGCAGACCAACGGCCAGAGCATCAACATGAGATAGGACAGCGTGTTCGGCATTGACCTTCGTTCCCGCGCCCGGCCCAGTCTATTCCCGTCTTCTGAGCCGTCAAAGCGATGGTTGCGACGCGGCGCAGTTCATAGGGCCGCTGTGGCCTCGTGTTGTCGGGAATGGGGCGGTTTTGCCTTCACGCCCCGCCATGCCGTGACTATGGTTTCCCGGTGTTCCGGAAGAGTGGCACGCCCGTGAAGTTCTTCGTCAAGAATCGCAGCGTGAGGATCAACATGCGCAGCTTCGCGCAGTTGAGCGACGAGATCGAGCACCGCTTCGAAACGGGCCGGGGGTTCGCGCTGGCGACGCTCAATCTCGATCACCTGGTCAAGATCGGGGCCGATCCGACCTTTGCCGAGGCTTACGCGCGGCAGGATCTCGTGGTCGCCGATGGCCGCCCGGTTGCGTGGCTCGCCCGGTTGGCGGGGCGACCGGTGGAACTGATGCCGGGCTCCGACATGATCGTCCCGCTGTGCCGACTCGCCGCGGGAGCCGGGGTCTCCGTGGCACTGGTGGGCAGCGATGATGAGACGCTGGCGGGGGCCGCCGCGGCACTCGAGGATCGGGTGCCGGGCCTGCGCATTGCGTGGCGTCATGCCCCGCCCATGGGCTTCGACCCGGACGGGCCTGCGGCCGAGCGTCTGCTGGTCGACATTGCCGGGCAGGGCATCGGCCTTTGTTTCGTGGCACTGGGTGCGCCGAAACAGGAACGTCTTGCCGCAAGGGGCCGCCATCGGGCACCCGGCGTCGGTTTCGCCTGCATCGGCGCGGGTCTCGACTTCCTCGCCGGGCGGCAACGGCGGGCGCCCCCCTGGATGCGGCGGCTGGCGCTGGAATGGCTTTGGCGGCTCGGCGGCGATGTCCGCCGCCTTGGCCCGCGCTATGCCCGGTGCTTCGCCATCCTGCCTGGCCAGATCGCGCGCGCGGCGCGCCAGCGCTTCGTGACGCCGCGGTAGGCGGGCTAACGGTATTCGATGAGCCCTTTCCGACGGCCGCGCAGCCGGCCCGCATGGTAGCCCAGCGCGCCGGCGGCCTCTGCGAATTTGCCCAGAACGGTAAAGGCGGCCCATTCCCACGCGGCCCGCCGTGCCGGGCCTTCCCGGACCGCGAGGCGGACGACCTGCAGGGGGTAGAGCGCGACGGCGGTCAGCGCCCACGGCTGGATCAACGCGGCGAGTGCGATTGCCACGGGCAGCCCCGCGCCCCACGCCAACGCGCGGCGCGCCTCGCGGACCCAGTGGCGCTCGGGCGGGGCGCCGTGCCGGGCCGCCCCCTCGGCGAACGCATGGCCGGCCCGGCGGTTGCGCTGCCACCATTGCGCGAACCGCGTCATTGCCGCGTCGTGCAATGTCATCTCGGCGTCCAGCCTGTGGATGCGCCAGCCGTTCGCGCGAAGCCGCACGCACAGATCCGGTTCTTCCCCCGCGATCAGGGCTTCGTCGAAACCGTCGACCGCACGAAGGGCCGCCACGCGGGCCAGCGCGTCCCCGCCGCAGGCGCGCACCTCGCCGGCCGGGCCGCGCCATTCGATGTCGCACAGGCGGTTGTAGACCGAGACCTCGGGGTGCGCTTCGCGTCGGCGGCCGCAGACCACCGCGACGTCGGGCCGCGCATCGAGCGTGGCCATCCCCGTCGCGATCCAGCCGGGTTGCAGGACGCAGTCGCCGTCTATCAGCTGCACGAACGCGGGCGCGTCGGCGCCCAGTGCGGCGAGCCCCGCGTTGCGCGCCCGCGCCGCCGTGAAAGGCCGCGCGGGGTCGAGCGCGACGACCTCGGCGCCGGCTTGCCGGGCACGTTCGATGCTGCCGTCGGTCGATCCCGAGTCGACGTAGACGACACGCGCCGTTTCACCGTCGAGCGACTCGAGGCAGGCGGTCAGCCGCGCGCCCTCGTTCCGGCCGATCACCACGGCGGCCACGCGTGCATTGGCGGGTTGGGAGGTTTCGGCGGTCATGCGAACAACGGTGCCATTGGCCGGGCAAACCTGTTCGACCGCGCTGCGCGGCCATGCAGCCGGTCGGGGTTCACGACGCCGACCTCGAAGGTCCGGGGGGCGACGCTGCGCCGGTCTTTGCCGCAGGTGGCCCGGCGCAGACGTCGCAAGGTGTTGTGGGTGGGCTTCATCCGCCGTCCCCCGTCAGCGGGTCCGGTACGCAGGAATTGCAGATGGTGCCGGATGCCATGCCAAACCGTGTTGCCGCCTCTGCCGTCCCCGTATCTGGCCGACAATCGGCGCCAGTTGCAAGCGGCGGGGATCCCGCGGCCGGTTCCGGATACGACCCTGACGCGGAAATCGCGCGGTTTCCCGATGCGCACGCGGTCGTGGCGCACGCAAGAAAGGCCGCGCACCGGCCTTTCGGTCACGGTACGCGGCCCCGTCTTTCAGCCGGCAGGCGCGTCAGCCCGGATAGGCCGGGATGACGCCCACGCGCGCGCGGCGCTTACATGGACGCTGCCTCGCGCGCGGCTTTCAGCCACTTGTCGACCTTGCCCTGGTTTTCCTCGATCCAGGTGCTGGCCTGTTGCTCGAGGTCCTCGGGGCTGTCGGCGCCGGCATTCATCTTCGCGTTCTGGTCGAAGATGTCACCGATCGGGATACGAACCTGGCGCAGCAGCTCGGCGGCTGCCGGGTTCTCGCTCAGGAAGTCCGAGTTGGCGACGGGCCGGATGTCGTTGGCCGGCCAGCCCAGATCGCAGGGCTGTTCGCCGCGGCAACCTTCAAGCCCCTCGACCGTGGTCTCGTCGGCGAGGTGCGCCTGGTCTTCAGGCAGCTTGGTTTCCTCCATCTGCAGCCAGACCACGTCCTCGCCCGGCGGCAGTTCGCCGACCGTCCAGTTCGGGGTCCAGGTGTAGAAGAAGATCGGATCGCCGGCTTCGAAACGGCCCACGGCATCGGCCATCGAGGCAGAGTAGCCTGCCTTGATCGCGTTGAAGTCGTCATTCCAGCCGTAGGCTTCGAAATGGTGGCTGATCACCGTCTCGCAGCCCCAGCCCGGCGGGCAGGCGACCAGATCGGCCTTGCCGTCGCCGTTCGAGTCGAACAGCTTCTGGATGTCGTCATCGGTCATGTCCGAGACGGTGTTGATATCGTGCTTCTCGGCGGTCTTCTTGTCGATCAGGTAGCCCTGAAGCGCACCGCCCTTGGCGACATAGCCGATCTTCTCGGCGCCATCGCTGAAGTCGTCTTCATAGGTGTTGTGCAGCGGGAACCAGCCGTTGACCCACAGGTCCATGTCGCCCTGTGCGACGGACTGGTAGAAGGGCGGGTTGTCCAGCGTGGTCACGCGGGCCACCTCGAAGCCCAGTTTTTCCAGCAGCTGGCTGTAGACCTCGGCCTGCCACCAGCCGGTGTCCCATGTCGCGCGGGCCATCTGCACTTGCGTGCCGTCGCCGGGCATGTGCGCCTCGGCCGCCGCTGCGGTGGGCATCGCCACCATCGCGGCGGTGGCCGCGCTTGCCGTCAGTTTCAGGATCGTCTTCGTCTTGATCATGTCGAAAGACCTCCCTTTCGCTCGTGTGAACCGCTCCCCCGCATTGCGGGGCGTGCGGTGTAGGTGCGGCCGCGCCGGCCAAGGCGCGCGGCCGCGGTCTGGTGTCAGGACGCGCTCTGCTGTCCGCTTGCGGACGAGTTTGCCGGCGTCCTGGTTCTGAACAGCGACCTGAGCGTGTCCAGAAGTCCCGGTGTCTTGCGTTCCGATTCGCTCCCCAGGGCCTGCGTGATCCGGTCGAGGATCATGGCCAGCAGCACGATGCCAAGGCCGCCTTCGGTGGCTGCGCCCACGTCGAGCCGGCCCAGCCCGGTGTAGACCGTCAGGCCAAGGCCACCCGCCCCGATGAGGGCGGCGATCACCGCCATCGACAGCGCCAGCATCAATGTCTGGTTCAGACCCGCCATGATGGTTCGCAGTGCCAGTGGCAGCTGGACCTCCCACAACACTTGCCGCGGCGATGAGCCGAAGGCATAGGCCGCCTCGATCAGGTCCTCGGGAACCGAGCGGATGCCGAGGTTGGTCAGGCGGATGATCGGCGGCAGGGCAAAGATGATGGTCGCGATGATCCCCGGCGTCATCCCGACGCCGAACAGCATGACGATCGGCACAAGGTAAACGAATGGCGGGATCGTCTGCATGATGTCCAGCACGGGACGGATGCCGTTGGCGAAGCGGTCGCTGCGTGCGGCCGCAATCCCCAGCGGCACGCCGACCACCGCGCAGAACAGGACGGCGGTCAGGATCATTGCCAGCGTCGTCATCGTCTGGGTCCAGACGCCGATCAGGTCAACCACGACAAGGCTGATCAGCGTGAATACCGCCAGCCCCCGGCTGGCCACGGCCCAGGCGATCAGGGTCAGCACGATGGTGAAGATTGCCATCGGGATCGCCTGAAGCCCCATGTCGAGCAGCTCGAGGACCGTGGTGATCGGCACCTGCATCGCCTGGAAGACTTCGCGGAAATTCGGGACGAGCCACCCCTTGATCGCGGTTTCGACCCAGGAATCAAGCGGTAGCTCGAATACGTCGGACGGTTGCCACATGGTGTTGCCTCCGGTCAGGCCGACATGGATTGCGGCGTCTTGTCTGCGCCGCCGTCATCCGTCGGCTCTTCCTGTTCATGGGCCAGTGTATTGAAGACGGCCCCCGGCGTGACGGCCCCGACGAGCGTTTCGCTCTCGTCAACCACGGCGATTGGCAGCCCCGTCGTGCACTGGTCGTAGACCTTGTAAAGAAGGGTGTCGGGCCGGGCCGTCGGGATGTCTGTCTGGACGTAATCGCCGAGCCTCGCGTTCGCGTCGATACTGGCATCCGACAGTGCGCGGTGCGTCACCAGCCCGGCAAGCTTTCCGCCGTCCACGACGTGCAGCGCATGGCGCCCCAGTTCTTCCAGCCGGTCCCGCGCCGCGCCAACCGTATCGGTTGCCAGGTTGAGCGCGTGAGGCGTTTCCATCACGCTGTCGAGGCCGAAAACCTTCGCACGGTCCACGTCCTGCGTGAAGGCGGCCACGTAGTCATCGGCAGGGTTGCCGACGATTTCCTCGGCGGTGCCGACCTGCACGAAACGGCCCTCCTTCATGATCGCGATGCGGTCGCCGAGGACCAGCGCCTCGTCCAGGTCGTGGGTGATGAACACGATGGTTTTCTTCATTTCCCGCTGGAGTTCCAGCAGCTCGTTCTGCATGTCGCGCCGGATCAGCGGGTCGAGCGCCGAAAAGGGTTCGTCCATCAGCAGGATCTCGGGGTTCACGGCCAGCCCGCGGGCCAGCCCGACGCGCTGTTGCATCCCCCCCGACAGCGCCGACGGCTTCCTGTCCGCCCAGGCATCAAGACCCACCTGCTTGAGCGCGGTGAGTGCGCGCTCGCGCCGCTTTCCTTGCGGCACCCCGGCGATCTTAAGGCCGTACTCGACGTTCTCGGCCACCGTCTTGTGCGGGAAAAGCGCGAAGTGCTGGAACACCATCGCGAGTTTCTCGAGCCGCAACTGACGCAGCTTTTCGGCGTTGGCCGCGAGCAGATCCTCGCCATCGACCATGATCTTGCCGTCGCTGGCATCTATCAGGCGGTTGAGCATCCGCACGAGCGTCGACTTGCCGGACCCCGACAGCCCCATCACCACGAATATCTCACCTTGTTCTACGGAGAAGTTGACGTCCTGCACACCGACGGTCATGCCGGTTTCGGACAGGATCTCGTCCTTGGTCCTGCCGTCCTTCATCATCTCTAGGGCTTGTTCGGGGTCATCCCCGAATACCTTTGAGACGTTCTCGGCCACGATCTTCGCTGTCATGCGCTGCCCCCCTTTCGCGACGATCGGGTTGCCGTGCAATGCGGCGCTTCTCTTGAAGGGACACGTGGCAATGATGGTTGGCGAGTTCAACCGTCGCCCGCCGTGTCCCCGCCTCTCTCGACGCAACGGCCACCGGAATCGCCGCCCTTTCACAGCAGCTGTTCGGGCGCAAGTCCGCCACCGATTTGCAGGGCCGCCGCACCGATCGGGCCGGAGGCCGCAAGATCGCGCGCTTGAAGGCAGGACGGAAAAGCATTCAAAAACAATGAATTGACAGTATCCAGACGTTCGGGAGGCCCGGCCACACCCCTGCAGGCGGGCGCATGTCTGCGTGGTCACGGCCGGCGCGTCGGCCGCAGTTGCGCCTGTTCGCCGGGAAACACGACGTCCATGGGTTGTGCGGATACGGACAGGATGACGAGTTTTCAGTTCACGCAAAGACTGTCGCCGGAGTCATCCCGGAGGCCCGGTGCGTGCGGCCGCGTCTCATGGACGCCCGATTCCGCCGCGACATCCATGATGGACACCCTGCCGGTCTCCACGCGCTCCGCGGCCTGTCGTTCGAACTCATCCGGAAAACACCGTCCGCTCGCTCGAAAGCCTGGAACGGGTGTCCACCAAACCGGGCGGGATCGGGCGCGCTATGCGATGCCGATGAAAATGATCGCCGTGCCAAGGCAGGCGGCTCCGATTCGTAACGCCACGCCCCGTGTGGCCACCAGGCCCCACGAGATCAGGCCGAGCCCGGCCGCGATCTTCGCGGCCGCCAACGCCGCACGGCCCGGCGCGTCCGCCAGGTCGAGGATTTCCGGCGACACGACCATGCCCAGCGGAATCAGGTAGAGCCCCAGCCCGAGGATCATCGCGGTGCCCGCCACGCGCAGCCAGTTTTCGCCGATCATGCCGGCGGCGATGAACACCGCGCCGCACACCGGGGGCGTGATGGTGGACAGCAGCGCGTACCAGAAGACGAACAGATGCGCCTGCAGCGGTGCCATCCCCAGTTCGATCAGCGCGGGGCCGGCGACCGACACGCAGATCACGTAGGCGGCGGTCGTCGGCACCTCCATCCCCAGAACGAGGCAGGCCAGCGCGGTCAGCAGAAGCGAGGGCCACAGCAGCCCGTTCGATGCCGAAAGGATCAGCGACGTCAGCTTGACGCCGAGGCCGGTGATGCCCAGCACCCCGATCACCAGCGCCGCGCACAGGATGATCGACCCGATCAGCGCCACCTGCCGCGCGGCGGTGAACAGCGCGCGCTCCACCCGGCGTGCGGCGCGTCGGGGGTCGAGCCGCAAGTCGGCGCCGAACAGCAGCAGCGCCGCGCCGGTGAAGATGGCAAGGCTGGCCGCGTATTGCGGCGTAACGCCCAGCCCGAACATGCCCCACATCAGCACGGTGAAGGGCACCAGGAAGAAGGCCGAGGTCACGGCGATGTCGCGCCCCGCCGGTCGGTCGGCGGCGTCCAGCCCGCGCAGCCCGAACCGCCGGGCGTAGCCGTCTATGCCCATCCAGACGGCCGCGAAATACAGCAGCGCGGGCAGCGCGGCGGCGGCAATGATCTGGGTGTACGGGGTCGAGGTCAGCTCGACCATCACGAAGGCCCCCGCGCCCATGAGTGGCGGCATGATCTGCCCGCCCGACGAGGCGACGGCCTCCACCGCCGCGGCGATCCGCTTGGGGTATCCCAGCCGCGCCATCGCCGGCATCGTGATCGCGCCGGTCGACGCGACGTTGGCCGAGGCCGACCCCGAGATCGACCCGAACAACGCGGAGGACACCAGCGAGACCTTGGCCGCGCCGCCCTTGAGGCGCCCGGCGGCGGCGGTGGCCACGTTCATGAAACCCTCTCCGGCCTCGCCCGCGTTGAGCACCGCGCCGAAGATCACGAAGATGGAAACGACCCCGACCGACACTGCCGTCAGCGTGCCCCACAACCCGCCCTCGGCGATGGTCAGCGTGCCCAGGTAGCTTTCCAGCGGCACGCCCGAGTGGCCGAAGCGGCCCGGGATATGCTGGCCGAACAGCCCGTAGAGCAGCGCGAGCGCCGCGATCGTGGGCAGCGGCCAGCCGATCGCGCGGCGCGCGGTTTCGAGAACGGTCAGGATCAGCACGGCGGCCACCCCAACCTGGAACGGCCCCTCGAGGAAGCCGTACTGGTCGCCCAGCGCGTCATGGCTGACCGCCACCCAGAGCGCCGCGCCACCGCCCAGCGCGGTCAGCGCGACGCCGCTCCACAGGGCGGCGCCGGTGCGGCCCCAGATCAGGATCCAGGGCAGCACGAGGACCATGTGCAACGGCCGGCTGACGAGGTTGGGCACCAGCCCCGAGAACACCAGCCCCAGGTGGAAGCCCACCGAGGCGAGCGCGAAGGCCAGCCAGAGCACCCGGGCCGGCAGGGTCAGCCCGGTGTGGTCGTCGGCCTCGGCCGCCTTCACTTCTGCGCGTCGGAGAGCGCGATGCCCGCCTCTTCATAATACCGCACGGCGCCCGGGTGGATCTTGCCGGTGATGTTGTCCAGCAACCCCTCGTTCACGCCGGCCCACCAGCGCGCGGTCTCGGCCATCTTGTCGCGGTTTTCCCAGAACGCCTTGGTCATCGCGTAGGCGGTGTCGCCGTCCATCTGCGTGGTGGTATAGGCCACCACCGGCAGCGAGGTGGTGACGATGTCCTCCTCCTGGCCGGAATAGGTGCCGGCGGGGATCACCAGCCGCGTGCGGCCCGTTTCCTCGACCTGTTCGTCCGTCATCGACAGCACGTCGACGCCGGTCGAGGCGGCGGCCTCGACCACGTTGGGCGCGGGATAGCTGCCGGCGGTGACGAAGCCGTCGATCTGCCCGTTCTTCAAGGCGGGCACCGCGTTCGACAGTTCCACGTCGGCGATCTCGACCTTGTCCGCCACGCCGAACATCTCCAGATACTTGCGGCCCTCCCGCGCGCCGAACGATCCCTTGCCCAGCAGGATGGTCTTGCCGGCCATGTCCTCGAAGCTGTCCACGTTCGCATCCTCGTCCATGACGAAATGCATGGTCAGCGACGGGATCGGGAAGAGCGCGCGGATTTCGTCGAAGGCCGGGTCGCCCTTGCCCTCGAACATCGCCTTGCCGCCCTGCGCGAGGCGCACCAGGACGGGCGGCGTGGTGAAGACGTAGTCGCCGCCGCGCGCGCGGGCCTCCATGACGTTCTGAACCGAGCCCTGGCTTTCCTCGACGGTGACAAGGATTTCGCCGTCGGACACCGCTTCCAGCGTCTCGGCGATCTGCACGCCCATCTGGTAGTAGGACGAGGTCGATTTCGCGGACTTGTAAGTCACGCGGGTTTCGGCCTGTGCGGGTGCTGCGACGGCGGCCAGGATCGCGGCCGCCGTGAAGGATTTGACGAATTTCATGATGCTGCCTCCCTGATTGTCGCGCCCGATAATGGCGGTTGCGGCGCGAAGGTCAATGCCGCTTGGCCGTTGCGGCGGGTATGAAAACGAAAGGGCGCGCCACGAATGGCGCGCCCGATGCGTGCACGGCCCGGAGCGGGCCGTGCGGGATGTCCGGCCGTTCAGGCAGCCAGGTCGAAGCGGTCGGCGTTCATGACCTTTGTCCAGGCGGCCACGAAATCGTTCACGAACTTCTCGCGGCTGTCGTCCTGCGCGTAGACCTCGGCGTAGGCCCGCAGGATCGAGTTGGAGCCGAACACCAGGTCGACGCGGGTGGCCGTCCACCTGGTTTTGTCCGTCTCGCGGTCGCGGATCTCGTAGGTGCCGTCACCGACGGGCTCCCACTTGTAGGCCATGTCGGTCAGGTTGACGAAGAAATCGTTCGTCAGGGTCCCTTCGGTGTCGGTCAGGACGCCGTGCTTCGTGCCGCCGTGGTTGGTGCCCAGCACGCGCATGCCGCCGACCAGGACGGTCATCTCGGGCGCCGTCAGGCCCAGAAGCTGCGTGCGGTCGAGCATCAGCTCCTCGGGTTGCACCACGTAGTCCTTCTTCTGCCAGTTGCGGAAGCCGTCGGCCACCGGCTCCAGGGGTTCGAAGGAATCCGCGTCGGTCATCTCGTCGGTGGCGTCGCCGCGGCCGGGCGCGAAGGGCACGTCGACGTCGAACCCCGCGGCCTTGGCGGCCTTTTCGATCCCGGTGTTGCCGGCCAGCACGATCACGTCGGCGATGCTGGCGCCGGCGTCGCTGGCGATGGGCTCCAGCACGGACAGCACGCGGTTCAGGCGCTCGGGCTCGTTGCCGTCCCAGTCCTTCTGCGGGGCCAGGCGGATCCGCGCGCCGTTGGCGCCGCCGCGCATGTCGGACTGGCGGAAGGTGCGGGCGCTGTCCCAGGCGGTGGCGACCATGTCACCCACCGACAGGCCGCTTTCGGCGATCTGCCGCTTCACGGCGCCGATGTCGTAGTTGACGGGGCCGGCGGGCACCGGATCCTGCCAGATCAGGTCCTCCTCGGGCACCTCGGGGCCGAAATAGCGCGCCTTGGGGCCCATGTCGCGGTGGGTGAGCTTGAACCACGCCCGCGCGAAGGCCTCGTCGAGCTCTTCGGGATTTTCGTGGAAGCGCTCCGAGATCTTGCGGTACGCCGGGTCCATCTTCATCGCCATGTCGGCGTCGGTCATGATGGGGTTGCGGCGGATCGACGGATCCTCGGGATCGACGGGCTTGTCCTCTTCCTTCATGTCCACGGGTTCCCACTGCCACGCGCCGGCGGGGCTCTTCTTGAGTTCCCACTCGTGGTTGAGCAGCATGTGGAAATATTCGTGGTCCCAGCGCGTCGGGTGGGTCGTCCAGGCCCCCTCGATCCCGCTGGTCACGGCGTCGCGGCCGACGCCGCGCGTGGTGTGGTTGATCCAGCCGAGGCCCTGTTCATGGACGTCCGCCGCCTCCGGCTCGGGGCCGACGTTCGCGGCGTCGCCGTTGCCGTGCGTCTTGCCGACGGTGTGGCCGCCGGCCGTCAGCGCGACGGTTTCCTCGTCGTTCATCGCCATCCGCGCGAAGGTTTCGCGCACCTGCTCGCCGGTCTTGAGCGGATCGGGCTCGCCGTTCACGCCCTCGGGGTTGACGTAGATCAGGCCCATCTGCACCGCCGCCAGCGGGTTTTCCATGGTGGCGGGGTTCCCGACGTCCTCGTAGCGCTCGTCCGACGGCGCCAGCCATTCCTTCTCGGCGCCCCAGTAGGTGTCCTTCTCGGGGTGCCAGATGTCCTCGCGCCCGAAGGAGAACCCGAAGGTCCTGAAGCCCATGGATTCATAGGCGACGTTGCCGGCCAGGATGATCAGGTCGGCCCAGCTGATCCGGTTGCCGTACTTCTTCTTGATGGGCCACAGCAGCCGGCGTGCCTTGTCGAGGTTGCCGTTGTCCGGCCACGAGTTGATCGGCGCGAAGCGCTGGTTGCCGGTGCCGCCGCCGCCGCGGCCGTCCGAGATGCGGTAGGAGCCCGCCGCGTGCCAGGCCATGCGGATCATCAGCCCGCCGTAATGGCCCCAGTCGGCCGGCCACCACTCCTGGCTGTTGGTCATCAGGTCCGTCAGGTCCTTCTTGAGCGCTTCGACGTCAAGCTTCTTGAGTTCCTCGCGGTAGTCGAAGTCGGGTCCCATCGGGTCGGTCTTGGTGTCATGCTGATGCAGGATGTCGAGGTTCAGCGCATTGGGCCACCAGTCCATGTTGGAGCGGCCCACCTCGGTGTTGCCGCCGTGCATGACGGGGCATTTGCCGGTCGTCGTGATGTCGTTTCCGTCCATGATGCTCTCCGATCGTCGATTCGTTGAATTCGCTGGCGATGCGCCCGGGATGCCGCACCGCCGGACTTATGCGGCCGGACCGCCCTTCGAAAGGCGGTCCGGTGAAACCGCTTACTAAATAGCAGAGACCCGCCATAACTTGAATTTGATTTTTCTAATCATGTCGATACGATTTTCCTATGAACAGCTTGTCGATGAAGCATCTGCGCTATTTCGAGGCCCTCGCCCAGCACGGGCATTTCGGTCGCGCGGCGGAGGCCTGCGCGATTTCGCAGCCCGCACTGTCGGTGCAGATAAAGGAACTGGAATCCATACTCGGCGCGCCGCTGGTCGAACGGGGGCCGCGCCACGTCCGCCTGACCAGCCTGGGCGAGGCCGTGGCCCTGCGCGTGCGCGAGATCCTGCGGTCCGTTGACGAGCTGGCCGACCTGGCGCGCGCGTCCGAAGGGCCGCTGGTGGGCCGGCTGCGGCTGGGCGTGATCCCGACCATCGCGCCCTATCTTCTGCCCGGATTCGTCAAGGCGCTGGCCGCGCGCTACCCGGGCCTGGACGTGCGTCCGCGCGAGGCGGTGACGCGCCGGCTGATCGACGATCTGCTCGAGGGGCACCTCGATGCGGCGATCGTGGCCTTGCCCATCTCGGAGCCGTCGCTTGAGGAAGTGCCCGTTTTCGAAGAGGAATTCGTGCTGGTGCGCGCTGACGCGGACGCCGACCAGCCGGTGCCGGCACCCGAGCGGTTGCGCGAGATGCGCCTTCTGCTGCTGGAAGAGGGGCACTGTTTCCGCGACCAGGCGATCTCGTACTGCCGGATGTCCTCGGCGCTGCCGCGCGACCTGATGGAGGGCAGCTCGCTTTCAACCCTGGTGCAGATGGTGGGCGCGGGCATCGGGGTGACGCTGATCCCCGAGATGGCCGTGCCGGTCGAGACGGGGTCGGCCCCGGTGTCTGTCGCCCGTCTGCCCGCGCCGCGCCCCAGCCGCACCGTGGGCATGGTCTGGCGCAAGACCAATCCGCTCTCGGATCAGCTTGGGCAGATTTCGCGGATCCTGGGCAATCCCGGCGCGGCTACATCACCAGCCGCAGAAGCCGCAGCGCCCCGCGCTTCCACGGGACCCGGTGGGTGACACCGGCGGCTTGCGAGATCCTGTCGCGGTTGGCGACGTACCAGTCGTAGTTGCGCACCAGCGCCTCCTCGTTGGAATAGCGCGGCGAGAAGCCAAGTCGGTCGGTGATCTTGTCGATGGAGACGAAGCTGTCCTTGCCGGCGGTTTCGTAGATCCACTTGTAGAGGGGCGACAGCCCCACCGCCTCCAGCGCGCGCAGGGTCCAGATCGCGGGCGCCGCCGGCAGCCCGATCACGCGCTTGCCGTGGCCGGCGCGGTCGAGCACGGCCTGGAAGCTCTCGCGCAGCGTCCCGAAGCGTGCGGCGCCGACGTTGAAGGTGTCGTTGACCGCTTCGGCGTCGCCGGTCGCGCACAGCTCCACCGCCTGGTTCAGGTCGGCCACGTCGAGCAGCTGGTAACGGTTGTCGCCGGCCCCGAGCACCGGGAAGTTGTGCCCGTCGTAGGCGAAATCATAAAGCAGCTCGAAGGCGCCCAGCCGTTCGGGTCCGACGAAGGACTTGGGCCGCAGCACCGGCACGCACAGCCCCGATTCGCGGAATTCGGCGCAGACCTCTTCGGCGGCGACCTTCGATTCGCCGTAGGGGCCCACGCCGCGCATCGGGTCCGCCTCGACCAGCGGGTGGTGATCGGGAATGCCGTAGACCGCCGTGGTCGAGATGTGCACAAAGCGGCGCACGCCCGCGGCCGCGGCGGTTTCCAGCAGCGCGCGGGTGCCGTCGACGTTGGTCGACCGGATTTCCCCGGGCGTGCTCAGCGGCAGGGCGGCGGCGCAGTGGACGACCGTGTCCACCCCGTCGAACGCCGCGGCGTGGGCGTCGCGGTCGCGGATGTCGGCCTGCAGCACCGAGATGCGGTCCGCCTCAGGGTAGGTGAAGGGCGCGATGTCGTAGCTGCGCACGGTGTGGCCGCGGTCCAGCAGGTGCCGCACCAGGTTGATGCCCATGAAACCGGCCCCCCCGGTCACCAGGACGGTTCCCTCGATCATGCCTTCCATCCTCCTTGCCCGGTTGGCCCGGTCCCTCTTCGCGCCGTTGCGGTGCCGATGTAAAGATCGCCATTTGCCGCGCCGGCGGTGCCCTGCCCGACGGCCTGCGCGGACGGCGCGGCCGGGACGTCTCCGGCGGGCGTATTTGGCCCAGGGTGAAGGGTCCGGGCGGTCATACGCCGACGTAACGTTCCACGAGCGCGTGGTCGCGTCGCAATGCCTCGGCGGACAGGGATTCGCGTGCCTGCCCGTTCTCGATGAAGGTGACGCGGTCGGCCACCGACAGCACCGCGTCGACGCGCTGTTCGACCATGAGGACCGCGACCCCGGTTTCGCGCATCTGCACGATCACGCGGCGGATCGCCTCGATCATCGAGGGTTGCAGACCCTCCGTTGGCTCGTCGAGCAGCAGCGCCTTGGGCCGAAGGCACAGCGCGCGGGCCGTCGCCAGCATCTGCTGTTCGCCGCCCGAGAGCGTCTGCGCGCGCTGTTGGTAGCGGTCGCGCAGCCTTGGAAAGAGCGTGAGAACCTCCTCCAGCGTCTCCGGCCCGCTGCGGCGCGCGCGCAGCCCGATCTCGAGGTTCTGCGCGACGGTCAGGTCGGCGAACAGCCGCCGCCCCTGCGGGACGTACCCCAGTCCCGCGCGCGGCACCATGTGGGCGGGCAGGCGGCTGATTTCCCGGCCGTCGAGCCGCACCGCGCCCGCCGTCAGCGGCAGCAGGCCCATGGTGGCCAGCATGGTCGTCGTCTTTCCCGCGCCGTTGCGGCCCAGAAGGCACAGGATCTCGCCCGTCTCGACGGTCAAGGACAGTTCGCGCAGCACCTGCGCGCGCCCGTACCCGGCCGAAATCCCGTCCAGCTCAAGCATCCGCGCCCGTCCCGAGGTAGGCCGCCTGAACGGCGGCGTTGCCGTGGATCTCCCGCGGCGTGCCCTCGGCCAGAACGGTGCCGAGGTCCAGAACCGTCACGCGGTCGGCGGTTTCCATCACGACGCTCATGTTGTGCTCGATCAGAAGGATCGTGGTGGTGCCCGCCAGCTCGCGGACCAGCGCCTTGAACGCGGCGATCTCGGCCTCTGACAGCCCCTGTGTGGGTTCGTCCAGGATCAGCAGGCGTGGTTCCTGCGCCAGCGCCATCGCCAGTTCCAGCAGGCGCTGGTGGCCGTAGCTCAGGTCACCGGCCTCCCGGTCGATGTGCGCGCCAAGCCCGACGCGGTCCAGGGCCGCATGCACCGCCAGGTCGACGTCGGCGCCCCGCCGGTGGCGGCGGGCGGCCAGCGCCACGTTCTCGGCCACGGGCAGGCGCGCGAAGACCGAGGTGATCTGGAAGGTATAGGCCATGCCCCGCCGGATGCGCCTGTGCGCGGGCAGGGCGGTGATGTCGCGGCCGTCGAACCGAACCGATCCGCCCGAGGGCGCGATGCGGCCGCAGATCATGCCCACGAGCGTTGTCTTGCCCGCGCCGTTGGGGCCTATGAGCGCACGCACCTCGCCCTCCGTCACCGCGAGGTCCACGCCCGCCACGGCCTGAAGCCCGGCGAAATGCTTTGACAGCCCCCGGGTTTCCAGCAGGGTCATGGCAGCCACCTCCACAGCCGCCGGCGCACTTCGCCGGCAAGGCCCTGCGGCGCGAAGAGCGTCAACGCGATGAGCGCCACGCCGGCCACCAGCATGTAGGCCGTGGTCAGGTCCGATGACAGGTCGATCAGGTAGAACATGAACAGCGTGCCGATGAACGGCCCGATCACCGTGCCCGCGCCGCCCAGAAGCACCCAGAGCAGCGGCAAGATGGAGTACTGCACCGATCCGAAGGTCGCCCCCGCGTAGCCGAACAGCAGCCCGTAGGCCGCGCCCGCGGCGGCCGAGAGCGCGCCCGAGATCACCATCGCGCCCCATTTGTGCAGATGGGTGTCGTAACCCAGCATGCGCACGCGCTCCTCGTTCTCGCGGACGGCGATCAGCGTCTTGCCGAAGGGCGCACGCACCAGCGCGAGGCAGGCCAGAAGGCTGGCCGCGAACAGCGCGAGGGCGGCGAGGTAGCGCGCGTCCGGTGCGCTCAGGTCGATACCCCACAGCACGCGCTGCGCGGCGTCGATGACGAACCCCTCGTCGCCGCGCGTGACCTCGCCGAAGTAGAGGATCGTCAGGTGCCCGGCCTGCGCGAACATCAGCGTGACGATCAGGAAGGCGACCCCGGTGGTGCGCAGTGCCAGAAGCGCGAGAAGCGCCGCCAGACCCGCGCCGGCGCCCAGCCCGGTCAGCAGCGCCCAGCCCGCGGGCAGGCCGAGGTGGTGCAGCGGCAGGGCCATGCCGTACATGCCGGCGGCGAAGAACAGCGCGTGGCCGAGGCTGAGCAACCCGGTGTAGCCGAACAGCACGTTGTAGCCCACGGCGTAGCTGGCCAGGACCATGATCCGCGCGAGGTTGCCGTGGTGGTAGGCGGGCAGCACGAAATGCAGCGCGAAGAGCCCCGCCAGCAGGCCGCCGTGCAGCAGCAGCACCTTGCGCCCGTCGCTCATGCCGCGCGCGTCCCGAACAGGCCCTGCGGGCGGAAGACCAGCACCAGCGCCACCAGAAGGGTGGCGATGATCTTGGCCAGCGTGGGCGAGAAGAAGACCGAGATGATGCCGTCGGACAGCCCGATCAGCACCGCGGCCACCACCGTGCCGGGCAGGCTGCCAAGCCCGCCGATGATGACGACGATGAAGCTCAGCAACAGCGGGTCGGCGCCCATCAGGTAATGCGCCTGCCGGATGGGGACGATCAGCACGGCGGCCAGCGCGGCCAGACCGGCGCCGAGGCCGAAGACCAGCGCGTAGACGCGCTCGACCGGGATGCCGAAGGCCAGCGCCATGCCGCGGTCCATCTGGGTGGCGCGCATCACCAGCCCGATGCGCGTGCGTGCCATCAGTGCCCAGACGCCCAGCAGCACGGCCGCGGCCGCCGCCATGACCGCGAGCTTGTAGCTCGTGGTGCTCAGCCCCCAGGGCCAGTACAGGCGCCAGCCACCTTCGGCGTGCTCGATCCACGGGATCGCCAAACGCGTGCCGAACGGTGCCTCGACGGGCCGGGCCTCGGGGCCGTAGGTCATCAGCGTGACCTGCTGGATCACGTAGAGCAGCCCGATGGTGGCGACGATCGTGCGCTCGGGGTCGTAGTCGAGCCGCTTGAGGATGGTCATGTCGGCCGCCGCGGCCAGCCCGCCCACGATCAGCGGCGCGATCACCAGCGCGGCAGCGAAGCCCAGCGCCGGGTGGCCGCCCACCGCCTGCGCCACCCACCACGCGATCACCGCGCCCAGCATGAAGAACTCGCCGTGCGCGATGTTGACCACCCGCATCACGCCGAACACAAGGCTCAGCCCGACGGCCGTCAGCGCCAGCACCGCCGCCGTGACCGCGCCCTCCAGCGTGGCGAGAAGGAAATAGGGGCCAATTTCCATGTCAGCGGCACCAATGCCCCGCCCGGCGGCCCGAGGCAAGCCCCGCCGCGTCCAAGGCGCTTGCACGTGACCGGTTCGCGCGGTCGTCGCCGCGCGCCCGTGTCAGTTCAGAACGGGCGCGTGGTGTAGTCGACCTCGTCGGGATAGAAGGTGTCCTCGATCGAGGTGGTGTGCACCTTCACCAGCCGCCCGTCACGCACCTGCGAGATGTGTTGGCGGCCGAAGACCTGGTGGGTCTTTCCGTTGAAGATCTTCGGACCCTGCGGGTGTTGGCGGCTGTGCGGCATCTCCGTCATCGCCTCCACCGCCTCGATCATCGCGGGGCGGTTCTCGGGGCCGGCGTAGCCCGAAGCCTCCATCGCGGCCTTGACCACGTAAAGCGTCTCCCAGCAACCGAACATGTGACCGTAGGTGGAAATGTCGGTGGGGTCGCTCACGGAGGCGCCGGTGTCATCCACGCCGACCTGCTGGCGGTAGAAGGCGTCGTATTCGCTCTGGTCGGGCTGGGCGTAGCGCGGCATGCCTTCCCAGAAGTGCGACCCTTCGAGGAATTCCAGCCCGGGGCTGTCGATGGCCACCGCCTCGAGGCTGTCGATGAAGCCGAAGAGCTCGGGGCCGCGGCCGCCGAAGAACTCGCCCAGCTCCTTCACGAATGTCAGCACGCCGGGGCCGACCATGACATGGTAGAGCACCTCGGTCTCGCGCGGGATCTTCGGGAAGTACTTGGTGAAGGAGGTTTCCGCCGGCGGGATCGCCAGCTTGGCCAGCACCTCGCCGCCCTGTGCCTCGACGGCGGCCGAGAAGAAATCGCGGTGATCGTGGCCGTAGGCGTAGTCGGGAAAGACCAGCGTGACCTTCTTGCCCAGTGTCTCGGTCACGAAGGGCGCCATCGCCTGCACCTGGCTCTTCACGTCGGTGATGCCCGGCTGGATCGTGTAGCGGTTCAGCATCCCGCTGGCGACGTGGTGGCCCTCGGAGACCACGAAATAGGGCAGCTTGAGTTCGCCCGCGCGCGGCGCGGAGCCGATCACGACGTGCGAGAACAGCGTGCCGAAGGCGATGTCGCACCCGTGCTGCGTGGCGAATTTCTCGACCACCTCGGCGCCGCGCTTGGGATCGGTGCCGTCGTCCTCGGCGACGATCTCGACAGGCCGGCCGTTGATGCCGCCGGCCTCGTTGATCAGCCGGGCGGCCGCCTGCGTGGTGCGGTCGTACCAGCGGCCGTAGGCCGCGCCGATGCCCGTGCGGTGCACCTGAAAACCGATGCGGATCGGCTCGGCGCTCTGGGCATGGGTGTAGCGCGCCCAGAGCGGCAGTGACGCGGCCCCGGCGGCGGCTCCGGCCAGCGTGCGCAGCGCGCCGCGGCGGGTGGTGGTGGCGGGGCGGTCGTCGATGCGGGTCATGACGTGTCTCCCATGGTATCCGTATTGCGCGGCCGGCCCCCGGCCGCGGAGACGTGACAGTGTGCGAATGCCGGCCTGGATGTCCAGAGCATGCCTGTCACACCCCGCGCGGTGAGGCAAGAAGCCACAGCCCGAAGAAGGTGTAGGCGACCATGAAGGCGGCCAGCGGCGCCTGGCTGAGCAGGGCGCGCCGGTTGCTGCCGAAGGCCCGCACGGCGAGCGCGTGGGCCAGCAGGATCGCCAGAACGTGCCCCGCGACCACCGCGCCGGCCTGTGTCAGCCAGATCGCCCTGACCGGGCCGGGCGTGTAAAGGAACCCGGTGGTGACGTGATACTCGCCCAGCCCCAGCACGTCCGCGCCGGTGTTCAGCGGGTCGGTCAGTGCGGCCAGTGCGTATTGCCCGTCCACCAGCAGCACGGTGACATAGTGCGCGATGTGGTATCCCAGGGCGATCGGCAGGATGGACGGCGCGAAAAGCGCGAAGGCGGTGCGCGTGGGCATGTCGGTCCCGGCGATCCGCACGCCGAGGTGGATGGACAGGATGAACACCACCAGGAGTGCCAGGTTGGCCGACAGCATCCCGACCAGGTTGGGCGTGACCACGGCCGACCGGCCGGGGAACTCCAGCGGGTTGATGCCCAGCTGGCCCATCCACCAGAAGGTTTCGTTCAGCCCGTCGAAGCTGCCCGATCCCAGCATCAGCAGGATGAACACCGCCAGACCGGGCGCCGCGGACGGACCGGCGAGAATCTTCCAGCCGGGCAGGCCGACGGCCGTTCGGCCGCGCGCGCGGCCGAGCATCGCCATGCGGCGATAAGCGCGCATCAGTATTGTCAGCGCCTCGGCGCGCAGCAGCCACCGCGGCCCGAAACACGCCGTTCCGGCCAGCATCGCCATCCAGTAGAGCCCGGCCGCGACGGCCAGCCGCCCCGGATCGGCCGGGGCGGGATCGGCGAGAAGGAAACCGGCGAATGCGAGGAAGCCCGCGATGCCGGGCAAGTGACCCAGCGCCCGGGGGTAACGCAGCGGCGCGGCTTCGCCGGTCAGCCGTGCCAGCAGCGCGGCGGGTCCCGTCCAGGGGTTCGTCCAGCGCCAGTGGTCGAAGACAAGCCCCTGCACGGTGACCAGCGCGACCCACCAGACGGTCCAGACCGTCAGCGGCAGCGGGTTGACCATGGGGTCGCGCGACCCGAACAGCCCCGCGCCCACCAGCGCGATCAGCAGCAAAGCCGACAGGCAACTGGCCAGATGCCGCAGCGTCCCGCCCCCGCGGGGAAGGCGCAGCAGTGCCGCGGGCCTGAAACAGGCGGCCGCCGTGGACCCGGGCAGGAAGGCGAGCAAAACCACGGTCAGCGCCACCGTGGCCACCCCCGCCGCGATGTAGGCGTCGGTCGGCAGCAGCAGCACGAAGCCCTGTTCCGACGCATGGGCGCGGGCCGCACCCGGCGTGGCGGCGATGGCGCCTGCAACCAAAAGGTATCTGCGCATTCGTCCCGTTGTCCGGGCCTGGGGTGTCCGCAACCGATCGAAAGGAAGCGCGTGCGCGCGACAGCTGCGCATTTCCGTCAGCTGTCGTGGCACGGACGGTGGCGGCGCGCACCCTTCAACAGGAAAACGCCGCGCGGGTCACCCCGCGCGGCGCGGTGCGCCGGCCCGGCCGGCATCGCGTTACGAATCGCCGCCGGAATCGACGGACACCAGGTAGGCCCAGAGGTCCTTGGCGTCCTCCTCGCTGCGGACCTTGTAGGTCATCTTGCCGCGGCCGGATTCGCCCGACTGCTCCTGGAGATACTTGGTCGGCGCCTGAACGTAGGCGACAAAGGTCTCCTCCGTCCACTCCAGCCCGGCCTCGCCGGCGGCCATCATCACGTCGGAATAGGCGAAGTCCTCGACCCCGCCGGCGCCGCGCTCCGTGACGCCGTAGAGGTTCGGACCCACGGGGCCACCGTTGACGATGGCATTGCCCTCGTCGTCGACGATCTTGTGACAGGCGCGGCACATGTTGAAGGCGGTCTCGCCGGCCGCGGCGTCTCCGCTGGCTTGGGTTTCAGCGAAGGCGGGCAGGGCGACGGCGGTCGCGGCGATGGCGGTGGCGATTCTCAGGGTCATGATTTTCCTCATGTGACTGTCTCGTTTCTTCCGGGCGATAGCGGCTGCAAAATGGTCCACCGGACATACGCCCCGACAACAGGGTGATATTTCCATACGAACTCAAGTGTCTCAAGGCAGGGAAGGCACAACCCGCGATTAACCGCCTGCGGGCCGCGCCGTGGCGGGCTCATCGCGCAGGTTGCCGTGCCGCCTGGGGCCGGGATTGCGACGGCGAGGGCGCCAACATCTTGTTTTCTCGTGTTTCCATGCGCGCGCGTGTCTCGGGCCGCTTTGCGTCAGAGGCCCTGGGCCCTCTCGCATTGGGCAAAGGGCAGGGCCAGGACGGCCCATGCCTGCGCGCTTGTGTCACGCGACCTTCCGCGGGTTTGCACCGGCCGGAGGTGCTGGCCATCTGGCCACGGCGCGCGATTGCCTGTGCGGCGACGGGCAGGGCAGGGGACGAGATCGCCCCGACGCGACATGCGCGATGTGCGTGCTGCATGACGCCGGTCGGCGAGGTGAGCGATCCCACCTCGGTGTGCGTTTTCGGCGCTCGAGCACGCGGTCGAAGCGCAGTATCGGCCGCGTCTTATCTCGTCACGGTTCGCTCCGGTCTTTCAAGGCGCCCTTCGACAGGGACCGGTTGCGGACCGCCGTGATTGGTGCGCCGGGCGACGAAGCCGCTTTCGCTTCGGGCCTGTCCCGCGCTTTTCAGGCAGGTCGCCGGCGGTGCGGTGCCTGCGCAACATGTGCAACCGGGGCGCAGCACATGCAGGTCTGGAAGGGCGGAATCGGGCGCGGCCAACTGTCAAATGCGCTGACCGTGGCGCGCGGTCAACGCGCGCGAAACAGGCAAAAACCCGCGAACGGGGGCTTCCCGACTTGTGACGCCTTGCCCGAGCCTTTAAGACATGCCTAGTTTTTGAATGCGACGCGAAGAACCCCCGGCCGTGCGGCCCGGAGAAGGCGCGGCGCGACCGGTTCGCGTGAGACGTGCGACCGTGGGCTTTGAAACCGGTTTCGGCCGGCTTTTTCACGGGGTGGCGACAGAACATGCTGAATTTCATCGAGTCGCTTTCACGTCCCACGAAAAGCGCTGTTCTCATGGGCGTCGATCTCGTGATCGTGCCCGTCGCCCTGCTTCTCACTCTCGCGCTTCAGTTCAACACCATCGCGCCATTCCGCGCCTTGCCGGACGTCTGGCTTATCCTGCCGTTTCTGGTGGTGACCGCGGCGGTCGTTTCACTGGCGCTGGGAATACCGCGGATCCGGCTGAAATCCTACGAGTTGCGGGCCGTGGGCAAGACAGCGATCTTCGCCATCCTGATGGGCGTGACCAGCGCTGCACTGGCGGAACTGGCCAAGCTGGAACTGCCCGTGGGCTCGCACGTGATCTTTGCGATCACGTTCTTCCTGCTGTCCGCCGCCAGCCGGGTCGCGATGCTGCAACTCTACATGTGGCTGTTGCGCCGGGCCCGGCCGCGTTGCCGGGTGGTGATCTATGGCGCGGGCACGACGGGCATGCAGCTGGCCTCGGCGCTCAAGAACCACCAGGCGATCGACCCGATCGCCTTCGTGGACGATGCGCCGGCGTTGCAGGGCATGACGGTTTCCGGCCTTCCCGTCTGCTCGCCGCGCGATCTGAGACAGATCATCAAGGATCGCCGGGTCGACCGGGTGCTTCTGGCGATGCCCTCGCTCAGCCAACCCAAGCAGACCCAGATCGCGCGCCGCGTGGCCGAGCTCGGCGCCGAGGTCCAGGCGCTGCCCTCGTTCTCGCAGCTGATCGGCGAGGAAGCGCTTCTGGACAAGCTGACGCCGATCCTGCCTTCGGCGCTGCTGGGCCGTGACCATCTGGACGAGGATCTCTCAGGCGGGTGCGAGAGCTACACAGGGCGCACCGTGCTGGTCTCGGGTGCGGGCGGCACCATCGGGTCGGAGCTGTGCCGGCAGGTGCTCGCCTGCAAACCCGGGCGCCTTGTGCTTTACGAACTTTCGGAACTGGCGCTCTACACGATTCACCAGGAACTGGGCCACCTCGTGGGCAACAACGGGCCCGAGATCGTGCCGGTCCTCGGGTCGGTCACCGACCAGCGGTTGGTGCGCAAGGTGCTTGCCGACCAGGGGGTCCAGGTCATCCTGCACGCGGCCGCCTACAAGCACGTGCCGCTGGTGGAATCCAACCCGCTGTCCGGGCTGGCCAACAACGTTCTGGGCACGCGCACGCTGGCGCGCGCGGCCGAGGAAGCGGGCGTGGAGCGGTTCATCCTGATTTCCAGCGACAAGGCGGTGCGGCCGGCCAACATCATGGGAGCCTCCAAGCGGTTGGCCGAACTCACGCTGCACGATCTGGCAAACCGCGCCAAGGGCACGGTTTTCGCCATGGTGCGCTTCGGCAACGTGCTTGGGTCGTCGGGCTCCGTGATCCCGCTGTTCCAGGAGCAGATCGCGCGCGGCGGGCCCGTCACGCTCACGCACAAGGATGTCACCCGCTACTTCATGACCGTGCAGGAGGCCGCCCGCCTCGTGTTGCGCGCGGGCACCTTCGCGCAGGGTGGCGAGATCTTCGTTCTCGACATGGGCGAGCCCGTCTCGATCCGGAAACTTGCCCGCCAGGTGATCGAGGCCAGTGGATACACGGTGCGTGACGCCGACACCCCCGACGGCGATATCGAGATCGTCACCACCGGCCTGCGGCCCGGCGAGAAACTTTACGAGGAACTGATGATCGGCGAGGGGATGCTGACCACGCCGCATCCCAAGATCCTTTGCGCCGGCGACAAGGGACTGTCGGAAATCGAGGTGGCCCGCGCGCTGCGCGAGTTGCGCGCGGCGGTCGCGGCGGCGGACGAGGATGCCGCGCGCGCCGTGGCCGAACGCTGGGTCGAGGGCTTCGGCGGTGGCCGGGCACCGGTCGGCCAGAAGGTTCCCTGACGACGGCTGCACGACCGTGGTTCCGCCGTCAGCGGATCCGCGCCTCCTGCTTGGTCACGGAGCCCTGCAGGTCATCAACTTTCCGCCGTTGGGCCCCCACATTTTCAGCAAGAATCATCGCGGCGATGCCGACCGCCTGCCCGGCGTCCGCGCAGCGGGCCATGTTGCGCATCGCCGCACGGACCGCGACCAGCAGGTTTGCCGCGCCCTCTGGCAGCATCGCGCGATAGGGAACCTGCATGCAGCGCCGGCTCGCGGATCGTCGCTGTCATGAAGTCCCGCGTTTCCACGTGGGTCGTTCAGCGGCCCTTCCAGACGGGATCGCGTTTCTCGGCGAAGGCGCGGGCGCCTTCCATCTGATCCTCGGAGTCGTAGAGGATGTCCACCGTCGCGAACTGCCGCTTGGTGATGCGGTTCATCGCGTCCCGGAACGTCATCGCCTCGGCCTCTCGCACGATCTCCTTGATCGCGGCGTAGACCAGGGGCGGGCCGGAGGCCAGGTGATCGGCCATCGCGCGGGCGTGCTCCATCAACTCGGCGGAGGGGTGCAGATGGTTGACCAGGCCCCAGCGCGCGGCCTCCTCGGCCTCGATCCACCGGCCCGTCAGCAGCATCTCCATCGCGATGTGATAGGGGATGCGCTTGGGCAGCTTCACGCTGGCGGCATCCGCCACCGTGCCCGAGCGGATCTCGGGCAGGGCGAACTGCGCGTGATCGGCCGCGAGGATGATGTCGGCCGACAGCGCCAGTTCCAGACCGCCGCCGCAGGCGATGCCGTTCACGGCGGCGACCACCGGCTTGTTCATCGCCCGCATTTCCTGCAGCCCGCCGAAGCCGCCGACGCCGTAGTCGCCGTCCACCGCGTCACCATCGGCGGCTGCCTTAAGGTCCCAGCCGGGGCAGAAGAACTTGTCGCCCGCCCCCGTCAGCAGCGCGACGCGCAGCTCGGGATCGTCGCGGAAATCCTTGAACACGTCGCCCATGATCCGGCTGGTCTGCAAGTCGATCGCGTTCGCCTTGGGCCTGTCGAGCGTGACCTCGAGCACGTGGCCGCGGCGTTCGGTCCTTACTGGGGTGTCCGTCATCGCTCTTCTCCGATCCTGATGAGCGCATCCGCCGCCACCGCGGTGTCGGGCGTGCAGATGAGCGGGTTGATTTCCACTTCCTCGAGATGCGGGGCATTGGCCGCCACGTAATCCTGCACGGCCAGCACGGCGCGGACAATCGCAGCCCGGTCTGCCGCCGGCTTGCCGCGGTAGCCATCCAGCAACCGCGCCACTCGCAGACGCGCCAGCGCCGCGTCGATCTCGCGGGCCGATACGGGCAGCAGCAGCGAGGTGCTGTCGCCCGTCAGCTCGGTCAGCGTTCCGCCCGCGCCCAGGGTCAGCACGAAGCCGTGTGCCGGGTCGCGCACCACGCCGATCAGCAGCTCGGCCACCGCGTCATCCACCATCTCCTCGATCAGCCAGCTGTCGCAGGGCATGGCGAGCGCCGCCTGCATCGCCTCTTGCGTCCCGGCGCGGGCGAAGGCCACGCCACCGGCCTCCGTCTTGTGCGCCAGCCCCTCGGCCTTGATCACCACGGGCAAGGATGCCGCGCGCAGCGCGCGTTCGAGATCCGCACGCCCCTCGGCCCGTCGGGCGCGCGGCACGGGTACGCCGTGGCCGGCCAGGGCGGCCTTGGCCTGCGCCTCGGTCAGCGTCTCGGGCTGCGGCGGCTCGCCGGGCAGCAGCACCGGTGCCGGCTGCGGTCGGGCGGCCCCCAGCCATGCGGCGGTCTCGATCGCCGTCAGCGCATCGTCAAGCCCGGCCAGCGGCACCAGCCCGGCCGCCGTGATCCGTTCGGCCAGCGCCTCGGGCAGGGCCTCGGGCAGGGTGGCCAGCAGCGCCAGCGGCTTGCCCGTCTCGCGCGCGGCGTGCGCCGCGGCCTCGATCGCGCAGTCCCAGGCGGCCGGATCGCAACGGTCGGGGCGCGGGAAATCGACGATCAGGCAGCCGATATCGACCGGCCCGCGCAGCATCGCCGCGAAGGTCTCGGCCATTGCCTCGGCGTCGTTCCAGATGAAGGTGTGGTAATCCAGCGGGTTCGCCAGCGCCACCATCGGCCCGAGCGCCGCGCGCAGTTGCGCGTGCTGCTCGGCCCGGAGCGGCGGGAAGGTGATATCGCGGCCCGTGGCGGTGTCGGCCATCAGGCTGGCCTCGCCCCCCGAGCAGGACATCGAGGCGACACGGTTGCCCGGCAACGGCCCCGCGAAGTGCAGCAGCTTCAATGCCTCCAGCAGCCCCGTCAGGCTGTCCACCCGCGCGACGCCCAGCCGATCGAGCAACGCGCGCGCGCCCGCGTCGCTGCCCGCGACCGAGGCCGTGTGCGATATCGCCGCCGCCTGCGCCTGGTCACTGCGCCCCGCTTTCAGCGCGACGACGGGCTTGCCCGACGCGCGCGCCCGGTCGGCGAGCGCCTCGAAGGCGCGCAGGTCGCCCACGCCCTCGATGTGCAATCCCAGCGCCGTGACCCTGTCGTCGTCCAGAAGCGCGCGACCGATCTCGGCCAGGCCGGTCTGCGCCTGGTTGCCGGCGGTGGCAACGTAGGCCAGCGGCAGCCCGCGCGCCTGCATCGTCAGGTTGATGGCCATGTTGGAGCTCTGGGTCAGGATCGCCACGCCGCTGTCGCTGCGCGTGCCGCCGTGCTGGTCCGGCCAGAGCAATGCGCCGTCAAGGTAGTTGATGACGCCGTAGCAATTGGGCCCGACCACCGGCATGGGGCCGGCGGCTTCCAGCAGGGCGGCCTGCAAATCCGCGCCGTCGCCGGTTTCCGCCTGCGCCTCGGAAAACCCGCTGGCGAAACATATCGCGCCGCCCGCGCCCATGTCGCGCAACTGCCGAACGGTGTCGATGGTCGTGTGACGGTTCACGCCGATGAACACGGCGTCGGGCACGCCCGGCAGGTCGCCCAGCGCGGGCACGGCCGCGGCACCGCCGACTTCGCAGCGGTTGGGATGCACGGGCCAAACGGCCCCGGCAAACCCCATCTTGCGGCATTGTTCGACCACCGAGGCGCACCATGCGCCGCCGCCCACGACCGCGATGGAATCCGGCCGGAACAGGCGTGACAGGTCGCGCGTCATGGGCGCCCGCCAGCCCGGGTGGCCCCGCCGGGTGCATCCGGCGTGGAAATCTCAGGCAAGTAGAAAACCTTGTAACGTGACATCAATCGTCCTTCGTCATGGTGGAGATGCCGTGGATGCGCGCACGCCGATGACCGCCCACGGAGAAAAGGTTCGGCCTGTTCCGAAGCGGGTGCCGCCACGGCGCCGCCTTCTCTTCTAGCTCCAAATACCCCCGTCGCAGGCATGACGCCTCACGCGCCCAGCGGGCGCAGAAGCTCCCGGCTGATGATGTGGCGCTGGATCTCGCTGGTGCCGTCCCAGATGCGCTCGACGCGGGCGTCGCGCCAGAACCGCTCGATGGGGAAGTCGTCCATCAGCCCCATGCCGCCGTAGACCTGCAGCGTTGCGTCGGTCACCCGCGCGAGCATCTCGGTCGCGTAGAGCTTGGCGCTGGCGATCTCGCGGTTGGCGGGCAGCCCTTCGTCCAGCCGCCAGGCCGAGGCCAGCGTCAGCCAGTCGGCCGCGTCGATCTCGGTGATCATGTCGGCGATCTGGAAGCTCACGCCCTGGAACTTGCCGATTGGCTGGCCGAATTGCTTGCGCTCGGCGGCGTGGCTCACCGCCCAGTCGAAGCAGCGCCGTGCGCGGCCAACGCTCATGGTGGCCACGGTGATGCGTGTGGCGTAGAGCCATTCGTTCATCACCGCGAAGCCGCCGTCGACCTCGCCCAGCACCTGCGCGTCGGGCAGGCGGCAGTCGTCGAATTCCAGAACCATGTTCTTGTAGCCGCGGTGGCTGACCGAGTTGTAGCCCTCTCGGATGGTGAACCCGGGCGTGCCGCGGTCCACCAGGAAGGTGGTGATGCGTTTCTTCGGCCCCTTCTCGGTCTGGTCCTCGCCGGTGGCGACGAAGACGATCACGAAATCGGCGTGGTCGGCGCCCGAGATGAAGTGCTTGGTGCCGTTGAGCACCCAGTCGCCGCCCTGCCGCCGGGCGGTGCATTTCATGCCGCGCACGTCCGATCCAGCCTCGGGTTCGGTCATTGCCAGCGCGTCCATCTTCTCGCCCCGCACGGCAGGCAGAAGGTAGCGTTCGCGCTGCTCGGCGTCGCAGGCCATCAGGATGTTCTGCGGCCGGCCGAAGAAATGCGTCAGCGCCATGGAACCGCGGCCCAGCTCGCGCTCGACCAGCGCGAACTCGAGGTGCGACAGGCCGGCGCCGCCGACCTCCTCGGGGAAGTTGCAGGCGTAGAACCCCAGGTCGAGCGTCTTGCGCCGGATTTCGTCGGCCACCTCGCGCGGGACCGCGCCGGTGCGCTCGACCTCTGCCTCGTGGGGGTAGATCTCGTTCTCCACGAAGCTGCGGACGGTGGAGACGATCATGTCCTGTTCGTCGGTCAGTCCGAAGTGCATTGCTCAGCTCCCTTGGTGCAGTTGCGCCAGTGCCGCGACCCGGTCCGCCACGTGCCCGGGCGGCACGCAGGTGCGTCGGGTCTCGAGGCTGACGTGCAGCATCATCTGGTCGCAGGTCGCCATGACCTCGCCGTCGCTTGCGCGCTTCATCTCGTGGAAGCAGCGCAGCTTCTTGCCCTCGCCCTGCGTCACGCGGGTTTCCACGGTGACGCGTTCGCCGGCGTGCGTCTCGGAGAGGTACTTGATGTCGGTTTCCACGGTGAAATAGCTCATGCCACCGGCGACGTAGTCGTCGTCCACCCCGACGTGGGCCATGATGACCTCGGCCGCGTCCGAAAAGATCTGGCCGTAGCGGCCCTCGTTCATGTGGCCGTTCATGTCGGTCCAGTCGACGGGCACCGTGCGCGCCTGCGTCACCATCGGCGCCGCGTCGCCCTCGGGCTGCATGGTCCCGAGGTTCTGCTGGTGGGCCAGCACCAGCCGGCCAACGGCATTGCCCTGCTGCTTCAGCGCGCGGATCATCGCGACAAGGTTGTTGTCGCGCTTGCGCTCCAGCGCGCGAATGCTCAGGTGCCCCGACTGCGCATCGGACTGGGCCGCGATGGTCTCGACCAGTTCCTCGGTCAGCTCGGGGACGTCCATCAGCTTGGTCCACGGCCATTTCAGCGCCGGGCCGAACTGGCCGAGGAAATGGCGCATGCCCGCCTCGCCGCCGGCGATGCGGAAGGTCTCGAACAGGCCCATCTGCCCCCAGCGCAGGCCGAAGCCGTAGCGGATCGCGTCGTCGATCTCGGCCGTGGTCGCCACGCCGTCCCTGACCAGCCAGAGGCCCTCGCGCCAGACGGCCTCCATCAACCGGTCGGCGACATGTGCGTCGATTTCCCTGTGCAGGCGCAGCGGGTGCAGCCCGACCCCGGTGAGCATCGCCTCGGCGCGGGTCAGCGCCACCGCGTCGGTGTCGGGCGAGCCGACGATTTCCACCAGCGGCAGCAGGTAGACCGGGTTGAAAGGGTGGGCGACCATGATCTGGCCCGGCCGGGCCGCGCCCTGCTGCAGCTCGGACGGCTTGTAGCCGCTCGTGGACGAGCCGATCACCGCGTCACGGTCACAGTCCGCCTGGATCTCGGCGAAGACGGCGTGCTTGAGTTCCAGCCGCTCTGGCACGCTTTCCTGTACCCAGGCGGCACCGGCGACGGCCTCGGCCACGGTGTCGCAAAGGGTGAGCCTGCCCTCGGCGGGCAGGGCGCAGTCGTAGAGCATCGGAAGGGTGCGGCGCGCGTTGCCCAGAACCTCGCCCAGCTTGCGCTCGGCCTCCGGGTCGGGGTCGTGAACGCGCACGTCCCAGCCGTTGAGCAGGAACCGCGCGGCCCATCCGCCGCCGATCACGCCACCGCCGACGATGGCTGCCGTCTTCGTCATCGTATTGCTCCTTGTTTCATCACCTCGGCGCACCGTCTTTCGCATGACGAAACGCGCCGTTGCGCGTGTCGCGAAGCGGGCGCGCGAGAGGGCGGTGACCGCGCGCGCGCCTCACACCATCCGCTCCGTGTGCCCGTCCACGGCCATCACCTGGCCGGAAATGCGGTGCCCGGCCGGTGAGGCGAGAAACAGTGCCGTATCGGCCACGTCATCCGCCGTGACCCAACTGCGCAGGCTCGCGCCCTCGACGTATTGTGCGCGCACCTCGGCCTCGGTCCGTCCGGAGGCCGCGGCCTCCATCGCGACGACCCTGTCCATGCGGTCGCCCTCGACCGCGCCCGGGGCGAGCGCGTTCACGCGCACGCCGGCCGGGCCGAGCTCCATCGCCAGCGTCTTGGTCAGACCCACCAGCCCCCATTTGGCCGCGACGTAGGGCGTGCGGTGCGGCACCCCGTGCAGCCCCGAGGTGGAACTGGTCACGAGGATCAGCCCGGCACCTTGTCGGCGCATGACGCGCGCGGCCCAGCGGCAGGTCAGGAATGCGCCCGTGAGGTTCACATCCAGGCATGCGCGCCAAGCGTCATGGTCCAGGTCCTCGATGCGGCCTGCCGGCCCGCCCGTGCCGGCGTTGGCGCAAACCACGTCGGCCCCGCCCCAGGCGGCCTCGACCCGGCCGAGGAAGGCGTCCATCGCGGCGGGGTCGGTGACATCGGCGGTCTCCGCGATGGCGTCAGGCATCGCCTTCTGCGCGGCGGCGACGGCGGCCGCGTCGGAATCGCAAAGTGCGACCCGGTCGCCGCGTGCCGCGAAACGCCGGGCCAGCGTCAGGCCGATGCCCGACGCCCCGCCGGTGATGACGATGCGTTGGCTCATGCGCTTGGTCCCTTCCGGTGTCGGGTGCGTCAGCCTTGCGGTACCTGTTTCGTCAGGCGCAGTTTCTCGCGCACCTGATCGGGGCCCATGACGCGGGCGCCCATGCGCTCGACGATCTCGGTGGCGCGTTCGACCAGTTGCCAGTTCTGCGCCAGGACGCCCTTGTCGAGCATAAGGTTGTCCTCCAGCCCGACACGGACGTGACCGCCCGCGAGAACCGTGGCGGCGACATAGGGCATCTGGTTGCGCCCCAGCGCGAAGGCCGAGAAGGTCCAGTCGTCGGGGATGTTGTTGACCATCGCCATGAAGGTGTTCAGGTCGTCCGGCGCACCCCACGGCACGCCCATGCAAAGCTGCACCAGCGCGTCGGGCTCCAGGATGCCGTCCGCGACCAGCTGCTTGGCGTACCAGAGGTGGCCGGTGTCGAACGCCTCGATCTCGGGCTTCACGCCGAGCTCGGTCATCTTGCGGCCCATCGCCTGCAACATGCCTGGCGTGTTGGTCATCACGTAGTCGGCCTCGGCGAAGTTCATCGTGCCGCAATCGAGCGTACAGATCTCCGGCCGGCAGGCCGCGACATGCGCCACGCGTTCGCTCGCACCGATCATGTCGGTGCCGGCCTCGTCCACCGGCAGCGGGGCGTCGACCCCGCCGAAGGTGATGTCGCCGCCCATGCCCGCGGTGAGGTTGAGCACCACGTCGGTGTCGGAGGCGCGGATGCGCTCGGTCACGTCCCGGAACAGCCCGACATCGCGGCTGGGCGCGCCGGTTTCCGGGTCGCGGACGTGGCAATGCACGATGGCCGCACCGGCCTTGGCCGCGGCGATGGCGCTTTCGGCGATCTGTTCGGGGCTGCGGGGGACATGCGGGCTGCGATCCTGCGTGCCGCCCGAGCCGGTGACGGCGCAGGTGATGAAGACGTCTCGGTTCATGGCAAGTGGCATGGGATCCTCCGGGTGATGCGTGTGGGCACCCTAGACCGCTGGCCAGTGGATCGAGTTTGCAGTAAATGACATTCATCATGCCGAAGTGGACAAAAACACCATCCGCGCCGGTGCGCATTGCCTTCGTCCTGTTCGACAGCTTCTCGAACCTGTGCCTCGCCAACTGCCTGGAACCCCTGCGGGCAGCCAATACCCTGGGCGGGCGCGCGGCCTTCGCCTGGCAGATCCTGACCCCCGGCGGCGCCGCCGTGCACAGTTCCAGCGGTTTGCAGGTGCTGCCCCACGGCGCGCTGTCGGAGCTGAGCGCGGCCGACTACGTCTTCGTCCTGTCCAGCTACGACTACGAACGTCACGACGGCCCTGAAACGCGTCGCGCGCTGGTCCGCGCCGCCGCCCGCGCGGACACCATGGTGGGCCTCGACGCGGGCCCCTGGCTGATGGCCGCGGCGGGGCTGCTGGACGGACGCCGTGCGACCGTGCACTGGGACCTGATCGACGACTTCGCGGAGACCTTTCTTGAGGTGCGCGCCGAGCGTGCGCACCATCTGCGCGACGGCCCCGTGATGACCTGCGCGGGCGCGATGGCGGCGCTCGATCTGACGCTGGAGACGATCAGCGCGCATCTCGGAACCGCCATGCGCCTTGATGTGGAGGCGCTTTTCATTCACGGCGAGCCGCCGGTCGGCGCCCCCGGCGAAGCCGAGGGCGCGCGCGACCCTATGGTGCGCCGTGCGCTCGCGCTGATGCGTGAGCATCTCGAGCGGCCGCTGCCGCTTGCCACGCTGGCGCGGCGCCTGTCATGCCAGCCCCGCACGCTCGACCGCCGCTTCCGCGCCGGCCTGGGCGCGCCGCCCGGCCGCGTCTATCGTCATCTTCGACTGGCGGCGGCGCGGCGGTTGATCGCCGAAACGCGCCTCGGCATCGCCGAGGTTGCCGTGCGCTGCGGCTACGACTCGCCAGCCGCCCTGGCGCGGGCGGTCAGGCGCGAATACGGCCGGTCGCCGCGCGCGCTGCGCGCGGCACGGTCGGCCTGACGCCCGGGATATTGCGCGTTGCGGCCGTGCGGGCGCGCCCCGTGTCAATGGCGCGCCGGGATCGCCTGCTGTGCGATGCCCGCGCCCAGCAGGTAGAGAGACGAGACGACCAGCCCCCAGATCGCCCAGCTTTCGGGGTGGAAGTCGACCCAGGCCGCCCAGCCCGCGAAGAATGTCCACGCGAAGGCCACCGGCAGGGACACCGCGCGCCAGCGCGCCGTGCGCACCGGGTGGATGAATTTCAGCGGCAGGAACATCGCCACCGAAAGCACGGCCACCAGCGCGAGGATCAGCCAGAAATCCGGTTTCACGGCGAAGAGCACGATCACCAGCATGTTCCACGCGCCCGGGAACCCGGAAAACGAGTTGTCCTTCGCCTTCATGCTCGTGTCGGCGAAATACATCGCGCTGGCGAAGGTGATCAGGATGATCGCGACCCAGCCGGTCCAGCCGGGCAGCAGGTCGGACTTGAACAGCGCGAACGCGGGGATGAAGACATAGGTCAGGTAATCGATGATGAGGTCCATCAGGACCCCGTCGAAGCGCGGCGCGTTCTCGGAGACGATGTACTTGCGTGCCAGCGGCCCGTCGACACCGTCCACCGCGAAGGCCACGACGAGCCACAGGAACATCAGGCTCCAGTTTTCCTCCACCGCGGCCAGCATCGCCAGCATGGCAAAGACCGCGCCCGTGGCGGTCAGCAGGTGGACCGACAGCGCCTTCAGCCCGGTCGTCATGGAATAACGTGGTGTCGTGTCATGAAACCGTCATGACGCAAAACGCGCGCGCGCGCAATCAGGCTTTGGGATGCGCCTTTTCGTAGACGGCCATCAGGCGGTCGGTGTCGACCGCGGTATAGGCCTGCGTCGTCGACAACGAGGCGTGGCCGAGCAACTCCTGGATCGCGCGCAGGTCGCCGCCCGCGTTGAGCAGATGCGTGGCGAAGCTGTGGCGCATGGCGTGCGGCGTGGCACTGTGCGGCAGGCCAAGTTGCATGCGCACCTGCGCCACGACCTTCTGGACCGCCCGCGGCGACAGCCGCCCGCCGCGTTGGCCGTAGAACAGCGGGGTGTCCGCCCGCATCGGCCAGGGGCACAGGGCGGCGTAGCGGGCCACCGCCTCGCGCGCGGGCGCGATCACCGGGACGATCCGTTCCTTGCCGCCCTTGCCGGTCAGACGCAGCGTTTCGCCCAGCGGGTGCGCCTCGCCGGACAGCCCCAGCGCCTCGGAAACGCGCAGCCCGCAGCCGTAAAGAAGTGTCACGACGGCCTGGTCGCGCGCGGCCATCCACGGCGTGCGCGATTGCCCCTCGAGCCTGTCGATGACGTCGTGCGCGGCCTCCGGGCTGAGCGGGCGGGGCAGTTTCCGCGCATATTTCGGCGCCCGCGCGGCGAGGACGGCCGAGGGGTCGACATCCGCGCGCTCGGCCAGCCAGCGGTAGAAGCCTTTCACCGCCGACAGCCGCCGCGCGAGGCTGCGCGCGCCGGTGCCGCGCCGGCGTTCGTGGGCCATCCAGGCGCGCATGTCGGCGGTGGTCACCCGTGCCAGCGGGCCCAGGCCCTGCGTCCCGCCGTGGTGCTCGGCCATGAAGGCCAGGAACCCGGTGACATCGCGGGCGTAGGCGTCGATCGTGGTGGCGGGCGCCCCGCGCAGGGCCGCCTGCGCGTCCAGCCAGCCCTGCAGCGCGTCGCGGGCCGCGGGGCTTATCATGACAGCCAGCGGCGCATCGCCCGTTCGAACACGCCCGTGAAGAACGCCAGAAGGTCGGTCCCCTGCTGCGGCGTGAACTGGTGCGGGTCCTCGGCGCCGAGCACCAGCATGCCCGGCAGGCGGCCCTCGCCGAAATCGAGATGCAGGCACGCCTCGGAGCGGACGAACTCGGCGTCCGCTCCGTAGACGGCGATGTCGCCCTCGTGGAGCTGGCGCAGCGTGACCTGCCGCACCGGGCCGCCGCGCCCCTCGGTCAGGTAAGCCTCGATGAACCCCGGCTCGGCGATCGACAGCACGTCGCCCAGCCGCGCGACCGCCGCGGCCTCGTCGCTCTGCGCCGATTCCAGCACCAGCTTCACGCTGTCCACCCGCAGGATCTGGGCCACGTCGCCGCCGAGGTCGCGCAGGAACACCTCGAATTCCAGCGGATCGAGCATGCGCAGGATCGCGCGGTGAACCTGGTTGGTGCCGGCGAGGTTTTCATAGGCTGCCGCGATGACGCTGCGGTGGGTGTCCTCGAGCCGGTCGAGCCGCGCCTCCAGCCGTTCCATCGCGATGCCGCGCAGGTCGACGATGTTGCCGCCCATCGCGCGTTCGTTCGCCGCGATCAGCGCGCGCATCAGGTCCTGGTCCTCCAGGATCACGTCGGGCTGCGCGATGATCTTCTCGCGCAGCTTGTCCTCCATCCGGGGCTTGCTGCTCATGTCCCTGCCCGTCGTCTTGCCGTTTTACCCTTTCTACCAGAGCCGGCGCGGCCGCGCCTCCCCTTTTTTGGCGGGACGAGCGACGCGTTGCGCGGCGGGCGCACAACGGCCGATGGTCGCCGCCCGCGCGGGGCGCGGGGGCCGTTCACGGCGCCGTTGCGGCGTCAGACGATCCTCTGGCCGGTCTTTTCCCAGTCGGCGAGGAAGGTGGCGAGGCCCTTGTCGGTCAGCGGGTGCTCGGCCATCTTGTGGATCACCGCGGGCGGGGCCGTCATCACGTCGGCGCCGATGCGCGCGGCCTCGGTCACGTGGTTCACGGTGCGGATCGACGCCGCGAGGATCTGCGTGGCGAAGCCGTAGGTGTCGTAGATCCTGCGGATGTCGGCGATCAGTTCCATCCCGTCGAGGTTGATGTCGTCCAGCCGGCCGATGAAGGGGCTGATGAAGGTCGCGCCCGCCTTGGCGGCCAGCAGCGCCTGGTTGGCGGAAAAGCACAGGGTGACGTTGACCATCATGCCCTCGTCGGTGAGCGCCTTGCAGGCCTTCAGCCCGTCCCAGGTCAGCGGCACCTTGACGGCGATGTTGTCGGCGATCCCGGCCAGCTTGCGGCCCTCCGCGATCATCGCGGGCGCCTCGGTGGCCACGACCTCGGCGCTGACGGGGCCGGCAACCATGCCGGCGATCTCGCGGGTCACCTCGGTGATGTCGCGCCCGGACTTGAGGATCAGCGAGGGGTTGGTCGTCACGCCGTCGACCATGCCAAGGTCGTTGAGCGTGGCGATCTCTTCGGTGTCGGCGGTGTCTACGAAGAATTTCATCGGCGGGGCCTTTCGGGGTGTCGCGGGGGCGGGCGGCTTTCGGGTTTTCGGTCCATCCTCTACCCCATAGAGTGACGGCCCGAAACCCCTGTCAAGGAGCCTGCCTTCGCCATGTCCAGCCCCGAGTTCTTCGACGCGGGCGACCCGGTCGCGGTGGTCACCGACCAGCCGCTCGACCGGGTGCTGGACTATGCCGCGCCCGAGGGCGGTTGCCAGCCCGGCGCCTTCGTCGAGGTGCCGCTGGGCCCGCGCAAGGTGCTGGGCGTGGTCTGGGGCGCGGGGCAGGGCGGCGTGGCGCGTGCGAAACTGCGCCCGGTGATCCGCGTGCTGGACGTGCCGCCGATGCGAGAGGAATTGCAGATCTTCCTGCGCCGTGCGGCGGATTACACGCTCACGCCGCTTTCGGGGATGGTGCGGCTGGCCACGCGGGCGCCGGGGCTGGGCGATCCGCCGTCGATGCGCCGGGTCTATCGCCCCGGTGCCCACCGCCCGGATCGCATGACGGATGCGCGGGCCCGCGTTCTGGCGGTGCTGGAAGATTACGGCGGGCTGGCCTTCACGCTGGGCGAACTGGCCGAGGCGGCGGGCGTGTCCACCTCGGTCATCAAGGGGCTGGTGAAGCAGGGCGCGGTGGCCGAGGAGGAAACGCCGCGCGACCGGCCCTATCCGCGGCTCGACCCGGCGTTGCCGGGAAAGCCGCTGACGCCGGAACAGGCCGCGGCGGCCGACGCCCTGCGTGCCGGGCTGCGCGCGGGGGGGTATGGCACCACGCTCCTGCGCGGGGTCACCGGTTCGGGCAAGACCGAGGTCTACCTCGAATCGGTGGCCGAGGCGCTGCGCCAGGGGCGGCAGGCCCTGGTGTTGCTGCCCGAGATCGCGCTGACGGCCGAGTTCCTGACCCGGATCGCGGCGCGTTTCGGTGCGAAACCGGCCGAGTGGCATTCCGGCGTGACCATGACCGAACGTCGCCGCGCGTGGAAGATGGTGGGGCAGGGCGGCTGCGAGGTGGTCGTCGGTGCGCGCTCGGCGCTGTTCCTGCCCTTTCGCGATCTCGGGCTGATCGTCGTCGACGAGGAGCACGACACCTCCTACAAGCAGGAGGAGGGCGCGCTTTACAACGCCCGCGACATGGCGGTGCTGCGCGCGTCGATCTGCGGCGCGCGGGTGATCCTGGCCTCGGCCACACCCAGCCTGGAATCCTGGGTCAACGCCGAGGCGGGCAAGTACGACCGGCTCACGCTGGCGGATCGTTACGGGGCGGCGGTGATGCCCGAACTGCGCGCCATCGACATGCGCGCCGAAAGGCTGCCATCGGATCGCTGGATCTCGCAGCCGCTGCAGGCCGCGGTCGAGGCGCGGCTGGCGCGCGGCGAGCAGGCGCTGCTGTTCATCAACCGCCGCGGTTTCGCGCCGGTGACGCTTTGCCGGGCCTGCGGCCACCAGATCGGGTGCGAGCATTGCGACGCGCGCATGGTGGAGCACCGGTTCCTCAAACGGCTGGTCTGCCACCAGTGCGGCGATACCCGCCCCATTCCCGAGGCGTGCCCAGCCTGCGGCGCCGAGGGGCGTCTGGCGCCGGTGGGTCCCGGGGTGGAGCGCCTGACCGAGGAGGCCCAGGCGCTGTTTCCCGAGGCGCGCCTTGCCACGCTGTCGTCGGACCTGTTCGGCTCGGCCCGGGCGCTCAAGGCGCGCGTCGAGGAGATCGCCGCCGGCGGGGCCGACATCGTGATCGGCACGCAACTGGTGGCCAAGGGCCACAACTTCCCCGAACTCACGCTGGTGGGGGTGATCGACGCCGATCTCGGCCTTCAGGGGTCCGACCTGCGGGCGGCGGAACGCACCTTCCAGCTGATGCGCCAGGTGGCCGGCCGCGCCGGCCGGACCGAGGCACCGGGCGTTGCGCTGTTGCAGACACACCAGCCCGAGCACCCGGTGATCCGCGCGATCCTGTCGGGCGACGAGGAAGGGTTCTGGCGCACGGAGGCGGCGGCGCGCCGGCAGGCGGGCGTGCCGCCCTTCGGCCGCATGGCGGGTATCGTTCTCTCGGCGCCGGAGATGCAGGCGGCCTTCGACCTGGGCAACGAACTGGCGCGCCGCGACGCGCCGTTGCGGCGGGCCGGGGCGCAGGTGTTCGGCCCCGCGCCCGCGCCGATCGCAAGGATCCGCGGCCGCCATCGCGTGCGGCTTCTGGTGAAGGCGCCGCGGGGCGTGGCACTGCAGCCGGCGGTGGCCGACTGGATCGCGCAGGTGAAGCTGCCCGCGCAACTGCGGCTGACCGTGGACATCGACCCGCAGAGTTTTTTCTAGGGGGGCTGCCGACCCGCCCGATCGGCGGGAACACGGCCGTTACGGCAATGTCATGCCGCCAACGGTGGACAGGCGCTGTGCGCGCGTGCTTCCTTGCGCGTGTCCACCAATCACTCGCGAATCCCGTGACCGAGACACCGCAGCACCACTGGGACCCCTTCGAGGGGCCGCAACCGGCCGGCCGTGACAAGGTCGAGGCCCCGGTCGGCCCGGCGCTGCCGGGGTGGCTGGGCAAGGCAGGCGGGCTGTTGATGCTGGCCGGGTTCGCCGCGATGGCGGTGGAGGCTCTTTTCCTGCCGGGGTTCCTGATCGAGGGGTTCCCGGTCGCGGGGGCGGCGATCGTCGTGCTGGGCCTGGGCCTGATGTTCCTGCCCGGTGGCGGGCGCGGGCGCCACACCCGCCGGCACGCGCGGCTGCGCGCGCTGGCCGAACGGCTTGGCTGGGGGTTCACCGCGATCCGCCGGCCGGTGCCCTGGACCAACGACGCGCCGGGGCTGGCATCCGGGGACGCGGGCAACCGGATCGATCCGCGGGTCGTGGCGGCCTACCGCCGGCTTGGCCGGTTCCTCGCTCCGGGCACCGCCGAGCCGCTGCCCCTGAGCATCGAGGGCGTGCTGCGCGGCACCGCCCGCGACGGGACCCCCGTCTGGATGGGGGTGCAGGAAATGGAGACGCTGGACGCCACCGACGGAGAAAGCTCGACCCTCGTCGCGGTGGCCGGCGCGCCGCTCGGGCGCGACACGCGGCTGCGCGTGATGGTCGACGACGGCGGCCCGCGCCCGCCGGAAACCGCGAACGGCCCGGTGCCCGATCTCAAGCCGCTGGCCAAGGAACTGCGCGCGCTGCCGGCGGACTGGGCGGCGCGGGCGCTGGTTGACGGCGACGCGCTTTTCCTGCGCGCGCGGCTGACGCTGGGCGGCGCGCGCGACGCCGATACCGCCTGCCGCGCGCTGGCCGACGCCGTGGCGGACCTGACGCGCCGGGTTGACTGACACCGGGGCGGCTGCGGCGCGGGCGGAGGTCAGGCAGGCTGGGCCACGCGGCGCTGGTCGACCAGCAGGTCGGTCGCCATCGCGCCGAGCCACATGCAGAACAACGCGACCCAGGCGGTGCCCACGAAGATCGAGCCGCCGGTCACGCCGTTGCCGATGGCGCAGCCGCCGGCCAGCATCCCGCCAAAGCCCATCAGCGCGGCGCCCGTCAGCGCGCGGCGCATGTTGGCCTCGTCCTCGAAACCCTGGAAACGGAACTCGCCCGCCAGCCACGAAGCTATGAACGAGCCGAGGAACACCCCCGGCACCAGCCCGATGTCGAACTCCAGCACGGTGTCGCTGACCAGGAAGAACATCAGCGTGTTGGCCGACGGCCCGGTGAAGGTCGCGCTTTCGATCTGGAGCGGTTCGAAGGACATCTGCGCAAGCGAGAAGGTCGAGACCCAGCCGACGGCCACGGCGAAGCCGACGCCCGAGGCGAAGACCAGGGTGCGCGCGCTGATCCGGTTGCGCAGCGAGATCACCAGCGCCAGCACCGCCACCGCGATGCCGAATATCAGCCCGCCGGCCTGCGGCACGCCGAGGGTGGCCAGAAGGTCCATGTTCTGCCCGCCCGAGGTAATCCACAGCCCCGCCAGCATGTCGCGCGTGGGCGCGAGCCAGCCGGCGAGGCTCATCTGCGCGACCACCGCGAAGACCAGGCCGGAAATGACCGAACGCAGGTTGCCCGTGGCCGCCAGCACCAGCAGCCGGCCCGAGCAGCCGCGCGCCAGCACCATGCCGATGCCGAACAGCAAGCCGCCGATCACCGCTCCCGACCAGCTTCCGGGCACCGCCATGATCCGCGCGTCCGCGCCGCGCATCCAGCCCAGAAGCTCGGCCGCCTGCACCCAGACCACCGCGGTCGAGAAGGTCAGCAGCCAGACCGACACCCGGTCACCCATGCGCCCGCGGGCGAATTCCACCGTCGCGGCACGCAGGCAGAAGCGCGAGCGTTGCGCGGCGATGCCGAAGATCATGCCGGTCATCAGGCCGAGAAGCGCCGCCGTGGGCGACTCCCCGATGCGTTCGACGATGCTCAGAAGTAGATCCATGCCGTTGCCTTCCGCCGTGTCATGGGCGCGCTGTCTGCCACGGCGGGGTCGCGCATGCCTTGATCTGGATCATTCGGCCTCGCCAACCTGCGGCGAAAGGGCTAAAGGCGTGGCATGCATTCGCCGCTTCCCCTTCAGGATGCCCGCGGGCTGCCGCCCTGGCGGCGGCCGGTGACGCTGCTTTTTGTCATGGCCGCGGCCATGCCGGTGGCCTTCGCCACCTGGTCGGCGCTGCTGAACAACTTCGTCATCGAGGCGGCCGGGTTCGACGGCGCCGACATCGGCTGGCTGCACACCGTGCGCGAGGTCCCCGGTTTCCTCGCGATCGGGGTGATCGCCGTGCTGATGCTGATGCGCGAACAGGTGCTCGGGCTCGTCTCGCTGGTGCTGCTGGGCGTGGCCACCGCGCTGACGGCGCAGTTTCCCACGCTGGGCGGTATCCTGACGATCACGCTGCTCAGTTCCATCGGGTTCCACTACTTCGAGACGGTGAACCAGTCGTTGCAGCTTCAATGGCTCGACAAGCTGCGCGCGCCGAAGGTCCTGGGCTGGCTGGTGGCCGCGGGGTCGGCCGCGACGCTGGTGGCTTACGTGCTGATCGTGATGACGTGGCGGGCCTTCGACCTGGACTACAACACAGTTTACGTGGCCGCGGGCGGGATCACCGCGGTGGTGGCCGTGATCTGCCTGCTTGCCTTCCCGCAGTTCGAGGCACCCGACCCGCAGGTGAAGAGGATGGTTCTGCGCAGGCGCTACTGGCTGTATTACCTGCTTCAGTTCATGGCGGGCGCGCGCCGGCAGATCTTCGTTGTCTTCGCGGGCTTCATGATGGTCGAACGCTTCGGTTTCGCGGTGCACGAGGTCACGGCGCTGTTCATGGTCAACCTCGTGGCCAGCATGGTCTTCGCGCCGCTGATGGGCCGCGCCGTGGCACGGTTCGGCGAACGCGCCGCGCTGATTTTCGAATACGCCGGGCTGGCCGGCGTGTTCCTGGCCTATGCCGGGATCTACGTGTTCGGCTGGGGCGTGTGGCTCGCGGCCACGCTTTACGTCGTCGACCACCTGCTTTTCGCGCTGGCACTGGCGCTCAAGACCTATTTCCAGAAGATCGCCGACCCGGGTGATTTCGCGCCCACCGCCGCGGTGGCTTTCACCATCAACCACATCGCCGCGGTGTTCCTGCCGGCGCTTCTTGGCTACCTCTGGCTGGTCTCGCCCGCGTCGGTCTTCACGCTGGCCGCCGGGATGGCGCTGGCCTCGCTGGCGCTGGCGTTGCTGATCCCGCGCCACCCGGAACCGGGGGGCGAAACCCTGTTGACCCGCCCGGTGCCCGCCGCGGCGGAATGACCGTGCCGAACCGACCCACGAAGGAGTGCTCATGACCACCTGGACCGCCCTGACGACGCTTGCCGGAAAGGAGGCCGCCGAGGCCCTGGGCGAGGCGATGGAATCGCTGGAGCCCGCGCCCACCGGCGTGGGTGTCTTCGAACTGGAGGACGGATCGGGCCTGTGGGAGGTGGGCGGCTATTTCGACGAGATGCCCGACGAGGCCGGCCTCGCGCTGCTGGCCACGGTGCACGACGCGCGGCCCTTCGCCGTTTCGGAACTGCCCGACCAGGACTGGGTGGCCAAGGTGCGCCGGGAACTCTCGCCGGTGGCAGAGGGCCGCTTCTTCGTCTACGGCAGCCACGATGCGGACAAGGTGCCCGAGGGGGTCGAGGCGCTTCTGATCGAGGCCGCGATGGCCTTCGGCACGGGCCACCACGGCACCACGCAGGGCTGCCTGCGCGCCCTGGACCGGCTGGCGCGGCAGGGGGTGGCGCCTGCCGCCGTCGCCGACATCGGCGCGGGAACCGCGGTGCTGGCCATGGCCGCGGCGAAGCTTTGGCCGGCCACGGTGATCGCCAGCGACATCGACCCGGTCGCCGTCGAGGTGGCGCAGGCCAACCTGGCCGCCAACGGCATGGAGGGGCGCGTGACCTGCATCGAGGCGGTGGGCCTCGATCACCCGGCCCTGCGCGATGCCGCGCCCTTCGACCTGATCTTCGCCAACATCCTGATGGGGCCGCTGGTCGAGCTTGCGCCGCGGATCGCCGTGGCGCTGCGGCCGGGTGGGCACGCGATACTGTCGGGGATCCTGAACGCGCAGGCCGACGAGGTCGCGGCCGCCTACGCGACCGCAGGGCTGGCGGAGGTGCAGCGCGACATCATCGGGGAATGGACGACGCTGACCTTGCGCCGGAACGGGACCGCCTGACCCGGCCCGCGTCGGCGGCTCAGCGCCCCGTGCGCGCGACCCGGGCGATATCGCCCCGGCACAGGCCGATGTCCTGCAGCTCGCGGTCGCTGAGCTGCGACAGCGCCTTGCGCGTCACGCGGCGGTCGTTCCAGGCGGCGACGGTGCCGGCGGCACGCGTGATCGCCCGGCCGAGACGGCCAAGAATGGACGGGCTTTCGTGGGACGCGCGATCTGTTTCGAAAACGGCCATGGTTCCGCTCCGTTGCTGTGGGTGGTGAACTGTGGGTGTCGAGCCGCAACTAGTGGGGCCGCGCATCGCACACAAGTCGGGCGGTTTGCATAGTCCTTATGCAGTTCCTGCATGGCCGGCGCCGCGCGCGGCGACCGCCTTGCCGAGGGCGACCGGCAATGCAATCTTCTTGGTCCCTGTTCCCGTTTCGTGCTAGGGCTGGGTCAAAACCGGAACAAGGGCAGGGCAGGAAATGCGGGTCTTGGGTATCGATCCCGGATTGCGGAACCTCGGCTGGGGTCTGATCGATGTTGATGGCAGCCGGCTGCGCCACGTCGCAAACGGGATCTGCCGGTCCGCCGGCACCGATCTGCCGGCGCGGTTGCTGTCGCTGCACCGCCAGCTGGCCGAGGTGCTGGAACAGTATGCCCCCGACGCGGCCGCCGTCGAACAGACCTTCGTCAACCGCGACGGCGCGGCGACGCTCAAGCTGGGGCAGGCGCGGGGCGTCGCCCTTCTGGTGCCCGCGCAGGCGGGACTGGCAGTCGGCGAATACGCCCCGAATGCCGTGAAAAAGGCGGTCGTGGGCGTGGGGCACGCCGCCAAGGAACAGATCGCGCACATGGTCGGCGTTCAGTTTCCGGGCGTGGCGCTGGCCGGGCCGGATGCGGCGGATGCGCTGGCCGTGGCGATCTGCCATGCGCACACGGCGCAGTCGGCCGGCCGGCTGGCGGCGGCTGTGCGCGGGGCGGGCGCATGATCGGGCGGCTGGCCGGGCGGATCGACTACCGCGCCGCCGATCACGTGCTGATCGACGTGGCCGGGGTGGGCTACCTTGTCTATTGCTCCGATCGCACGCTCTCGGCGCTGCCCGGGCCGGGCGAGCACGCGGCGCTCTACACCGACCTGCTGGTGCGCGAGGACCTGTTGCAGCTCTACGGCTTCACCACCCTTCTGGAAAAGGAATGGCACCGCCTTCTGATGGGGGTGCAGGGCGTGGGCGCCAAGGCCTCGCTGGCGATCCTCGGCGCGCTGGGGCCCGACGGGGTGAGCCGCGCCATCGCGCTGGGCGACTGGCATTCGATCAAGGCGGCCAGGGGCGTTGGCCCCAAGACGGCGCAGCGCGTGGTCAACGAGCTGAAGGAAAAGGTGCCCGAGGTCATGGCGATGACCGCCGCGCCGGCCCCCGCCACCGCCGCATCCGACGCGGCGCAGGTCGCGGAGGCCGCCCCCGCCGCGTCGCCCGCGCCGCCCCCGGCCGGCGGCGGCGCGCAG
>NZ_PHNT01000012.1:20600-110850 GCF_002834145.1 Roseovarius salinarum | reverse complement strand
GCACGTGGATCACCCGCGTCGTCGACGGGCTGGCCGAGACCGGCGGCGACCCCAACCCCGCGGTCGAGGACGCGGTGCGCGCCGAGGTCGCCGAGCTCTGCGCCCGCTTCCCCCTCTACCCCGGCCTCTGAGAAACCCCGAGAACCACGCGCCGCGCGGGCAAGACCCCGCGCGGCGCGTCGCGACCGGCCGGGGCGGCGCGGCGATTCGGGGAACAATGGGATGACCTCGGATCGCATGAGCGGTATGAGCGTGGCGACTCAGCCCAGCACGAGCGTCGCGCCCATGTCGGAGACCCCCCTGAAAACCCGCGTCCCGCTGTTCTCGGCGGAGGACCGCGAAAACCTCCGCTGGTTCTGGCGCAACTACCTGCGCGGCAAGTCGCCGTGGCTGCTGCTGGTTCTGGTCATGGTCGTCGTGCAGGGCCTCGTCTACCAGCAGTTCCTGTCCCTGACCGAAAGCGGCCTTCGGGTGATCTTCGAAAGTGGTGCGGTGGCCGAACTGGTCCGGGTCTGCGCGCTCGTCTTCGTGCTTTTCGGTATCCGCGCGCTGGTCTCCTATCTCGTGCCGCGGTTCACCGCATGGATCAGCAACGACGCGATCTACGAGATGCGCAAGGACCTGATCGCCCACATGATGACGCTGGACCTGGCCTATTTCGAGAACACGAAATCCGGCGAGATCATCCACCGCCTCGTGACGCAAACACAGCAGCTGGGGATCTTCGTCGGGCTGTCCACGGCCAACGCCGTGCGCGACGCGGTCACGGTGGTGATCGTCTCGGGCTACCTGATCTACAAGAACCCGATCCTGTTCTCGACGGCGATCGTGGTGCTGCCGTTCATCATCTGGGTGATGAATACCGTCTCCGAGCGCATCAAGGAGGGCCAATCGGCCGCCGAGGAGGCGCTGGGCGCCTACATGAACGGCATCGAGGAAACGGTGAACGGCATGCGCACCGTCAAGATCACCAACCAGGAACCGGTCGAGAGCGAACGCCTCGTGGACGCCACCCGCTCCATCCGGGACCTGCTGACGCGCGTCCAGCGCACGCAGGCGCTCCTGATGCCGTCGATCGACCTGTCGTCGGCCTTCGTCTATGTCCTCGTGATCGGCGGGGGCGGCTACATGGCGCTCAGCCCGTCGTTCGACGTGGACGGCGCAAGCATCATCACCTTCCTGCTCGGGATGGTCATGGTCTTCGATCCCGCCCGCCTGCTGGCACAGTATTTCGCGGGGTTGCAGTCCAATCTCGTGCTCCTCGGCCGTATCCGCAGCCTGTATGCCGCCCAGCCCACGATCACGGACGCGTCGGATGCGGCGAGCGGGTTCGACACGGCCGGTGACATCGTGCTGGAGGGCGTGCGGTTCGCCTATGCCGAGAACGCGCCGCTGTTCGAGGGTCTCGACATGGTCTTTCCGGGCGGGCGGGTGTCGGCCATCGTGGGGCCGACCGGCTCGGGCAAGACCACGATCCTGTCGTTGCTGTCGCGCCTCTACGACGTTCAGGAGGGGCGCATCACCATCGGCGGCCAGCCCATCGACCGGCTCGCGGTCAAGGCGCTGCGTTCGTCCTTCTCGGTCGTCGCGCAGGACATCGTGATCTTCAACAACTCGATCTGGGAAAACATCCGCTACGTCCGGCCCGAGGCCACCGATGACGAGATCTGGCAGGCCGCGGAGAACGCCGAGATCGCCGGGCTGATCCGCAGCCGCGGCGGTGCGCCGGTGGGCCCCAAGGGGGCGCAGCTGTCGGGCGGGCAGAAGCAGCGGATCGCCATTGCCCGCGCCTTCCTCCGCGACGCGCCGATCCTGCTGCTGGACGAGGCGACCTCTGCGCTGGACCAGGCCACCGAGGACCGGATCAAGTCCGCGCTGGCGCGGCTGTCGCAGGGGCGCACAACCATCGTGGTCGCACACAGGCTTTCGGCGGTGGCCGACGCCGACCGGATCTTCGTGCTCGAGGCCGGGCGCCTGATCGAGACGGGGCGCCACGCGGAGCTTCTGGAGCGTGGCGGTCTTTATTCGCAACTCTACGCCGCGCAGAAGAAGGGCTACGGCACCGGCTGAACGCCGGGGCGCATCAGCCGTAGCGCGCCACGAAGTTGCGCAGGATCATCTCGGGCGCAAAGACCTCGGCCGCCCGGCACATCCGCACCAGGCTGTCGGCCGTCTCGGGCGGGAAATAGCCTCGGTGCCGGTAGATGCGGATGCGCGTTTCGAAGCCGTCGCTGTCGGCCTCGGGGTGGAACTGGGTCGCATAGACGTTGCGCCCGTACCGGACCATCTGGAACGGGCAGGGGGCCGATGCCACGAGATGCACGCAGTCCTCGGGCAGGGCCTGCAACGCCTCCTTGTGGCCGACGAAGGCATCGAATTCGCCCGGCAGCCCGGCCAGCAGCGGATCGCGGGCGCCGTCCGGGGTCAGCCGGCAGGCCGAGGTGCCCACGGGTTCGCCATGGGCGGCCTTGCCGACGTCGCCGCCCAGGTGCTTGCCCAGGATCCCGATGCCGTAGCAGCAGCCCAGGAACGGGACGTCGCCCCGCGTGATCCGCGGCATCAGCGACAGCACCTCGGCCTCGATCCGCGCCTCGACCGGGGACTTGTCGGCCGGGGCGTCGCTGACGCAGCCGGGCCCGCCGCCCACGATCACGCCGGCGAAATCAGCGAGATCGAGATCGCCGGGCAACGATGTCTGGTCGAGCCGGATGCGGCGCGCGCGGTCGGATGACAGCCCGCCCTTGCGCAGGATCGCCGCAAACTCGTCGTCGGCGGCCTCGTCCTCCGGGCGAAGCTGCAGGATCAGGAAGGGCTTGGTCATCGAAAACCTCCGCGCGGGCGCGTTCTGCTTGCCCCGGAACCCCGCCCCGGTCAAGCGGCCGGCCCCGCCTTGACGCTGCGGGGCATTCGAATACGCTGCCCGACAACACCCGGACAGAACCCGAAAGGTCCAAAATGGCCCAACGCCTGCATCTCGTTTTCGGCGGCGAACTCGTCGATCCTCAGCGCAACGTCTTCAAGAACGTGGACGACATCCACATCGTCGGGCTGTTTCCCGACTACGAGTCGGCCTACGACGCCTGGAAGGCCGAGGCGCAGCGCACGGTGGACAACGCGCACATGCGTTATTTCATCGCCCATCTGCACAAGCTGCGCGAGGAGGAGAAGGAGACCTCGCCGACCGAGGAACTCGGCTGACGCGCCCGATGCGCTCGCTCAGCCTTGCGGCCTACCTTGCGCTGGCGCGCCGGACACCGGAGGCCGAGGCCCCGTCAGCACCACAGCGGCCCGATGGCGAGGTGATCTGGGCCAACGCCGCCGACGCCACCCGCGCCGAGGCGCTGGTGCAGCTGGCCGATCGCCTGGCGGCGCAGCGTCCCGGGCTTCACATGCTTCTGACGGGCCCGGACGACGGGCCGGCGCCCCGGCCCGAGCGCCCGCATGTGATCGTGCACCCCTTGCCGGAGGATCGCGTTGGCGCTGCTGAAGGTTTCCTCGATCACTGGCGTCCCGATGTCTGCCTGTGGACCGCGGGGGCATTCCGCCCGGCGTTGCTGACCATGGCGTATCGGCGGGGGATCCCGCTGTTCCTGCTGGACGCGGAAGCGTCGGCGCTGGACCACCCGCAGTGGCGGTGGTTCCCCGATCTGCCCCGCGCGGTCGTGCGATGCTTCGACCGGATACTGGCGCGCGGCGAAGGTGCAGCGCAGGCGTTGCGCCGGCTGGGGGCGCGACCCGCGCGAATCGACGTCGCCGGCCCGTTCCTCGAAGGGGGAATCACCCTGCCCTGCAACGACGAGGACCACCAGGAGATGCTCGCGGTGCTGGCCGGAAGGCCGGTCTGGTTGGCGGCAAAGCTCCAGCCCGACGAACTGGACATGGTCCTCAGGGCGCATCGCACGGCGAACCGGCTGGCGCATCGTCTGCTTCTGGTCGTAGTGCCGGACGAGGCAGAGCGCGCCGACGCGTTCCGCGCGCGTCTTGCCGGGGATGGCTGGCGCTGGGCGTCATGGCCGGACGGGGAGACACCGGGCGAGACAACGCAGGTCGTCCTGGCCGACGATCGCGCGGCGATGGGGTTGTGGTACCGCATCGCGACGGTCACCTTCATGGGCAGTTCGCTGGTCGCCGGCCGGGCGGGCCGGGATCCCAACGAGCCGGCGGCGCACGGCACGGCCATTCTCCATGGCCCGAATGTCGGTGGCTTTCGCGACAGCTATGAGCGATACGCCGCCGCCGGGGCCGCGCGGATGGTGCGCGACACGGATGCCCTTGCCGTGGCGGTGGAGGAGTTGATCGCGCCCGACCGTGCCGCCGAAATGGCCCACGCGGCGTGGGACGTCGCCTCGCAGGGGGCCGAGGTGATGGACCTGGTCGCAGAGCTGATGCACGAAACCCTCGACGAAAGGGCCGTGGGCTGATGCGCGCGCCGGCCTTCTGGTTCACGCCGCCGCACCGCCCGGCGCTTGCGGCGCGGCTGCTGGGGCCGCTGGGCGGGCTTTATGCGCGGGCGACCGCGCGGCGGCTGGCGCGCGGCCAGCCCTATCGCCCCGACGTGCCGGTGATCTGCGTGGGCAACCTCAACGCCGGCGGCACCGGCAAGACGCCCACCGTGATCGCGCTGATCGAGCGGTTGCAGGCCCGCGGGCACCGCCCGGCGGTCATCTCGCGCGGGCACGGCGGGCGGCTGGCCGGGCCGGTCATGGTCGACCCCGGCCACCACGGCGCGGCCGACGCCGGCGACGAGCCGCTGTTGCTGGCCGCCTTCGCGCCCGTCTGCGTGGCACGCGACCGCGCGGCCGGGGCGCGCATGGCCGTGGCGGGCGGCGCGGACGTGCTGGTGATGGACGACGGGTTCCAGAACCCGGCGCTGGCGAAGGATCTGTCGATCGTCGTGGTGGACGCGGCGCGCGGCTTCGGAAACGGCCGCTGCCTGCCCGCCGGTCCGCTGCGCGAACCCGTCGCGGACGGGCTGGCGCGGGCCGACCTGCTGCTGTCGATCGGCCCGGCGCCGGCGCAGCGTGCCTTTGCCGATCAATGGGGGGCGGCCATCACCGTGCCGCACCTGCGCGGGCGGCTCGCGCCCCTGCAGACGGGGATGGACTGGGCGGGCACCCGGTTCCTCGCCTTTGCGGGCATCGGCCACCCAGAGAAGTTCTTCGCCACGCTGAAGGGGCTGGGGGCCGAGGTGGTACGCGGCGAGGCGCTTGACGATCACCAGCCACTGACCGACGCGCTCATGACCCGGCTGGAGCAGGAGGCCGCGATGCGCGCCGCGCAGCTGGTCACGACGGAGAAGGACGCGGTGCGCCTGCCCGCATCGTTCCGCAAGAAGGTGCTGACGCTGCCCGTGCGGCTGGAAATCGAGAAAACCGGCGCGCTGGACGCGGCCCTCGACCGGCTCGGTCAGGGTTGACCGTCATCCTCGCCCAGCCGGGGCGAGGGCCTGTCGAGCGCAAGGTCGGCATCCGAGAACCGGAAGGGCGCGCGCACGCCGGGCACACCGTCCGGGTCCACGCGCATGCCCCGTGCCTGCACCTGCGGGTCGGCGAAGACCTCGGCAAGGTCGTTGATCGGACCGGCGGGCACCCCGTGCTCCTCGCAGGCGGCCAGCAGGTCGGCCTTCGTGAAGCTGCGCGTGGCCTGCGTCAGCCGGTCCGACAGCGTCTCGCGCCGGGCGACGCGGTCGGCGTTGGTGGCGTACTCCGATGCCTCGGCGAGCTCCGGCACGCCCAGCAGGGAGCACAGCCGCCGGTATTGCCGGTCATTGCCCGTGGCGATGATGATGTAGCCGTCGGAACAGTCGAACACCTGGTAAGGGCAGAGGTTCGGGTGGAAATTGCCCAGCCGCCCCGGCGGCGTGCCGGTGGCAAGGTAGTTCATCGCCTGGTTCGCCGTGACGGCCACCGCCACGTCCAGAAGCGCCATGTCGATGTGCTGGCCCCTGCCGGTTGCCTGCCGCCGGTGCAGCGCGGCCAGGATGGCCGTGGCGGCATAGACCCCGGTAAAGACATCGGTGATCGCCACCCCCACCTTGGTGGGCTGGCCGTCGGGATGGCCGGTGATCGACATCAGCCCCGACATGCCCTGAATGATGTAGTCATAGCCCGCCCGGTGGGCATAGGGCCCGTCCTGCCCGAATCCGGTGATCGAGCAGTAGATCAGGCCGGGGTTGATCCGCGACAGGCTGTCGTAGTCGAGGCCGTATTTCGCCAGACCGCCAACCTTGAAGTTCTCGATCACCACGTCGGCGTCGGCGATCAGCTCGCGCACCCTCGCCTGGCCCTCGGGGGTGCGGAAATCAACCGCGATGCCCGCCTTGCCGCGGTTGCACGAATGGAAATAGGCGGCCGAGCGGTCGCCGTCGCGTTCGATGAATGGCGGGCCCCAGTTGCGGGTGTCGTCGCCGTCGGGGCTTTCGACCTTGACGACCTCGGCGCCGAGATCGGCCAGCGTCTGGCCGGTCCAGGGGCCGGCCAGGATACGTGCCAGTTCGACGACCTTCAGGCCGGCGAGGGGTGTCGTCATTGTGCCGCCAGTTTCTCGTCGATGATGGCGGCGAGGTCCTCGTAGGACATGTTCTCGTGCGTCTCGCCGTCGATGACCAGCGATGGCGTGGCCTCGATCTCGTGTTCCTTCGCGTTTTCCTCGAACCACGCGACCAGCGCCTTGGCCTTGGCCTCGTTGTTGAGACAGGCGTTGATCTTGTCCTCGCCCAGGCCGGCGGCCTTGCCGATCTTGCGCAGGTTGTTGGCGATGCCCACCGGGTCGCCGGCGCCGACCCACTCCTTCTGCTTGTCGTAAAGCATCTCGGTGATGCCGAAGAACCGCTCCTCGCCGCCGCAGCGCGCGATCATCGAGGCCCACAGCCCGAACCGGTCGAAATAGACGTCGCGGTAGACGTAGCGCACCTTGCCCGGGTCGATGTAATCGGCCTTGAGTTTCTTGAACGTCGAGCCGTGGAAATCGGCGCAGTGCGGACAGGTGAAAGAGGCGTATTCCATCACGGTGACCGGCGCATCCGCCGGCCCCAGCGTCATCTCGGTGACCTCCGGCGCGTTCTCGGCGTCCGGCTGGGCCGCGGCATCGCTGTCGGCGTCCGGCTGCGCCGCGGCATCGCTGTCGGCTTCCGTCGCGTTCGCCCCGCCGACAGGCAGCGACGGGGGCGTTTCCGGGGCACGGGTCATCCAGAATGCGAGCCCGGCGGCCAGGCCGAGGGCGAGCGCCCCGGAAATGAGTACGCGTGTCATGATGGATCCTTCCTGTCAGCGTTGCGTCTTGGATAGAACGTTCCGCCCCAGGGCTTCAAGCGCCGCACGCAGCGAATCGTCCCCGACCGGGGCGGCCAGGCGCGCGGCCTCGCGCTGCGCGTGCGGGGCGGGCTGTGGGCGCGCGGGCGAGCTGTCGGGGCGCCCGGCGGTATCGAACGTGGCCCGCCCCTCGGCAAAGCCCTCCGGCGCGGTCTGGGTGATGCGGATGCGCGCGATGGCGTTGTAGCCATAGGCGGCGTTCACCCGCTCGCGCAGGGTTTCCTTCTGCATTTCGACCATGGGGGCCTGCGCGCCGGTGGTCAGCAGCGTCAGCGTCGCGCCGAACCCCTGCCGCCCGTGGCTGACGTTGGCCGGCCGGGCCACCGCGGCGATCTCGGCGCCCGCGATCTCGTTCCAGTGCGTCAGCAGGCGCGAGACGGCAAAGCCGCGCGATTCCGCGGCCGTCCGGATCGACCGCTGCAGCAGCGCATCGGCGCGCCGGAACCCCTGTTTTCGGTTTTCGCCACGGGCCACTGTTGGACTCCTTTCATCCCCCGCTATCTTAAGGCACATGTGCGTGGACGCCAGACCCGTTGACGCCATGAGAGCAGCACGAATGCGTGACACCCCGCAGGCGCAGGCCCTTCTTGACTGGTATGACGCACACGCCCGCCGCCTGCCGTGGCGTGTCGGCCCCGCGGCGCGCGCGGCTGGCCGCCGGCCCGACCCCTACCGCGTCTGGCTGTCGGAAATCATGCTGCAACAGACGACCGTCGCGGCGGTCGGCAAGTATTTCGACCGTTTCACCACGCTTTGGCCGAAGGTCGAGGACCTCGCCGCCGCGCCCGACGACAGGGTGATGGGCGAATGGGCCGGGCTGGGATACTACGCCCGGGCGCGCAACCTGCTGAAATGCGCGCGCGTGGTGGCGCAGGATATGGGCGGCCGGTTCCCCGACACCCGCGACGGGTTGCAGGCTTTGCCGGGGATCGGCCCGTACACGGCCGCCGCGATTGCGGCGATCGCCTTTGACCGGCCCGAAACCGTGGTCGACGGCAACGTGGAACGCGTGATGGCACGGGTTTTCGACATCGATACGCCGCTGCCGGGCGCCAAGGCCGAACTGGCCCGCGCCGCGGACACGCTGACACCCAAGGCCCGGCCCGGAGACTACGCGCAAGCGGTCATGGACCTCGGTGCGACGATCTGCACGCCGAAGAACCCCGCCTGCGGCATCTGCCCGTGGATGGACGCCTGTGCGGCGCGGCTTGCCGGGTCTCATGCCGCGCGGCCGGTGAAGGCGCCGAAGAAACCCAAGCCCGTGCGCCGCGGCATCGCCTATGTCACGCGGCGCGTGGACGGTGCCTGGTTGCTGGAGCGGCGCCCCGACAGCGGATTGCTGGGCGGGATGCTGGGCTGGCCGGGCTCTGACTGGGTGGAGGACGCGCCCGTGGCCGCCCCGCCCATCCGCGCCGAATGGCGCGATGCCGGCGCCGAGGCGCGCCATACCTTCACGCACTTCCACCTGCGGCTGTCGCTGCGCACCGCGCTGGTGCCGATGGACCGCGAACCCGACCGCGGCGAATTCGTGCCTGCCGCGGCATTCGATCGCAATGACCTGCCCACGGTGATGCGCAAGGTATTTGACCTTGCGCAAGGCAGGCTGGAAAATGCGCGCTAGGCTTCGCTGCAACCGTTCCGAGGAGGCTGCACAATGATCCCCGCCCGCGACGTCGCGAAGTTCCGGAACGCCGTGCCGTTCTGGATGTCCCTGCTGCTGGTGCCCGTGGCCGTGCTGGGCGCGGTGCAGGGCGGCTGGACGGTGATCCTGCTGCCCGTGGTCACCTGGTATTTCTTCTCGGCCCTCGACGCCTACTTCGGCCTGAACCTTGAAAACGCCGACCTCGAGACCCGAGAGGCGCAGCTGACGTGGTACAAGGCGATCACGCTGATCTGGGCGCCGGTGCAGTTCGTCCTGCTATTCTGGATGATCTGGTACGTCAGCGGGGCGGACCACCTTTCGGCGCTGGAACGCATCGTGCTGTTCTTCGGCGTGGGCGTGATTACCGGCACCGTGGGCATAAACTACAGCCACGAACTGATGCACCAGAAGGATCGCGGCGAACGGTTCCTGGCCGACGTCCTGCTTGCCATGGTGCTCTATTCCCACTTCCGGTCCGAGCACCTGCTGGTGCATCACCGCTATGTCGGCACGCCGCGTGATCCGGTCACCGCCCGATACAACGAGGGGTTCCACCGGTTCTTCCCGCGGGTCGTGGTCCAGTCCCTGAAATCGGCCTTCCGTGCCGAAAAGGAGAAACTCGCCCGCCGCGGCGACCCCTGGACCGACCCGGGCAACCCGTTCTTCCGCTACTGGGCCCTTCAGGGGCTGATGCTGCTGCTGGCGCTGCTCGTCGGCGGATGGACCGGCCTGGCGCTGTTCGTCTGGCAGGCGGTCGTGGCGGTCTGGCAGCTCGAGCTGGTGAATTACGTCGAACACTACGGCCTGACGCGCAAGCACCTTGGCGAGGGCAGGTACGAACACGTCAAGCCGCAGCACAGCTGGAACGCGGCGCACAAGGCCTCGAACTGGCTGCTGATCAACCTGCAACGCCATTCGGACCACCACTACAAGCCCGACCGGCGGTTTCCGCTTCTGCAGAACTACACCGAGGCCGAGGCGCCGCAGTTGCCCTACGGCTACCCGATCATGACCATGGCAGCCATGGTTCCGCCCGTCTGGCGGCGTGTCATGAACCCGCGCGTGCGCCTGTGGCGGCAGATGTACTACCCCGAGATCACGGACTGGACGCCTTACAACAAGGCCATGACCCCGATGCCGCGATAGATCCGCTCGGACGGGGATCGCATGCGCATTGCGGGCGTGCTAGGGTCGTCCTGCGCGCGAAAAATCCATTCAGAGGCCCGCTCATGTCCCTTTCCGAAAAGCAACTCGCGCTGATCCGCCAGAGCTTCGACACCCTGCGCAAGGACCCGGTGTCGCATTCGACGGAATTCTACGAGGCATTGTTCCGCCGTGCCCCGCAGTTGCGCAACCTGTTCCGCGACGATCTGTCCAACCAGGGCATGCGGTTCATGACGACGCTGGGTGCGATCGTCGACAACATGCACGACCCCGAGGCGCTGTCCGGCCGGTATGCCGAACTGGGCAAGGGGCACCGTGCGCTGGGCGTCAAGGCCGAGGATTTCGAGCCGATGGGCGAGGCGCTTCTGGAAACGCTGGAAAAGGCGCTGGGCGATGCGTTCACGCCGGAGATGCGCGCGGCGTGGGCGGAGGCCTATGACGAGATGGCGCGCGAGATCATCGAGCGCGGCGATATCGAACACGCCTGACGCCCCGATGAAAAAACCCCCGCCACGACGGGCGGGGGAAGCGAGGTAAGTGCCTTGGGTCGAACCGCAGGCACCGGCGGTGTTCCTGTGGCGGCTCAGTTCGGCCGCTCGCCCATCTCGGCGCGCACCTGCTGGCGCAGAAGGTCGATTGGCACGGGCTTGCCGTCGCGCACGAAGCACCAGTAGGTCCAGCCGTTGCAGCTTGGTGCGCCCTCGAGCGCGGCGCCGACCTGGTGGATGCTGCCCCGCACGTCGGCGCCGACGAGCGTGCCGTCGGCGCGGACCTTGGCGCGGTGACGGCCGTTCATGCTCAGCAGTTCCTCTCCCGGGCGCAGAAGACCGCGTTCTATGAGCTGGCCGAAGGGCACGCGCGGGGCGGCCCGCTTGGACGTCGAGACCTCGAGCGCGGCCTTGTCGAAACGGCGCGTGCTCGCAAGCCGGCGCCGTGCAACGTCGATGTAACCCCGTTCGCGCTCGATACCGATGAAGTCGCGCCCCAGCATCTTGGCCACCGCGCCCGTCGTGCCGGTGCCGAAGAAGGGGTCGAGCACCACGTCGCCCGGGTTGGTCGAGCCCACCAGCACGCGGTGCAGCAGCCCCTCGGGCTTCTGGGTCGGGTGGGCCTTCTCGCCGTTGTCGTCGCGCAGCCGTTCCGTACCGCTGCAGATCGGCAGAACCCAGTCGCTGCGCATCTGCAGCCCGTCGTTGAGCGCCTTCAGCGCCTCGTAGTTGAAGGTGTACTTCGCACCCTGTTCACGGCTTGCCCAGATCATCGTCTCGTGCGCGTTGGTCAGCCGCTTGCCGCGGAAATTCGGCATCGGGTTCGACTTGCGCCAGACCACGTCGTTGAGGATCCAGTATCCCGCGTCCTGCATCGCCGCACCCACGCGGAAGATGTTGTGGTAGCTGCCGATCACCCAGATCGCGCCGTCGGGCTTGAGCACGCGCCGCGCGGCGGCCAGCCAGCGGCGCGTGAAGGCGTCGTAGGCCTCGAACGACGCGAAGCTGTCCCAGGCGTCATCCACGGCGTCCACGGTGCTGCCCTCGGGGCGCTGCAGATCGCCGCGAAGCTGCAGGTTGTAGGGGGGGTCTGCGAACACGAGGTCGACGCTGCCCTCGGGCATTGCGTTCATCGCCTCGATGCAATCGCCTTCGACAATCTCGTTCCGCGGGAGCGCCTTCGCGCTCTTCACCTTTGTCATCGGTTTCGTCTCTGCCTCTGTCCCGGCGCGTTCTTGCGCTCTGGTTATGCCGACAGAAGATGAGTCAAAGCCGCTTCGCCGTCAATTTATTTTTTTGAATCAGGGAGTTACACTTTTTTCTTGATACAATATATTGTGCACGGGCTTGAAGGAACGCCTATGGTGAGGGGTCACGCCGAGATCTTGGAGCGCGGCCCTGTGCGCTGCTGACGGGTAGCCCGCGTTGGTTTCCCAGCCATAGCCGGGACATTCCCGCGCCAGTTCGCGCATGATCCCGTCGCGGCAGGTCTTCGCCACGATCGAGGCCGCCGCGATCGAGAGCGAGGCCGCGTCACCGCGCACCACCGCGCGGGCGGGAACACCCAGATTCTCGGGGATGAGGTTGCCGTCGATCAGCGCGAAGCCGGGTCGCGGATGCAGTCCGGCCACCGCCCGCACCATCGCAAGCTGCGATGCCCGCAGGATGTTGAGGCTGTCGATCTCGGCGACGCTGGCATGGGCCACGCACACCGACGCCCGCGCCATCAGCGCCTCGGTCAGCGCGGCCCGCCGCGGCCCCGTCAGACGCTTGGAATCGTTCAGCCCCTCCGGCACGTCGTCGGGGTTCAGAACGACGGCGGCGGCGGTCACCGGCCCGGCCAGCGGACCGCGGCCCACCTCGTCGACGCCGCAGACGGCGCCGTGGAAAAGGTGTTCGGTTTCCAGCGTGTAGTCGGGCCCGGCCATGGCGGCATCAATGCACATCCCGGCCGGAGACGCAAAAGGGAAGGGCCGAAACCCTTCCCTTGCCTGCCCGGTGTTGCCTGCCTGATGGGGACAGGCCCTGCCCCGGTCCCTGGGGTCGGGATCGCCGCCTTAGCGGCCGATGTAGATGTGCGTGCGGCTGCCATGCCGCCCGTGGTGATCGTGGTGGTGCCGGTATTCGTCGACGCGGCAATACACGGCGCCGTGCCGGCGGAAGCAGTCGCGCCGCGGGTAGTAGCGGCCGTGACGCGTCACGTAGTAGCGATCGGTGTGGCGGTCGGCGATGGCCGAGCCGATGATGGCCAGCGCGGTGACGCCCACCACTGCCTTGGCGAAATCGTCAGCGTCCGCGCGGGCCGGGCCAGGTACGAGAGTCGCGGCGGCGAAGGCGCCGGCCACGAGGGGGATGATGAAAAAGCGTTTCATGGGGCCTCCTTTCCATTCGGGGCGTCGGGTGAGTTGCGGACCGGCCGTGCGGGCCGGCCTTCCGGAACATGCCATCATCGTCCGCCTCTTCCTTCGGCTAGGCAATAACCGCCGCCTGTTATCCGATAACGGCCCCGTTGGGCGCCCCGGCTATTGAATAGCCGTGCGCCGCCGCGCATGTTGTCGCCCATGAAAAGAAAACTGCTGCATATCCTTGCCCCGCTCGCACTCTCGCTCGTTGCCGCCACGGCCGCGCAGGCGGCCTGCGTTGCCGAATACAAGGCCAAGCGGGACAACCCGCTCGAGCTGCGTTATGGTACGATGCAGGTGTCCTCCTGCAGTGTTCAGGGGGCGACGCCCGAAGTGCGGACCCGCCTGCAACAGAACGGTTGGACCTTGCTCAAGGTGATTTCCGTGTCTAGGTCAGGCGGCTGAGCGGAGCAGGTGACAGCGGCTTGGAAGACGACACGACAACGACATCGTCGGATCTCTTGCGCTCGGCCAACCGGATCGTGGCCGCCGGGATCGCCGCGGTCGTCCTGATCCTGCTGGCCACTGCGCTGTTCCTGTTCAGTCGCCTGCCCGACGCCAACGCCTTCAACCAGCGCGTCGAACGGATCTTCGTCGAAAACGACGACCTGACCGCCAATGCCGAGATCAAGCTGCTGGAAATCCTGGCGCAGTCGGGCACCGCGTTTTCCGACACGCTGACCCATTACCGCACGGTCATCTTCGTGCTGCTGGTTTTCGCCACGGCGCTGCTGGTGGCCGCGCTGGTGTTCCTCGTGATGCTGATCACGCTCAACCGGCGCATGGCCGCGATCGAGCGTGCGGGCATACAGGTCAACTCGCTGCTCATCAGCCGTGGCGAGAAGACCGTCTACCTCAACAACCTGGGCTTCAAGCTGACCGACGCGGCGATGGAGACCCTGTCGGTCCTGGCCGAGGCGCGGCTCGACGGTGACGTGCTGACCGGCGCCGAGATCGAGGCGGTGATTTCGGGGCGCAGCGTGTCCGACTGCGAGGAAGCCGCCGGCGCGACGCGGATCAAGCGGTTGCGCGACACGCTCGGCAACCAGCTGGTCAGCGAGTTGCTGGTCAAGAACATCGCGCGCCGCGGCTACATGCTGGCCATCGACAAGGACGTGATCCGGGTCATGTAAGCGCCCCCGCCCGGCCTTCATCTTGCACGAAATACTCCGGGGTGAATTGGCGCGCAGCGCCAAGAGGGGCAGCGCCCCTTGCCCCTCCGGCGCCGGGCGGGTCAGCCTGCCAGAGTGTCCATCTTTCGTGCCAGCTTGACGTCGAGCGAGCTCAGCCCGCCCACGTCATGCGTGGTCAAGGTGACATTGACGGTGTTGTAGACATTGAACCACTCGGGATGGTGGTTCCATTTCTCCGCCCAGATCGCGGCGCGCGTCATCCAGCCGAAGGCTTCGGTGAAATTGTCGAACTTGAAGGTCTTGGTGATGGCGTCCTTGTCCTCGGCCATCTGCCAGCCCTCGGCCAGAAGCGGGTCCAGCGTGGTCTTGCGGGCGGTGTCGCTGAGTTTCTCGGTCACTGGTGGTCCTCCACGTTTGCTTTCCTGAACGGTCCGAAGCTGGTGAGCACCTCGATGTCCTCGCCCACTGCGGCGCTCTCTGCCTCCAGATAATCCGCAACGGCCCTGGCGAAACCCGCGTCGCGCATCCAGTGCAGCGAATGCGTGCGAACCGGCATGTAGCCGCGTGCCAGCTTGTGCTCGCCCTGTGCCCCGGCCTCGACCCGGGTCAGCCCGTGGGCAAGCGCGTAGTCCATCGCGCGATAATAGCACAGTTCGAAATGCAGGCAGGGATGATCCTCGATGCACCCCCAGTAGCGGCCGTACAGTGCCGAGCCGCCGATCAGGTTCATTGCGCCGGCCACGATGCGCCCCTCGCGCTCGGCCATCACCAGCAACGTGTCGTCGCGCAGCCGCTCGTGCGCGATGTCGAAGAAGGCGCGCGTGAGGTATGGCATGCCCCATTTGCGCGCGCCCGTGTCCTGGTAGAAATCCCACATCGCCGCCCAGTGGCGTGGCTCGATCGCCGCGCCCGTCAGCACGTGGACGGTGCCGCCGAAGGCGTTGGCGCGCGCGCGTTCCTTGCGTATCGTCTTGCGCTTGCGCGAGGACAGGGCGGCAAGGAACCCGTCGAAATCGCCATAGCCCGCGTCGATCCAGTGATACTGCTGGGTGACGCGGCGCAGCAGGCCAAGCCCCTCGCCTGCCTGCGCCTCGGCCTCGGTGCAGAAGGTCACATGCACCGACGACAGGCCGTTGCCCTCGCCGATCCGTTGCAGGCCCTCGACCAGCGCGGCGCGGCCCGCCTCCTCGAATCCCGGCCGGGTCAGGAAGCGCCGGCCGGTCACCGGCGTGAAGGGCACCGCCACCTGCAGTTTCGGGTAATACCGCCTGCCGGCGCGTTCGTAGGCATGCGCCCAGGCGTGATCGAAGATGTACTCGCCCTGGCTGTGCGACTTTGCGTAAAGCGGGGCGCAGGCGATGATCTCGCCGCCCGCTTCGGCGGTCATGTATTGCGGTTGCCAGCCCGTGCCCGGCCCGACCGAGCCGCTGTCCTCCAGCGCGCTGAGGAACCGGTGGGTCGTGAAAGGGTCGTCCGGCCGACGGCCGTCCTCCGCTTCCGGGCAGGCACAGGCATCCCACTGGGCGGCAGGAACGCCGGCCAGGCTGTCGTGCAATGTCACCGTGATCTGCGTTCCGTCCATGCGCGCGCGTCTTCCTGCCAACCGGGACTCAATCTGTGCCTCCGCGCGCGGCGATCAAGCCGGCAGGTCCGGCAGATAGCCTTCGAAGGTCACGTTGTCGGCCAGCTTTCGGGCACGGGCCTCGGCCTTCGGCGACCGCACGGTCCAGCACAACACCGCCGCGCCGGCCTGTTTCAACGCGGCGACTCGGGGCCGGGCGAGGTCATTGGCGTCGTGGCTGATGAAGCACGCGCCGGTGGCGTTGTAATCGGGTATCTCGCGCAGACGCCGGCGCGTGGCTCGGCGCAGAAGCGGCCAGTTCTCGGCCTTGAAGGCACAGGTCGTCAGCCCGCGCGGCACGTCGGGCGCGCATTGCGCCAGCCGGGCCACCGAGTGCGGGTTGAACGACATCAGCGCCGCCACCCCGTCGTAGCCGGCAAGGTCGCGCGCCGCGGCCTCTTCCAGCGGGCCGACGTCAGGCCCCAGGCCGCCGGCCTGGTCCTTCAGCTCGATCAGCAGCGGCACCGCGCTGTCCACCAGCGCGAGCACCTCGGCCAGCGTCGGGATGCCCTCCTCGGTTCCGGCCAGGGCGATCCGGCCGAGGTCGTTGGCAGTGCGCCGGCGGACCGGGCCGGTTTCGCCGGTCAGCCGGCGCAGGTCGTAGTCGTGAAACACCATCGCGCGCCCGTCGCGCGACAGCTGCAGGTCGATCTCGATCGCGTAGCCGGCCTCGATCGCGGCGCGGATCGCCGCGCGGCTGTTTTCCGGTCGCCCGGCCGCGGTGTCGTGCAGGGCGCGATGCGCGATCGGCAGTTGGCGCAGCGCCCGCGGAAAGGGGTTCATCGGATTTCGAAGACACCGTCGATCTCGACGGCCACGCCGAAGGGCAACGATGCGGCGGAAACGGCCGAGCGCGCGTGCAGGCCGGCCTCGCCGAGGGCCTCGCCGATGAAATCCGAGGCGCCGTTGATCACCTGCGGCTGCTCGGTGAAATCCGGCGTGGAGTTGACGAAACCGGTCAGCTTGACCACCCGGACCAGCCGATCGAGATCGCCGTCGCAGGCCGCCTTGACCTGCGCCAGGAGCGCGATGGCACAGGCCCTTGCGGCCTTGGCGCCGGCCCCGGTGTCCAGGTCGGCGCCCAGCTTGCCCATGATCAGCCCGGTCTCGTCCTTGGCGATCTGGCCGGCCACGTGCAGAAGGTTGCCCGTGCGCACGTAAGGCACGTAGTTGGCTGCGGGCGCAGGGGCCTCGGGCAGCGTCACGCCCAATTCATTCAGCCGTTTCTCGAAGTTGCCCATTACCGTCTCCTTGCCGGAAGAGTCCTCTTTTCGCCGCGCACGCTAGCGATTGGGCGCGGCAAGGGAAACCGCAATCGCGACCGGGGCACCGGCGCGCGCGTCATCCCCGGAAGGCGCGGGTGAAATAATCGGTCAGCGGGCGCACGAGATAGGCCAGCGGCGTGCGGTCGACCGTGCGGATGTAGGTCTCCACCGGCATGCCGGGCACCAGCGCGGTTCCCTCGGGCAGCCGTGCGCGCGCGTCCGGGCCGAGCGTGATCCTTGCGCTGTAGTAGGATTGCCCGGTGCGGTCGTCCCGGAAGGCGTCGGGCGAGACCCGCACGATATGCCCGGTCAGTTCGGGTGCCCGGCGCTGATCAAGGGCGGAAAACCGCAGGGTGACGGGCTGCCCCGGGTGGATCTGGTCGATGTCAACGGGATCGACCCGAGCGTTGATCACCAGCGGGCGGTCCTGCGGCACGATCGACAGAAGCGGCTCTGCCGCGCGGATGACCGCGCGTGGCGCGAACACCTTCAGACCGTGGACGATGCCCGAGACGGGCGCCGTGATGTCGAGCCGCGCGATACGCTGCTTGAGGGCGCGGCGCTCCTCGCGCAGATCGCGTTCGCGAGATTGCAGGTCGCGCAGCCGCGCGATCGCCTCCTCGCGGCGGGTGCTGCGCAATTTGACGATCTCGATGTCGATCTCGGTCATCCGGCCGCGTGCCTGCGCCTTCTGCGCCTTGAGTTCGCCGATCCGGCCGCGCAGCCCCGCTTCCTCGCGCTGCAGGGCCAGCACCCTGGCGGCCTGGGCCAGCCCCCGGTCGAGAAGGGATTGCTGGTCGGCGAGTTCCTCGGCGATCAGCTCGAGCTGGCGTTGCAGCGCCGTGCGCTGTGCCTCGATCCCGTCGATCTGGTTGGCGATCTGGCTGCGCCGTTTGCGCAGCTGGTCCACCTCCTGCGCGACGGAATCGGCGCGGGCCCGCATCAGGCGGCGCTGACCGGCCATCAGCTCCCGCACCGCCGGGGTGTCGCGGGCGGCCTTTTCCAGAAGGGGATCGAAGGTGATCATGTCCTTGCCGTCGCGCTCGGCCTCCAGCCGGCCGCGTCGCGCGATGAGTTCGAAAAGCTGGTTCTCGACGATGGCAAGCTGCGACGCGGCCTCGGAATCGTCGAGCCGTATCAGCACGTCCCCGGCCGCCACCGTGTCGCCCTCGGCCACGAGGATCTCCTCGACGATGCCGCCGTCGGGATGCTGGATGACCTGTCGGTTGCGGTCCACCTCTATGCGCCCCGGCGCGATGACGGCGCCGGCGATGGTCGTGGCCACGGCCCAGGTGCCGAACCCGCCCACGAGAAGGACGAGCCCGATCACCCCGAGAAGGATCGGGCGGCGCGGGGAAAAGGGCGTGCCGGATGAGGTCATTGGGCCCCCGCATGGCCGGTGGTGGCGATCTGCGCATGGTTTTGCACCACGTCGCGCAACACCGTCCGGGTGGGTCCGAAGGCCCTGCGCCGGCCCTCGTCCAGTGCCAGAAGATAATCGCATTCCCGGATCGCCGCGGGCCGGTGCGCCATCACCAGCACGATCCGGTCCTGCGCCTTCAGCTCGGCGATCGCATGGTTCACGGCCTCGCTTCCCGCGTTGTCGAGGTTCGAGTTCGGCTCGTCCAGCACCACGACGACCGGGTCGCCGTAGACCGCGCGTGCCAGGCCGACGCGTTGCAGTTGCCCGCCCGACAGCCGCCCGCCGGTTGCGCTGACACGCGTTTCGTAACCGTCGGGCAGGCGCAGGATCATCTCGTGTGCGCCGGCGAGCTTGGCCGCGGCAACGACGGCGGCGTCGTCGGGTTCGGCCATGCCGGCGATGTTCTCGGCCACGGTCCCGTCGAACAGGCTGACGCTTTGCGGCAGGTACCCGATGTAGCGGCCCAGGGCCTCGGGCGGATACTGGTCGAGCGCGGCCCCGTCCAGCCGGATGCTGCCCGCCGCGGGGGGCCACAGGCCGGTCAGGGCCCGTGCAAGTGTTGTCTTTCCCGCCCCCGCGGGGCCGATGACGCCGATGGCCTGCCCGGGCCCTGCCGAGAAGCTGACCGACCTGAGGACCGCGCGGTTTTCCCCGGGCGGGAACACCGTGATCCGTTCGATGTCCAGTCGGGCCGACGGGCGCGGCAGGTCGGTGCGCGGGGCCGGTTGCGGCGTGCCGCCCAGCAACTCCGCGAGGTTGCGCCAGCCACGCAGCGCGCGCTGCACCGAAGACCACTGTCCGATCGCCTGCTCCACCGGCGCCAGCGCCCGGCCCAGCAGGATCGAGCCGGCGATCATCGCGCCCGGCGTCAACTCGCCGCGCAGAACGAGGAAGGCCCCCACGCCCAGCATGGCCGACTGCAACAGCAGCCGGAACGACTTGGAAAACGAGGTGAAGCCGCCCATCAGGTCGGCCGCGCCGATCTGTGCCCGCAGCGATCGGTCGCGCGCCTCTTGCCAGCGGGCGAAGGCCGTATCGGACATGCCCGTCGCCCGCACCATCTCGGCTTCGGACCGGAAGGAATCGGCCATGGCTTCGGCCTGGACGGCAGCCTGGCCCGCCTCGGCGGCCGGCCTTCGCGAGATTGCCTGGTTGATCCCCGTCACGACGACGAGAAGGCCGCCGCCGATGATCGCCAGCGTGCCAAGCCAGGGGTGAAAGATCCAGATGCCGGCAAGAAAGAATGGCGTCCACGGGATATCGAAGACTGCCATGAGTGCGGGTGAGGACATCAGCCGCTGGATCGATTCGAGATCGCGCAAACCGCTGACCGTTTCATTGCCGCCACCGCGGGCCGCCCGGCGAATCACCGCATCGAACACCCGCCGGTCCATCCGGGCCTGGAACCGGGCACCGGCACGGGCCATGATGCGGCCACGGGCATAGTCCAGAAGCCCCATCATGCCGAAAAGGAACACCACCAGCACCGAGAGCGCGATCAGCGTTTCGTGCGAACGGCTGCCAAGTACCCGGTCATAGATCTGGAGCATGTAGAGCGGGCCGGTCAGCATCAGCAGGTTGACGAAGAAGCTGAATATGCCGACGAACCAGAACAGCCCGCGGCTGGCGCGCAACGCGGCGCGCAGTTCGGTGTGCCCCCGGTCGGCGTTGCTCGAAGTCATGCGCGTCTTTCTGCCCCGCCGCCGATTTCCTGTTGCACCGATGATCCTTGGCGATACATTTCGCGCGAGACGGTCCGTCACCATTTCGCCACAGCCCGGCACCTGTGCCGGAAAACCTGTTTCCGCCACCGTGTGGCATATTAGATAACGGGTTGCTAACAGCGCCAAGGGGAATTTTTTGCGAGGATTTGCTGCCGCCCGCATTGTCAAGCCTGCAATCGCGCTTGCCGGGGTATGCCTGATCGCGGCCTGCACGGCGCGTCCGCCGAACCATCCGGCCGGCGAGCCGTTCGATCCCTACGAACAGGACAACCGGTTCGTCTACGACTACAATCGCGCGCTGGACCGGACGTTCATCCGGCCCGTGGCCATTGGATACGCCGAGGGTGTGCCCGTCGAGGTGCAGGAGGTCGTCGGCAACTTCTCGGACAACCTTTCGCTTCCCGGTGCGGTGGTCAACAACGTGCTGCAGGCCAACATGCGCGGCGCGTTCCAGGACACGTTCCGCTTTACCGTCAACACGACACTTGGCATCGGCGGCCTGCTCGATCCGGCCACGGGCTTCGGCATGGCCGAACCCACGGACGCGGATTTCGGGCAGACGCTGCACGTCTGGGGCGTTCGGGAAGGGGCGTATCTGGTTGTGCCCGTCACGGGCCCATCGACCGAACGCGCCGCGGCGGGGCGGTTCGTCGACCTTTTCCTCGACCCGCTGTCCTACGTGATTCCCACGCCCGAGGCGTATTACGGCACCGGGGCCACGGTGCTTTCGAAGCTCGGCGACCGCGGGCGCCGCGCCGACACGATCGACTCTGTCCTTTACGAAAGCGCCGACGGATACGCGCAGTTGCGCTCGCTTTACCTGCAGAACCGGCGCTTCGAACTGGGCAACGGCGACAGCAGCGCCTATCTTGACCCCTACGACGACCCTTACGCCGAAGCCCAAGAAGATCCATATGCGGAGTGACGCTCCGCGCGCCCAGCAGCACGAGGCCTGCCATGTTTGACCAGTTGTCACGACGCCATTTCCTGTTTGCCGGCACCGCTGCCGGCGCGCTGACGGTCCTGCCGCGCGGCGCGGCCGCGCTGACCGAACAGAAGGCGCGCCGCCTGGTGGACAAGGTCGTGAACGAGATCAACGCCGTGATCGCGTCTGGCAAGCCCGTCTCGGGGATGATCCGGGATTTCGAGCGGATCTTCCGTCGCTACGCCGATGTCAACATCATCGCCCGCTCCACCCTGGGCGCGGACGCGCGTCGGATCAGCAACGGCCAGATGCGGAAATTCGTCGACGCGTTCCGCGGCTATATCGCGCGCAAGTACGGCAAGCGTTTCAACGACTTCGTGGGCGGGCGCATCGAGGTGAAATCGGTGCAGCAGGTGAAATCCTGGCACGAGGTCATCTCGACCGTCTACCTGCAGGGCGAAGCGCCCTTCGAGGTGCGTTTCCTCGTCTCGGACAGGTCCGGGCAGGACCTGTTCTTCGACATGCTGATCGAAGGTGTCAGCATGCGCCTGAGCGAGCGCACCGAAATCGGCTCGATGCTGGACGCGCGCAATGGCAACATCGACCAGCTGATCGCCGACCTGCGCAAGGCAGGCTGACCGGCCGTTCGTGGCGCGCGGCGGTCAGTTCCCGCCGCCCAGAAGGTTGCGCAACAGCCGCTCGACCCCGTTTTCAGGCGCGCGCTCTGGCTGGCGCAGGCGCTGGTTGCCGCGCGGTGCGTCGCGCTCCGACGGCCGCAGCATCGGAAGCGGGCGAGGCGGCAGCCCTTCGTGGACGCCGAGCATCGTCTCGCGCCAGATCTCTGCGGGCAGGCCGCCGCCGGTCACCCCTTCGAGCGGCGTGTTGTCGTCGTATCCCATCCAGACGCCGGCCACGTAATCGGCGGTGAAGCCCAGGAACCACGCGTCGCGTGCCGCCTGCGTCGTGCCGGTCTTGCCGGCGGCTTCGCGGTCGGGCAGGCGCGCGCGCTTGCCGGTGCCGCCCGCCACGACCTTGTGCATCATGTAGATGAGTTCGCGCGCCGCCGGCTCGCGGATCACGCGTTCGCCGATGCCGCCCGTGGCGCCCATCACGGGCTCGTCGTCGCCCTGCAGGCGCAGGTCGACCAGCCCGTAGGGCGTCACCGAAGAACCGCCGTTGAGGATGCCGGCATAGGCACCGGTCATTTCCAGCAGCGTGCTTTCCGAGGCCCCCAGCGCCAGCGCCGGGCCGTCGGCGAGGTCGCTTTCGATGCCGAATTCGCTGGCCACCTTGCGGACCAGTTCGCGGCCCACGCTCTCGGAAACCTTGACGGCCGGGATGTTGAGCGAGTTGCGCAACGCCTCGGCCAGGGTGACGCGGCCGTAGTGCTTGCCGGTGTAGTTCTCGGGGCACCAGCGCCCCGACCCGGGAATGTCCTGGCAGTAGGGTTCGTCCACGACCGTTGCGTTGTGGGTGTATCCCAGCTCGAGCGCAGTCGCGTAGACGAAAGGCTTGAAGGCCGATCCGGTCTGCCGCTTTGCCATGGTCGCGCGGTTGAAGGCGCCGGTGACCTTCGTCTTTCGCCCGCCTACCATGGCACGCACCGCGCCGTCGGCCGACATCACCACGATCGCCGCCTGGGCCTTGGATCCCTCGCGCACCTTGTCCTCGAAGACCGTTTTCATGGCGTCCTCGGCGGCCGACTGGATGCGCCGATCAAGCGTGGTGCTGATGATGACGTCCTCGGTGGTGTCGCGTGTGAAGAACTCGGGCCCCGAGGCCATCACCCAGTCAGCGAAATATCCGCCGGCGCGGGCTTCGGCGGCTTCCGACAGCGTGGCGGGATCCGACCGGGCCTGGCGGGCCTGGGCCTTTGTCAGGTAGCCCTGTTCGGTCATCAGCCGCAGCACCGTCGCCGCACGGGCCTGCGAGCGTTCCAGGTTGTTGGTCGGTGCCAGTGTCGAGGGGGCCGTCAGCAGCCCGGCCAGCATCGCGCCCTCGGCGGCATCCACCTCTGCGGCGTGCTTGCCGAAGTAACGCTGGGCCGCGGCTTCGGCGCCGTAGGCGCCGCCGCCCATGTAGGCGCGGTTGAGGTAGATCGACAGGATCTGGTCCTTGCTGTACTTGGCCTCCATCGCCAGGGCGAAGACGGCCTCCTTGACCTTTCGCCAAAGTGACGTGCGCCGGCAGTCGGCGACGTACTCGGCCTCGCTGTCCCATTCCGCCTTGTCGTATTCCACGCCGAGGCAAAGCAACTTTGCCGTCTGCTGCGTGATGGTCGAACCGCCGTGGCCCGAAAGCGGGCCGCGGCCCTCGGACAGGTTGATGCGGATCGCGCTGGCGATGCCGATCGGGTCGATCCCCGGGTGCATGTAGAACCGCTTGTCCTCGGTCGCGACCACCGCGTTCTTGAGGTGCGGGGACACGGTATTGGCTGTCACCACGCCGCCGAACTGGTCGCCGCGCCATGCGAAGACCTCGCCCTCGGCGTCGAGCATCGTCACCGATCCCCGCGCGCGGCCGTCCAGCAACTCCGAGACGGGCGGAAGGGTGGTGTAAACATACGCGGTGGCCAGCCCGACCATCACGACGACGATCGCGGTGATGCGCCAGCCGAATCCCCAGACAAGGCGCAGCATCCATTCGAAGAGCCGCCGCAGCGTGCCCATTACAAGGCCTTCGGAACGCCGCCGGCCCGTGCCGCGGCGCCGGGATGCCTTGCGCCGGCGCGGCGCGGCCTTGCGCTTTTGCGGTTTGCGATAGCGGTTTTCCGCGACAAGCCGCGGTCTCCTGCGACGTGAATCACCCATTGTCAGCCTGCCCGGCGCCTCTTGTTTTCAGGCATATTAGACGCCCCGCGCGAAAATGTAGAGAGCGGCCGCCTGCCGTCGTGCATTTTCGGACTGCATAAAAAACATGCAGATTTTCCCAAATGCCTAGCAATTGAGCATATCGGTCGTCTCCGCGACCGCGTTTTGGCCGTTTTCCCTTCCGCCTCCACCCCGCGTCGAATTTTCTGCAAGTGCAAAGGCAGCCTGTCTCAGAGGAAACCGAAAGGGACAAACGTGAAACTCATCATCGCAACGATCAAGCCGTTCAAGCTCGAGGAGGTCCGCGAGGCGCTGACCGAAATCGGCGTGCGCGGCATGATGGTGACCGAGATCAAGGGCTTCGGCTCGCAGTCCGGTCACACCGAGATCTACCGCGGCGCCGAATACGCCGTGAATTTCGTGCCCAAGGTCAAGCTGGAGATCGCCGTCTCGGCCGCCCTGGCCGACCAGGTGATGGAGGCGATCGCCAAGACAGCCCGCACGGGCAAGATCGGCGACGGCAAGATCTTCGTTCTCGACATCCAACAGGCCATGCGCGTGCGCACCGGCGAAACCAACGAAGACGCGCTTTGACGCGCGCGGGGGAAAGGACCATGACCATCAAACGCATCTCTCAACTGGCCCTGGCCGCATCGCTGATCGCGGTGCCGCAACTGGGGCTCGCACAGGAGGCCGAGGCGCCCACCGTGGTGCCCACGGATTCGGTCTTCATCTTCAACTCCCTGCTGTTCCTGATCGGCGGGTTCCTCGTGTTCTGGATGGCGGCGGGCTTCGCCATGCTCGAGGCGGGGCTGGTACGCGGCAAGAACGCGACGATGCAGCTGACCAAGAACATCTCGTTGTTCAGCCTTGCGGCGATCTTCTATTACCTGATCGGCTACAACCTGATGTACCCGCTGGGCGATTGGGCGGTCGACGGCGTGCTGTCCGGGCTGTTCGGTCCCGGCGTTCTGGAAGCGGTGGGCATCACCCGCGAGGCCGCCGACGACTACGGCTATGCCTCCACCGGCTCGGACTTCTTCTTCCAGCTCATGTTCTGCGCGACCACTGCCTCGATCGTCTCGGGCACGGTGGCGGAGCGGATCAAGCTCTGGCCGTTCCTGATCTTCGTGATCGTGCTCACCGCCATCATCTACCCGCTGCAGGCCAGCTGGAGCTGGGGCGGCGGCTTCCTGTCGGACATGGGCTTTTCGGACTTCGCGGGCTCGACCATCGTGCACTCGGTCGGCGGCTGGGCCGCGCTCACCGGCGCGATCATCCTCGGCCCCCGCATCGGCAAGTATTCCAAGGACGGCAAGGTCAACCCGATCCCGGGTTCCAACCTCGCGCTGGCAACGCTGGGCACCTTCATCCTGTGGCTGGGCTGGTTCGGCTTCAACGGCGGTTCGCAGCTGGCCATGGGCAGCGTCGGTGACGTGGCCGACGTCAGCCGGATCTTCTCGAACACCAACACCGCCGCGGCGGGCGGCGCGGTGGCCGCGCTGATCCTGACCCAGGTGCTGTACAAGAAGCCCGACCTGACCATGACGCTCAACGGTGCGCTGGCGGGCCTCGTGTCGATCACCGCCGAACCGCTGACGCCCAGCCTGGGCGCGGCCACGTTGATCGGCGCCGTGGGCGGCGTGATCGTGGTGTTCACCGTGCCGCTGCTGGACCGCCTCAAGATCGACGACGTCGTCGGCGCGATCCCGGTTCACCTTTTCGCGGGTATCTGGGGCACGATCGCGGTGGTCTTCACCAACGGGAATGCCAACATCGGCACCCAGATCCTGTCGATCCTGATCGTCGGCGCCTTCGTGGTGGTGACCTCGGCCATCGTCTGGTTCGTCATCAAGGCCATCTCGGGCCTGCGCGTCGACGAGGAGACCGAGATCAACGGCCTCGACATGGCCGAGCTGGGGATGGAGGCCTATCCCGAGTTCTCGAAGGTCTGACGCTCTCCTTCCGCGACCAGCCTTCGCAACTGTCCCGGGCGCCGCGGCGCCCGGGATCTTTCGTTTCCGGGGATCAGGCGTTGACGGCCTGGGGGGCGCCGGTGGCCATGTTGGTGCCGATGTAAGGCATCTGCGCGGCCTTCCACGCGCCGAAACCGCCCTCCATGTGAGCGATCCGGTCGATTCCCGCGGCCACTGCCTCACGGCAGACCTTTTCCGACCGCACGCCCGAACCGCAGTGGAACACGATCCGCTTGTCGCTCTGCCCCGGCAGGGCGTTGGCGTTGAAGAAGGGCATCGGCAGCAGCAGTGCGCCCTCGATGTGTTCGAACATGTATTCCTGCGGCGTGCGCACGTCGATCAGCACGATCTCGTTGTCCGACCACGCCTTGGCAACCTCCTCGACGCTCCAGGTCTCGAAGGTCGCGCCGTCGATCTTTTCCGTTTTCATCTGTGGGGTCCTCGCTGGGTTTCAGAAGCGGTTCGCAGGGATCTTGAAGTAGCTGTGCCCGTCGGACTCGGGCTCGGGCAGGCGGCCGCCCCGCAGGTTCACCTGCAAAGCGTGCAGCATCCGGTCGGGCAGGCCAAGTGTCGCGTCGCGCGCGTCGCGCAATTTCACGTAGTCTTCACGCGCAGTGCCGCCGCCGACGTGCGGGTTTTTCGCCTTGTGCGCGGCGACCGTGGCCTCCCACGCGGCCTCCTGCCGGTCGCCCACCGGCGGGTAGTCGTGGCCGATGAACAGCCGGGTGTCGTCGGGCAGAGACAGGATCGTTTGCAGGCTGTCATACAGCATGTCGGACGAACCGCCCGGGAAATCCGCACGCGAGGTGCCCACGTCGACGTGCATGAACGTGTCGTGGACGAAGGCGGCGTCGTCGCCCACCAGGTAGGTTATCGAGCCAAGCGTGTGGCCGGGCGACAGCATGACCTTCACGTCCAGGTCGCCCAGCTTGAAGCTGTCACCATCCTCGAACAGCCGGTCGAAGTCCCGGTCGGGGTCGAAGGTGCCGGGCAGGTGATAGAAATCCTCCCACAGCTTGGCGATGTCGCGCACCTTGGCGCCGATGGCGGCAGGCGCGCCGGTCTGCTGCTTGAGCCAGGCGGACGCCATGAAATGGTCGGCGTGCGGATGCGTGTCGAGGACCCATTCGACCTCCAGCCCCTCGCGCCGGACATGGTCGAGAGCGGCCTGTGCCGATTCGGTCGAGGTGCGCGCGTGCTGTGGGTCGAAGTCGAGCACGACATCGATCAGCGCGGCCTTCTTCGTGGCGGGGTCGTGGGCGACGTACTGGATGCTGCCGGTTGCCGGATCATGAAAGCCCGTGACGACGGGCGAGGCGGCGCCGTTGCTGCGGCTGGTGCGGTTGAACATGGGGTGGTGTCTCCTGCTTTGATCGAAATTCTGCATGCATGTAATTGAATGTGTCTCGCTGCCAACCTGCGTCGGCGGGATTCCTCTTCGGGCGCGGACGATTCGACCTTGTCATGCGGCGTCCGCTCTGGCGTTGCCGGCGCGTGACGTGCTAGGTTTTGGGGTATGAACGATGTCAGCCCCAATATGCACCGTGTCACGCCCGCCACGATCCGGCAACTCGACGAGTCGGCGATCAACCGCATCGCCGCCGGCGAAGTGGTGGAACGCCCGGCCTCGGCCGTCAAGGAACTGGTCGAGAACGCGCTGGACGCGGGTGCGAGACGCGTCGAGATCGCCTATGCCGACGGCGGCAAGACGCTGATCCGCGTGGCCGACGACGGATGCGGCATCGCCGCCGACGACCTGCCGCTGGCGCTGGCGCGTCACGCGACATCGAAGATCGACGGCGCCGACCTGCTGGACATCCACACTTTCGGATTCCGGGGCGAGGCGCTGCCAAGCCTCGGCGCGGTGGGGCGGCTGACCATAACCTCGCGGGTGCCCGGTGCCCGGGCGGCCGAGATCGTGGTGACCGGCGGGCAGATGGGGGCGGTGAAACCCGCCGCGCTGACCGCCGGCACAATCGTCACGCTGCGCGACCTGTTCCATGCCACCCCCGCGCGGCTGAAGTTCCTGCGCACCGACCGCGGCGAGGCGCAGGCGATCACGGACGTGGTCAAGCGGCTGGCGATGGCCGAACCCTTCGTTGGGTTCACCCTGCGCGACGTCTCGGGCGGCGGCGCGGGGCGGGTGACCTTCCGCGCCGACCCCGAAACGGGAGACCTGTTCGACGCGCTTCGGGGGCGTCTCGCGCGGATCATGGGGCGGGAGTTCGTGGACAACGCCGTGGCGGTCGACGCCGAACGCGAGGGGCTGCGCATGACCGGCTATGCCGGGCTGCCCACCTATTCGCGTGGTGCGGCGGTGGCGCAGTTCGTCTTCGTCAACGGCCGCCCGGTGCGCGACAAGATGCTCACCGGCGCGCTGCGCGCGGCCTACAGCGACGTGATGAGCCGCGACCGGCACCCGGCGGCGGCGCTTTTCCTGTCCTGCGACCCGCAGATGGTGGACGTCAACGTGCACCCCGCCAAGGCCGAGGTGAGGTTCCGCGACGCGGGCGTGGCGCGCGGCCTCGTTGTCTCGGGGTTGCGGCACGCGCTGGCGGAGGCCGGGCACCGGTCGGCCCCGACCGTCTCCGACGGCGCGCTGGGCGCGGTGCGCGCGGCGCCGCAGGACGCGCGTGTCTACCAGATGGACCGGCCCGGCCCGCAGGCGCGGGCCGCGGCCCATGCCGCGCAGGCGCCCGGGTTCGCCGAGATGGCCGACGGCTTCAGCGGGCGGGTGGAGCCCGCGCCGGCCACTGCCGACGCCGCGCCGGCCCACGACGAACCCGCGCAAGGGCACCGGCCGCTCGGCGCCGCGCGCGCGCAACTCCACGAGAATTACATCGTGGCCCAGACCGGGGAGGGCATCGTGATCGTCGACCAGCACGCGGCCCACGAGCGGCTGGTCTACGAGCGGCTCAAGTCGCAGGTGGCCGAAAAGGGGGTGTCCGCGCAGGCGCTGCTGATCCCCGAGATCGTGGAGCTCGACCAGCCACGCGCCGCCCGGTTGCTGGCCATGGCCGATGACCTTGCCACGCTCGGACTGGGGATCGAGGCCTTCGGCGGCGGCGCCGTGGCGGTGCGCGAGACGCCGGCGATCCTCGGCCCGGTGGATGCCGCCGCGCTGCTACGCGACGTGCTCGACGAACTCGATGACGGGGCCACGGGGGCCGAGGGGCTGCGCACGCGGCTCGACGCGGTCCTCAGCCGCATGGCCTGCCACGGCTCCGTCCGGTCGGGCCGCCGCATGACCGCGGAGGAGATGAACGGCCTGCTGCGGGAGATGGAAGCGACGCCGCTGTCGGGCCAGTGCAACCACGGCCGTCCCACCTACGTGGAACTGCAGCTGGCGGATATCGAGAAACTGTTCGGGCGGCGATGATCGAGATCGGCGGACAAACCTACGCGCTGGACGACCCGCTGGTGGTGGCCGCGCTGGCGGGCGGCGGCGTTCTGCTGCTGATCGTCCTGTTGCTGCTGCTCGCGCTGCGGGCGGCGGCGCGTTCGGCCCGGGCGACCGAGCCTCTGGCGCGGCAGGTGGCGCAGATGGGCCAGCGCGTGGAGGGGCTCAGCGAGGGCCAGCAGCAGCTGGCCGGCGGGCTCAACCATGTTTCCGAGGCGCAGGCCTCGGCGCAGTCCAACATGCTGCACCTCATGGAAAAGCGGCTGTCGCAGGTCTCCGGCGAGCTCAACGAGAACCTCCAGGGATCGGCGCGGCGCACCGCGCAATCGCTGGGCGAGCTGCAGCAGCGGCTCAATGCCATCGACAAGGCGCAAGAGAACATCACCAAGCTGTCGGGCGACGTTCTGACCCTGCAGGACATCCTGAGCAACAAGCAGACGCGCGGCGCCTTCGGCGAGATCCAGTTGACCGACATCGTCTCGAAGGCGCTGCCGTCTGACAGCTACAGCCTGCAGCAGACGCTGTCGAACGGGCGGCGCGCGGACTGCCTGATCCACCTTCCGGATCCGCCGGGGCCGATCGCGATCGACAGCAAGTTCCCGCTGGAAGCCTACGAGGCGCTGCGCAACGCACAGACCGACCGCGACGTGCAGGAGGCCGCAAAGGGGCTGCGCACGGCGGTGCGCAAGCACCTCAAGGACATCGCCGAGCGCTACATCGTCGAGGGCGAGACGGCGGACGGGGCGCTGATGTTCCTGCCGTCAGAGGCCGTCTATGCCGAGTTGCACGCCAATTTCGCCGAGGTCGTGCGCGAGGGCTTCGCCCTGCGGGTCTGGATCGTCTCGCCCACCACCTGCATGGCGACGCTGAATACCATGCGGGCCATCCTCAAGGACGCGCGGATGCGCGAGCAGGCCGGCGCGATCCGCCGCGAGCTGGGGCTTCTGTTCGCCGACGTGGAGCGGCTGGGCACGCGGGTCGAGAACCTCGATCGCCACTTCGGACAGGCCGCCAAGGACATCTCGGACATCAAGATCTCCGCGGACAAGGCCGGCCGGCGGGCCAGGCGACTGGACAACTTCGATTTCGAGGAACTGGCGCCGGAAACCGAACCGCGGGTCGTGCCGCTGAGCAACGAGGGCTGAGGCGCTTCGGCGCGCCGCAACCGTCCATGAGGCCGGTGGCGCGCCGATGATGGCCTGCCGGTGGAGGATTCGATCGAGGGCGGAACCTTCTGCGTAGGCCGTCCGGTCTACATCGTTTCCAGGCAGTGCCGGCGGAAGGCGCGCTTGAGCATGTCGAGCTCCTCGCGCAGCAGCGCAACCTCGGCGCGGATGTCGTGGCCCAGGGCGTCGCCGGCGATCAGGGTGAAGCTTTCCAGCGTCTCGCCCGCGTCGTCGTCGTGCACCAGGAAGGTCTGCACGCCGTCCGAAATCAGGTGCGCGGGCACCGGGACGCGCAGGCGCCAGCGGCCCGCGTCACCGTCTTGCTGCAGCGTCACGTTGTCCACCTGGCGGCCCAGGTGGGTCACGCTGATCCGCGGGCGTTCGGCTGCGCCGGTGATGACGCCCTCCCAGACCCCTTCGGACAGCCGTGTCTTGGTCAGTGTCAGGTCGCTCATGGCGGGCCTCCGTCAGATTTCGGCGCGCGGGTGGCGGCAGAAGGTCAGGTCGCGCAGGACAACCTGGTTCATCTGTGGGTTCTCGAAAATCAGGTCGACCCAGGCGCGTTCGACACGTTTCTCGTTGAGCTTGGTATAGGCGAGGTCGAACTCGACGGTGATGTCGTCCTGGTGAAGGGGCAGTTCGCGGACGATCTGTTCGGTGTTCGGGCCGTGCTTGACGTTCAGGCGCGCGAAGATCTCGAGCGGCTTTTCCATTTCGACGATGGTGTTCATGCGGATCAGGTCCTGCTTGCGCAGCCCGTCCACCGCCGCTTCGGGCAGGTGGACAACGAGGGACAGGAAGGAGCCGTCGAAGGCGAAAACATCAAGGCGCAGACCATAGGGGGCGAGGTCCGCCTCGCGCTGGTTGCGCAGTTGTCGCAGCGTCAGTTCGGACTTGGCACAGTCGTGAAACAGGATGACCTCGTCGCCAAGGCCCGAGTTGTTTTCGACAGACGACATGCCCGGGCGGTCGAGCGGGCCGCGCCAGAGGGCCGGCCGCCAGGCCCATGTCGTGCCCTGCGGCTTGGGAAAGGCGTTCGAGCCGATGTGCGGCAGCGCCAGCCGTTCGCCCGCGACGTGCAGGGTTTCGTTGAGCCGCTGCCAGAGCTGGCGGGCGCGTTCCTCTTCCACGCGCAGCCGTGGCAACGGCATGTCGCGCGCCCGGCGCGACACGCGGGTCCAGCGACGCAGGCTGCGCCGGTGGTGGATCGCGTCGAGAATCCGGTTGACTCGTCCCAGCATGCCTGCCCGTTTCTTTCCCGGTCCTTCTTATCCTGCCCGCCGCGTCGCTTCCAGTGGGTTAACCTTCACCACCGAACAATCCCCGCAGCAACCCGCCCAGCCCGGCCGGGCGCCTCCGGCGCGTTTCATCCTCGGGGCGCTCCTCTGTCCCGGCCGCGGCCCGGTCGGTTTGCGCAGGGGGGCGGTCGGGGCTGGCGTTGCGCAGGTGACGGCCGAGCGACAGGATCAGGCGCCGCCCCTTGTCGCCGGCGGCGTCGCTGCCCTCGGGCGCGTAGACCGCAAGGCCTGTCAGGTGGCCGTTGACCACCATCGCGCCCCGCCAGTACCGGGGGTCCCCCTCGGGCAGAACCTCGTGTCCGCCCGACGCCAGGTGCACGACCGCCAGCCCGTCGCGGTCGAACTCGTCCAGCACCCGCACGGGTGACATCGACCGGCCCAGCGTCGCGGCGCGCGGCTGGGTCACCTCCGCCCGCGCGGGCAGGACCGAGACCGTCATCACGACCGCGTCCACCGGTGGACCGGGCTGCCCGGTCAGGTTCTCGCATTTCGCGAGGATGGCGAACCCGCCCTCGCGGCCGCGTTCGACGCTGTCGGGCGCCACGCAATAGCCGCGGGGTGCGGCGGCAACGACGTCGCCGTCGAAGAACGATACCCTTCGCGGCGCTTGTTGCCGTGCCTCCTGCGACGTCGCGTCGGGACGCAGGAAACCGAAGACCTGCCCCTCGCCGCCTTCGGTGTTCATGCAGCCGCCGAGTGCAATGGCCGCTGCGACGAAGGCGCCAAGGTGCGTGGATCGGGGTGGCTTGTCAGATGTCCATGTAGACATGGCGTTCGGCCTTGGCGCCGGGATGCGTGACCGCGCCCTTGTAGGTCGCCCCGACAAGCTGCGCGTATTTCCACAGAGCGCCCGACGAATAGGTGGTTTCGCGCGCGCCGGGCCAGTCCGCCTTGCGCCGTTCCAGTTCGTCGCCGGACAGGTCGACTGACAGTTCGCCCTTGATGGCGTCGATGGTGACGCTGTCACCGTTGCGCAGCAGTGCGATCGCGCCGCCGTGCGCGGCCTCCGGGCCGACATGGCCCACGCAGAAGCCGCGCGTGGCGCCCGAGAACCGGCCGTCGGTAATCAGGGCGACCTTCTTGCCCATGCCCTGGCCCGACAATGCGGCGGTCGTGGCCAGCATCTCGCGCATGCCGGGGCCGCCGGCGGGACCCTCGTTGCGGATGACGATCACCTCGCCCTCCTCGTATTCGCGCGCCTTCACGGCGGCAAAGGCGTCCTCTTCGCATTCGAAGACGCGCGCGGGGCCGGTGAACACCTGGTTCTCCGCGGCGATCCCGGCGACCTTCACGATGGCGCCTTCCGGCGCGAGGTTGCCCTTCAGGCCGACGACGCCGCCGGTCTTGGTGATCGGCGTCTCGATGGGATGGATCACGCGGCCGTCGGCCTCGCGGTCGATCCGGTCGAGTTCCTCGCCGATGCTGTTGCCGCTGGCGGTCACGCAATCCTCGTGAATGAGCCCGGCCTTGCGCAGTTCCTTCATCACCACCGGGATGCCGCCGGCATCGAACAGGTCCTTGGCGACGAACTGCCCGCCCGGCTTGAGATCGACGAAATAGGGGGTGTCGCGGAAGATGTCGCAGACGTCCTCGAGATAGAACTCGATGCCTGCCTCGTGGGCAATTGCCGGCAGGTGCAGGCCGGCGTTCGTCGACCCGCCGGTGCAGGCGACGACGCGCGCCGCGTTCTCCAGGCTCTCGGGGGTGACGACGTCGCGCGCGCGGATGTTGCGATCCAGCAGGTTCATGACGGCATGGCCCGAGGCCTCGCCGTACTGGTCACGCGATTCATAGGGCGCGGGCATGCCCGAGGAGTTCATCAGCGCAAGCCCGATCGCCTCGGACACGCAGGCCATCGTGTTGGCGGTGAACTGCCCGCCGCAGGCACCCGCGCTGGGGCAGGCCACGCGCTCCAGCATCTCCAGCGCCTTGTCGGAAAGTTCCTTGTTCTGGTGACGGCCCACCGCCTCGAACATGTCCTGGACGGTCAGGTCGCGGGTGCGGAAATCCTCGGGGATCTCGTCGACCTGCGGTGCCTTGCCCGGAAGGATCGAGCCACCATAGATGAAAACGCTTGGCACGTTGAGGCGCACCATCGCCATCATCATGCCCGGCAGGCTCTTGTCGCAGCCGGCGAGCCCGACCAGCGCGTCGTAGCAATGCCCGCGCATCGTGAGTTCGACCGTGTCGGCGATGGCCTCGCGGCTGGCGAGGCTCGAGCGCATGCCCTCGTGGCCCATGGCGATGCCGTCGGTCACGGTGATCGTGGTGAATTCGCGGGGCGTGCCGTGGGCCTCCTTCACGCCGCCCTTGACCGCCTGCGCCTGGCGGGCCAGCGCGATGTTGCACGGCGCTGCCTCGTTCCAGCAGGTGGCGACACCCACCAGCGGCTGGTGGATCTCCTCTTCGGTCATGCCCATCGCGTAATAATACGAGCGGTGCGGCGCCCGTGCCGGCCCCTCGGTCACGTAGCGGCTGGGCAGCTTGCTCTTGTCGAATTTCGTCATGGTGAACTCCCCCGAACAACGTTGCCCTCCGGCATAGGCGAGCGGCGCGCGCGACACAAGCTGCGGCCGTCCGCGTGCGGCTTTTTCCCCCACGCACAGCGCATCTTGCACCCTGGCGATTGCGCGGCCGCGCGGTGGTGACTAACTGTCGGGCATGGCCCGTTACGCCGCCTTCGAGACGCTGGTCGCACCGGCGCGCCCCTCTGCCGATCCGTGGCGCCTTCTGGCGGGTCTCGGGCTGACGGCCGTCCTTTTCATGGCGCTCAGCTTCCTGTACTCGGGCGTGCTGGCGACGGTGATGGGGCAGGGCACGTGGGAGTCCATGTCCGGATCACTGAGCAAGGGCACCACCCCGGCCGCCGTTCTGATCAACCTTTTCATCTTCGGCATGCTGATCCTTGCGATCTGGGGCGCGCTGCGCGTTGTTCACGGGCGCGGGCTGATTAGCGTGATCGGCCCGCCCGGGGTGGCGTTGCGGCAGTTCGGGCGGGTCTGCGTGGCGCTCATGGCGGTGTATCTGCTCGTGGGGTTGCTGCCGCTGCCCGAGGATGTCGCGCCGGTGCCCAACCTTGACCCGCGCGACTGGATCGCGCTGCTGCCGCTCGGTCTGGCCGGCCTGGTCGTCCAGACCTCGGCCGAGGAAATCGCCTTTCGCGGTTACATGCAAAGCCAGCTCGCGGCGCGCTTTGGTCATCCCGCCGTCTGGATCGTCGTGCCTTCGGTCGCCTTTGCGCTTCTGCACTACGCGCCCGGCCAGATGGGTGACAGCACATGGGCCGTGGTGATCTGGGCCGCGCTGTTCGGCGTCGCCGCCGCCGACCTCACGGCGCGCAGTGGCACGTTGGGCCCCGCGATCGCGATGCATCTGATCAACAACACCAGCGCCATCCTGTTCACCGCGCCGCAGGGCAATTTCGATGGGCTGGCGCTTTACACCTACCCGTTCTCGCTCGAGTCGGCGGCGGCCATGGCGGTCTGGCTGCCGCTGGACGTCATGGCGCTGTTCTGCAGCTGGCTTGCGGCGCGTCTGGCGCTGCGCCGCTGATTGCATTTCGCCGCGCCGCCGACTATCTCGGACGCAGGCGAAACAGGGACCGACAGCCGATGAACTGGATCACCAATTACGTGCGCCCGCGGATCAACTCGATCTTCTCGCGGCGCGAGATGCCCGAGAACCTGTGGTCCAAGTGCGAGGGCTGCGGCACGATGCTGTTTCACCGGGAGTTGAAGAACAATCTCAATGTCTGCACCAGTTGCGGCCATCACATGCCGATCGCGCCGCGGGCAAGGTTCGCCGCCCTGTTCGACGGCGGTGCGTTTTCCGAGGTCGCAGTGCCCGCGCCGACGCAGGATCCGCTGCAGTTCCGCGATCAGAAGAAATACCCCGACCGGCTGAAGGCCGCACAGCGCAAGACCGGCGAGAAGGAGGCGATGCTTGTCGCCACGGGCGAGATCGGGCGCACGCCCATCGTGGCGGCGGCGCAGGATTTCGCGTTCATGGGCGGGTCGATGGGCATGTACGTCGGCAACGCCATCGTCGCGGCCGCCGAGGAAGCCGTTAAGCTCAAGCGCCCGCTTGTCCTGTTTTCCGCCGCCGGCGGCGCGCGCATGCAGGAGGGCATCCTGAGCCTTATGCAGATGCCGCGCACCACCGTGGCCGTGCAGATGCTGCGTGAGGCCGGGTTGCCCTACATCGTGGTGCTGACCGACCCCACGACCGGCGGTGTCACCGCGAGCTACGCCATGCTGGGCGACGTGCAGATCGCCGAGCCGGGTGCGCTGATCTGTTTCGCCGGGCCGCGCGTGATCGAACAGACCATCCGCGAGAAACTGCCCGAGGGCTTCCAGCGCGCGGAATACCTGCTGGATCACGGCATGCTCGACCGGGTGACGCCGCGCACCGAGATGCGTGACGAGTTGATCACGATCACCCGCATGCTGCTGGGCCTGCCGCCGGCGGTGAAGGGCGACCTGCCCGCACCGGGGACAGGGGCCGAGCCGGAGCCGGACCCCGTCACACCGGAGTCGGTCGAAGCCCCGGTGGACGAGTCCGGCAAGAAATGAGCGCGGCCACATCGGACGTCATCCTCGAGCGGATGATGTCGCTCCACCCGAAAATCATCGACCTGACGCTCGACCGCGTCTGGCGCCTGCTGGACCGGCTCGGCAATCCGCAGGAGGCGTTGCCGCCGGTGATCCATATCGCGGGCACCAACGGCAAGGGCAGTTCGCTGGCTATGCTGCGCGCTGGTCTCGAAGGCGCGGGGCTGCGCGTTCACGCCTATACCTCGCCGCATCTGGCCCGGTTTCACGAACGCATCCGCCTTGCGGGCGATCTGATCGAGGAAGACACGCTGACGGCCGTGCTCGACGAATGCTACGCCGCCAACGCGGGCGCGCCGATCACCTATTTCGAGATCACGACCTGCGCGGCACTTCTGGTGATGTCGCGGGTGCCGGCGGATTACGCATTGCTCGAGGTCGGGCTCGGCGGCCGGCTGGACGCCACGAACGTGATCGCGCGTCCGGCGCTGACGATGATCACCCCCCTGTCGATCGACCACGAACAGTTCCTCGGCAACACGCTGGCGAAGATCGCGGCGGAAAAGGCCGGTATCCTCAAACGCGGTGTGCCCTGCGTGGTCGGCCCCCAGCAGGAACCGGCCATGGAGGTCATCGAGCAGCGCGCCGCGCGTCTCGGCGTGCCCCTGATCGCCCAGGGCCAGCACTGGCACGTCGGCCAGGAACACGGCCGGCTGGTATTCCAGGATGAAACGGGCCTTGTCGACCTGCCCCTTCCCAATCTGCCGGGCGCCCACCAGATCGAGAACGCGGGCGCCGCGCTGGCCGCCCTGCGCCACCTTGGCCTGGGCGAGGCCGCCTGCACCTCGGCGGTGACACGCGCCGACTGGCCGGGCCGCCTGCAGCGCCTGCCCGAGGGGGCGATCACGCGGGCCGCGCGGGGGTGCGAGCTTTGGCTCGACGGCGGGCACAATGCCTCGGCCGGTGCCGCGCTGGGCCGGCATCTGGCCGGGCTGCCGGCGCGGTCCACCCATCTTGTCTGCGGCATGCTCAACACGAAGGACGTTTCCGGATACATTGCCCCGCTGGCCGAGCAGGCGGAAAGCTTGACGGCCATCGCGATCCCCGGAGAGGCCAACACCCTGCCGCCCGAGACACTGGCGGAGGCCGCGCGGGCGTCCGGCATCGAGGCGACGACCGCGCCCGGTCTGACCGAGGCGCTGAAGGGCATCGCCGCGCAAGCGCCCGGTGCCCGGATCCTGATTTGCGGATCGCTGTACCTGGCCGGGCACGTTCTGCGTGAAAACGGCTGATTCGCCCGTGTTTCCCAAGCCCCGGGAATCACAGGGGAATCCCTTCCGGCTGCAAAAAAGATCGAATGCTGCGAATCACTCCATATTGACCGATTCGCATTGATTCGCCTATATCTGGTTGCAGCGGTCGAATTGTCGATCTGCCCGTCGGCCCGGGTTCCGGTCAGGAAGACACGTCATGCGGCGAACCAACGACCACGACAAGATTGCGTCGCCGGACCGGCGCTTGCGCGGGCGGGCCTGTCAATCCGTGCGTTCCAGACATCGGGTTTTCGGAACAAGGTAGAAGCAGGCAGACCAATCGGAGCAGTGGCAGGGGAGATTGAGGGGCCGGTTCAACGGCCCCCTTTCATGTCCGGCCCCGACGGTCACCCGTGACGCCACGCGGGGCGCGGGAAACCTACCACTTGGTCGGGCCCTTGTCCGCGAACTCGCGGACAAGGAAATCGATGAAGGCGCGCACCTTGGGCTGGGTGTAGCGGCCGGGCGGATAGACCGCGTAGATCCCTTGCGTCTCGACAGGAAGGTCCGGGATCACGTCCTCGACCAGACCCTGTTCCATGGCTTCGGCGTAAAGGAAGCTTGGCAGGTAAGCGATGCCGAGCCCCGAGATCGCTGCGTTGAGCAGCGACTGACCGTCGTTGACGGACAGCCCGCCCGAGGTGCGGACCTGGCGGATCTCGCCCGACGCGGTCGGTATCTTCCAGACGCTGGCACCCGACTGGGTGGTGTAGTGCAGCAGGCGGTGTTCGTTGAGATCGTCGATGCGCTTGGGGCGGCCATGCTTGGCGAAGTAGGACGGGCTGGCGATCATGCGGCGTGTCGTCGTCGCGATCCGCCGCGCCCGCAGGGAGCTGTCCTCCAGCTCGCCCACCCGGATGGCCAGATCGAAGCCTTCCGAGATCAATTCGACGTAACGGTTGTTCAGGACCATGTTCACGGTGATTTTCGGATGGTCCTCGAGGAACTCGCCCAGCACCGGGCTGAGATGGTTCACTCCGAAGTCCGTCGCCACCGAGATGCGCAAAAGCCCGGCAGGATCCGACTGCATGGAACTGACCAGCGCATCGGCCTCGCCCGCGTCGTTGAGCACGCGAAGCGCGCGGTCGTAGTAGGCCAGGCCGATTTCCGTCGGCGAAACGCGGCGTGTCGTTCGGTTCAACAGTCGCGCGCCCAGCCGCGTTTCGAGCGAGGAAACGTGCTTGGACACCGCCGATTTCGAAATACCCAGCTTGCGCGCGGCGTCCGTGAACCCGCCCTGGTCCACGACTGTCGCGAAAGCTTCCATTTCCGTCAGGCGGTCCATGCTGCACATCCCTACTCGTTCAACATGTCCCGTATGGCGGCGAAATCGGGCATCAGTTGGGCCACTCCCCGACAATATCGCGGAGTCGCGGTGGATCGTTCGTGCCGTGGAAACCGGGAAACGGCCGTTGCGCCTTGCACACCGGCAAGGGCGACAGGCCCGCCGGCGCCGCGCGAAACCCTGCAGGTGCCGCCGTCGTTTCGTGGTATCATGGGCATCTGCACACAACCTGGAGGAGATTTTGAGATGAAACATGCGCTATTCGCCGCGGCGCTGACCGCCGCCATTGCCGTTGCCATGCCCGCCGCCGCCGAGAGGACCCCGGCGCCCGAGGGCGCCGAAGTCTATTTCGTCAACCTCGAAGACGGCGTGACCGTCACCTCGCCCGTGACGGTGGTCTTCGGCCTCAAGGGAATGGGCGTGGCACCGGCCGGTACCGACAAGGCGCGGACAGGCCACCATCACCTGCTGATCGACCGGCCGCCGTTGGGCGAGGGGCAAGCGGGCGCAGACGAGTTGTCCATGCCCCTGCCGGCCGACGACCACCACGTGCATTTCGGCGGCGGCCAGACGCAAACGACGGTGGAGCTGGCGCCGGGGGAGCACACGCTGCAGCTGGTCGTCGGCGACCGGAACCACATCCCGCACGAGCCTCCTGTCACCTCCGACGTGATCACCATCACGGTCGAGTAGTCCTTCGGGCCCAGGGCCCAGGCGCCCTACAGCGTGGCGGCGAGCCGCGTGCCCTGGTCGATCGCGCGCTTGGCATCCAGTTCGGCAGCCACGTCCGCGCCGCCGATGACGTGGGGGGCTGTTCCCCGCGCTTCCAGTGCCTCGGCCAAGCGCCGATCGCTGAGCTGGCCCGCGCACAGCACGATGGTGTCCACCTGAAGGCAGCGGCCTTCGGCGGCGTCCTCGCCCAGCGTGATGTGCAGCCCCTCTTCGTCGATCCCGTGATAGGTCACGCCCGACAGCATCTCGACCTGCTTCATCCGCAGCGACAGGCGGTGGATCCACCCCGTCGTCTTGCCCAGGCGCTTGCCCGGCCGTTCCGCCTTTCGCTGCAACAGCGTGACCTGCCGTGCCGGCGGGGCGGGCTGCGGACCCTCCGGCGCAAGCCCACCGCGGGCGTCGGCCGGGTCGCCAACGCCCCATTCCGCTTTCCACTCCGCGAGGTTCTCGGTCGGGCTGTCGCCCTCGTGCACGAGGAATTCGGCCACGTCGAAGCCGATGCCGCCCGCGCCCACGATGGCCACGCGGCGCCCCACGGGCGCGCGGTTCTTCAGGACGTCGACATAGGACAGCACGTTGGGCCGGTCCTGCCCGGGAATGCCCGGGTCACGCGGCAGGACGCCGGTGGCGACGACCACCTCGTCGAAATCGACCAGGCCGCCGGGTTCCACGGCCTGGCCCAGCCGAAGGGTCACGCCGTGGTCGGCCAGCATCGTCTGGTACCAGTCCACGAGCCCGTCGAATTCCTCCTTGCCCGGAATGGCGCGTGCCATGTTGAGCTGGCCGCCGATGCGGGGCTCGCGGTCGAACAGGGTGACATCGTGACCCCGCTGCGCGGCGGTCATCGCCGCCGACAACCCTGCCGGCCCCGCGCCGACGATTCCGATGCGCTTGGCCTGCTGGGTGGGCGTGATCACCAGCTCGGTTTCGTGGCAGGCCTGCGGGTTCACCAGGCAGGTGCTGATCTTGCCGCTGAACGTGTGATCCAGGCATGCCTGGTTGCAGGCGATGCAGGGGGCGATGGTCTCCGCGCGGCCGGCCTCGGCCTTGGCCACGAAATCCGCATCGGCCAGAAAGGGGCGCGCCATGCTGATCAGGTCGGCGCAGCCGTCGGCCAGCAGTTCCTCGGCCACCTCGGGCGTGTTGATCCGGTTCGAGGTGACGACAGGAACGCCCACCTTGCCCATCAGTTTCTTCGTGACCCAGGCGAAGCCCGCGCGCGGCACCGAGGTGACGATCGTGGGCACGCGCGCCTCGTGCCAGCCGATGCCGGTGTTGATGATGTCGGCGCCGGCCGCCTCGACCGCGCGGGCCAGCTGCACGACCTCGTCGAAGGTGGAGCCCTCGGGCAACAGGTCGATCATCGACAGGCGGTAGATGACGATGAAATCGTCGCCCACCGCGTCGCGCACCCGCCGGACGACCTCGACGGGCAGGCGCATGCGGTTCTCGTAAGGCCCGCCCCAGCGATCCGTGCGCTTGTTGGTGTGGGTCACCAGGAACTGGTTGATGAAATACCCCTCGGAGCCCATGATCTCGACCCCGTCGTAGCCCGCCTGCCGCGCCCGTGCGGCGGCGGTGACGATATCGGCGATCTGTTTCTCGATGCCGGCCTCGTCCAGCTCGGTGGGCGTGAACGGCGAAATCGGCGACTTGATCGGGCTGGGCGCCACGCACTCGGGCCCGTAGGCATACCGGCCGGCGTGCAGGATCTGCATGGCGATCCGCCCGCCGGCGTCGTGCACGGCATCCGTGACGGTCGCATGGTTGGCGATGTCTTCGTCCGTGAACAGCCCCGCCGCGCCGGGGAACACGCCGCCCTCGCGGTTCGGGGCCATGCCGCCGGTGACCATCAGCCCGGCGCCGCCGCGCGCGCGGGCAACGTAGAACTCGGCGACGCGGGCCCAGTCCTTCGTTTCTTCCAGACCGGTGTGCATGGACCCCATGATCACGCGGTTGGGCAGCGTGACGTGGCCCAGGTCGAGCGGTGACAGAAGGTTGGGGTAGCTGGTCATTGGCGGCCTCCGGTTTCGCGCCGGCAGCATGGCGGCGCGCAGCCGGCTTGTCACGAGTCACGCGGCGTCATGACACCCCCCACCCCCGCGCGGGACCAGTCAGATGCGCAGGAAGGGCTGGGCAAGTCGCGGAAGCAGCCCACGGAACCGCAGGGGCGCGTCGGTCGCCGCGAGGCAGATGCAATCCTGCCCGATGTCGGCCACCGGCGTGTGTTCCATCGAGTCGTCGGCGACCTCGACGTCGCCGACGCCGAAACGGTCGCTTTCGTCCTCGAAGGCGCCCTGCAGGACCAGAGTCAGCTCGGTCCCGTTGTGCCCGTGGTCGGGCACGGCCGCGCCGGCGGGAATGTAGAGCAGCCGCGCGGAAGCATCCCTGGACGTGGGCAGGATCGCCTGTTTGACGCCCATGCCCACCGGCCGCCATTTCACCGCGTCGAGATTGCCGCCGACGTAATCCTGCACGGGGCCGGGCAGCACACCACGGCGCCGCTTGCGCGGCGCAGGCGGTTCGGCCGTCGCGCCGGCCTCGATCCGGGCCAGCGTCGCCCCGAGGCTGTCGTCGGCCATGGCAACGGTCTCTGCCCCGTCGATCAGCGAGCCACCGATGGCGTCGAAGCTGCCCAGCCGGGCACGGCATTCGTCGCACATCGACACATGCGCGGCCACGACCATGCTGAACGCTTCCGGCAGCGTGCCGGCGGAATAGGCCATCAGCAGGGGGTCGGTCAGGTGGTGATGGATCGTGTCTGTCATCGTCGTCACTTCATTGCGTGGCGCAGGCGGTCCAGCGCCAGTCGGATTCGGGATTTGATCGTGCCCAGTGGCAGGCCGGTCTCGTCGGCGATCTCCGAGTGGCTGAGATCGCCGAAATAGGCCTTCTCGATAAGCACGCGCTGCTTGTCGGGCAGGGCCGCGATCGCCGCGCCCAGTTGCGCCGTTTCCTGTTGCAGTGCCAGCGCGTCGGCCTGGTCGGGTTCGGCCTCGGGGCCCCAGGGCAGGTCCTCGGGCTCGGGGCGCTGTTGCTTGCGCAGCGCGTCGATCTTGCGATTACGCGCGATGGTGAAGATCCAGGTGGCCGCGCTGGCCCGCGCGGGATCGAAAAGATGCGCCTTCTGCCAAAGCGTCGCCATGACATCCTGTGCGCACTCCTCGGCCAGCGCCGCATCGGTGCCCGACCGCATCAGGAACGCCTTCACGCGCGGCGCGAAGTGCTGAAAGAGCACGGCGAATGCCGCGCGGTCCTGATGGTCGCGTATGCGGGCGATGCAGGCCACCCAGTCCTCGTTCGTCTCGTCCTTGTCTTCGGTCTTCACTGGTCGTTGCCGTCCCGGGCGGTTCCGCGTGCTGTCTCCGCGCGAAATAGCACGGGACGGCGGGGCATGCGATGCGCAGGCGCGCTCGAGCGTAGCACTTTCACTGAACATGCCGATATTACGAACGCGCTTCCAAGCTGGATCACCGCGCCTCAGGAAAAATCGATTCTCATCCGATCGCCGGCAAGCCGCGTAAACCGAGCCGTACATCGACGAAACACGGAGCGAGGAATCATGCCATTCGAAGCGGGCGGACAAGGGCGCAGGACGGTCGCGGTCATCGGCGGCGGCATTTCGGGCATGGGCGCGGCGCATGCCCTGGCCGACACGCATGACGTGACGCTGTTCGAGGCCGCGCCGCGGCTTGGCGGCCACGCGCGCACCGTGATCGCCGGCAAACGCGGCGACCAGCCGGTCGATACCGGGTTCATCGTGTTCAACTACGCCAACTACCCGTGCCTGGCCGGGCTTTTCGCGGAGCTCGGCGTGCCCGTCACCGAAAGCGACATGAGCTTCGGTGCGTCCATCGGCGACGGCGCCCTCGAATACGGGCTGGCGGGGGCCGGCGCCGTGTTCGCGCAGCGCCGCAACATCGCGAACCCGCGCTTCTGGGGCATGTTGCGCGACATCTTCCGCTTCAACGCCCACGCGCTGCGCGAATCGCGCGACCGCCGGCTGACCATACGCGATTTCATCGCCAAGATGGGGCTGGGCGACTGGTTTCGCGACCACTACCTGTTGCCGTTGTCCGGCGCGATCTGGTCGACCCCGGCGGAGCGGATCATGGATTTCCCTGCCCACGCGCTGATCCAGTTCTTCGAGAACCACGCGCTGTTGCACCACAGCGGCCAGCATCAGTGGTATACCGTGCAGGGCGGCTCCGCCTCCTACGTCGACCGGCTGGACCGCACGATGCGCGCGAAGGGCGTCGCGATCCGCACCGGGGCGCCGGTGGCCGGCGTGCGCCGTCGGCCCCTGTGGGCCGAGGTTCGCGCGCACGGCGGCGCGTGGGAGCAGTTCGACGAGGTGGTCATCGCCTCCCATTCGGACGATGCGCTGCGCCTGCTGGAGGATCCTGCCCCCGAGGAACGTGCCGCGCTGGGCGCCGTGCGGTATCAGCCCAACGACATCGTGCTGCATGCCGACAGCACTGTCATGCCGCGGCGGCGTGCCGTCTGGTCCTCGTGGAATTACGCCGGCGGCGCCGGGCGCGGCGATGCGCCCATCGGCATCACCTACTGGATGAACCGCCTGCAACCGATCCCGCAGGACGACCCGATGTTCGTCACGCTCAACGCCACGCGCCCCATCCGTGACGAGCTGGTGTACGACCGCGTGACGATGCGCCACCCGGTCTACGACCTTGCCGCGCTCGAGGCGCAGGATCGGGTGCGCGGGTTCAACGGCACGCGCCGCACGTGGTTCTGCGGCGCATGGATGCGCCACGGCTTCCACGAGGACGGACTCGCGAGCGGGCTGGAGGTCGCGCAGGCACTCGCGGCGCGCGGGACCACGCCGGAAATGGCCGCGGAATGAGCCGGGTGGAGCATATCGCCGGCCACACCTGGCACGGGCGCAAGGGCGCGATCGACAACGCGTTCCGCTACGGGGTGGACTACGTGCTGCTCGACGCCGAGGCGGAGGTCGAGGCGCCGCGCCTTTTCGACCGCAACCGACGGGCACCGGCGGCCGTGCACGACCGCGATCACGGCGGCGCGCCGGGGCAGGGTCGCGGCCCCGCCTGGGTGCGCGAGGTTCTGGCTGCGCATGGACTGCCCGCGCCCGCGCGGATCGAGTTGCTGACCCAGCCACGCCTGCTGGGACACCTGTTCAACCCGGTGTCCTTCTGGATCTGCCGGGATGCGGCTGGCGGGGCCCGCGTTATCGTGGCCGAGGTCAACAACACCTTCGGCGACCGCCACTCGTACCTGTGCCACCGCGGCGACGTGGCGGCGATCACGGCCCACGACACGCTGCGCGCGCGCAAGGTGTTCCACGTGTCGCCGTTCCAGCAGGTCGACGGGCACTACGAGTTCCGCTTCGACCTGCGCAACGACCGGATCGGTATCCGCATCGACTATACGGGCGGCGCCGGCGGCGTGATCGCCACGCTGGTCGGTCCGCGCCGGCCGCTCACGACGTCCGGCCTGCTTGGGGCCTGCCTGCGGCGCCCGATGGGATCGCGGCGGGTCCTGGCACTCATTCACTGGCAGGCGTTGCGGTTGTGGTGGAAGGGCGCCACGTACCGGGCGCGCCCGTCGCCGCCGGCGCAGGAGGTCAGCCGGTGATGGCGCCGCGCCTGCCATCCTACGCGCTGTTCGCCGGTCTGCTCGCGGCGGCCGGGCTGCCGCTCTACATTCATGCGCCCAAGTTCTACGTGGACGCCTACGGCGTGTCGCTGGGCGCGCTGGGCGGCGTGCTCTTCGTGCTGCGGCTGGCCGACGTCGTGCAGGACCCTTTGCTGGGCCGGCTGGCCGAGCGGCTGCGCCACCGCCGGGGGTCGTCGGTCGCGGTGGCCGTGCTGGTGATGACGGGCGCGATGCTCGGCCTGTTTGCCGTCACCCCGCCGGTGGCGCCGCTGGCGTGGTTCGCCGCGATGGTCACGCTGGTGTTCTCCGCCTTCAGCTACCTGACCATCTGTTTCTACGCGCAAGGGGTCGCGGCGGCCGGGCGTCTGCCCAGCCAGGGCCACCTTCGGTTGGCGCGCTGGCGTGAGACCGGCGCGCTTCTGGGAATATGCGCGGCGGCCGTGGCGCCGGTCGCGCTGGGCGGCTACGCGGGGTTCGCGGTGGCCTTCGCGGGGCTCGCGCTGGTTGCGCTGGTGGCGATGGCCGGCCAGTGGCAGGGCGCCGCCGTGCAGGAGACGACGGGATTCGCGACGGTGCTGCGCGACCCGGTGGCGCGACGCCTGCTGATCGTCGCGCTGGTGAACGCCGCGCCCGTGGCGGTGACCTCGACCCTGTTCCTGTTCTTCGTGGAAAGCCGGCTGCAGGCGCCCGGTCTGGAAGGGCCGTTCCTGCTGCTGTTCTTCCTGTCCGCGGCGGCCGCCGCGCCGGTCTGGGGCCACATGGCCGAGGCGCTGGGCGCGCGGCGCGTGCTGCTGTCGGGCATGGTGCTTTCGATCGCGGCCTTCGCCGCGGCGGTGACGCTTGGCGCGGGCGATACATGGGCGTTCGGCGTGATCTGCCTGGCCTCGGGCGCCGCGCTGGGCGCCGACATGACGCTGCTGCCGGCGCTGTTCGCACGGCGCATGGAAACGATCTCTCCCGGGGCCAGCGAGGCCTTCGGGCTGTGGTCCTTCGTGTCGAAGTTCACCCTCGCGGTTGCCGCGGTGAGCCTGCTGCCGTTGCTCGAGGCCGGAGGGTTCAAGGCCGGCGCCGACAACGATCCGCAGGCGCTGCTGTTGCTGAGCCTGCTGTACGGCGCGCTGCCCTGCGGGCTCAAGGCCGTCGCGATCGTGCTGCTCGCCGGCCTGCGCCTCGAGCAAACCCCACAATCCGAAAGGAGCATGAGCCATTGACACCCCTGACCTTCTTCCTTCTCGGCGCGGCCGCGATGCTGGGTCTCGTGGTCATCAGGGTGCGCCTGACCGGCTTTGCCGCGCAGCGCCCCGAGGATTACGCCGACGGCGATCCGCCCTTCGACCTGCGCAGGCACCTGAACGGGCCCATCCGGTGCGAGGGCGTGATCTACGGGCCGATGGGCCGCGTGGTGTCGCGCTTCAACGGCGACTTCGAGGCGCAATGGGACGGCAACCGCGGGGTCATGCGCGAGCATTTCGAGTATGACAGCGGCCGCGCACAGGACCGCGAATGGCGGTTGCAGCTTGGCAACGACGGGTCTATCCGCGCCGAGGCGGCGGATGTCATCGGCACCGGCCACGGCCAGCAGTCGGGACCGACGGTGCAACTGCGCTACCGGCTCAAGCTGGACGAGGACGCGGGCGGCCACACGCTCGACGTGACGGACTGGATGTACCTTGCGCCCGACGGCGTCATCGTCAACCGAAGCCAGTTCCGCAAGTTCGGCATCAAGGTGGCCGAGCTCGTGGCGACCATGCGCAGAACGGAGGCGGCGTGACGGACTGGGCCGGCAAACGCTACTGGATCGTGGGGGCAAGCGAAGGGCTGGGCGCGGCGCTGGCCCGCCAGCTCAGTGCCGTGGGCGCCGAACTGGTTCTGTCGGCCCGCAACGCCGACCGGCTGGAGGACCTGGCCCGCGAACTGCCGGGACGCACGCGGGTCGTGCCCATGGACGTCACGGACGACGCCAGCGTCGCGCGCGCGGCCGAGCGGGCGGGCGATGTGGACGGGCTGGTCTACCTTGCCGGGGTGTACTGGCCGATGCCCGCGACGCGCTGGGATGCCGGCCAGGCAACCATGATGGCCGACGTTAACTTCACCGGCGGCGTGCGGGTGCTGGGCCATGTCGTGCCGGGCATGGTCGCGCGCGACGCGGGTCACATCGTGTTGACCGGCTCGCTCTCGGGGTTTCGCGGCCTGCCGGGCGCGGTGGGCTACGGCGCGTCCAAGGCCGGGCTGATGTCGCTGGCGGAAACCATGCGCGCGGACCTGGGGCGCACCGGCGTGCGCGTGCAACTGGCCAACCCCGGCTTCGTGCGAACCCGCCTGACCGACAAGAACGAGTTCCACATGCCCTTCCTGATGACGCCCGAGCGCGCGGCGCGCGAGATGTTCGACCTGATGAGCGACGAAAGCGCCTTCCAGAGGCATTTTCCCTGGGCATTCAGCCTTGTCTTCCGCCTGTCGCGGTTCCTGCCCGACTGGGCCTATTACCGCCTGTTTGCGTAAGATCAAGGAATGGGGCAGAGACAGGCGGCATTGCTGTGGTAGAGTCGCGCCGACAGGAGGAAGACCATGCTCGATATCAGCACCTACAAGGTGGCCCAGATCATCCTGATGGCACGGGAGCTCGACCGCGCCGAGGGCGAGTTGCGGGCCTTCATCGACCGACTGACGGACGAGGAGAAATACAGCCTCGTGGCCCTGATGTGGATCGGGCGCGAAAGCTTCATGGCCGACGAACTTGAAGAGGCCAAGGCGACCGCCCGCGCCGAGGCGACGACGCCGACCGCCGATTACCTGATCGGGACGCCGCACCTGTCCGATCACCTCGAGAACGGCCTCGATGAACTGGGTATCTCTGTCACCGAGGAAGAGGACGATCTGATCCGCGGCGGGTGACGCACGGCGTCCGGTTGCGGTCTGCGGCACGAGATCCGGCATCCGGTCGCGATGCGGCATGGCCGCGCGCAACCGCATTCATCTTGCCCGAAATACTCCCGCCGGAGGCATCCGCACGGGCGCAGCACGAAGAGGCGGTCGCGATCACGCGGTGTGGTCAACCACCTGGAGGTGCTGCGCCAGCGTATCGACCTTGCCAAGAAGCCGCTGCACCAGCTTCGGGTCGCTGGGCGCGGGGGTGACGCCTGCGGGGATCTCCCGGTTGGCCACCGCTTCGATCACCATCGACAGCGGAATCGACACCAGCCGTGCCATCGCGGTGCCGCGCGCGTCGCCCCAGGCGTCCATGACATAGGTCTTGTGCCAGACGGGTCGCCCCTCCCGTTCCGCCTTGAGCGACACGCACAGCACCACGCGATCCGGCTCGCCCTCGTCATAGGCGTTCTCGGCCCAGAGCGCGTCCGACATCTCCTTGAGGCGGGCCTCGCCCTCGGCGCCCTCGAGCGTCTCGATCTCGTCGAAGATGTCCCGCCACGCCTCCGACCAGCCGTTGAGCCGCAGCGTGCCGCGCACGAACTCCTTGACCCGCCAGGAAGGCTCGAAATGGTAATCGTCCATGAAGGGGATGGAATCGCGGTTCGGGTAGACCTCGAAGGTCTCCGGCGTCGGCAGCGGCGCGGTGTAGGCCGAGATCGCGTCCCACGGCCGGTCCACCCGCAACTCGGAAAAGTCGCGGATCGAACGCGAGGGCGAACGCAGCGCCTTGAGCACGCCCAGCGGCGACCAGCTGAACTTGTAACGGAAGGGGTTGGGGTGCTTCGGGATCCCGCCGCAATACGAGGTGAACGACAGGTCGTTGCCCGCGTCGAAGGCGTCGGACGCACGGTAATCGGCCACGAGGTGATGCGCCATCAGGTGGTCGATGCCCGGGTCGAGCCCCACCTCGTTGACCAGGCAGACGCCGCGCACCAGCGCCTTGGCGTGCAGCTCGTGCATCTCGGGCAAGATGTAGCTGGACGACACGAAATGCGCGCCCTTGTTGATGCACATCTCGGCCAGCGGCACGTGCCAGTCGCCCGGCAGCATGGACACGACGATGTCGCCCTCCTGCACCTCGGCTGCAAGCGCGTCGGCGTCGAATACCATGATCCTGTCGGTCAGGTCCCCCACGGCGTCGCGGGCCTTGTCCAGGGTCCGGTTCCAGACGGTGACCTCGTGGCCCGCCTCGATCAGGCGGCGCAGGCCGGGAATGGCCGAAAGGCCGGTGCCGCACCAGTGTATCGTCATGTTCCAATCCCTTTCACGTGTTCGTCGAAGACTGCCCGTGCGCGCGCCCAGACGCCGGTCTCCAGATTGTCCAACCCCGCCAGCGAGGGCAAGAGTTGCGCCGCGAAGTCCTGCGAGGATTCCACCGGCAGCAGTGACGGCAGGTTGTCGATGGCCATCACGTCGAGCGGCGGGTCGTCGGCCACGCGTGTCACAGGGGCCTCCCAGGTGGTGGCGGTGTCGTAGACGGGCACCGGGTTGTAGTCGCTGTCCGGGTCGCAGGCCACGTCGCCGATGACGGTCAGGCGGCGATCCCGCGTCAGCGCCGTTTCGGGCACGAAGACGGGCGTTCCGGGACGGGCGAGGATGCAGTTGATGAACAGCTCGTGGTCGAGGATCTCGGGAAACGGGCCGCCGTGGGCGGTCTCGTCCATGTCCCATTTCGTCGTGGACACGCCCGCTTCCGCGCAAAGGTCGGTCGCGCCGGTGCCCACGCGGCCCAGCGCGCCGATGACGATGGCGGTGGGGCGCGCGTCACCCGCGCCGCGCAGATCCGCGGCGAGGTCGTTCAGCAGCGCGTCCTTGCCCGGGTAGGTGGTGACCGGCGGGCAGATCCCCCCCGCCCGCTGCGCGGCCCAGGCCTTGAGCGACACCGCCGCGCCCGCGTAGCCCGCCCAGTAGCCGAAGGCGGCGACGCGCCGGCCCGCACCGTCCACGAGGTATTCGAGGTCGTAGAGCGCTCCGCCGCCGGCCCTGAAACGCTCCAGCAGGCGGCGCCCCGAATGCTGGCCCTTGAAGGCATGCCCGAACATGACATGGCGGTGCACCAGAGGCGTGCCGTCGTCGGGCAGCTCCTTGAGACCGAACACGATGGCATCGCGCGGGGCATCGGGCCAGCTGCCTTCGGGGGCGATGGCGCAGCCCGCGTCGGCGTAGGCCTGCGTGGGTATGGCCCGGCGTCCGCTTTCCTCGACCGTCACCGTGATGCCGCCGGCGATCAGGTCTGCCGCGCCGCCGGGCGTCAGCCCGGTGCGTTCCTCGTGCGGCCGCTGTTCGGCGCGGAGCCAGAGGTGAGTCATGCCATGATCTCCTTTCAGACGAAGGTTCGGGCGTGCGCCCGCTCCGGTGTGTCAAGGTGCGGCGTTGCGTTGAACCCGCCGACCATCAGCTGGTCGTGGACATACTCCAGCCGGTGCAGCGAGCTGTTGCGCACCTGTAGCATCATCCGCGCCATGCCGCCGTTTTCCAGCCCCAGCGCGTGGCGCATCGCCATGCCGATGACCCCGCCGGAGGTGACGACCAGCGTGCGCCCCGGCGTCTTGCAGATCTCGTCGATAACGGCGGTGACGCGGTCGGCGAAGGTGTCGAAGGTCTCGGGCACCTCTGCCAGGGCGCCGCGCGTCCAGTGTTCGATCACCTCTGGCAGGTAGCGCGAGAACTCGCGCGCATCGCGCGGCGCCGGAACCCCGTGCTGCGATTCGACGGCCCGGGCGAGGTGGAAGTAGTGCAACTCGTTCAGCCGTGCGTCCTGCCGCGTGATGGCATAACCCATCGCCTCGGCCGTGCCCACCTGCCGCGCCAGCGTTCCGGTCAGGACACGGTCGAAATGCGGCTCCGTCGCGGCCAGATGGCTGCCAAGCCATTCCGCTTGCTGGCGGCCCAGCCTGGAGAGCCGGTCATACCCGGCCTCGTCCGTGGCGTGGTTCATCGCCTGGCCGTGCCGCACGAGGATGATCTCGGACAATGGTGGTCGCTCCGCCGGTTCGCATTCGGCGCGACGTTAGCGGGGCTTGCCGTGAGTTGGAAGCCGACGGTGGCCGAAACCCGGACAACCGTGAACGGATGGCTTGGCGCAAATGCGCGGACAGGTGTCGGGATTGACGGACTCGGGCCGTGCGCCCCATGTTTATCATGCGGTCGGCAAGGAGGCGCGCATGTCCGACAAGATCCGATTCACGCTCGACGGCACGGAAGTCGAGGCCGAGGCCGGCCAGACCATCTGGGAGGTCGCCCACGGCCGCGGGCTGGTGATACCGCACCTGTGCCACAAGCCGGCGCCGGGATACCGGCCCGATGGCAACTGCCGCGCCTGCATGGTCGAGATCGAGGGGGAGCGCGTGCTCGCCGCCTCGTGCATCCGCGAGGCGAAGGACGGCATGGTGGTCAAGACCGCCTCGGAACGCGCCGAGAAGTCGCGCAAGATGGTGATGGAGCTTCTGCTGGCCGACCAGCCGGCGCGGGAGGAGGCGCACGACAAGTCCAGCCACATGTGGGACATGGCCGAACTGAACGGCGTGACCGAAAGCCGCTTCCCCGCCATGGAAGACAGCCGCGTGCCGCTGCTCGACGACAGCCACGTCGCGATGCGCGTGAACCTCGATGCCTGCATCCAGTGCAACCTGTGTGTGCGCGCCTGCCGCGAGGTGCAGGTCAACGACGTCATCGGCATGGCCGGGCGCGGCCACGACAGCTTCCCCGTCTTCGATTTCGACGACCCGATGGGCAGCTCGACCTGCGTGGCCTGCGGCGAATGCGTGCAGGCCTGCCCCACCGGCGCGCTGATGGAGGCCAGCGTTCTCGACGAGACCCAGGTCGGCGACAGCGCCGATTACGACCGCGAGGTCGAAAGCGTCTGCCCCTTCTGCGGGGTGGGCTGCCAGGTCAGCCTGAAGGTCAAGGACGACAAGGTGAAATACGTCGACGGCATCGACGGCCCCGCCAACGAGGGGCGGCTGTGCGTCAAGGGGCGGTTCGGCTTCGATTACATCCACCACGATCACCGCCTGACGAAGCCGCTGATCCGGCGCGAGGATGCCCCCGCGAAGGGCCTGAACGTCGATCCGGAAAACTGGCAGCAGGTCTTCCGCGAGGCAGACTGGGACGAGGCGCTGGACACCGCCGCCGCGGGCCTCAAGCGGCTCAAGGACGCGCATGGCGGCAAATCGGTCGCCGGTTTCGGCAGCGCCAAGTGCACCAACGAGGAAGCCTACCTGTTCCAGAAACTGATCCGGCAGGGCTTCGGCCACAACAACGTGGACCACTGCACCCGGCTGTGCCACGCGTCCTCGGTCGCCGCGCTGATGGAGAACGTGGGCAGCGGCGCGGTGACCGCCACCTTCAACCAGATCGAGAACGCCGACGTCGCGATCATCATCGGCGCCAACCCGGTCGAGAACCACCCCGTTGCCGCCACGTATTTCAAGCAGTTCACGAAGCGCGGCGGCAAGCTGATCGTGATGGACCCGCGCGGCGTGGGCCTGCGCCGCTTCGCCACGCACATGCTGCAGTTCAAGCCCGGCACGGACGTGTCGATGCTCAACGCCATCATGCACGTCATCGTCGAGGAAGGGCTCTACGACCAGCAGTACATCGAGGCCTTCACCGAGAACTGGGAGGCCGAGAAGGCGCACCTCGCGCAGTTCCCGCCCGAGGAGATGGAAAAGATCTGCGGCATCCCGTCCGAGACGCTGCGGCAGGTCGCGCGCGAATTCGCGGGCGCGCAGGCGGGCATGATCTTCTGGGGCATGGGGATCTCGCAGCACATCCACGGCACCGACAATTCGCGCTGCCTGATCTCGCTGGCGCTGATGAGCGGCCACGTCGGCCGCCCCGGGACCGGGCTGCACCCGCTCCGCGGCCAGAACAACGTGCAGGGCGCGTCGGACGCGGGGCTGATCCCGATGTTCCTGCCCGATTACCAGAAGGTCACGGACCCGGACGCGCGCCGTGCCTTCACGCAGGTCTGGGAAAGCGATGATTTCAGCGGCGAGGCCGGGCTGACCGTCACCGAGATCATGGATGACGTGCACGCCGGCAACACGCGGGGGATGTACATCCTTGGCGAGAACCCGGCGATGTCCGACCCCGACGTGGACCACGCGCGCGACGCGCTTGCCAAGCTCGATCACCTCGTGGTGCAGGACATCTTCCTGACCGAGACGGCGAACTACGCCGACGTGATCCTGCCCGCCTCGGCCTTTGCCGAGAAGACGGGCACGGTGACCAACACCAACCGTCAGGTGCAGATGGGCCGCCCCGCGGTGCCGCCGCCGGGCGAGGCGCGCGAGGACTGGGCGATCACGGTGGAGCTGGCCCGTAGACTGGGCCTGCCGTGGGATTACGCCAGCCCGGCGGACGTCTTTGCCGAGATGGCGCTGAACATGCCCTCGCTCAACAACATCACCTGGGAGCGGCTGGAGCGCGAGAACGCCGTCACCTACCCCTGCAAGGACCCCGAGGGGCCGGGCGAGGCCGTGGTCTTCGGCGACGGGTTCCCGCGCGCCGAGGGCCGGGCGAAGTTCACGCCGGCCAGCGTGATCCCCCCCGACGAGATGCCCGACGCCGAGTATCCCTTCGTGCTGACGACGGGGCGGCAGCTCGAGCACTGGCACACCGGGTCGATGACGCGGCGCGCCACGGTGCTGGACGCGGTCGAGCCCGAGGCCAACTGCTCGCTCCACCCTGCCACGCTGCGCAAGATGGGCGTGGAGCCGGGCGAGATGGTGCGCCTGACCAGCCGGCGCGGCAGCATCACGCTGATGGCCCGTGCCGACCGCGCGATCGGCCCCGAGATGGTCTTCGTGCCCTTCGCCTTCGTCGAGGCGGCGGCGAACCTGCTGACCAACCCGGCGATCGATCCCTACGGCAAGATCCCCGAGTTCAAGTACTGCGCCGTGCGGGTGGAGAAGGCCGAGGAAAGCGTGGCGGCGGAGTGACCCCCGCCCGGCGCCGAGGTGCAGCGACGAAGGTGCCCCTGTGCTCCCGGTAGAGCCCAGCCGCTTCCTGTCTGACCTGCACGCCCTTCGGGAATTCGGTGCGGCCGGGGGTGGGCAAGGGCGTGGTGCGCCCCGCCTGTTCCGAGGCCGACATCGCGGCGCGCGAATGGCTGGCCGGGCAAATGGCCGGGGCCGGGCTTGAGCCGCGTTACGATCCGGTCGGCAACCTGTTCGGGCTGGCGCGGGCGGAGCGGTCGCTGCTGGTGGGCAGCCATACCGACAGCCAGCCCGAGGGCGGCTGGCTCGACGGGGCGCTGGGCACGATCGCGGGACTGGAAATCGCGCGGGCGGCGCGCGCGGCCGGCGGCCCGCCGGTCTCCGTCGTCTCGTTCCAGGACGAGGAGGGGCGCTTTGGCGTCACGACGGGCAGTTCCGTGTGGGCCGGGACCCTGCCGCTGGCCGACGCGGACGCCCGCGCCGACGGCGACGGGGTTACCTTCGCCGGGGCACGGGCGCGCATGGCGCAGCTGGCGGGCGATTTCATCGACCCGGGCCGATTCAGCGGTTTCCTGGAAATGCACATCGAACAGGGGCCCTGGCTCTACGAGGCCGGTGAGGCGCTGGGTGTCGTCACCGACATCGTCGGCATCCGCGACATGGAGATCACCTTTGAAGGCGATCAGAACCATGCCGGCACCACGCCGATGCATCGCCGCCGAGACGCCTTTCAGGCGCTGGCGGACTTCAATGCGCGCATCAACGCCGGGCTGGGCGAGATCGCGACGCCGCGCACGGTCTGGACGATCGGGCAGGTCGTGCTGCATCCCGGCGCCCATTCCATCGTGCCCGGGCGCGCGGTGTTTTCCATGCAGTGGCGCGACGACGACGCCGGCCGGCTCGACCGGATGGAGGCGGTGATCCGCGACGCCGCAGGCGCGATCGCCGCCGAGCGGGGGCTCGTGGTCCGTTTCGGCGACATGCTCGGGCTGGAACCGGTGCCGATGGACACCGGATTGCAGGCGGAACTGGCCGCCGCGGCGCAGGAGCAGGCGCCGGGCCGGTGGCGCCACCTGCCCTCGGGGGCGTTGCACGACGCGGCCAACGCGGCACGGCTGATGCCGGCGGCGATGTTGTTCGTGCCCTCCATCGACGGCATCAGCCACGCCTTCGCCGAGGATACGGACGAGGCGGATCTGGTGACGGGCCTGCGCGCCCTGGCAGGCGCGGTGTCGCGCCTCGCGCCGTGACGGCGGGTGGTCAGATCGCGCCCAGCAGCCGCAGCGCCATGGCGACGCTGGACAGCGCCGCGATCGCGAAGGCGAGCGTGCGCAGCACCGGGATGCCCAGCGCGTAGACGATGTAATGCGCCAGGAGCGCGAAGAAATACGTCATCGCCAGCACGCCGGGGTACGGGTCCGCCGGCATGCGGATCGCGGCGAGCACCGCGAGCGGCGCGAAGGCGACAAAGCTTTCGACGGCCACGGTATGCGCGCGCATCGCGCGTTGTGCCCATTCCGACTGTGGCGCCAGGTGCGGACCCGGATTGCCCATCGCGCCGAGCAGGCCGCGCACCATGATCCGGTCTAGGATATAGGGCAGCCACGCCACCGCGATCCAGAGCGCGGCGTAAAGCGTGTAGCGTTCGAGGTCGGTCATGGTCTCCTCCCTGACCCTGGTCCGCGCAGGGTAGCGCATGACGCCTTGTTTTCACAGGCCGGCGGGGCGGGCGCGCGTCAGCTCCAGATCACCTCGCCCAGAAAGATGTACCCCGCGCCGTAGATCGTCTTGATAAGGCGCGGGTTGCGGGGGTCTTCCCGCAGCTTGGTCCGCAGCCGCGAGATGCGCACGTCCATTGCCCGGTCGAAGCTTTCGCCGGCGGCACCGCCCAGTGCCTCCTGCATCGCCTGCCGCGAGATCAGCCGCTTGGGCCGCTCCAGGAACAGCCGAAGAACCTGCCCTTCGGCGTGGGAAAACGGTGTCTCGGCCCCGGCGTCGTCCTCGAGCACGTAGCGGTCGAAATGCGCCGCCCAGCCGTTGAAACGCGCGGTTTCACCGGTGGCCGGCGCGGTGCTTCCGCGCCGCAACCGCGCGCGGATCCGCGCGACCACCTCGGCGGGGTCGAAGGGTTTGATGATGTAGTCGTCCGCGCCCAGCTCAAGGCCGGTCACGCGGTCCTGCACCTCGGCCCGGCCGGAAATGATGATGACCGTCGCGCCCTGTTCCAGCGCGAGCTGGTGCACCAGGGTCAGCCCGTTGCGGTCGGGCAGCGACAGGTCGACGAGGCAGACGTCCGGCGTGGCAGCCTTGAGCATGGCCTCGAACTCGGTCGCGCGTCCGAACGCCTGCGTGCGAAAGCCCGCCTCCTCCAGCGCGTCCGACAACATCGTGCGGATCGCGGGCTCGTCGTCAAGGATCGTCACCAGCGGCGCGGTCATGTCGCCCCGGCGCCTGCCCGCACCAGACCGGCATTCAGCTGTGCCGCGTCGAACGGTTTGCGCAGAACCGGCGCGCGCGCGGCGGCCCGGCGGTGCAGCGGGTCGTCCGGCGGCAGCGACGTCATCAGCAGGGCCGGGCAGCGGCCGGCCGGAAGCGCCCCCAGCAGGTCGAGGCCGGTCTGGCCGCCCTCGAGCGTGATGTCGGAGACCAGTGCGGATATCTCGGGAAGGTCCTCGAGCAGGTTGAGCGCCTCGGGAGCGCTGGCGGCTTCCACGACGCTGTGGCCGGCCTCGCGCAGCATGTCGCGCACGGTGCCGCGCAGGTCGGGGCTGTCCTCGACCAGAAGGATCATGCCCGGGCTGGCCGACGCATCGGCCAGCCGCAGTGGCAGGCGGATCGTCACGCGCCCGCCGGTGCCGGCGTTCGACAGCGTGACCTGCCCGCCTGCCAGCTTGGTGGTGTCGTAGACCGTGGCCAGCCCCAGCCCCGATCCCTCGCCGCCCTTCGTGGTGTAGAAGGGTTCGAGCGCGTGTTTCAGCGCATCCTCGGAAAACCCGGTGCCGGTGTCCTCGACGGCGAACTCGATCCAGGTGTTCCGCAGCATCCGGGTGGTCAGCGTGACGGTGCCGCGCGTGCCGCATGCGTCGCGCGCGTTTATGACGAGGTTCAGCAACGAATCCTGCAGCATTCCCGCGTCCAGGAGGACGCGCTCCGCGCCGGCAAGGTTCTGGACGATGAAATCCACGCCTTCGGGCAGGGTTGAGCGTGCCAGCGTCTCGAGATCACCCAGGAACCCCGGAAGATGGACCGGCGCCGGGGTGTGTTCGCGCGGTCCGGTCATGTCCGCGATGCGGTCGAGCAACCCGCCGCCGCGTCGGGCGGCCGCCTGCGTCGCGGTGATCAGCGCACCGGCGTCGTCGGGCAGCTCCATCCGCGCCAGCTTGGCCTGCATCCCGAGGATGATCGTCAGAAGGTTCGAGAAATCATGGGCCAGCCCGGAGGTGAGCTGCGCCGCCATTTCCCGGCGGCGTGTCTGTTGCAGGGCGGCGCGCGTCTGCGCCTCCTCGGTGACATCCATCGACAGGATGTAGACGCCGCCCTGGGTGTCGTCGGGGGTGAAGGCCGTGCGGATCCGGCGCGAGCTGGCCTCGTGCGTGAACTCGAAGACCGACGGCTTGCCTGCGAAAGCTTCGTCGAGGTGGGGCCGGATCGCCGCGTGGGTCTGTGGGCCGAGCGCGGATTCGATCGGCAATCCGACGATCTCGGAGCGGCTGCCCGGCAGCACCGTGTTGAGCCGGCGGTTGGAGTAGGTGTAGCGCCGGTCGGCGCCGACATGCGCGATGTGCGCCGGCATCATTTCTGTCGTCAGCCGCGTGCGTGCTTCCATCTCGGTCAGCTGGCGCTTGGCCTCTTCCAGCGCGGTGATCGTGGATTCCAGCTGCCGGTTGGTCGCGGCGAGTTCCTCGGAGTAGCTCAGAAGCTGGTCCGAGAGTTCCTCGGAGCGTGCCCGCAGAAGCCTTTCCTGCCGCTTGGTGCGGGTGATGTCGGTATAGACGGTGACCCATCCGCCCTGCGGCAACGGCGAGCCCTCGACGCTGATCGTGCGCCCGTTGGCGCGCGTGCGTTCCATGTAATGCGGCTCGAAGGCAAGGGCCTGTTGCACCCGCGCGTCCACGAAGGCCTCGACGTCGCCCACGTCGCCGTAGTCGCCGCGCTTCGCGAGGAAGCGGATCGTGTCCGAGAACGCGGCGCCGGGCGTGACCAGTCGGTCGGGCAGATCGAACATCTCCTGAAAGCGCTGGTTGCACAGCGCCAGCCGCAGGTCGCGGTCATAGATCGTCAGCGCCTGCTGGATCAGGTTCAGCCCGGCCATCGTCATGGCGTGGGTTGCGGGGGGTGTCTGGGTCATCGCGCTATCCTTGCCGGAAAATTGCTAGCACCGGAAGCCTGCGCCGGCAAAACGCGCCTCACGCGCTGTTACAATTCGTTAGGATTGGGCAAATTTCAGGAAAAAGTTGACGCCGAGCGTGATCCGCGCACCCTTGAGGCCGGAGGAATCGCCGCGGGGCGTGCAAGGTTCGCTTTGCGGACACGGGGAGGAGATAACTTGGCACAGTCGTCACGGGCGGCGGATGGATTCGTGTCCATTCCGGCGCTGCTGAAACGCAACGCATCCGAATTCGGGGGGCGCCCGGCCTACCGCGAGAAGGAATTCGGCATCTGGCAAAGCTGGACCTGGGCCGAAGCCGAAAAAGAGATCGAGTCGCTCGCGCTGGGCCTGATCAACCTCGGCGTGGAGGAGGGCGATTTCATCGCCATCATCGGCCGCAACCGGCCGCATTTCTACTGGACCTTTGTCGCGGCGCAGTCCGTCGGCGCGATCCCCGTGCCGCTCTACCAGGATGCGGCGGCCGAGGAGATGGCCTACGTGATGGCGCATTGCGGCGCGCGCTTTGCCGTCGTCGAGGACCAGGAGCAGGTCGACAAGGTCATCGAGATCCAGGACGAGCTCCACCAGTTCGAACACATGATCTACGTTGATCCGCGGGGGCTGCGGAAATACGACCACCACAAGCTGCACATCTTCGCGGACGTCCAGGAACAGGGCCGCGCCGCCTACTGGGAATTCATCGAGGACCTCAAGGCGCGCCGCGAGAAGCTGGACTACGACAGCATCTGCGTGATGCTCTACACCTCCGGTACGACTGGCAAGCCCAAGGGCGTGGTCCTGTCCAACCGCAACATCATCGAGTCGTCCAGGTCATCGGCCGAGTTCGACGACCTGACCCGTCGCGAGGAAGTCCTGGCCTACCTGCCGATGGCCTGGGTGGGCGATTTCATCTTCTCGGTCGGGCAGGCGTACTGGTGCGGGTTCTGCGTGAACTGCCCGGAAAGCCCCGACACCATGCAGACCGACCTTCGCGAGATCGGCCCGACCTATTACTTCGCGCCGCCGCGTGTGTTCGAGACGCAGCTGACCAACGTGATGATCCGCATGGAGGACGCGGGGCGGCTGAAGAAGTGGCTTTTCGACGTGTTCATGGCCCACGCGCGAAAGGTCGGCCCGGCGATCCTTGATGGCAAGCCGGTCGGGCTGTGGGACCGCGCCAGGTACGCCCTGGGCAACCTGGTGATCTACGGACCTCTGAAGGACACCCTGGGCTTCAGCCGCGTGCGCGTGGGCTACACCGCCGGCGAGGCGATCGGACCGGAGATCTTCGAGTTCTACCGCAGCCTGGGCATCAACCTGAAACAGCTTTACGGTCAGACCGAGGCCAGCGTCTTCATCACGCTTCAGCCCGACGGCGAGGTGCGCAACGACACCGTCGGCGTGGCGGCCCCCGGCGTGGAGCTCAAGATCGACGACACCGGAGAGGTCTATTACCGCAGCCCCGGGGTGTTCGAATACTACTACCGCAACGAGGAAAGCACGGCCAAGACGAAGGACGCCGACGGCTGGGTCGCCACCGGGGACGCCGGGTTCTTCGAGGAGGACACCGGCCACCTGCGCATCATCGACCGGGCCAAGGACGTGGGCAAGATGGCCGATGGCAGCCTGTTCGCCCCGAAATACGTGGAAAACAAGCTGAAGTTCTTCCCCAACATCCTTGAGGCCGTGGCCTTTGGCGACGGGCGCGAGCAATGCACGGCCTTCATCAACATCGACCTCAATGCCGTGGGCAACTGGGCCGAGCGCAACAACATCGGCTATGCCTCCTACCAGGAGCTGGCCGGGCATCCGAAGGTCCTCGACATGATGCAGGACCACGTGGAGGAGGTGAACCGCAGCCTGGCGGAGGACTCGATGCTGTCGGCCTGCCAGATCCACCGCTTCGTGGTGCTGCACAAGGAACTGGACGCCGACGACGGCGAGATCACGCGCACACGGAAGGTGCGCCGCAACATCGTCGCCGACAAATACGCCGACATCATCGAGGCCCTTTATGACGGCTCGAAGGAAATCTCGACCACGACCGAGGTGACCTACGAGGACGGCCGCAAGGGGTCGATCAGCGCGACGCTGGAAATCCGCGACGCCAAGGTGGTGCCGGTCGAGAGCAGGAAGGTGGCCGCGGAATGAACGAGATGACCGGCGACAGCTACGTGACGGAAGACGGCCGCACCATCGGCGGCGTCGTCATGGAAATGAAGAACATCACGCTGCGCTTCGGCGGCGTGGTGGCGATCAAGGACATCAGCTTCGACATCCGGCAGGGCGAGATCCGCGCGATCATCGGGCCCAACGGGGCCGGCAAGTCCTCGATGCTCAACGTCATATCGGGGTTCTACAAGCCGCAGGAAGGCGAGGTCTGGTACCTGGGCGAGAAGCGACCGCCGATGAAACCCTACCAGGTCGCCCGGCAGGGAATCGCGCGGACGTTCCAGAACATCGCCCTGTTCGAGGGCATGAGCGTGCTCGACAACGTGATGACCGGCCGGATCCGCCACATGGAGGCGGGGCTGCTGGCGCAGGCGGCCTGGAAGGGAAAGGCGGAAGCGGAAGAGGTCGCCAACCGCGAGGCCGTCGAGAAGATCATCGACTTCCTGGAAATCCAGCACATCCGCAAGACACCGGTCGGGCGTTTGCCCTACGGGCTGAAAAAGCGGGTGGAGCTTGCGCGGGCGCTGGCCGCGGAGCCGTCGATCCTGCTGCTCGACGAGCCGATGGCCGGCATGAACGTGGAGGAGAAGGAGGACATGAGCCGCTTCGTCCTCGACGTGAACGACGAGTTCGGCACGACGATCGCGCTGATCGAGCACGACATGGGCGTGGTCATGGACCTTTCCGACCGTGTGGTCGTCATGGACTACGGCAAGAAGATCGGCGACGGCACCCCCGACGAGGTCCGCACCAACCAGGACGTCATCGACGCCTACCTGGGGGTGGCCCATGACTGATCTCGGAGGGTGCCAAGAGTTTTCGGAAAAACTTTCGGCAAGTTTCTTCGGAAGAATTCTGCGGGAGGAGGCCGCCAATGCCTGAACAGTTCATCTGGGGAATTGAGGTCTTTCTCAATGGCCTCATGACGGGGGTTCTCTATTCGCTTGTGGCGCTCGGGTTCGTTCTGATCTTCAAGGCCAGCGGCATCTTCAACTTCGCGCAGGGCGTCATGGCGCTGTTCGCGGCGCTGACTCTGGTGGGGATCATGGAAGGGCAGGTGCCCTTCAGCCACCTGATCAACGCCACCTTCGGCACCGAGATCCACCATTTCGGCTGGCACGTCCCGGCATGGCTGGCGATCATCTTGACGATGGGGGTGATGGTTCTGCTGGCGTGGCTGGTCAACAAGCTGATTTTCCAGCACCTGGTGAACCAGCCGCCGATCATCCTGTTCATGGCCGCCATCGGGCTTGCCTATTTCCTGGAAGGTCTGGGCGACATGATGTGGGGCGCCGACATCAAGGAACTCGACGTCGGGCTGCCGCAGGGCATCAACACCACGATCGACGAGGTGACCTACAACCTGTTCGGCTACGGTTTCTTCATCGACAACCTCGACCTGTGGGCGACCGGCATCGCCGCGGTCCTCGTGGCGGCCTTGGTGATCTTCGCGCAGTATTCGAAGCACGGCCGCGCGATGCGCGCGGTCGCCGATGACCACCAGGCCGCGCTGAGCGTGGGCATCTCGCTGAAGTTCATCTGGATCATGGTCTGGTCGCTGGCAGGCTTCGTCGCCCTTGTCGCCGGCATCATGTGGGGCACGAAATCGGGGGTCCAGTTCTCGCTGTCGCTGATCGCGCTCAAGGCGCTGCCCGTCCTCATGCTGGGCGGCTTCACCTCGATCCCCGGCGCCATCGTGGGCGGGCTGATCATCGGCGTCGGCGAGAAGCTGTTCGAGTTCATCGTCGGCCCGCTGGTCGGCGGCGCGACCGAGAACTGGTTCGCCTACGTGCTGGCGCTGATCTTCCTCGTGTTCCGGCCGCAGGGCCTGTTCGGCGAGAAGATCATCGAGAGGGTATGACGCGATGCGCAAGCTGATCGCCATCGCCAATGTCGTCGCCTGGTCGGGGTTCTGGGCGTTCGGCTACCTCGCGCTCACGGCGCAGCCCGATCAGACCGTTCAGATGGTTACCGCGGCGGTCCTCGCGGCGCTGGGCGGTGGCGTGGGGATGCTCGCCTACTTCTGGCTGGTGCGTCACGCCGAGGACACGGGCTATGCCAAGCGGCCGAACCGGGCCGTGAAAGACGAAGACAACAACACGTTCCACGAGGAGGTCGTCTGAGATGTTCTATCGCGAAGCAGGGGACTTCAAGACGTCCTATACCGAGGACAGCCAGACCTTCCCGATCAAGTTCGACCGCTACGGCTATTACGTCACGCTGGCGGTGGCCTTCCTTGTCATCCCGTTCATCATCAACGACTACTGGGTGAACGCGGTCTTCATGCCGTTCCTGATCTACTCGATCGCGGCGATCGGGCTGAACATCCTGGTGGGGTATTGCGGGCAGGTCAGCCTCGGCACAGGCGGTTTCATGGCGGTGGGCGCCTATGCCTGCTACAAGCTGATGACCGGCTTTCCCGACGTCAGCATCGCCATCCACATCCTTCTGGCCGGTGGCATAACCGCCGCAGTCGGCGTTTTGTTCGGCCTGCCCAGCCTTCGGATCAAGGGCTTCTACCTCGCCGTTGCCACGCTGGCGGCGCAGTTCTTCCTGGTCTGGCTGTTCAACCGCGTGCCGTGGTTCTACAACTATTCGGCCTCCGGCCAGATCAGCGCGCCCGAACGCACGCTCTTCGGCATCACCGTCACCGGCGCGGAGACGACGGCCTGGGCCGCCTACATGTTCTGCCTGGTTTTCCTTGTGGCGAGCGCCTGGATCGCGCGCAACCTGACGCGCGGCATGGCGGGCCGGAAGTGGATGGCGATCCGCGACATGGACATCGCCGCCGAGATCATCGGCGTGAACCCGCTGCGCGCCAAGCTCAGCGCCTTCGCTGTCAGCTCGTTCTTCATCGGCATCGCCGGCGCACTGTTCTTCGCCGTCTACCTTGGCGCGGTCGAGGTCGGCGAGGTCTTCGGCATCAACAAGTCGTTCCTCGTGCTCTTCATGGTGATCATCGGCGGGCTCGGCTCGATCTTCGGCAGCTTTGCCGGGGCCGCGTTCCTGGTGCTGCTGCCGGTCTTTCTCAAGAACGTGCTGGTGGGCGGTCTCGGCTGGCCCACCGACCTGGCCGCGCATCTGGAGCTGGTCATCGTCGGCGGGCTGATCATCACGTTCCTCGTGGCCGAGCCGCACGGGCTGGCGCAGCTGTGGCGCGTCGCGAAGGAAAAACTGAGGCTTTGGCCCTTCCCGCACTAGGCAGGGCGCGAGCGACAAGCACGACCGGGCGTACCCCGGCACCTGAAACCATCGGACAACGACCAAGGGAGGACCTGAACCGATGAAACTGAAACTGCTCACCGCAGCCGCAGCGGCCCTGATGGCGGCCGCACCGGCGCTGGCGGAACTGAAGATCGTCGATACCAGTTACCGCACCGGCCCCTATGCCGCGAACGGCATCCCGTTCTCGGACGGCTACCAGGACTACTTCACGCTGCTCAACGAACGCGACGGCGGCATCGGCGGCGAGAAGATCAACCTCGTCGAATGCGAGACCGGCTACAACACCGAGAAGGGCGTGGAATGCTATGAATCGACCAAGGGTGGCGGATCGCTGGTCTACCAGCCGCTGTCGACCGGCATCACCTACCAGCTGATCCCGAAGGCCTCGGCCGACGGCATCCCGCTTCACACCATGGGCTACGGCCGCACCTCGGCCAAGAACGGCGAGGTGTTCGAGTGGGTGTTCAACTACCCGGCGAACTACTGGGACGGCGCGAGCCACGCGATCACCCACATTCTCAACGAGAACGACGGCGATATCTCGGGCAAGTCGATCGCGCTTGTCTACCACAACTCCGCCTATGGCAAGGAGCCGATCCGCACGCTCGAGAAACTCGGCGAGAAGCACGGTTACGACCTGACGCTGCTGCCGGTGGATCACCCGGGCCAGGAGCAGAAGTCGCAGTGGCTGCAGATCCGGCGCGAACGCCCGGACTACGTGATCATGTGGGGCTGGGGCGTCATGAACCAGGTTGCCATCCAGGAGGCGGTGAACATCCGCTATCCGATGGAGAATTTCATCGGCATCTGGTGGTCGGGCTCCGAGAACGACGTCAAGGCGGCCGGCGCGGACGCCGATGGCTACAAGGCACTGACCTTCCACAACCTCGGCGACGACTATCCCGTCTATGACGACATTCAGGAATATGTCGTGGAGACCGGCAAGGCCGCCGGCGCGGGCGACCAGATCGGCTCGGTGCTCTACAACCGGGGCATGTACGCGGCGATGCTGGCCGCCGAGGCGATCAAGACCGCGCAGGAGATGCACGACACCAGCAATATCACCCCGGAGCAGATGCGCGACGGCATGGAGAACCTGGTGATGACCGAGGAGAAGATGGCCGCGCTGGGCCTGCCCAACTTCGGTCCCGAGTTCGAGGTCACCTGCGCCAACCACGGTGGTGACGGCATGGGCGCCGTGTCGCAGTGGAACGCGGAGGCCGGCGAGTTCGAACTGATCACCGACTACTATCAGTCGGACCAGGAAATCATCCAGGAACTGATCAAGGAAGACTCCATGGCCTACGCCGAGGAAAACGACATCGAGCTGCGCTGCGAGTGATCGCATCGCAATCCCCGGCCGCGGCACCCGCGGCGGCCGGGGGCCTGAGTATCTTTGGCAAGATGAAGACGGGGTTTGGCCACACGCCGCCCGCCCGCCAGGAGGCACGGGAATGCTGGACGCAGGACGGACCGAAGAGACGCTGCTCGAGGTCAACAACATCGAGGTGATCTACAACCACGTCATCCTCGTGCTCAAGGGCGTGAGCCTGAGCGTGCCCAAGGGCGGCATCACGGCGCTGCTGGGCGGCAACGGGGCCGGCAAGACCACGACGCTCAAGGCGATCTCGAACCTTCTGAAATCGGAACGCGGCGAGGTCACGAAGGGCTCGATCACTTATCGGGGCGAACGTGTGCAGGACCTTGCGCCGACCGATCTGGTGAAGAAGGGCGTCATCCAGGTGATGGAGGGGCGCCATTGCTTCGAACACCTGACGGTGGAGGAAAACCTGCTCACGGGCGCCTACACGCGCGGCGCCTCGAAGGCCGACATCGACGCCGACCTCGAGCTTGTCTACAGCTATTTCCCGCGGTTGGAGGAACGCCGCAGGAGCCAGGCCGGCTACACCTCGGGTGGCGAGCAGCAGATGCTGGCGATCGGCCGGGCCTTGATGAGCCGGCCGGAGACGATCCTTCTCGACGAGCCCAGCATGGGGCTGGCGCCGCAGCTGGTCGAGGAGATCTTCAACATCGTCAAGACCCTCAACGAGAACGAGGGGGCCACATTCCTTCTGGCCGAGCAGAACACGAACGTCGCCCTGCGGTTCGCCAACTACGGCTACATCCTCGAATCGGGCCGTGTCGTGATGGACGGTCCTGCCGATGACCTGCGGGAGAACCCGGACGTGAAGGAATTCTACCTCGGCATGTCCGAGGAAGGGCGGCGCAGCTTCCGCGACGTCCGCAGCTATCGCCGCCGCAAGCGGTGGCTGAGCTGACCGCGGGGTGCCCGTATGTCGGATGTCATCATGCGCGATCGCCGATTCCGGGTGCGGCGCCCCTTTGGGTCAACAACGCCCGAGGATTTCCGCGCGCATCTCCTCGATCAGTTCCAGCGCCTCGTCCCGCGTGTTGCGGATGTTGGGGCGAAACCCCTGCGTCTCGGCGCGCAGGCGGATGTCCTCGGCGGTTTCGGAGCCGGCGGCGAAGCGTGCGGTGCCCAGCGACGCCGCCTCGTTGAGGCGCTTGCCGCGGTGCGCATAGCGCACCCAGGCGGCCGGAAGGATCCGGCAGCCGTTGAGGTTCACGAGAAAGAACCACTTGCGGTCCGTCTCCTTGATGCGCTCTTCGATGTAATCATAGAAATCGTCCACGTCGCGGCTGTGGTGAAACGTGAAATGGGAAAAATCCACGTCCATGATCACGGTCGTGTCGTCGAAGGACAGCCGGCGCACGAAGTCGGACAGGGTATAGTTCGGGTCATGGACGACGCGCTTGCGCCGCTTGCCGGGAAGGCCGGCCAACCGGGCAATCGCCGCATCACGGTCGGAGAACAGGTTCGGGTCGAAGGCCTCGGTGTTGGCCGCGCGAAGGATCTGTTCGCGGGTCTCGTCGGAGGCATCGAAACGCACGGATCCCATGGAGTGGGCAAGGTTGAGCGCCCGGCCGCGACGGGAATAGGCCGTCCATGCCTCGGGGTCGATCCGCGTGCCGTTGAGGTTGACGAGGAAGAACCACAGGTCCTCGCCGGTCTCTTCGATGCGCGCTTCCAGCCGGTCGTAGACGGCGTTGACCGTGTAAGAGGTGTCGAACCGGAAATCCGAGAAATCGACCTCCATGATCTGTTCGGTGTCGTGAAAGGCGATGCGGCGGTCGATCTCGGCCATGTCAATGGCCTGTGTGGTGTCGGAACGGGTCATGGGCAGCAATGTGTTGGGAAACGTCGGATCAGTTTTGTATGCAATCGCATACAGCATGTGTCGGCCCAGCCACCCCAAAGCAACCGGACAAGCTGTCGCAACCCCGAACAGCGGGCAGAGGAAAAGGCATGACCCAGTATTTCGACGATCTTGAGACCCGCACACCGCAAGCGCGTGCCGATGCCATCGCCACGGCCCTGCCAGAACAGATTGCCCGCGCGCAGGCCCTTGAGGGTTACGGCGACAGCCTGTCAGGCACCGATGCCGCCTGCGTCATGACAATCGGGGATCTGGCCGGCTTGCCGGTTCTGCGCAAGTCGGACCTGGGCGAGGCGCAGCGTACCGCACCGCCGCTAGGCGGGCTGACGACGCGGCCGGCCAGCGATTTCGCACATCTCTTCCAGTCGCCCGGCCCCATCTACGAACCCGGCGGGGGCGAGCACGACTGGTGGCGGATGGGCCGTTTCCTGCACGCCTGCGGTGTGGGCGAGGGCGACATCGTGCAGAACTGTTTCGGCTACCACCTGACGCCCGCCGGCATGATCTTCGAATCCGGCGCGCGGGCGGTGGGTGCGGCGGTGCTGCCCGCGGGCACCGGGCAGACCGAGCTTCAGGCCCGGGCCGCCGCCGACCTCGGGGTGACCGCCTATGCCGGCACGCCGGACTACCTGAAGGTGATTCTCGACAAGGCCGACGAAATGGGCCTTCGGCTTTCGATCACCCGCGCGGCGGTGGGCGGCGGGGCGTTGTTCCCCTCGCTGCGGCAGGAATACGCCGACCGCGGAATCACCTGCCTGCAGTGTTACGCCACCGCCGACCTGGGCAACATCGCCTACGAGTCCTCCGCGCAGGACGGGATGATCGTGGACGAGCATGTGATCGTCGAGATCGTCCGCCCGGGCACCGGGGATCCGGTTGCGCCGGGCGAGGTCGGCGAGGTCGTGGTCACCACGTTGAACCCCGACTACCCGCTGATCCGTTTCGCCACCGGCGACCTGAGCGCCGTCTTGGAAGGGACAAGCCCGTGCGGCCGGACCAACATGCGCATCAAGGGATGGATGGGCCGCGCCGACCAGACCACCAAGATCAAGGGCATGTTCGTTCGCCCCGAGCAGGTGGCGCAACTGGTGGCCCGGCATGACGAGATCGCACGCGCCCGCGTCATCGCCGACCGCGAGGGCGAGATGGACGTGATGACCGTGCAGATCGAGGCCGACGGTGGCGACCCGGAAAGCTATGCCGCCTCCGTGACCGATGCGCTCAAGCTCAAGGGCCGGGTCGAGATCGTCGCGAAGGGCAGCCTTCCCAACGACGGCAAAGTGATAGAGGATAGGCGCGACTACGGGTGATCCGAATCCGAACCCGAAGGGGGAACCGGCATGCGCGTCATGACCTGCCTGGTCGCCTGTGCGGCCATCCTCATTCTCGCCTTGCAGCCGGCCCGTGCCGAGGACATGGCGCTCGTCCTTGCGGACCGCGGGCAATCCAGTTTCTTCCGCGGAGACGCCGAGGCTTCATCGAGGGATTTCGTCGAGCCGCTGCGCGCCTCCGGCTTCCGGGTGATCGAGCCCGACACCCGCGATGCCCGTGCGCTCCGCCGCGCCGCCCTTTCACTTGAGAACGCCCTGCAGCAGGACGAGGTCGATCGCCTGGTCCTGGTGCTGTCCGGCCCCTTCGCCCACGGCCCCCGCGACAGCTGGCTTTTGTCCGACGAAGCCTTCGGCGCCACGCGGGTTTCGGTTGCCGCCACCGGGCTGTCGATGACCATGCTGTCCGACCTCGCCGCACAGGCAAAGGGCCGCCCCGTCGTGCTGATCCCACCCGGGCGCGATCCGCGGACACTGGGGGCCGGGCTGTCGCCGGGGCTGGGCCCGTTCACGCAGGATGCACGCGTGACATATGTCACCGGCCCCTTCGATGATCTGGTGCCGGTGCTGCGCGACCGGCTGCTGGCACCGGGCCGCTCTCTGGCGGCCGCGGCGAACCGCGCGCCGTCGTCCGTCTCCTTTTCCGGTTTCACCTCGGCCGAGGTCGGCCTGATGGGGGCGGTGGACCGGGTGGATCCTGCCCGACTGGTCGAAAAGGGGTACTGGCGGGCGGCGCAGGCGCTGGACACGATCGCGGCCTACCAATCCTATCTCGCCGCCTATCGCTCCGGCGGCCACAGGCAGCAGGCGCGCGAGCGCATCGACTGGCTCGAGGGCGCGCCCGAGCGGCAGGCGAAGGCCACGGAACGGGCGCTGGGCCTGAGCCGGTCGGAAAGGCGCGAGATCCAGCGCGACCTCGAGACGCTCGGGTTCTACGGCCGAGCCATCGACGGGATCTTCGGCGCCGGCACGCGGGCGGCCATCAAGGAATGGCAGCGCGATCAGGGCCTCGACGTTACCGGCTATCTGACCGGCAACCAGATAAGCCGCATCCGGAACCAGGCCCGTGCGCGCGAACGCGAAATCGAGCAAGAGCAACGCCGGCGCGACAACGCCTACTGGCGCGAAACCGGGCGCGGCGGTGACGAGGCCGGGCTGCGTGCTTATCTGGACCGTTACCCCGACGGGTTGCACGCCGAGGAGGCCCGCAAGCGGCTGGCCGAGATCGAGGCGGACAAGGAGGAGGCAGACCGCCGCAAGGAGCGGCGCGCCTGGCGCGATGCGCGGGACGCGGACACCGCCGAAAGCTATCGTGCCTATCTCGAGCGGTATCCGGACGGGCCCCATGCCGATCAGGCCCGCGCCCGTCTGTCCGAGATCGCGCAGGCGCAAGAAGAACGCGCTTGGCACGACGCGCGCGAAACCGACACCGTGGACGCCTACCGATCGTTTCTGAACGCCTACCCGCAGAGCCGCTTCGCCCCGCAGGCGCTGCGCCGCCTGAAGGCGCTCACCGAGCAGCAGCAGGCCCCGACGACCGTCGCCCAGGCCAAGGCCGAGGAACGTACGGTCGCCGCCACGAAGGTCGCCCGCTTGCTGATCGAGAAGCGCCTTCAGCAAATGGGTCTGGATCCCGGCGGGGTGGACGGGAACTTCACCGACAAGACCCGCCAGGCAATCCGCGATTTCCAGCGCGGCAACGACATTGACGTAACCGGCTACGTCTCGCAGATGACCATGGTGCGGTTGATGACAGCGGCCATCGAGGGCCGCTGAGCGGCCCCCGCCCCTATTTCTGCAGGACGTAGGTGCCCGGCGCGGGCCCCAGCGGCGGATAGCGGGCCTCGCTTGCGCCCATTGGCGGCGGCGTCGTCGGCGCACCGGACCGCGCGTGCAGCCAGTCGGCCCATTCGGGCCACCATGAGCCTTCGATGGGCTCATGGCGGGCCAGCCAGGTGTCTGGATCCATGTAAAGCGCGCCCGGTTCCCGGTGTCCGACGCGGTAGTGGCGGCGCGGGTGGCCCGGTTCGGACACGATGCCGCCGTTGTGACCGCTGCTGGTGAGCACGAAGCGCATGTCGGTATCGGTGAACAGCTTCGTCTTGTAGACCGAGCGCCACGGCGCGATGTGGTCCGTTTCCGTGCCCACGACGAACATCGGCGCCGAGATGTCCCTGAGCGCGATCACGCGCCCTTCCACGGCGAACCGCCCGGCGGTCAGGCGGTTTTCCAGGAAGAGACCCCGCAGGTATTCCGAGTGCATCCGCGCGGGCATGCGGGTCGCGTCGGCATTCCAAACGCCCATGTCGGTCGGCATGTCCTCTTCGCCCAGAAGGTAACGGCGCACCGCGCGCGACCAGATCAGGTCTTCGGCGCGCAGCGCGCGGAATGCACCGGCCATCTGTTCCTGCTCGAGGAAGCCCTGGTCCCACATCATGTCCTCGAGGAAGGCGACCTGGCTTTCATCGACAAAGAGAAGCAGCTCACCGGCTTCGGCGAAATCGGTTTGCGCGGCCAGAAAGGTGATCGAGGCGAGCCGGTCGTCGCCATCGCGCGCCATGGTCGCCGCGGCGATGGACAGGATCGTGCCGCCCAGGCAATAGCCGCAGGCGTGCACGCGCTGGTCGGGTACGATGGTCCGCACGGCATCAAGCGCGGCCATGACCCCGCGCTTGCGGTAATCCTCCAGCGACAACTCGGATTGATCAGCCGTCGGGTTGCACCAGGAGATCGCGAACACGGTGTAGCCCTGGCCGACAAGCCAGTTGATCAGCGAGTTGTGCGGGCTCAGATCGAGAATGTAGTATTTCATGATCCACGCCGGCACGATCAGCACGGGTTCGGGGTGCACGGCATCGGTTTGCGGGCTGTACTGGATCAGCTCCATGATGTCGTTGCGATAAACGACTTCGCCCGGGGTGCAGGCCAGGTCGGTGCCCACCTCGTAGCCCTCTGGCTCGGGCGCGGGCACCTGCGCGGCATCCTTGACGAAATCGCGCAACGCGTTGGTGCCCCCGCGCATGAGGTTGCGCCCGTTCGACCGCACGGTTTCGCGAAGGATCTCGGGATTGGTCACCGGGAAATTGGAGGGTGAGACCGTGTCCAGAAGCTGGCGCAGCATGAAGCGCGTCCGCTCGGCGTTCTTGGGGTCCATCCCGCGCAGCTCGGTGGCCGCGTGGTCCCACCAGTCCTGCGCGGCGAGGAAACCCTGTTGCCACAGGCTGAACGGCGGCTTGGCCCAATCCGGATCGGTGAAGCGGTGGTCATGGCTCCGCGGCGCGAAGGGGGGCTTGCCCGCCTCCTGTTGGCCCGGGATCATGCTTTCCATCGCGTGCGCCCACAGCTTGTGCGTGTTCGACGCCGCGCGTTCGGCCAGTTCCAGTTGCCGGCCCGGCGCGCGCGACAGGTGGATCGCCCAATCGGTCCAGGCCTTGGCGGTGGCATAGGGCGACACGCCGGCGGTGAAATGTGCCAACGCCCCGCGCAGGGCACGGTCCAGGTTCTGGTAAGGGTGATCGGGTGTCGCCTCGGTTGGGCCCGCCGGCGTGGCGTTCGTGCTGTGGCCGTCGGCGGCCGCGGTTCTGGTGTCTGGGTCGTGCTTGTTCATCGTCGCCTCTTTGGGGCGCGGGTCTTTCCACGCGGTTCCACCATTTCATCTGGCCACTGTGACAGCAATGTTAAGACCCGGACCCAATGCGAAAGGGCCGCATCCGGCGGGATGCGGCCCTTTGTCTCGACATGCGTGCGCGGGTTCAGCCCTGGCGGGCCTTGAAGCGGCGATGGGTCTTGTTGATCACGTAGACGCGGCCTTTGCGGCGCACGACCCGGCATTCGCGGTGCCGGTTCTTCAGCGAACGGAGCGAGTTCTTGACCTTCATCGGTCTCTCCTCATTTGTCGCGGCGCGGGCCAGCGCCAGGGTTGCGGGTGCCGCCGTGGTCCGGAGGCGATGAATGCGTGGTGGGCGGTACTGGGATTGAACCAGTGACCCCTTCGATGTCAACGAAGTGCTCTACCGCTGAGCTAACCGCCCTGACCCCGGCACGCCCCGGCCCGAAAAACAAACAGCATCCGGGTGCGCGGGTCGCGCCAGTCCGCGCGTCTATAAAAGGAGTCGCCGGGGGGATCAAGGCTTTTGGATCGCGAAAATTTCGGTCTATGATGCCGCGTGACAGGAGACAGCAAAGACCCATGCCGACACGCGCCTACGAACTCATCGCGCCACAGACCCGGACGACCAGCGTGGTTTTCGCCTCGCCGCACAGCGGCCGGGATTACCCGGAGTCCTTCCTGCGGCGCATCGGCCTGACCCGGCAGGCCGTGCGCAGTTCCGAGGATGCCTATGTCGACCGGTTGATCGAGGCCGCCCCGCTGGCGGGCGCGAGCCTGCTGAACGCCTGCGCGCCGCGGGCGTTCATCGATTTCAACCGCGGCGCCGATGAACTGGACCCCGCCCTGATCGACGGCGTGCGCAAGATCGGGCACAACCCGCGCGTGGCCGCCGGGCTGGGCGTGGTGCCGCGGGTGGTGGCCAACGGGCAGGCGATCTACCGGGGCAAGATCTCGAAGGCCGAGGCGCAGCGGCGCATCGACCGGTACTGGCACCCCTACCACGCCACCCTGCGCGCCGAGCTTGATGCCGCGCATGCCGCTTTCGGGCAGGCAATCCTGGTCGATTTCCATTCCATGCCGCACGAGGCGATGGATTCAGTGGCCAAGAGCGGGGGACGCCGGCCCGACGTCGTCCTCGGCGATCGCTTCGGGGCTGCGGCGGACGCGGCTGTGGTCGACGGGATAGACGCGGCGTTTGCCTCTGCCGGGCTCAAGGTTGCGCGCAACACGCTGTTCGCGGGGGCCTATATCACCCAGACCTACGGCCGCCCCTGTGGCAACCGTCATGCCGTCCAGGTCGAGATCGACCGCAGCCTTTACCTCGATGAGCGCAATGTCGCGCCCGGCAGGAATTTCGCCGCGTTCCGCGCGCTGCTGGAAGGGGTGGTCGCCGAGATAGCCGCGATCGGGCGCCCGGCCTCGCTTCCGCTGGCGGCGGAATAGGTGGCGCGACCGGTGCGGCTCAGCGCAATGCCCTCCCCTTGAGGATCGCGTCGCCGCCGAACCGCTTGCGGATCCGGTCGGTCGCCCGTTCCGCTGCCCGTCGCCGCCCGGCTTGCGGATCAAGCAGATCGGCGGATCGGTCGGCATCATCGGCCGCGACGATCTCGGACAGCCCGACCCCAAGCAGCCGGAACGGCCCCTGACGCACGGCCTGGTCCATCAGCCCGCGTGCCGCACGGTAGATCGTGTCTGCCATCTGCGTCGGCTCGCGGAGTGACTGCCGGCGGGTCAGCAGGCCGTGGTCGGCGCGCTTGAGCTTCAGCATGACGACCCGGCCCGCGCGGTCCTTGGCCTTTGCCCGGTCCGACACCTTTTCGGCCATGCGCCAGAGGTGCCCGTCCAGCACCTCAGCGTTGCCGGTGTCCTCGGCAAAGGTCGTTTCGTTGGAAATCGATTTCACGGGATGGTGGGCCGAAACCCGGCGCGTGTCCTGACCGCGCGCGAGATGCCACAGCCGATCGCCCATGGACCCGAAGCGCGCGGTCAGGTCCCGGTGGTCCCATCGCAGAAGGTCGGCGAAAGTGCGGATGCCCGCCGATTCGAGCGCGGCCTGTCCCGCGTCGCCCACGCCCCAGATCATGCGCACCGGGCGATCGCGCAGGAAGTCGGCCGTTTCTCCCCGCCCGATCACCGAAAAGCCCTGCGGCTTGTCGAGATCCGAGGCGACCTTGGCCAGGAACTTGTTGTGCGAAAGCCCGATGGAGCCAGCAAGCCCCAGTTCATCCTCCATGCGCCGCACCAGCCCGGCCAGCATCACGGCTGGCGGCGCACCGTGCAGGCGGGCCGTGCCGCCGAGGTCGAGAAACGCCTCGTCCAGCGACAGCGGCTCGACCGCGGGTGTCAGTTCCTCCATCATCGCGCGGATCAGGCGCGAGACCTCGGCGTAAAGCTCCATGCGCGGCCGGATGACCACCGCGTCGGGGCACAGCTTGAGGGCCTTGAACATCGGCATTGCCGAATGGACGCCGCGGATCCGCGCGACGTAGCAGGCGGTCGAAACCACCCCGCGCCGCCCGCCGCCAATGATGACAGGCTTGTCGGCCAGGTCGGGGTTGTCGCGCTTCTCGACGCTCGCGTAGAAGGCGTCGCAGTCCATATGCGCAATGGTAAGCTCGAAAAGCTCGGGATGCGCCAGGATGCGCGGGCTTCCGCAGCTTGTGCAGCGCGGTTCGGCGTCAAGCCGGGTCAGGCAGTCTCGGCAGAGGGCGGGCATGGCATGGCCGGTGATTGGTCCAGATGATGGAATCATAATCGCCTTCGGTGCAAGTTGCATCCCGCGGGCGCCCGGCAAACGGAGACCGGCAGGGATGTCACGGGACACGGCACAGGATTTCGCGGGCGCCAAGCTCGCCCTGTTTCTTGGCGACGCGCTTCTCGTGATCCGGCGTGACCTGCGTGACGACATTCCCTGGCCGGGTCATCTTGATCTGCCCGGAGGCGGGCGCGAGGGGGACGAAACCCCCGAGCAATGCGCGTTGCGCGAAACGCGGGAAGAGGTGGGCCTTGTCGTGCCGCCCGCCGATCTGGTCTGGACGCGCAGCTACCGGCGGCCGCATGGGCGGGTGTGGTTCTTCGTGGCGCATCAGCCGCGCGGCCTGGCCGGCGCGATCCGGTTCGGCGACGAAGGGCAGGGTTGGCAGCTGATGCCGCCGCAAGCCTTCGTGGATCACCCCCGCGCCGTCCCGCACTTCCAGGTGCAACTTGCCGAATACCTCGCGGGCGACGCCCGATCGGCATCCGGCTGAGGTTTCATTCCGCCGCGCGGTCGGTCGCCCCCGTGACCCGCCGCACGCCCTCGACCATGCCTGCCAGCGCCTTGCCCTTCACCAGCCACGAGATGGAGAACGCCAGAAGGCCGACCGTCTCGGCCCAGAACACCGCCCGCGCGCGCGTCAGCGCGGCCGACAGCCCGTCCGGCCCGAACGTGTGAACCGCGGCGATGGCCACCAGCGCCGCCGTGCTTGCGGCCAGCACCAGCCCGCAGGTGCGGTAGATGCGGTTTTCGGCGACCCGGCGGGCGGCAATCGTCCCGGTCAACCGCGTGCGCTGGAAATTGTCGAGGCAGAAAACGGTAAGCGCGAGGAAGAACAGCAGCGCCGAAAGGTTGTGCAGACTGGCCGACAGCCCTGCGCCGAGCCAGTCCAGCATCAAGGGCTCGGGCGCAAGCGCGATCTCCGACCGGGTGGGAAACACGGCCACGCCCAGCGCGCCGGCCGCCGCGGCGAAGGACAGGCGCCGGTCGGTCAGCCGGGCCTCGCGCGGGTGTCGTTGAATGCGCGCAGCCTCGGGGCGGTAGCCCTTGTAGCTGAACAGGAACACTGCAATGGCGCCGATCGTGGCGACCAGCGCCTCGCGCACGGGGGTGTAGTAGAATTCCGAGATCGAGGGCATGAAGGCGACCGGTCCGGTTGCGGCAAAGGCCAGCAGCATCGCGGGCAGGGCGAAACCCAGCAGCCCGACGGCGCGGCGCACGGCGAGGTAGGAGGCGACAAGCTGGTTGCGGTCGGCTTCGCGGATGTTGTCGGCCGGCTCGGCGGTAGGGGCGGTTTGATCGGGTTGCGGCATGGCTCACCTTGCAAAGGGCCGGGCTTGTCCAGATTGCCCCGGCCGGCGCAGGCGGACAAGAGCCGCGCGTCAGGGCAGGCTGGCGAGAATGTCGCGCGCTGCCAGCCTCGGATCCGGTGCCGCCCAGATGGGCCGACCCACGACAATGTGGTCGGCCCCGTCGCGGATCGCCTGTGCGGGGGTGGCGACCCGTTTCTGGTCGCCCTTGTCGGCGCCCTCGGGGCGGACGCCGGGTGTGACGATCAGCCGGCCCTCGGCCTCGGGCAGCAGGCGGATCATCGCTGCTTCCTGCGGCGAGGCGATGACACCGTGCGCGCCGGCCTCGAAGGCGCGCTGGGCGCGCTCGCGCACCAGCTCCGGCATGTCGCCCGGCTTGATCAGCCCCGCATCGAGGTCGGCGCGGTCCAGCGATGTCAGGATGGTGACCGCGAGGATCTTCGTGTTTCCCGCGGCGGCCCCTTCGCGCGCGGCGCGCACGACGTGCGGGTCGCCGTGCACGGTCAGGAAATCCATATCGAACTGCGCCAGACCGCGCACCGCTTTTTCCACCGTCGCGCCGATATCGAACAGCTTGAGGTCGAGGAACACGCGTTTGCCGTGCTCGTCCTTGAGCTCGCTTGCCAGGGCAAGACCGCCGCCGGTGAGCATCCCCAGCCCGACCTTGTAGAAACTTACCGCGTCGCCCAGCGTTTCGGCCAGCTGGAGCCCTTCGAGCGCGTTGGGCAGGTCCAGCGCGACGATCAGGCGGTCATCGGCAGGCATGGCGTATCCTCCATCGGGGCTAGGCACGGCGTGTTGTTGCCCCCTGCGCCGCGCGCGTCAAGCGCTTTGGGTCATCGACCGCAGGCTGCCCGGGCGAAGCCGAAGCGGGTGTGCCTGCCGGCGATGCTCGGGCATCCCTTTCAGTTGCCGCAGGGCGTCGGCGGCGAGCCCGCGGGCAACCCGCGGTGCATCGGCCGCCGCCCGTGCCTGCAGACATACGGTGGGTCCGTCGGTTTCCAGGATGACCACCGCGGTGTGCACCCCGGCACTTGCCACGAAGCGGCGGTCCTTCAGCGTCACGGATTCGATCTGCATGGGTCGGCTCCTTTCGCCGCACAGAATGCCGGAAAAGGCTTTCCGCAAGGTCAATGCGTACGGCTCCATCGGCCGAACCGGGGCAGGCCGCGATTTCCCTTTCGCTGGCTTGAACCCCGCTCGGCGGCTGCCCATCTAACTGTCGAGGTTCCCGATCGCATGCGCCTCGAAGAGGGCAGGCACCCGGGTGAACGCTTGTAGAAAGGAGACAGGGATGAACTTCGAAAAGTTCACGGAACGGTCGCGCGGCTTCGTCCAGGCGGCGCAGACCATCGCGATGCGCGAAAGCCATCAGAAACTGGCGCCCGAGCATCTGCTCAAGGCGCTGATGGACGATGAGGAAGGGCTGGCCAGCAACCTTATCCGCCGGGCGGGCGGCGCGCCGGAGCGCGTGGTCGAGGCGCTGGAAGGCGCGCTGAAGAAAATCCCGCAGGTCACCGGCGACGCCGGCCAGACCTACATGGACCAGCAGACCGGCAAGGTGTTGTCCGAGGCCGAGAAACTGGCTGACAAGGCCGGCGACAGCTACGTGCCCGTCGAGCGGATCCTGACGGCGCTGGCGATGGTGAAAAGCCCCGCCAAGGAGGCGCTGGAGGCCGGTGCGGTGTCCGCGCAGAGCCTCAACGAGGCGATCAACGACCTGCGCCAGGGTCGCAAGGCGGACACGGCGAACGCCGAGGAGAGCTACGAGGCGCTCGAGAAATACGCGCACGACCTGACCAAGGCCGCCGAGGAAGGCAAGATCGATCCGATCATCGGCCGCGACGACGAGATCCGCCGCGCGATGCAGGTGCTCAGCCGCCGCACCAAGAACAACCCCGTGCTGATCGGCGAGCCGGGCGTCGGCAAGACCGCGATCGCGGAGGGCCTCGCGCTGCGCATCATCAACGGTGACGTGCCCGAGAGCCTGCAGAACAAGCGGCTTCTGGCGCTCGACATGGGCGCGCTGATCGCCGGCGCGAAATACCGCGGCGAGTTCGAGGAGCGGCTCAAGGGCGTTCTCAACGAGATCACAGCCGCCGCCGGCGAGATCATCCTGTTCATCGACGAGATGCACACGCTCGTGGGCGCGGGCAAGACCGAGGGCGCGATGGACGCCGCCAACCTCATCAAGCCGGCGCTGGCCCGCGGTGAGCTTCACTGCATCGGTGCGACCACGCTCGACGAATACCGCAAGCACGTCGAGAAGGACGCGGCCCTCGCCCGGCGGTTCCAGCCGCTCACCGTCGAGGAACCGACCGTCGAGGATACCGTATCGATCCTGCGCGGGCTGAAGGAAAAATACGAGCTGCACCACGGCGTGCGCATCTCCGACAGCGCGCTGGTTTCGGCGGCGACGCTGAGCCACCGTTACATCACCGATCGCTTCCTGCCCGACAAGGCGATCGACCTTGTCGACGAGGCTGCCTCGCGCCTGCGCATGGAGGTGGACAGCAAGCCGGAAGAGCTCGACGCGCTGGACCGCGACATCCTGCAAAAGCAGATCGAGGCCGAGGCGCTGCGCAAGGAGGACGACCAGGCCAGCAAGGACCGGCTCGCCAAGCTCGAGAAGGAGCTTGCCGACCTCCAGGAGAAATCCGACGAGATGACCGCGCAATGGCAGGCCGAGCGCGACAAGCTGAACAGCGCGCGCGAGCTGAAGGAGCAGCTGGACAAGGCCCGGATCGAGCTGGATCACGCCAAGCGCGAAGGCAACCTGACCCGTGCCGGCGAACTCAGCTATGGCGTGATCCCCGATCTGGAAAAGAAGCTGGCCGAGGCCGAACAGCAGGAAGAACACGGCATGATGGTCGAGGAGGCCGTCCGCCCCGAGCAGGTCGCGCAGGTGGTCGAACGCTGGACGGGCATTCCGACGGCGAAAATGCTCGAAGGCGAGCGCGAGAAGCTTCTGGGCATGGAAGACAAGCTGCACGCCCGCGTCGTCGGGCAGGATCGTGCCGTCAAGGCCGTGGCGAACGCGGTGCGCCGGGCACGCGCCGGGCTCAACGACGAGAACCGGCCCCTTGGCAGTTTCCTGTTCCTCGGCCCCACGGGCGTGGGCAAGACCGAGCTGACCAAGGCAGTGGCCGAGTTCCTGTTCGATGACGATCAGGCGATGGTCCGTATCGACATGTCGGAATTCATGGAAAAGCACTCGGTCGCGCGTCTGATCGGGGCGCCGCCGGGCTACGTCGGTTATGACGAGGGCGGCGTTCTGACGGAAGCAGTCCGGCGCCGGCCCTACCAGGTCGTGCTGTTCGACGAGGTGGAGAAAGCCCACCAGGACGTGTTCAACGTTCTGCTGCAGGTGCTCGACGACGGCGTGCTGACCGATGGGCACGGGCGCACGGTGGACTTCAAGCAGACGATCATCGTGCTGACCTCGAACCTCGGGTCGCAGGCGCTGTCGCAACTGCCCGAAGGGGCCGATGCTTCGGATGCCAAGCGCGAGGTGATGGAGGCGGTGCGCGCGCACTTCCGCCCCGAGTTCCTGAACCGGCTCGACGAGACGATCATCTTCGACCGGCTGGGCCGCGAGGACATGACCGGCATCGTGGATGTCCAGCTGCAGCGGCTGGAGAAACGCCTGGCGCGCCGCGACATCACGCTGACGCTGGACGACGAGGCGAAGAAATGGCTGGCCGACGAAGGCTACGACCCGGTGTTCGGCGCCCGCCCGCTCAAGCGGGTGATCCAGCGGGCGCTGCAGGACCCGCTGGCCGAAATGATCCTGGCCGGCGACGTCAAGGACGGAGATACCGTGCCGGTCACCACCGGTCCGAACGGGCTGATGATCGGCGAACGGGTGAGCGACTCCAACCGGCAGCCACCGGAGGATGCCGTCGTGCACTGATCCACGTGCGAGACAACGAAGAAGGCCCTGCCGGCACCCGCCAGCGGGGCCTTTTTCTGCGCAAGCCTCGCTGCCGGCATTGCCTTGGCCCGAACCGGACAATCGTGCGTATTGGAAACATCTGTTGCGCCGATGGGTGCACAGACCGTATAATCCCGCAAAATCGCGGCCCCGGCCGCCAAGAACGTGCAGGCACAACGGCATGGCAGAGCAGGCAAAACCCGAAACGCCGGTGCTGCCGCATTGGTTCGACGAGCTTCGCCCCGGCGCGGACGGTGAAGGGTTTCTCGAAAAGGACCTGCGGCACAGTTTCCTTTTCGTCAAGCGCACCGGCCGCAGGTTGCTCGTGACCTTCGACAACCTGTCCAACGTCAACGACGGCGCGCGAACACGCGAACCGTGGGCGTTCAAGTTTGCGCGCGACAACGACATCTCGCACCTGGGCGTGATGGCCCATGTCAGTGACTGGTACCGCGACGCCACCCTGATCGAACGCTTCCGTGCCTTGGCGGAGCGGGGGTTCTTCGAAGGCTACGACCGTGTGATCTTTGCCGGCGTGTCGATGGGCGGTTTCGCCGCGATCGCCTTTGCGTCGCTGGTGCCTGGCGCTCATGTCGTCGCGATCAATCCGCAAAGCACCCTCGACGAGGGGCGGGTGCCGTGGGAGACGCGCTATGCGTCGGGCCGGCGACAGGACTGGACACTGCCATTGTCGGATGCGGCCGAGGTGACGGGCGGCCTGGGCCGGGTGAATGTTTTCTACGACCCGTACCATTCGCTCGACCAGAAGCACATCGACCGGTTTTCGGGCGACAACCTGCGGATTTTCAAGTGCTGGTTCTCCAGCCACAAGACCGCGGTGTTCCTGCGCAAGATCGACGCGCTGAAGACCGTGATGGAGCGCACCGTCTTCGACGAGCTGACCGGGCCGGAGTTCTACCGCCTCTACCGCGGGCGGCGGAACCTGCCGTGGTATCGCGGAGCCGTCTCGGGGTATTTCGTCGAAACCGGGCGCGAACAGGTCGCCGCGCGATTCGATGCCGTGTTCCGCCGCAGGCTGCGAAAGCTGAAGGAACAGGCGGCCGACCCCGGCCAGCAGCCCGCACCCGACACGCCCGCGGAGGCGCAGGAGCCTTCCGCGCCGCCCGCACCGGCCGCGGCCGCGGCGCAGCAACCGGCCGCGAGGATCGTGGCGCCCGAGAACGCCGGAGGCACGGCGCCGGACCGCATCCCGCCAAGCATGAAGGGCCGGCGTGTCATCGTCACCACGATGAAGAACGAAGGCCCCTTCATGCTGGAATGGGTGGCTTACAATCGTTCCATCGGCTTCACGGATTTCCTGATCTACACAAACGACTGCGACGACGGGACCGACCGTATCGCCGAGCGCCTGCAGGAGCTGGGCCTTGGTCAGCACCGGGTGAACCCGTTCAAGCCGGGCGGCAGCCCCCAGCGCGCCGCGCTGAAAGCCGCGCAAAGCGAGCCGCTCTACCGAGAGGCCGACTGGCTGATCTGTGCCGATTGCGACGAGTTCCTCAACATCCGCACGGGCAAGGGGCGGCTGGATGACCTGTTCGCCGCCGTGGGCGATGCCGACGCGATCTCGGTGTGCTGGAAGCTTTTCGGCAACAGCGGGCACCTGGATTACACCGAGGATCTGGTAACCGCCCGCTTCGACCGCTGCACCGGCGAGCACGAGTATCCCAATTTCCGCGCGCGCGGCATGAAGACGCTGGTGCGCAACAACGACCGTTTCTGGAAACTGCGCATCCACCGTCCCGCGTTTCACCTTGACCGCGGCGACGTGAAATGGGTCGACGGCGGCGGCCAGCCGATGCCCGACGTCTATCTCGCGCAGGGGTGGAAGACGCACGCCACGTTCTCGCACGAATTCGCACGCATGCATCACTACGCGGTGCGGTCGGTCGACAGCTTCCTCGTCAAGCGGGACCGCGGCCGCACCAATCACGTCGCCGACGACCAGGGGATCGAGTACTGGTCGAACATGAATTACAACAACAGCCGCGATACCTCGATCCACGCCCGGCTGCCGGGGTTGCGACGCGAGTTGACCAAACTCTTGAAGGATCCCGAGCTGGCCCGGCTGCACGCGGCGGCCTGCGAGACGCATCGGGAAAAGATCCGCGATCTCAGGGCACGCGACGGATGGGGCGAGTTCCGCGAGCGCATCAGCCACATCAACGCGGCACCGGAGCTGGCGGAAGGCTAGGTCGGCATGGCGGGAACGTCCCCCTACGTCGTGGTGCACGGTGGCGTCCACAAGACGGCGACGAGCCACGTCCAGTCCATCCTTCAGCGCAACGCCGGACGCATGCGCAAGCGCGGGGTGCACTACATTCACCACCGCGACACGCGAAAGGATTACACCTATCCCTGTCAGCTCAACGGCTACGAGAAGCTGGGGCTGGGGTACCGCACCAAGGTGCCGGATGCGGAACTGGCCGAGCGGGCGCGCAGGTTCTTCGAAGCCGTCGGCGCCGGCCCGGACGAGCGGATCATCCTGTCGGACGAGAACATGCCGGGCCACTGCGGTCATTGCGTGGGCAGCGGGATGCTCTACCAGAGACGCGATACCCTGCTGCCGATCTTTGCCGGGCAGATCCCCTATCCAGTGCAGGAGGTGCATCTGGCATTGCGCAATTACGCCGATTTCTTTGCCGCGGCCTACGTGGAATACCTGCGCTCGGCGTCGAGCGACCGGGTCATCGGCGAGGCGCGCATGAAGCGGCGCGTTCTGTCACGGATGCCCAGTTGGCGCGGTTTCGTCGAACTGGTTCAACAGTCGTTCCCCCGCGCGCGGCTGATCCTGTGGCGGCACGAGGATTTCCGGGCACTGTCCGACAGGGTCATCGGCAACATTTGCGGCCCGGGTCTGGACGCATCGGACTTGGCATCGCCCAAGCGTACGCGGGGCCGGCCCACCGCCTCGCACCGTGCCGTGCACGAGCTTTTGACCCGGATCAACCGCGAAGGCGGCGAAGCCGCGCTGGCCCGCCGTGTCGAGATCCAGAAGGCCTATCCCCGGGGGGAAAAGTGGCCGGCATACGACCCCTGGACGCCCGAGGAACGCGCCCATCTAGCGCGGCTATACGACAGGGATGTCGCCGGGATCCGTGGCGACCTGGATGTCACTTTCCTGGAGCCCGAGAACCAGGGAGGCCCGTGTTCCGCGCATGCAGCCCCGTGAGCCCGAGAATGCCGCGGCTATACGGCCGCGACATGGCTGGCCGAGATCGACGCGATCCTGCGTTGCGTGGCCCTCGGCAGTTTCAAGGGGAATGACCGCGCGCCGCGGCCCTGTGCGCGATTGCGCGGTCACGGGATTGGCGGTATCCTGAAGCCAATGCCGAGAAGGCTACAACGACAAGCCCAAGGGGCGTGAAGGGGCAGCAGGCATGAGCAGCAAGTATCGCATCGGGATGCTCTGGGTCGAGGGCCCCCTGAGTTATGTCGAACAACTTTGCATCCAGTCGTTCCTCGATGCGGGTCACGAGGTCACCCTCTACCACTACGGCCCCGTGGAGCGTGTTCCCGAGGGGGTTCACCTCGAGCACGGCGGCGCGATCCTGCCGCGCGACAATTTCATCCAGCACAACCGCACGCAAAGCCTCGCGCTGTTTTCGGATGTGTTCCGCTACCACCTGCTCGCGAAGAGCGAGCGGACGATCTGGGCGGACACTGACGCCTATTGCATGAAGCCGTTCGAGACGCCGACGGGACATTTCTTTGGCTGGGAATCGGAAAACCACATAAACGGCGGCGTCCTTGGCCTGCCGCCCGACAGCCCCGCGCTGGCGAACCTGCTCGAGATGACGCGCGACGAATACATGATCCCGCCGTGGTACAGCGAAATGGCGCGCGCCAAGCTCGAAGCCAAGCGCGACGCAGGCACGCCGGTGCACGTGGGCGACTTGCCGTGGGGTGTGTGGGGCCCCCACGCCGTGACCCATCACCTGCACCGGACCGGCGAGCACGAACACGCTTTCCCGCGCGATGTTCTCTATCCCGTCCCCTTCGAAAAGCGCCGCCGCATGGTCAAGGCGCACCACCGCGCCGCCGCCGAGGGCTTCCTGACGGAGCGGACGGTTTCGATCCACCTTTACGGACGGCGCATTCGCGATTTCCTGGCCAGCCGGCCGGATGGTCTGCCCGAGGAGGGCGGGTTGGTCGACGCCCTGCTGAAAAAGCACCGGATCGACCCGTCGGCGGCGCCGATCCCGGCGGCGGTGGACGCGCAGGCGGCGGAGTGAGGAGACGGCAATGAAGGATGCGCAGGGCACCAGCCCGGTCGCGGGCCGCGAGACGCTGACCGACCTGGCCGACCGCTACGGTTCGGACAAGGGATCGCGCAAGCACCGCTACACCGAACTTTACCACATGCTGTTCAATCCCTTCCGGCAGAGGAAGATCACCTTCCTCGAGATGGGGTTGCTGATCGGAGGGCCTGAACACGGCGTAAGTGCGGACCGCGAAACCAGCGACCTGCCGTCGGTCCGCATGTGGCTGGAATACTTTCCAAAGGCACGGATTCACGGCCTCGATGTTTCGGATTTCTCGTGGTTCGAACATCCGCGGTTCACCTTCCACCGCTGCGACCTGGAAGAGCGTGCCCAGATCGCGGCGGCGTCGGAAGCCATCCGCCCGGCGCCCGATATCGTCATCGACGACGCGAGCCACGCCTCGCACCACCAGCAGAATGCATTTCTGGAAGTGTTCCCGCGGATGAAATCCGGCGGGCTTTACGTGATCGAGGACCTGCGCTGGCAACCCGAGAGCTATGAACAGCCCGGCATCACCAAGACGGCGCCGCTGTTTCGCAGCTTCCTCGACGACCGCCGGTTCAGCCATTCCGATCCGGCGGTGGCCGAAGCCTTCAATGCGCTCATCCCCCAGATCTCGGGCTGCATCGTGGAACCTGTCCGCTACCAGAAGAAACGGCGCGACCAGGTGGCGGTGATCCACAAGCGATAGCGCCGCCCGGCCCCCGGCACGGGGGCCAGGCGCCTGGATGTCATTGCGGCATCATGACCTTGTCGATGGCGTGGATCACGCCGTTGCTGGCCTCGATGTCGGCCTGGACGACGTTGGCATCCTCGACCGTCACGCCGTCGGTGCCGTCGATATGCACCTGTTGGCCCTGCACCGTCGCGATGCTGCCGCGCGTCCCGGCGAGCTGGGCCGAGGTCGCCTTGCCCGGCACCACATGGTAGCTCAGCACCTTGGCGAGTTCGGCCTTGTTCGCGGGCTTGAGCAGCTCCGACACCTTGCCCTCGGGCAGCTTGTCGAAGGCCGCGTTCGTCGGGGCGAACACGGTGAAAGGCCCCTCGCCCGAGAGGGTTTCGCCGAGCCCGGCCGCCTCGACAGCGGTCACGAGCGTCGAGAAGCGGTCGTCGGACGCGGCGATCGTGACGATATCGTCGGGCTGGCCGCCCGTCATCATGCCCTGCATCGACTGCATCTGGCTGCACGCGCCGAGTGCCACGAGCCCCGCGCCCGCGAGGGCCGTTATCGCCGTGCGACGATTGAACATCTTGTCCTCCTTTCCGTGCAATGCGCGGGGCGGCACCGCACGCGGGCGACGCCACCCCGAACACCGGCAATTTATTCGGGCATGATGACCGTGTCGATGACGTGGATCACGCCGTTGCTGGCCTCGACATCGGCCTGGACGACATTGGCGCCGTCCACGGTCACGCCACCCTCGGTCATGATGGTGACTTCTCCGCCTTGCACGGTCTCGGCGGTCATGCCGTCGGACAGATCGCCCGACATCACCTTGCCCGGCACGACGTGGTAGGTGAGGATCGAGGTCAGCTTGTCCTTGTTCTCGGGCTCCAGAAGGCCCTCCACGGTGCCCTTGGGCAGCGCGGCGAAGGCCGCGTCGGTGGGGGCGAAAACGGTGAACGGGCCGTCGCCCTTGAGCGTGTCCACCAGATCGGCCGCCTTCACGGCGGCGACGAGGGTGTTGAAGTCGTCTGCGGCCATCGCGGTGTCCACGATGTCGCTGCCGTGGCCGCCGGCCACCGCCGGGCCGGCCATCAGGGCCGCGGCGGTCAGTGCAAGGTAGGTTCTGCGGAACATGTCGTCCTCCTGTTCAATCATGTTTCGATGGGGCAATCCGTGCCCGCATCTGAACCCGATACGCGGCAGCTGCGCGCCCGGTTCACCCGGCAGCTGCCGGATGTCGCCCTTGACACGCGGCGGCGCGCGCCTAAGCGGGGGCGTTGCCCGTAGTCCAATCATAAAAACGTGATGACAGCGCGGACGGCCACCGCGCCCGGCGTTCCTCGGCGACGTCCTTGGTCGTGGACAGGGCCCGCAGGTCGGGGCGGCTGGCCTTGAGGATTCGCCGGAAGAACTTCTTGCGCCGGCGGGCCGGGAACGGAACGGCCATGCAGAGCTCGAACACCCGGCGGTCGCAGGCGGGGGTGATGAAAAGGCAGTGGTTCATGCTCATCAGCCCGGCCTGCGCGTAGGGCAGGGTGTTCTCGATGTAGTTGAAGTCATGCACGACGCGCGCCGCGTTCTCCGGCAGGGCGGCGATCCAGCCGCGCATGCGTGCGGCGCGGTCCTCGGCCTGTTCGGGCGTCGTGATGGCGACCGGGTCGACCCTGTCGATCTTGTGCACGCCCGGCCACCAGATGGCCGAAGCGAGTTCCAGCATGTTGCCGCGGATCAGCAGATCGTCGCGCGGGATCCAGTCCAGCGCGCCGCGGTTCAGGTGCGCGCCGACGGGCGCGACGAACCCGGCCGAGATGTTGTGGTGCAGGGCGCCGTGGCGCTGTGCCTCGGGGCTGCGCATGTCCTTCATGGGGCTGCCCTCGGGGATGACGATGCGGATCTCGCGGCCGAGGTGGTCGGCGATCCGTTCCGCGGCGATCGTGTCGAGAAACGAGGCGCGGTTCATGCCGTGGGAATAGAGCCGGGTGTTCGGGCCGAACCCGTGTTCGGCCGCTGCCAGGAGCATGCGCGAGTCGAGCCCGCCCGAGAGCGCGAACCACGCCGGCGCGTCATCGATCAGGGCGTTGCAGACCACCCCCATCCGCTCTGCCAGCGCGGCAGCCGCATCGTCGACCGACTCCACGCCGTCTGTGAAATCGCGGTCTGCGGCCGGCCAGAACCGGGTTTCTTCAAGGGTGTCGAGAGACAGGTGATGGTTCGGCGTGAGGCGCCGAACGTCGCGGTCGACGGTATCTCCGAAGCTGAAACCGCCCTGGGCCGGCAGCCGTTCGGTACCCATCGAGATCGCGCGGGGATCCGGCACGCCGCAAACGCTGGCGATATCCTAGGCCGGGTTCGGGATGATGTCGCGCACGAGCGCCAGAAGCGGGGTCGCCGCGACCGTGCCCGAGACGGGGTTGTAGACGACCGGCAGCGACCCGGCCGGGTCACCGTAGACGCGGGTGCGGCCCTGGCCGGAAATCACCACCAGGAAGCGGCCGGCGAAATCGCGGATCACCGTCTCGGCCGCTTCGAGCAATCCCGCCTCTCACGCGCGCGCGGGGGGCTTATACTGTGAGCGCAGTCGCCTGCCAGCCCCGTCGACCGCCGGCCCGGGGCAGTAGCCAACGACCGCCCCGTCCTCGTCGGTCAGGTCCGGGCAATGATGCAACCTCCATTCGCCCAGTTTCCGGGTGGTGAAGCTTTCGGGAGCGGCGCCGCCCTCGCGTGTCAGCTGGAATTGCAGCCGGAACGTCTCGGGAAAGGGCAGGGAAAGCCGCTCGCACATGCGCTCGGCCAGGGGTGATTGCCTCGGACGCGCGGAATCGGCCTCTCGGGGTGTCGTCGTGTTCATGGATCCTTTGTCTGCCCGATCTTCGATGGGCCGGTTGCCCCAGCATTCTGCAATGCCGGAACGCTGGCACCCGGGCGCCCGACCGGGCAATCTGTTTCGGGCGGCCGGCCGTGGCATCCCGACTGACGGGTTGCAGGCACGCGGTTGAGGTCGCACTCTGCCTTTGCACGACCCGCGCCGATCACCGAAGGAGAAGCCGATGGATTACGCGATGCACGCACTGCAGATCCTCGCGCTGGTTTTCGTTCTGGTGCTGGGTTTGGCGGTGATTGTGCTTTTCACGCTCTACGCGCTGGACCGCACGCAGACCGGCGATGCCATTCGCCGCAACTACCCGGTGATCGGGCGGTTCCGGCGCCTGTTCACCACCCTCGGCGAATTCTTCCGGCAATACTTCTTCGCCATGGACCGCGAGGAGATGCCGTTCAACCGCGCACAGCGCGACTGGGTGGCCCATGCGTCTGACGGGTCGGGCAACACCATCGCATTTGGCTCGACCCGCAATCTCGGCGTGACCGGCACGCCGATCTTCGTCAACGCGGCCTTCCCGCCGCTGGACGACCAGTTCGCGGCGACTGCGCCGATGCAGATCGGGCCGACGGCGGCGATTCCTTACAGCGCGAAGTCGATCTTCAACATCTCTGGCATGAGCTATGGCGCGATCTCGCGGCCGGCGGTCGAGGCGCTGAGCCGCGGTGCCGCGAAGGCGGGCATCTGGTTGAACACCGGCGAGGGCGGGCTTTCGCCCTGGCACGAAACCGGCGGCTGTGATCTGGTCTTCCAGATCGGTACCGCGAAATACGGCGTGCGCGACGCGATGGGCAATCTCGACGACGACGCGTTGCGAAGGGTATCGGACAACCCGCATGTGCGCATGTTCGAACTCAAGCTCGCGCAGGGCGCCAAGCCCGGAAAGGGCGGCATTCTGCCCGGCGAGAAGGTAACGCCCGAGATCGCCGGGATTCGGGGTATCAGCGCCGGTCAGGACAGCATGTCGCCCAACCGCCATCGCGAGATCGACGATTTCGACGATCTGCTGGACATGATCGGCCACATCCGTGCTGTCACCGGCAAACCGGTGGGATTCAAGACCGTGATCGGCTCGTCGGACGCATGGAAGCCGTTCTTCGAACTGGTGCAGGCACGCGGAGCCGAGTGCGCACCCGACTTCATCACCGTCGACGGCGGGGAAGGTGGAACCGGCGCCGCCCCGATGCCGCTGATGGACCTGGTGGGGATGCCGCTGCGCGAAGCACTGCCGCGCATGGTCGACCTGCGCGACGGCCACGGCCTGAAGGAGCGTATCCGGGTGATCGCCAGCGGCAAGCTGGTAAACCCCAGCGACGTGGCGTGGGCGATCTGCGCGGGCGCCGATTTCGTCACCTCCGCGCGCGGCTTCATGTTCTCGCTTGGATGCATCCAGGCGCTCAAGTGCAATCGCAACACGTGTCCCACAGGGGTGACGACGCACAATCCGCGCCTGCAGGCCGGGCTGGTGGTCGAGGACAAGTACCTCAAGGTGGCGCACTATGCCCGGTCGGTCATCAATGAGGTCGAGATGATCGCCCATTCAGTCGGGGTGGCAGAGCCGCGGCAGATGCGGCGGCGTCACGTGCGCATCGTGCAGGGTGATGGCACGAGCGTGCCGTTCAACCAGATCCGGCCCAGCGTGCAGCCGCCGCTTCCTCGGTGAGCTGTGGGCTCCCGGTGCCCGGCGAATCTCCGGAGGGGAGCAATCGGCCCGGCACCCCCGGGTGATTCACCCCTGATTCCGTCCTGGTGCACCGAGTCGGAGCGGACCCGGGCCCTGATTCAGGAGGATCCGGCGCGATTCCGGTGGCGAACGCCGTCACGAGCGCCACGAGGGCTGTGGATAACCCGGCGGGACGGGAATCTTGCGCGTCAACGCGGGTAACATTCTTGCGCAGCAGCCTCGCCGCAGCGCAACACCAGTTACCTAAGCCCTTATTTTTGCGCCGAAATCCGGGATTTTAAAAAAAAGATGACGTTGGCGAAAAAAAGGGGTTGCAGGGTCGGGCACCAAACCGTAAATACCCCCTCACCGGCGGCGCTGAGGCGCACAACGGAACGCCAGACAGACCAACGAAGCGACGCTTCAGCGGGACGGAAGGCAAAAAACACAGAGGCATTTGACGCAGGACGCGCCAAGAGGTACAAGGGCGCTTCTTGTAGATTTTGTCTCTACGCTCTTTGACATCGCGAGTATCTGAAGAGATATGCGGGCGGTTTGGTCTGATACGATGATCGACGACTGCATATCGACATCCTAGGGTTCGTCCCGATCATGGATGGTCAGCTTCACTGTTTGAACGGACTTCGTTTCCTCGGAAACGATGTACATCAAACAGATGACTT
>NZ_PHNT01000012.1:8100-18100 GCF_002834145.1 Roseovarius salinarum | reverse complement strand
GAGCGAACGCGGACCAGCCGAGCCCAAGACGTGACCAGAACTGGTTGGAAAGCCAGGCCATAGCGGGTGACAGCCCCGTATGGGAAGCGTTGCGGGACGTATCAAGTAGGGCGGGACACGTGAAATCCTGTCTGAAGATCGGGGGACCACCCTCGAAGGCTAAGTACTCCTTACTGACCGATAGCGAACCAGTACCGTGAGGGAAAGGTGAAAAGCACCCCGACGAGGGGAGTGAAACAGAACCTGAAACCGAACGCCTACAAGCAGTCGGAGCTTGACTGGACTCTTATGACAATCTGCTTCATTCAGGTGGCGTTAAGCCACGGGGGAATGAGCATGTCGGATCTAGCGTTCGTGACGGATGGGAGCATGGCCGTTCTCGGTCTTGTGGCCGGCCTGATCGACATGGGTGTCAATCACTGCCCGCGGGACGGGTGCCTCGCCAAGCGCGATGCGATGCCGCACGCGAGCGCAGCAATCGGGCAGACCGTGTTCCAGGAAAACGCGGTTGGCGAAGAAATCTATCTTCGCCGCGAAACACGGCACGCCAACGGGCCGTTCCAGGTGGCCTACGGGCTCTCGGCGTCGAATGACGGTGAGCTTTGGGCCGGGATCGGACACACCTACACGATGACCAACGCGAGCGAGAACCTGTTCCTGAAATTCCACGCGATGACCGGCCTCTACGACGAGGGCTCCGGCGTCGATCTCGGCGGCCCCGTCGAATTTCGCTCGGGCGTCGAGGTGGGGTTTCAGAACCGGGCGGGCGTCCGCTTCAGCCTCGGTGTTGATCACCGATCAAACGCCGGGCTTTACAGCCCGAACCCGGGTCTCGAAACCGTGCATCTACGCGTCTCGATCCCGACGAAATGATTGTTATAAGTGTCCAGTCTTGTGACGGCGTACCTTTTGTATAATGGGTCATCGACTTGGTCTATCCAGCAAGCTTAAGCCGTTAGGTGTAGGCGCAGCGAAAGCGAGTCTTAAATGGGCGTCGAGTTGGATGGATCAGACCCGAAACCGAGTGATCTAGGCATGGCCAGGCTGAAGGTAAGGTAGCACTTACTGGAGGGCCGAACCCACATCTGTTGAAAAAGATCGGGATGAGCTGTGCCTAGGGGTGAAAGGCCAATCAAACTCGGAGATAGCTGGTTCTCCGCGAAATCTATTTAGGTAGAGCGTCATCCGAATACCCCGGGGGGTAGAGCACTGGATGGGTAATGGGGCCCCACAGGCTTACTGATCCTAACCAAACTCCGAATACCCGGGAGTACTAGATGGCAGACACTCTGTGGGTGCTAACGCCCATGGAGGAGAGGGAAACAACCCTGACCTGCAGCTAAGGCCCCTAATTCATGGCTAAGTGGGAAAGCAGGTGAGACGGCCAAAACAACCAGGAGGTTGGCTTAGAAGCAGCCATCCTTTAAAGATAGCGTAACAGCTCACTGGTCTAAATAAGCTGTCTTGCGGCGAAGATGTAACGGGGCTCAAGCCATGAGCCGAAGCTCAGGAGTGCGTAAGCACTGGTAGCGGAGCGTAGTGTGACATAGATCCATTCCTCCTTAGCGCCTTTCGCGGCGCGTTGGAGGAAAGGATCTTTCGATGAAGCCGGGGCGTGAGCCAGCCGGTGGAGAGATCACTAGCGAGAATGATGACATGAGTAGCGACAAACAGGGTGAGAGACCCTGTCGCCGAAAGTCCAAGGGTTCCTGCTTAAAGCTAATCTGAGCAGGGTAAGCCGACCCCTAAGGCGAGGCCGAAAGGCGTAGTCGATGGGAACCAGGTTAATATTCCTGGGCCAGGAGGATGTGACGGATTGTGACTGTTGTTCGGACTTATCGGATTGTCCGGGCCGCTGATCAGTCCCTGGAAATAGCACCTCCACAAGATCGTACCCTAAACCAACACAGGTGGACTGGTAGAGCATACCAAGGCGCTTGAGAGAACGATGTTGAAGGAACTCGGCAATATACCTCCGTAAGTTCGCGAGAAGGAGGCCCGGGTCTTGGGCAACCAGGGTCCGGGGGCACAAACCAGGGGGTGGCGACTGTTTACTAAAAACACAGGGCTCTGCGAAGTCGCAAGACGACGTATAGGGTCTGACGCCTGCCCGGTGCCTGAAGGTTAAAAGGAGGTGTGAGAGCACCGAATTGAAGCCCAGGTAAACGGCGGCCGTAACTATAACGGTCCTAAGGTAGCGAAATTCCTTGTCGGGTAAGTTCCGACCTGCACGAATGGCGTAACGACTGCCCCGCTGTCTCCAACATCGACTCAGCGAAATTGAATTGCCTGTTAAGATGCAGGCTACCCGCGGTTAGACGGAAAGACCCCGTGCACCTTTACTACAGCTTCGCACTGGCATCAGGATTGTGATGTGCAGGATAGGTGGCAGGCTTCGAAGCCGGGACGCTAGTTCCGGTGGAGCCACCCTTGAGATACCACCCTTCGCACTCTTGATGTCTAACCGCGACCCATGAACCTGGGTCCGGGACCCTGCGTGGCGGGTAGTTTGACTGGGGCGGTCGCCTCCTAAATGGTAACGGAGGCGCGCGAAGGTTGGCTCAGAGCGGTCGGAAATCGCTCGTTGAGTGCAATGGCAGAAGCCAGCCTGACTGCGAGACTGACAAGTCGAGCAGAGTCGAAAGACGGCCATAGTGATCCGGTGGTCCCGTGTGGAAGGGCCATCGCTCAACGGATAAAAGGTACGCCGGGGATAACAGGCTGATACTGCCCAAGAGTCCATATCGACGGCAGTGTTTGGCACCTCGATGTCGGCTCATCTCATCCTGGGGCTGGAGCAGGTCCCAAGGGTACGGCTGTTCGCCGTTTAAAGAGGTACGTGAGCTGGGTTTAGAACGTCGTGAGACAGTTCGGTCCCTATCTGCCGTGGGTGTAGGATACTTGAGAGGAGTTGCCCCTAGTACGAGAGGACCGGGGTGAACGTTCCACTGGTGGACCTGTTGTGGCGCCAGCCGCAGTGCAGGGTAGCTATGAACGGACTGGATAACCGCTGAAGGCATCTAAGCGGGAAGCCGCCCTCAAAACAAGGTATCCCCGAGGACCGTGGTAGACCACCACGTCGATAGGCCGGAGATGTAAGCGCAGCAATGCGTTCAGTTGACCGGTACTAATTGTCCGACAGGCTTGATTTGATCCAGTAGAAGCCAGACTTGGCCACGTGTGCAAAACATACGCACGCTACGGACAGAAGCATGCACCGAGTGTGCAGGACTTGGATTTTGAGGGTTTTTCTCGGTTTGGTGGTCATAGCACAAGCGAAACACCCGGTCCCATCCCGAACCCGGCCGTTAAGCGCTGTAGCGCCAATGGTACTGCGTCTCAAGACGTGGGAGAGTAGGTCGCCGCCAAACCTAGAAAAACCCTTGAAACGTGTCTCTCTTACGATGCCACGCCCTGAACACCGATACCTAGCAGGGCGTGCAAAAATGGCGCGGGATGGAGCAGTCCGGTAGCTCGTCAGGCTCATAACCTGAAGGTCGCAGGTTCAAATCCTGCTCCCGCAACCACCGAAATCTGACTCAAGTACGGAAGGGCGCCCTGTGGGGCGCCCTTCTCGTATTCGGACCCTGCGCAAACCATTCGCGCCAGATCGCCATGGATCTCCACGGCAAGACCGTCCCGGGCAACCTCGTCGGGACGAACTCGGATCTCGGCGATCAAATCGCCAAGCAATTCATTTGCGAGCACCACCTGCTCAGGCGCGCTCAGGAACGAATTCAGCCGCCGGAGAAGTCGTTCATAGACAGCTTCGAGGTCGCCCGGATCCAACGATGTCGTGCTCAATGCTTCGGCATCACGAGCCGCGATCGCAGCTTCCAGACGCCGCGCTTCTTCCTCTTTCGCCCTGAGCCGACCCAGAAGCGCGTCACTTCCTGCATCGCTCTCGAGAAGGTCGAGCAGGCGTTCGATAGCCTTCTTCACCTTCGCCAGGTCGGCTTCCAGCGACTGATCCTGCTGGCGAGCTTCAGCCTCCTCGTTTTGCCAAAAACGCTGCACCTCGGCCGCAAAATGCGTCGCCAACTCCGGCGTCAGCAGGCCCTGGCGAAGTCGCGCCACCACGCGCTCCTCCAGCCGGAAGCGAGAAATCGTCTTCGAATTGGAGCATGCGGATGCCCCACGCGTCTTGCGGCCATAACAACCGTACCGTTCCTTGCCAACGATGGTATAACCCGCACCGCAGCAATCGCAGGTGATCAGGCGCGCGAGTAGATACTTCGCCCGATGCGCCCCGTTCAGAGAACGGCGATCCGGTTCTGCCTTCGCATGACGTTTATAAGTTGCTTCTAACCGATTCTGTACCTCGTTCCAGAGATCGTCGCCGATGATCTGTAACTCCGGGCGCTCGCGATGGACGATCCGGTCGTCGTCAGCCGGGCGGGATATCCTGTTGCCGGTGTCCGGATCACGCGTGAATTGGTTGCGACCGTAAACGATCACTCCGATGTACGCTTCATTGCGGAGCATGCCGTCCCGTTTCTTCGCGTTTCCGCGGATCGTGCTGTCGTTCCACTGGCCACCACGGGGGCTCAAAACACCTTCGGCATTCAGGCGAGCCGCGATTGCGCGCGGAGATAAGCCCGCCGCATACTCCTCGAAAACACGGCGAACCACCTTGGCCTGCTGAGGGTCGATTTCGCGGTTCAGGTCCTTGTCGTGGACCACGCGATAGCCGTACGCGACTCCTGCCGCAACGCGTCCGCGCGCGGTCGTACCTGCCTGCCCGCGGCGCGTCTTCTCGCCGATCTCGCGCGCTTGTATGTCTGCGATGCCGGCGTAGAAAGGAACCATCTTCCAGTCAACGCGACCGGCGTTTGCGGAATAGAGATCGACTTGGCGATGCTCGAACCAGTCCGCCGTCGTTACGACGTCAGCGGCGCGCCGACCGATCCGCTCGAGCCCCTCGACGAACAGGGCATCGACGCCGCCCCGCGCGATGTGATCCTTCATCTGTAGAATGCCTGGGCGGCTGCGTAGCAGCGTCCGGCCGCTCGAAGCATGGTCGCAATACGTTTCGACCACCTCGAAGCCGGCGCGGTCAGCCGCGCCACGGCAATGCGAGAGTTGGTCCTGCACGGACATTTCGTTCTGTTTTTCGCTGCTGTAGCGCGCGTAGATCACGGCTTTCGGCCGCGCCCGAGCTCCTTGGTCCGATTTGCGCGCCGCTGCCGCGCGGCGCGCTTTCCGCGCTCCTGCGGTCATCCCTTTTGCTCCTTCTTCTTGAGCTCCGCGACATACGCCTGTGCCATCAGCGTCGCAATGTCCTGAAGTTTTACCGTCGCCGTGCGCGACCCGCCGGGGTTATCGTTCGCGGCTACCACCGTTTCCGACTCTTGGTTCTTCATCTTCATGTCAAACTTCCTGTTGTTGTCGCCGCAATTTCGCGACAGCCGGGATAGGGGGTGTTCCGAACCTGACCAGAAACGGCGATGGCAAAAAATTCTGACCTCAGGGGCGAGTGGACGGTTAAATGACTGGGGTTTCTCGATATTTTTTTTGAGACTGGAATGCCTGTCATTGACGCGACAAGCTGCTGAGAGGCCCTTGAACAGCTTCCACCGAGCTCTGCGCAAAGGCCGTCACTTTGGTTGTCGATCCAGTCTCAATAGTGCGAACCCATGTAGGGCTAACTCGGGGCGCCCCGTGGCCCTGCCAATTCCGCACGAAATCCGCGACAAATAGTCGCAGGATTGTCAGGTCGTATGACATGCCGGAAAAGACCGGTGTCGAGGCTCGTCAACGGCGGAATAAAAACCGACCACGTGGCGGGGCTCAACTATTCAGAGCGCCTTTCTCATCTGGCCGGACATGTCCACGCCATGATCTGGTCGGCGGTCCATGAGGAACACGTTTCCGGTGGTGCGCGCGCATATTCTCCCGATGGCGTCCTTTTCGCGCGCTTCGGGTGCCCCGATCGGGTGCTCGCCCTTGTACTCCACCACGAACAGCCGACCGTCGCGTAGCTTTGCGACGAAGTCCGGGAAGAACCGGCGGCCGATGCGCGGCAAGGAAAACGGGTCCGGATGTCGGGCGACGTTGCGCACCCAAACCTTGACCTCATGGAGGCTGTCGAGGCTCCAGGCGCACTGGAACTCTTACCCGTTCAGATCGCCATCGATAAGCGGGGCACGGTCGGCACCAAGTGAAACGACAAGCAATTATTGAAACGTCTGAAGAACTTCGCCCTCTGAGCGGCTTGGGGTAGACTGGGAGGGAGCACGAAGGATGCCCGTCTATGCCCAAGCAGCCCGCCTTTCCTGGCCTCCGCCACGCGATGAAGAAGAATCAGACGCGGCGGGAGAAGGTCCTCGCCGAGATGGAGGCGGTGGTGCCGTGGACCCGGCTCCTTGCGCTGATCGAGCCGCACTATCCGAAGGCCGGGCCGAAGGGTGGGCGTCCGCCGATGCCGCTGGAGACGATGCTGCGGGTCTACTTCCTCCAGCAGTGGTATGCGCTCAGCGACCCGATGGCCGAGGAGATGCTCTACGACAGCGACGCCATGCGCCGGTTCGCGGGTATCAAGTTGGGCGACGATCGGATCCCGGACGGTCCGACGGGACCGTGGCCACAGATGCGGCCGCGTAAGCCCGGAGGACGCCATCCTCGACTTCCGCCATCTGCTGGAGCAGCACGCGCTGACCGGGAAGCTGGTCGCCGAGGTGAACCGCCATTTGGCCGATCAGGGGATCACGCTGCGCTCGGGCACGCTGGTGGACGCGACCATTATCGATGCGCCTTCCTCGACGAAGAACGAGGCCAAGGCCCGCGACCCCGAGATGTCGTCCACGAAGAAGGGCAACGACTGGTTCTTTGGAATGAAGGCGCATGTGGGCGTTGATGCTGAAAGCGGTATCGTGCACAGCGTTGAGACCACGACGGCAAAGGTGCACGACAGCCAGGTCTGGGACGAGCTCCTGCACGGCGCGGAAACGTCGGTGTGGGCCGACAAGGGCTATGTCAGCGCGGCGCGGGAAGCCGCGTTCGGCGGCCCCGGCAAGTTCCGGGGCGTCATGAGGAAGGCGCCGAAGGGCTGCGCGCTGCACCCGGCCGACGCGCACATCAACCGGATCATCGCCATGGTGCGGGCCCGCGTCGAGCATCCCTTCCGGATGCTCAAGCGCCAGTTCGGGTAATTCAAGACGCGCTATCGTGGCCTCGCCAAGAACCGGGCACAGCTCTTCATGCTGTGCGCCCTCGGCAACCTGTTCCTCGTCCGACGAAGACTGCTGGCATGAGGCGGAGGCTGCTCTCGAAAGCCGATCCCGGCCATTCGAGCCGGCAGATATCCGGAAATCGCCGGCATCACCGGCCGACTTGTCCTCGTCAGACCGCCCTCGACCCGAAATCGGCAAAGCCGAAGCGGTAGATCATACGATCCCTATCGGCCATCGCGCTGGCCGTAGACGTGATCTTCTGGCTTTGACCATCAATGAGTCTGGAGCCTAAACGCCAAGCACATTACTTTGTTCTTTCGATGAATAACAGCTCGCATTCAAGGCCCAAGACCACCATGGATCAAGTATAAAGACATACCCATCGGCTGATTATCAACTCGGTGTGGACATCAAGCGCAGCGAACTTCTGCTTCCCGCCCTCTTTGCCGGTCTCAGCCACGGAGACGAACAGGGCGACAATCTGCAGCGCATGGCGGCAAGCCGCCATCGGGCCCGTTTTTCACGGGCGACCGCCAAGGTTGATGAACGGCATCGAACGATGGGCGGGGCCGCCGTTTGACGGCCCCGCGTTCTTCTACGCGGCCGCCTCGTCGAGGCGGGCTTCGAAGATCTCGATCGCGGCCGAGAGCAGGCACGCGATGGTCTCCAACGTTGCGCCATCCGGCGTGGTGCGCCAGCGCAGGCAGTAGGGATCGATCGGCCGCAGCCGCGCATGGGCGGCCTCGCCCTCCAGGCGTTCGGCCGCCGCCCGGCGGCGCACCTGGCGCCGCATCCGGCGGCAGGCCTCGAGTCGGGCGGCATCACTTGCGGCAGGGTCCAGCATGTCGTGATACGTGGTCATGCTGGTCGAGAAGGTTTCCGCCGCGGCGTGGGCGCGGAAATGGATCAACTCGAGCCATTGGCCGGCGTAGCAGGTCAGGCACCGCGCCTGCGCGCGTGTGGCGGTCAGGTCGTTTCGCATCACGCGGCCTCCCGCATGCTGACGACGCCGGCCAGCCGCAGCGCCTCGAGCGCCCGCAGCCCCCGGCCGAGCACCTCCGCGCACCGCCGGGCCACATGGGCCCGCGGATCATCCGGGTGGACGGCGGCGAAACGCCGGGCCTCCACGCTGCCGATCGCGTCGGTGAACTCGAGACGCAGCAACCGGTGGAGCGCGTCGAGCTCGCCACGGCGGGCGGCGAGATCGTGACCAGCCTGCGCGGCGGCGGCAACGGCCCCGGCCCGCTCGGCCCAACGCGGCCCACCGAGCAGCTCGGCCGAGGCGACGAGGCTGTCCCCTTCGTCGCGCAGCCAGCGCATGAAATCGCCGGCGGTGTTCATGTGCCGGAGCAGGGCACGGATATCGGGAGTCTGTTTCATGGGATCACCTTTCCTGGTGGAGTGCGCGACCCCCCGTGGGCCGCGTCAGAGATCCCTGCTCCGGTCGGGTGGTGCGGCTGTGTCCCAACGCTTGGTGTAAGAGGCCGCGCGCGGCGCCCCCGGCGTAGCGCGGCGCGCGGCCGGTGGTGACGCTGGCGGCCACCGTCGATCTTCGGCAAAGGTTCGGGTTGCAACACTCGAAACCAAAGACGGAGATGACGATGACCGATGAGAGAATGGCACTGATCGAGTTGGTTGAACAGCAGGCGGATGGCGATCTCGTGCGCGAGATGCTGGCCTTCGCCGCCGAACGGATCATGGAGGCGGAAGTCGAGTCGCGGACGGGCGCGGCCAAGGGCATGCGCTCGCCGTTGCGGGAAGTCCAGCGCAACGGATACCGTGACCGCGACTGGGATACCCGTGCCGGCCGGATCGCGCTGGAGATCCCGAAGCTGCGCAAGGGCAGCTATCTGCCCAGTTTCCTGGAGCCGCGCCGGACGGCCGAGAAGGCCCTCGTGGCGGTGGTTCAGGAGGCCTATGTCCACGGCGTCTCGACCCGCTCTGTGGACGATCTCGTAAAGGCCATGGGCGCAGGCGGGATGTCAAAGAGCCAGGTCAGCCGGCTCTGCGCCGAGATCGACGAGCGGGTGAACGCCTTCCTGGACCGACCGCTGGAGGGGGCCTGGCCCTACCTCTGGCTGGACGCGACCTACATCAAGGTGCGTGACGGCGGGCGGATCGTTAGCCGCGCTGTGATAATAGCCGTCGCGATCAACGAGGACGGCAAGCGCGAGGTTCTGGGCGTCGCCACCGGCCCCTCCGAGGCCGAGACGTTCTGGACTGNGCGACCTACATCAAGGTGCGTGACGGCGGGCGGATCGTTAGCCGCGCTGTGATAATAGCCGTCGCGATCAACGAGGACGGCAAGCGCGAGGTTCTGGGCGTCGCCACCGGCCCCTCCGAGGCCGAGACGTTCTGGACTGATTTCCTGCGCTCCTTGGCCGACCGTGGCCTGCGCGGTGTGAAATTGGTGATCGCAGACGACCACAAGGGTCTTCGGGCGGCGGCGCGGCGGGTCTTCAATGCCACTCATCAGCGCTGTCGGGTTCACTGGATGCGCAATGCGCTGGCACACGCCCCGGCCAAGCAGCGCACGGCGGTGGCAGCGATGCTGAAGACGATCTTCGCCCAGGAAACCAAGGCCGAGGCTGAAGCCCAGTGGGACACCGTTGCGGATGCTCTGCGCGAAAAGCAGGACAAGCTCGGCACCTTCATGGATGCCTCGCGCGACGATGTGCTCGCCTACATGGATTTTCCGCGCGAGCACTGGACCCAGATCGCATCGACGAATCCGCTGGAACGGGTGAACCGCGAGATCAAGCGGCGCACCGATGTCATCGGCATCTTCCCAAACGATGAGGCCATTATAAGGCTCGTCGGCGCGATCA
>NZ_PHNT01000012.1:273-8075 GCF_002834145.1 Roseovarius salinarum | reverse complement strand
CCGCGTCAACGACAATCCCAACGTCAGGTTGCCAGCTGTGGCGTCCTGATCAGGCTCGGGCCTTACCGAAGGTCGGCGCTCTTACACCATTCGGTGGGACACTATCAGCGTCGAGCGCTTCGGCATCCGAATGGACCGACACTGCTGGACCGGGACGCCGTGCGGCTACAAGGCCGCCCGGGAGATAACGACAGTTCTGCTCGAGAAGGGTTACATCCTGAGGATCGTCAAACCTGGGAAGGGACAGAGCGCGGTCTACTGTTGCTCCTCCTCCTTTCGGGAACGTCTGGCAGGTTGGCAGGAGCGTCTGGTATTCAAGCGGGCGAGGCCTCACCCGGTCGAGGTCCGAGAGCCCAAGAAAGACTACTGGGGCTCGTACAAGAAGAAGCGCCTTCCCCTTAATCGCTTCCCTTCCGATGAGGTTCGACGGCACCAGGAGATTGTTCACTCTCTAAATGCTAGTCTGTCCCGACATTCGCTTCGGGATGCTGAAGGTCGACAGATCGACACGACCCTGAGCAGGATTTTCACGGGCGACCTGACCAGCGGTGGACGCCTATACGGAGAATACCAGCGAACGCCGGAGGCTGATCGCTTGTGCCATACCATCGACGGCGAGACGGTCTGCGAGATCGATCTGAAGGCCTCGCATGTGGCCATCCTCGCTGCCCTCTACGAGCATCCCGAGAGATTGCCTAAGGACCCCTACAGCGCCATCTCATGGGTAAAGACAGCGTCACTCAGGAAAGCAGCGAAGACCCTCGTGCAGTGCATCGTCCACGCCGATGGCGGAAGACCCACGAGGTTCCCTCGCCAAGACGATGGTATTTCCTTCAGGGAAAAGTATGAGCTGGGCAACACAAACGTCGAGGATATGCTTCCGGGTGTCTTTGAGGTCATGCCCTTCCTCGACGGGTCACCCTGCCTGACCCTGACCCTGCAATTCATCGAGTCCGAGATATTGGTCGAAGCCGTTCGGCGTCTCTGTTGTCAGGATATCCCGGCCCTTCCCATCCACGACAGCCTTCTGGTCAGGAGATTGGACGAATATCAAGTTCTCCGTATCCTAAGACGGACACTGACCAACTATTTGGGGTTTCATGCGCCTTGGCTTGACGTCTCCGTCGCGGGCAGAGAGCCAAGGATGATCGAACCACTCTCGTGTCCTGAAGGAGCCGAGTACTTCCTACAGGAAATCTCAGTGGACCTTGTCAAATACGAAAAAGAAGATGCCTCAGTCATCGATCCCGAAGACACAGAGGCTTCTAAAGAACTATCCCCCAAGATGGCACATACGAAGGAAGACTTCTTTTAAATCACGGTCTCCTCATCTCAATGGTATATAGAATACGCAGAGGTCCGTGAGCTAGCCTAAAGGTGTCTCCACCCACTGACCGGGCAGGTCTGCTTTTCATCGTATTCTCGGGGCTGAATCGACCCTGCCCACGGGGGAAAAGTCCATTCGTCCGAAAGAAAAATTAGGCCACGGATCACCAGTCAGTTCTCGAACCGATCACTTCAAAGGGCCCAAGTCCTCACACGGTCCCACGGCGCGCAACCGCCTCCCGTCCCTCCTCACACCGCGTCTGCGTTGCTGCGTCGGACCGTGTGCGATCTATCGGCCTTCCCTCCGATGGGGGGCGGAGAGCGCGACCGGCTTTGTCTGGAAAAGCCCCTTGGCCTACGAGGCTCAGGCCGCGTAAATGAGAACTTGGGGCGGCACAAAAACGCGACAGGTCCACGATGAGATCGAAGCGCGGGCCGTCGAGTTGCTGTCCGACCTGCCCGACTATCAGCTGCTGACGACCATTCCCGGCATCGGCCCGATCAACGCGATGACCATCCTGGCCGAGGCCGGCGACCTGCGCCGGTTCCGGCATCACCGGCAGTTTCTGAAGTTTTGCGGCATGGATCTCTCGACCGTGCAGTCCGGCATGTTCCGCGACCAGAGCCGTATTTCGAAGTATGGCAATGCTCGGCTCCGGCGCACGCTCTGGATGGCCGGCCAGACCGCCGTCCTCAAGCGAACAAAAAGCTTCCGGGACAAGTTCGAACGCTACATCTCGAAAGACCGGCATAATGCCCATCTGCGCCGCAAGGCTTACACCGCGATCGCGGCCAAGATGGCGCGCACCGTACACGCCGTGGTCAATCACGGCGAACCCTATCGCCCGTTCATCGAGGGGGTGAGCCCAGGCGAAAGGACCTCTCTCTGACGAGCCGTGGAGGCAGCTTGTTCGCCATCGGTCTCGAACGCATGGCGACGCGATGGCTCACCCTCGTAGATAATGTTCGGGCCTTCTGCTTGGGATTTGGGATCTCGTATTGAGGACGGTGAGGGCCGCCGCCGCGCGTACCCTGTGTTTGCTATGGAAGAGATCATTTCTTGACGGCAGAGCCCGTCTGGGCAACCTTAACAGGGCATCCGGAGCAACAGATGCCCCATGACCTGCTGACCTAAGCGTCCAGATTTTCCCGACATAGGACGTTGTCGGTGAGGATCGTGCGGATCCGCATCGGGCAGGCCTGTTCCAGGTCGCGCAGGAAGCGCCGCGCATTGGCCGCGGTCTTGGCCTTGAAGATGCGGATGAAGACCCACCGGGTCGCGCGGTCAATGGCCACGAACAGATACCGGCGCGAGGATTCATCAGCCATCTGAGGCAGATCCTTCACATCGATGTGGATGTAGCCGGGCTCGTAGGCCTTGAAGCTGCTGCGCTTCGGCTGCGGTGGCCTGGCTTTGAGATCGCGCAGGTTGCCGACACCGTGTCGACGCAGACAGCGATCCAGCCCAGAGCGCGACGCATTCGGGTTCAGGAACTCGCGCACCACCGCCAGCAGGTCGTCCAGCGACACCAGCAGGGTCTTGCGCAGCGCCACGGCGACGGCCTCCTGCGCGGGCGTCAACGTCGTCTGCAAACGGTGCGGCGTGTGGCTGCGGTCGTCCACGCTGTCACGCTTGCGCCACTTGTAGATCGTATGTTATCTGCGCAAATGTCAGCGGCTGGGACCTTGCTGCCCTGGATCGCCGCCCGCACCTTCGGCGTCGTCGCCTCCTTGTAAAAAGAGATCAGCATGCCTGCCCTCCATCCCGAATGTCCCTCAGCACCAACCTTGCCATAAACAAAACCGATCGCCGAGGGGAAATGTGATCATCCGGGACTGCACAGGTAAAGGCCCAGTATGGTTTTGGTGGCATTCGAACGATCGATGGTCTAAATTGGTTATAGACGAAACAGCATTAAGTGGTTTAAGTGGCGTACACAATGACCAAAGAAGTTTCTTCACGAAAAAGAATTCTTGCAGATGGCGTGAAACGATTGACGCGCTTGCTGGAGGCAGAGCGAGCATCTTCTTGTGCTCAGGATTTCAAACAACCTGATTCGAGTATCTATACGGAGCTAAATGCCCTCATGGCGAGCAATGAAGCTATTTCGCCAAGAGTAGTTAAACCTCATCAAGAATTTACAAAAGGTGTCCAAGCTGGATACGAGAGTCATGGCGGAAAGAACTGGGCTGTGCTCGATTTTGAGCCAGCTGGTAAAGAAACCGCCGGTTCTGGTGATCTGGAAATCCGCTCTCCAAGGTTCGGGGTGCACCCAGTCTTCGCGGATGGGGCAAACACCCGATGGATGACAATTGAGGTGGATCTTGAAGAAGATGCGTTGAAAGACGTTAATAACCTTAGGATTAGCCTGCTAGGGGAATTTTCTTTTGTTGAACCCCACCAGTCGTTACACACAAATGTCGTTAAAGTAACCTTGCGGGGAGCTCAAAAGCGCGGGGGGCACGAAGATTTAAAAATCGGCTTTTTCCCAGTTACAACGATCCCGATGGCTCATACCCTTTTTTACGATGATGATAAAAAGCTCGAGAGCCTCTTGGCGTCATCTTCAAGCCTAAAGGTTTTGATTTGGCTGCCGACCTATGGGAGCTACCGATTTAACCTCTATGGCTTTTCTTTAGGGGCGGAGTGATGCGTATTCTTTTTGTCTCAAGCGAGACACCTTTGTTTCCCGCAGGAGGGATCGCGACATACCTTGAATACATGGTTCCGGCACTAAAGTCCCAGGGCCATGAAGTCTTTCTATTCACGTTTCGAGAGGAGAGTGAATTCTCTTTTCCCCGAGAAATGGGGTCTTTTGACCAGGATAAAGTTCACATAGAGGTCTTTCGCGAAAGCGACGTCCATGAGCAATTTCCAAGTAGGCCGCACTTTCAAAGCCTTTCATTCTATCTTGCTAACCGACTGAAGAGCGTCATTGACGGGTGGGATATCGATGTGGTCGAAGCCACAGATTATCAAGCTCCCTGTCTTGCGCTGTTTCAGGCGTTACAAGTTAAGAAAGGGGCGGAAAGGCGCCTGTTTTCCACATTCCATCACGGCCTGAGCGAAGTTATTTTCGAAGCAGACCAGATTGGGTACCAAGATTGGGCAAGGGCGAACAATCTTGCGGAACGTCAACAGATGCGCGTCAGCGATCTGGTGGTCGTGCCGTCAAACGCCAGTAAGGACCGCCTAAGATCACTGGATATCCAAACCCAAACCCGCCTCGTGCGAGAGCCATACGCATTCCGTAATGAGGTGGGGCAAGCAAACCTGACTGTCACCAACGATATACAATATATTGGACGGCTTTCTATTCAGAAAGGTGTCGATAAGCTTATCTACGCGTCCAACGTTCTCCATTCTGTCGTTCCGCTCCGCAGGGTTGAGCTTATCGGGCGTGTTGGTTTCACACCATTTCGCGAGCCCGATATCTTGAAATATTGTAGGGCGCGTTTGCGGCCTGAATTGCGCGACCGGTTGACTTATTCCGACTTCAAGCCGCGCGAGGTAGTTCTTGACCTCTTGAACAGAGGGGCGATCAGCCCGCATCTTGGGACGGATGAAACTTTTTCATATGCCTGCATCGAAGCAATTGATGCCGGACAGGTTCCAATCGTTCGGCATAACACTGCCATGGCAGAGTTTTTTCCTGAAGATCTGCACGACTATATACTCGATAGCGAGATGCGTTCGGTGCGTGGACTGCAGGAAAAATTCGAAAAAATTATCGCAGACGGGCCACAGGTTGTGGCGCAGGTTCAAGAATACTGCCGCCGTACCCTTGACCCTAACACAGTCGCAAATACACTTGGAAATACCTATTCGAAAGCACTCGATCGGAAGCGCGGTTGGCGTGCACATGCGGTACCACGACAGCGCGCCCAAATCAAAGACGTTACGGTCTTGATCCCGGCGTACAAACCTAATCATGAATTCATGGAAACCATTGATAGCATTGCAACACAGTCAGCGGGTATCCCCAACGTGCTCATTTGTGATGACGGCACACCAGAAGTTAGTCAACCCTGGTTCGAGTATGCTCAGGCCCTTTTGCCTGATTGCCAAATTATTAAGCAACCGAATGCTGGGCTCCTTGCGTCGCGCAATACGCTTATCGAAGCATGCACCACGTCGCTTTCGATCTTTGTTGACACCGACGACCTGTTCGCGCCAACGCTTCTGGAGCATATGCTGGAGGCCTGGAACGAGGCCGTGACGCAACCTGACGCAATCATTCCGCAGCGCCGCAATTTTGGCGAGCAAAATGAGCTGATTTTGCGCAATACAATTAATGATTACATCCATATCCTGGAGAATGACTTCCGTATGACGGCGCTCATTCGGACCGATATTCTGAGAGAAATCGGCTTTGACGCGACGCGGCGTAACGGCGAGGGGGATGACTGGATCTTCTGGCTGGACTTCGAGGGGCGCGGATATCGCGCGGTCCTGCTGCCCGAGGCGGGGTTTCTGTATCGATTCCGCAGAGGTTCCATGTCGTGGCCATGGTCCGAGGGCCAGAACGTCGGCACGCAGACCATGTTGCGCGAGGTTTTGCATGAAACGCTTCAGCGCGAGCCGGACAAGAGCCTTGCCGTGACCCGGGCAATATTCGCGCGGGCCGTGAGCAAGTGAAGGGAAACAGGGAATGCGCAGTTCTGATCTGATCTTTATCATCGGGCGTCAGCGTAGTGGGACGACGGTATTTCGTGACCTTCTTAAGCGCCACGGAGCCAGAGATTGCGATGAGATATTCCATGGTGACCTTTCGCATGAGGACCGATTTTATCGCTACGTCCTGAAGCGAGTCGAAACGCATCCGCACTTGGTCCACCCAGAACACCATGCAACCCTTTTCAGGGATTTTATAGAAGAACTTCGGCAGAAGTCAGATCACAGAAAACTTGCCATGGACGTGAAGTACTTCGGTCTCAACCTGATACCAGCCCGCGAAGACGTGGATGGAAGATCGCCGTTCGTGCTCAATTTCATTAGGCATTCCAAGGCGCATGCGGTCCATATAATCAGGCGAAATAAGCTGCGCATCTACCTTTCGGAGGAGATGGCGAAAGCGACTGGCAGATGGTCGGCTGGTCGTGTCGAACACTTGGTGTCAGAAAAGCCAAAACTGAATGTCAACGTCTCGGAGGCATTGGATTTCATCGACCGCTTGTTGCTTCAGGATGAAAGGGTGACGGCAATGCTCGACTCCATGCCGAACGCGAAGCGACTCATCTATAGCGAGATGTTCGAACCGAATGGTCACTTCTCAGAGGATGTTGTGAAAGCTGCGGCAAACATCTTGGATATGGATGGCGTAGATCCCAATCCTGGAAACTTTAAAATGAACCCCGAACCCGTTTCCGACCTGATAGAAAACTTCGATGAACTCCGCGAGGCAATCACTGGGACCGAGCATGAGTGGATGCTGTATGATGACGGGTGATCACGACGTACGTCAGAACCCAACATTCATGTTGGGTATTGGCGCGCAAAAGGCCGGCACAACCTGGCTCCACCGCTATCTTTCGTCGCATGATGAGGTGTACTTGTCACCGATAAAGGAGATGCATTTTTTTGACGAGCTTTTCCTGTCGGACTTCGTGAAAGATCTACCAGCCAACTATTATCTCGGGTGGTTGAAAAAAGTGTTGCCAGCATAGTTGGCAGTGGAGGGACGAATGGCAGAGCCTTGGGCATGTCTCAAGACCTTCTAGACCGTGTCGCAATGAGGGGAAACACTGCCAAGTACTTCGATTTTTTTAGCAATAGGTGCGAAGGAAAGAAAGTCTGCGGCGAAATCACCCCGACATATTCATTGTTACATGCAGAACATTTCCAGAAAATCAGGCAGGCACATCCTGATGTCAGGCCGATATTCATTATGCGCGAACCAGTAGATAGATACTGGTCCGCAATGCGCATGAGTGAGAGAGAAGGAAGCACTGTAAACGCAATTGAATTGGCGAGCCGAAATCTGGGTAATTGGCAGCACATAGCGCGGGGGCGTTATGATCTCACTCTAAAAGCCTTGCATGCTGCTTTTGGCGAGGGCGGGTATCTGGTCCTTTTCTATGAGGAGCTGTTTCAAGACAGTGCCATCCACGAGATTTGTGACTACCTGTCTATCCGGTATTCTGGCGCGGATTTCACTCATCGACACAATTCATCCCCGAGCAATGACGCCTTGCCCCAAGAATTGGAGTCGCAAATTTACAGTGTTTTGTAAGCGCCCGGTTCCGACCGCCTGCCAGTGATCGGTCCGATTGGTTAAGCGACGTCGTTATTGACGTCGTTAACGACGTCGTCTGCGGCGGAGGTGCTGGTGCGGGACGGTGTGGTGCTTGGAGTGGAGCGGCGTCGGCGGTGGCCGGACGCGCTCAAGCTGGAGATCCTCGGGGAAGTCGGGGTGAACGGCTGGACGGTTTCCGACGTCGCGCGGCGGCACGACATTACGCGGCAGCATCTCTAT
>NZ_PHNT01000012.1:0-213 GCF_002834145.1 Roseovarius salinarum | reverse complement strand
GTGGCCGGACGCGCTCAAGCTGGAGATCCTCGGGGAAGTCGGGGTGAACGGCTGGACGGTTTCCGACGTCGCGCGGCGGCACGACATTACGCGGCAGCATCTCTATCAATGGCGGCGGGCGCTGAAGCGGAAGGGCCTCTGGCCGGCCAAAGCGCCGGCGAGGTTCGTCGAGGTGCCGACCACCGAGGCGCTGCCTGCGACCACTGCGCCGCC
>NZ_PHNT01000011.1 GCF_002834145.1 Roseovarius salinarum | reverse complement strand
CGTTCTTCGCCAGATCGATGGCGATGATGGATGCCGTTTCCATGGTCTACCTCCTCTGCCGTCTGCCCCGACAGTATCGACGAGACCCGGCGGTTGCGGGAGGGCGTATCCACACCATCATACATGGCACGCGGGCGCCGGATGCGCAGCGAACAGGCCCACGGCCTGTGGCGCGCGCTTCTCGGCGCGCTGGCCGGGCGCCGCGACCGACACACCGGCGGAGACCGCGCCCGCGATGTGATAGTTTCGTGACATCGCCGGCCGAAGCCCTTATCTAGGGGGCAGACAGCGATGACGGGATTCGGAGAAACCCCTTGTCCAAGCAGATGCCCCCCGCACACCCCTTCGACGTCGAGGCGTGGCAGGACGCCGGGGAGGATGACAAACCCAAGGAAGAATGCGGCGTCTTCGGCGTGCTCGGCGTGACCGAGGCGGCGAATTTCGTGGCCCTCGGGTTGCATGCCCTGCAACACCGCGGACAGGAAGCCGGTGGCATCGTGTGCCACGATCCCGATCAGGGCTTCAACAGTGCCCGGCGTTTCGGCTACGTGCGCGACAACTTCACCAAGCAGAGCCTGATGGAAACGTTGCCCGGCCCGCTGGCGATCGGGCACGTGCGCTACTCGACAACCGGCTCGAAGGGTCAGACCGCGATCCGCGACGTCCAGCCCTTCTTCGGCGAATTCTCGATGGGCGGCGCCGCGATCGCCCACAACGGCAACATCACCAACGCGGACGCCCTGCGCCGTGAGCTGATCGAGCGTGGCTCGATCTTCCAGTCGAGTTCGGACAGCGAATGCATCATCCACCTGATGGCGCGCAGCCTGCAGCGGACCATCCCCGAGCGGATGGAGGATGCGTTGCGCCGCGTCGAGGGGGCCTTTTCGGTGGTGGCAATGACGCGCAGCAAGCTGATCGGCGTGCGCGACCCGCTGGGCGTACGGCCCCTGGTGCTGGGCCAGGTGGCCGACGGCTGGGTGCTCAGTTCCGAGACCTGCGCGCTCGACATCATCGGCGCGCGCTTCGTGCGCGAGATCGAGCCGGGCGAAATGGTGGTGATCACCGATGACGGGGTCGAGAGCCGCTTTCCCTTCCGCCCCGTCAGCCCGCGTTTCTGCATCTTCGAACACGTCTATTTCTCCCGGCCCGACAGCATCATCGGCGGCCGGTCGGTCTATGACACGCGCCGGCGCATCGGGGTCGAGCTGGCCCGCGAGGCCCCGGTGGAGGCCGATCTCGTCTGCCCGGTCCCCGATTCGGGAACGCCGGCGGCCATCGGATACGCGCAGGAAAGCGGCATCCCCTACGCCATGGGGATCGTGCGCAACCAGTACATGGGCCGCACCTTCATCGAACCGACCGAGCAGATCCGCAACATGGGTGTGCGGCTCAAGCTCAACGTCAACCGCGCCCTGATCGAGGGCAAGCGCGTGATCCTGGTGGACGACAGCGTGGTGCGCGGCACCACCAGCCGCAAGATCAAGGAGATGATCCTCGACGCCGGCGCGTCCGAGGTGCATTTCCGCATCGCCAGCCCGCCCACCGCCTGGCCCTGTTTCTACGGCGTGGACACGCCGCAGCGCGAAAAGCTCCTGGCCGCCACGATGAGCGAGGAGGAGATGCGCGAACACCTCGCCGTCGACTCGCTGCGGTTCATCTCGCTCGACGGGCTCTACCGCGCGGTCGGCGAATCGGGTGGCCGGAACGCGAAATGCCCGCAGTACTGCGACGCCTGTTTCTCGGGTGACTACCCCGTGGCACCTTCGGACCAGATCGAGAAGGGCTTCGAACTCAAGGCCGCGGAGTAGCCTGCGGACCGGCGCAAAGCCGGGTTGGGTTCCGGCACAGGTCAGCGACCATGAAAAAGGCGCCGGTCGGCATGCGACCGGCGCCCTTTCGTTTCGAACGCGCCCGCTGGCTCAGCCGCGGCGGGCCTCCAGCGCCTTCCAGCCGCCCCAGACGGCCATTGCCGCGATCACGGCCTTCACGGCGTCGCCCAGCAGGAAGGGGCTGACCCAGTAGGTCCAGATCGCGCCGGCCGAGGAGCCGACCCACTTGCCGCTCACGCCAGCCGCTTCTGCCACGGCCATCGGCCAGGCAGCGCCGGGGATGTAGAGCAGCACCGAGATCGCCATGCAGCACAGTGTCGTCGTGACGACCCCGCGCGCCAGCCCCTTTTCGGCCGCCAGGCCTGCCAGCCAGGCCATGCCCACGAAGCCGACGAGGAAACCGGCGGTGGGGCCGGCGAGCGTGGCAAGCCCGAAGCCGCCGTTCGCGAAGACCGGCAGCCCCATCGCCCCTTCGCCAAGGTACGCAAGAAGCGTGACCGCGCCCAGCCGCGACCCGAAGGTCAGCCCGACGATCAGGATGGCCAGCGTCTGAAGGGTCATGGGCACCGGGAAGAACGGCACCGATATCTGGGCCGCCACGGCAATGAAAAGCGAGCCGCCGAGCACCAGGGCCGCCTGCCGCAGCAGCGTGTCCTGGCCGATCACGGCCTTGGCGAGAACCTTGTCGCGCATGGGGTCGTCCTTTCGTCTTTCATGTGTCACCCGCCTTTTTCGCGTCCACCGTGCGAAAGTCAAGCGTTTGGGCTTGAACTGGCCCGCGCGGAGTGGGATTTGACCGCCCATGACCGACGCAACGCCTTCCGCCCCCGCCCGCCCCGTCGCGCTGGTGACCGGCGCGTCGCGCGGCCTTGGCGCCGCGCTGGCCGAGGCTCTCGCGCCCGGTCATCACGTGGTGGCCGTGGCGCGCACCACCGGCGCGCTCGAAGAACTCGACGACCGGATCCGGCGGGCCGGTGGCCAGGCCACGCTGGCGCCGATGGACATCACCAACGCCGACGCGATGGCCCAGCTTTGCCGCAGTATCTTCGACCGGTGGGGCCGCATTGCCGTCTGGGCGCACGCGGCCGTGCACGCGCCGCCGCTGGCGCCGGCGGGCCAGCTCGACCCGGCCGACTGGGACAAGGCACTTGCCTGCAACGCCGGCGCGGTGGGGCGCCTCATCACCTTCGTGGCGCCGCTTCTGGGCGAGACGGGCCAGGCGCTGTTCTTCGACGACCCGCGCGCGGGCGACAAGTTCTTCGGCGCCTACGGCGCCACCAAGGCCGCGCAGATCGCCCTGGCGCGCAGCTGGCAGGCAGAGACCGAACGCACCGGACCGCGGGTTCACATCCTCGAGCCCGCGCCGATGGCCACTGCGACGCGCGCGCGTTTCTTCCCCGGCGAGGATCGCGGCGCGCTGGCCGCCCCCGCCGACGAGGCACGCCGCCTGCTGGCGGAGGCAGGCGTGCCCTCCTGATCGGCCCCTGGCCGCCGGAACCTTTCGCGGCGCCGCTTGCCCAAGGGCGGGCGCGCGGATACACAGGCGCGGGCAGAGCAGTCAGCGGAGCGGGCCTTGCGCATTCTCATCACCAACGACGACGGTATCAACGCGCCGGGGCTCGAGGTTCTCGAGGGCATCGCCCGCGACCTTGCCGGCCCGACGGGCGAGGTCTGGATCGTTGCGCCGGCCTTCGAGCAATCGGGCGTGGCGCATGCAATTTCCTTCACGCGGCCGATGATGGTCGCCAAGCTTGGCGAACGCCGCTACGCCGCCGAGGGCAGCCCGGCCGACTGCGTGCTTGCAGGATTGCACGACGTCATGAAGGACGCCCGCCCCGACCTCGTGCTGTCGGGCGTCAACCGCGGCAACAACGCCGCCGAGAACGCGCTCTATTCGGGCACGCTGGGCGGCGCGATGGAGGCCGCGCTTCAGGGCGTGCCGGCCGTGGCTCTGAGCCAGTATTTCGGCCCGGAGCTGCGCGAGGTCTCGGACATATTCGAGGCCGCGCGCGTGCACGGGCTGACCACGCTGCGTGCCCTGCTCGATCGCGGGGTCTGGACCGCCGACGATTACGGCATCTTCTACAACATCAACTTTCCGCCCGTCCCCGCCGACCGCGTGAAGGGCCTTCGTGTCGCACCACAGGGATTCCGCCGCGACATGGGATTCGGGGTGGAACCGCACCACGCGCCCTCGGGGCGGCGTTTCCTGTGGGTCACCGGCGCGCCGCAGCAGCAGCCCACCCACCCCGGCACCGACGCGGACGTGAACCTGCAGGGCTACATCTCGGTCACGCCGATGCGGGCCGACCTGACCGCCCACGACGCGCTGGAGGCGCTGAAGGCCATCGAATGAGCGAGGACGCCGACGAGACCGCCCGCCGCAAGATGCAGTTCCTCTTTGCGCTGCGCACCAAGGGGGTCACCGATACGCGCGTGCTCACGGCCATGGAGAAGATCGACCGTCGCCAGTTCACGCGTGGCGTCTTTGCCGCCCGCGCCTACGAGGACATGCCCCTGCCCATCGCCTGCGGGCAGACGATCTCGCAGCCCTCGGTGGTCGGCCTGATGACGCAGGCGCTGAAACCGGGGCCGCGCGACAAGGTGCTCGAGGTTGGCACCGGCTCGGGCTACCAGGCGGCGATCCTCAGCCAGCTGGCGCGGCGCGTCTACACGGTGGACCGCCACCGCGCGCTGGTGGCCACCGCCAGCGATATCTTCCGCCGGCTCGACCTGACCAACATCACCGCGCTGACCGCCGACGGAAGCTTCGGCCTGCCCGACCAGGCGCCCTTCGACCGTATCCTCGTGACCGCGGCCGCCGAGGACCCGCCCGGCCCCCTATTGGCGCAACTGCGAAAGGGCGGTATCATGGTTGTACCGGTCGGTCAGTCCGATACCGTGCAGAGCCTGATCCGCGTGACCCGCACGGACGAGGGCCTGGAGTACGAAGAACTGCGCTCGGTGCGTTTCGTGCCTCTGGTCGAGGGACTCGGGCGCGAGCATTGACAGGCGCCCGGCGCCAGAGGCCAAGACCCCGGCCACAAGGGGCAATGACGAGGACGAGAGCGAGATGATCCTTTCCCGTATTCGAGACTTCCTGCCGATGGCGGCCCTTCTGGCCGGTGTCACCGCGCTGTCTGCGTGCAACCAACCCCTGAATTTCGACCTGCGCGGCGGGCTGGGCAACGCCTTCGACACCGACGCAGCGGCAAGCCAGGCCACCGCCGAGCGGCCGGACCCGGACCCGCGCGGCGTGATCTCCTATCCCGGATACCAGGTCGCGGTCGCGCGGTCCGGCGACACGGTGGCGGACGTCGCCGCACGCGTCGGCGTGAACGCGCAGGATCTGGCGCGGTTCAACGGCCTTCAGCCCGACGATCCGCTGCGCGCGGGCGAAGTCGTCGCGCTGCACACCCGCGTGGCCGAACCCGAAGGCGGGCCGATCCGGCCCGAGGGCGAGGTGGACATCACGGCGCTTGCGGACTCCGCGATCGACGCGGCCGACGGTGCCGAAGGGCGCGACGCGCCGCAGGCGTCCGACCGCAGCGGCGCGCAGCCCGTGCGCCACCGTGTCGAACGCGGCGAGACGGCCTATACCATCGCCCGGCTCTACGACGTGTCGGTTCGCAGCCTGGCCGAATGGAACGGTCTCGGCCCCGACTTTTCCGTGCGGGAGGGGCAATACCTGATGATCCCCGTGGCGTTGCCCGGCGAGGAAGACGCGCCGCTCGATGCCACCGGCGCCCCGTCGCAGGCGCCGGGCCAGGGCTCCGAGACGCCGACGCCACCCAGCGCGGACGATCCCCTGCCCGACGAGGAGACCCCGACAGCCGGCGAGATCGAGGGCACCGGCGAGCCCGATGACGCCCTGGCCCGCGCCGAGGAGGCGCCGGACCTGAGCGCGGAAAGCGCAAGCGATTCCGCGTCCGACACCGGGACGCCGACGCCAGAGGCGGGCGGCGACGGGCAACTGGCCTACCCGGTCAAGGGCACCATCGTGCGTGCCTATGCCAAGGACAAGAACGACGGGATCGACATCGCGGCAAGCCCCGGCACGCCGGTGCGGGCGGCGGACGACGGCACCGTCGCCGCGATCACCGAGGATACCAACGGCGTGCCGATCATCGTGGTCAAGCACTCGGGCGACCTGCTGACCGTCTATTCCAGCGTGGCCGGGGTGACCGTCGAAAAGGGCGACAGCGTCAGCCGCGGCCAGACGCTGGCAAGCATCCGCGAGGATGGCGCGCAGGCGATGCATTTCGAGGTGCGCGAGGGCTTCGACAGCGTCGACCCGATGCCTTACCTGGAATGAGCCGCCGGGCGTGAGGGGGCATCGCCCCCGCCTCGGCCTTCGGCCTCACCCCGGGATGCTTGCGGCAGGAAGAAGGGCGGCCCCGGACAGGCTGGACCGCGGCGCTCAGATCGCCACGCCGCGGCGACCCGCGAGATCGGTGAAATACTGCCAGGCCACCCGGCCCGAACGCGCGCCGCGCGTGGCCTGCCATTCGATCGCTTCGGCGCGCAGCGTGTCCTCGTCGATCTCGACACCATAGGCATCGCAGTAGCCGCGGATCATCGCCAGATACTCGTCCTGGTCGCAGGGATGGAAGCCCAGCCAGAGGCCGAAGCGATCGGAAAGCGAGACCTTTTCCTCTGTCGCCTCGCTGGGGCTGATGGCGGTCGCGCGCTCGTTCTCGATCATGTCGCGCGGCATCAGGTGGCGGCGGTTGGAGGTGGCGTAGAACACCACGTTTCCGGGCCGCCCCTCGATCCCGCCGTCGAGCACGGCCTTGAGCGACTTGTAGTGCTGGTCGTCATGGGAAAACGACAGGTCGTCGCAGAACAGCACGAACCGCGCCTCGGCAACGCGCAGCAACTTCAACAGGCGGCCCACGCTGGTCAGATCCTCGCGGTGCAACTCCACGATCTTTAGATCGGCGTGCTCGGCCTGCACGGCGGCATGCACCGCCTTGACCAGGCTTGACTTTCCCATGCCCCGCGCGCCCCACAGCAACGCGTTGTTGGCTGGCAGACCGCGGGCGAACTGGCGGGTGTTCTCCAGCAGCGTGTCGCGCGCCCGGTCGATGCCCTTGAGCAGGGACATGTCCACGCGGTTGACGCTGTCGACCGGTTCCAGCCGCTCGGGATCCATCTGCCAGACGTATGCACCCGCCGTGGAGAAGTCCGGCGCCTCGAGGGGCGCCGGGCTCATCCGCTCGAGCGCGGCGGCGATGCGCTCAAGTGGATCGTCGCTCACCGCTCGCGGTCCCCGTCGCCGTCATCGTCGTCGTCATCGTCGAACTCGGCCGCCATCGGATCATCGTCGAGGTCCGTCTCGTCGTCGTCCTCGAACCACAGCCCTTCGGCGCGCAGACGCGCCTCGCGGTCCTTTTCGACGCGGCGCACCAGCCAGATCGAGACCTCGTAAAGGCCGTAGACCACAACGAACAGGATCACCTGGGTGATGACATCGGGCGGCGTCACCAGCGCGGCCAGCACGAGGATGCCGACCATGGCGTACTTGCGCACCTGTCCCAGCCCCTCGGCGCTGACCAGACCGGCCTTGCCCATGAGCGTCAGCAGCACCGGCAACTGGAAGCAAAGCCCGAAGGCGACGATGAACTTGATCGTAAGGTTGAGGTATTCCTGCGCCGAGCCCTGGAACACGACGCTGAGCGGCGCGGCATTCTGCGGATCGCCCGCGGGCACCGCCTCGCCTTCATTGCCGAACTGCTGGAAACCGAGGAAGAAGTCATAGGCCAGCGGCGTGACCACGTAGAAGGCAAACGCCGCGCCCAGCAGGAACATGAAGGGCGACGCCACGAGAAACGGCAGGAAGGCACCCTTTTCCGACTTGTAGAGACCCGGCGCCACGAAGCGCCACATCTGCGCCGCGATGTAGGGAAAGGCAAGGATGAAGCCGCCGAGCAGCGACACCTTGACCGCGACGAAGAAACCTTCCTGCGGGCTGATGAAGATGAGTCCGCAGTCCTGCCCGCGCTCGGCCAGCACCCGGCACAGCGGCGCAGTGAGGAAATTGAATATGGGCGTGGCGACCGTGAAACAGATCACCATCCCGATGATGAAGGCCACCACCGACCGGATGAGCCGCTGGCGCAACTCGGTCAGGTGTTCGATCAGGGGGGCGGAACTGTCCTCGATCTCGTCGCTGGGGCTCATCACGTGTCCTCAGCCGTGCCGGCGCTGCTGCCGGCGGCCGTCTTCTTCTTGCCACCCTTCGACGCGGAGGCACCCTTGGCCTTCGTGCCGGTGGTCCTGGTGCCGGTGTTCCGGGCCGAGGCCGATTTCGTCTTCGTGGCAGACCCCGATTTGCCCTTGCCCGCGTTCCTGGATTCGCCGCCCGACTCGGCACCGGATTTGCCCTTGCCCGAGGTCGATGCGCCTTTGCCGCCCGAAGCGGCCGTGCCGGAGGCCCGTTTCCCACCGCTGTCGCCCGTGGCGTCCGTTTCGCCGCCGGCGTCCGCGGCCTCGGATTCGGCGGCCTCCGCCGCGCGGCGGGCATTGGCCTTCTCGGCAGAGTGTTCGCGGATACGTTCCGCGGCGGCACGCCGCTCGTCCGAAAGCCCCGATTTGCCGGCCGCGCCGTCTTCGTCGTTCTCGCGGTCCTTGGGCAGGCCGCTTTCCATCGTCTGCTGGGTGAAGCTTTTCGTCGCCGACTTCACCTCGTCCATGGCGCTGCCCATGGGGTTGGTCGCCTTGCGGAAGGTATCGGAGACGTCGCGCATGCCCGAGTCGTCGGCGGCGTCGTTCATCGCCTTGGAGAAGTCGCGCGCCATGCGCTTGGCCTTGCCCACGAAGTTGCCAACCGCGCGGAACATGCCCGGCAGATCCTTGGGGCCAACGACGATCAGCGCGACGATGCCGATGACCAGAAGCTCGGTCCAGCCCAGATCAAGCATGGCCCTCAGGCCTTGTCCTTTTCATCTTCGGGCGTGACGTCCTTGGCCGTCTCGGCCGATTGTTCGCTTTCGTCTTCGAGTTCCTTGTTGCCTTCGCTGACGCCCTTCTTGAACGAGGTGATGCCCTTGCCCACCTCGCCCATGAGCGAGGAGATCTTGCCGCGGCCGAAGAGCACGAGCACCACCACGGCGATCAGAAGAAGGCCAGGAAGGCCGATGTTGTTCAGCATAGTCTTGTCTCCCAGTCTCGGGGCCGCAAGCGGCCCCGGATAATCCCGTTTCCCGTATCTAGTCGCTCGCGCCGGGGGATGAAAGCGTCAATCGGGCGGGATGCGCGGATTTTACCCGGATTCGGGGGCCGCCGGCCAGCGCGCAGGCCCGTTCAGTCGTGGGCGGGAAAGACGAAACAGCGGTCGCGCCGGATCATCAGCCACAAGGCCTTGCCCGGTTTCGGCAGGAACACGTTGGGCACGGTGGCCTTCAGGATGGATCCGTCATGGTCCATGCGGAACTCCACCAGGCTTTCGGAACCGATGAAACGCGCGCGCCGCACCACGCCGCGCGCGGGCGTGCCGTCCTGCGGCGTGGGGTTGGGGCCGTGGCCGCCGCGGTCGAAATCGATCTTGATGTGCTGGGGGCGGATCACGATGTCCACCTCGGCGCCATCCGGCACGCCGGGTGCGAGGAACTGCCCGAAGGGCGTTTCCGTCAGCGCGCCGTTCACGGTGCCGCGGATCACGTTGATGTCGCTGAAGAAGGCGACGGCATCGCGGTCGACCGGCGCATTGTAGATGTTGTAGGGCGCACCCTTCTGCACGATCCGTCCCGCACGCATCAGCGCGATCTCGTCGGCCATGCGCATCGCCTCCTCGGGCTCGTGCGTGACCAGCAGGACGGCCGCGTCCTCCTCGCGCAGGATGTCGAGGGTTTCGTCGCGGATGCCGTCGCGCAGGCGGTTGTCCAGGCCCGAAAAGGGTTCGTCCATCAGCATGATGCGCGGCCTCGGCGCCAGCGCGCGGGCCAGTGCCACGCGCTGCTGCTCACCGCCCGAAAGTTCGTGCGGGTAGTTGCGCGCATAGGCCCGCATGCCCACACGCGCCAGCATCTCGTCGACCCGCTTCTCGCGCGCCGCCTTGTCGGCGGACAGCCCGAACCCCACGTTCTCGGCCACCGTCAGGTGCGGGAACAGCGCGAAGTCCTGGAACATCAGCCCGATGTGGCGCCGTTCGGGGGGCACGCGATACACGGTGTCGCAGACAAGAGCGCCGTCCACCAGGATCTCTCCGGCATCCTGCATCTCGACGCCCGCGATGGCGCGCAGCGTGGTCGACTTGCCACAGCCCGACGGCCCCAGCAGGCAGGTCACCTGCCCCGGCATGACGGTCAGCGACACGTCATCGACCACGCGGCGGCCGTCGTAGTCACGCACGAGGTTGCGGATTTCCAGCCGCGGCGCGTTCGTGTCTGTCTGCGGGGATGCGTCCAAGCCGGCCTCTCAGGGTGCCCGACCCATTTGATCGGGTTCTCGTATCTGGTCGCAGATAGCAACCCGTCGCCCACGGTTCAAGCGCGCAACTGCCGTGCGTTGCGCGGGATCGGTCGTGCCCGCCAGCGGATCCGGCGCCGGGTCAGTGGCCGGCGCGCACCCTTCTGGACCCGGCGATGACAGCGGCGAAGCCCGCGATGAGCACCACCGCGCAGATCACCAGCAGTTGTTCGTACTTGTGCCCATCGGGCAGCAGCGCGCCGACGAGCGCGGTGTCGCGGGCGAAATAGGTGGCCGCGCCCAGCATCGCGGCGGCGAAGGCAACGATATAGGCCCAGAGCGCGACCGGCCGGCCCATCACCAATCCCGTCACCAGGACCGGCGTGAGGAACATGCTGGCCGTCCCGCTGACGGCCACGGCGTCGAACAGCGTCTGGTTGCCCCACAGCGTCAGCGCGCCGCCCAGAATCGCGAAAACGACCATCGCCGCGCGCCCGCCCGCCAGGCTGCGCGGGGCCAGCCGGAGTTCGTCCACCACCAGCCGCGCGGCGCTGGACAGCGCCGAATCGAGCGTGCTGAGCGCGCTGACCAGCAACGACACCATCAGCGCCACGAACAGCCACGGCGGAAAGATCATCGCCCATGTCCCGATGAGTTGCCCCTCGTAGGCCGCACCGGCCAGCCCGGCCTGCACGCCGAACAGACCGAAGCCAAGAATGCACAGCGCCGAGATCCAGAAGGCGTGCAGGAACGCCGCGCGCGTTGTCGCCCGGTCCGCGAGAAAGCCACGGTCCATCATCACCGGGTCGTGGACGGGGTAGGAAAAGACCTGCAGCAGCGCGACCAGCACCAGCACCTGTCCCGGCCACGCCCCGAGCGTGCCCGGCGCGGTCAGCACCGCCCCGAGGTCGAAGCCCGGGCTGACCAGCAGCGCGACGAGGGCGGCCAGCAGCACGGCGACAAAGGCCAGCATCTGCACGACATCGGTGCGCAACGCCGCGCTCAGCCCGCCCCAGGCGCTGTAGGCCAGCGCCAGCAGCCCCACGACGACGATTGCGAGCTCCCGCGTGGCGGGGGTTTCGGGCAGCACCGCGCCAAAGATCAGCCCGACGACGAGAAGGTTGGCAAAGACCTCCGACAGCAGGCGCAAGGCAATCACGAGGTTGTAGCACAGCGTCCCGCCGGCCCCGAAGCGCGCGCCCAGCCAATCCTGCACCGACCCAGCGCCGCCCGCGCGCAGCCGGCCGACGATGAAACCACCCGTCAGGAACGAGCCGTAGTAGGCGGCATAGGCCAGGACACCCCAGATGCCGAAGAAATACCCCAGGATCGCCGCGTTCATGAGCGAGCGCGCGAAGATCCACGTCGTCACCTGGCTGAGCACCAGCACCCACAGCCCCGGTGCCCGGCCGTCGGCGGAACCGCCGCGAAAGAACCCCGCCACGGTGGCGCGCCGCGGCGCGGCCGCCAGGCTGATCAGGATGACCAGGCCAAAGGCGGCGAGCACGGCGGCGGTCTGGGCGGGCGATGTCATGGCAGGGTCTCCGGTCTTGACGCGTCACCCTGCCGTTAGCAGCGCCGCGGCCGCATCGCCAGCGGGCGGTGCGCGCCCTACGCGAAAGTGACCGGCCCGTGAGCCGCAGCGCCGGTCACATCGTCGCGTTCACGGCGCCGCCATCGAGCAGGATGTTCTGGCCCACGATGAAACCGGCGTGCTGGCTGCACAGGAAGGCGCAGGCGGCTCCGAACTCCTCCTTCGTGCCGTAGCGGCCCGCGGGAATCGTCGCGCAGCGCTGCGCCTTTGCCTCGTCCATGCCGATGCCCTCGCGCTCGGCCACGCCGCGGTCCAGCGCCTCGGCGCGGTCCGTCGCGTGAATGCCCGGTTGCAGGTTGTTGATGTTCACACCGTGGCCGGCAACCTGCCGCGCGGTGCCAGCCACGTAGCCCGTCAGCCCCGCGCGCGCCGAATTGGAAAGCCCCAGCACCGCGATCGGCGCCTTGACGGACTGCGAGGTGATGTTGACCACGCGGCCCCAGCCGCGCTCCATCATTCCCGGCAACAATGCCTTCATGAGCGCGATCGGTGTCAGCATGTTGGCGTCCAGCGCCTTGATGAAATCCTCGCGGTCCCAGTCCGTCCACATCCCCGGCGGCGGGCCGCCGGCGTTGGTCACCAGGATGTCGGCGGCGTCGGCGGCCTCCAGCACTTGGCCCTGGCCGGCTTCGGTGGTGACATCGCAGGCGACCGTTTCCACGGCAACGCCGAAATCGTCGCGGATGGCTTGCGCGGCGGCCTCCAGCGCCTCCGCGCCACGGGCATTCATCACCAGGTTCACGCCCGCCTCGGCCAGCGCCCGGGCACAGCCAAGCCCCAGCCCCTTCGACGACGCGCAGACCAGCGCGCGCTTTCCCTTGATCCCCAGATCCATCGCATCCTCCCGTTCGTTTCGCGCAGTCATCGGGGTTTCGCCTAGCACCCCTTGGCGCAGGGATGCCAGCAAAACACCAGAGCTTTGACCGCTTGCCGCCAAATTCGTAGTCTAGACACGTTGCCAGTCGAACACTCCCGTCGCCAGTGAAAGGCCAAGCCGCCCATGACCCGTTCCGCCAGGCGCCCCGCGCAGTCCGTCCGTGTCCACCTTGCCGATGATCTCACGGTCACCGACGGTGCGAACCTCGGCGACGCGCTGTCGTTCGCCGACGAGCTCGACCTCGGCGACACCTACCAGTTGCACCCCAACGCGCGGCGCGAAAGGCTTGCCCTGCTGCCCTGCGAGGATGGCCATTTCACGCTGGATAGCGACACGGCCCAGGGCGCCCCGGGCGCGGCTGTCCGCGTCGACAGCTGCCTGACGCTGATGGCGGCAACGGGCGCGACGATCGAGCTTCTGGTTCTCGTCGAACTCGACGAGAACGGCCGGGTCGCCGCGGTCTATGCGGTCCCCTTGGCCCCGATAACGCCGCGCACCGACTACACGCTGGTGCGGCTGGACCGTGACAGCGCCCGCCGGCGCATGGCCGAGGTCGCCTGCGTCGCCTTCACCCGCGGGACGCACATCACGCTGGCCTCGGGGCGTCAGGAACGGATCGAGCGGCTTTCGGTCGGCGACGTCGTCCTGACCCGTGACGACGGTCCGCAGGCGATTCGCTGGATCGGCCAATCCACCGTCCGCGCGGTGGGAGAGTTCGCGCCGATCCGCATCAAGGCCGGCGCCCTGTGCAACGAACACGACCTCGTGGTCAGTCCCGACCATCGCCTGTTCATCTACCAGCGCTCGGACGCGATCGGCGCCGGGCGCAAGCCCGTGCTGGTTCGCGCGCGGCACCTTGTGAACGGCGCAACGGTGGTGCAACAGCCGGGCGGATTCGTCGACTACTTCCAGATCCTCTTCGACGAACACCAGATCATCTATGCCGAGGGGATCGCGGCCGAGACCCTCCTGGTCGATTCCCACACGCGCCCGGCCCTGCCCGTCGAGGTGGCCGGCAAGCTGGCCGGCGGGCTGCCAGCCCACACCGGCCGGCCCCACCTGGATTTCGAGGTGCGCGAGACCCTGCTCAACCACCCCGACACCGCCGCGCTGCTCAAGCGCGCCTCGGCGCGCTGAAGCGGGCGGGCCGCGATTGCCCTTGCCCGGCGCCTCGCCTATATGGCGCGCATGCTCGATGTGACGCCCAACCGCCCCGACCTGCCGCCCGAGATCGCGCGCCGCCGCACCTTCGCGATCATCAGCCACCCGGATGCGGGCAAGACCACGCTGACCGAGAAGTTCCTGCTTTACGGCGGCGCGATCCAGATGGCCGGCCAGGTCCGCGCCAAGGGCGAGGCGCGGCGCACGCGCTCGGACTTCATGGAGATGGAGAAACAGCGCGGCATCTCGGTCTCGGCTTCGGCGATGTCGTTCGATTTCAAGGACTTCCGCTTCAACCTCGTGGACACGCCGGGCCACTCCGACTTTTCCGAGGACACCTACCGCACGCTCACGGCGGTGGACGCGGCGGTGATGGTGATCGACGGCGCCAAGGGCGTGGAAAGCCAGACGCAGAAACTGTTCGAGGTCTGCCGCCTGCGCGACCTGCCGATCCTGACGTTCTGCAACAAGATGGACCGCGAAAGCCGCGATACCTTCGAGATCATCGACGAGATCCAGCAGATGCTGGCCATGGACGTCACCCCGGCGAGCTGGCCGATCGGCATGGGGCGCGATTTCCTGGGCTGTTACGACATGCTGCACGACCGGCTGGAGCTGATGGACCGTGCCGACCGCAACCGCGTGGCCGAGTCGATCGCGATCGACGGCCTCGACGACCCGAAGATGGCCGAACACGTGCCCCAGGCGCAGCTCGACCAGCTGCGCGAGGAGGTCGAGATGGCGCGCGAACTGCTGCCCGCGCTGGACCCGCAATCGGTGCTCGAAGGGCACATGACGCCCATATGGTTCGGCTCGGCCATCAACTCCTTCGGCGTGAAGGAGCTGATGGAAGGGATCGGCACGCTGGGCCCGCAACCACAGCCGCAATCCGCCACCCCCCGCCAGATCGCGCCCGAGGAAAAGAAGGTCAGCGGTTTCGTCTTCAAGGTGCAGGCCAACATGGACCCCAAGCACCGCGATCGCGTCGCCTTCGTGCGCATGGCCTCCGGGCATTTCAAGCGTGGCATGAAGCTCACGCAGGTGCGCACGAAGAAACCGATGACCGTCTCGGCCCCGGTGCTGTTCCTCGCCTCTGACCGCGAACTGGCCGAGGAAGCCTGGGCCGGCGACATCATCGGCATCCCCAACCACGGCCAGCTGCGCATCGGCGACACGCTGACCGAGGGCGAAAGCTTGCGCGTCACCGGTATCCCCAGCTTCGCGCCGGAACTCCTGCAGGGCGTGCGCGCGGGCGACCCGATGAAGGCCAAGCACCTCGAGAAGGCGTTGATGCAGTTCGCCGAGGAAGGCGCGGCCAAGGTGTTCAAGCCCAGCGTCGGCTCCGGCTTCATCGTGGGCGTGGTGGGCGCGCTGCAGTTCGACGTGCTCGCCACCCGGATCGAGCAGGAATACGGCCTGCCGGTGCGATTCGAGCCGTCGCAGTTCACCTCCGCCCGCTGGGTGGGCGGTGAAAAGGCGGCCGTGGAGAAGTTCAGCAACGCCAACAAGCAGCACATCGCCCACGACCACGACGGCGACATCGTCTATCTCACGCGCCTGCAATGGGACATCGACCGGATCGAACGCGACCATCCCGAGGTCAACCTGACGGCCACCAAGGAGATGATGGTCTGACAGGGCAGGCCGCCGCGCACGCCCGCGGCGCGCCCTGCGGGTCATCCTGCCGGAAATTCCCCCGCCGGAGGCGCCCGCCGGAACGGCCTGCGCGGGCGCCCGATCACGCTTGCGCCCGGGGCCGCGCCCGGCCACACTCCGCCGCATGAACCGCCCCCCCACCTGGGGCCTTGTCGCCACGGTCAAGGCCGACACGCGAACGATCCTGGATTTCGCCGCCCATCACGTCGACCTGGGCGCGCACCGCGTGCATGTCTACCTCGACGCCGACGACCCGGCGGCGCGGGCCGCGCTCAAGGCGCATCCGAAATGCCGCGTGACCTTGTGCGACGCCCCCTATTGGCAGGGCCTGGGCGGCCGGCCGAAGAAGCACCAGGTGCGCCAGACCGCCAACGCCACGCGCTGCCTGCGGCGCGGGCCCGAGGTCGACTGGCTGGTGCATATCGACGTGGACGAGTTCCTGTGGCCCGAAGCCCCCCTGCCGGAGCAGCTTGCCGCGCTGCCCGCGGCAACGCTCAGCGCGCGTGTTCGCCCGGTCGAGGCGCTGGCGCCCGACCCCGCCGCGCCGGACGACCCGGTCACCTGGTGCAAGGGCTTTTCCATCGACCGACCGAGGCGGCGCGCGCAGACCGACGCGATCTACCCCACCTATGGCGAACATCTGGACGGCGGGTTCCTGAGCCACGTCGCGGGCAAGGTCTTCGTGCGCACGGACAGCGCCGGCGACGAGGTGACCTTGCGCATCCACAACGCGATCCGCGACGGCAAACCGGACCCGGATTGCGCGGAACTGCCCCGGACCCGGCTGGCGCATGTCCACGCCCCCGACATCGACAGCTTCCTGCGCCATTACGCGTTCCGCATGGAAAAGGGGGCCTATCGCCCGGGGCTCAAGCCCGCACCGCGCCCCGATGGTGCCGGGTTGACCATGAACCAGCTGCTTGGCGCGATCGAGGAAAGCGGGGGCGAGGCCGCGCTGCGCGCATTCTTCGAAGAGGTCTGCACCGCCACGCCGGCTTTGTGCGCGCGGCTTGACGACCACGGTCTGCTGCACGCGCTGCGCCTCGATCTCGACGCGAAACGGGCCCGCCATTTTCCCGGTGCGGCCTGATTGTTGCCCGCAGGCAACCCGTACTGTCGCCGCACGACCCATTGTGGCGAATCTGCGCGGCCGCATTGACCCCGCCCCGCCTTTTCCGGTAAATGCGGCGCACGGGTCGCAGATGTGACGACGCAGGGGCCATCCGGGCCCGACCCGATCAGACGCACGGGCCAGGACGTGTCCGTGAACCACGGATACACATGACAAAGTTTTCTGACCTCAACCTGAACCCGAAGGTTCTCAAGGCTGTCGAGGAAGCCGGCTACGAAACGCCCACCCCGATCCAGGAAGGTGCGATTCCCCCCGCGCTCGAAGGACGCGACGTGCTGGGCATCGCGCAGACGGGCACCGGCAAGACCGCCGGTTTCACGCTACCGATGCTGTCGCTGCTGGCACGCGGGCGCGCGCGGGCGCGGATGCCGCGCAGCTTGGTGCTGTGCCCCACCCGCGAACTCGCGGCGCAGGTGGCCGAGAACTTCGACACCTATTCCAGGTACCTCAAGCTGTCCAAGGCGCTGCTGATCGGCGGCGTCAGCTTCAAGGAACAGGACAAGCTGATCGACAAGGGTGTTGACGTTCTGATCGCCACGCCGGGCCGGTTGCTCGACCATTTCGAGCGCGGCAAGCTGATCCTGTCGGACGTCAAGGTGATGGTCGTGGACGAAGCCGACCGCATGCTCGACATGGGCTTCATCCCCGACATCGAGCGGATCTTCGGCCTGACCCCCTTCACCCGCCAGACGCTGTTCTTCTCGGCCACCATGGCGCCCGAGATCGAGCGGATCACGAACACCTTCCTGCAGGCGCCGGTGCGCATCGAGGTCGCCCGGCAGGCCACCGCGTCGGAAACGATCGAACAGCGCGTGGTGATGTTCAAGGGCTCGCGCCGCGACCGCGAGGACCGCGAGAAGCGCGACCTGCTGCGCGCGCTGATCGACGGCGAGGGCGACAAGCTCAGGAACGCCATCATCTTCTGCAACCGCAAGGCCGATGTCGACGTCCTCGCCAAGAGCCTGAAGAAACACGGCTACGATGCGGCGCCGATCCACGGCGACCTCGACCAGAGCCAGAGAACCAAGACACTCGACGGCTTCCGCGATGGCAGCCTGCGGCTGCTGATCGCCTCGGATGTCGCCGCGCGCGGTCTCGACATCCCCGACGTCAGCCATGTCATCAACTACGACGTGCCCGGCCATGCCGAGGACTACGTGCACCGTATCGGCCGCACGGGTCGCGCGGGCCGCGAAGGCACGGCGATCACCATCTGCACCCCGCGCGACGAGAAAAGCCTCGACGGCGTCGAGAAGCTGCTGGAAAAGGATATCCCGCGCGCGGACAACCCGCTGGGCAGCACCGTGCCTGCCGAGGCGGGCGGCAATCAGGACACGGCGGAGACCGACGACAAGCCGCGCAAACCCCGCCGGCGCAAACCGTCCAAGGCGAAGGGCAGCGAGACGAAGGCCACCGAGGGCGCGCAGGACGGCAAGACCGATCAGGATGCCACGCCCGCCGCCGCCGCGACGGAGAGCAGGGAAACGGCCGACACCGGGACGGCCGGGGCCGACAAGGCGGACGCCGAAAAGCCGAAACCGGCACGGGGCCGCCGGGGTGGCAAGCGCAAGTCCGAAAAGGGCGAAAAGGGCGGCGATGAGGCGGTCGTGGGCATGGGCGATCACATGCCCAAGTTCATCGCGCTGAGCTTCGAGGAGCGCCGCGCGGGCTGACCGGCGGCGCCCGACCACCGGGCGGCGCCGGGGCGCCGCGCCGGATTTCCCCTATCCGCTCAGGCGGCTGATGACGACCGTCACCTCGGGTTTCTTGCCGATTTCCCTCTGCGCGGTCTGGCGCGCCACGCGGCGCAGCCCTTCCTCGATCTTGTCGTCGTCGGTCAGGACCCTTGCTTTCGCCCGGCCCATGAACTGGTCGAGATCGGCCTCGATCACCTCCGACAGCGGCACGCGGCTCTGGCCGGTCTCTGGCAGGCCCATCAGGTCGCACCACGGCTCGCCCAGCGGCTCGTCGTCCTCGTCGAGGATCACGTTGATCATCAGGTGCCCGTTCAGCGCCATGCGGATGCGATCGCGCACGATGCCGTCGAGCGCGCCGATCTGTACCGTCCCGTCAAGGTAGGTCCGCCCGGTTTCCACGTACTCGGCCACCTGCGCGTGATCGCCGGTAAGGTCCACCATTGTGCCGTTGGGCGCCAGCATGCCCTGTGCGCCGCCCTGCCCGGCCAGCGCCGCGTGCTCGCGCAGGTGGCGGTGCTCGCCGTGCATCGGGATCACGACGTCGGCCCCCATCAGGCGGTGCACCGTCTGCAGGTCGGGGCGGTTGGCGTGGCCCGAGACGTGGTAGTCGCCGCTGGAATCATCGACCACGTCGACACCCTTTTCACTGAACTGGTTCATGATGCGGATCACGCCGCGCTCGTTGCCCGGGATCGTCTTGGACGAGAACAGGAAGGTGTCGCCCGCCTTCAGCTCGATCCCGTTGTACTTGCCCTGCGCCAGCTGCGCGCTGGCCGCGCGACGCTCCCCCTGGCTGCCGGTGACGATCAGCATCAGGTTCTCGCGCGGGATCTGGGCCGCATCCTCGGGCGCGATCGTCCTGGGGAAATCGCGCAGGACCCCGGTTTCGACGCCCGCCTCGATCATCCGGCGCATGGCCCGGCCCATCAGGCAGACGGAACGGCCCGCGGCCTGCCCGGCCTCGGCCAGCGTCTTGACCCGCGCGATGTTGCTGGCAAAGGTCGTTGCCACGAACATGCCGCGTGCCTCCTGCACCAGACGGGTGATCGCGGGCGCCAGCGAACTTTCCGAGCGGCCCTCGTGCGGGCTGAACACGTTCGTGGAATCGCACACAAGCGCCTTGATGCCCGGTGCCGCGATCTTCTCCCACAGCTCCGGATCCCACGGCTCGCCCACCACGGGCGCGGGGTCGAGCTTGAAATCGCCGGTGTGCACGAGCCGCCCGGCGGGTGTGTCGATCACCAGCCCCGAGGTTTCGGGAATGGAATGCGAAATCGGCACGAAGCCGACGGTGAAGGGGCCCGCCGCGATCGTCTCCGGCCAGGGGTCGGCTGTGTGCACGGCGCGTTCGTCACCGCCGAGATCGGCCATCTTGCCGCGCGCGATGTTGGCCGTGAAGGCGCGCGCATGCACCAGCGGCGCGCCCAGCTTCTCGTGGTAGTGCGCAACCGCACCGACGTGGTCCTCGTGCGCGTGGGTGACGAACACCGCCTCGATCCGGTCGCGTCGCTCTTCCAGCCAGGCGATGTCGGGAAAGATCAGGCCGACGCCCGGTGTCGTGTCCATGTCGGGAAACGTCACGCCCATGTCCACGACGATCAGGCGTTCCTTGCCGGGCGCGCCCCAGCCGTAGACATAGGCGTTCATCCCGATTTCGCCCGCCCCGCCGAGGGGGAGGTAGATCAGTCGCTCGCTGCTCATGGGGTGTCAGCCTTTCTTGTTGTGGTCGTGGATCACGGTCAGGCCGTGCATCGTCAGGTCTTCCTCGATGTGGTCGAATAACAGTTCACCCTGCGCGAACAAGGGCGCCAGCCCGCCGGTGCCGATGACCCGCATCGGTTTCTCGTATTCGGCGCGGATCCGTTCGCAGACACCGTGGACCAACCCGACGTAGCCCCAGAACACGCCCGACTGCATGCAATCGACCGTGTTCGTCCCGATGACCTTCTGCGGCTTGGTCACGTCGACATGCGGCAGTGCCGCCGCCTCGGCGTGCAGCGCCTCCAGGCTCAGGTTGACGCCGGGCGCGATCACGCCGCCGACGTAGGCGCCATCGTGCGCCACCACGTCAAAGGTCGTGGCGGTGCCGAAATCCACCACGATCAGGTCGCCGCCATGGCGATCATGGGCACCGGCGGCATTGACCAGCCGGTCGGGCCCCACCGTCGTGCCCTCATCCACCCGCGGCGGCGTCGGAAGCGCACACTCGGGTTTGCCGACCACCAGGGGCCGGCAGCCGAAGAACCGGTCCGCGAAGACACGCAGGTTGAACACCACCCGCGGCACAGTCGAGGAAATGATGACGTCGGTGATGTCCAAGTCGATCCCGTAGTGCTTCACCAGCGTCGAGAACCAGGTGAAATAGGCATCCGCGGTGCGCGCATGGTGGGTGGAGGTCCGCAGCGTGCACAGGAAACGCGTCCCGTCCCAGACGGCGAAAACGGTGTTGGTGTTGCCGCAGTCGATGGCCAGAAGCATGGCCGCGCCTCCGTTGTCTCAGAAGAATACCTCGGCCGCCGCGATGGCGCGGCGGCCACCGGCCGTGGATAGAACAAGATTGCCGGCGGCGTCCACCGTTTCGAAGATGCCCGCAATCTCCTCGGAGTGCGTGCGCGCACGGATCACCTCGCCCAGGCGTGCGGCGCGCTGCAACCAGGCGGCGCGCACGGGGGCAAATCCGTAGGTGACAAGCTGGCGCTCGTAGTCGGCGAAGGCCGGCGCGAGACGGTCGAGGAATTCCTCGGGCGTCACCGAAACACCGGTAAGGGACAGCAGCGAAACCGGAGGAACGGCGCCGGGTTCCAGCGCGTCGGCCGCGGGCGCCTCGGCCAGGTTCACGCCGAACCCGATGGCCAGAACCCCGCCGGCGCGGTCACCCCCCGCGCTTTCCAGAAGGATGCCCGCCAGCTTGCCGCCGTCGAGCAGCACGTCGTTGGGCCACTTGAGCGCGAAGCGCTCGGGCCGGCCGGTGACCTTCGCCAGCGCCGTGTGCAGCGCCAGCGCGGCCACGAACGAGCGCAGCGAAAGCTGCGCGGGCGGCTCTTGCGCGGGACGCACAAGCGTGGCCGCGAAGTTGCCGTGCGCGCTGGCCCAGGCGCGGCCGCGCCGGCCGCGCGCGGCCGTCTGTTCGAGGGCAAGGATCCATTCCGGCCCGGGCAGGCCGCGCGCGATGCGCGCGGCCTCGGCATTGGTGCTGTCGACCCGGTCCAGCACGCGCCGGCCATAGCCGTCGGGCCATCGTGTCATGGTGCCCACTCTGGCGCCACGTCACGCGCCAGGTCCGGGCCGCGCGCCGCGGCGCGGCGACGCTCAGTTGACAAGCGTTGCCGCCGCGGCCTGCGCCGCGCCCTCGATGCCGAACAGGTTGATGATGCCCACCACCATGATCACCGCGCTCGCCATGAGAAGCCCCCATTGCACCGGCGAGCGGCCGGCGTCGATGCCTTCGGACTCTTCGCCGAAATACATGTAATAGACGATACGCAGGTAGTAGAACGCACCGATCACCGAGGCGACCACCCCGGCCACCGCAAGCCAGATCAGACCGCCCTCGTAGGCCGCGCGCAGCACGTAGAGCTTGCCGAAGAACCCCACCAGCGGCGGTACGCCCGCGAGGCTGAACAACAGCACCAGCATCGCCGCGGCCCGTCCCGGGTGAGAGACCGAATACATGTTCAGCGCCGCGATCTCGGTGACGGGCTTGCCGTCCTTTTCCATGCTCAGGATGAAGGCGAAGGTGCCGATGTTCATGGTCACGTAGATGGCCATGTAGATCAGCATCGCCTGCACGCCGAAGGCCGTGCCGGCGGCGAGCCCCATCAGGGCATAGCCCATGTGCGCGATCGAGGAATAGGCCATCAGCCGCTTGATGTTGGTCTGCCCGATCGCCGCCACGCCGCCGAGGAACATCGACAACAGGCTCAGCACAGCGACGATCTGTTGCCAGTCGCCCACGACCCCGCCATAGGCGTCATGCACCACGCGCGCGAAAAGCCCCATCGCCGCCACCTTCGGCGCGGTCGCGAAGAAGGCGGTGATCGGCGTCGGCGCGCCCTCGTAGACGTCCGGCGTCCACATGTGGAACGGCACGGCGGAGACCTTGAACGCCAGACCGGCCAGCACGAAAACCAGGCCGAACAGCAGGCCCATCGGTGCCTGGCCCGAGGCCGCGTCGATCACGCCGGAGAACAGCGTCGTTCCCGCGTAGCCGTAGGTCAGCGAGGCGCCGTAAAGCAGCAGGCCCGAGCTCAGCGCACCGAGCACGAAGTACTTGAGCCCGGCCTCGGTGGATTTCACGCTGTCGCGGCGCAGGCTGGCGACGACGTAGAGCGCGAGGCTCTGCAGCTCCAGCCCCATGTAGAGCGCCATCAAATCACCCGCGCTGACCATGACCATCATGCCCACCGCGGCCAGCGCCACAAGCATCGGGAACTCGAAGCGCAGCATGTCGCGCCGCGCCATGTAATCCTGCCCCATCACGAGAACCGCCGCGGCAGACAGCAGGATCGTCACCTTGGCGAAGCGCGCGAAACCGTCGTCGTGGATCATGCCGCCGAACGCCACGCGCGCGCCGTCGCCGGTGACGCCGATCCATATCGCCAGCGCCGTGAACAGCGCCGCGGTGAGCCACACCAGCACGCCGGCAAGCTGGTCCTTGCGGGTGTAGACGGCCAGCAGAAGGCCCGCCATCGCGTAGACCGCGAGCACGATCTCCGGCAGGACAACGTTGAGATCAGCCTGGATCATCAGGGCCTCCAGTTAATGCGACGCCGCCACCTGGCTGGCGGCTTGCGCCTCGGCCAGGGCGGTGTCGTAGTTGGCAATCAGGTGTTCGACCGACGGGCCGATGATATCGGTCACGAGGCTGGGGTAGACACCCAGGAGCAGGGTCATGGCCACCAGCGGCGCGAAGATCGCGCGTTCGCGCGCGCCCATGTCGGTGATCGACTTCAGGCTTTCCTTGATCAGATCGCCGAACACCACCCGGCGATAGAGCCAAAGCGCATAGCACGCCGAGAAGATCACGCCGGTGGCCGCCACCGCCGCGATCCAGGTGTTGACCTGGAAGACCCCCATGAGCGTCAGGAACTCGCCGACGAACCCGGATGTCCCGGGCAGCCCGACATTGGCCATGGTGAACAGCATGAACACCAGCGCATAGGCCGGCATGCGGTTCACCAGCCCGCCGTAGGCGTCGATCGCCCGCGTGTGCATCCGGTCATAGATCACGCCCACGCACAGGAAGAGCGCCCCGGAGATGAAGCCGTGGCTGATCATCTGGAAGATCGCACCGTCCACGCCCTGCTGGTTGGCCGCGAAGATGCCCATGGTGACGAACCCCATGTGCGCGACCGAGGAATAGGCGATCAGCTTCTTCATGTCCTCCTGCGCCAGCGCGACGAGGCTCGTGTAGACGATGGCGATGGCCGACAGCCAGAACACAAGCGGCGTCATCACCTCGGCGCCCACCGGGAACATCGGCAAGCTGAAGCGCAGAAAGCCGTAGCCTCCCATCTTCAGCAGGATCGCCGCCAGCACCACCGACCCGGCAGTGGGCGCCTGCACGTGCGCGTCCGGCAACCACGTGTGCACCGGCCACATCGGCATCTTCACCGCGAAACTGGCGAAGAAGGCAAGGAACATCAGCGTCTGCACGCCGCCAACGATCTGCACGCCCAGCAGGCTGAAGGTTTCCGTGCCGAACTGGTGGCTCATCAGCGTGGGGATGTCGGTCGTGCCGGCATCCACGAACATGCCCACCATCGCCACCAGCATCAGCACCGAGCCGAAGAAGGTGTAGAGGAAGAACTTGAACGCGGCATATATGCGTTCCTTGCCGCCCCAGATGCCGATGATCAGGAACATCGGGATCAGCCCGCCCTCGAAGAAGACGTAGAACAGCACCAGGTCGAGCGCCATGAAGACACCCAGCATGAGCGTCTCGAGCGCGAGGAAGGCGATCATGTATTCCTTCACGCGCGTGGTGACGTGCCATGACGCCGCGATGGTCAGCGGCATGATGAAGGTGGTCAGCAGCACGAACAGCACGCTGATCCCGTCCACGCCCATCTTGTAGTTCAGCCCCAGCAGCCATTCGCGTTCCTCGACGAACTGGAAACCGGTCTCGTTGGGGTCGAACTGCACCAGGATGAACAGCGAGACGATGAAGGTCAGCGTGGTCGCGATCAGCGCCACCCACTTGGCGTTGCGCTGTGCCGCTTCGTCGTCGCCGCGCAGGAACACCGCCAGGATCGCGGCCGCAATGGCGGGGATGAAGGTGGTGATGGAAAGCAGGTTGTCCATTATTCAGCCCCTCCGGCGAACGACATCCAGGTGATCAGGACAGCAATCCCGATAACCATGGCGAAGGCATAGGTGAAGATGTATCCCGACTGGGCACGGCCCGCGAGGCGCGTGAAGAAGGGCACGACGCCCATCGCGACACCGTTCAGGAAACCGTCGATCACGCCCAGGTCGCCGCCGCGCCACAGAGCCCGCGCCAGCGCCTTGACCGGGCGCACGATGGCGTAGTCGTAGATCTCGTCGATGTACCACTTGTTGAGCAGGAACAGGTACAGCGGCCGCTGCACCTCGGCCAGCCAGCGCGGCATCGCCGGGTTGACGATGTAGAACCAGTAGGCAGTCGCAAGCCCCAGCAGCATCGCGATGAAGGGGCTGACCTTGACCCATTTGGGCACCGCGTGCGCCTCGGTCAGCACGTCGTTGCCCGGCGCGGCATGGATCGCGCCCTCGCCGGGCGCGCCGGCGAAGACGTAATGGTGCTTGCCGTCGTTGGCCGTCTTGTCCTTCTCAGCGCCGGCCGCGGCCTCTTCGCCGTGGCCCGCGTCCTCGCCATGCGCACCGGCCTCGGCGTAGGGAACGCCGAAGAACTTCGCGACGGTGTCGGTGTGCCCGAAGAAGCTGTTGTACCACACCATGCCCGAGAAAACCGCGCCGATGGCCAGCACGCCCAGCGGCACCAGCATGTTCGCCCCGCTTTCATGCGCGTGTTCATGCGTGTGCTTGTCGCCGCGCGGCTTGCCCCAGAACGTCATGAACATCAGCCGCCAGCTGTAGAAGCTGGTGAACAGGGCCGCGATGACCAGCGCCCAGAAGCCGAAGCCACCGGCGGTGCCGGCATAGGCGCTTTCGATGATCGCGTCCTTGCTGAGGAACCCGGCGAAGCCGATCCCGGTCAGCGGGATGCCCACGCCCGTGATCGCCAGCGTGCCGATCAGCATCGACCAGAAGGTCCAGGGCATCTTGTGGCGCAGCCCGCCATAGTTGCGCATGTCCTGTTCGTGGTGCATCCCGTGGATGACCGAGCCCGCGCCCAGGAACAGCAGCGCCTTGAAGAAGGCGTGGGTGAGCAGGTGGAACATCGCCACCGAGTAGACACCCACGCCCGCCGCCACGAACATGTAGCCGAGCTGCGAACACGTGGAATAGGCAATCACCCGCTTGATGTCGTTCTGCACCAGCCCCACGGTCGCCGCGAAGAACGCCGTGATCGCGCCGATGTAGACGACGAAATTCTTGGCCGCGTCGGCGTATTCGAACACCGGCGACATCCGGCAGACAAGGAACACGCCGGCGGTCACCATGGTGGCGGCGTGGATCAGCGCCGACACCGGGGTCGGGCCCTCCATCGCGTCGGGCAGCCAGGTGTGCAGAATGAACTGCGCCGACTTGCCCATCGCGCCGATGAACAGCAGCACGGCGACGAGGTTCGCGGCGTTCCAGTCGGTCCACAGGAAGGTCAGCTGGGTCTCGGCCAGCTGCGGGGCCATTGCGAAGATGTCGTCGAACTTGATCGAGTCCGCGAGGAAGAACAGGGCGAAGATGCCAAGCGCGAAGCCGAAGTCGCCCACCCGGTTGACCACGAACGCCTTGATCGCCGCGGCATTGGCCGACGGCTTGCGGAAGTAGAAGCCGATCAGCAGGTAGGAGGCCAGGCCCACGCCCTCCCAGCCGAAGAACATCTGCGCCAGGTTGTCCGCCGTGACCAGCATGAGCATCGCGAAGGTGAAGAACGACAGATACGCGAAAAAGCGTGGCCTGTAGCTTTCGCCCTCGCGGAAATTCTCGTCGTGCGCCATGTAGCCGAAGCTGTAGAGATGCACGAAGGCCGACACCGTGGTGATCACGATCAGCATGACGGCCGTCAGCCGGTCGAGCCGGATCGACCAGGTCGTGTCCAGCGTGCCCGAGCGGATCCAGTCGAGGATGTGGATGTGATGCGTCTGGCCGTCATGGCCGAGAAAGACGACCCACGACAGCACCATCGACAGGAACAGCAGGCCGGTGGTGACCCACTGCGCACCCGTCTCGCCGATGATGCGCCAGCCGAAGCCCGCGATGATGGCGCCGACCAGCGGCGCGAAGAGGATGATCGTTTCCATCGCGTCAGCCTTTCATCACGTTGACGTCTTCCACGGCGATGGTGCCGCGGTTGCGGAAGAAGCACACCAGGATCGCCAGCCCGATCGCGGCCTCGGCCGCGGCGACGGTCAGCACGAACAGCGTGAACACCTGCCCCACCATGTCGCCGAGGAAGCTGGAGAAGGCCACCAGGTTGATGTTGACCGAAAGCAGCATCAACTCGATGGACATCAGCAGGATGATGACGTTCTTGCGGTTGAGGAATAGGCCGAAGATGCCGATGACGAACAGGGTCGCCGCCACCGTCAGGTAATGTTCAAGTCCGATCATGTCTGTCCCTCCGGGCGTTGCCCGTCCGTCTTGTCGTTTCGTGCGCCGCGCGCGCCGGGCGGCCCGGCGCGGCGGCCGGTCAGAGGCCTTGCCCCGGTTTCACGTCGCGCAGTTCCATCGCCTTGGCCGGGTCGCGGTACATCTGCGCCAGCACGTCCTGCCGCTTGATGTCCTGACGGTGCCGCAAGGTCAGGACGATCGCGCCGACCATCGCCACCAGAAGGATCAGCCCGGCAAGCTGGAACAGAAGGATGTATCGGTCATACAGCAGCAGCCCAAGGGCCTCGGTGTTGTGCCGCTCCTGCGGGATCACGGCCGCACGCGCGGCTTCGGCCCCCTCGGCCGAGGTCCAGGCGCCGTAGGCCAGGGCGAACTGCATCAGCAAGATCACCCCGATCAGCAGCGCCAGTGGCACGTACTTGGCCATCTGCGCCTTCAGCTCGGCGAAATCCACGTCGAGCATCATCACCACGAAAAGGAACAGCACCGCCACCGCGCCCACGTAGACGATGATGAGAAGCATCGCCACGAACTCCGCGCCCAGCAGCACGAACAACCCCGCCGCGCTGATGAACGACAGGATCAGCCACAGGACCGAGTGCACGGGGTTGCGGCTGATCACGGTGAAAAGCCCCCCCGCCAGGATGGAGACGGCGAACAGGTAGAAGGCCAGCGCAGCGATGGTCATGTCTTGTCGTCCTCTTGATCGTCCTCGTCCAGAACCTCGCGCGCGAACTCCATCGCCCGGGTCATCGAGGGTATGCCGGCGAACATCGACATCTGCGCGATGGTCTCGGCAATCTCGTCACGCGTGGCGCCGGCCTCGCGGGCGTGGCGCACCGTCATCCGGATCTGGGTGTCGCTCTGCGCCCCCAGCATGGTCAACCCCGCAAGCGTCAGGAGCAGCCGGGTCTTCGAATCCAGCCCTTCCTTGTTGACCCCGCGCCCGAACCACATCTCCATGACATCCCGGGGAACGGTTGGCCACAGCTTCTCGAATTCCTTCGGCGAAAAGGACTCGAGCGTGGGATTGACCGCCTTGGCCATCTCATGCGCCTGGCGCATCATCAGCTCGAAGGGGTTGGAAGACTCCGTCATCTGTAGGGCGCGTCCAGTTCGAGGTTGCGGGCGATCTCTGCCTCCCAGCGCTCGCCGTTGTCCAGCAGCTTCTGCTTGTCGTAGAAGAGTTCCTCGCGCGTCTCCGTCGCGAACTCGAAGTTGGGACCCTGAACGATGGCATCCACCGGGCAGGCCTCCTGGCAGAAACCGCAGTAGATGCACTTGGTCATGTCGATGTCGTAGCGCGTGGTGCGGCGCGAGCCGTCGTCGCGCGGCTCGGCGTCGATCGTGATCGCCTGCGCCGGGCAAATGGCCTCGCAGAGCTTGCAGGCGATGCAGCGTTCCTCGCCGTTGGGGTAACGGCGCAGCGCATGCTCGCCGCGAAAGCGCGGGCTGAGCGGCCCCTTCTCGTGGGGATAGTTCACCGTCGCCTTGGGTGAGAAGAAATACTTCAGCCCCAGCCCGAACCCCTTGAAGAAATCCTTGAGCAGGAAATAGCCCGCCGCGCGTCCATAGTCGATGTTCGCCATGCCTCAGCTCCTTGTTTCCGCGAACCGGGTGACCCCGGCGGTGTCATGGCCCTGCCATTTCGCCTCGTAGTCGCTTTGAAGCGCGAAATCGGGCAGGTGCGACTCCGCGGTCTTCTCGACCTCGTAGTAGAGGTAGGTGCGTTCCGGTCCGATCTTGTCCTTCAGACGCAGACGGTGGCCGCGCTCGGCGGGGTCGTTGAACACCACCGGGCCGTACTGCGAATGCGGGGTCTCCGGCAATGCCCGGCAGTCGATGACCCGGCAATTGCAGGCACGTTTCCAGAACGTCCAGACGAGTTCGGGGTTGAACTGGTACATGCCGTGGCCGTGCCAGCCGTTCAGCCCGTTGGCCGATACGATCCGGCCGCCCGGCCGCAGCATGCGGAACACGCCCTCCAGCGCCTGGGGCACGTTGAACACATGCTCCAGGGTGCCGCCGTCGAAAATGAAATCGAAACTGTTTTCCAGTTCCCGCGGCGGCTTCCGGTTGAGGTCGTGCAGGATGCTCGCGCCCTCGTAATCGGAAAAGTCCATCGTCTCGACCTCGCCGAAGCCCAGCTTGCGCATCAGCGTCTCGGCGTAACCGTCGTCCTGCAGGAAATCGAACCGCCGGCCGTCGATGCCGTGGCGGCGCAGGGTTCTTTCGTACTCCTGCCGGAACGTCGTCTGGATGCGGAATCCCTGGCGCCCGAGCATCAGGGACCGCTCCGCGGGCCGGTACCGGGTGGACAGCTCCACGAGCCTGTCGAAGAGGACGAAATCGATCCCCAACCGTCAGCCTCCCATGCTCCAGCGGGCCCAGGCACCGCCCAGGACCTCGTACTTCGCGAGGAACGACACGATCACCACCCAGGCCAGGCTCAGCGGAAGGAACACCTTCCAGCCGATGCGCATCAACTGGTCGTAACGGTAGCGCGGGGTGATTGCCTTGATCATCGCGAAAATGAAGAAGAAGATGAACATCTTGCCCACCATCCAAAGCGCGCCGTCGGGCAGGCCCGGAATGGGCGACAGCCAGCCGCCGAAGAACAGCAACGATGTAAGCGCGCACATCAGGAAGATGGTGATGTATTCACCGGCCATGAACAGCAGGAAGGGCGTGGCCGAGTATTCCACCTGGTAGCCGGCGACCAGCTCGGACTCCGCCTCCGGCAGGTCGAAGGGCGGGCGGTTCGTTTCCGCCAGCGCCGAGATGAAGAACAGGAACACCATCGGAAGGTGCGGCAGCCAGTACCAGTTGAAGAAGCCGTAGGGGCCATCCTGCGCGGCAACGATGTTGCCGAAGTTCATCGAGCCCGTAGAGATGATGACGCCGATGATGATAAGGCCGATCGACACCTCGTAGGAGATCATCTGCGCGGCCGAGCGCAGCGAGCCAAGGAAGGGATACTTGGAGTTGGACGCCCAGCCGCCCATGATGACACCGTAGACCTCGAGGCTGGAGATCGCGAACACGTAAAGGATGGCCACGTTCAGATCCGCCAGCACCCAGGTCTCGTTGAACGGGATCACCGCCCAGGCGATCACCGCCAGCACGAAGCTGATCAGGGGGGCGAGGATGAAGACGGCCTTGTCGGCGCCGGCGGGGATCACCACCTCCTTGACGACGTATTTCAACGCGTCGGCGATGGTCTGCAATAGCCCGTAGACGCCGACCACGTTCGGCCCGCGGCGCATCTGCACGGCGGCCCAGATCTTGCGGTCGCCGTAAACCAGGACCAGCAGCGAGATCATCACGAAGCCCAGCACCGCCAGGCACTGGGCCAGGATGATCACGAAGGTCCCCAGCGGGGTTGAGAAGAATTCGGCCATCAGTCCCTCACACCATCGGTATTCCGTTTTCCGCGCAGTTGGCGGCGACGACTTCGGCGTCGATTGTCTTGAGCCCCTGCGGCAGTGCCGCCGAGATCGTGTAAACCGCATCCGCGCGCCAGATGCCACCCTCGCGCGTGACATTCGTGCGCACGTGGCGGGCGAACCCGTAACCGCGGATCAGGGCGTATTGCGCCGCGGCACACTCGGCATAGCGGCGCACGGCCTCCGCATCGTCGGCTTTCGACAGGCTGACATGGAAATTCACCAGGTCGCCGTCCAGCAGGCGTGTTTCGACGCCGCGGTAATCCGGTGCGGACCGGCTTACCGCCCCGCCGGTTGCAGCCCCCTCGCCGCAAGCGGCCAGCCCCAGCACCGCCATCGGCGCGAGCGTGGATATCCGCGCCGCGGCCCGCATCACTCGGCCGCCATCGCCCCCTGCCGACGTGCCTTGAAGCGGGCCGACATCTCGGCCATCAGCGCGCTCGACCGCGCGATCGGGTTGGTCAACCAGAAGTCGGTGACCGCGGGGGCCATCTGCCCCGAACCGGGCTTGACCGGCGCCAGCGGCGTCCATGCGTTCTCGGGAACCTCGTCGACCCGCTTGAGGAGCGGCACCGTCTCCACCAGTTTCTGGCGCAGCTGCGGCAGGCTGTCCCACGGCTGGGTCGCGCCCAGTTCGCCCGACAGCGCCCGCAGGATCGCCCAGTTCTCCTTGGCCTCGCCGGGGGCGAAGCCCGCGCGCAGCGCCAGTTGCGGCCGCCCTTCGGTGTTGACGAACAGCCCCTGTTCCTCGGTGTAGGCCGCGCCGGGCAGGATCACGTCGGCCCGGTGGGCGCCGCGGTCGCCGTGGCTGCCCTGGTAGATGACGAAGGGGCCACCCGCATCGCGGGGGGTGATCTGGATCTCGTCGGCGCCCAGGTTGTAGACCACGTCGGCACCGTCCATGGCCGCCTCGATGCCGCCCTCGGTGGTGGCATCCACGTCCATCGCGCCGACGCGGGCCGCGGCGGTGTGCAGCACCAGCATCTTGCCACCCAGCTTCTCGGTCAGCGCCATGGCCTGGCTCAGGATCGCCTCGCCCTGCTCGCCATGCAGCGCACCCTGGCCGACGATGACGATCGCGTCCTCGGTGGGCTCGGCCTCGTTGACCATCCGCATGACGTAACGGTTTCCGGCGCCCATCTTGTCGGCCTCGTAGGTCAGCTCGGCTTCCGGCCCGGCGTGGCGCACCTGCGCGCCGGCCAGATACGCCTTGCGGATGCGCGCATTGAGCACCGGGGCCTCCACCGTCGGGTCGGTGCCGATCAGGTAGATGGCCTTCGCGGTGTCGATGTCCTCGACCCGCGCCGTGCCGACATAGGCCGAGCGGTTGCCGGCAGGCAGACTGGCGCCGTCCGTGCGGCACTCCACCGTGCCGCCCTGCCCCTCGACAAGCTGCTTGAGCGCGAAGGCGGCCTCGACCGGCACAAGGTCGCCCACCAGCCCGGTCAGCTTTTTCGCTCCCCGGATCGCATCGGTCACGGCTGACAGCGCCTCGGGCCAGGTCGCGGGCCGGAGGCGCCCGTCGCGGCGCACATAGGGCTGGTCCAGCCGCTGACGGCGCAGGCCGTCCCACACGAATCGGGTCTTGTCGGAAATCCATTCCTCGTTCACGCCATCGTGGTTGCGCGGCAGGATGCGCATCACCTCGCGGCCCTTGGTGTCCACGCGGATGCTGGACCCCAGCGCATCCATCACGTCGATGGTCTCGGTCTTGGCCAGTTCCCACGGCCGGGCGGTGAAGGCATAGGGCTTGGACGTCAGCGCCCCGACCGGGCACAGGTCGATGATGTTGCCCTGCATGTTGGAATCGAGCGTCCCGCTAAGGTAGGTGGTGATCTCGGCATCCTCGCCGCGGCCGGTCTGACCCATCTGCGTGATGCCCGCCACCTCGGTGGTGAAACGCACGCAGCGCGTGCAGGAGATGCAGCGCGTCATGTGGGTTTCGACCAGCGGGCCGAGGTCGATGTCGTCCACCGCGCGCTTGGGTTCGCGGAAGCGCGAGAAATCGACGCCGTAGGCGATCGCCTGGTCCTGCAGGTCGCATTCGCCACCCTGGTCGCAGATCGGGCAATCGAGGGGATGGTTGATGAGCAGGAACTCCATCACCCCTTCGCGGGCCTTCTTGACCATGGGCGAGTTGGTCTTGACCTGCGGCGGCGACCCGTCGGGGAACGGGCGCATGTCCTTGACCTGCATCGCGCAGCTTGCCGCCGGTTTCGGCGGGCCGGGCTGCACCTCGACAAGGCACATCCGGCAGTTGCCCGCGATCGACAGGCGTTCGTGGTAACAGAAGCGGGGGATCTCGATGCCGGCCTCCTCGCAGGCCTGGATCAGGGTCATGGCCCCGTCGACCTCGTGCTCTTCGCCGTCGATGATGATCTTGCGCGCGTCAGCCATTACGCTCACCTTGCTCTGAGAAATGATCCGATCCGGCTGCCGCGCGCGATTTCCGCCCGGCCCAGATCGCAGAATGTTTCGGGGGTGTCGCGGTCCACGCCGTGCCGGGCGAGATAGGCCTCGCCCTTTTCGCGCATCCGCGCCTTTTCGGCATCACTGTCCACGTAGGCGTCGATCTCGTCGTCGGTGTAGCCGCGCTCACGTGCCATCCGCTTGAGCCCGTTCATGTAGAACAGCGCCTTGAACACGCGGCCGCTTATCGTCGGGCAGTGGTCGCGGATCTCGTCGGCGATGCCCACGGCCAGCAGCCCGGCATTGATGTCGTCCTCCTGCGCGAGGCCCGGCTTGCCGGCCTGCGCCGCCGGTGCGGCAATCAGCGCACACGCCAGCGCCGCCGCGGCCAGCCGCCCGGCCCGCGTCGCCGACGCCTTATGCACCGCCATCAATCCCACCGTTCACACTTTCCTTGCAACACCATCTTGCCGTCGCTGATCGGCAGCTCCTCCAACGGCGCGTCGGGGGCGACCACCCAGGCGATCTCGGACGTGCCGTATTCGTCCACGCAATAGCGGGTGCCCTCGTAGCGGGCCGCCTCGCGCGCGCCCTCGATGCCCTGCCCGATACGCCGCACGGTCAGCGTGAAGATGCGCCGGTTCTCGCGATCGTGCTTGACCTTGGCCGGATAATAGTTCCCGTCGAAATACATCCGGTCGCTGAACTCGGTCATGTTGCCACAGCCGCCCAGAAGCGCCGGCAACGCGATCAGCGCCGCCGCGCGCGCGCTGTGCCGGCGAACGCCTGTCACGATATCCACTCCAATCTTCGTCACTGGGCCTCCGGCCTGCGGCAAAGCAATTCGAAGTCAACCTGCGCCGCCTCGCGCGCGGCGCGGATCATCGTCAGCACGTCGCCGTCGCGGCAACCCGCCCCGGCGGCGAACGCGGCCGCCCGCTCCAGCGCACCCTCGGCGATGGCGCCGCGGTCGTTGCGGGTGACCGTCACGAACACCTGGGCGATCCGCGCATCGGCGGGCTGTTCCTCGATCAGACGCTCGGTCACCGCGCCGGTGTAGGTCTCGCCGCGCAACGTCTCGGCCAGCGCCGGCGCGGCGGCGGTGGATGCCGCGGCAGCCAGTGTCAGGATTGCGATCGCGTGTTTCATGCCCTGCCCTTTCCTATTCCGCGGCCACGGCGCCGACGCGGCCGGCGCGCCTGGCCCTGATGCGGTCCTCGATCTCGTCGCGGAAGTTGCGGATCAGCCCCTGGATGGGCCAGGCCGCCGCGTCGCCCAGTGCACAGATCGTGTGGCCCTCGACCTGTTTGGAGACGTCGAAGAGCATGTCGATCTCCTCGGGGTCCGCGTCCCCCTTCACGAGCCGCTCCATCACGCGCATCATCCAGCCCGACCCCTCGCGGCAAGGGGTGCACTGGCCACAGCTTTCGTGCTTGTAGAACTTGGCCAGCCGCCAGATCGCCTTGATGATGTCGGTATCCTTGTCCATCACGATGACCGCCGCCGTGCCGAGGCTCGACTTCTTCTCGGCCAGCGCGTCGAAATCCATCAGCGCGTCGCGCATGTTCTCGCCGCGGACGCAGGGCACGGAAGAGCCGCCCGGGATCACCGCCTTGAGGTTGTCCCAGCCCCCGCGCACGCCGCCGCAGTGCCGGTCGATCAGCTCCTCGAAGGAAATCGACATCTCCTCTTCCACCACGCAGGGCGTGTTCACGTGCCCCGAAACCGCGAAGATCTTGGTGCCCGTGTTGTTGGGGCGCCCGAACCCCGCGAACCACTCCGGCCCGCGGCGCAGTATGGTCGGCACCACCGCGATGGATTCGACGTTGTTGACCGTCGTGGGGCAACCGTAGACACCCGCCATCGCCGGGAACGGCGGCTTCATCCGCGGCATGCCCTTCTTGCCCTCGAGGCTTTCCAGAAGCGCGGTTTCCTCGCCGCAGATGTAGGCGCCGGCGCCGTGGTGCAGGTAGACGTCGAAGTCGAAGCCCGAGTTGCAGGCATTGCGCCCGATCAGCCCGGCCTCGTATGCCTCGTCGATCGCCGCCTGCAGCGCCTCGCGCTCGCGGATGTATTCGCCGCGGATGTAGATGTAGGCGACGTGCGCGTTCATCGCGAAGCTCGCGATCAGGCAGCCTTCGATCAGCGTGTGCGGATCGTGGCGCATGATCTCGCGGTCCTTGCAGGTTCCCGGCTCGGACTCGTCGGCGTTGACCACGAGGTAGGCGGGGCGCCCGTCGCTTTCCTTGGGCATGAAGGACCACTTCAACCCGGTGGGAAAGCCCGCGCCGCCGCGGCCGCGCAGGCCGCTGGCCTTCATCTGTTCGACGATCCAGTCGCGCCCGTTCTGCAGGATCTTCGCCGTGTTGTCCCAGTGGCCCCGCGCCATGGCGCCCTTCAGGGTACGGTCGTGCATCCCGTAGAGGTTGGTGAAGATGCGGTCCTGGTCTTTCAGCATTCGGATGCTACCCCCGATTGTCCCGGCGCGCACGCCAGATTTGATGGATCACCACAAGCGCCCAGACGAAAGCGGCGATGGCCGCGAAATCGGCAAGGAACACGAACCGCGCGGGCCAGCCCATCGCGGCGCCAAGCCACTGAACCCCGAGCCACAGTATCGTGGCCGCCGCGATCACGATCGCGACTGTGCGGCTCTTGCGGGCGAGGTGCCGCTCCTGCGTGTCGTGCGGTGCCAACTCCGCGACCCTCCTCGTCACTCGTAAACGTCGCCATCCTCGACGCGCTTGGAAAATTCCGTATCGCCACCGGCCGCGAGGGTCTTCGCCTGCGACACCCAGTCGTCGCGGCTCACCCGGCCCTTGAAGCCCACGAGGTTCTCGTCGGCCCAGGCCACCTCGGCCTCGGACCAGTTGGCGATCTGGTCGAAATGATAAATCCCCAGCTCGTTGAGGGCTTCTTCAAGTTTCGGTCCCACGCCCTTGATCTGTTTCAGGTCGTCGGGCTGTCCACCGCGCGGTGCCGACAACGTCTCGGGCCGGCTGCCCTCGGTCGGCTCTGCCGGCGCCTGTCGGGCGGCCGGCGATTGCGGCGCCGGCTCGGGCTTCGGCGCCGGTTGGGGTTCCGGTGCAGTTTCGGGCTCCGGCGCCGGTTCGGGCTCCGGTGCCGGCTCGGGCTTCGGTGCAGGTGCCGGTTCCGCCTCGGGCACCGGGCGCGCGGCGCCAGTCGACGCGGCGCCGGCCTGTGCGCCTGTACCGGCCTCGCCGCCCGTGCAGAACAGCCGCGTGAGCACAAGGCCCAGCAGAACGGCCAGCACGACGCCGATCAGCAGCGCCGCCACCGCCGACAGCGCGCTCCACGTCATCACGATCGCCACGACGCCAGCCGCGGCCGCCACGACCCAGCTGGTGATCGAGCAGGTACTCCAGGTTTTGTCGTTCGCCATTGTCAGTCCTCCCTGACTACGATGGGCGCGCGTTTCAGCTTCCGCCGCCCTCCTTGCCCGGCCTAGGCGTCGGTTTCGCCCCTGGCCAGCATCTTGGCTTGTTCAACCCAGTCGTCACGGCTGACGCGTCCCTTGAACCCTTCGAGGTTGGCGTCAACCCATTGCACCTCTTCGTCCGTCCATTTGGCGATCTGGTCGAAATGGTAAAACCCCATGGAGTGGAGCAGCTTTTCCAGCTTCGGACCCACCCCCTTGATCTTCTTGAGATCATCGGCGCCCCCGGCCTGCGGGGCCGACAGGACCTCGGGCTTGCGGCCGGTTTCCGTCTCGGCCGCACCGGTTTCAGCGGGCTCGGTCTTGTCCTTGACGGTTTCCGCCGCCGGCGCCTCGGCCGCCCCGATCTCGGCGGGCGTCTCGCGCACCGCGACGTCGGGCGGCGCGGGATCGTGCCGCGCGCCCTTGTCGATCCACGGCGTGTAAAGCGGCGCCTCGCTGCCGTCGATGCGCTTGATCGTGTCGCCGGCGTCCTCGGCCCGCTGAACACTGGCATTGTACTTGGTGTGCCCGCTGTCGAATTCCTTGAGGCTCGTCAGCCCGGTCAGCGGCTCGCTGGCATAGCGCCCGTTCTGCGGCCCCGGCGTCGGCACCTTGCCCGCGGCAAGCTGATCGAGGATCTCGCCCAGCCGCTCGGCGGTCAGATCCTCGTAGTAGTCCTTGCCGATCTGGGCCATGGGCGCGTTGGCGCAGGCGCCCAGGCATTCGACCCCTTCCCAGCTGAACTTGCCGTCGGGGCTGAGTTCGTGCGGATTTTCGGCGATCTTCTCGCGGCACACGCCAACAAGGTCCTCGGCGCCACAGATCATGCAGCTGGTGGTGCCGCAGATCTGGACGTGCGCGACGCTGCCCACCGGCGAAAGCTGGAACATGAAGTAGAAGCTCGCCACCTCGAGCGCGCGGATGTAGGGCATGTCCAGCATGTCGGCCACGTATTCCATGGCCGGCCGCGACAGCCAGCCCTCCTGCTCCTGTGCGCGCCACAGCAGCGGAATGATCGCGCTGGCCTGCCGGCCCGGCGGATATTTCGTGATCTGCGCCTCGGCCCAGGCCTGGTTCTCGGGCGTGAAGGCGAAGCTGTCAGGCTGCTCGGGGTGAAGACGGCGTAGCATTCAGGCACAGGCTCCCGTGATCAGTTTGGCCCCGCCACCGGGCAGCGGCTCGGCGCTGCCCGCGGCAAGGTGGTACTCGGTGATGCCGACGACCTGCGCGCGGCTCAGCCCCGTCTGCAGCTCGACCGGCAGGTAGTCGGATTCGTAACGCATCTCGCAGCCGATGCTGGCAACGGCGGAGGCGTAGGCGGCCAGATCCGCGTCGGAAACACCACGCGGCGGCATGGCGCAGGCCGCCAGAACCACCGGCAGGCCCAGTGCCGCCAAAGGGATGCGGCGCATCGGGGTCATAGGTTCCCCTCCCCCGCCCGGCCGGCCAGTGCGACGGCGACCACGACCAGCGCCGCGACGCCCGCGGCGAGGTGCTTGGCGAACGCGTAGCCGGCGCGGGCATAGATCCAGGCGTCGGCGAACCCCATCAGGGCGAAGGCGGAAAACAGCCACGCGATGACGACCGGGTCGCCCGAAAGCGCGGCCCCCACCGCCAGCACGCCGAAGGCGGCGTAGCGGTCCACCATGACCTGGGGCAGGGCCTCCGCCCTGTGGGTGGTCAGCCGCATCGCCTGCGCCGGGTCGCGCCAGAACAGCAGCGCCAGCACGGCCATGACCGCCGCGCCGATCCCGGCAAGAGCCGTCGCCAGAGACGCCAGCGTCATGACGCCCCCCGTTCGGTGAAGGCGCGCCGCCGGATATGCGGAAACCGCAACACGATCACAGATACCCCCGAACGACCCCGGCGAGGACAGCGAGCGCGGCACCGATCACGCCACCCTTGAGCACACGCCCCCGCCCCGTCGCGCCAATGGCCGCGCCGGCGCCGGCGATCGCGCCGACGACAAGCAGCCAGAGGTCGATCGTGAAGGTGGTCATCAGCGGTCGATCTCCCCGAACACCACGTCCATCGTGCCGATGATCGCCGCCACGTCGGCCAGCTGATGGCCGCCGGCGACATGATCCATGGCCTGCAGGTGCAAAAAGCCCGGCGCGCGCAGCTTGGCGCGGTAGGGCGTGTTCGTGCCATCGCCCACGAGATAGACACCGAACTCGCCCTTGGGCGCTTCGACCGCGGCATAGACCTCACCCTCGGGCACGTGGAAGCCTTCGGTGTAGAGCTTGAAGTGATGGATCAGCGCCTCCATCGAGGTCTTCATCTCGCCGCGGGTGGGCGGGGTGATCTTGCCGCGGGACAGGATATCGCCCTGGTTCTCCGGCGCGCGCAGCTTCTCGATGCACTGGCGGATGATCGCGGTGGACTGGCGCATCTCCTCCATCCGCACGAGGTAGCGGTCATAGCAGTCGCCGTTCTTGCCCACCGGGATCCTGAAATCGAACTCGTCGTAGCACTCGTAGGGCTGGGCGCGCCTCAGGTCCCAGGCCAGGCCCGACCCGCGCACCATCACGCCGGAAAAGCCCCAGTCGAGCGCGTCCTGCTCGCTCACCACGCCGATGTCGCAGTTACGCTGCTTGAAGATACGGTTCTCGGTCAAAAGCCCGTCGATGTCGTCGATCACCGAGGGGAACGCCTTGGCCCAGCTCTCGATGTCGTCAAGCAACTCCGACGGCAGGTCCTGGTGCACGCCACCGGGCCGGAAATAGGCCGCGTGCAGCCGCGCGCCGCAGGCGCGCTCGTAGAAGACCATGAGCTTCTCGCGCTCCTCGAAGCCCCACAGCGGCGGTGTCAGCGCGCCCACGTCCATGGCCTGCGTCGTCACGTTGAGAAGATGGTTCAGCACGCGCCCGATCTCGCAGAACAGCACCCGGATCAACTGCGCGCGCCGCGGCACCTCGACCCCGGTCAGTTTTTCGATCGCCAGGCACCAGGCGTGTTCCTGGTTCATCGGCGCCACGTAATCCAGCCGGTCGAAATAGGGCAGGTTCTGCAGATACGTCCGGCTTTCCATCAGCTTCTCGGTGCCGCGGTGAAGCAGGCCGATATGGGGATCGCAGCGCTCCACGATCTCTCCGTCCAGTTCCAGCACCAGGCGCAGCACGCCGTGCGCCGCCGGGTGCTGGGGCCCGAAGTTGATGTTGAAATTGCGGATCTTCTGTTCGCCGGTCAGGGCCTCGTCGAATTTTCCGTCCATTCTACCCCCTTGCCGGGCTCTCGCCCCGCTTGGTCCCGTCCGGGTCCGCCGCGGCGCCCTGGACATCGTTGCAACGCCGCCGGGCCGCCATCCGGCCACGCGACATGGCTTGTGCTTTTTCCTGCCCCGCGCGCGGCCTCGGCAACAGGATATCGGCGCAGGGCGCTGCCATCCTACCGCTCTCCGGTGCGCCGGGCCCAGAAGGCCATCGCGTAAAGAAGCACCAGCGCGCCGACGGGAATGACGGCGAAGACCGCCAGCCAGGCGGGCATGCCGTAGTCGGGCAGCAGCCGCCAGAACGGGATCACGAACAGCGCCGACAGAACGATGATCCAGATCACGCCGGCACCCCCCGCTGGTTGTCCATGACGCGCTACGCCTCCTCTGTCTTTTCGTCGCCGGGCAGGATGTAGTCCGCGCCCTCCCACGGCGACATGAAATCGAACTGCCGGTATTCCTGCACCAGTTTCACCGGCTCGTAGACCACGCGTTTCTCCACCTCGTCGTAGCGCACCTCGGTATACCCCGTCGTGGGGAAATCCTTGCGCAGCGGGTGCCCGCGGAAGCCGTAGTCCGTCAGGATCCGGCGCAGATCCGGGTGCCCCGAGAACAGGATGCCGAACATGTCGAAGACCTCGCGCTCGAACCAGTCGGCGCAGGGATGCACCCCGGTGATCGAGGGCACCATGTCCTCTTCGCGCGTGGCGACGCGCAGGCGAATGCGCTGGTTCTGGTACATCGACAGGAAGTGGTAGACCACGTCGAAGCGCTTCGGGCGCTCCGGATGATCCACCGCGGTGATGTCCACCAGCGTGGAGAACTTGCAGGTCTGGTCCGCCTTGAGGAATTCGGTCAGCCCGACGATGTTGGCAAGCGTCACGTCCACGGTCAGTTCCCCGCGGTCGACGTGCCACGCGCGCACGCAGTCGGGGCGGCGCGCCTCGATGTGGGTGCCCAGTTCCTTGAGTGCCTCGCTCATGTCTCGCCCCCCTTGCGCCGTTCAGCGCACGATCGTCCCGGTGCGCCGGATCTTCCGCTGCAGCTGCATGATACCGTAAAGCAGTGCCTCGGCCGTCGGCGGGCATCCGGGCACGTAGACGTCAACCGGGATGATCCGGTCGCAGCCGCGTACCACGGAATAGCTGTAGTGGTAGTATCCCCCACCGTTGGCGCAGGACCCCATCGAGATGACGTAGCGCGGTTCGGGCATCTGGTCATAGACCTTGCGCAGCGCCGGCGCCATCTTGTTGCACAGCGTTCCGGCCACGATCATCAGGTCGGACTGGCGCGGGCTGGCGCGCGGCGCGGTGCCGAACCGCTCCATGTCGTAGCGCGGCATCGAGGTGTGCATCATCTCGACGGCACAGCAGGCCAGCCCGAAGGTCATCCAGTGCAGGCTACCGGTGCGTGCCCAGTTGATGATGTCCTCGGTCGAGGTGACCAGGAACCCCTTGTCCTGCAGCTCGCGGTTCAACTCCTGCGTCGCCACGTCGGTGGTGTCGCTGGCGTCGGCACCGGCCACCTGCATCGACGGGCCGCTCTTGACGCGGTCGGACTGGTGCGGCTGGGTCTCGGTGACGAGGGCGTCCGCGTCGTCGTTCACTCCCATTCCATCGCTCCTTTCTTCCATTCATAGGCGAAGCCCGCCGTCAGAACGGCCAGGAAGACCATCATCGACCAGAAGGCGACCATGCTGATGTCCTTGAACGCCACCGCCCAGGGGAACAGCATCGCGATTTCGAGGTCGAAGATGATGAACAGGATCGAGACCAGGTAGAACCGGACATCGAACTTCATCCGCGCATCGTCGAATGCGTTGAACCCGCATTCGTAAGCCGAGACCTTCTCGGGATCGGGATGGCGCACCGCCAGAACGACAGCGGCCAGGATAAGGATAAGGCCGAGGCCCACCGCGATCGCAAGAAAGACAAGGATCGGCGCGTATTCCCTAAGCAAATCTTCCACGAGGTCTGGCTCCTTTCGGGCGCGTTGCGCGCGCCTTGGGCTGGCTGCGGATGCGGCCTCAGGTTTACCCCCGCCCCCCGGCGGGGTCAACCAAGCCCGGGACACATTCAAGAAGCTGCGTGCTTCGCTCGCCCCGGATGCATGCGATTGCATACATTACACGCCGATCCGCGTCTGACGCCAAAGTTTCACCTGTGTCAGATCTAGTTCCCCGGCGCGCACCGAAAAGGGGGGCGGCTGCCTCAGCCGGCTTTCCACGCCGGCGCACGCTTCTCGAAGAAGGCCGCGATTCCTTCCGGCGCCTCGTCGCCTTCCCAGCAGGCGGTCAACGCGGCGATGGTGCGCTCGATCACGCCCTCGTCTATGGCGGGGCCCAGCGCCCGCAAAAGCCCTTTCGCGCGCGCCACCGCGCCCGGCGCGCAGTCGAGATAGGGGACGACCTCCGCCTCCACCGCGGCATCCAGCTCCGCCTCCGGCACGGCGCGCGCCAGCAACCCCAGTTCCACGGCCTCGGCTGCACCGAAACGGCGCCCGGACATGAAGACACGGCGCGCGCGCGCCTCGCCCATGCGGGCACAGACGTAGGGCCCGATGGTGGCCGGGATCAGCCCCAACCGCGTCTCGGTCAGCCCCATCTTCACGTGATCGGCGCCCACGGTGACGTCACAGATGCTGGCCAGCCCGACACCGCCACCGAACGCCGCCCCGTGGACCCGCCCGATCAGGGGCTTGGGCAGGGTGTTGAGCGCCTGCAGCATGTAGGCCAGCTTGCCCGCCTCGCGCCCGCGCGTGGCCGCGTCCACCTCCATCTGGTCGCGCATCCAGGCCAGGTCGCCGCCGGCGCAGAAACTCTTGCCCCGTGCCGCCAGGACCACCGCACGCACCGTATCGTCCGCGCCCAGCGCATCGGCGGCGGCGTGAAGCTCCGCGATCATCCTTGCGGACATCGCGTTGTGCTTTTCGGCGCGGTCCAGCCACAGCGTGGCCACACCGCGCGCATCGGTCTCGATGGAAATCGTTTCGTACATCGCGCAGTTCCTTTCCCTGTCTCCCCGCCCGGCCCCGTGCGCCGGAGCTTCCAGTCAACTCCCGGCTGGCGCCGTGGTCCGACGCGCTTGCAAGCCGGCCATTGTCATTGCGCCCCGCCCGATCACACCCGGACGAGTGGCACCTCGGCGCGGCGGTGATGCGTATCCCGCGCTCACCCGCCCCGCATGGCACGCGCCATGTCCGCGGCCTGGTCCAGCACGTCCGCCTCCAGCCCGGTCTCGAAGCCCAGCGCCGTCAACCGGGCATGCACCGCCTCGGTCGCCACGTTGCCGGCCGCGCCCGGGGCATAGGGGCAGCCGCCCAGGCCGCCCACGGCGGCGTCGAAAACGCGCAGCCCGGCATCGAGCGACGCCTCGATGTTGTCCAGCGCCCGCCCCGAGGTATCGTGGTAGTGCCCCGCGAGTCGATCGACGGGAACGACGTCGCGCACCGCCTGCAGCATCGCGCCCACACGCTCCGGCGTGCCCTGGCCGATCGTGTCGCCAAGGCTGATCTCGGTGCAGCCCATCCCGAACAGGCGTCCGGCCACCCGCGCCACGGCGGCCGGGTCGATGCGCCCGTCGTAGGGGCAGTCGGTCACGCAGGAAACATAGCCGCGCACCGGCAACGCGGCCTCGCGTGCCGCCTCCACGACCGGCGCGAAACGGTCGAGGCTTTCATCGATCGTGGCGTTGATGTTGGCCTTCGAGAACCCTTCGGAGGCCGCGCCGAACACCGCCACCTCGTCGGCCCTGGCCGCCAGCGCGCGCTCCAGCCCCCGCATGTTGGGCGTGAGCGCCGCATAGGACACCCCCGGCGCCCGGGCAATGCCCGCCAGCACCTCGGCGCTGTCGGCCATCTGCGGCACCCATCTGGGGCTGACGAAGCTGGCCACCTCGATCCGCCGGAACCCCGCGCGGCTCAGGCAATCGACCAGCGCGATCTTGTCCTCTGTCGCGATCCCGCGTTTCTCGTTCTGCAGCCCGTCGCGCGGGCCGACCTCGAAGATTTCCACGCGCTCAGGCATCGGGCACCTCGTAGAAGTCACGGTTGTAGATCAGCCCGCTCTCCGGCCCGGGCAGGGACGCGCGGAACCCGCCGCGGTCGGTGATGCGGTCGTACCAGCGCGCGGTCTCGGGGAAACCGTCCAGCCGCGCGAAGTGCAGGGCCATGTAGACGGCCTGTCCCACGGCGATATCGGCGGCCGAGAAGCCACTGGTCAGCAGGTAGTCGCGGTTTTCCACCGGCGTGCTCAGGCGCGCCTCGATCGCCGCGAAACATTTCTTCACCCGTGCCGCTTCCAGCTTCATCACGGTGGGGCTGCGCATCCACTCCTCGTAAAGGGCCACGTGCTGCTGGGTCAGCGCCGCCGTGTGCTGGCTGACGGTTTCCGCGAAATGGACCCAGACCAGCCACGCCATGCGGTCCATGTCACCCGGACCCCGCCCAAGGCCCGCGTCGGGGAAGCGTTCGCACAGGTATTCGACCATCGCCCCGGATTCGAACATCCGTTCGCCGTCGATCTCGAGCGCGGGCACCCGGCCGGCGGGCGACAGCGTCAGGAACTCCGGCGAGCGCAAAGACTTGTCGAAGGGGTGCTCGACGACGCGGAAATCGACATCCAGTTCGTGCAGCAGCCACAGCACCCGCATCGAGCGCGACTGCGGCACGTGGTGCAGCGTGATCATGCCGCCCCCTCCCCGGTTTCTTCGGCCAGCGCGATCAGGCCCGCACCGGCCGCCACCTGGTCGCCCTCGGCCACCATGACCTCGGCCACCACGCCGTCGCGCGCCGCCAGCAGCGAATGTTCCATCTTCATCGCCTCCAGCACCGCCAGCCGGTCTCCCCGGGCCACGCTCTGGCCCGGCTCGGCCAGCAAGGTCTTGACCAGCCCGGGCATGGGCGCCTCGATCATCCCGGCGTCACCGGCCGCGGCCTGCGCCCGCTCCAGCGGCTCGACCACCTCGAATCCCAGCCCGTATTGCGAGAAAACGGTCACGCGCCCCGGCGTCACCGCGACCTCGGGCGCCGCCGCGCCGTCGAGTTGCCAGCGCCCGCCGACACGCCGCGCGGCGACCGTTTCGGTGTCGACCACCACGTCATGGGCATCGGCCGAACGGCTGCGGATGCGCACGATCCGCTCGGCCCCGTCGCGGCGCAGGATGACGTCGCGCGCCAGCGGTGTCCAAAGGGTGAACCCCGTGGCCGGATCCTCGACATCCAGCAAACCCGCCGCGGCCAGCGCGGCCAGCGCCACTTCGGCAGCCCGCGGCGCCGGCGCGGCCGCCAGCGCATCGAGGTCGCGCGCGATCAGCCCGGTGTCGACGTCGCCGGCGGCAAAGCCCGCGTGATGTGCCAGGGCCCCGAGAAACGCCAGGTTTGTCACGGTGCCCGCGACCTCCGTGCGCCCCAGCGCCGCCGCCAGCCGGCGCAGGGCCACCGCGCGCGTCGGTCCGCGCGCGACGAGCTTGGCGATCATCGGGTCGTAATGCGGGCTGATCTCGTCGCCGCTGCGCACGCCCGTGTCGGCGCGCACGGAGCCGGGAAACCTCAGGTGATCGAGCCGCCCCGTGGCGGGCAGGAACCCCTTCGGCACGTCCTCGGCATAAAGCCGGGCCTCGAAGGCATGACCGTCGAGGAAAAGATCGTCCTGCCGCGCCGGCAATCCTTCGCCCGCCGCCACGCGCAGCTGCCATTCCACGAGATCGACGCCGGTCACCGCCTCGGTTACCGGGTGCTCCACCTGAAGCCGCGTGTTCATCTCCATGAACCAGAACGCGTCGGGGCGCAGCCCGTCGCTGGCATCCACGATGAATTCCACCGTGCCCGCGCCCTTGTAGCCGATGGCCTCGGCCGCGCGCACCGCCGCCTGCCCCATGGCCTCGCGCATCGCCTCGGTCATGCCGGGCGCCGGCGCCTCCTCGATCACCTTCTGGTGGCGGCGCTGGAGCGAACAGTCGCGCTCGAACAGATGCACGGCACGCGCACCGTCGCCAAAGACCTGCACCTCGATGTGGCGCGGCTTGGCGATGAATTTCTCGATCAGCACCGCGTCGTTGCCGAAGGCGGTCGCCGCCTCGCCGCGCGCGCTGGCGAGCGCGTCCATGAAGTCCTCCGGGCGCTCCACCAGCCGCATGCCCTTGCCGCCGCCGCCCGCGACCGCCTTGATCAGCACGGGATAGCCGATCGCCTCGGCCGCGCCGGACAGGTGCTCGGGGTCCTGGTTGTCGCCGTGATAGCCGGGCACGACCGGCACGCCGGCCTCCTCCATCAGCTTTTTCGCCGCGTCCTTGAGCCCCATCGCCCGGATCGCCGCCGCCGAGGGGCCGATGAAGGTCAGCCCCGCGGCCTCCACGGCCTCGACGAAACCGGGGTTCTCGCTGAGGAACCCGTAACCGGGGTGGATCGCCTGCGCACCGGTGGCGCGGGCGGCATCCATGATGGCCTCGGCTTTCAGATAGCTGTCCGAGGGCGCCGGCCCGCCGATGCGCACCGCCCGGTCCGAAAGCGCCACGTGCCGCGCGGCGCGGTCGGCATCGGAGTAGACGGCCACCGTCTCCACGCCCATGGCGCGCGCCGTGTCGATCACGCGGCAGGCGATCTCGCCGCGGTTGGCAATCAGTATCCTGTCGAACATATCGATCCTCTCGCTCGTGGGGCCCGCACGAACGGTGCGCACACTTCATCTTGCCCAAAATACTCATTGCCCCAACCCCGGCGACGGGCTCGGACGGCGCCGCGCCCGCGCCCGGCCCCGCCCCGGGTGCGGGGTGGGCGGGCGGGCGCGCCCGGGGCGGGGCCGGGGCTACATCCGGAACACGCCAAAGCGGGTCTCCCCGATGGGCGCGCACAGCGCCGCGCGCAACGACAGCGCCAGCACCTCGCGCGACTTGCGCGGGTCGATCACCCCGTCGTCCCACAGCCGCGCGCTGGCATAGAGCGGGTGGCTCTGGCGCTCGAACATCTCGATGGTGGGGCGCTTGAACTCGGCCTCCTCCTCCGCCGACCAGCCTTTTCCCTTGCGCTCCATGGCGTCGCGCTTGACGGTCGCCAGCACGCCCGCGGCCTGCTCGCCGCCCATCACGCCGATGCGGCTGTTGGGCCACGTCCACATGAACCGCGGGCTGTAGGCACGCCCGGCCATGCCGTAGTTGCCCGCCCCGAAGGAGCCGCCGACCAGCATCGTTATCTTGGGCACCTGCGTGGTGGCCACCGCCGTGACCATCTTGGCGCCGTGGCGCGCGATACCCTCGTTTTCATAGGCGCGGCCCACCATGAAGCCGGTGATATTCTGCAGGAACACCAGCGGGATCTGCCGCTGGCTGCACAATTCCACGAAATGCGCGCCCTTCTGCGCGGCCTCGGAGAACAGCACGCCGTTGTTGGCCACGATCCCCACCGGGCAGCCCTGCACATGGGCAAAGCCCGTGACAAGCGTCTCGCCGAAGCGCGCCTTGAACTCGTCGAAGCGTGACCCGTCGACGATGCGCGCGATCACCTCGCGGATGTCGTAGGGCGTGCGCAGGTCGGCGGGCACGACGCCCAGGATCTCCTCGGGGTCGTAGGCGGGCGGCTCGGGGCTCGCCCACTCCACCGTCGCCGGCCGCGACCGGTTGAACCCGGCCACCGCCCGGCGCGCCAGCGCCAGCGCGTGCGCGTCATCCTCGGCGAGGTAATCCGCCACGCCCGACAGCCGCGTGTGCACGTCGCCGCCGCCCAGGTCCTCGGCCGTGACCTCCTCGCCCGTGGCCGCCTTCACCAGCGGCGGACCGGCAAGGAAGATCGTGCCCTGCTCCTTCACGATGATGGTGACATCCGACATCGCGGGCACATAGGCACCGCCGGCGGTGCAGGATCCCATGACCACCGCGACCTGGGGGATGCCCTTGGCCGACATGTTGGCTTGGTTGAAGAAGATGCGCCCGAAATGGTCGCGGTCGGGGAACACCTCGTCCTGGTTGGGCAGGTTCGCGCCGCCCGAGTCCACCAGGTATATGCACGGCAGGTGGCACTGTTCGGCGATCTCCTGCGCGCGCAGGTGTTTCTTGACGGTCATCGGGTAATAGGTGCCGCCCTTCACGGTGGCGTCGTTGCACACCACCATGCAGTCGAGGCCCTGGACCCGGCCCACCCCTGCGATCACCCCGGCGCAGGGGGCGGCCCCGTCGTACATGTCGTGGGCGGCCGTCGCGCCGATCTCCAGGAACGGGCTGCCGGGATCCAGAAGCCCCGCCACCCGGTCGCGCGGCGTCATCTTGCCCCGCGCCTCGTGCCGCTCGCGCGCGGCCTGCCCGCCCCCGGCCGCCGCGGTTTCCGCCGCGGCGCGCACGGTGTCCAGAGCCTCCAGATGGGCGGCCCGGTTGGCCGCGAACTCGGCCGAGGCCGCCTGCGCGGCGCTCATGATCTTCATTTCCGGGCCTCCCTCGTTTCGTTCCGGTATCGCAACGGCATGGCGGCCGGTGTTGCCGCGGCGCCACGGTCCGGCCGTATCGTCCGGTGCACCGCCCCGATTTGATTCACATCAAGGTTTCCGCATGCGGCGCAACACACGGTCCGCGCGGTGTTCAAAGGAGTGATAGACCAATGAAAAAGACCGCATCCGCCGCCCTCGCCGCCCTTCTGGCCACGACGGCCGCCGGGCCGGCGCTCGCGCAGTCCAAGGGCGACATGACCATCGGCATCGGCTTCCACCAGGTCGCGCCGAAGTCCAACAACGGCGTTGCCGCCGGCCTGCCGCTTGACGTGGACGACAACGCCCAGCCCACGTTCACCTTCGAATACTTCGTCGCCGACAACGTCGGGATCGAGGTGCTGGCCGCGACCCCGTTCGACCATGACATCGCGCTTGGCCCGCTTGGCACCATCGGCTCGACCAAGCACCTTCCGCCCACCGTGTCGCTGCAGTATCACTTCCCCACCGGCGGCGGCGTCTCGCCTTTCGTGGGCGCGGGCATCAACTACACCCACTTCTTCGACGACACCTCCGTGCTCGGCCCGCTCGATCTGGACGATTCCTGGGGCATGGCGCTGCACGCGGGCATCGACATCCCCGTCGGCCCCAAGGGCGCGATCCGCGCCGACGTGCGCTGGATGAACATCGAAAGCGACGTCAAGCTGGGCGGCGTGACGATCGGCAAGGCCGAGATCGACCCGACGGTCTTCGGTCTGGCCTACGTCCACCAGTTCTGATCCCGGGTTCGCCGGGCCGGCCACGTGCACGGCCCGGCAGCCGCCGATGGAGGCATGCCAAGCGGTCATGGCGCTTCCCCGGTGGCTTCGCGCGCCGCACGCGCCTTGAGATCCTTGCGGATCACCTTGCCCGTCACCGTCATCGGCAGGTCGTCCAGGAACGCGATCTCGCGCGGGTACGCATACGCCGAAAGCCGGTCCCTGACGAAATCCTGCAAGGTTTCGGCAAGCGTTCCGGAGGGTGTTTCGCCCGGTTTCGGCACGACATACGCCTTCACGATCTCGGTGCGCAGACTGTCGGGCTTGCCCACAACGCCCACGGTCGCCACCGCCGGGTGCTGCAGCAGGCAATCCTCGATCTCGGCCGGGCCGACACGGTAGCCGGCGGTCGTGATGACGTCGTCCTCGCGCCCCATGAAGCGCAGGAAGCCGCCCTCCCATACGCCCCGGTCGCCGGTGAGCATCCAGTCGCCGCGGAACTTCGCGGCGGTCGCTTCGGGCTTGTGCCAGTATTCCAGCATCATCGACGCCGGGCCGCGGTGGATCGCCACATCGCCCTCGGTGTTGCCGCCCAGCGGGCAGCCGTCACCGTCCAGCACCGCCAGCTCGAACCCCGGCGCCGGCCGGCCGATGCACCCCGGGCGCGGATCGAACAGCGCGCCGCAGGAGCTGGCGACCATGTTGCACTCCGTCTGGCCGTAGAACTCGTTGATCGTCAGCCCGAAGGCATCGCGGCCCCACGACAGCATCTCTGGCCCCAGCGGCTCGCCGCCCGAGGCGACCGACCGCAGCCCGTCGATGCCCGCGTCCGCGGCCTTGAGCATCCGCAGCGCGGTGGGCGGGAAAAAGATATTTCTCACAGCGCCTTGCCTGACGATCTTCAGGCAATCGTCGACATCGAACCGCGCCATGCGCGCGGCCACCACCGGCACGCCGATCGCGAGCCCGGGCATGAGCACATCGAACAGCCCGCCGATCCACGCCCAGTCCGCCGGCGTCCACAGGCAATCGTCCGGCCGGCCAAGGAAATCGTGGCTCATCTCGACGCCCGGCAAGTGGCCTGTCAGCATCCGGTGGCCGTGCAGCGCGCCCTTGGGGCTTCCGGTCGTGCCGGAGGTGTAGATCAGGACCGCCGGGTCCTCCGGCCCGGTCACCGCGGTCTCGAAACGCCCCCCGGGCAATGTTTCATTCTCGGGCACCAGCGCCGCGACACCGTCCAGACCGTCCAGCATCGCCACGCCGTCGGCATCGGTCACCACACGGTCGGCGCCGGCATCTCCCAGCCGGCTGGCCAGCGCCTCGTGCCTGAACAGCTTGAACAGCGGGATCGAGATCGCGCCGATCTTCCAGATCGCGACATGCGCGGCAGCACACCACGCATCCTGGCTGCGCAGCACGCCGACGCGGTCGCCGCGGTTCACGCCGCGGGCCACGAGGGCATGGGCCAGCGCGTCGGCCATTACGCGCAGGCGCGCATATGTGACGTCACGGCGCCCATCCGCCAGTTCCACGATCGCCACGCGGTCCGGCGCGGCATCGGCCCAGTCATCGCAAACCTGCGCCGCCATGTTCAGGCGGTCGGGCAGATCCCAGTGGAATCCGTCGCGCAACGCGGCGTAGCTGGGCACACGCGGAAGCATCGGTGCGGGGGCCGTCATGCGTCCTCTCCCCTGCCCCCGGGCCGCGCGGCGTGTGCCAGCCGGCCGAACCGGTCCACGAAATAGGCATAGGCGCCCGCGCCACGCGCCGGGCGACAGGACACGACCAGCCACAGCCCGTCGGACCGCGCGGGCCGTGCGACGCAGTCCGAGGCCGCTGCGCCCGCCCCGTGCTCGGCCAGGTAGCGTTGCGCGATGCGGTCGATCACCTGCGTCTCGGTCGTCGTCGCGGCCTTCCAGCCCAGCGTCAGGCCGAAAACGGCCGCGGCGCCGACCAGCGCCAGAAGCGGCGCGAAGACCAGCCAGCGCGGCATCACCGCCCCGCCCATCGGTCCGGTGCGCGCCTCATGCCATCGCCCCCATCATCTCGCGACCCACCAGCATGCGGCGGATCTCGGACGTGCCGGCGCCGATCTCCATCAGCTTGGCGTCGCGGAAGATGCGCGCGACCGGGGCATCGTTCAGGAACCCCGCGCCCCCCATCGCCTGCACCGCCTGATGGGCCTGCTTCATCGCCTCCTCCGAAGAATACAGGACGCAGGCCGCGGCGTCCTGCCGGGTGACCTCGCCCCGGTCGCAGGCCTTGGCGACCTCGTAGACATACGCCCGCGCCGAGTTCATCGCCGTGTACATGTCAGCGATCTTGCCCTGCATCAGCTGGAAGTTCCCGATGGGTTGGCCGAACTGCTTGCGCTCGGCCATGTACGGCATGATCTCGTCCAGGCAGGCGGCCATGATCCCGGTGCCGATGCCGGCGAGCACCACGCGCTCGTAGTCCAGCCCCGACATCAGCACGCGCACACCCTTGCCCTCCTCGCCCAGGACGTTCTCGAAGGGCACCTCGACGTCGTCGAACACCAGCTCGGCGGTGTTCGAGCCGCGCATGCCCAGCTTGTCGAAATGCGGGCTGGTGGAAAACCCTTTCATCTCCTTTTCCACCAGGAAGGCGGTGATGCCCTTGGCGCCGGCCTCGGGGTCGGTCTTGGCATAGACCACCAGCGTGTCGGCATCCGGGCCGTTGGTGATCCAGTACTTCGTGCCGTTGAGCACGTAACGGTCGTTGCGCTTCTCGGCGCGCAGCTTCATGCCCACCACGTCGCTGCCCGCGCCGGCCTCGGACATCGCCAGCGCGCCCACGCTGTCGCCCGAGACCAGCCCGGGCAGGTATTTCGCCTTCTGCGCATCGGTGCCGTTGAGCTTGATCTGGTTGACGCACAGGTTGGAATGCGCGCCGTAACTCAGCGACACGCTGGCCGAGGCGCGCGCGATCTCCTCGACCGCCACGACATGCGCCAGATAGCCCATGCCGGCGCCGCCCTGCTCCTCCGGCACGGTGATGCCCAGCAGGCCCAACTCGCCCATCTCGGGCCACAGGTCGTTGGGAAAGACGTTTGTCGCGTCGATCTCGGCGGCCCTGGGCTTGATCCGCTCCTGCGCCCACCTGTGCACCATCTCGCGCAGGGCGTTCACGTCCTCGCCCAGGTCGAACTGCATCACCGCGTTGAACATCGTTGCCTTCCCTCCCGTCTCCGGCGTTTATTGAACGCCCGTTCAATAATAGCCCCGAAACAGCCCGCCGGTCAATCCCGCGCGCAGCCTCTTCACCCTGGCCGGGATACCCGTGCAAGTGGCAACCGCCCGCGCGGTCAGCCGCCGACACCCGCCTGGTGCACGGCCCCCACCTCGGCGCGGATGATCCGGGCGATCTGCGCGCAATCCCCGAGGCTGAAGGTCAGCGGCAGCCGCATGTCCAGAAGACCGCGGAGCACGCGGTCGGTCTCGGGCATCGCGGCGCTCGGGGCATAGTGCCAGTGCGCGTAGCGGCTGGTGAACCCGCGTGGTTCGGGCGCGCCGAACCACTTCAGCTCGACGCCGCGCGCCGCGCACCGCCCGATCACCTCTTCCATCGCTGCATCCGGCCAGTCCCGCAGCAGGACCTGGATCGAGGAGCCGACGAAGCCCTCTTCCTCGGGCCGCTCGATCACCGTCAGGCCCGGCGTGCCGCGCAGCCCGTCCTCGACCACGCGGTAGCGCGCCGTCCAGGCCGCGCATTGCTCGGACAGACGCGCCAGTTGCGGCCGCAGGATCGCCGCGCGCAGGTTGTCCATCCGCCCCGAGATGTTGGGCGTGTCGTATTTCACCTGCTCGAAGGCGTCCGGCGGGGGGGCCGCAAGGTGGCGCTCGTAAAGCATGTAGCTGCCAGACAGCAGCACGGCGCGCGCCATCACACCGGCGTCGTCGCTGACCAGCAGGCCGCCCTCGCCGGAATTGACGTGCTTGTAGGTCTGGCAGGAATAGCACCCCACCAGCCCGTGCCGCCCCGATGGCACGCCGCGCCAGGTGGCCCCCATGGTATGCGCGCAATCCTCGATCACGGTCACGCCGGCCGCGTCGCAGATCGCCATCAGCCGATCCATGTCGCAGATGTGGCCGCGCATGTGGCTCAGCAGAAGCACGCGCGCCTGATCCGCCTTCGCCTCGAGATCGTCCAGGTCGATCGTCAGATCCCCGGTCACGCCGACGAAGACGGGGCGGGCACCCACGCTGGCGATCGCGCCGGGCACAGGGGCCAGCGTGAAGGCGTTCGACAGCACGGCGTCGCCCGGCTGCACCCCCACCGCGCGCAGCGCCGTCGCCATGGCGTAGCCGCCCGAGGCCACGGCCAACGCGTAGTCCGCGCCCGTGAGCGCGGCGAACTCCTGCTCCAGCAGCGCCGTTTCGCCCGGTTCACCATCGGCCAGGTTGTAGCGGTGCAACCGACCGTGGCGCATTACCTCCACGGCGGCCGCGATCCCGTCCTCGGGGATCGGTTCCTGCTGGGTGAAACTGCCCTTGAAGACCTCGCTCATGCGCATGTTTTGGGCCGGGGGCAAGGTCAGGTCAATGGCCGCCCGGCGCGCGGTCAGCCGATAAGCTGCCGGATCACGCCGGGAAGCTCATCGAAATGACCGATCAGCGCCTGTGCGCCCAGGGTGGCGACCTCGCGCCCGTTCGGCCCGAAGGTGACCAGGATCGATGGCGCCCCGGCCGCGCGCGCGGTGTCGACGTCTGTCACCGTGTCGCCCACCAGCACGGCCCGGTCCATCGCGCCACCCAGCCGGCGGACGGTTTCGCGCAGCGGTGCCGGGTCGGGCTTGCGCACCGGGAGGGTGTCTGCGCCCACCAGCGCGGCAAACGCCGCGCGGGCGCCCAGTCGCTCCAGCAGCAGGGCGGCGAGCGCCTCGGGCTTGTTGGTGCAGATCCCCACCCTGTAGCCGGCCGCACGCAGGGCCCCGACGGCATCGAGCGCGCCGGGATAGAACCGCGTGTGCACGTCGATCTCGGCTTCGTAGAAACGCAGCAGCCGCGGATACCACGCCTCGACGGCCGCAGCCGCCTCGGCCTCGGGCCGCCCCAAACGCGCCAGCCCGGCGCTCAACATCGCTCGCCCCCCGCGAAAGGCGGTGCACGCATCGCGGCCCACGTCCAGCACATCGCCCTCGCCCATCGCCCGGAAACAGGCGTTGGCCGCCGCGATCAGGTCGCCGCTGGTGTCCGCCAGCGTCCCGTCGAGATCGAAGACAACAGTCCGCATCGAAAAACTTCCCGATCCTTCCCCCGGCCGCGCCGCCGCGCCGGCGAAGTCCCGCGCACCGCTGACACATGCCGCAATCTTCTTTGAACCGCACCCGCCTTGCACGGCGCCCCGAACGCGATAGAACGGGCGGCGCGAGATTACAAAGGGAAACGTCATGGCCACTGCGCTGATCGTCCTCGCCGCCGGCAAAGGCACGCGGATGAAATCGGACCGCCCGAAGGTTCTGCACGAGGTCGCCGGCGCCCCCCTTCTGGCGCATGCGTTGATGGCCGGCCGCCAGATCGCGCCGGCGCGCACGGTCGTCGTGGCCGGCCACGGCGCCGAGGCGGTGAGCCACGCCGCCCGGGCCGTCGACCGCAACGCGCGCGTCGTCGTGCAGGCCGAGCAGCTTGGCACCGCCCACGCCGTGGCGCAGGCGGCGCCCGCCCTTGAGGGGCACGAGGGCGATGCGCTGGTGCTCTACGGCGACACGCCCTTCATCCGCCCCGAAACACTGGCGCGCATGGAACGCGCGCGCGCCGAACACGACATCGTCGTTCTCGGGTTCGAGCCCGCCGACCCCGGCCGCTACGGCCGGCTCGTGATGGAGGGCGACCGCCTCGACCGGATCGTGGAGTTCAAGGACGCAGGGCCGGACGAACGCGCCATCGCGCTGTGCAACAGCGGCGTGGTGGCCGCGCCGGCAGCACTGATGTTCGAACTGATCGAGGCGGTGGGCAACGACAACGCCGCCGGCGAATACTACCTCACCGACATCGTCGGGCTGGCCCGCGCGCGTGGGCTGACGGCGACCGCGGTGACCTGCGACGCGGCCGAGACGCTGGGCGTGAATTCCCGCACGGACCTCGCCGCCGCCGAGGCCGCTTTTCAGGCGCGCGCCCGCGCGCAGATGATGGACGACGGCGTGACCCTGACCGCGCCAGAGACCGTGCACTTCGCCTTCGATACCGTGATCGGCCCCGACACGGTGATCGAACCCAACGTCGTCTTCGGCCCCGGCGTGACCGTGGCGGGCGGCGCGCGCATCCGCGCCTTTTCGCACCTCGAGGGCACGCACCTCGCCCGTGGCGCGGTGGTCGGCCCCTATGCCCGGCTGCGGCCGGGCACCGAACTGGCCGCCGGCGCGCGCGTCGGCAACTTCGTCGAGGTCAAGAACGCCGGGTTGGGCGAAGCGGCGAAGGTCAATCACCTCAGTTACATCGGCGACGCGCAGCTTGGCGCGGGAACCAACGTGGGGGCGGGCACGATCACCTGCAACTACGACGGTGTCTCCAAGCACCGCACGCAGGTTGGGCGCAATGCCTTCATCGGCTCCAGCACCATGCTGGTGGCCCCCGTCACCCTGGGTGACGACGCCATGACCGGCTCGGGCTCGGTCATCACCGAGGACGTGGAGGCCGGCGCGCTGGCGCTGGCGCGCGCCCGGCAGGTCAACAAACCCGGCATGGCCCGCAAATTGTTGGAAATTCTAAAGGCGCGGAAGAAAAAAGCCGCCGAAGGGGCAGACTGATGTGCGGAATTGTAGGGATCCTGGGCCGGCACGAAGCCTCGCCGATCCTTGTCGAGGCGCTCAAGCGGCTGGAATACCGCGGGTATGACAGCGCCGGGCTGGCCACCGTGAACGACGGCCACCTGGAGCGGCGCCGCGCCGTCGGCAAGCTGGTCAACCTCTCGGACCTTCTGGTGCGTGAACCGCTGGCGGGCAAGGCGGGCATCGGGCACACCCGCTGGGCCACCCACGGTGCGCCCAACCTGGCCAACACCCACCCGCACCGGGCCGGCCCCGTGGCCGTGGTCCACAACGGCATCATCGAGAACTACCGCGAGCTGCGCGCGGAACTGACCGAGCTGGGCACCGGCCACAGCACCGACACCGACACCGAGACGGTCGCGCTGCTGGCGCAGCATTACCTCGAGGCGGGCCATCCCCCGCGCGAGGCCGCGATGCGCACCATCGCCCGGCTCGAAGGGGCCTACGCCCTGCTGTTCCTGTTCGACGGCGAACCCGACCTGCTCATCGCCGCGCGCAAGGGCAGCCCGCTGGCCGTCGGGCACGGCGACGGCGAGATGTTCGTGGGCTCCGATGCCATCGCGCTGGCGCCGCTGACCGAGCGCATCACCTACCTCGAAGAGGGCGATTGCGCGATCATCGCCCGTGACAGCGTTGAAATCGTTGATGAAAACGGCAACATCGCCAACCGCGAGATGCGCCGCATCGAGATCGACCCGGCGCAGATCGACAAGGGCGGGCACCGCCACTTCATGGCCAAGGAAATCGCCGAGCAACCCACCGTCATCAGCGACGCGCTGCGCCATTACCTGACGGAGGACGGCCGCGACGTCGTTCTGCCCGGCACTGGCGTGGACTTCGCCGGCATTGACCGCATGGTCCTCGTGGCCTGTGGCACGGCCTATTACGCCTGCCTGACCGCGAAATACTGGTTCGAGCAGCTTGCCGGCCTGCCGGTGGACGTCGACATCGCCTCCGAGTTCCGGTACCGGCATCCGCCGATCCCGGATCGCACGGCGGCACTGTTCGTCAGCCAATCGGGCGAAACGGCCGACACGCTGGCCGCCCTGCGCTACGCCTCGGGGCGCGCGGACAGCCTGCTGTCGGTGGTCAATGTTCCCGAAAGCTCGATCGCGCGCGAAAGCGACGTGGCCCTGCCGATCCTGGCGGGGGCCGAGATCGGCGTGGCGTCGACCAAGGCGTTCACCTGCCAGCTCACGGTGCTGCTGCTGATGGCGCTGCGCGCGGGCCGCGACCGCGGGAAGCTGGACGCCGAGGCGCTGGCGGACCGCTTGTCGGCCCTACGCGGATTGCCGGCCATACTCAATCGCGTGCTGGCCAGGGATTCGGAGTTCCGCGAAGCCGCCCGGGCGCTGGCTGAGGCCGGGAACGCGCTCTACCTGGGGCGCGGGCTGATGTATCCTCTCGCGCTTGAGGGGGCGTTGAAAATGAAGGAAATCAGCTATATACATGCCGAAGCTTATGCATCAGGCGAACTCAAGCACGGGCCCATCGCGCTGATCGACAAGACCATGCCGGTCATCGTCATGGCGCCCTGCGACGCGCTGTTCGGCAAGACCGTGTCCAACATGCAGGAGGTCATGGCGCGTGGCGGCCGGGTGTTGCTGATCACCGACGCCGAGGGCGCGCAGCAGCAGGACGACGGCGTCTGGCGGCAGGTGATCCTGCCACAGGTGGATCCGGCCCTCACGCCCATCCTGTATGCGCTGCCCGCGCAGCTTCTGGCCTACCACACCGCCGTGGCCAAGGGCACCGACGTGGACCAGCCCCGAAACCTGGCCAAATCCGTCACGGTTGAGTGAACGCGACCTACTCGGTCAGCCGGAAAACATCGACCTCGGGAAGCCCGCTCAGCGGCGCGTCGAGCATTCGCATCGCGGACAGCGACAACCGGCTGCCAGCCCCCGGTGCCGCGTCGAGCGGGATAAGGTCGACGCCGACGGACTTGTCCGAGCCCGGGTAATAGACCCGGCCCCGCCCCGGTGCATCGGCCAGCGGGGTCTTGATCCAGAACCCCTCCTCGCCCGGCGCGCCGAGCGTGGCGACGGTACTGCCCAGCCGCTGCGCGGGCGCCGCCGCATCCTGCGCGGCAGCGTTGCGCGATTCCGGGCTGGCGGTGTCCAGCGCGGCGGCGCTGCGTGACATGCCGTCGGGCCGCGCGCGTGGGCGCGTGCCGGTGTCCTCTTCGATGCCGGCCGACGCGCCCCTGTCCGCCCCGGGACGCGACAATCCGGGCACGATGTCGGCGATCCGCGCGCAGCCCGCGACAAGGGCGAGCGCCGTCATTACCGTCACAAGTCGTGTCATGCCGACAGACTACGCGCCGCGCCCGGCGGCTTCAATCGTCAAAGAACACCTTGCCCGTGCCCGCACGCGAGCATAGTTTCGTGACATGACCGAACCGTTGATCGACCCGTTCCAGCGCGCGATTTCCTACCTGCGTGTCTCCGTCACGGACCGCTGCGATTTCCGCTGCGTCTACTGCATGTCCGAGAACATGACCTTTCTGCCCAAGAAGGAACTCCTGACGCTCGAGGAGCTCGACCGGATGTGCACGACCTTCGTGCGCATGGGCGTGGAAAAGCTGCGCATCACCGGGGGGGAGCCGCTGGTGCGCAAGGGCATCATGACGTTCTTCGACGCCATGACGCGTCACCTGGAGTCGGGCGCGCTGCGCGAATTGACGCTGACAACCAACGGCAGCCAGCTCGAACGCTTCGCGCAGCCGCTTCACGATGCCGGCGTGCGGCGCGTGAACATCTCGCTCGACACGCTGGACGAGAAGAAATTCGCCGATGTCACCCGCTGGGGTCGCCTGCCGCAGGTCATGCGCGGCATCGACGCGGCGCAGAAGGCCGGGCTGCGGGTGAAGATCAACACGGTCGCCCTCAAGGGGTTCAACGAGGACGAACTGTTCCCGCTGGTCGACTGGTGCGCCGAGCGCGACATGGACCTGACCTTCATCGAAGTGATGCCGATGGGCGACATCGGCAACGAGGACCGGATCGACCAGTACTGGAAACTCACCGATCTGCGGGCGCAGCTGGCCGAACGTTTCACGCTGACCGACCTGGCCGAGCGGACGGGCGGGCCGGCGCGTTACGTGCGGGCCGAGGAGACGGGCCAGAAGATCGGCTTCATCACGCCGCTCAGCCACAATTTCTGCGAAAGCTGCAACCGCGTCCGGCTGACCTGCACGGGCGAGCTTTACATGTGCTTGGGCCAGGAGGACATGGCCGACCTGCGCGCCCCGCTGCGCAACAACCCGGGCAATGACGAACCGCTCGAGGATGCGATTCGCGCCGCGATCGCGCGCAAGCCCAAGGGCCACGACTTCGACTATTCCCGCCAGACGGTGGACGGCCGCGTATCGCGGCACATGAGCCACACGGGCGGCTGATGGCCGCGCCGCCGCGACGGCCCCTTCCGGTGCGTCTCTACGCCGCCGGGGCGAACCTGATCGCGCCACTGGCCTTTGCCCGGCACGTCCGGCCCAGGCTGGCCGCCCACGGCACCGAGCCCGCGCGCATCCGCGAACGTCTGGGCCACGCCACGGCACCGCGCCCCGACGGCCCGCTGGTGTGGTTTCACGCCGCCAGCGTGGGAGAAAGCCTGTCGGTACTGCGGCTGATCGAGCACATGGGCCGCGACTGCCCGGAGCTGTCGTTCCTGATGACCTCGGGCACGGCGACCTCGGCGCAGGTGATCGCGAAACGGTTGCCGCCGCGCTGCAGCCACCAGTTCGCCCCGCTCGACTCGCGGGCCGCGCTGCGCCGCTTCTTCGATCACTGGCGGCCGGACGCGGGCGTTTTCGTGGAAAGCGAACTCTGGCCGCAGATGATCGCGGCGGCGCGTGACCGGGGCGTGCCGCTGGCGCTTGTCAACGCGCGCCTGTCCGACCGGTCGCTGCGCCGGTGGCGGCGGGTGCCGCGGACCGCGCGGTTCCTGCTCGGGCAGTTCGCGATGATCCACTGCCAGGACGCGCGCACGGCCACCAACCTTCAGGCGCTGGGGATCGCGGGCGCACGGGCGGGGCAGAGCCTCAAGGCGGCGGCCGGCCCCCTGCCGTTCGACGCCGACGCGCATGCCCGTCTGGCCGGCATGCTCGGCGATCGGCCGGTCTGGGTGGCAAGCTCCACGCACCCGGGCGAGGAAGAGGTCGCGCTGGGCGCGCACCGCCGCCTGCTGGCCGATCACCGAAGCGCGCTGCTGATCCTCGTGCCGCGCCATCCCGAACGCGGCGGCACGGTGGCCGAGATGATCGCGCATGCGGGGCTGACCGTCGCCCGGCGCAGCACGGGCGGCCTGCCGGGGGCGGACACGCAGGTCTATCTTGCCGACACGCTGGGGGAAACCGGGCTCTGGTACGCGCTGGCGCCGCTCACGTTCCTCGGCGGGTCGCTGACGGATGTCGGCGGTCACAACCCCTACGAGCCCGCGCAGGCGGGTTCGGCCGTGCTGCACGGCCCGCTTCACGCCAATTTCGCGCAGGCCTACGCCGACCTGCACGCCGCCGACGCGGGCGTCGAGGTGGCCGATGCCGGCGAACTGGGCGCGGTTCTGCACCGGCTGATCGCCGCGCCCGCCCAGGCCGCCGCCCTGCGCGAGAACGCCCACGCCTTCGCACGGCGGCAGGACGACATGCTCGACGAACTGGGCCGAACCCTGGCCCATGCGCTGGGTCTCGTCGACGCCCCGGGAGGGCAGCGGACGAGGCAGGCATGCCCGAACTGATCGTCACGAACTTCAACCGCAACTTCACCGGGGTCTCGGCCACCGCCGCGAGTGTGATCCGCCGGCAGGCCGCCCACTTCGACCTGCGCCTGGCCGGTCACCCCTTGCCGGGCTGCCCCGCGCCCGTGAGCCGCGCGCAGGCCATCCGTGACTCCCGCACCCCGGCCCCCGGGCGGGCCTTCACCATCTGGCACGTTCGCCGCAATCCCGAGATGCGCGCGGCGCTCTGGGCACGCGACGTGCTGCGCCTGCCGGTGCGGGTGGTCTTCACCTCGGCCGCGCAGCGGTATCACTCGACCCTGCCCCGCTGGCTGATCGCGCGGATGGACGCGGTGATCGCCACCACCGAGCGGGCAGCGGCGTTCGTGCCCCACGTCCGGGCGGTCGTCCCGCACGGGGTGGACACCGAAAACTTCACCCCCGCCCCCGACCGCGCGGCTGCCTGGGCCGCCACCGGGTTTCCGGGGCGCGCCGGCGTGGCCACCATCGGGCGCATACGCCCCGAGAAGGGCACCGACCGCTTCGTCGACGCGATGCTGCGGCTGCTGCCCGACCACCCGGGGCTGACCGCCCTGGTGATCGGGCGTGCAGCCCGACCGGACCGGGCATTCCTGGCCGACCTGCAGGCGCGGATCGCCGCCGCGGGGCTGTCGGACCGAATCCTGTTTCCCGGCGAGGTGGCGCCGCAGGCGCTGCCCGCGCTGATGCGTGCGCTTTCGGCAGTGGTGCAGCTGCCACGCTACGAAGGTTATGGCATGACCCCGCTCGAGGGGATGGCCAGCGGCGTGCCCTTCGTGGGCACCGACGCGGGCTATTACCGCCGCTTCACGCAGGACGGAGCGGCCGGCACCATCGTGGCGCCCGACGACGCCGAAGCGACGGCCGGCGCGGTTGATGCGCTGCTGGGGGACAAGGCCCGGCTCGCCGCCGTGTCCCGCGCCGCACGCGCCGTGGCGGAATCCACGTTCAGCGCCGAGGCCGAGGCCGCGGGCATCGCACGGGTCTACGACGACCTCTGGGCCGAGGGCCGAGACGCCCGCGTGCGCAGTTGACGCCCCGCGGTCACGGCCGGTTCCCGGGGCGGTCCACCTATTCCGCGGGCACGGCGCCCTGGCTGGCGCCCGCGCGGGGAAACGGAACCAGCTTGCCGGTGTCCTCGTCCCAGAGCTTGAGCCGGAAGCTTGCCAGCGCCTCGGGCCAGCGGATCACGTCGTGCGACTGCAGGTCGGGCGGCAACGCCTTCTGGCAGCGGCGGAGGTTGTAGGAAGGGATCGACGGGTTGAAGTGGTGCAGGTCGTGGTAGGCGATGTTGCCGGTGCCCAGATCCCACCACCAGCCGAGATCCAGCGACGACGACCCCTCAAGCGCCGCGCGGCGGAAATCAAGGTCGGGCTTGCGGTCCCAGTAGGTGTCCTCGAAGTTGTGTTGCAGGTAGACGAGGAAGACACCGATCACGCCGGCCAGGACGGCGCTCGACCCCAGCACGCCCAGGCCAGTCCAGCCCGCGGCCAGGTAGACCACCGCGACGTAGCCCGCCAGCATCAGGTTGTGCGCGATCACGCCGGCGGCGCCCACGCGCCCGGTGTTGCGCGGCCAGCGGTAGGCGATGAAATACGTGTAGACACCGCCAAGCGAAAGCATCACCAGAGGGTTGCGGTAAAGCCGATACCACAGCCGCCTGTGCCACGGGGCCGCCTGCCATTCGCGCAGCGTCATGGTGTAGACCTCGGTCGTCTCGCGGTGGTCGAGATTGCCGAGGTAGGCATGGTGCAGGTTGTGGTTGTACTGCATCACCCGGAACGGCGTGAGCGAGAAGACCGACAGCAGGTAGCCCGCCCAGTCGTTCCATCGCCGGGTCGCGAACAGCGAGGCGTGCCCGCAGTCGTGTTGCAACACGTAGAGCCGGACGGAGGCGAAGGCGAGCACGACCACCGCCGGAACCGCCGCCAGAGGCTGACCCGTCGCCTGCACGGCCCAGACCCCCAGCGTCAGCGCGGCGAGGTAGACAGCAAGCGTGCCGAAAAGGCTGAGCGCACCGCGCAGGTCGCTCTTGCCTGTGTACGCCTTGGTGAACTCCCTGATCGTCATGACATCCACCCCCGTCTTCGCCGGTTCCGACGGCCGAGCCATACCGCCCGGCATACGTCAGGAATGTGAAGGCACGCGCGAAAATTGCAAGAGCCGCAGGCGCGACGCAAGAGTCGCGCGCCCCTCGCAGGTCGAGCAGGGTTTGACCTGCGCGCGCCCGTCCCCATCTAACACCCATGGAACGCATGAAAGCCATTCTCACGCTCACCGCCGCAGCGGCCTTCGCGGCCTCGCCGCTTGTCACAGACGGATTTGCCGGGTTCCGGCCCGACCAGTTCCCGGTGCCGCAGGTGGACGCGCCGGTGCAACCGGCCGGCTGGGCCTTCGCGATCTGGGGATTGATCTACCTCTGGATGATCGCGGGAACGGGGTTCGGCCTGCTGTACCGCGACGTCGATCCGGCTTGGGACACGGCGCGCTGGCCGCTGTTCGCCAGCCTCGTGATGGGTGCCGCATGGATCCCGGTGGCCCAGATCACGCCCGTCTGGGCGACCGTGCTGATCTGGGCGATGCTGGCCACGGCGCTGGCGGCGCTGATGCGGGCCGGGCGGCGCGACGGCTGGTGGCTGCAGGCCCCCATTGGCCTCTATTCCGGCTGGCTGACCGCCGCCGCCTGCGTGGCGCTGGGGATGGTTCTGGCCGGGCACGGCGTGATCGGGCAGCGCACGGCCGCGCTGGCGATGATCGCGCTCGCGCTGGCCATCGGCGTTGCGGTTCAGGCCCTGCGCCCGGGCACGCCGCTTTACACCGTCGGGCTGGCCTGGGCGCTGGTGGGTATCCTCGCGGAAAACGCGGCACCGCTGAACCTGCCCGTGGCCGGCTTGGCCGCCGTGGGCATCGCGGTGCTTGTCGCCGGGCTGGTGCGGCAGGATCGCCAACGGGCCTGAGCGGCCGGCGCACAAATTTTCCCCCGCCGCGGGTGGCTACCCGGCCGTTCCCTTGCCCAGATGCTTGCGCAACTTCGACGGCGTCGTTTTCTTTCGGCCCTTGTAGGGGTTCTTGTCGGACTGGCCGCGCACCGTCAGGCGGATCGGCGTGCCCGGCATGTCGAAATCGGTGCGCAATCCGCCGATCAGGTACCGCCGGTACGCCTCGGGCAGCTTTGCGGGGTTTGAGCACATCACGACGAACCCCGGCGGCCGCGTCTTGGTCTGGGTGATGTAGCGCAGCTTGATCCGTCTGCCCCCCGGCGCGGGCGGCGGATGCGCCTCCACCATGCCGGCCAGCCAGCGGTTGAGTTGCGCGGTGGGCACCCGGCGGTTCCAGACGGCATGTGCCTGCTCGATGGCCTCGCGCAGCCGGTCGAGGCCGCGGCCAGTCTTTGCTGACACCGTGACCAGCGGCGCACCACGCAACTGCGGCAGCAGCCGCTCGAAGCTTTCGCGCAGCGCGCGCAGCTTGCCCTGCCGGTCGGATTCGAGATCCCACTTGTTGACCGCGATGACGACGGCCCGCCCCTCGCGCTCGGCCAGGTCGGCGATGCGCAGGTCCTGCTGCTCGAAGGGCACCGCGGCATCGAGCAGGACGACGACCACCTCGGCGAACTTGACGGCGCGCAGCGCGTCGCCCACCGAGAGTTTCTCGAGCTTGCCCTCGACGCGCGCCTTCTTGCGCAGGCCGGCGGTGTCGAACAACCGCACGGGCAACGCGCCCCAGTCCAGCCTCAAGGAGATCGAGTCGCGCGTGATGCCGGCCTCGGGGCCGGTCAGAAGCCGGTCCTCGCCCAGGATCGTGTTGATCAGCGTCGACTTGCCGGCGTTGGGCCGCCCGATCACGGCCACCTGCAGCGGGCGGTCGGGTGTGGGGCGATGACTGTCCTGCGCGGCATCCGCCGCCTCCGCGTCGTCGACCTCGACGGCGACATCCGTGTCCGGCGCGGCCTGCACGGCCGCGTCGGTGGCGGCATGCGCCTCGGCCAGCGGGACCAGCCGGGCATAAAGATCGGCAAGCCCCTCGCCGTGTTCCGCCGACAGCTCCACCGGCGCGTCCAGCCCCAGCCCCCAGGCCTCCAGGGCCCCGGCCTCGGCCGCCGCGCCCTCGGCCTTGTTGGCCACGAGGATCACGTGCTCGGCACGCTTGCGCAGGATCTCGGCGAAGACCTCGTCTGTGGGGGTGATGCCGGTGCGCGCGTCCACCAGGAACAGGCAGACGTCGGCCATGTCGACCGCGCGCTCGGTCAGCCGCCGCATCCGGCCCTCGAGCGAGTCGTCGGTCGCCTGCTCCAGGCCGGCGGTGTCGATCACGGTGAACGACAGATCGCCGAGGTGCCCTTCGCCCTCGCGCAGGTCCCTGGTGACGCCGGGCTGGTCGTCCACCAGCGCCAGGCGCTTGCCCACGAGGCGGTTGAACAGGGTGGACTTGCCCACGTTGGGGCGGCCCACGATGGCAAGCGTGAAGCTCATCGCACAGGCTCCGGTTCGGATTGATCCGCCCCGTTACAGCAATTCCGCGTCAGCGGAAAGCGTGCAATTGCCCCTTGGCCGACACCAGGTAGAGCGTGCGCCCGGCCACGACTGGGTTGGTGGTGGCGCCGCCCGGGATCTCGACCGTGCGGGCCAACTTGCCCGAGACCGGATCGAAGACGCGGATCAGCCCGTCGTTGGAGGCAACGATCAGCTGCCCGCCCGCCATGACGGGACCATAGTGCGCGAAGACCTCGTTCTGGCGGCGCGGCTTGTCCTTGACGAAGAACGGCAGCCGGGTGCCCCACACGCGCCGGCCGTCCGACGCGTTCAGCCGGACCAGTTCGTTGCGGTCGGTGATCATGTAGAGCGACCGGCCCGCCGGCCAGACCGGGCTGAGCGGCCCGTCGGTGGCGGTCCACAGCCGCTCGCCATCGGCCAGCTTGAGCGCGACCGTGCGGCCCGAGTGGCTGCCGACGTAGATGCGGCCGCCATCGATCACCGGGTCGCCGGTGATGTCGGCGATGCGGCTGCGCGCGCGGCCCAGACGCTGGCCCGCGATCTGCGTGTCCCACAGACGCAGGCCACCCTTGCGGAAGGCGCCCTGCACCTCGCCGGACCCGAAGGCGAAAACGGCATATTTCGACGACAGCGCCGGCGCCGGCCCACCCATGACGTTGTTGATGTCGGGCGTCGCCGAAAGCTGCCACTTGATGCGCCCGGTGTCGGCGTCGAGGGCCCAGGCGATCTCGTCGCCCGCCACGAGGTAGACCAGCCCGTCATAGACAGTGGGGTTGCCGTTGCCGGTGGCCTGCAGGTCCTGTTGCCAGATCTCCTTGCCCGTGGCCGGATCGAGCGCGGTGAGCTCGCCAAACCCCGTGGAGACGAAGAGCTTGCCCTCGCCGAAGGCCAGCCCGCCGCCGGTGGCATCACCGGGATTGTCGGTCGCCGGGACCAGGCTGCGGGTCCACTGCATCTTGCCCGAGGTGGACACCGCCGCCACCTGGGCCTGCGAATCCAGCGTGAAGATGCGCCCGCCCGCGACCACGGGGTCGGCCGTCACCCGGGCGCGGCGCTCGTCACCCGCGCCGATCGACACCGACCAGGCCGGACCGAAGCCGGCGGCCAGAGCGGGATGGTCGGTGCGCGTGGCCTCGGTGCCCGGCCGCTGGCGCCATTCGGCGTTCGCGGTCGCGCCCGGCAGCGAAACGGGTTTCTCGGCGTCCCGCGACGGATCGTCGGCGGCGGCCTGATCCTCGCTCAGGACCGAGCGGATATCCTCGCGCTCGCCGGTCAGCACCTGTTCCTGCTTGGAACAGGCGGCGACGGCGACGGCGCCTGCCAGTCCCAAGGCCAATCCGATCCGTGTCAATGCACTCATCCTCGCTTCATCTGCGTGCCGCGGGCGCGGGCAGGGTCACTGTCGCTCCGCGATCTTCGGCGGCTCCCCGCCGAGCGCCACAATCGCCTGCGCCGCACGGCGGCGCAAGCCCGTGCTGGCGCCCGCGTCGGCGGCGACTTGCCGGAGCCGCTCGAGCGCCGCGCCGGTTTCGCCCGCTTGCGCCTGCAACAGGGCGATCCTCTCCTCGGCAAGCAGGCCCACGATCCCGTCGGCCAGCGCCAGCCCGTCGAGGCGGCTGCGCCGTTCCTGGTCGGTCAGCCCGCTTTCGGGCAGTGCCAAGGCCTTGAGGGTGGCGACCTGGCGGTAGACCGGCTCGACCGCGTTGTTGTCGGCCAGCGCCAGCAACCGTTGCGCGGCCGCTGCCGGATCCTCGGCCTGGCGTTCGGCCGCCGCCAGCAGGTCGACCACGGCACCGGCGCCGGGGTTCGGGGCCTCGACCGCGGCAAGCGCCTCGGCACGGGCGGTGCGGCTGTCGGCCTCGAGCGCGGCGAGGATGCTGTCGCCCAGGGCCTGGGCCTCGGCGCGGTCCTGCGCCTTGCGCCATTCGTTCCAGGCGGCACCGCCCACAAGCAGCAGCACGGCCAGGATGGCGATCCAGCCATAGCGCCGCATCAGCGCGAAAAGCCGGTCGCGGCGCACCTCCTCGGTGACTTCGTCGATGAAACTGTCGCGGTCGCTCACGCCCTGCCCCCGATCCGTGAATCCGCCCCCTCTTACCGCGAAGCCCGAGCCGTGCCAAGGGCAACCGGTGTTGCACGATTGGCGCATCTTGCTGCCGTTTTCGGGAAAGATTAATCTAAACTGGTCAGTTCAGAGTACATAGGGCATTGCAACCGCGATTCACACGCCCATTTATCGCTCGCAAGTCCAAGACGCGCCAGGTTGACCGATGAGACTGTTTCCGATTCTTGCCGCCATCGTCGTGAGCGGGCTGATCTATATCTTCGTGTTCGAACGCGACCGGCTCACCGAAATGCTGGCAGACGCCACGGGCGGCACCGAAACCGCCCGGCAGGGCGCGGCCACCGCGGCGGACGAAACGCCCGCCGAGGACAGCGGCCCCGTGGGCGTGGTCGCCGTGCACTCGACGGCGCGGCAGTTCGACAGCGCGGTCGTCCTGCGTGGCGACACCGAGGCGGATCGCCAGGTGGAGGTGCGCGCGGAGACCTCCGGCAAGGTCGTCTCGGACCCCCAACGCAAGGGCGCCTTCGTGGAAGAGGGCGACGTGCTGTGCAAGATCGATGCCGGCACCCGGCGGGCCCAGCTGGACGAGGCCCGCGCGCGGCTGGCCGAGGCCAAGGCCCGCGTGCCCGAGGCCGAGGCCAAGCTGCCCGAGGCCCGGGCGCGGGTGAGGGAAGCCAAGGCCCGGGTCGAGGAAGCGAAAGCGCGGCTCGAGGAGGCGAAGATCAACGCCAACGCTGCCACCAAGCTGAGCGAGGAAGGCTTCGCCTCGCGCACCCGGGTGGCCGGCACGCAGGCGTCGGTCCGGGGTGCCGAGGCCGGCGTCGTCAGTGCCGAGGCCGGGCTGGAATCGGCGCGGTCGAACCTCGAGACGGTGGCGGCCAACAAGGAGGCGGCAAAGGCCGCCGTGCAAAGCGCGCGTGCCGCCGTGGCCGCGGCGGAAAAGGAGATCGAGCGGCTGACCATCACGGCACCCTTCGCCGGGCTGCTGGAATCGGACACCGCCGAGGTGGGCAGCCTTCTGCAACCCGGCAGCCTGTGCGCCACCGTCATCCAGCTCGACCCGATCACGCTGGTGGGCTTCGTGCCGGAAACGGCAGTCGACCGGATCGTTCTGGGTGCACCCGCGACGGCCCAGCTGGCCTCGGGCCGGCAGGTCGAGGGCGAGGTCACCTTCCTGTCGCGGGCCGCCGACCCGACGACGCGCACCTTCCGCGTCGAGGTCGAGGTGCCCAACCCCGATCTCGCGTTGCGTGACGGGCAAACTGCCGAGATCCGCGTCAGTGCCGACGGCAAGGCGGCGCACCTGCTTCCGCAGTCGGCGCTGACGCTCAATGACGCGGGTACGCTGGGCGTGCGTCTTGTCACCGAAAACGATGACGCCCGGTTCGCGCCGGTGACGCTGCTGCGCGACGCGCCGACCGGCGTCTGGGTGTCCGGGCTGCCCGAGCGCGCGGACGTGATCGTGATCGGGCAGGAATACGTCACCGATGGCGTGCGCGTCGCCGCGACCTTCCGGGAGGTCGGCCAATGACCGGCATCGTCGACTGGGCCGCGAACCGGGCCAGGATGATCCTGGCGCTGATCGTGCTGTCGGTTCTGGCCGGCAGCCTTGCCTACGTCGGCCTGCCCAAGGAGGGCGAACCCGACATCGAGATCCCGGCGCTTTTCGTCTCGGTCCAGTTCCCGGGGATCTCGGCGGAGGACAGCGAGAAGCTGCTGGTCAAGCCGATGGAGACCGAGCTGTCGGACCTCGACGGCCTCAAGGAGATGACGGGCACCGCCGCCGAGAACTACGCCGGCGTCGCGATGGAGTTCGAGTTCGGCTGGGACAAGAGCAAGATCATGGCCGACGTGCGCGACGCGATGGACGCCGCCGAGGCCGAGTTTCCCGACGGCGCCGAGAAATACTCGCTCAACGAGATCAATTTCAGCGAGTTCCCGATCATCGTCGTGAACATGTCCGGCGACGTGCCCGAACGCACCATGGCGCGGCTGGCCAAGGATCTTCAGGACCGGCTGGAGGGGCTGGAACCGGTGCTGGAAGCCGGGATCGCGGGCAACCGCGACGAGATGGTCGAGGTGGTCATCGACCCCCTGCGCCTGGAATCCTACAACGTCACGGCGGCCGAGCTCATCAACGTGGTGCGCAACAACAACCAGCTGATCGCCGCCGGCGAGGTGGAAACCGAAGAGGGCGCGTTTTCCGTCAAGATCCCGTCGAGCTTCGACGAGGCCCGCGACATCTACGACCTGCCGGTCAAGACCAACGGCGACCGCGTGGTCACGCTGGGCGACCTGGCGCGCATCAACCTGACCTTCGAGGACCGCAAGGGCACCGCCCGGTTCAACGGCGAGAACACGGTCGCCCTGCAGGTGGTCAAGCGCAAGGGCTTCAACATCATCGACACCGCCGATCTTGTCCGCGAAACCATCGACAAGGCGGAGGCGAGCTGGCCGCGGGAACTGCGCACCGCCGTTCTCGTGGGCACGTCGAACGACCAGTCGCGCACCGTGGCCTCGATGGTCGGCCAGCTGGAAAGCTCGGTGCTGACCGCCGTCGCGCTGGTGATGATCGTCACGCTGGCGGCACTGGGCATCCGCCCGTCGCTGCTGGTGGGTTTCGCGATCCCAACGTCGTTCCTGCTGTGCTTCGCGCTGCTGGCGCTGATGGGGGTGGCGGTTTCCAACATCGTGATGTTCGGGCTGATCCTCGCGGTGGGGATGCTGGTGGACGGCGCCATCGTGGTGGTCGAATACGCCGACAAGCGGATCTCCGACGGCGAGGGCCCGATGCACGCCTATGTCGCCGCCGCCAAGCGGATGTTCTGGCCGGTGGCCAGCTCCACCGCGACGACGCTCTGTGCCTTCCTGCCGATGCTGTTCTGGCCCGGCGTACCGGGCGAGTTCATGGGGATGCTGCCGGTGACGCTGATCTTCGTGCTCTCGGCCTCGCTGCTGGTGGCGCTGGTCTACCTGCCGGTTATGGGGGGTGTGACGGGGCGCCTGGAGCGGTGGTTCAACACCCGCATCACCCGGATCGCCGGCGGCTTCTGGTTGTGGCACCTCGTGCTGTTCCCGATCGCCGGCGGCGCCGTGGCGGCGGCCGGTTGGGCCGCGCCGCAGCTTCTGGAACAGGTGAACGCGCAGTTCTCGGCGATGGACACCAGCCGCATCATCGGTTCGGTCGCGCCCACGCTGGCCAAGGTGTTCGCGCTCGTCCTCGGGATCGTCGTTCTTGCGGCGGCGGCGATCGCCGGCGTGGTGGCCACGCTGCTGGGTCTGATGGCGCTGGTCCGGCGGGTGCGCAACCTTCTGGGCTGGATCCGCGCGTGGCTTCTGCCCCATCGGCGCGCCCGCGTTCAGGCGGGATACCGCCGCAGCGGCTTCGGACAGGTGATCCACCTGATCGCCGCCAACCCGGTGATGCCGCTTGTGACCTTCTGCGCGATCTTCGTTTTCGTCGGTTCGGTGCTGACGTTCTACGTCAACAACAACAACGGCACCGAATTCTTCGTCGAGACCGAGCCCGAGCAGGCCATTGTCTACGTCCGCGCCCGAGGAAACCTGTCCATCGGCCAGAAGGATGAGCTCGTTTCCGAAGTCGAGCGTATCGTGCTCGACCATCCGGGCGTGGAAACGGCCTTTGCCTTTGCGGGCGACGGCGGTCTGAACAACAACACCGGCGGGGCGCAGCCACCGCTGGACACCATCGGACAGGTGCAGCTGGAAACCATCCCGTGGGAAGAGCGGCCCACCACCACCGAGCCCTGGGCCTTCGGCCTGATCGAACGCCAGGTCCGCGACCCGGCCTTCGATGGCGACCGGGTCATTTCCGAGCTGCGCGCACGGCTCTCGCAGGTGCCCGGAATCAAGATCGAGATCCGCGAACAGGCGCGCGGCCCGGCGTCGGCCAAGCCGGTGCACCTGCGCCTGAAAAGCGACGACTGGGGCGCGCTCAAGACGGCCACGCGGCTTGCGCGCGAGAAGTTCGACCAGACGCGCGGCCTCGACCAGGTCGAGGACACCCTGCCCCTGCCCGGCATCGACTGGAAGATCGACGTGGACGTGGAAAAGGCCGGCCGCTACGGCGCCGACGTGGCGACCGTGGGCGCGATGGTGCAGCTCGTCACCCGCGGCATCCTGCTGGACACCATGCGCGTCGACAGTTCGGACGAGGAGATCGACATCCGCGTGCGCCTGCCCGAGGACGACCGCGTGCTGTCCACCCTCGACACGCTGAAGGTGCGCACCGCCGACGGTCTGGTGCCGCTTGCGAACTTCATAACCCGCGAACCGGTGCAGAAGCTCGCCCAGATCGACCGCGTGGACCAGACCCGCTATTTCGACGTGAAGGCGGGTGTGGAGCCGGGGCTGACCAAGACAGTCACCACCGCGGACGGCGCCGAGCAGGAGGTGCCGATCACCGCCAACGAACGGATCGGCGAACTGACCGAGTGGCTGGAGTCCGGCGCGCTGCCCGCGGCAGTGGATTACGAATGGACCGGCGACCAGGAGGACCAGGCCGAAAGCCAGGCCTTCCTGCAGAAGGCCTTTGCCGGGGCGCTGGGGCTGATGTTCATCATCCTGCTGGCGCAGTTCAACAGCCTCTACAACGCCGCGCTGGTGCTGCTGGCGGTGGTGTTGTCGACGACCGGCGTCCTGATCGGCATGCTGGTGATGAACCAGCCGTTCTCGATCATCATGACGGGCACCGGGATCGTCGCGCTGGCGGGGATCGTGGTGAACAACAACATCGTGCTGATCGACACCTACCAGGACTACAGCCGCTACATGCCGCAGGTCGAGGCGATCACGCGCACGGCCGAAGCGCGCATCCGCCCCGTGCTTCTGACCACGATAACCACGATGGCCGGTCTCGCGCCCATGATGTTCGGACTGAGCCTGAACTTCGTCGAGGGTGGCTATTCCTTCAACTCGCCCACCGCGCTGTGGTGGAAACAGCTGGCCACGGCGGTGGTGTTCGGCCTGGGGATCGCGACGCTGCTCACGCTCGTGTTCACGCCGTCGATGCTGGCGCTGCGCGTCTGGGCGGGCACCTACGTGGTCTGGGCCGCGCGGCTGGCGGCCAGGCTGTCGACGGGCCGCACCAGCCGGGCCGCGCGGGACTGGGCGCTCAACCGGGCGGCAAGTCGCCTGCGCGCGCCGGAGGTCATCTGGCCGGACATGCGCACGGCCGCGCAGGACCAGGACGAGGAAACCGGCGGCGAACTGGCCTTCACCGACTTCCAGAAGGTGTTGGAGACGCGCGACAGTGCCCCCGGGGGGCCGCACAAGCCGCTGCGCGCGGCCGAGTGACTGCCGCCTGCGACGACGCTGCCGCCGGCACCCCGGCGACGACTCGGCCGGCGGTTCCCGTGGGCAAGGCAGGCATGAACAACCAATCCGCAAGCCCGGAAACAGGGACATTGTAGCCGCCCCGGAAACAGAAAGCGGGGCTCCAGCGCACTGTCCCCATTTCACTGCCAGCAAAGAGAAAAAACTTGTCAGTCCGTGGGTTTGTGGCGATTGTATGGCATGCCATAGACCAACAGGGAACCGGTTCCATGGGATGGATTTTCGACTATTTCTTCGGTGGGGGTCAGACCGGCGGCGCCACGCACGCGGTGCCCGAGATCGACGCGTCGAGCGGTCTGCTTGCCGTCGCGGCGGTGCTTGCGGCCGTCGCGCTCGCGTGGGAACTCAAACGCCGCCGCCAGCGGGGATGATCCTGCGCTCAGACGAGTGACCAGTCGCCGCGCCACGCGGCGAAACCGGCAATAACGGCATTGGCGATTGCATGGGCGGCAATGGCATCGGCCAGTCGCCCATGCTTGATGTAGAGCAGAGAGAAGACGGTGCCGGCAAGGCCGGCTTCCAGCCAGCGGCCGTGCAGCAGGGCGAACAGCCCGGCGGAAACCCCCACCGCCGCAACGCGGCGCGGCCAACCGCCCGTGTCGATCCGCGCCTGAACATAGCCGCGAAAGAACAGTTCCTCGATCAGCGGCACCAGGGCCACGGTGCCCAGGATGCGCACGGCGGCCCACGCGACAAGGGCCGCGGCCGGCAGCTGCGCCAGGGCGGCCGACGGCGCGTCCGGCGCGGGCGCCAGCACAACCCATGCCGCGCCCACCGCAAGCCCGGCGGGCACGGCGATCCCGCCCGGAGGTTGCAGGTATTGCGCCAGGGGACGGCGCACGTACCACAGCGCCGCGACCATCGCGGCCGCCTGGAGCGGGTAGGCCAGTTCGGGCGCGCGCCAGAATGCCTGCGCGACCACCCCGGAGAGCATGAAAACGATAAATGGCAGGATCCGCGCGGCCATGTCATCGTCGCCCAACCGCGGGCCCGCCCCCCGCGGCCCCGACGCCGCACCGGCGTGAAGCCAGCGACTGCGGCTCACCGCGACGAGCACGCCGATGGACAGCGCGGCGAAAAACAGCCAGCCCGCAAAACTGTGAAAGCCGTTCACCGCCAGCTCCGGTGACACATGCGCGCCGATCAGGATCAACACGGCGATGCGCAGCACGTTGAGCGTCCAGCTCAGCGCCAGCGCCACCGGCAACACCGCAAGCCAGAACCGCCCGGCGCGCAGCGTGTCGCGGAACAGCCACGCGTACAGCGCGAGAAACGCGGTGATCAGCACGAATCCCTCGATCCCCGAACAGGAATCGGCCACCGCGACGCGGAAGCCATCGACCCCGATGATCTGCACATCGGGCTGGACATGCGGCCGCCCCGACACCAGCGCCAGCAGAAGGGCGACGGCGAGGAAGGTCGCCCGCGTCAGCGCGTCCCAGTACCACAGGGGCCCCAGCAGGCCGACCGCCTCGGGCAGCAGCATGGCAATTGCCGCCAGCGCCAGCAGCACGGCCCACCGCCCGCGCAGCCAGCGGGCCCAGGCGACGGGCCTCGCCAGCCAGAACAGCCCGCCCGCCCCTGCCAGAACGGCGCCCATCACCAGGGCAGGGAAGATGCCCCCGAATGCCGCGTTCATCCGGTCGGCCGGGACGATGCCGAGCGGCAGAAAGATCAGCGCGAGCCCGCCCAGGTGCACCGCCGCCCACACAGCCCCGCCCCCGCGCGTGGTCATGTCGGCAAATCCCTGCCGCGCGTCCCTTCGGGCCCACAGGTAGACGCCGAGGATCAGGGCAAGGCAAAAGGCACGCACCACGACACCGCGGAGCGCGCGACAGGCGCTTTCGAGCCCCGTCGCGCGGCATTCGACCGAAGTGAGAACCTGAAACGCCAGCACGACGGCCACGAGTTCCAGCACGAGAACCACACCGATCCACAGGGCGCGCGGCGGCAGAGGGTATCGGGGCGTCGTGTCCATGCCGTTCGCCCTAAAGGACCAACCTGCCGGAATCATGGCACGGGTCGGGCAAAAAGCGTGTTCCTCTCCCCATCAGGCGGCCTCGGACTCTGCCTGCTGGCGCCGCCACAGCCCGGCATAGCGCCCGTTGCGCGCCAGAAGCTCGGCGTGGGTGCCCTGTTCGACGATCCGGCCGTCTTCCAGCACGACGATGCGATCGGCATCGGCGACCGTGGACAACCGGTGCGCGATGGTCATGACGGTGCGCCCCTGTCCGGCCCGCGCAAGCGCCCCCTGGATGTCCTGCTCGGTCTCGGTGTCAAGCGCGCTCGTGGCCTCGTCCAGCAGCAGGATCGGCGGGTCCTTGAGCAGCGTGCGCGCGATGCCGACGCGCTGTTTCTCGCCGCCCGACAATTTCAGGCCCCGTTCGCCCACCGTCGTGTCATACCCCTGCGGCAGGCGCTCGATGAAGTCGTGGATCTGGGCCGCGCGCGCCGCGGCCTCGATCTCGGCCGGGGTGGCATCATCGCGGCCGTAGGCGATGTTGTAGCGGATCGTGTCGTTGAACAGCACCGTGTCCTGCGGAACCACGCCGATGGCGGCGTGAAGGCTGTCCTGCGTCACGTCGCGCACGTCCTGGCCGTCGATCGTGACCGCGCCGCTTGCCACGTCGTAGAACCGGAACAGCAGCCGGCCGATCGTGGACTTGCCCGACCCCGACGGCCCGACGACGGCCACCGTCTGCCCGGCCGGCACGTCGAGCGTCACGCCCTTCAGGATCGGCCGGTCGGGGTCGTAGCCGAACACGACCTCGTCGAAACGCACCGCGCCGCCCGAAACCTCCAGCGGTCGCGCGTCGGGCTTGTCGGTCACATCGGGGGGCTGTTCGAGCAGGTCGAACATCTCGGCCATGTCCACGAGGCTCTGCCGGATCTCGCGGTAGACGGTGCCGAGGAAATTCAGCGGCATGGTGATCTGGATCATGTAGGAATTGACCATCACGAAATCACCCACCGTGAGCGTGCCGTCCTGCACGCCCACGGCGGCCATCACCATCACCGCCACCAGGCCGCCGGTGATCAGGAACGCCTGCCCGAAGTTGAGAAAGGCCAGCGAATAGCTGGTGCGCAGCGCGGCCTCCTCGTACCCGGCCATCGCCGCGTCGTAGCGCGCGGCCTCGCGGCCCTCGGCGCCGAAATACTTGACCGTCTCGAAGTTCAGCAGGCTGTCGATCGCCTTCTGGTTGGCGTCGGTGTCCTGGTCGTTCATCTGCTTGCGCAACTTCACGCGCCATTCGGTGACCTTGAAGGTGAAGGCGACATAGGCCGCGATCACGCCCACCACGACAGCGAGATACCAGAAATCGAACAGCGTCCACAGGACGATGCCGATCATCAGAAGCTCCAGCACCAGCGGCCCGATGGAAAACAGCAGGAACCGCAACAGGAACTCGACGCCCTTGACCCCGCGCTCGATGATCCGGCTCAGCCCGCCCGTGCGCCGGGTGATGTGATAGCGCAGCGACAGCCGGTGGATGTGGCGGAACGTCTCCAGCGCGAGCTGGCGCAGCGCCCGCTGGGCCACGCGCGCGAAAATGACGTCCCGCAATTGCTGGAAGCCCGTGTTCATCAGCCGCGCCATGCCGTAGCCCACCGTCAGCCCGATGGCGCCGATGGCCAGCATCCAGCCCGCGGCGTCGCCCTCGCCCCCCAGCGCGTCGACCGCGGCCTTGTAAAGATAGGGCGTGCCCACCGCCACCAGCTTGGCCAGGAAAAGCGCCAGCAGCGCCAGGACGACACGGCGCTTCACCCAGGGCTTGTCGGCGGGCCAGAGATAGGGGGCAACGCGCGCGATCACCTGCCAGCCGTTCTGCGGCGCCTCGGTGGTGGTCAGGTGTCTGCGGCGCATCGCGCGCTCCCCAAGCGGAAACAACAGCCCACGAGATAGCGCCGCGCGCCGGCAAAGGCCATAGCGCCGGGCGGCGCGTCAGTCTTCGGGGACGGAAAACACCTGCCCGGGATAGATCAGGTCGGGATCGCGGATCAGGTCGCGGTTGGCCCGGTAAAGCCGCATGTAGGCCGTGGGCTCGCCGTAGGCCTCGCGCGAAATCGCCCACAGCGTGTTTCCGGGCTGGACGGTCACGGCCTCGATCTTGCCCTGCGCATCGCGCAGGAATTCGATGTTCTCCGGATCCTCGCGCTTGAACGGCGTCTCGACACGCGAAACCACCTCGCCCCTCTCGTCGACCTCGTCGATGCGCAGGGTATAGACACCGGTATCGACCTGCGGCAGCCCGGTGCGCCACTGGCCGCTGGCGGCAATGCGCGATGTCTTGATGGGCCGGTTGTCGAGGTAGACCCGCACGTAGCGACCGCTGCCGCCACGCCCGGACAACTCCACTTCACCGGTTTCGGAATAACTGATCGCGTCGAGCGCGACGGCCGACATCACCTCGGGCGAGCTTTCCCGCGGCTCGGGGGGCTGGACGACGCGCACGCCTTCCTCGTCACTGAGCAGAACCGCGGTCGTGGCGGCCGGAGCAGCGGGCGTTTCCGCGGACGGCGTGGGCGGCGGTGTCGCCCCTGTCACGTCGACCGGCCCGCCATCCGTCTCGGGCGCGGCGGCGCGCACGACCTCCTGTTGGGCGTCGGGCTGCGGGGCGGCATCGGTTTCGGGGTCGGCGGCCCCGCCGGGCGCGGGCTCCTCGCCGGCGTCCGGCGCGGTCCCGTCCGTTTCCGGGGCCGGGTCGACGACAGCAACGTCGGGCGCCGGTGCAACGGCTTCCTCGGTCCCGCCCTCGGGTTGCGCGACGGCGACCTTCGGGTCGGCCTCGGGCGCGGGGGCGGCCGTGCCGGTCTCGGCGGCCGGGGGCGCCGTCGCCTCGGGCGCCGCGTCCGGCGTGCCGGAAACCTCGGGCGTGTCGGGCTGCGGCTCCACGGCCGCGACATCGGGCGCGGCCCCGGGCAGAGCCGCCTCGCCGCCTTCGGGCTCGGAAACCGAGACCTGCGGGTCCGACGGTGGCTCCGCCTCGGCGACCTCGGGCTCCGGCGTCTCGGGCTCCTGCGGCGTGGGCGCGAGGATGACCTCCGACTTCGAAACGATCTCCTCGCCGGTCTCCGGTTCGCGCATCACCAGCGACAGGACACGCGGCTCGCCGCTGGTCTCCACGTCCACGAACTTCACGAACTTCCCGCTGTTGTCCGGCGTGACGCGGCCCAGGTCCTCGCCATCCATCACGAGCTTGGTGGTCCAGTCGGCCTGCGTGGTGCCCGCGACCAGCAACTCGCCGTCGGGTTCGAGGCGCACGACGTCGAAGGACGGTGGCGCCGGGCTCGGCGCTTCCTCGGGCGCGGGCGCCTGCGGTTCCGGGGCGGGGGGTGGTGTTCCGGCCTCGGGGGCCTCGGCCTCTGGGGCCTCGGGCTGGCTGATCGCGGCCGCGTCCGGCGTCGGGGTTTCCGGCGTGAACGCCCCGGAGAAATACAGGGCCGTGCCGACCACGCCGGCAGCGGCCGCCACCCCGGCCGCGCCGAGGACCGGACCGCTTGCCAACCCTGTCAGTTTGCTCATGGTTTCTCCTCGTCGGCGGGGCGCGCGACCCCGCGGTTGCCGGACAATATCAACAAGGCTATCAGGGGTCAAAACAACACACCGCGATACAGGGGTGAACCAGTGCCACAGCGGTCGATCTGTGTCTTTTGCGGCTCACGCTCGGGGGGCGATCCCGCCTACGAGGCGGAGGCCACCCGACTGGGCCGCCTTCTGGCCGAGAACGGCTGGCGGCTGGTCTACGGGGCGGGCGATATCGGGCTGATGGGCGCCACCGCGCGCGCCGCGCAGACGGCCGGCGGCGAAACCTTCGGCGTGATCCCCATGCACCTGATGCACGCCGAACGCCGCAACGCCGACCTGACGAGTTTCGTGGTCACCGAGAACATGCACGAGCGCAAGAAGGTCATGTTCATGAACTCGGACGCCATCGTGGTTCTTCCGGGCGGGGCCGGTTCGCTCGACGAGTTCTTCGAGGTGCTGACCTGGCGCCAGCTGGGGCTGCATACCAAGCCGATCTTCCTGCTCAACACTCGGGACTACTGGGCGCCCTTGACGGCGGTCCTGGACCACGTGATCGAACAGGGTTTCGCGGATACCTCGCTTCTCGGCTATCTCGAGGTCATCGACACGCCCGAGGCGCTGGCGGCGGCCCTGCGCGCCGCCCTGTCCTGACGCAGCGCGGCGACCGTGTAGATCGCCAGGGCCGTCCAGATCATGCCGAAGGCCAGCGCGTGCCACGGCGTGAAAAGCTCGCGGAACACCAGCGTGGCCACCAGGAACTGAAGCGTGGGGTTGAGGTACTGGATCAAACCCACCGAGGCCAGCGTGACCCGGCGGGTGGCGTAGCTGAACAGGATCAGCGGCGTCGCCGTGATCACGCCCGAGGCCGCCAGCAGCAGGCTGTCGCCCCATGCCGCGCCGAAGGCCCCGCCGCCATCGGCGTGCGCGACCGCCAGCACTGCCAGCGCGATCGGCGAAAGCAGCAGCACCTCGCCCGTGACCGACACGACCGGCCCGACCTCCAGGTGTTTCTTGGCCACGCCGTAAAGCCCGAAGGTGGTGGCCAGGACCAGCGCGATCCACGGCGCCACGCCCAGACCAGCCGTGAGCGTGATCACGGCCGCGGCGGCCAGCGCCACCGCCCAGCGCTGCGCGCGCCCCAGCCGTTCGCGGAACACCACCGCGCCGAGCAGCACCGCCACCAGCGGGAACGTGTAGTAGCCCATCGAGGCCTCGAGCGCCTTCCCGATCTGGATCGAGGTGATGAAGACGAACCAGTTCGTCGAGATCATGAGCGCGGCAAAGCCGATCACCCGCGCCGACCGCAGGGTGCCCACGGCCCGGGCCAGCCATGCCAGCCGCCCCTGCACCGCCAGAACGCCGGCGAAGAAGGCCAGCGACCACAGCGTGCGGTGCGCAAGGATCTCGATGGGCGGGATGTGGGTGAGCAGCTTGTAGAACAGGGGCGAGAGGCCCCAGATGGTACAGGCCAGCACCATCGCCGCAACACCCTTGACCGCCTCGCGCATCGCCTTGCCCCATCGCTGCCTGCCGCCCGTGCTGCCCCGATCGGGCAGGAATGGCAAGCCCCGGGGGGCGCCGGGTGGTGCTGTTCTTGTCGCGAAGCCGGGTCCGTTGCCGGCTGCGGGCGCCGCCCGTGTCACCCCGCGAGGCGGCCGAGCAATTCCCTGCGCGCCGAGTCGATGCCATCGCCATCCGCAACTCCGCAACTCCGCTTCTGCGCGGATGCGCCACGGCCGATTGACTGGAAAGCGAAGGCATGGTCACAGGCGCGGTCGACGTGATGGATGACCGCGCGGCGCTGCTGGGGGGTCATCGACCAGCGATGCGTGCGGCTGGCGGCGCTGGCGAGTTCGAGCAGCTCTTCGATGTCGAACACCGCGTCCGGCGGATCGCCGCGATGGAAGGTGTCCCTGAGCCGCGTTTCGAGCCGAGCGCACTCCGAGTCGGGGTATTCCTCCCTCGTGTATCCCGAAGCCGCGCAGGACGTTTGCACCGCGTCGGCCAGCAGCACGATGCTGTCGCGGTAGGTTGCCGCACCGCGGCGCACGACGGGAAAGAGGTCATCCATCCGCCCGGACACCGCCAGCAGCCCGTCGATGTCGAGCGCGGCCAGATCGCGCGCCGTGCCGTCAAGATCGAGGTTCACGATCAGCGTCTTGGACAGGAAATACAGGTCGGACTGCACGTCATAGGCAGCGGTTTCGAACGCATAGGCGTTGGGCTGGCCGTCCTTCGGCACATCCTCGCGACACGGTGCGGGGATCTCCGACGGCAGGTCGTCTGTCGCCGGGCCGATGGTGCAGCTCGCCGCCGCCGTCTGCAGCACCGCGAGCGACCGGTACGTCGCGTTCACCCGCCCGATCGCGGCAGAGGCCTGTTGTCCATCCACGGCCGTTTCCAGCGCCAGCGGCGCCAGGACGGAAAAGGACAGCAGGTAGCGATCAAATCGTTGCTGATGGGTCGTGGCGGGAAACAGATGCGAGAAATAGCTCGCCTCGACGAACCCGCCGGAACTGTAAATGTCCTGCTTGGCAAGATCGCACGCGGCGAGCAGCATCACGCTCGCCAGAACGGCGTTTTTCATGAAAATTCCCCCGACCCGGCCAACGTGCGATCACAGTATCGCACGAAAGCCCGGATCGGGGAAGGCAGCATCCCCCGCGCCGGGGCGCCGCGGATGGCGTGGGCGCCTAGCGTCGCGCCGCCAGCTCGGTCTTGAGCAGCCTTTCCACCTCGTTGACGGGGTGGTTGGTCATGTCCTTTGACACCTCGGCGATGACGCGTTGGCTGACCTCCTTGTGGAGTTGGTCGCGCAGCGCGCCGAGAACCTTGGACGGGGCCACAAGGACGATGCGGCTGAACGCGTTCATGTGGGCGTACCGGTACAGCAGGTCGGCCATTTCCGAGGCGAAACGGTCCTTCGCCAGCTTGTGCCAGTCGGCCTCCTGCATCGAGGATCGCTGGCCGACGCCGGCATCCGGCATGCGCCCGGGCCGGTCGCTGGTCTGCTCGCCGTGGCGGGGGTTTTCCTGTTCCTCGTGCCGAAGGACCCGCAGGTAGGGGTCTTCGCCGTCCGTGAGGTTTTCGAGGAACATCGCCTTTTCCCCGTCCGCCACGAGAACCCAGGTGCCTTGGCGCAACTCGATCATTATTGTCCTCCTTCTGTCGTGCGCAATCTGGCGCATCGGATCCTTGCATGAAAGCCCATCGCCGGCCGAAGGGCGATGACACAAATCAAAACGACACGGCCCGCGCCGGGATGGCGCGGGCCGCGGTGTTTCAGACGGTCCCGGCCATCACATCCGGCTGGCCACGTCTTCCCAGTTCACCAGGTTGTCCAGGAAGTTCTGCAGGTACGCGGGGCGCTTGTTGCGGAAGTCGATGTAGTAGGAATGCTCCCACACGTCGCAGCCCAGCAGCGCCGTCTGGCCGAAGCACAGCGGGTTCACGCCGTTCTCGGTGCTGGTGATCTTGAGGCTGCCATCGGTATCCTTGACAAGCCATGCCCAGCCCGATCCGAACTGACCGGCGCCGGCGGCCGCGAATTTCTGCTTGAAGTCGTCGACCGAACCGAAGGCCTCGGTCAGCGCCTTTTCCAGCTCGCCGGGCATGCCGGTGCCGCCGGGCGCCATCATCTGCCAGAACTGGGTGTGGTTCCAGTGCTGGCTGGCGTTGTTGAAGATGCCGCTCTGGGCGATCGCCTTGGGGTCATAGGTGCCCTTGATGATCTCCTCGACGGGCTTGCCTTCCCACTCGGTGCCGGCAATCGCCTTGTTGCCGTTGTCGACGTAAGCCTTGTGGTGAATGTCGTGGTGGTATTCCAGCGTCTCGCGCGACATGCCGCTGTCGGCCAGCGCATCGTGCGAGTATGGCAGATCGGGAAGTTCGAAGCTCATGGGTTGGCCCCCTGTCCTTGAAATCTGTTTTGACGTGCCGTCTACATGTGTCCGACCGTGGGGGGAGGTCAAGGCCGATCCGCGACATTCCGCCCCGGCCCTGACACGCGCGCGGGTCAGACGAGGTAGCCGACCTCGCCGCCCGGCGCGGCCGCGTCGCACAGCAGGTCGTGGACATACCCGGCCACGGAGCGGAAACAGATGACCTGAAGGCTCTGCGCGTCGGGCATCCAGATCGCGGCCGCCACCTGTGCCAGCCGCGTACGGCGGAACTCCCCGGGCTCGAAGCGCCCGGGGGCCAAATCCACCGGGCACAGCTTGGCCGCCACCTCGCGCACCGGCGGTCCGCCCGACAGGCGGAACATCGCGCGCGCGTCCGAGACGTTGACGGCAAGGTGGTGCGTCCCCGCCAGGGCGTCCTGCAGCTGTTGCACCGTCTCCGGCGCCTCCTCGTAGGGCAGCATCAGCAACAGTTCGTCGGGTGACATCCACGCCAGCGCGCGGTCCTCGGCCGCCCGGATCTCGCGCGTGCCGGGCATCTCGGTGCCCGAGGCGGTTGTGGCCGCGGCCCTGACCGCATCCAGCGAAAGGTCGCCGCGCAGGGTGATCATGCCCTGCAGACCGGCCTCCTCGACCCTGACGTACCCGTCGTGGCTGGCGCCGTCCAGCGCGCTGACTGCCTTAGCCATTCTGCTTTTCCCCGTCCTTGTCGTAGAACACCGGCTCGACGATCCTGGCCTTCACGAAGGTGCCGTCGGTCTTGCCGAATTCCAGCACCTCGCCCATGCGCTCGGGGCCGTGCTTGACCAGGCCCATCGCGATGCCGCGGCCCAGCGTCGGCGAATGGTAGGTCGATGTCACGCGCCCGATCATGTTGCGCTGGCCGTTGGCGTTGGTGCCCTCGCCCACGGCGTAGATGCCGTCGGGCAGCACGCTGCCGTCCAGCGTCTCGAGCCCCACAAGCCGCCAGCGGTCGGGGCTGGTCATGTGGCTGCGGGCCTGTGCGCGCTTGCCGATGTAGTCGTCCTTCTTCTTCGAGATCGCCCAGTGCAGGTTCAGATCCTGCGGGATCACCGTGCCGTCGGTTTCGTCGCCGATCATGATGAAACCCTTCTCCGCGCGCATCACGTGCATCGCCTCGGTGCCGTAGGGCATGACGTTGAACTCGGCACCCGCCTCCATCAGCATGTCCCACAGCGCGCGACCTTGGTTCGCGGGGACCGCGAGCTCGAACGATAGCTCCCCGGCGAAGGCGATGCGGAACACGCGCGCGGGGATGCCGCGCAGGTCGATCTCGGTCCAGCCCATGAAGGTCAGCGCCTCGGCGCTGATGTCGTCATCCGTGAGCTTCTGCAGGGTTTCGCGCGATTTCGGCCCGACGACGCCCACCTGCGCGTACTGCTCGGTCAGGTTGGCGGTGTAGACCTGCCAGTCCCACCACTCGGTCTGGAGCCATTCCTCCATGTGGCCGTGCACCCGGTCGGCCCCGCCCGAGGTCGTGTGGCACAGGAAGGTGTCCTCGTCGAGCCGCGCGACCACGCCGTCGTCCATCAGGAACCCGTTTTCCGAACACATCAGCCCGTAGCGGCAGCGCCCCGGCTTCAGCGTGGACATCATGTTGGTGTACATCATGTCCATGAAGCGCCCGGCGTCCGGCCCCTTCACGATGATCTTGCCCAGCGTGGAAGCATCGAGCAGCCCGAGGCTGGCGCGTGTCTGATTGATCTCGCGAGTCAGCGCGTCCTCGACGCTCTCGCCGTCGCGCAGGTAGCAGTAGGGCCGCCGCCAGTGGCCCACCGGTTCCCAGTAGGCGCCGTTCGCCTCGTGCCGGTCGTGCATCGGCGTGCGCCGGATCGGCTGGAAGGTGCGCCCGCGCGCGTCGCCGGCGATCGAGGCCATGGAAATGGGCGTGTAGGGCGGGCGGAAGGTCGTGGTGCCGACATTCGGGATCTCCTCGCCCAGCGCGCCCGCCAGCGTGGCCAGCCCGTTGATGTTGCTCAGCTTGCCCTGGTCGGTGGCCATGCCCAGCGTGGTGTAGCGCTTGGTGTGCTCCACGCTGGTATAGCCCTCGCGCGCGGCGAGCTGCACGTCCGAGACCTTCACGTCGTTCTGGTAATCCAGCCACGCCTTCATGCGCAGCGCGGGCCCCGCGCCCTGCGGCATCAGCCAGACGGGTTCGATCGGCGCGGCCTCCTCGGTCTCGGCCTTGGGCGCGGCCTTGCGCCCCGGCGCGTGGCCCGCCTGCTTGGCCGCCGCCTTGCCGGCCGCGTCCGCGTCGGCCAGCCCGCCGGCAAGGTCCAGCGCGCCGTTGGCCGCGCCCGCGGCCAGGACGAAGCCAGCACCGTCGGCACCCGTCGGTGCGCGCTCGGGGTCGGGACGGAACAGGGCCTGCCCCGTGTCCCATGTCAGCTTGCCGCCGCAGTGCGACCACAGGTGCACGACCGGCGACCAGCCGCCCGACATCGCCACGGCATCGCAGGCGACCTCTTCCAGCACCGCGCCCTCGCCCGCCTGCGCACAAATCGCCACGCCCTCGACGCGCTTGCGGCCCTTGACCTTGGCGATGCCCTTGCCGTTTTCCACGCGGATGCCCATCCCGCGCGCCGCCTCGGCCAGCGGACCGCCGCCACCGGCGCGCGCGTCGAGGATGAGCGGCACCTCCAGCCCCGCCTGCTTGAGCGTGATCGCCGTGCGGTAGGCATCGTCGTTGTTGGTCACCACCACGGTACGGTCGCCCGCCGAGACGCCGTAGTCCACCACGTAGTCGCGCACGGCCGAGGCCAGCATCACCCCCGGCAGGTCGTTGCCGGCGAAACTCAGCGGCCGCTCGATGGCACCGGTGGCGGTGACGATGCGCCCGGCACGGATGCGCCACAGCCGGTGGCGCGGCCCCTCGGCGCCGGGGGCATGGTCGGCCACCCGTTCGTAGCCCAGCGCGTAGCCGTGGTCGTAGACGGCCGCGCCCATGGTGCGGGCGCGCAGGGTCACGTTGTCCATCGCCTCGAGCTCGGACAGCGTGTCTGCGATGAAGTCCTCGACCGGCTTGCCATCCACGGTGCCGCCGTCGACCGGCGCGCGGCCACCCCAGTGCGGCGTCTGTTCCAGCACCAGCACGCGCGCCCCCGCCTGACCGGCCGCGCGCGCGGCCTGCAAGCCGGCCAAGCCGCCCCCCACGACCAGCACGTCGACATAGGCATGGAAGTGTTCGTAGCGGTCGGGGTCCAGATCCTTCGGTGCCTTGCCCAACCCGGCCGACTGGCGGATGACAGGCTCGTAGACATGCTTCCAGAACGGCCGCGGGAACAGGAAGGTCTTGTAGTAGAAGCCCGCCGGGAAGAACCGCGCGAGGCTGTCGTTGAGCGCGCCGACGTCGAACTCGAGGCTCGGCCAGTGGTTCTGGCTGACGCAGGTCAGCCCGTCGAACAGCTCGGTCGTCGTCGTGCGCTGGTTGGGCTCGAAGCGCGGCCCCTCGCCCAGCCCGACGAGCGCGTTGGGCTCCTCCGCGCCGCTGGCCACGATGCCGCGCGGGCGGTGATACTTGAACGAGCGGCCCACCATGACCTGGTCGTTGGCCAGCAGCGCCGAGGCCAGCGTGTCGCCCGCGTGACCCGCCAGGCGCTTGCCGTTGAAGGTGAACTCGATCTTGCGGGACCGGTCGAGACGGCGGCCGCCCTTGGCCAGACGTGTGCTCATGCGAACTCCCTCCAGCTCCAGCCGGGACGTTTCTTGCTGATCCGGTCGCGGATTTCCCTGGGCGGCTCCAGCGTCTGCGCGCTGTAGGTGCCGAAGATCTCCAGCGTGGCGGTGCAGCGGGCGACATGGAACCACTTGCCGCAGCCGTTGACATGGCGCCAGCGCTCGAAATGCACGCCGCGCGGGTTCTCCTTGGCAAAGAGGTAGTCGTGGAACTCCTGCTCCGACGCCTCCGGCCCCCGACGGGTCAGGTGCGCCTCGCCACCCTGGGCGAACTCGGTTTCCTCGGCGGTGACGCCGCAGTTGGGACACTCAAGCTGAAGCATCGGTGCGTCCTTTCCGGATCGGAGAAGTTGCGCGCCAGAAGTTTTCCGAAAACTTCTGGCAAAATCTTTGTGAAAGATTTTGGCCTGTGGCAGTCATCAGTGCGCCACCCCCGCGGCGACGCTTTCGTCGATGAAGCGGCCCTCGCGGAAGCGCTCCAGCCCGAAGGCGGCGGTCAGCGGCGAATAGCCCCTGACCATCAGTTCGGCGAACCCCCAGCCCGAGCCGGGCGTGGCCTTCCAGCCGCCGGTGCCCCAGCCGCAGTTGATGAAGCAGTTGCCCAGCGGCGTCTTCGACAGGATGGGCGAGCGGTCGCCGGTCATGTCGACGATGCCGCCCCACTGGCGCAGCATCTTCAGCCGGTTGATGACGGGGAAGGTCTCGCACAGCGCGCGCACCGTCTCCTCGATGTGGTGGAAGCTGCCGCGCTGGGTGTAGTTGTTGAACCCGTCCGCGCCGCCGCCGATCACCATCTCGCCCTTGTCCGACTGGCTCATGTAGCCGTGCACGGTGTTGGCCATCACCACGACGTCCATGCAGGGCTTGATGGGCTCGCTGACCAGGGCCTGCAGCGCCACGCTCTCGATCGGCAGGCGGAATCCGGCCATCTCGGCCAGGCGGCCCGAGTGTCCGGCCACCACGATGCCCAGCTTGTCGCAGGCGATGTCGCCGCGGGTGGTGCTCACGCCCGAAACCTCGCCGTCCTCGCTGTGGATGCCGGTGACCTCGCAGTTCTGGATGATGTCCATACCCATGTCCGAGCACGCCCGCGCGAAGCCCCAGACCAGCGCGTCGTGCCGCCCCGTGCCCGCGCGCGGCTGCCACAGCGCGCCCAGCACGGGATAGCGCGGGCCCTCGATGTTCATGATCGGGCACAGTTCCTTGACGCGCTGGGGACCGATGAACTCGGTGTCCACGCCCTGAAGCGCGTTGGCGTGTGCCGTGCGGGTGTAGCCGCGCACCTCGTGCTGGGTCTGGGCCAGCATCATCACGCCGCGCGGGCTGAACATCAGGTTGAAGTTGATGTCCTGGCTGAGGGTCTCGAACAGGCCGCGCGATTTCTCGTAGATCGCGGCCGACGGATCCTGCAGGTAGTTGGAGCGGATGATCGTCGTGTTGCGCCCGGTGTTGCCGCCGCCGATCCAGCCCTTTTCCAGCACCGCCACGTTGGTGATGCCGAAATTCTTGCCCAGGTAATAGGCCGTGGCCAGCCCGTGCCCCCCGCCGCCGATGATGACGACGTCGTAGCGCTGGCGCGGCTCGGGCGAGGTCCAGGCGCGCTCCCACCCGGTGTGGTGGCGAAGGGCCTCGCGGGCGATGGCGAAGGCGGAATACCGTTTCATACGCGCTCCGGGTTCTGTTGGATTCGCAGACGGTTCTGCTTGGCGATCGTAATGCGACAGCTGACGGCGGCACAGGATACCCCGCGCGGCAAATCGGGGACGAGAAGCGACATTGCGACATTGTGCCGGGGGCCGCGCCCCGGATACGGCGCCGGTTGCCCCTTTCGCCCCCGCCGCGGCACGTCTAAATGAAGAAAGAACCTAGGGAGAGACGATGGTTTTCTGGATTGTCATCGCGGCGCTCGCGATCGCGGTCAGCGGGATCCTGGTGGGCGTGCTGCTGCGCGGACGCGTGGGCGACGCCCCGCCGGCGGCCTACGACCTGCAGGTCTATCGCGACCAACTCAAGGAAGTGGACCGCGACGCGGCGCGCGGCTTGATCGGCACCGAGGAGGCCGCGCGCGTCCGCAACGAGATCTCGCGCCGCATTCTGTCCGCTGACGCGCAGCTGCGCGAGCAAGGCGAAACGGGCGGGCAACCGCGGATCGCCGGCCGGGTTCTGGCCGGTGTCGCGGCGGTGGTTCTGGTGGGCGGATCGCTCTGGCTTTATGATCGGCTGGGCGCACCCGGTTACCGCGACCTGCCGCTGCAGGGACGCATCGCCGCCTCGGACGCGGCGCGCCAGTCGCGCATGACACAGGCCGAGGCCGAGGAGCGAATGCCCGCCGATGCCCCCCGCCCCGACGCGCCCGAGGAATTCCTGCAGCTGATGGAACGGCTGCGCGAAACCGTGCGCCAGCGCCCCGACGACCTGCGCGGGCTGATGCTGCTGGCGCGCAACGAGGCGCGGCTGGGCAACCTTTCGGCCGCGCACGAGGCACAGGCCAGGCTGATCGCGGCCAAGGGTGCGGAGGCCACGGCGGACGACTTCGCCGCGCACGCCGAACTGATGATCGGCGCCGCGGGCGGCTATGTCTCGCGCGAGGCCGAGGATGCCCTGCGCAAGGCGCTCCAGCGTGATCCCGATCACAAGCTCGCCCGCTACTACCTCGGGCTCTACCTGCTTCAGGTGGACCGTCCCGACGGCGCCTTCCGCCTGTGGGACCAGCTGCTGCGCGAAGGACCGGCCAGCGCGCGCTGGATCGCGCCCATCCGCGAGCGTATCGGCGAGATCGCCATGCGCGCCGGGGTGACCGATTACCAGCCGCCCGAGACACCGGGCGCCCCGGCAGCCGAGGACACCCCCCGCGGGCCGGACGCGGCCGACATGGACGCCGCGCAGGACATGACGCCCGAGCAGCGCCAGCAGATGATCCGCGGCATGGTCCGGCAGCTGTCCGAGCGGCTGGCCAACGAGGGCGGCAACCCCGCCGAGTGGGCGCGGCTGATCGGCGCCTACGGCGTGCTGGGCGAAACCGATCGCGCGCGCGCGATCTGGACCGAGGCCCAGGAGGTCTTCGCCGACAAGCCCGAGGCGCTGGACCGGGTGCGCCAGGGCGCGCGCCGTGCCGGACTGGTCGAATGATTCACGAGGACGTGGCGGAGTTCGCTGCCGCGCTGGCGCCGGGCCGGGCGCTCTTGGGGCTCGACCTCGGCACCAGGACCATCGGCGTGGCGGTCTCCGACCCGATGCTGTCGGCGGCCTCGGCGCTGGAGACGGTCAAGCGGCGCAAGTTCACGACCGACGCCGAGCATCTTCTTGGCATCGCGCAGGCACGCGACCTGGGCGGCATCGTCCTGGGGCTGCCGCGCAACATGGACGGCTCGGAAGGACCGCGGTGCCAGTCCACCCGGGCCTTCGCCCGCAACCTCGCGGGCCGCACCGACCTGCCGGTCACCTTCTGGGACGAGCGCCTGTCGACGGTGGCCGCCGAGCGCGCGCTTCTTGAGGCGGATGCGACACGAAAACGTCGCGCCGAGGTTATCGACGCCGTCGCGGCGGCCTATATCCTGCAGGGACTGCTGGACAGGCTGGCCAACCTGAGGACGACGCCATGAGCGAAAACGACGTCTGGAAGCGCGACGAGATCGCATCGCCCTGCATCCGCATCTGCGTCGTTCACCCCGAGGCGCGGATCTGCACCGGCTGCTACCGCACCACCGACGAGATCGCGCGCTGGTCGCGCATGACCGCCGACGAGCGCCGCGAGATCATGGAGGCCCTGCCCGGCCGCGCCCCCCTGCTGCAAAAGCGCCGCGGCGGACGCAGCGCACGCCTGGCGCGATCGGGCTGACCGGGCAACCGTCCGGGGCCGGGCGCGCGCGTCAGGGCAACTCCAGCCAGCCGCGCGTGCCCGGGGGCAGTTCCGGGCGGAAATAGGCGATCATGCGGCCCTCTTGCGACGCCTGTGCGCCCTCGTCCCAGGGCGCGACGCCGTGCAGCGCCAGCCGGTGCACGAGGTAGGCCTCGCCGGGCTGCGCCGGGATCGGCACGCGGCGGCAGGTTTCGAAGACCTCGCGGCGGGCCGCCTTGTAGATCTCGGTCAGGTCCGCCCCGGCCCACTGCGCCTCCGGCAACCCGCCCAACGCGCGGCGGAAGGCCGCGCGCATGATCTCGTGGCTGCCCTCCCATACGACCATCGGGCTCGCGCCCGCGTCGCAGGCGGTCAGCGGCAGCCCCAGGATGTAGGCGTGCTGCTCCTCCAGGTTGCGCCGGCGGTCGGGGCCGACCGGCTTGAGCCCGTCAACATGGGCCGCGTCGCGCCGCAGACGGTAGCGGAAGGCGGCCTCGCCCTCGCCTGCACGCGGGCGGGGGTAGCCGGGATAGACGACCGACACCTGCGCCGGGTGGAGCGGCAGCGCACCGTACAACGCACGCGCCGCGCACAACGCCGCGCCCCCGGGCGGCCCGGCGCCCTCCACGGCCCCGTCGGGGCCGTTGGGCAGCGCGTCCACGCCGACGAACCACGTGCCCTCGCAGGCCAGCCACCTCGCGCGTGCCTCCGGGTCAGCGATCCGCGGCAGCGCGGCCGCGCGCGCGGCCGCGGCCCAGTCCGCGACGGCCCGCTCGAAAGGGAACCGCGCCCAGCCCTGGCCGACGAACGCCTCTACCATCCCAGCGATTTCCTGAGCATGTTGAGCGCCACGATCGTCAGGAACACGGCGAAGACCCGGCGCAGCGGCTTGGGATCCATCGCGTGCGCCAGCCTGACACCCAGCGGCGCCGTCAGCAAGGTCATCGCGATCACGATACCGAAGGCCACGAGGTTGACCGCCCCGACCGTCAGCGGCGGCCGGTTTTCCGCCGCGATCTCGAGGAACAGGAACCCAGCGACCGAGGGCACCGCGATGGTCACGCCGAAGCCCGCCGCGGTGGCAACGGCGCGGTGGATCGGCACGCTGTAAAGGCTCATCAGCGGCACGCCGAAGCTGCCGCCGCCGATGCCCATCAGCACCGACAGGAACCCCAGCACCGGCGCCATGGCCCCGCGGGCCAGCCCCGTGGGCATGACCGGCCCGAGGCGCCATTCGACGCGGCCCAACCCGAGGTAGGCGCCGATCACCAACCCCAGCGCGCCGAAGATGCCCTGCAAGGACGAGGATTTCAGCGAGGCCGCCACCATCACGCCCAGCAGGGCCCCCGCCGCGATGCCCGGCGCCCATCGCCTGAGGATGCTCCAGTCCACCGCGCCCTTCCTGTGGTGGCTGAGCACCGAGCGCACCGAGGTCACGATGATCGTGGCCAGCGAGGTGGCCAGGCAGATCTGCATCAGCTGCGGGCCGGCATACCCCAGCGTCTGGAAGGCATAGAAGAACGACGGCACCAGGACGATGCCGCCTCCCACGCCCAGCAGCCCGGCAAGAACGCCCGCGAAGGCGCCGATCGCCAACAACATGGCCAGCATTTGCAAGAGGAGCATGGTGTCTGGCATGGGGCCTCCGCGAAGTTACCGTCGGCAGGGGTACACCGCCGCGCGCGCGAGGGAAAGCGGCAAGGCGTGCTCAGCTGCCCAGCGCCTCGTGCACGCGGGCGATGAAATCCTCGCCGCGCATCTCGAAATTGTCGTACTGGTCGAAGCTCGCCGCCGCGGGGGCCAGCAGCACCGTCTCGCCCGCCTCCGCCTCGGCCGCCGCGCGCGCGACGGCGCGCTCCATGGTCGTGCAGACCTCGGTCTCGACGCGGTCGAGCTGCATCGCGAACTGCGCGGCCTCGCGCCCGATGACATAGGCCTTGACGACCCGGTGCAGCGCGGGCTTGAGCGCATCAAGGCCACCGTCCTTCGCAAGCCCGCCGCAGATCCAGCGCACCGCCGGGAAGGCATCGAGCGCGCGCCGCGCGCTGTCCACGTTGGTGGCCTTGGAATCGTTGACGAAGGTCACGCCGCCCGCGCGCGCCACGATCTGGCTGCGGTGCGGCAGGCCCGAGAAGCTTTCGAACGCCCGCGCGATCACCCGGGGCGCCAGCCCCAGCGTGCGGCAGGCGGCATAGGCCGCGCAGGCGTTCTGGTGGTTGTGCGCGCCCGGCAGCCCGGCGATGGGTCGCAGGTCGATGGAGCCGATCTGCCTGGCCTTGCGGTATTCCGACAGGAAGCCCTTGCGCGCGAAGACCGACCATCCCGGCCCGTCGAGCTTCCGGCCCGCCGAGACGCGGATCACCCGGTCGTCACCCGGCCCCTCGGCCATCTGGTTGGCCAGGAACAGCCCCTCGTCCTCGTCCACGCCCACCACGGCGCGGTCCGGCCCGCCCTCGGCGAACAGCCGGCGCTTGGCCGCGAAATAGCCGCCGTGGCCGGCGTGGCGGTCAAGGTGATCGGGGCTGAGGTTGGTGAAGACCGCCACGTCGGGGGTCAGCGCGCGCGCCAGCTCGGTCTGGTAGCTCGACAGCTCCAGCACCACCACGCCGCCGTCGCCGGGCGGGTCGATGTCCAGCACGCCGCGGCCGATGTTGCCGGCCAGCTGAACGGGCGTCCCGGCCTCCTCCAGCACGTGGTGGATCAGCGCGGCGGTGGTGGACTTGCCGTTGCTTCCCGTCACCGCGATGACCCGCGGCGGCCGGTCGAAGCCGTCCCAGTCGGCGGTGGCCAGCGAGCGGAAGAACAGCCCGACGTCGTTGTCCACCGGGATGCCCGCGTCGAGCGCGGCGGCGACCACGCGGTTGGGCGCGGGATAGAGATGCGGAATGCCCGGGCTGACGACGAGGCGCGCCACCGCCTCGACGGCGCCCTGCCGGGTCAGGTCGGCCACCTCGAAGCCGTCCTCGGCGGCCATCTCGCGCGCGGCGGGGTTGTCATCCCACGCCAGGACATGCGCGCCGCCCGCGCGCAGCGCCCGCGCCGCCGACATCCCCGAGCGGCCCAGCCCCAGCACCGCGACGCGGCTGCCCTGAACGCCCCTGACCGGTATCATCGCCTGGCCCCTTGTCCTGCCCCTCCGCCCCTTCGCTAGCCCATCGCGCGCGCCTTGGCCAGAGGGCGGGGGCGGCGTCGGTATCGCGTCGGTCTCGTGTCGGCCCCGCGCCGGTGCCGCGCAGGGATCAGTCGCCGGGCAGATCGGCGAGGCGGCGCTGCGTTTCGGCGATATGCGGATGATCGGCGGGCAGCGCGGCGCGGAAGATCTCCAGCGCCTGCTCCAGCATCCCGCGCCCCTCGGCCACGCGCCCGGTCTGCCCCAGCAACCGCCCGAGATTGCCGAGGTTCTTGGCATACTCCGGGTGCCCCTCCCCGAGGGTCGCGCGGGTGACCTCCAGCGCCTGCCGGAAAAGCCCCTCGGCCTCCGCATACCGCCCCCCGCGCCTTCAGGGCAATGGCGGCGGGCATGGCAAGCTTGTCCAGTTGCGGGGCTGGAGCGCGGCGCGGATGGCCGCGAGGCCCGATCCCTCGCGAGACGATCCGGCGCTGGAAATCGCCGATGCGCACCAGATGCCGGTCCGCCGCGTGTCGGTCTGGCGCACTCACCGCAGGCTTGGCCGGACACATGACAAAGCGCGGCACCGGGCCGGGCTTGGGTGCCGTGGATCAGCGTATTTCTACCGGCTTAACGAACGAAGAAACCTGCTCCGATGGAGTCGTAGGCGCCGCCCTTGAAGGTCATGCGAATCCTGTCGGTCACGGTGCCGCGCCACAGCAGGTGATAACGGCCATCGACCTGCGCCGCCGGCGCCAGGACATCCATGCCGTCGGCCTCCAGCCGAATCTGTGTGGGCTGGGATGCATCGGGCGCGAGCATGAAATTGACCTGCTGCACTTCGTCGCCGAGGACGTCGAAATCGCTGCCGTTTACCACTTGCACGCGCAGGGTTTCGGGAAACACGTCAGAAGGCTGCACGAGTATGAACCACGGGTCCGCTGTGTCGGGGTCCGAGGTCATTGGGATTTGCCCTTCGACGGCAACCTCGAAGCCCATATCCGTCTGCTCGACCTCGAAATCGTCGACACTAACATGTTTAGCTATGATGTTCTCGACCGTCTTCATGTCGGCGCGCTGCTCGTCGTCAATTTCACCGAAATTGGAAAACTCGGCTTCAAAGTCGACCATGCGGTGGTCGCCCGATGCGGCGGCGGCGACGGCGCTTCCGGTCAAGTCGATTTCGACCTCGTCGGCCTTGCAGCCAGCCAAGGTTGCCGCAGCAGCCGCGACAATAACGAATGACCTAATTTTTGCCCCCCCCATGCATTGCTTATACCGGCGCGCGAAACGCCTGACCCGGTCGGGGTTTTCCGGCCCGTCCAATCCGTGATCTCCATATCACTGGTCATTTGTCTCGACCATACCCGTTTAACGCGATTTTGTAAGGGGGTGGCAGGGGTCCGGCCTGTGCGGCCGCAATCGGCTTTGCCGATCGCTTTCCCGCACTCCTAGCAAACTCAGGCCCCCTCACCGCACCTTGAGCGTCGCCAGCCCGATCATCGCGAGGATCAGGGCGATGATCCAGAAGCGGATGACGATCTGGGGTTCGGCCCAGCCCTTCTTCTCGTAGTGGTGGTGGATGGGGGCCATCAGGAACACCCGCTTGCCGGTGCGCTTGAAGTAGAGCACCTGCACGATCACGCTCAGCGCCTCGGCCACGAACAGCCCGCCGACGATGGCCAGCACGATCTCGTGCTTGGCGGCCACGGCGATCGCGCCCAGCGAGCCGCCCAGCGCGAGGCTGCCGGTGTCGCCCATGAACACCGCCGCGGGCGGGGCGTTGTACCACAGGAACCCCAGCCCGCCGCCGAACAGCGCGGCGGTGAAGATCAGAAGCTCCCCCGTGCCGGGGACGTAGTGCAGGTCGAGGTAGTCGGTGAAGTCCACCCGCCCCACGGTGTAGGCGATGATGCCCAGCGTGGCCGCGGCGATCATCACCGGCATGATCGCCAGCCCGTCCAGCCCGTCGGTGAGGTTCACGGCGTTGGCCGCGCCGACGATGACGATGGTGGCGAAGGGCACGAAGAGATAGCCCATGTAGATCAGCGTGTCCTTGAACACCGGCAGCGCCAGCCGGTCCTGCAGCGCCTCGGGGTGGTAGGCCGTCGCCCAGTAGCCCGCCACCGCCGAGATCGCGAAGCCCAGCAGCAGCCGCAGCTTGCCCGGCACGCCCGAGGCCGTCTGCTTGGACACCTTGGCGTAGTCGTCGGCGAAGCCGATGGCGCCGAAGGCCACGGTGACGAAGAGCACCAGCCAGACGAAGGGGTTGTCGAGCCGCGCCCAGAGCAGCGTCGAGGTCACCAGCGCGCCCACGATCAGCAGCCCGCCCATGGTGGGCGTGCCCGTCTTGGTCAGATGCGTCTCGGGGCCGTCATGGCGGATGGGCTGGCCCTTGCCCTGCCGGCGGCGCAGCACGTTGATCAGCGGCGGGCCGAACAGGAAGCCGAACAGCAGCGCCGTCAGGAACGCGCCCCCGGCGCGGAAGGTGATGTAACGGAACAGGTTGAAGACGTCGCCGCCGTCCGACAGCAGGGTCAACCAGTAGAGCATTCAGCGTCCCCCTTGGGCGCGGCGCGCGGCGCGGTCCGTGCGGCGCAGTTCATCGACCAGCCGGCTGACCAGGCTCGCCTTCGAGCCCTTGACCAGCACGACGTCGCCCGCGTCTACCATACCGTGCAGGCGGCCGGCCAGATCGTCGGCATGTTCCACCCAGCGGCCCCGCCGCGCCTCGGGCAGGGCGTCCCACAGGGCCTTCATGCGCGGGCCGACGCAATGCACGACGCTCAGCCGGTCCATCTCCGGCAGCTCGGCCAGCGCGGCGTGCAGCGCCGCCTCGGTCTCGCCCAGCTCCAGCATGTCGCCAAGGATGGCGATGCGCCGGCCGCGGGCGACGTGGCCCACGTCGTCGCGCGGGCGCGCGGCGGCCAGCACCTCCAGCGCGGCGGCCATCGACGCGGGGTTGGCGTTGAAGGCGTCGTCGATCAGGTCGAAGCTCATGGCCTCGTCCGACGGGTCCAGCGCGACGGTTTCGCGCGTGCCGCGCCCGCCGGGCGGCTGCCAGCGGCCCAGCTCCGCGATCGCCAGCGCCCGGTCCGCGCCCAGCCACCACACCGCCGCCAGCACCGCCAGCGCGTTGACGGCAAGGTGCCGCCCCGGCGCCCCGACCTTGTAGACCAGCGGCGTGCGCCAGGCCAGCGCGTGCCCCACCGTGACGGCATCGTGGATGTCCACCCGCGTCAGCCGGTGGTGATTGCCCGGTGCCGCGCCGAAGTCGATCACCCGGTCGGCGTGGGCGGCGGCCTTCGCCCGCAGGATCGGCGTGGTCTCGAGATCACCGTTGAGGACGGCCGCCCCACCGGGCTCCAGCCCCTCGAAGATCGATGCCTTCTCGCGGGCGATCCCCGCGAGGTCGTCGAAGGCCTCCAGATGGGCGGCGGCCACGCTGGTCACGATCGCCACGTGCGGGCGCGCCAGCCGCGACAACGGCGCGATCTCGCCGGGGTGGTTCATGCCGATCTCGACGACGGCATACTCGGCGTCGGCGGGCAGCCGCGCCAGCGTCAGCGGCACGCCCCAGTGATTGTTGTGGCTGGCCTCGGCCGCGTGGGTCCGGCCCTGCCGGTGCAGCGCCGCGCGCAGCATTTCCTTGGTCGAGGTCTTGCCGACCGAGCCGGTCACGGCCACGACCCGCGCGGCGCTGCGGGCGCGGCCTGCCGCGCCCAGCGCCGTCAACCCGGCCAGAACGTCATCGACCATCAGCAGGGGGGCGTCCGGCGCCACCCCCTCGGGCACGCGCGAGACCATCGCCGCCGCCGCGCCCCGCGCCAGCGCATCGGCCACGAAGTCATGCCCGTCGCGTGCCGCGGTCAGCGCGACGAACAGTTCGCCCGGGGCCAGCGTGCGGGTGTCGATGGACACGCCCGTGGCCTGCCAGTCGCCGGTGGCGCGCCCGCCCGTGGCCGCCGCCGCGTCGGTCGCGGTCCACAGCGTCATGCCCTGCCCCCGTCGAGCGCCGCGATCGCCACGCTGGCCTGCTCGGCATCGTCGAAGGGCAGCACGTCGTCGCCCACGACCTGCCCCGTCTCGTGGCCCTTGCCACAGATCAGCAGCGCATCGCCCGGCCCCAGCGCGTCGACCGCGCGCAGGATCGCCTCGGCCCGGTCGCCGACGTCGCGGGCGTCGGGGCAGCCTTCCATCACCGCGGCACGGATCGCCGCCGGGTCCTCCGAGCGGGGGTTGTCGTCGGTCACGATCACCACGTCGGCATTCTCGGCCGCCGCGCGGCCCATCAGCGGACGCTTGTCGCGGTCGCGGTCGCCGCCCGCGCCCACCACGGCGACGATGCTGCCCATCACGTGCGGGCGCAGCGCCCCGAGCGCAGTGGCCACCGCCGCCGGGGTGTGGGCGTAGTCGACGAAGACCGCCGCGCCGTTCTCGCGCCGCCCGGCCAGCTGCATGCGGCCGCGCACCGTCTGCATGTCGGGCAGGACCTCGAACACCCGCTCGGCATCCGCACCCGCGCCGATGGCCAGCCCCGCCGCCAGCAGCACGTTCTCGGCCTGGAAGCCGCCGATCAGCGGCAGCGCGACCTGGTGCGTGCAGCCCTTCCAGGCAAAGCGCAGCGTCTGTCCTGCCGGCTCGAACCGCTGCGCCTGCAGATGCAGGCTGGCGTCGGCATCCCGACCGACGGTGATGAGCGTTTGCCCGCGGGCACGGGCGATGCTGGCCACGTCATCGCCCTTGGGATCGTCGGTGTTGACCACCGCGACGCCATCGTCGGGAAGAACGCGGGCGAACAGGCCGGCCTTGGCGGTGAAATAGGCCTCGAAGCTCGGATGGTAATCCAGGTGGTCCTGGCTGATGTTGGTGAACGCCGCGGCGGCCAGGTGCACCCCGTCCACGCGCCGCTGTTCCAGCCCGTGGCTGGAGGCCTCCAGCGCCGCATGGGTCACCCCGGCGGCCGCCGCGGCGGACAGGAAACGGTGCAGCGTGATCGGTTCGGGCGTGGTGTGCGACAATGGCGCCTCGAAGGCGCCCTCGATGCCGGTGGTGCCGACGCTGATCGCCGACAGGCCCAGCGCCGCCCAGATCCTGCGGGTGAAATGCGCCACCGAGGTCTTGCCGTTGGTGCCGGTCACCGCCACGACGGTGTCGGGTTGCTCGGCGAACCACAGCGCCGCGGCATAAGCCAGCGCCTGGCGCGGATCCTCGGCCAGGACCAGCGCGGCGTCGCTGTCGGAAAGCACCTCCGCGGCCACGCGCGCGCCCTCGGCATCCGTCAGCACGGCCGCCGCGCCCATCCGCAGGGCGTACTGGATGAATTCGCCGCCGTGCACGCGCGTGCCCGGCAGCGCGGCGAACAGGAAGCCCGGCTTGACGTTGCGGCTGTCCACCGCCAGGCCGGTGATCTCGGCGCGGCGCCCGCCCTGGGCCGTCAGCCCCAGGTCCGCCAGTGATTTCGATTGCCCCGCCGCCAATGTCCGCCCCCCGGGCCGCTAGTTCGACGTGAGCGTTATATCAGTCGCTGCCCGGGGTTCAATCTCGGGTCTCAGGCCCAGCAGCGGCGCGACGCGGCGGATGATCTCGGCCGCCACGGGCACCGCCGTCCAGCCGGCGGTGCGGCGCGGCTCCTCGCCCGAGGTTTCCACCGGCTCGTCGAGCATCACCACCAGCACGAAGCGCGGGTCGTGCGCCGGGAACATCGACGCGAAGGTGGCGATCACCCGGTCCTCGTAATAGCCGCCGGTGGGCTTGGGCTTGTCGGCGGTGCCGGTCTTGCCGCCCACGGCATAGCCCGCGACCTCGGCCATGTTCGCCGTGCCCGCCTTGTCGGCCACCACGCGGCGCAGCATCCTGCGCGCGGCCCTTGCGGTTTCGGGCGACAGCACGCGCGTGCCCTGCTGGGCCGTGTCGCGGCGCAGCAGCGTCGGCGTGATCTGCCGGCCGCCGTTGGCAATGGTGGCATAGGCCGCCGCAAGGTGCAGCGGGCTGACCGAGATGCCGTGCCCGAAGGAGATCGTCATCGCCGAAAGCTCGGACCAGCGCGCGGGCAGCAACGGCTTGGCCCCGCGGGCCTCGACGATCTCGAACGGCGTCGGCTCGGTCAGGCCGAGCGCGCGCATGAAATCCTGTTGCCGGTCCGCGCCGATCTTCTTGGCGATGCGCGCGGTGCCGACATTCGATGACTCGACGATCACGTCGGCCACCGACAGCGCCTCTCCGTGGTCGTACATGTCCGAGATGGTGAAATCGCCCCACCTGATCCGGCCGGAGGTGTCGATCATGGTCCCCGGCTCCACGACTCCCAGTTCCAGCGCCTGCGCGGCGGCGAAGATCTTGAAGGTCGAGCCCAGTTCGTAAAGCCCCTGCACCGCACGGTTGAACAGCGGGCTGTCGCCCGGTTTGGCGTCCGATGTCGCCGGCGGCGGACGGTTTGGGTCGAAATCGGGCAGAGACGCGATCGAGATGATCTCGCCGGTGTGCACGTCCATCAGGACGCTTGCCGCACCCTTCGCGTTCATCAGGCCCATGCCGCCCTGCAGCACGCGTTCCACGGCGGCCTGCACCGACAGGTCGAGCGACAGGCGCAGCGGCTCGTGCCCGCGGGCGGGATCGCGCAGGCGGGCGTCGAAATGCTTTTCCACCCCGGCGGCGCCGACCACTTCCGCGGCATGCACGCCCTCGCGGCCGAAGCTGGCCCCGCCCAGAACGTGCGCGGCCAGCTTCCCGTTGGGATACAGCCGCATCTCGCGCGGGCCGAACAGCAGCCCCGGCTCTCCGATGTCGTGGACGGCCTGCTTCTGCTCGGGGCTGATCTTGCGCTTGATCCAGATGAAGCGGCGCTTGCCTGTGAAGGCCTCGGTCAGCCGGGCGGCTTCCAGATCGGGGAAGATCCGGGCCAGTTCCTGCGCGGCGTGGGCCGGCTCGATCATGTCCTGCGGCCGCGCGTAGAGGCTGTGGGTCTCGAAGTTCGTGGCCAGGATGCGGCCCTTGCGGTCGACGATGTCGGCACGCTGCGCGAGGATACCGGCGCCGGCGGCGCTGGCGCGCGGTTCGGCCGGCTCGGAGCTGGCCAGCACGCTCATCCGCCCGCCGATCACGGCGAAGGCGCAGACGAACAGCCCGGCCAGCACCAGCAGCCGGCTTTCGGCCCGGGCGCGGGCACGGTCGCGCGTGGCCTCGTTGCGGCGGCGGATGTTCTCGCGTTCGATGGAGTCGGGGTTCTCGCCCTTCTCTCGGGCCTCCAGAACGCGGGGCAGCGGGCGCAGCGGGACGCGGGTCATTCCTGTGCCTCCGCCCGGTCCATGTTCGAGACGTCCACCGGCTGGCTGATCGGCAGGCGCTGCCGCACCGGCAGACGGTCGCGGCGGGGGAAAGCCACCTGGTCGGCCATGCCGAACTGCGACGGCTGCAAGGGCAACAGCCCCAGCTTGTCGAAGTTCATCTCGGCCAGCGCGCGCAGACGGTCGGGCCGGTTCAGATAGGCCCACTCGGCGTTGAGCACGCGCAGCCTCTGGCGCGCGCGGGAAATCTGCTGCTGCAGGTCCTCGGTTTCGGCGAGCACCTGTTGCGTGCGGTAGTTCTCGCGGTAGGCCCAGAAGGCCAGCGCGATCACCGCGAGCGCTGAGGTGATGTAGAACAGGCTGCGCATCATCTCTTTCCTTCCAGACTGGGCATGCCCAGCGCGTCGCGGTCCACCGGACCGGCCGGCGCGTCGGTGCGCACGGCGACGCGCAGGCGCGCGCTGCGGGCACGCGGGTTGACGTCCAGTTCGGCGGCGTCGGGTTCGATCGGCTTGCGCCGCGGCAGCGTGAAGCGCGGCGCGTCCCGGGCGATCTCGGGGGCATGGCGGCTTCCCCGGCCGCCCCCGCCCGAGCGCGCCTGCAGGAACCGCTTGACGATACGGTCCTCGATGGAATGGAAGGTGACGACGGCCAGCCGGCCCGTCGGTGCCAGCGCGCGCTCGGCGGCCTCGAGCCCGCCCACCAGTTCGCGGTACTCGTCGTTCACGGCGATGCGGATCGCCTGGAAACTGCGGGTGGCGGGGTGCGCCTGCCCCGGCTTCGGGCGTGGCAGGCATTTCTCGATGATCTCCGCCAATTGACCTGTGGTCTCGATCGGCGCCTCGGCACGGGCGCGCACGATCGCGCGCGCGATCCGGCGGCTCGCGCGTTCCTCGCCATAGAGAAACAGCAGGTCGGCCAGCGCGGATTCGCCCAGCCGCGCGACCAACTCGGCGGCACTTTCGCCCTGCTGGCTCATGCGCATGTCGAGCGGCCCGTCGCGGGTGAAGGAAAAGCCGCGCGCGGCCGCGTCGAGCTGCATCGACGACACCCCGAGATCGAGCACCACGCCGGCCACGTCCTGCGCGTGCGCGTCCATGTTCGAGAACACGTCGCGCACCAGCGTCAGCCGGCTGCCCCAGGCCGCGGCCCAGCCGCGCGCCATCTCCAGCGCCTGCGGGTCGCGGTCGATCGCCACGACATGCGCCGCCCCGGATTCGAGCAGCCCGCGGGTATAGCCGCCCGCGCCCATCGTCCCGTCGATCCAGGTGCCCTCAACCGGCGCCACCGCGTCCAGAAGCGGGCGCAGCAGAACCGGAACATGGGGCGTGGTGTCACCGGTCCGGGCCGCGGCGGACATGGATCACTCCCCCTCCGCCTTGTCGAGAAAGACCAGCGGGTCGACGTCGTCGGGCAGGTCCTCGAGCCAGGCCTCGGTGCGGGCCTGTTCGGCCTCGTAGGTCTCTGGCTTCCAGATCTGGAAGGTGTCGCCGGCGGCGATGAAGAACGCCTCGTCCTCCAACCCGATCTTCTGGCGCAGCTTGGCCGGCAGCACCAGCCGGCCGGTGTCGTCCACGTTGGTGGGGTAGGACTGACCGTGGAACAGGCGCTGAAGCATCTTGCGTTCCATCGAGCCGCGCGGCAGCCGGTCGATCTTGGCGTCGACCTCGCCGATCGCTTCCATCGTGTAGCATTCCAGGTAGTCGCGCCGGTGGTCGCCGTAGACGATCACCAGCTCGGGGTTGAGGCCGTCGGTCCAGTTGGGATCACCCGCTTCGAGGACTCGGCGAAAGGAGGCCGGGATCGACACCCTGCCCTTGCTGTCCACCTTGTGGTGGCTCTCGCCTCTGAACCGTCGAACCACTGTCCAGCTGGTCCTTTCCTCGGCCCCCGCTGTTTCGCGCCCCGGAAACGAAACGGCGGATTGAGCTGCTGCCACTGCCCAATCCGCCGCCCTCGTCCCGCTGCGCGGGTATCCGGCTGCGCGCGCCACCTGGGGGGATGTCTGCTCGCCCGCGCGCCGGAACTTCTTGCGATGAAGCGGGTGCCTGTATGAAACCTGACTTGGGAGATTGTGTTGCGGGGTTCTTCGTGCCCCTTCGTCCCGTCCTCATCGTGAATACAGGGATGCCATGGGAATTCATGGAAATCAATAGAATTCTGCCCGAAGAACCCACATCATCTTGTTCAGACACCCCCTCCGAGACAATATGATGTGGCAATTTCGGGCAATTTTTCCCACGAAGTTGCGGAATACCATTTGATGAGCACAATATGTGGTGCTGAAATGGAACGGCAAAAATTTCCCGCGAATTCCCAGAAATTCCGCGCCAGACCGGGGAACGAGGGGCGAGATACCATGGAATCCGCGCGATTCAAGCGTGAATCACGGGCCGACCCGCGGCTTTCCCATGCATGATTCGGCCTGGGCAGGCGCGGTTCCCACGGTTTCCCGCGCCGGTGTCCCACGGTTTCCCATGTCCCATGCTTTCCCGGGGCGGCGTCAGCCGGCGGGCGCCAGCCACTTCATCATCACCAGCGCGTCCACCCGGCCGGCGGCGGGATGTTCGAAGGCGCCCGGCAACCGGCCCACGGTCTCGAAGCCCAGCCGCTCCCACAGGCGGATCGCGCCGGTGTTGGTGGTCACCACGAAATTGAACTGCATCGCCTCGAACCCCAGGGCGCGCGCCTGCGCCTGCGAATGGCGGCACATCGCCTCGGCCAGCCCCTGCCCGCGCGCCGCCGGGGCGACCACGTAGCCGCAGTTGCACACATGCGCCCCGCCCCCCGCCTGGTTGCGCTTGATGTAGTAGCCGCCCCGCACGGCGCCGTCCGCCAGCGCGACGAAGCTGGCCGCGGGGGCCTCCAGCCACATGGCGCGCGCGTCCGTCTGCGAAATGTCATGGTCCACGGCGTAGGTGTCGCCCGAACGGAAGATGTCGCGCAGGATCGGCCAGAGCGCCGGCCAGTCGCCGGCCGTCGCCGGCCGGATTTCGACGTCAGGCATCGCCCGCCGGCTCCAGCCCGCACCACGCCGCCACGAAAAGCGCGATGGTTTCGGTGCATTGCTGCAACGACCCGAGGTCGACGCGCTCGTCGAAGCCGTGAATGCCCTCGGCACGCGGGCCGAAACACACCCCCGGAATACCGTGATAGAGACCGTAGAACCGCGTGTCGGTCAGCGCCGTCCAGATCCGGTCTTCGGGGCCGTCCTCGCCGAAAACCTGCCGGTAGGCACCGGCCAGCGCCGCTTCGGCCGGGCCTGCATGGTCCAGCACGTATCCTTCGGCCTCGAACCCGTTCCAGACCACGCGCGGCGGATGCGCAGACAGGAAGGGATGGCCGCGCGCCGCCTCGGCCACCGTGGCCTCGATCTCGGCCTTCGCCTCGTCCACGTCGGCGCCGGGCAAAAGGCCCATCCGGCAATCGGCGTGGCACCACGCCGGTACGCTCGAGGCCCAGTCGCCACCCGAGATCCGGCCCGGGTTGAAGTTCAGCGGGTGGGCCACGCCGCCATAGAGCGGGTCGGCGGCGGCGGCGGCGTTCCAGCGCGCCTCCATCTCGCGAAGGGCCCCGATGACGTGCCAGGCGGCGTCGATGGCGTTGGCGCCCTGCCCGGCCTCGGCCGCGTGCACGGGCCGGCCTGCCACCTCGAGCCGGAACCACAGCACGCCCACCTGCGCGCGCACCAGCCCGTGCGCCGTGGGTTCGGGTATCAGCGCGCAGTCCGCACGATACCCGCGCGCGAGCGTGGCCAGCGCGCCAAGGCCGGTGCTTTCCTCCTCGACCACCGCCTGAAGATGCACCTGCGCCGCCGGCGCCACCCCCGCGCGCGCCAGCGCGGCCAGGGCGAAGAGATTGGCCGAGACCCCCGCCTTCATGTCACCGGCGCCACGGCCGTGCATCCAGCCGTCGCGAAGCACGGGCTCGAATGGCGGCGTGGTCCACATGCCCTCCGGCCCCGGCGGCACGACGTCCAGGTGCCCCTGCAGGATCAACGACCGCCCGCGCGCCTGCGCGGGCCTGTGCGTGCCCACGACGCTGCGCACCGACGGCACCTCGCCCGCCGCCCGGCAGAACCCGGGCTGGCCCGCCAACTCATCGACCGGCACGGTCCAGTCGTCCACGGCCATGCCGTGGGCGCCCAGTGCCCCGGCCACCAGGTCCAGTGCCGGCCCTTCCTGGCCGCGCACGCTGGGCACGCGCGTGAGATCGGCCAGGAACTCGGTCTGGGCGGGCATGGCCTCTGCCACGGCGTCGCGAATGGCGCGGCAGGTGGCGGCATCGGTTGCGTGTCGGGTCATCTTCCCCCCTTGGCGGCATCACGGCCGAAGGATCGCCAAGTTGCGACGCGGGTCAAGGATGTGGCCAGAAAAAGAATGACGGCGGCGCCCGGGAGGAGGAGAGGCGCCGCCGTCGATCAACGTGTGGGTTCAGGGAGGAGGAGAGAACCCCACGTATCCTGTCGGGATCCGAGGATCCCAGTGTCTTGCGGCGGTGGCACCCGGGAGGAGGAGAGGTGCCACCGCCATACAACGCGCGGGTTCAGGGAGGAGGAGGGAACCCCGCGTATGCTGTCGGGATCCGAGGATCCCCGGTCTTACGGGCGGCGGCACCAGGGAGGAGGAAGGGTGCCGCCGCCGGTCTCAGGCGCTCCAAGGGAGGAGGAGAAAGAGCGCCTGATTTCTGTCAGCCCCGGTCGCGGGGGCCGTAGACGGATTCGTAGGCGCAGCGCGTGATTTCGCTGCGGTGCACGCCGAGATCCGCGAGTTCGCGGTCGCTCAGAGCCGCGAGTTCGTTGCGCGTGCGGCGGAAGGCGGCGTAGTGTGCAGCCCGCTGCCCCAAGCGGTCGACAAGCGCGCTGATTTCAAGCGCGAGTGTCGAGTGGGCCGGGCGGGTGTTGACATCGAATGCCATTCTTCGTGCTCCGTCGTGGTCGGTCGGTGCGGCGGCCTGGACGCCGTGCCGTGTCTCGTTGACCTCCAACATAGGCGGATGCTGCACCTGCACAATCCCCGGGTTTCTCAATGCTGCTATGCAGAATTTGCAAGCTAAGAAAGTGATCTAAACTTGCGCAATTGCAGTAATTTTTGAGCATGCCCCGAAGTCCGACTCGCCTGCGCGAACGTCTCCTGCCAATCATTGATGCGGTGTTGCCCGAAGCTGCGGCATCGCGGGAACCCGGGCCCGTTGCCGGCAGGGCACACCCCGCGCGCGGACCCGCCTTTTCAAATGGGCATGCGCGCGCTGCACGGCGGCCCCGCACCCGGCGGGACCGCACGGTTGATTCGCTTTTCGTGCCGTTCAGGACGCCACCGCGCCCGCGCCGATGGCCGGCAGGCGCGTGGCGCGCTCAGCCCTGCAGGACGGCGTCGAGCGGGCGGCGCGGGGCCGCCGGGACCTCATCCTCGGGGAACCCCATGCGCAGCAGGATCTGCGGCTGACCCGGCTGCGCGGCAAGCGCCTGAAGCTTGGGGCGGAGGTGCGCCACCTGCACCGGCTGGTTGAGATAGGACGCCTGCACCCCGTCGGCGGCACCGGCCAGCAGCACCCGCTCCAGCGCCTGCCCCGCGCGCAGCCAGTCGGCGGTGCCGTCGGCCCCCGTGCCCAGAACCGCCAGCAACGGCGACCCCTCGGCCAGCTTCGCGTCATGGGCCGCGACACCGCCGCCCATGTCGAAGCTGCGCACGACCAGCTGCGCCACCGGCACCGCGAGCCACGGCAGGCTCAGCCCCTCGCCGTCGCGGCGCGGGTGCATCCAGGCGGCCAGTTCGCGGCGCCAGCGCGGATCGGCCCATTGCGCCGCGTCGCCCTCGGAGACCAGCTCGGCGGCTGACTCCCGCAGCTGCGGGTCCTCCAGCGGGGCCAGCCACGCACCCTCCTCCTGCGCGGCGCGCTGCAGCTGCGCCACCCGGTCGGCGGGCACGGGCGTGCCGTCGAAGGGTTTGCGCCAGGTGCGCCGCGCCGCGATGGCCGGGGCCAGCGGGGCAAGCGCGGTCTCGGGCGTGCCCGGCCCGATCTCGACCTCGGCCAGCAGGTCCGGATCGTCCGCGTCGGGCAACAGAGCCACCTGCGCGCCATGCCCCTGCGCGGCCGCGGCAGCCCGCAGGTTCAGCAGGGCGGCGCCGCAGCTGATCGTCAGCTCGCGGTCATCGGGGTCGTTGGCGGGCAACGCGCGCGTGCGGTCGGCCAGCAGGCGCACGCGGCGCCCCTCCACCTCGAACACCCAGGGCTGTGTGTTGTGGCTCGACGGCGCCATGTGGGCGGCGTTCACGAGATCCCGGATCTCGGCATCGGCGGTCATTTCGGCCTCCTTGCGGTTGCATGTGCCGAGAGCTTGACAGGCATGGCCCGCGCCCGCCTTGATCGCGCTCAACCCCGATCCGGCGCAGTTGCGTCAGATCAAGGCCCGCGGCACCGTGCCGGCGCATTGTCCGCCGCGAAGGGAATCGCGCAGATGCCTGAAACGGTTTTCAGAACCGAAGGGGTGACCAAGGTCTACGACACCGGCGAGGTGAAGGTGACGGCGCTGGCCGGCGTCGATCTGGAACTTTTCGCGGGCGAACTGGCCGTCCTGCTGGGCCCCTCGGGCAGTGGCAAGTCCACCCTGCTCAATATCCTGGGCGGGCTGGATCACGCGACCGAGGGCCGGGTCTGGTTCCGCGACCTTGAACTCACCGGGCTGGGCGACCGGGGCCTGACCCGCTACCGGCGCGATCACGTGGGCTTCGTCTTCCAGTTCTACAACCTGGTGGCCAGCCTGACCGCGCGCGAGAACGTCCAGCTTGTCACCGACGTGGCCCGCGACCCGATGACGCCAGAAGCGGCGCTGGCCGAGGTCGGGCTGGACCACCGGATGGACCATTTCCCCGCCGAGATGTCCGGCGGCGAACAGCAGCGTGTCGCCATCGCGCGGGCCATCGCGAAACGCCCCGAGGTGCTGCTGTGCGACGAACCCACCGGCGCGCTGGACAGCCAGACCGGCATCCAGGTGCTGGAGGCGCTGAAATCGGTCAACGACCGGCTGGGCACCACGACGGCGGTGATCACCCACAACGCGGCAATCCGCAAGATGGCCCACAGGGTGATCCGGTTCCGCGACGGGCGCATCGAACGGGTGGAGGAAAACGCCACCCGGGTCGCCCCGTCCGAGATCAGCTGGTAGGGGACGCGGGGCGATGGACGCGCTCGACCGCAAGCTTCTGCGCGATTTCCGCCGCCTCTGGGCCCAGGCGCTGGCCATCGCGCTGGTGCTGGGCTGCGGCGTGGCGATCCTGATGACGTCCTTCGGGATGCAGACCGCGCTGGAGGAGACGCGCGCGGCCTACTACGAGCGCAACCGCTTCGCCGACGTCTTCGGCGACGCCCGGCGCGCGCCGCTGTCGCTGATGCGCGACATCCGCGAGATTCCCGGCGTGCGCGCGGCCCAGGCGCGGGTGTCCGAACATGCCGTCCTCGACATCCCCGGCCGGATGGAAACGGTGACGGGGCGCCTGCTGTCGCTGCCCGGGGAAGGCGGCGGCGGGCTGAACGTGCCGGTGGTCCGCTCCGGGCGCCTGCCGGCGCCGGGGGCGGCAGACGAGGTCGCCGTCAACGAACCCTTCGCGCGGGCCAACGGCCTGCAACCGGGGGACAGCTTCGCGGCCAACCTGAACGGGCGCAAGCGCAGCCTCACGCTGACTGGCACGCTGCTGTCGCCGGAATTCATCTATACCATCGGCCCGGGCGGCATGATGCCCGACAACGAGACCTTCGGTATCCTCTGGATGCCGCGGGCGGCGCTGGCGGCGGCCTTCGACATGGAGGGCGCGTTCAACAACGTGGCGCTGGACCTGGGGCCGCACTCCAACGAGCGGGCGGTGATCGACCGGCTGAACGACCTGCTCGATCCCTACGGCGGGCTGGGGGCCTACGGGCGCGACAAGCAGGTGTCGCACAGTTTCGTCGACGCCGAGATCACGCAGCTGCGCACCACCGCGATGATCCTTCCGCCGGTGTTCTTCGGCATCACCGCCTTCCTCGTGGGCATGGTTCTCGGCCGCATCATCGCGCTGGAACGCTCCGAGATCGGCCTGCTCAAGGCGATCGGCTATTCCGACGTCGAGATCTGCATCCACTACCTGATGCTGGCCGGGCTCATCGCCGTGGCCGGCACGCTGATCGGCTGGACCGCGGGAACGTGGCTGTCGCGCGAACTGGCGCAGCTTTACGCGCGGTTCTTCGACTTTCCCTACCTGATCTACAGCGTGTCCTACACCGCTTACGCCGTGTCGGGGGCGCTGGCCCTGCTCAGCGCCGCGGCGGGGGCCACGCGCAGCGCGCTGCGGGCGGCGCGGATGGCGCCCGCGGTCGCCATGGCCCCGCCGGCACCCCCGCGGTTCAAGCGCACCGTGCTGGACCGGGCGCTGGCCGCGATGCGCCTGTCGCAGCCGGTGATGATGATCCTGCGCAGCCTGATGCGCTGGCCGGTGCGCTCGGCCCTGACGACGCTGGGGCTGTCGCTGGCAGTCGCGGTCCTCGTGGCCTCGAGCTTCTTCTCGGATGCGCTCGACGAGATCCTGGATACCGCCTTCCACCAGGCCAACCGTCAGGACGCGATGCTGATGTTCACACCCGACGTGCCGGAAACCGCGCTGGCGCGGGTCGCGGACCTGCCGGGCGTGCTGCGCGCCGAGGGCCAGCAGTTCCACGCCGCGATCCTGCGCCACGGCCACCTGGAAAAGGACACGCCGATCGAGGCGCGCCGCCCCGGCACCGACCTGTCGCGCATCATCGACGGTGCCGGTCGCGTGGTCACCGCGCCGCCCGGCGGGCTGCTGCTGTCGCGGCGGCTGGCCGACCAGCTGGAAGCGCGCCCCGGCGACGTGATCGAGGTCGAGTTCATGGGCGCGCACAACGAAACGCACGCGGTCCGGGTGGCCGGGCTGGTAACGCAGTACTTCGGGCTGGGCGCCTACATGGACCTCGGCACGCTCAACCGCCTGCTGGGCCAGGCGCCGCGCATCACCACCGCCAACCTGTTGCTCGACGACACGAAGCTGCCCGCGCTGCACGCGGAACTCAAGCGCACGCCGAAGCTCAGCGGGCTGGTGATGATCGACCGGATGCGCCGCGCGTTCCGCGACACGATCCGCGAGAACGTGACCATCATGACCACGGTCTACATCGCCATCGCGGTCATGATCACCGTCGGCGTCGCCTACAACGGGGCGCGGATCCAGCTGTCGGAGCGCGCCCGCGAACTGGCCAGCCTGCGCATCCTGGGCTTCACCCGCGGCGAGGTCTCGTTCATCCTCGTGGGCGAAAGCATGCTGATCGCGGTGCTGGCGCAACCGCTGGGCTGGTTGCTGGGCGCGGCCATCTCGAAGGCGCTGGCCGAGGGCTCGAGCAGCGATCTCTACGCGATCCCGCTGGTGCTGGAACCCGCCGGTTTCGCGCGCGCAAGCCTGGTCGTGCTGGGGGCCGCGCTGGCCTCGGCGCTGATCGTGCGCCGCCGGCTCGACCGGCTCGATCTTGTCGACGTCATGAAAACGAGGGAATGACCCATGGCCACTAGACCCCGCACGCTGATCCTGGGTGGCCTCGGGCTGGCCGCCGTCGCCGCACTGGCCGTCGTGGCGTTCCGGCCGGACCCCGTGCCGGTCGACCTTGCCACCGTCACGCGCGGGCCGATGCAGGTGACCATCGGCGCAGAGGGGCGCACGCGCATCCGCGAGGTCTACGAGGTCGCCGCCCCGATCACCGGGACGGCGCAGCGCTCGCCGGTTCGTGTGGGCGACGACGTGACCGCGGGCGAGACCGTCGTCGCGGTGGTGGAGCCGGCCAGCCCCGCGCTGCTGGACACCCGCAGCCGGGTGCAGGCCGAGGCCGCCGTGCGCGAGGCACGCGCCGCGCTGCACGCCGCCGAGAGCCGCGCGCGCGTGGCCGAGGAGGAACTGGCCCATGCCCGCAGCCAGTTCGAACGGGTCCAGACACTGGTGGAACGCGGCGTCGCCTCGCTCACCCGGCTCGAGGACGTCACCCAGCAGCTCGAGATCAGGAAGGCCGCGCTGGAGGCCGCGCGCGCCGAGCTCGACCGGGCGCGCGGCGCGCTCGACCGTGCCCGCGCGGCGCTGATCGAACCCGACGACCCGGCGGCCGGCGACCAGGGCTGCTGCGTGCGGCTCACGGCGCCGATCGACGGCCAGGTCCTGTCGATCGACGTGCTCAGCGAACGGCCCGTCACCGCGGGCACGCGGCTTCTGTCGGTAGGCCAGCCGCAGGATCTCGAGATCGTCGCCGAGCTGTTGTCGTCCGATGCCATCGGTCTTGCACCGGGGGCGCGCGCCATCGTGGAGCGCTGGGGCGGCCCGGAGCCCCTGGAGGCGGAACTGCGCCGGGTCGAGCCATCCGCACGCACCGAGGTCTCCGCGCTGGGCATCGAGGAACAGCGCGTCGACGTCGTCTTCGACTTCGTCTCGCCCCCCGCCGCGCGCGCGGGCCTGGGCGACGGCTACGCGGTCTACCTGCGCATCGTCGAATGGCAGGCCGACAACGTCCTGCAGGTGCCGTTGAGTGCCCTTTTTCGCCGCGGCGACGACTGGGCGGTGTTCGCGGTCGGTGGTGACGGCGTCGCCCGCTTGCGCACGGTCGGGATCGGGCGGCGCAATGACCGCGCGGCACAGGTCACGGCCGGGCTCGAGGCCGGCGCGCGGGTGGTCACCCACCCCTCCGACCGCGTCGGCGACGGCGTCGCGATCATCGACCGCGCGACGCTGGAAACGGCGGGCTGAACGGTGATGCTCGTCTCCCTCGTCGCGATCCTGGCCGGGGTCTGGCTTTGCGCACGGGCGGCGGCGCGGCGCTTCACCGGCTGGGCCGGCTTCGCGGCCTTCTACGCGCTGGCGGTGCTGGCCGTGCCCAACGCCGTGGGCCTGCCGGCGCTGCTGGTGCTGCGCGACGCGTTTCCCGACGGCGGCACGCAACTGGCCGCACGGATCGTGGTGATCGGCATGGCCGCCGCGCTCGTCTTCTACCCGCTGGGCTACTGGCGCCAGCGGCTGGAGCGCTGAGGCGCACCGGCGTTCTTCATCTTGCCCGAAATACTCCGGGGGAGTCGCCCGCAGGGCGACGGGGGCAGCGCCCCCGCGCCCCCCGGCTCAGAACGGCACGTCGTCGGCGCCCGAGACGAACTTGGCCACGACCTTCTTCGGCCCCGCCTTCTCGAAATCGATCTCCAGCTTGTCGCCCTCGATCCCGGTGATCCGGCCGTAGCCGAACTTCTGGTGGAACACCCGCTCGCCCACGGTGTGGCTGGACACCGCCTGCGCGTCGATCACCGGCGCGCGCGACTCGCGCGGCTGCGACAGCGGTCGCTCGCCCGCGCGCGCCTGCATCCGCCGCCATCCGGGCGAGTTGTAGACGTTGGCCTCGGCCGCGCGCGTCTCGATCCCGGCGGCCCCCGCACCCGGCGCGGCGGCACCGTAGCCGCCGCCGTAAAGCCCCGGCGGCGTGAGAACCTCGACGTGCGCCTCGGGCAGCTCGTCGACGAAGCGCGAGGGCAGCTGGCTCTGCCATTGGCCGAAGACGCGGCGGTTGCCGGCGAACGAGATCGTGCAGACCTCGCCGGCGCGCGTGATGCCGACGTAGGCCAGCCGGCGTTCCTCCTCCAGCCCCTTCAGGCCGGTCTCGTCCATCGACCTCTGGCTGGGAAACAGCCCGTCCTCCCAGCCCGGCAGGAAGATGGCCGGGAACTCCAGCCCCTTGGCCGCGTGAAGCGTCATGATCGACACCTTCTCGCCCTGCTCGCCCTGCTCGTTGTCCATCACGAGGCTGACGTGCTCGAGGAACCCCGAGAGGTTCTCGAACTCCTCCAGCGCCTTGACCAGCTCCTTGAGGTTTTCCAGCCGGCCCGGTGCCTCGGGCGTCTTGTCGTTCTGCCACATCGCGGTGTAGCCGGATTCATCGAGGATCATCCCGGCCAGCTCGACGTGGCCGACCTCGCCGCTGCCGGCCATGCGTCCCCATCGCGCGAGATCGTCAAGCAACCGGCCCAGCGCCGCCGCGCCCTTGCCCGTCAGCCCCTTCTGTTCCAGCAGCAGCCGCGCGCCGTCGACCAGCGGCACGCCGTTGGCGCGCGCGGTGGTCTGGATCTTCTGCTGCGCCTTGTCGCCCAGCCCGCGCTTGGGCGTGTTCACGATCCGCTCGAACGCCAGGTCGTCGGCGGGGCTCACGACGAGGCGGAAATAGGCCATCGCGTCGCGGATCTCCATCCGCTCGTAGAAACGCGGGCCGCCGATCACGCGGTAGGGCAGCCCGATGGTCAGGAAACGATCCTCGAAGGCGCGCATCTGGTGGCTGGCGCGCACGAGTATCGCGATTTCGTCCGGCGAGAAGGGCCGCATCCCGCGGGTGCCGGTCTGCATCGCCTCGATCTCCTCGCCGATCCAGCGCGCTTCCTCCTCGCCGTCCCAGTGCCCGATCAGGCGCACCTTCTCGCCCGCGTCGGCCTCGGTCCAAAGCTCCTTGCCCAGCCGGCCCTCGTTGGCGGCGATCACCCCGCCCGCGGCGCCCAGGATATGCGGGGTGGAGCGGTAGTTCTGCTCCAGCCGGATCACCGTCGCGCCGGGAAAATCCGTCTCGAATTTCAGGATGTTGCCCACCTCGGCGCCGCGCCAGCCATAGATCGACTGGTCGTCGTCGCCCACGCAGCAGATGTTGCGGTGGCGCTGCGCCAGCAGCCGCAGCCACATGTACTGCGCCACGTTGGTGTCCTGGTACTCGTCCACGAGGATATAGGCGAAGCGGCGCTGGTACTGCTCCAGCACGTCCGGATGCGCGCGGAAGATGGTCAGCACGTGCAGCAGCAGGTCGCCGAAATCGACCGCGTTGAGCTCCTTCAGCCGCGCCTGGTATTGCGCAAAGAGCGCGGGGCCGTGCCCGTCGTAGGCCGCGTGTTCGGACGCCGGCAGATTCGCGGGCGTCCACGCGCGGTTCTTCCAGCGGTCGATGATCCCGGCCAGCTGGCGGGCCGGCCAGCGCTTGTCGTCGATGCCGGCGGCCTGCACCAGCTGCTTGAGCAGGCGCAGCTGGTCGTCCGTATCGAGGATGGTGAAGTTCGCCTTCAGCCCGGCCAGTTCGGCGTGCCGGCGCAGCAGCTTGACGCAGATCGCGTGGAAGGTGCCCAGCCACGGCATCCCCTCGATCTGGTGGCCCATGAGCTGGCCCACCCGGTCCTTCATCTCGCGCGCGGCCTTGTTGGTGAAGGTCACGGCAAGGATCTGGTCGGGCCGCGCGCGCCCCGTGTTCAGCAGGTGCACCAGCCGCGTGGTCAGCGCCTTGGTCTTGCCGGTGCCCGCGCCGGCGAGCATCAGCACCGGCCCGTCCAGCGCCTCGACGGCACGGCGCTGTTCGGGGTTGAGCCCGTCAAGATAGGGCGCGGGCCGCGCGGCCATCGCGCGGGTGGACAGGGCGGCCTGTTCGAAGGCGGCGGATTCGTCGAAATGGCTCATGACCCGAGGTTAGCGTGCGCGTCGCCGGAGTTAAAGGTTTGTTCGCAGGATGTTCCCGAGGTCGCCGCAGCGGCCGCCCGGAATTTTAAATAAAATTCCGGGCCGGAAAATTATTTAATTTTCCGGCCCGGCACTGGACGCGGGCACGGCGGTGGGGACAAATGCGCGGCATGGACCTGCACGCCCGCTTTCCCGCCATCGCCGACCTGCGCGCCCGGGCCCGCGCCCGCGTGCCGCGCTTCGTGTGGGACTACCTCGACAGCGCGACCGGCACGGGCGCCACGCAGGCACGCAACCGCGCCGCGCTGGATGCGGTGCTGTTGCGCCCTTCGGTGCTGCATGGCGAGGTGGTGCCGGATCTGTCGGTGCCGCTGCTGGGCGCGCGTCCCGCGCTGCCGGTGGGTATCGCGCCGGTGGGCATGTCGGGGCTGGTCTGGCCGCGGGCCGAACACCACCTGGCCCGCGCGGCGGCCGAACTTGGCATCCCCTACACCCTGTCCACGGTGGCCAGCCGCACGCCCGAGGATCTGGGTGACGACCTGGGCAAGCCCGCGTGGTTCCAGATGTACCCGCCGCGCGACCCGGAGATCCGCGCCGACATGCTGGCGCGCGCGCGGGACGCGGGGTTCGACACGCTGGTACTGACGGTCGACGTGCCGGTGGCCAGCCGGCGCGAACGGCAGTTGCGGTCGGGGCTGACGCAGCCGCCCCGGCTGACGCCGCGGCTTCTGGCGCAGGTGGCCGCGCGGCCGGCCTGGGCGGCGGGCATGGCGCGCCACGGCATGCCCCGGATGCGGCTGATCGACGATTACGCGGGGCGGACCAGCGGGCTGTCGTCCACCGCGCACGCGGGCTACCTGCTGCGCACGGCGCCCGACTGGGATTACCTGCGCTGGCTGCGCGACGCGTGGGGCGGCCCGCTGGTGGTCAAGGGGGTGCTGGAGGCCGAAACCGCCGCGCGGCTCGAGGCCGAAGGGGTCGATGCCGTGTGGGTGTCGAACCATGCCGGCCGGCAGTTCGACGCCGCCCCCGCGACGCTGGAGTCGCTGCGCGGGATCCGCGGGGCCACCGCGCTGCCGGTGATCCTAGACGGTGGCATCGCGGGCGGGCTCGACATCCTGCGCGCCTTCGCGCTGGGCGCGGATTTCGTGATGCTGGGGCGCGCGTGGCACTACGCGCTGGCCGCGCTGGGGCCGGCAGGGCCCGCGCATCTGGCTGACGTCCTGCGCGCGGATCTGGTGGCAAACATGGGGCAGTTGGGGCTGGCCCACCCCGCGCAGGCACGGGCGCGGCTCATCGCCCCCTGACATGGGCGCCGGGGCACCCGCCCGCGCGCGTCACCTCACGCCGTGCGGCGCCCGGCCGGAAGATGCCTGAACCCGGAGAGGAAATCGCGCACGGCGCGGCGGACCTGGACGTCGGCGCCGCGCGCGGCGCTGTCGGGCGGCACGAGATCGAGGATGGCGATCACCCCGTCGCGTTGCGCCGCCGGAAGATCCTGCGGGCGGCCGTACCCCATCTGCCAGTCGCCGAAGGCACGCTGTTGCGCCGGGCCTTCGTCGAGCAGGCGCATCTTGCCGTGGCGCGGATCGCCGGAAATCCGGCCATAACACGCCAGCACGGCCGGTCGCGGCCCCTCGAGCACCTGGAAGAACCGACCCTGGTGGAAGACGAGCAACCCGGTGAGCCCCGCAGCGGCATTGTTGCGCCGCGACCGGCGCAGGATGTCGCCAACGGCGTGCTCCCCCGTGCCGGGGGCGGCGGTGCTGGTGTAGATTCGGCGGAAAAACATGGCGGCCTTCCCCTTGGTTGACGGGGTGGACGACGGGGCGTTCCCGTCTGACAGGCGAAAATGGTTGCCGGGAGCTTGCGCGCTGCCCTGCTGTCCACCCGTTCCGGGCGGTCAGGCGCGCACCCGGCCGCCCGCATCCGGCAGGTGCCGGAACCCGGCAAGGAAATCGCGCACCGCGCGGCGCACCTGCCCGTCGGCGCCGCGCGCGGGGCTGTCTGGCGGCACGAGGTCATGCAGCGGGATGACGCCGTCGCAACGGGCATCCGGCAACGCCTGCGGCCAGCCATACCCCATCTTCCAGCCGGCGAAGGCCCGGGTGGTGACCCGGCCTTCCTGCAGGATCTGCATGTCGGTGTGTCGCGGATCCTCGGCGATCCGGGCACAGCAGGCCAGAACATCCGGGGCGCGCCCCTCGAGCACCTGGAAGAATCGCCCCTCGTGGAAGATCAGCAACCCGGTCAGCCCCGCGGCCTGGTTGTTGCGCCGCGACTGTGCGAGGATCCGTGCGATGCATTGTTCGCCCACGCCCGGGGCGGCCTGGCTGACGTAGATGCGGCGAAACAGCATGGCATCCCCTATGCTCCTGTATCCCCTCTTACCTTAGCGCGAGAAGGTTGACCGGAGCTTTCGCCGGGCCGGGGGCCGCGCCGGCATCGCCCGCGCGGGTGGGAAATGTCGCGAACGGGTGAAAGTGGTCGGTGCCGGATTGCGAGAAACCGTCACACCGCCTACAACATCCGGTCAACGGCGCTGCGCTGCAGCACGCCACCGGGCGACGCCGCCCGCAACGACGGACAGGGGGACGCAGACGTGAGCGAATTCAAGAAAATCCTGATCGCCAACCGCGGCGAGATCGCGATCCGCGTGATGCGCGCGGCCAACGAGCTGGGCAAGCGCACGGTCGCCGTTTTCGCCGAGGAGGACAAGCTGGGCCTGCACCGGTTCAAGGCCGACGAGGCCTATCACATCGGCGAGGGGCTGGGCCCCGTGCAGGCCTACCTGTCGATCGACGAGATCATCCGGGTGGCCCAGCAGTCGGGTGCGGACGCGATCCACCCCGGGTACGGCCTGCTGTCGGAAAACCCGGATTTCGTCGATGCCTGCCGCGAGGCCGGCATCACCTTCATCGGCCCCAAGGCCGAGACCATGCGCGCGCTGGGCGACAAGGCCAGCGCCCGGCGCGTCGCCGTCGAGGCGGGCGTGCCGGTGATCCCGGCCAGTCACGTGCTGGACGACGACATGGCGCGCACCCGCGAGGCAGCCGAGGAAATCGGCTACCCGATGATGCTCAAGGCCAGCTGGGGCGGCGGCGGGCGCGGCATGCGCCCCATCAACGGCCCCGACGAGCTGGAGGAGAAGGTGCGCGAGGGCCGGCGCGAGGCCGAGGCCGCCTTCGGCAACGGCGAGGGCTACCTGGAAAAGATGATCACCCGCGCCCGCCACGTCGAGGTGCAGATCCTCGGCGACGGTCACGGCGAGATCTATCACCTCTACGAGCGGGATTGCTCGGTCCAGCGGCGCAACCAGAAGGTCGTCGAACGCGCGCCCGCCCCCTACCTGACCGAGGCGCAGCGCGCCGAACTGTGCGAACTGGGCGTGAAGATCTGCAAGCACGTCAACTACGAGTGCGCCGGCACCGTCGAGTTCCTGATGGACATGGAGACCGGCGCCTTCTACTTCATCGAGGTGAACCCGCGCGTGCAGGTCGAGCACACGGTCACCGAGGAGGTGACCGGCATCGACATCGTGCAGGCGCAGATCAAGATCGCCGAGGGCCGGACGCTGGCCGAGGCCACCGGCAAGCCCGACCAGGCGTCGATCACCCTGCACGGCCACGCGCTGCAGACCCGGATCACCACCGAGGACCCGCAGAACAACTTCATTCCGGACTACGGGCGCATCACCGCCTACCGCAGCGCCACGGGCATGGGCATCCGTCTCGACGGCGGCACCGCCTACGCCGGCGGGATCATCACCCGGTTCTACGACAGCCTGCTGGTGAAGGTGACCGCCTGGGCGCCCACGCCCGAGGCCGCGATCGCGCGGATGGATCGCGCCCTGCGCGAGTTCCGCATCAGGGGCGTGTCGACCAACATCGCCTTCGTCGAGAACCTTCTCAAGCACCCCACGTTCCTGTCGAACGAATACACCACGACTTTCATCGACACGACGCCCGAGCTGTTCCGGTTCAGCAAGCGGCGCGACCGGGGCACCAAGGTGCTGACCTACATCGCCGACATCACCGTCAACGGCCACCCCGAGACGCAGGGCCGCGCCGGTCCGCCGGCGCAGGCCAGAACGCCCAAGGCGCCGCGGGTGGGCCACGATGCCCCGCCCCCGGGCACCAGGACCCTGCTGGAGAATGAGGGCCCGAAGGCCGTCGCGGACTGGATGCTCGACCAGGACCGGCTGCTGCTGACCGACACGACGATGCGCGACGGCCACCAGAGCCTGCTGGCGACCCGCATGCGCTCGATCGACATGATCCGCGTGGCGCCGGCCTATGCCGCCCATCTGCCCGGGCTGTTCAGCGTTGAATGCTGGGGCGGCGCCACCTTCGACGTGGCCTACCGCTTCCTGCAGGAATGCCCCTGGCAGCGGCTGCGCGACCTGCGCGCGGCGATGCCCAACGTGATGACGCAGATGCTGCTGCGCGCCTCGAACGGTGTCGGCTACACCAACTACCCCGATAACGTGGTACGGGAATTCGTCCGGCAGGCCGCCGAGACGGGCATCGACATCTTCCGCGTCTTCGACAGCCTCAACTGGGTGGAGAACATGCGGGTGGCGATGGACGCGGTGCAGGACACCGGGCGCGTCTGCGAGGCGGCGGTGTGCTACACCGGCGACATCCTCGATCCCGACCGCGCGAAATACGACCTGAAATACTACGTCGGCATGGCCAAGGAGCTTCAGGCCGCCGGCGCCCACGTCCTGGGCATCAAGGACATGGCCGGCTTGCTGAAACCGGCCGCCGCGACGCTGCTGGTGCGCGCCCTCAAGGACGAGATCGACATTCCCGTGCACCTGCACACGCACGACACCTCGGGCATCTCGGGCGCTTCGGTGCTGGCCGCGGCCGAGGCCGGCGTGGATGCCGCGGACGCGGCGATGGACGCGTTCTCCGGGGCGACCAGCCAGCCGTGCCTGGGCTCCATCGTCGAGGCGCTGCGCCACGGCCCCCGCGAGACGGGCCTGGACATCGCGCGCGTGCGCGGGATCAGCGACTACTGGGAACAGGTCCGCGGGCAATACGCCGCCTTCGAGGCGGGGCTTCAGGCACCCGCCTCGGAAGTCTACCTGCACGAGATGCCCGGCGGGCAGTTCACCAACCTCAAGGCACAGGCGCGCAGCCTCGGGCTCGAGGACCGCTGGCACGAGGTCGCCCAGACCTATGCCGAGGTCAACCGGATGTTCGGCGACATCGTGAAGGTCACGCCGAGCTCCAAGGTCGTGGGTGACATGGCGCTGATGATGGTCAGCCAGGGGCTGACGCGCGCCGACGTCGAGGACCCGGACACCGAGGTCTCCTTCCCCGACTCGGTGATCGACATGATGCGCGGCAACCTCGGCCAGCCGCCGGGCGGATTCCCGCCGGCCATCGTGCGCAAGGTGCTCACGGACGAAACCCCCGACACCGAGCGGCCCGGCAAGCACCTGGAGCCGGTTGACCTGGAGGCCACGCGCCGCGACCTCAGCGCCCAGCTCGAGGGCAAGTCGGTCGACGACGAGGATCTCAACGGCTACCTGATGTATCCCAAGGTGTTCCTGGACTACATGGGCCGCCACCGGCAGTACGGGCCGGTGCGCACCCTGCCGACGCGCACCTTCTTCTACGGCATGGAACCGGGCGAGGAGATCAGCGCCGAGATCGACCCCGGCAAGATCCTCGAGATCCGGCTGCAGACCGTGGGCGAGACGGGCGAGGACGGCGACGTCAAGGTCTTCTTCGAGCTCAACGGCCAGCCCCGCGTCATCCGCGTGCCCGACCGCAAGGTCAAGGCGCAGGCCGGCGCGCGGCCCAAGGCGGACCCGACCAACACCAACCACGTGGGCGCGCCGATGCCCGGCGTGGTGGCCAGCGTGGCCGTCCAGCCCGGCCAGACGGTGCACGAAGGCGACATGCTGCTGACGATCGAGGCGATGAAGATGGAAACCGGCCTGCAAGCCGAGCGCGACGCCACCGTCAAGGCGGTGCATGTCCAGCCCGGCGGGCAGATCGACGCCAAGGACCTGCTGGTCGAACTGGAGTAGGCCCGCGCCGTCCTGGGCCCCTTGCGGGCACAATCGCCAGACGGGTCTGCAAGCGCCTGCCGGTCGGCCGGTTTCGCGCTGGCCCGGCGGGGCGAATCCTTTATCCTCCGCGGCGAAGGCGCGCCGGCCGGCGGGCCGGCCAACCGCTTGCGGAGGTGTCATGCTGGAATTGCTCAACGACCCGGCGGTCTGGGCGTCGTTCTTCACGCTCACCGTGCTGGAAATCATCCTCGGCGTGGACAACGTGATCTTCATCTCGATCGTCGCGTCGAAGCTGCCCGAGGCCCAGCGCCCGCGCGCGCGCGTTCTGGGGCTGGCCGGCGCGCTGGTGCTGCGCATCGGCCTTCTGTTTTCCATAACCTGGATCGTGGGTCTGTCGGAGCCGGTGATCACGGTCATGGACTTCCCGGTGTCGTGGCGCGACGTGATCCTCGTCGCCGGCGGGCTGTTCCTGCTTTACAAGGCCGCGACCGAGATCTTCGACGAGGTCGAGGGCGAGGATTTCCAGACCTCCGAGGAAGCCGTCGTCAAGGCGGTCTTCATGACGGTGATCGCGCAGATCATGGTTCTGGATCTCGTGTTCTCGGTCGACAGCGTGCTGACGGCCGTGGGGATCGCCGACCACATCGAGGTGATGATCGCCGCGGTGGTCGTGGCCATCGTCGTGATGATGGTGGCCGCCAACCCGATCGCCGAGTTCATCGAGGCGCACCCCTCAACCAAGATGCTGGCGCTGGCGTTCCTGGTCATGGTCGGCATGGCGCTGGTCGCCGACGGCTTCCACTTCCATATCGAACGCGGGTTCATCTACGCGGCGATGGTGTTTTCCGGCGCGGTGGAAGGGCTGAACCTGCTGCGACAGAAGCGCCGCCGCGAACGGGCCGGCGCGACGAACTGAGCCCCGCCGCCCCCCGAGGAAAATTGCGGGGCGCCGCAATTTTCCTCTTGCAGCCCCGCGCGAGAATTTATATCTCACGCCTCACCCAAGGGCGCGGGTGTAGCTCAGGGGTAGAGCGCAACCTTGCCAAGGTTGATGTCGTGAGTTCGAATCTCATCACCCGCTCCATTTCTCCCCTCGCGGGAGGCCATCGAAAAGGGCGCGGCACAGGCCGCGCCCTTTCGTCTTTCGCCGGCGCCGCAAACCCTTGGCGCCGACGCCGGGCGGCCCTATAAGGGCGGCGCACAGCCGAAAGGACACCACCGCCCATGCGCCGCGCCGAGATCACCCGCAAGACGGCCGAAACCGACATCCGCGTCGAGGTCGATCTCGACGGCTCCGGCGCCCACGACATGGCGACCGGCGTGGGGTTCCTCGATCACATGCTCGACCAGCTGGCCCGCCATTCGCTGATCGACATGACGGTACGGTGTTCGGGCGACACCCACATCGACGACCATCACAGCGTCGAGGACATCGGCATCGCGCTCGGGCAGGCGCTGGCGCGGGCGCTTGGCGACAAGCGCGGCATCCGCCGCTACGGCGCGTGCCTGCTGCCGATGGACGACGCGCTGGTCCGCGCCGCGCTCGACCTCTCGGGGCGGCCCTACCTGGCCTGGTCCGTCGAGATGCCGACCCAGAAGATCGGCGCATTCGATACCGAACTGGTGCGCGAGTTCTTCCAGGCCCTCTCGACCCACGGCGGGATCACACTGCACGTTGACGCGCTGCGCGGGATCAACAGCCACCACATCGCCGAGGCGGCGTTCAAGGCGGTGGCGCGCGCGCTGCGCGACGCGATCGAGGCCGACCCGCGCAAGGGCGACGCCATCCCGTCGACCAAGGGGGCGCTGTAGCGCCATGTCCACCGTCATCGTCGATTACGAAAGCGGCAACCTGCACTCCGCCGAGAAGGCGTTCCAGCGCATGGCCGCCGAGGCGGGCGCCGGCCCCGTCACCGTCACCGATTCGCCGGAGGTCATCGCGCGCGCCGACCGCATCGTGCTGCCCGGTGACGGCGCCTTTCCGGCCTGCCGGCAGGCGCTGTTCGACCACCGCGGCGTCTTCGAGGCGATCGAGGAGCGCGTGATCGGTCAAGGCGCCCCGTTCCTCGGGATCTGCATCGGCATGCAGATGATGGCCACGCGCGGGATGGAATACGAGGAAACGCCGGGCTTCGACTGGATCGGCGGCACGGTGGCGCGCATCGCCCCCGCCGACCCGGCGCTCAAGGTGCCGCACATGGGCTGGAACGACCTGGTGATCGACCGCGCCCACCCCGTGTTCGACGGGATCGCGACGGGCGATCATGCCTATTTCGTGCATTCCTACCACTACGTGGTGGACGACACCGCGCACTTGCTGGCCCATGCCGACTACGGCGTGCCGATCACGGCAGTGGTGGGGCGCGACAACATCGTCGGCACGCAGTTCCACCCCGAGAAAAGCCAGGCCACCGGCCTGCGGCTGATCGGCAATTTCCTGACGTGGCGGCCCTGAGGGGGGTGCTGCGCGCCCTACTCCACCCGGGTCCAGACCTGGCTGCGGCAGAACGGGCCAAGGCAGCCGAATACCTTCATCCGGTCCCCGGCGATGCGCGCACCGGCATCATAGACCCGGTCGTGCGCGGGCACCCAGGCCCGGCCCGAATACCGCGAAGGCGCGGTGCGCGACATGTTCCAGAACACCAGCTTGCCCTCGTTGGGCGACGTCACCGGCTCGCCCTCGGCGGAAAAGGCCGCGACGATCCGGCCGCAAATCCGGCGATCGCATTCCTGCACCTTGACGTGCGCGACCTGTCCCTTGCTGTCCGGGCCGGTGCGCCAGAGCCCGAGAATGGCGTCGGACGGGCCCGCCCAGCCGGACCCGGCGGAAACGAGGGCAGTCAGAAGAACGACGCGCCACATGGCTTGGCCCCTGCATGGCGAGCCCGCGGCGCCGAGACGCGTTTCCCGGGCGCCGCCGGCCCCGGTTACATGCGATACATATGGGGCAAACGGGCGCCCTTTCCAGTGACGCGTGGCTAACCCGCCGCGCGGCCCGCGTTATTCGACGCGCACCCAGGTGCCACCGTCGCGGCAGATCAGCCCGCCCATGACGCAACCCGACACCGAAAGCCGGTCCCCCGAAAGCTCCAGCTTGGAGCGGTAGGTCTTGTCGCGGTCCGGCGAATACACCCGGCCGGTGTAGCGGCCGTCGCCCGCGGGCTCCGTCCGCGAGATGATCTTGCGGCCGATGTTGTCCGACTCGATGGGCCGACCGTCCGAATCGAATGCCTTGACCAGCTTGCCGCACAGCGTGGCGCCGCAGGTCGTGACCTCGACCCAGCCGACGTGGCCGTTGTCGTCGGGCGAGGTCTGCCACATGCCCTCGAGCGGCTCCGCCAGGGCGGCCCCGGCGCCGGCCAGCAGCAACGCGACGGCGGTTGCGATGTGTTTCATCCGTCTCCTCCCTTTTCGGCCCAGTGTGCGCGCCGCCGGGCCGCGATCAAGCCTGACGTGGGGTCGCGTTGCAAATCCCCCGTGCGCGTGATTTAGGACGGGTCCAGTCAGCCACACGGGGGAGTGCAGGCACCATGATCCTTTATCCCGCCATCGACCTGAAGGACGGTCAGGCCGTGCGCCTTTACAAGGGCGAGATGGACCAGGCGACGGTGTTCAACGACGACCCCGCCGCGCAGGCCGAGGCCTTCGTCGCGGCCGGCTGCGAATGGCTGCACCTGGTCGACCTCAACGGCGCCTTCGCGGGCGAGCCGGTCAACGGCGCCGCGGTCGAGGCGATCCTCGCCCGGGCCGGCGTGCCGGCGCAACTGGGCGGCGGCATCCGCGACATGGCCACGATCGAACGTTGGCTGGACAAGGGGCTGGCCCGCGTGATCCTGGGCACCGTGGCGGTGGAGACCCCGGCGCTGGTGCGCGAGGCCGCGCGCACCTTTCCGGGGCAGGTCGCCGTGGGCATCGACGCGCGCGACGGCCGCGTGGCCACCCAGGGCTGGGCCCACGAGACCGACGTGGACGCCACCGAGCTTGCCAGATCCTACGAGGACGCGGGCGTGGCCGCGATCATCTATACCGACATCGACCGCGACGGCGCGATGGGCGGGCCCAACGTCGCCGCCACGGCCGCGCTCGCGCGGGCCGTGTCGATCCCCGTCATCGCCTCGGGTGGCGTCAGTTCCATCGACGACCTGATCGCGTTGCGCGACTGCGGGGCACCTTTGAACGGCGCGATCTCGGGGCGCGCGCTCTACGACGGGGCGATCGACCTGCGGCAGGCCCTGGCCGCGCTGGCCGGTTAACCGCCGGCGGCCTTTGCCGTCAGCTTGGCAAGCGCGCCGGTCATCTTCTCGATGTATCCCGCGCCGGCCGCGACACCGTCGAGATCGCCCAGCATCGCCGCGGGATCCTCGTAGACCAGCAGGGTCTGTCCGTCGGCATCCTCGTGGACCAGCACGCGCATCGGCAGGAAAAGCCCGGCCTCGGGCGCATCCTGCATCGCCGGCGTGCCCAGCCTGGGGTTGCCGAACACCAGAAGCTGCGCGGGGCGCAGGTCCATGCCGGCCGATCGGGCGCCGGCGGCGTGATCGACGCGCGCGAAAACGGTGGCGCCCGCGCCCTCCACCGCGGCCTCCAGCGCGTCGGCGGTGGCCGCGACCCCGCGCGCGGACTCCACGCGCGTCAGGTCGGCCGCGGCCGCGGGCGCGGTCAGCAGCGGGGCGAGCATGAGCGTGGCGGCGGCGAAGATCCTGTTCATCGCGAAACTCCCTGAATGGCAGTGGCAATCGGCCCCACCCTCTGGCATGTCGCCGCCAATGCCCATAAACAATGCCGTGAACGCGAAAGGGGCCTGCCGCATGCTCAAGACCCGCATCATTCCCTGCCTCGACGTCGCCGACGGCCGCGTGGTCAAGGGCGTGAACTTCGTCGACCTGCGCGACGCGGGCGACCCGGTGGATGCCGCGCGCGCCTACGATGCCGCCGGCGCCGACGAGCTGTGCTTTCTCGACATAAACGCCACGCACGAGAACCGCGGCGTGATGCTCGACGTGGTGCGCCGCACCGCCGAGCACTGCTTCATCCCGCTGACCGTGGGCGGCGGCGTGCGCACGCCCGACGATGTTCGCGCCCTGCTGCTGGCCGGCGCCGACAAAGTCAGTTTCAATTCCGCGGCCGTGGCCGACCCCGATGTCGTGCGCCGCGCCGCCGACCGCTTCGGCAGCCAGTGCATCGTCGTCGCCATCGACGCCAAGCGGGTTGCCCCGGACCGTTGGGAGATCTTCACCCACGGCGGCCGCCGCGCGACGGGCGTGGACGCCGTCGAATTCGCGCGCACGGTCGCGGCCAAGGGCGCGGGCGAGATCCTGCTGACCAGCATGGACCGCGACGGCACGCGCGAAGGCTTCGACATCGCGCTCACCCGCGCCATCGTGGACGCGGTGGAGGTGCCCGTCATCGCCTCGGGCGGGGTGGGCACGCTCGACCACCTGGCGCGCGGCGTCACCGAGGGCGGCGCCAGCGCGGTTCTGGCCGCCTCGATCTTCCACTTCGGCGAATTCTCCATCCGGCAGGCCAAGGCGCACATGGCCCGCGCCGGCATACCCGTGAGGACGCAGGCATGACGCTCGAGGAACTTGCAGAGATCGTGGCCACCCGCGCCGCGGCGAACCCCGAGGACAGCTGGACCGCCCGGCTGCTGGCGAAGGGGCCCGAGAAAACCGCCGAGAAGTTCGGCGAAGAGGCCGTCGAGGCGGTGATCGAGGCCGTGAAGGACGACCGCGCGGGCCTGACGGCCGAGGCCGCGGACGTGCTGTTCCACCTGCTTGTGATGCTGCAGTCGCGCGGCGTGGCGCTTTCGGATGTGATGGATGAACTGGCCCGCCGGCAGGGCCGGTCCGGGCTGGCCGAGAAGGCGGCGCGCAGCGAATGATCCGCCACATCGTGTTCTTTTCCGCGCGCGACCACGCCGATCTGGACGCCATCCGCGACGGGCTCATGACCCTGGCGGACATTCCGCACGCGCGGCATTTCGAGGTGGGCGGCAACCTCGGTGCCGACACGATCAGCGGCCCGCATGTCGATCTCGTGGTCTATGCCGAGTTCGACAGCGAGGAAGACCTGGCCGCCTACAAGGCGCATCCGCTCTACGCGTCGGCCATCGCGCGGGTCCGCCCGCTGCGCGAGATGCGCATCGCCGCGGACTTCCATGCCGGCGAGACCGGCCCGCGCGGCGGCTCCTGAAAACCGGCGTGGTGGCGGCGGTTACTGTGCCGTCCAGCCGCCGTCCACCGGGATCGCGGTGCCGGTCACGTTGTGGGCGATCGGATCGCAAAGCCAAAGCGCCAGCGCGCCGATCTCCGCCGGGTCCGACGTCCGGCGGCTGGGCTGTTTCTCGGCCAGAAGCTCGGCGATGCCGGCCGCGCGGTCGCCGCCGTGCGCCTCCGCGCGTTCGGCGATCTGGGGCGCAAGGATCTCGGTCTCGGTCCAGCCGGGGCAGATGCAGTTGACGGTCACGCCACCGTCCGCCTTGCTGCCCGTCCCGGCGTATTCCAGCGCGGCCACGCGGCTCAGGCCGACCAGACCGTGCTTGGCGGCGACATAGGGGGCCTTGTCCTTGCTGGCCACCAGCCCGTGCACGCTGGCGATGTTGATGACCCGGCCGTAGCCGCGCTCGGCCATGCCCGGCAGCGCGGCCTGCATCGTCTCGAAGGCCGCCGAAAGGTTGACCTGCAGGATCGTGTCCCATGTCTCGCGCGGCATCCGCGCCAGCGGCGCGGTGTGCTGGATCCCCGCGTTGTTGACGAGGATGTCCGCCCCGCCCCAGGCCGCGACCGCCGCCATCAGCTCGTCGATGCGCTCGGGCTGGCGCAGATCGCCGTGGAAGAACTCGGCCTGCGGCGCGCCCTTCGCGCGCAGATGCGTGCAGGCCTCGTGGATCTGGTGATCGCCGGCGAGGCCGTGCACCGCGATACGCGCCCCCGCGCCGGCCAGCGCCTCGGCCACGGCCAGCCCGATGCCCTGCACCGAACCGGTCACCAGCGCCGTCTTTCCCGTCAGATCAACCATTCGCGCCCTCCAGTATCTTGCGCAGTTCCGTCTTGAGTACCTTGCCGTAGTTGTTCTTGGGCAGCGCGCCCAGCGCGACATAGGCCTTCGGCCGCTTGAAGCGCGCGATCCGGTCAAGGCAATGGGCGTCGAGCGCCGCCTCGTCCAGCTTCGAGCCGCTTGCGGGGACGACGAAGGCGACAACGACCTCGCCCCACTCCGCGTCCGGGCGGCCCACCACCGACACCTCGGCGACCGACGGGTGCGACAGCAGCGCCTCCTCGACCTCGCGCGGGTAGACGTTCGTGCCGCCCGAGATGATCACGTCCTTGGAACGGTCGTGCAACGTGACGTAGCCGTCGGCGTCGATCCGGCCCACGTCGCCGGTCATCAGCCAGCCGTCCCTGAGCGCCTTGCGCGTGGCCTGCGGGTTCTGCCAGTAGCCCGGCATCACCGGGTCGCCGCGCACCATGATCTCTCCGGTCTCGCCGGGCGGCAGGACACGGCCCGCCTCGTCGCCGATCGCCACCTCGACAAGGCTCTGCGCCCGCCCGACCGAGCCGAGGCGCTCTCGCCAGCGCGGGTGGGTGCGGTCGGCCACGTCGTGACGCGACAGGGCGGTGATGCACATCGGGCATTCGCCCTGCCCGAAGATCTGGACGAACACGGGCCCGAAACGGTCCACCGCCGCCTCGATGTCGGCCAGATACATCGGCCCGCCGCCATAGACAATTGTCCTGAGCCCCGCGCCCGTCTCGCCGGCATCCCGCGCATGCGCGGTCAGCCGGTTGACCATCGTGGGCGCGGCGAACATGTGCAGCCGCTCGTGCCGGCGGGCCAGGTCGAGGATCTCGGCCGGGTCGAAACCGCCCGAGGGCGGGCAGACGTGCCGCGCCCCCATCAGGACATGCGGCAGGCTGTAAAGGCCGGCGCCATGGCTCATCGGCGCGGCATAGAGCGTCGCGTCCCCGGCCGTCACCGTGTCGACGTCCGACAGGTAGCTCAGCGTCATGCCCTGCAGCATCCGGTGCGTGATCATCACCCCCTTGGGCGTGCCCGTCGTGCCGGATGTGTAGAACAGCCAGGCCAGGTCGCCCGGCGCACGCGCGGCGGGGCCGTCGCTGGGGGCGTGGTCCATCGCCACGGCCCAGTCCGCGCCGTCCGTCTCGACCAGGCGGCCGGTTGCGGCGGCGGCGCGCAGCGCGGCGGCCTGCTCCGGCGACGCCAGCGTCACCGCCGCGCCCGCGTCGCCGATGATCCAGGCGGCCTCGCGCCCGTGCAGCTTCGCGTTGATCGGCACCGCCGCGCCACCGGCATACCAGATGCCGAAAAGCGCGGTCAGGTAGTCCGGCACGTTGGTCATGAAGATCGCGACGCGATCGCCCGGGGCAACGCCCTGCGCGCTCAGCCAGCCGGCCAGGCGCGCCGCGCGGCCGTGCAGGCCGGCATAGTCGCAGGCCCGCTCGCGCCCGAGAAAGACCGCGGGCCTCCGCGGCGAGACCGCGGCCACGCGTGCCAGCCATTGCGCGATGTTCATGTCCGCCCTCCCTGCGCACGGTGCAGGAAACAGACAAGCACCAACCGGTCCGGCAATCAACTGTGCGCCGCCGCGTGGCGGCGCACGGCACCAAATGGCTGCTTTTCTACCGCGGCGCCTTGTCCTATAAGCGGCGGGACCGTCCGTTCTGGCCCGCCAGGGCCGCGGCGCCGCAACAGCCGAGGAACCGCATGCCCAACAAGACCCACGACGACGACGTCGCCTTCATCCGTGCGCTGGCCGAGCTTCTCAACGACAACGACCTGACCGAACTGCAGGTCAAGCGCGACTACGGCACCGACGACAGCCTCAACGTGCGCGTCAGCCGCCGGCAGGACCCGGCACCCGTCGCGGCACCGGCAGCCCCGGCGGCCGCCCCCGCGCAGGCGCCCGCCGCGCCCGCGG
>NZ_PHNT01000010.1 GCF_002834145.1 Roseovarius salinarum | reverse complement strand
GCTGTAATCGGACCGGTGTTCGCGATACAGACGAACGCCGCGCTCGCGGAACTCGGCCGTGTATGTCGGGGTGTGCTTCTTCTTCGATTCCATAACGGTCATCCTCTGAGAGTTTTACCCTCTCGGAAACCCGGGGCGGTTCAACCCCTTGAGGCAGGCCGGTATCCGTGCCAATCAAGGACGGTCCGAAACAATCCGGGGACCCGCCGCCCATGCATCCCGTTCAAGGCCGCTTTCCCGCCTTTCGCCCGCGCCGGTTGCGGCGCGGTCCCGCGATCCGCGCCCTGGTCTCGGAATCGACCCTGTCGCCGTCCGACCTGATCTGGCCGATCTTCGTGCGTGCGGGCGAGGACGTGGAAGAGCCGGTGCCCTCGATGCCCGGCGTGGTCCGCCGCAGCATCGACCGGGTGGTGCACGCCGCGCGCGAAGCGGCGGACCTGGGGATCCCTGCGGTCTGCCTGTTTCCCTACACCGGCGCCGAGGATCGCAGCGCCGACTGTGCCGAGGCGTGGAACCCCGACAACCTGTCCAACCGTGCCACGCGTGCCATAAAGGACGCGGTCCCGCACTTGGCGGTGATGACCGACGTGGCGCTCGACCCCTACTCCGACACCGGCCACGACGGCTTCGTCCGCGGTGACGAGATCGTCAACGACGCCACGGTGGAGGCGCTGGTGAAACAGGCGCTGAGCCAGGCCGAGGCGGGCGTCGACATCATCGGGCCGAGCGACATGATGGACGGGCGCATCGGTGCGATCCGCGCCGCGCTGGAGGACGCGGGGCACAGCCACGTGGTTCTGCTGAGCTACGCCGCGAAGTACGCCTCGGCCTTCTACGGGCCGTTCCGCGACGCGGTGGGCGCCTCGGGGGCGTTGAAGGGCGACAAGAAGACCTACCAGATGGATCCCGCCAATACCGACGAGGCGCTGCGGCTGGTGGCGCGCGACCTGGACGAAGGCGCGGACATGGTCATGGTCAAGCCGGGCATGCCCTATCTCGACATCTGCCGCCGGGTGAAGGATGCTTTCGGCACGCCCACCTTCGCCTACCAGGTCTCGGGCGAATACGCGATGATCCAGGCGGCGGTGCAGAACGGCTGGCTCGACGGCGAGCGCGCGATGATGGAAAGCCTCATGGCCTTCAAGCGGGCGGGATGCGACGGCATCCTGACATATTTCGCACCGCAGGCCGCACGCCGGATGGCCGCGCACGGCTGACCCGCGGGACTTCGCGCAGACCGCATTGCGCGCGTGACAGCCGGGGCGTGCCCCCCTATACTGCGCATCAGCCGGACCAAGAGAAAACCGACCGGCACACAGGCAAGACACACGGGCAGGATCCATGAGCAATCTGACCAGACGCGGCTTCACGCTGGGCGCCCTCGCGGGCGTGCCGGTTCTCGCGGGATGTGGCAACGGCGTGGGCAGCGCCGGGCCGGCACGCATCGATGCGCGGGTGAACGCCACCCTCAACCATCTTTACGAAAACTACCCCAACACGGTCCCGCTGGCGGCGAAATCCAACGGCATGCTGGTGATGCCGCTGGTCACCGAGGCGGGCTTCGGCTTCGGTGGCGGCTACGGCCGCGGCGCGTTGCGCGTGGGCAACGCCACGGTCGACTACTACTCGGCCACCAAGGGCAGCGTCGGCTTCCAGATCGGCGCGCAGCAGTTCGCCCACGTTCTGTTCTTCATGACCGAGGCGGCGCTGGAACGGTTCCGCCGCGGCTCCGGCTGGGTCGCGGGGGCCGACATCGAGTATGTCATCAGCGACCAGGGCGGGAACCTGCGCGCGGACACGACCACGGCCACGGCGCCGGTGGTTGCGGTGATCTTCGGGCAGGCCGGTCTGCTGGCCGGTGCCTCGCTCGAGGGAATGAAATACACCCGCATCATCCCCTGACCCGTGCGGAAGGCGCGGCGCCGCCGGCCGCGCCTAGTGAAGCGTGAATTCGCCCGTGACGTGACGCCACTCGCCGGGGCTTATGAGCTTGCGGTGGGTGAAACGCACCGAATGCAGCGGACCGTCGATCTCGGTCTGCCAGAACTCGATGAATTCGAACAGCCGCGGATGGTCGGGTTCCAGGTCGTAGTCCTGCCAGATGAAGGTGTTGAGCACATGCACGTGGTCCGGCATGTGGTAGAAGAACTCGGCCGTGGTCAGCCCGTAGCCTTTCAGCATCATCTCGGTTTCGGTCATCGCCATCGTGTGTCTGCTCCTGTCGGTCATGGTCTTTTTCGTGGTTGTTGTCCCTCCATCATGCCGCAAGCCATGGCGTTTTCAACGAAAACAATATGTTGGCAGAGACCGCCACTGGCTGCCAATGCTGTGCCGCCGTGTCGGGCAACTGGAAAAGCGGCCGGCATTGTGCAAGCGTGAGCCGAGCGCGCACCGCCCCGGCCGGTGCAACAGGACAGGACCGCCCGATGACCAAGACCGCCCTTGATGCCGCGGACATACGCATCCTAAGCGCCCTTCAGCGCAACGGACCCCTCAGCAAGACGCGGCTGGCGGAACTGGTGAACCTGTCGCCCACGCCCTGTCGCGAAAGGGTCAGCCGCCTGACGCGCGCGGGGCTGATCCGCGGCTACCGCGCCGAGATCGCGCTCGATCGGCTGGGCGAAATCACGACCGTCATCGTCACCGTGTCGCTGACCACCCACAGGGCCGCCGATTTCGCGCGCTTCGAGCGGCGCATCGCCGACACCGACGCCATCGTCGAATGCCTCGCCACGGGCGGCGGGATGGACTACGTGCTCAAGATCGTGACGCGCCGGCTTTCGGATTTCCAGGCGCTGATGGAGGCGCTGCTGGCCGAGGACCTCGGCATCGGACGTTACATGACCTACATCGTCACGCGCCAGGTGAAGTCGGAGCCGCCCGACATCGCCCGGCTGGCCGACCCGCGCGACGGCTGACCGCCACCGCCCGGACACCGGTGGCGCGGACCATGCCGCCAAGGACGACACGCGGCCCCCGACGCCGCGCTGCACGACCCGCCGGAACGGCCGTCCACTGGCACAAATCGTTCCGGACGGGGCGGACACGGGATGTTTGCGACCGGTTGCCATTGCACCCCATATCGTGAAACTGATATAAGCCGTCCAACTAGATATAGATAACGCGAACCGGACAGGTCAAAACGTGAGCGACACGCCGCAACCCCCTGACAATACTGACGAAAACGCACCCGACGGCCCCGATCACGGCGGGCCGACGGTCTCTATCACCGAGGAGATGAAGACCGCCTACCTCGACTACGCCATGAGCGTGATCGTCAGCCGCGCGATCCCCGATCTGCGCGACGGGCTGAAACCGGTTCACCGGCGCATCCTTTACGCCATGCACGAAACCGGCAACACCCACGACAAGCCCTACCGCAAGTCCGCGCGGCCGGTGGGCGACGTGATGGGGAAATACCACCCGCACGGGGACGCGGCGATCTATGACGCGCTGGTGCGGATGGCGCAGGATTTCTCGATGTCGCTGCCGCTGCTGGACGGCCAGGGCAACTTCGGCTCGATGGACGGCGACAACCCGGCGGCCATGCGTTACACCGAGGTGCGGATGGACAAGCCGGCGCAGGCGCTGCTGGCCGACATCGAGAAGGACACCGTAGATTTCCAGGACAACTACGACGGCAAGGACCGCGAACCGACGGTCCTGCCCGCCCGGTTTCCCAACATGCTGGTCAACGGCGCGGGCGGCATCGCCGTCGGCATGGCCACGAACATCCCGCCGCACAACCTGGGCGAGATCATCGACGCGACGCTGGCACTGATCGACGATCCGGACCTGTCGAGCGAACAGCTCATCGGCTACGTGCCCGGCCCCGATTTCCCAACCGGCGGGATCATCCTTGGCCGTTCGGGGGCGCGCAAGGCCTATCTCGAAGGGCGCGGCAGCGTGCTCGTCCGGGCGCGCACACGGGTCGAGGAATTCCGCCGCGACCGCTTCGCCATCGTGATCGACGAGGTTCCCTACCAGGTGAACAAGGCGGCGATGATCGAACGCATCGCCGAAACCGTGCGCGAAAAGAAGATCGAGGGGATTTCCCACGTCGAGGACCAGTCCGACCGTTCAGGCGTGCGCGTGGTGATCGAGCTCAAGCGGGATGCAACGCCCGACGTGGTGCTCAACCAGCTTTGGCGTTTCACGCCGATGCAGACGTCGTTCGGCTGCAACATGCTGGCGCTGAACGGCGGCAAGCCCGAGCAGCTGACGCTGCGCGGCTTCCTGACCTCCTTCGTCGCGTTCCGCGAAGAAGTCGTCGCGCGCCGCACCGCCCACGACCTGCGCAAGGCCCGCGACCGCAGCCACATCCTGTGCGGGCTGGCGGTGGCAGTCAGCAACGTCGACGAGGTCGTCGCCACCATCCGCGCCTCCGCCGATGCCGCGGAGGCGCGCGAGAAGCTCATGACGCGCCGCTGGCCCGCCGACGACATCCTCGAATACATCGCGCTGATCGACGACCCGACGCACCGCGCGAACGAGGACGGCACCTACAACCTGTCCGACCGGCAGGCGCGCGCGATCCTGGACCTGCGATTGCAGCGCCTGACGCAGCTCGGCGTGCAGGAAGTGACCGACGAACTGGCCGAGCTCGCGGGCAAGATCAAGGACTACCTCGCGATCCTGGCCTCGCGCGAGCGCATCATGGGCATCATCGCCGACGAGCTGCGCGAGGTCCGCGAACAATTCGCCGTGCCGCGTCGCACCGAGATCGCCGACTGGGCCGGCGACATGGAGGACGAGGACCTCATCGAGCGCGAGGACATGGTGGTGACCGTCACGCAGGGCGGTTACATCAAGCGTACCGCGCTGGCCGATTTCCGCGCGCAGAAACGCGGCGGCAAGGGGCTGTCGGGCATGGCCACCAAGGACGAGGACGTGGTCACCACGCTGTTCGTGGCCAACACGCACACGCCGCTTCTGGTCTTCACCACCGACGGCATGGTCTACAAGCTCAAGTGCTGGCGCCTGCCGCTGGGCGGGCGAACCTCGCGCGGCAAGGCCATGGTCAACATCCTGCCCATTCCACAGGGCGTCTCGATCGCCGCCATCATGCCGGTGGACGCGCCCGAGGACCGGTGGGACGACCTTCAGATCGTCTTTGCCACCTCGGCCGGCGATGTGCGGCGCAACGCGCTGTCGGATTTCACCAACGTCAAGCGCAACGGCAAGATCGCCATGGATCTGCCCGAAGGCGTCGAACTTGTGAACGCGCGCATCTGCACCGAGCAGGACGACGTGATGCTGGTCACCGACTCGGGGCGCGCGATCCGCTTCCCCACCACCGAGGTGCGCGTTTTCAAGGGCCGCAAGTCGACCGGCGTCCGCGGCATCCGCCTGCTGGACGGCGACAGGGTGGTGTCGATGTCGGTGATCCGCCACTTCGAGGCCACGCCGCAGGAACGCGAGGCCTATCTGAAGATGCGTCGCGCCGTGGCCGGGATTGCCGACGACACGGGCGCGGCCGAAGAGGCGCCGGGCGGAAGCATAAGCCAGGCGCGCTATGCCGAGATGTCGGCGGCGGAAAACCTGATCCTGACCATCACGGCGGCGGGCACCGGCAAGCTGAGTTCGAGCCACGACTACCCCGTGCGGGGGCGTGGCGGCATGGGCGTGCAGGCGATGGACAAGGCGATGCGCGGCGGTCCTGTCGTGGCCTCGTTCCCGGTGGACCCCGACGACCAGATCATGCTGGCCACGTCGCGCGGGCAATCGATCCGGGTGCCTGTCGAAGGCATCAGCTTCCGGTCGCGCAACGCCGGCGGGGTGAAGGTCTTCGACACCCGCAAGGACGAAAAGGTCGTCAGCGTGGCCTGGATCGCCGAGGCCGGGGCGGATGACGCGGAAGACCCCGGCGGCGCCGACGACACCTGACCGCTGCCAGAAACCCGCCACATTCGTGCCCGCAAAAAGCTGCCATTGCGGACGAATGTCGCCCCAATCGGGCGCGATGATGGTCTTGGCTGGGCGTAAGCCGGGCCGCCACTCATGGATCTTGGTCGGGGGATGTGGATCGTGAAACGGAATTCGAGCCAAATGATGGACAGGGTCATCGATCTGCGGGGGATCAACCTGCTGCGGATCGTCATCGGAAGCTATTTCCTCGCGCTGGCCATGGGGCTGATCCAGGGCGTTGACAAGGCGGCGCTGTTCGTCGCTTTCGCCGACGCCACGACGGCGCAGGTGCTGGGCTCGGCGCTGTTGCTCTATTTCAGCCTGACCTTCATGGCCGGGATCGCCGTCCGGATGTCGGCGCTGGTGCTTGCATTGTTCGTGTTCTGCTCAAGCGCCGTCCAGACCTTCCTTTATGCCGACCCGGTCGGCATGGGCGCCTTCTGGCGTGACCTTGCCCTGGTCTGCGGCGTGCTGCTGAGTTACGCGGGTCTCGGGCGCCGCGACCTTCGCCGGATCGACCTCTTGCACCGCCGTGCCCGGCCCCGCCACATCGCGGTCCGGGAGGGACATGTCACGCCGCGCCGGATGAGCGCCGCGCAGAACCACACGCCCCGTCCCGGGACAGGGCTTCGCCTCGCGCCGCTGCAGCTGCGGGACAATTCGGCGGACACCGCGCTGTCCAACCCCGACAACATCTTCGCCGACGTCTGATCGACGCCGACGTCGGGCGCGATCAGTCGGCGCAGAGCGCGCCGAACTTCTCTTCGAGATAGGTCACCAGGGGCGCCTCCGACGGGGGCGCCCCGCACGCCGCCTCGATCGTTTCGCGCGGTGTCCGCAGACCGCCGTGCCGCTGGAGCGCCGCGCGAAGCCACGCCGTGGCCGCCCGTGGGTCGCCGTTTGCAAGGTCGTCGTCGAGCCTTGGCAGATCGGCACGCAACGCCGCGTGCAGGCAACCGGCATAGACGTTGCCAAGCGTGTAGGTCGGGAAATACCCGAACAGCCCGACCGACCAGTGCACGTCCTGCAGGCAGCCCTGCGCGGGGTTCGGCACCTCGTAGCCGAAATCGGCCGCGAACCGGTCGTTCCATGCCGCCTCGAGATCCCCGGCAGCAAGGTCGCCGGCGATCATCGCGCGCTCGAGGTCGAACCGCAAAAGGACGTGCAGGTTGTACTGCACCTCGTCGGCCTCGGTGCGGATGAACCCGCGGTGGACGCGGTTGACCGCCCGGTAGAAACCCTCTGCCCCCTCGACGCCCAGGTCGCCGAAGGTGTCGCGCATCTCGCCGTGTAACCAGTGGCAGAAGGCACGCGACCGGCCCAGCTGGTTCTCGTAAAGCCGGCTCTGGCTTTCGTGCACGCCCATAGACACGCCCTGCCCCACGGGTGTCAGCGCGTAGGCGCGGTCGATCCCCTGCTCGTAGCAGGCGTGGCCCGTTTCGTGGATCGTGGAATAAAGGCAGTTGAAGGGATCGCCCGGATCGGTGCGCGTGGTGATCCGCACGTCGTCGCCCGACCCCGCGGAAAAGGGGTGCACAGCCGTGTCCAGCCGACCGCGCGTTTCGTCATAGCCGAAAGCGCGCGCCAGACGGCGGGCCAGCGCGATCTGCCTGGCCTCGTCGAAATGGCCGGTCACGGGTGCGGGGGGCGGCGCGGCCAGGGCGCGTTCGCGCAGGTCCACCAGTGCCGGCCGCAAGGCCTCGAACATCGGGACCAGGTCGGCCGTCCGGGCGCCCGGCTCGAAGTCGTCCAGCAACGCATCGTAAAGGTCGCCATCGTCGCGTCCCTCGGCCAGCGCGGCGGCCTCCTGCCGCTTGAGCGCCAGCACCTCGGCCAGCACCGGTGCGAAGGCGGCGAAATCGTCGGCCGCGCGGGCCTCGGCCCAGGCACCCTGCGCACGGCTGGTGGTGCGCGCCAGCGTCTCCGCCAGCCCGGCGGGCACGCGGGTGTGCCGCGCGTACGCGCGGCGTATCAGTCTCAGCTGGGCCTGACCGGCCGCGTCCGGCGCCCGTGCCTGCGCGAGCCAATCGCCCAGGCGCGGGTCGGTCCGGCGGGCATGGATCACGGCCTTTAGGGCGCCGGCCTCCTCGGCGCGCTGGGCGGCGGCCCCGCGGGGCATCATGGTTTCCTGGTCCCAGTTCAGCCGCCCGGCCACCTGCTCCAGCGCCTGGGTGGCGCGCTCATGCGCCATCAGCTCGTCATAGGCTGCCATCTCAGGCCCCCCTTAGCGATTGCGCGTGCGGGTAAAGGCTCAGGAACCGGGCACGCAGGATCAGAACCCAGACCACCACGGCCAGCAACTGGTGCACGATGGCCACCTGCCACGGGGCGGCGTAGATCACGGTGACGATCCCGAGGACGACCTGCAGCAGCAGGGCGAGGAAGGCCGCGGTGAAGGCCGTGCGCGTGGCCGGATGCGCACTGCGCCGCCCCGTCACCCAGGCGAAGACGCCGTAGGCCAGCAGCAGGTAACCCAGCACCCGGTGGACGAACTGCACCAGCCCGGGATTCTCGAAGACGTTGCGCCACGCGGGCTCCAGCGCGAAGGGGTCGGGCGGTATCACCTGCCCGGCCATCAGCGGCCAGTCGGTGTAGGTGCGCCCGGCGTCGATGCCCGCCACGAGCGCGCCCACGAGGATCTGCAGGAAGGCGAAGTGCAGCCAGCCGGTGGCGCGGGTGAACAGTCTTGCCTCGCGGCCGCGGCGGGCCTGCATCAGCGCGCGTTCCTCGCGCCCCAGCATGAAGACGTACCAGGCCAGCAGGCCGAGGATCACGAAGGCCAGGCCCAGGTGCGTGGCCAGCCTGTAGCTGGCGACGTCGAGCATGCCGTCCTCCAGCCCCGAGGCGACCATCCACCAGCCCACGGCCCCCTGCACGCCGCCCAGAAGGCCGGGAAACAGCAACCGGGCCGTCCAGCCCGGCGGGATCTTACGGGCCGCGAGGAACCCGACGAAGCCGACCGCCCAGACCAGACCGATGACGCGGCCCAGTTGCCGGTGGCCCCATTCCCACCAGTAGATGACCTTGAAGTCCTCCAGCGCCATCCACTTGTTCTGGATCTGGAACTCGGGGATCTGCTTGTATTTCTCGAATTCCTCTTCCCAGGCGGCATCGGACATCGGCGGCAGCGCACCCGTGACCGGTTTCCATTCGGTGATCGACAGGCCGCTGTCGGTCAGACGGGTCAGGCCACCCACAACGATCATCACCACCACCAGCGTGAACAGCGCGATCAGCCACGCCCGGATCGCCCGGCGCGCGCCGCCGCGGCCGCGGTCGATCAGTCCGCCCTGCGGCCGGCTCTGCGGGCCTTCTTCGCCCACTTCCTCGAAAATGCTGCGATTGCCGCTCATGATCCGCCCCTTGCCAGTCGCCGGAAGGTTAGTTCGCCCCGCGGGGGCCTTCAAGCGCGCTCAGCCGCCGCGGTTCTTCCAGCGGACCATCTGCCGCATCACCCCGTGCAGCATCTGCACGTCCGCCCGGGTCAGCGGAAGCCGCGACCAGAGATTGCGCATGTTGGTCTTCATGCCCTCGGCCTTGTGGTCGGGAAAGAAGAATCCCGCCTCCTCCAGCCGCTGCTCGTAGTGCGCGGCGAGCTTTTCGACCTCGATCGCGGGCGCGGGCTCGGTGCCGGCCATCCCGACCCGCCGGCCCGGGGGCGCGTCGTCGCGCGCGCGGCGCCATTCGTACCCCGTGAGCAGCACGCACTGGGCGAGGTTGAGACTGGGAAACTCCGGGTTGACGGGCACGTTGATGATCGCGTTGGCGCGCGCCACGTCGTCGTTTTCGAGCCCGGCGCGCTCGGGACCGAACAGCACGGCCACGCGTTCGCCCCGGCCGATGCGCGCGTGGGCCTCGGCCATCGCGGCCTCGGGCGTGAACACCGGCTTGGTCAGGCCCCGCGCGCGCGCGGTCGTGGCCATCACGAAATGGCAGTCGCCCACGGCCGCGGCGGTGTCGTCGTGCACTGTCGCCTCGTCCAGCAGGCGCCCCGCCCCGCTTGCCATGGCTGTCGCCCTGGGATTGGGCCAGCCGTCCCGCGGCGCCACGAGCCGCATCCGGTCGAGCCCGAAGTTCCACATCGCTCGCGCCGCCGCGCCGATATTCTCGCCCATCTGGGGGCGGACCAGCACGAAGGCGGGCTGTGGCGTGTCGGTCGGCATCGGCTGGCTCCGGTCGTGGGTGTGCGCGCCTCATAGGCCAGCCACCGGCGGCTGAAAACCCCCCGGCCGGGCCCCGCGTTCAGGCGCGGGTGCGGGTGTTGCCCAGTTCCTGCCGTAGCGAAAGGTAGGTCATCACGTCGCGCATGGTCAGCATGCCGCGCAGCTGGCCGTCATCGACGACCATCAGGCGGCTGACCCCGTGCTGGTTCATGACCTCCAGTGCATCGAGGACCGGCGTGTCGGGGGCCACGGCACGGCGCAGGCTTTCGCCCGTGACGACATGGCCCGCGGTGACCGCGTGGCGTTCCTCGGGCGCGACGTGGGCGACGTCCTGCAGCGAGACCGAGCCGAGCAGCCGGCCGTCGCGCACCACCGGGAACACCTTGTGCAGCCGGCCATAGAAATATTCCTCGATCACGCGCGCAACGGGCATGTCGGACGGCACGGTGATCGGGTCCGCGACCATCAGGCGGCGCACGCGCACGCCCTCGAGGCCGCTGCGAAGGGTCATGCGCGATTCGGACGACCCCGCCGCGCCGATGATGAACATGCCGATCAGGCCCTGCCAGAGCCCGCCGATGAAATTTCCGGCGACAACGCTCATCACGCCCAGCACGATCAGGAAGCTGCCGAACAGCCGCCCCGAAAAGGCCGCGTAGCGCGTGGCGCGGTCCATTTCGCCGGTCCACCACCACACGGCCGAGCGCAGGACGCGGCCGCCGTCCAGCGGGAAGGCCGGAATCAGGTTGAAGGTGGCCAGCACGAGATTGATCAGCGCGAGGTATCCGAACAGCGCCCCCGCGGGGGCGGCGGCGCTGGCGTCCGGCAATGCCTGCGTGACCGCCCAGCACAGCCCGGCCAGTATGTAGCTGGCGATCGGGCCGGCGATGGCCATGAAGAACTCGGCCCGCGCGCTGGGCGGTTCCTCTTCCATCTCCGCCACGCCGCCAAAGATGAACAGCGTGATGCCGCGGATCGGCATGTCGAACTGCCGCGCGACGATGGCGTGCGAGAACTCGTGGATGATGATCGAGGCAAAGAGCCCCAGCGCGCCCGCGATCCCCAGCCACCAGCCGGTGGCCGGATCGAGGCCGGAGATGACTTGCGGGAAATACCCCTTGGCGAGGCTCCAGACAATCAGGATCGCCAGCAGGAACCAGGTGAAATCAAGGCTCACGCGGAAGCCGAGTATGGAAAAAAGCGGTATGCGTTGTGTGAACACGTCTTTGCCTCCTTTGCAGGGATCCGGCGGTCAGCCCGTTTCGGGCGTGCCGGTGCGCCGCGCCACGACGGCCCCGGCCAGTCGCGCGCGCAGCTCCGGCGGCTCCTCGGCCAGCGCGTCCATGAGCGCGGCAAGGTCCGCGTGCGCCGCGTGAAGCTCGTCGATCAGCGACATCACCAGGTCAAGCGCCTCGGGTTCCAGCGCGAAATGGGTCTCCAGCTCGCACAACAGCTCGAGCCGCGCGATGTCGACGGGCCGGAACCGCAGCCCGGCGTCCGTCTGCACCGGCTCGACGACCCGCGCGGCGACGTAGGTTTCAAGCCGCGCGCGGCTCAGCTCGGCGATATGCGCAAGTGTCTCTTCTTCGGTGTGCAGTTTCGTCATGGCGTCATCCCCTTGCGCGGGTCGTAGCGGTGGTTCTCGCGCCATTTTCGCATGAAGTCGGCCAGTTCGTCGTCCACCTTCGGCGGGGCTGCAATGCGCAGCGTCACGCGCTGGTCGCCGCGCCCGCTGCCCTTGGCGCGCTTGAGCCCGCGGCCCCGCAGGCGCAGCACCTGTCCGCCGCTGGCGCCTTCGGGCACTGCCAGCTTGACCGGACCGTCGATCGTCGGCGCCTCGACCCTTCCACCAAGAACGGCCTCGTCCAGCGTGATGGGCAGGGTCAGCAGGATGTCGTCGCCGTCGCGGGAAAACAGCTTGTGCTCGGCCACCGACAGCGTGACCAGCGCGTCGCCGGCCGGCCCGCCGCCCAGGCCGGGGCCGCCCTTGCCGCGCAGACGCAGCGTCTGGCCCTCGCGCGCACCCTCGGGGATGGTGACCTCCAGCCCGTGCCCGTCAGGCAGCGTGATCCGCGTCTTGCCGCCCTTGGCGGCGGTCATGAAGGGCACCTCGAGGCTGTAGCGCACGTCCTGTCCGCGCGCCGCGAAGCCCTGCCGTGCGCCGCCGAATCCCGCGCCCGGTCCCGCGCCCCCGGCCGGGCCGCCACCCGGGCCGGCCCCCATGCCGGCCCGGCGCAGGAACTCCGAGAAGATGTCCGATGCATCTCCGAAATCCGCGAATTCCTCGGCGCCGAAGCCACCGCGGCCGGCCTGGTAGGGGTTGTCGCCCGCGTGCGCGAAATCGCGATAGAACTGGCGCTCGGGCCGTTCCGCGCCGGTGGCGTCGATCTCGCCCCGGTCATAGCGCGCGCGCGTCTCCGGATCCTTGAGCAGGTCGAAGGCAGCCGCGGCCGCCTTGAACTTGTCTTCCGCGGCCTTGTCGCCCGGCTTGATATCCGGGTGGCATTCCTTCGCGATCTTGCGATAGGCCTTCTTTATCTCGTCGTCGCTTGCGTTCTTCGAAACGCCGAGCGCCTCGTAGGGGTCCATGCTCATCCTAGAAACCTGATATCTGGCAGTCGTGCTTGACCGCCGAGATATGGACCAGCCCGGCGGGTTGCAACGGCCCGGCAAGCAGGGATGTCATGCCCGCCGCGGCGCGCCGGCGGGCCAATCCGCGGTTTCCTCGGCCGCGGGAATCTGCGCGCGATGATCCCGCCCCGCGGCCGCCGCGGCCACCAGCGCGCGGAACAGGGCACGCTGCCTGCGAGCATAGATCAGGTATTCCGGGTGCCACTGGACGCCCACGGCGAACGGATCGGCGCGCCGTTCCACGGCCTGCACCATGCCCCCCGCATCGCGCGCGGCCACGCGCAGGTCCGCGCCCAGCCCGTCCACCGCCTGCCTGTGAAGCGCGTTGACGCGCATCGCGCCCGGCCCCGCGATCTCGGCCAGCAGGGTATGGCGGGCCACGACCACGTCCTTGCGCGGCAGGATCGTGCGGATGTAGCGGCTGTGCGCGTGGTTTGCATAGGCATCCTGGTGCAGCGTGCCGCCCTGGGCCACGTTGAGCATCTGCGCTCCGCGGCAGATGCCCAGCACAGGCTTGCCGGCGGCCAGCGCCTCGGTGACCAGTGCGCGTTCCATGTCGTCGCGCGCCGGGTCGAGCCGGGCGGTGGCCACCAGCCCGCCCTGGTAGAGTTCGGGCGAGATGTCGTCGCCGCCGCCCACGACGAGCCCGTCCACCGCGCCGATGTCGGCGTCGCGGCGGCTGTCCCACCGCACGCCGCGCCCGCCTGCCAGAAAGAGGTTGAAGGCGATGACAGGGTAGACACGCCAGCCACTGCGCACCGAGGTGGTCACGCCGATCAGTGGCCTCAGCCGTCCCAAATCTCGGCCTCCTGCAACAGCCGGTTGACCGTCTGGGCCCAGTCGCTTCGCGTCGCCGTGAGACGGCGGCGATGCACGGCCCACTCGCGTGCCAGATGCTCGACCAGCGCGGGCCGGTCGCCCACCCGTTCGACCAGCACCCACCGGTTCCATTCGTAGGCCAGCGACCACCCCGGCACGGTCACGCGCGTTTCGGGCAGGCGGAAATGCCAGGTGGGCCGGCCGCCCTTGGCCTGCCCGGCCGGAAGCGCGCCGCGCACGGTTTCGGGAAACAGGTGTTCCAGCATGGGCAGAAGGTCAAGGCCGTGATTGCGCGAGGCCACGAGCGAAAGATAGGCACTGCACAACGCCGCGAGCGACCAGCCCCCGCCCTCGGCCGCGATCCGGTCCGTGAAGGCCCGTGGCCAGGGTGCGACGAACGGCAGCACGCGGCGTGAGAAATCCGGCGGGTCCGCCGCGCGCAACCAGTCCTCCATCAGCGCGAAGGCGCGCGCGGTGCCCACCACGTGGCCCGGCTCCGGCGCCGCGATCTCGGGGTTCAGGTGCACGCCGAAGCCGTAGAAGACCCCGTCGCGCGAGCTTTGCGCGCCCACCGATTCCAGCGCGCGCAGGAGCCGGTCGACCTCGGGCAGCGCATCCGGCGGCAGCGGTCCGGTCACCACCTCCACCGGCACCACGACGCGCGACAGGTCCAGCAACGCATCGGCCAGCGCATGCCCGCCCTGCGCGGTCAGCGCGGTGTCGAGCTTGACCGTCACCTCGCCCATCCGCGTCCCCTCCAGGCGGACCTCGTGTTCATCCCGGGCCGCGACATCGCCGCCCCAGAGATCCTGGACGACCGTGGCGGCGCCGCCCTCGGTCAGCCCGGCGAACTCGATCTCGATGCCGGCGCGGCGCGGGGTGCCGTCGGCGCGGGCGGCGCGCGGCAACGGCCAGAACCGGTCGGCCGGCACGCGCGCCAGCGTCCGCTCCAGCCCGCTCATCTCGCCCTTGCCGTCATGTGGCTCGCTCCGGTCGCCCTTCCCGCACCTGTCATAGCATGAAATCGCCAGCCGTTGGCCAGCCCCGGCGCAACCGCGCCGCGCCGGGAATGGCCAAACCAGCGCGCGCACGCTATAGGGACGCGAAAGACCAAAGGAGCGCCCCCGATGGCCGAGACCGAGCAGCCGCAGATCTACCTGATCACCCCGCCCGAGATCGAGCTTTCGCAGTTCCCCGACGTGCTGGCCGCCGTGCTCGACGCGCACCAGGTGGCCTGCGTGCGCCTCGCCCTGTCCAGCCGCGACGAGTCCGAGTTGTCGCGCGCCGCCGATGCCTGCCGCGAGGTCACGCACGCGCGCGACATCGCGCTTGTCATCGACAGCCACCTGATGCTGGTCGAGCGGCTGGGCCTCGACGGGGTGCATCTGCCCGACGGCGCGCGCGGGGTGCGCAAGGCCCGCAAGCAGCTGGGCAACGATGCCATCGTGGGGGCGTTCTGCGGGGCGTCGCGCCACGACGGGCTGAACGCCGGAGAGGCGGGCGCCGACTACGTCGCCTTCGGCCCCGTCGGTGACAGTGCCCTGGGCGACGGCACCCGCGCCGACATCGAGCTGTTCGACTGGTGGTCGCAGATGATCGAGGTGCCCGTGGTGGCCGAGGGTGCGCTCGACGCCGGCCTCGTGCGCCGGATCGCGCCGGTCACCGATTTCTTCGGCGTGGGCGAGGAAATCTGGCGCGCCGACGACCCGGTGTCGGCGCTGGGTCAACTCGTCGACGCGATGGGCTGAACGCGCCGGGCTCAGCCTTGCCGGCGCTCGGGCGGCATGCCGGCGCGCACCCTTTCCTCCAGATGCGCGGCGAGCGCCTTGCGGCTGTCGAAGTCCGCCACCGCCACGGGCGCGTGATAGACCACCTCGACCGCCCCCTGGCGCCGGGCGGCCAGCACCTGCAGGGCGTGCCCGCCGAACCCCATGTCGCCCCACCACGCGTAGAAGCGCGGATCCTGCCCGCGCGGCGCGTGGTAGACGACCGTGACCGGCTGCAGGTGCATCATTTCCCGCAGGCCGTCCGCGAAAAAGGCCGCGAACAGCGTTGACTTGAACGGCAGCACGCGCATCCCGTCGGTCGAGGTGCCTTCGGGGAAGAACAGCAGCTTGTGCCCGGCTTTCAGCCGCGCCTCGAACAGCGCCGTCTGTTCGCGCGCCCGTCGCCGGTCGCGCGCGATGAACACGGTGCCGACCGCGCGGGCGAGAAACCCGATGACCGGCCAGCGCGCGACCTCGGACTTGGAGACGAAATAGACCCGCTTGCGCGCGTTCAGTGCGAAGATGTCCAGCCACGAGGCATGATTGGCCACGACCGCGCCGGGGCGCCGCATCGGCCGCCCGCGGCTGGAAAAGCGGATGCCCATGACCGCCAGCCCGAGGCGGAAGAATCCCTGCGCGATGAAAGGCGTGACCGGGCGATCCAGCCCGCAGACCGGGCGCTCGACCGCGCGCAGCAGGAGCAGCACGACCAGCCCGGCCAGCATCGTGGCGGCGATGACGCCCGCGCGCAGGCCGGCGCGCAGCCAGCCGACCGGGCCGACGGGGACGGGCGACGGGGCGTCTTCGGGAAACCAGGTAAAACTCACCCGTCCCGCCCCCGCGCGTAGATCGCCTTTTGCGTGGCGTTGAGCCGGTCGGTGTCCATGACGAGGCAGACATCGGTGGTGTTGAAATCATGATCGACGAAGGCGCCATCGCCGACGAATCCGCCCAGGCGCAGGTAGGCCTTGATCAGCGCGGGGACCTGCAGCATCGCCGCGCGCCGGTCTATCCGGTCGGGCGGCACGAGGTCCATGCGCTGGAAATGCGACGGCTGGGCGCACACGCGCAGCGGTTCGGGCGCCAGGTGCCTGGCGTGCAGCAGCGACAGTGGCTGCGCAAGCGCGTCCACGTCCGTGCCGTGAAAGCTGGCAACGCCGAACAGCACCTCGATGCCGTGCGTGGCCACGTATTCGGCCAGACCGTTCCACAGGTGGAACATCGCTGCTCCGCCGCGGTAGTCGGCGTCGAGGCACGACCGCCCCAGTTCCAGCAGCCGCCTGCCCGAATCGCGCAGCACCGACAGGTCGTATTCGTCCTCGGAATAGAACTGCCCGGCCTGCGCTGCCTGTTCGTCGCGCAACAGCCGGTAGACACCCACCGTGCGGTCGCAGATGTCGCCGCGGCGCGCCTCGTCAAGCAGCAGCAGGTGATCGAAATACGGATCGAAGGCGTCGCGCTCCAGGCGCGCATCGTGGTCCACAAGCGCGCCGTCACCGCCGAGTTCCTCGACGAAGACGCGGTATCGCAGGCGTTGCGCGGCGCGGCGCTCCGCGTCGCTGCTGGCCAGAACGGTGCGGAATTGCGGTTGCTGATCGTTCATCTCGGCCCCGGTCGCCCCCTCGCGGGGGTTCTATGGAACCCCGGCCGCGAAGGCAACATACGCCGGGTCGCCGCGCATCTGGCACGGGGGACTTGGCGGTGTTAACCTGTCCGCAACCTTTGTCAGCGATCAAGGACGGGCTCCAGGGTTACCCTGGTGCCGTCGATCACCATCTTGCCGGCCTCGGGGAAATTGACCGTGATCTTTCCCGCGATATTCGATTGCACCTGCCCCGTGCCCCAGTCGGGGCGCGCGGGGTTGCGCACCAGCATTCCGGGCTCCAGCATCGCGTTCATTTCGGTCATGCGCTCACGTCCTTTTCCCCGCCGACCCGGGGGCGGCTCATGACCCAGTCTAACCGCGATATCGGCGCGCTGATAGGGTCGCGCATATGTCACGACCTGATCAGCCCGGTGGGCGCGGTGGCAAACGGCGTGGAGTTGCTGGAGATGTCCGGCGACACCGGGCCCGAGGTCGCGCTGATCGCCGAAAGCAGCCGCAACGCCACGGCCCGGATCCGGCTTTTCCGCCTCGCCTTCGGTCGGGCCACGGCGGGCCAGACCGTGGCGGCCGGCGACTTCGCCGCGATCATGACCGAAGGGATGGACGACATGCGCACGCGGTTGGGCTGTGCCGCCTCGGGCGACATCCCCCGCGCGGAGGCGCAAGCGGCGGCCCTGGCCGCAATGTGCGCCATCGATGCCTTGCCGCGGGGGGGGACGCCTGGATCTCTCGCGCGACGGCGTGTGCTGGCGCGTCACGGCCACGGGGCCGGCGCTTGCGGTCGACCCCGCGCTGTGGGCGGCGCTCGACGGCGGCGACAGGCTGCCCGAGATCACACCGGCGCAGGTACAGTTCGCCCTTCTGCCGGATGCGCTGTCCGGCCTGGACCGCACGGCGCGGCTCGATCACGACAGCGACGGCCTGACGCTGACGTTCTGACGCGGCGGGCGGACGGCCTCAGGCGCGCACGGTGCCGTCGCCCTCCACGATGTACTTGAAGCTGGTCAGTTGCTCGGCCCCGACAGGCCCGCGCGCGTGCAGCTTGCCGGTGGCGATGCCGATCTCGGTACCCATGCCGAATTCGCCGCCATCGGCGAACTGGGTGGAGGCGTTGCGCATCAGGATCGCGCTGTCGAGCCGCGAGAAGAAGGTGTTTGCGGCCGCGTCATCCTCGGTCACGATGCAATCGGTGTGGCCCGAACCATGCGCGCGGATATGCGCGATGCCCGCGTCGATGTCGTCAACCACCCGTGCCGCGATCACGCTGTCGAGGTATTCGCGCCCCCAGTCATCCTCGGCCGCGGCCGTCACGCCCTCGATGGCCTGAAGCGTTGCGTCGCCGCGAACCTCGACGCCCGCCTCGAGCAGCGCGCGCACCACGCCCTGCCCCACGGTATCCAGCACGTCACGATGGATGAGCAGGCACTCGGCGGCCCCGCATATGCCGGTGCGGCGCGTCTTGGCGTTCATCACCACGCGCAGCGCCTTCTCCGGGTCGGCCGCCTCGTCGAGGTAGACATGCACGATGCCCTCGAGATGCGCGAAGACCGGCACGCGCGCCTCGCACTGCACCAGCCCGACCAGCCCCTTGCCACCACGCGGCACGATCACGTCGATGGTTTCGGTCATGGCCAGCATCTGCGACACCGCCGCCCGGTCGCGCGTCGGCACGAGCTGCACGGCCTCCTCGGGCAGGCCGGCGGTGCGCAGCCCCTCGACCAGGCAGGCGTGGATCGCGTGCGAGGAATGAAAACTTTCCGACCCGCCGCGCAGGATCACCGCGTTGCCCGACTTCAGGCACAGTGCGCCGGCATCCGCGGTGACGTTGGGCCGGCTTTCGAAAATCACCCCGATCACCCCGAGCGGCGTGCGCACGCGGCGGATGTGAAGGCCCGAGTCCATGTCCCACTCGGCCATGACCCGGCCCAGGGGATCGTCCTGCGCGGCGACGGCGCGCAACCCGTCGGCGATGGCCTTGATCCGGCCCGCGTCAAGCGTGAGGCGATCCATCATGGCCGCCGACAGCCCCTTGTCCCGCCCGAAGGCGAGGTCCTTTTCGTTGGCCGCCAGGATCTCGTCCTGGCGTGCCTCGACCGCGTCGGCCGCGGCCCGGAGCGCCGTGTTGCGCGCGGCCGCGTCCGTCACGGCCAGTTCCGCGGCGGCAGCCTTCGCGCGCGCGCCGATCGCGGCCATCAGGGCGGGGATGTCGTCAATGTCCTTCATCGGTCACGGCTCCTGTGTCGTCGGCCCGTTCGGGGGTGTAGCACTGCGGCGCGTCAGAACGCCATATCGTCGCGATGCACCAGCGGCCCGCGGGCGGGATAGCCCAGAACCCCGGCCAGCTGCTCGGTGCGCAGTCCGCGTATCCGGCCCGCGTCGTCGGCGTCGTAACGCGTCAGACCCTGGCACAGGTGGCGGCCGTCGGCATCCACCACCGCCACCGGGTCGCCGCGCCGGAACCGGCCCGTCACCGCGGTGACGCCCGCCGGCAGCAGGCTGCTGCCCTGCCCCAGCGCGCGCGCCGCCCCGGCATCGATGGTCACGCGCCCGCGCGGTTTCATCGCCGCGATCCACGCCTTGCGCTGTTGCTGTGGGCTGCCCTGGGCGAGGAAGCGGGTATGCGCCGCGCCCTCCTCCAGTGCACGGACGGGGTGCAGCGCGGAGCCTTCGGCGATCACCATCTCGCAGCCCGCTGCGGTCGCCATCTTGGCCGCCAGAAGCTTGGTTTTCATCCCGCCCTTGGACAGCCCCGTGCCCGCGTCGCCGGCCATCGCCTCGATCTCGGGCGTGATCGCCTCGATCACGTCGAAGCGGTGCGCGCCCGCCGTCCCGGGCGGCGCGGAATAGAACCCGTCGACGTCCGACAGAAGGATCAGCCTGTCGGCCCCTGCCGTCACCGCCACCTGTGCCGCCAGCCTGTCGTTGTCACCATAGCGGATCTCGTCGGTGGCGACGGTGTCGTTCTCGTTGACGATGGGCACCGCGCCCAGCCGCAGAAGCTGCTGCAACGTGGCCCGCGAGTTGAGGTAGCGGCGGCGGTCGGCGCTGTCCTCCAGCGTGACGAGCACCTGCGCGGCACGCAGCCCGTGATCGGCCAGCGCGCCGTCATAGGCGCGCGCCAGCCGGATCTGCCCCACCGCCGCGGCGGCCTGCGATTGTTCCAGCGTCAACTCGCGCCCGGGAAGGCCCAGTTGCGCCCGTCCCAGCGCGATGGAACCCGAGGACACGAGGATCACGTCCGTGCCATCCGCGCGCATCCGCGCCACGTCGGCGGCCAGCGCCCCGAGCCACGCGTCGCGCAACGCGCCGGTTTGACGGTCGACCAGCAGCGCCGAGCCGATCTTGACCACCACGCGCCGCGCCGCGTTCAGGGATGCCACGGCACGTCCTCCTCTTCCGCCGCGGCCTGCGCCGCGCGCTCGGCGTCGATCACCGCCCGCAGGGCACGCAGCACCTCGGTCACGCCGGCGCCGGTCACGCCGGACATCATCATGACCGGCCCGCCCGATACCGCCTCCAGCGTCGCGCGCACCGCGGCGCGGGCGTCATCGTCCAGGGCGTCGACCTTGTTGAGCGCGGTCACCCGCGGCTTGTCGGCCAGCGCGCTGCCGTAGGCCCCGAGTTCGTCCACGATCGTGCGCCAGTCATCCTCCACCGTGTCCGATGTGGCATCGACCAGGTGCAGAAGAACCGCGCAGCGCTCGACATGGCCGAGAAACTGGTCGCCGAGGCCGCGGCCCTCGTGCGCGCCGTCGATCAGCCCCGGGATGTCGGCCACGACGAATTCGGCGTCGTCCACGCTCACCACCCCGAGATTCGGGTGCAGCGTGGTGAAGGGGTAATCGGCGATCTTCGGTCGCGCGTTCGATGTCGCGGCAAGGAAGGTGGACTTGCCCGCGTTGGGCAGCCCCACGAGCCCGGCGTCGGCGATCAGCTTGAGGCGCAGCCACAGCGTGCGCTCCACCCCCGGCTGGCCGGGGTTGGCGCGGCGCGGCGCCTGGTTGGTGGAGCTCTTGAAATGCAGGTTGCCCCAGCCGCCGTTGCCGCCCTTGGCCAGAAGCACGCGGTCGCCCACGCGCCTGAGATCGGCGATCACCGTCTCCTGGTCCTCGTCCAGGATCTCGGTGCCCGCGGGCACATGCAGCACGATGTCGTCGCCGTCGCGCCCGTTGCGCTGCTTGCCCATGCCGTGCTGGCCGTTCTTGGCGAAGAAATGCTGCTGGTAGCGGAAGTCGATCAGGGTATTCAGCCCGTCCACGGCCTCGGCCCAGACATCGCCGCCACGGCCGCCGTCGCCGCCATCGGGGCCGCCGAACTCGACGTATTTCTCGCGCCGGAAGCTCGTGCAGCCGGCCCCGCCCGCGCCCGAGCGGATATGCACCTTGGCCAGATCGAGGAATTTCATGGTGTCCCCTTAGGTGATGGCCGCGCGCGGCTCAATCGCGATTTCGGCTATAGGTCCAGATGGGCACCGTCGCGCCGCGCGCCGGGCAGTAGCTTTCGGCGTCGCCAAGGTACCGGAACCCGGTGTTCGTCAGCAAACGCGCTGAGGCCGCGTTGTCCTGAAAGACGCTGGCGAAGAAGGTGCGGCTGTCCTGCGGGTTCTCGGCAATCAGCGCCGCCAGCGCCTGCGAGGCGACGCCCGTGTTCCAGTGCGCCGGCGCGACCCAGAAACTCACCTCGGACTGGCCGCGGTCCAGCCGCGCCAGTTCGATCAACCCCATGACCTCGGGCGCGCCGTGACGTGTGCCGTCGATCGCCCAGACATCGGCGTCGCGCGCAGGGTCGATGGCGCGCTCGATGAACGCCTCTATGGTGCCCGGCGGAAGCGGGTGCGGAATCGATGTGGTCATCCGCGCCACGCGCGCGTCGCTGGCGTAGAACTCGATCAACCCGGCGTCCGAGGGCCGCAACGGGCGCAGCACGAAGCGGTCGGTCTCGATCACCGGCTGGTCCGGTATGGGGTCATGTTTCACGCGGTCTCCTCCAACTCGCATGCGGGGTGCCCGAGGGCGCGGAATGGCGGCGTGGCCCCGGCCGATGCGGTGTTGCCTGCCCGGAACACCCCCGAAACGAAAACGGGGACCGGCGCCCGCGCCGATCCCCGAAATGGTGTGCATGTCCTGCGGTCGGCTTACTCGGCGGCCTCGGGCACTGGCAGCACGGAAATGAACGTGCGGCCTTTCAGACCCTTGTGGAATTTCACGGCGCCTTCCACCGTCGCGAAGATGGTGTGATCCTTGCCCTGCCCGACGCCCTGGCCCGGCCAGAACTTGTTGCCGCGCTGGCGCGCGATGATGTTGCCGGGAACGACGGCTTGGCCGCCGTATTTCTTCACGCCAAGGCGGCGACCGACGGAATCGCGCCCGTTGCGCGAGGAGCCACCTGCTTTCTTGTGTGCCATCTCGTCTCTCCTTTAGCCCTTGGCCAGTTCCTTGGCCTGTTCGACCCAGCCTTCACGCTCGATCCGGCCCTTGAACGACAGTTTCTCGTCCATGACAGCGATGTCCTCTTCCGTCCATGCCGCGATCTGGGCGAAGGTGGTGACACCGGCCTCGACCAGCTTCTTCTCGAGCGCGGGGCCCACGCCGGAAAGCTGCTTGAGATCGTCAGCGCCCCCGGATTCCGGGGCGGCCCCGGATCCGGCCTTCGCGTCCGCCTTGGGCGCGGCTTTCTTCGCCGGGGCCTTCGCACCGGTTTCGGCAGCGGCCGCGCCGGCCAAGGCGCCTGCCCCGACGGCAGCCTTCACACCGCTCTTGTCGGCGCCCTTGTCGAGGATCTCGGTCACCCGGAGAAGCGTCAATTGCTGGCGGTGCCCCACCGTGCGCTTCGAGCCGTGCTTGCGCCGGCGCTTGACGAACTTGATGACCTTGTCGCCCTTCACCTGGTCGACCACCTCGGCCTGCACGGCCGCACCGTCGACGTAGGGCGTGCCGACGACGGTCTTGTCGCCGCCCAGCATGAGCACGTCGTTGAACTGAACCTTTTCACCGGCTTCCGCGGCAAGCTTTTCCACGCGCAGCGTGTCACCCGACTGCACCTTGTACTGCTTGCCACCGGTCTTGAGGACCGCAAACATGGTTTCTTCCTTCACGTTGCCGCGTTCTTTGGCCCCCGGTCGCCCGGGCGTTCCGGCCATATGGCCGCCGCGAACAGCGCGCCCCTGGCGGGGCGTGACTTGCTTGACGATTCCGGGCCATCCCCGGCAGAGACCGCGGTTATCGGGCAGACGCTCCGCGAAGTCAAGGGGCGCACCGTCGGGCCGGCGGCCACGAGGGCCTTAAAGCTCCTGACCCGGGTGCATTTCGGCCATCCGCGCGGCGAGCATCTCGAACCGGCGTGCCATGATCTCGTATTGCACCGCGTTCATCAGCTCGTAGACGCGCTTCATACGCGGGTGCTCAAGCGCCTCGGCATAGCTCTCCAGATCTGCATCGGAGAACCCGCGATAGGTGTAGGCGGCATTGGCCAGCGCCGATTTCTTCATGCGCAGGCGCAATTCATCTCGGTTTTCTTCCATCATGGCCCGCAGCATGCCCTCGTCGAGGCGCCGCTCGGTCACGCCGGCGGCCGACGCCGCCAGAAGGAACCGGATCTGGATTTCCTGCACGGCGCGCACCGATGTGTCGGAGGCGTCAACGGCCGCGTTAAGCCGTTTCAGGATTCCAAGGCGATCGCTGCCCTGTTCCACCATGTCGGCCACCAGCGCACGGCCCTTGCGTTCCTTCGCTTCGGTGTCCTCGACCATGTGCGAGGCGTTCTCGGCCTCCACCAGCCGCTGGCCCAGGTCCGAGGCATAGAAGGTCGCGGCATGCGTCAGGTCCTCCTGCGACAGCGTCTGCGCAAGGATGTCCAGCGCCGTGGCACGCATCTCCTCGGTATCGAAGACCTCCTCGGCGGTGCGCGCCCAGTCGGAGCCGAAATCGCTGGCCGACATGCCCAGCATCTTCGGCGCGTCGGCCGCCGATAGCGCGATGCTGTCCAGCGCCACGCCGAAGCCGGTTACCTCCAGGAAGGCGTCCAGCCGGTCGCGGTCGGCCGCCGCGACGGGGATCGCAGCGAGCATCAGCAGCGTCACGGCCAGCGGGCGCAGGCGCGAGATGGAGGCGAGAGGGGCATGCAGTGGTGTTGGCATCATGAGGCCTTTCCCGGTCAGTTCGGACAAGTTCGGATTTTCTTTCGAAGGGTAATGTAACCCCCCTTGTTTTCCCGTCCAAAGGCTATTACACGCCGCCTCCAGACCATGCGGAGGGGTGCCGGAGTGGTCGAACGGGGCGGTCTCGAAAACCGTTGAGCCTTCACGGGCTCCGAGGGTTCGAATCCCTCTCCCTCCGCCAGCACAGGCCGCATTCGGCGGCCCATGCATCGGTCCATTTTTCCGTCGTCACGAGGTGGGCGCGTGGTGCTGCACCACGCCGAACATTGTGCCTTGCCGTTGAAACCAGGCCACCCACGCGGGCCATGCCGTTCGCGGACCGACCCGGGCGCAGAAAGGCCGAAACGGCGGTCTCGCCCTGACGCGCCCTGCCCGGACAAGCTAGCCCGCGTAGAACGCGTAAGTCTGCCGAATGCCTTCATCGAAGGGCGTTATCTTGTCGCCCAGAAGCACGCGCACGTCCCGCTGCGAAGCGATGACATCGCGCGGTTCGGTCTTGAGCAGCTCGGTCGCCGGAACCTGGTCGTAGGGCAAGGGCTTGCCCGACGCCGCCTCGACGGCGCGCACCACGTCCATCAGCGTGGTCGAGACGCCGCTGCCCAGCATGTTCACCGGCTCGGTCGGCTCTCCCGCGCACAGGCGGCGCGCCAGCGTGGCGATGCCGAAGCCCACATCCCCCGCATAGATGAAGTCGCGCGACTGCTGCCCGTCGCCGTTGACCGTCACGCGGTCGCCGGCGATGGCGGCGCGCGTGAAGGCGTGGATCGCGCTTTTCTTCTTTTCCGAGAAACGGCCATAGACGTTCGTCAACCGGACGACCCGGAAGGTTCCGCCGCGCATCGCCACCAGCTTCTCGAGGATCATCTCCTCGGCCGCCTTGGTCGATCCGTAGAAGTTCTTCGGACAATAGGGGCTGGTCACGCTGACCTCGAAGGAGCCGTCGAACAGCGCACCGGCGGTCGAGACGAGGATGAACCGGTCGCCCGGGTTCACCGCGTTCATCACGAAGCGCGAGGGCGCGGTGATGTTGGCCTCGATGAAGTCCATCGGCCGGTCGCCGGATTCGGCCACGCGGGTTTCGCCCGCCAGGAAAACGAAGGTGCGCCCTGCCCCGCCGTCTTCGAGGCCGTCGAGAAACGCCAGTGCCTCGGGCGTGTCGTAGGAGCCTTCGAACCGCGGCACGTCCAGCGCCTCGTGCCCCGGCGCGGCATTCGACAGGTCGTCGATCACCGCCGGCGCCAGGTCGGCGAACGCCTCGTTTTCCATCACGTTCTCGAGGATGTTGCGGCCGACGAAGCCCAGGCCGCCGACGAGGATCAGGGGGGTCTTGTTCTGCATGGAGAAACCGGAATAGCCAGGAATTTACAAGTCGGACATCGCTTAAGCATCGCGGCGCGAATAGTCAATGCATCGCGCCGGCGCCGGGACCGTCCGTCATTGTTCGCGGCCAAGCGCGCCGATGCGGTCTATGGCCAAGGGCTCGATCGAGCGCAGGATCGACTTTCGCCCGCGGCTTTCGGTCACCAGGGAGGCATCGCGCCGGCGCTTGAAGATGATCGTGTCGCGCGCCGAGACGTGGCGCCACCCGGCTGCCATCGTTTCCACGCTGAACTGCCAGTCCTGGAATGACAGGCCGTTGGGGATGTCGCGGTGCACATAGGGGATATCCAGGTGCGCCTCGCGCGGCGCCATGCACAGCGAGTCGTAGTAGTTGGTGAAAGCGAAGTGATGCGGCGAGAACAGCGGCGAGTCCTGATCGATCTTGACGAAAACGGAATTCTCGCCGTCGAACAGCCAGTTCAGTTCCGGATGCACGATCAACCTGTCGCCGGTCGTCTCGGCGTCGACCAGCAGCCTTAGGCCCTCGCGCAGCCAGTTCTCGCTGAACAGGTCGTCGGAATCGAGGAACGCGATGTGACGGCCGGCGCATTTCGGCACGACCTCGTTGCGGGTGCGCCCGAGATCCCCCTGCGCGATGTCCCACCGGTCCCAGTGGTCGAATGCGGACTGGTGGAAATACTCCCGGCACGCGTCCGTCGCGTTGTCGAGGGCGATGATGCACTCGACGGTGAAGCCTGCGTCCCGCGCCGCCGCGACGGCCAGGTCGGCGGAGCGCATGGTGGGCCCGCAGACGGTCGTCTCGTTGTGGGCGGTCACCACCAGCGAAAGGTCGGTCCCCGGCATCAGCATCCCTCCTTTTCGAGGATCGGTTGCAGCGCGACGTGAAAGGCATCCGGGTTGCGCGCGGCGAGAACCGAGTCGCGCAGCTTGCGCGCGCGGGCCCTGGCCTCGTCCCGATCGGCGACCAGCGCCGCAAGGGCGTTGGCAAAATCATCGGCGGCCGGCGCGACGGCGTCACCCGTCCCTTCGGCAGCCCAATAGAACCCGTCCGCCAGAAGCACGCTGTCGGAGGCCCCGGTACGCGCGGCGATCGGCACGGCCGCGGCCGCGGCGTCGATCAGGTGCGGCGGCACGTCCTCGCGGGGACCGGTGTGCAAAAGCGCGGTCGCCGCGGCCAGATCGCGCGCCGACAGGTCGTCGACAGACCCGGCCCACGCCACATTTTCCGGCAGGGGGCCCGGCGGTTCGGGCGCCTCGGGCGCGTCGGTGGCGAACAAGCGGAAATCGGCCTGTGGCATGGCGCGCGCCACCGCCAGCGCGACGTTGACTTGCCGGGGCGTGGTCACCGGCCCGGCCCAGAGCACGCGCGGCCGGCCGGCCGGCTCCTGCCGGTCGTCCGCGGCACGCGCGAGGGCCGGATCGGGCCACGACGGCAGGAAGATCACCTGCTCGCGCCACGCGTCCGGTATCCGGAAACGGTCGAGCAGGCTGCGCGTCAGGTGCCGGCAGTCGCTGCACACCCAGGAAACGAATTCCATGTGCCTGTAGAAATTCGTCAGCGCGGCGCCGGTTTCCCGGCCCAGGTAGGTGCGGCCGGCCGGCACGAGGCAGGTCACGATGGCGGAACTCGCCGCCAGGGCCCTGCCGTGGCTGACCAGCAGTTCGTCGAAGCTGCGGCTGTCGGCGTTGAAGATCATCCGCGGCTGCAGCGAGCGGACGAATTCCAGAAGAACACGCTGGCTGGCCCAATCGGGAAATCGCCCGGCATGTTCTGGATAATCGGGTATCATCGCGCCGAAATCGATGTGCCGGACACCCTCGGGCAGTTTCCCCTTGGGCACCCGTCCGCCCGGCTGGGTGCTGATGACAACGATTTCCTCGCCGCCCATGCGCGCTGCAAGTGCCTCGGCGAGGTGGCGGTCCATGCGGCGCGCCTGGTGTGTTCCGAAGCGATCCGTCACCACCACGGCCCTGGCGCGGCGCAGGCCGGCCTTTTCCTGAAGGGCGTGCAGGAAAGCGATCCGGCCGACCGACAGCGGGTTGTTGAAGGGCGGCACGCGCACGCGCAACGCCTGCGTCCAGGACTGCGCCACAAGCGGGTCGATCTCGGCGGCCTTCGCGGCCATCCGCCCGAGTTCGCCGTGCTCCAGGCGGTGGCGCAGGTCATCATGCGTAGCCACCAGCGCATCGCGCGTCTCGGCCGGCCTGGCGCCCAGCATGTCGCTCAACGCCTCGAAATCCGGCATGGGAAATCCGTGATATCCCTTCGCGCGCCCTTCGGTGACATAGTGATAGAAGGGGTTGATGCCGCGCTTCTCCACCTCGGCGTAGCGTTCGCTGTACGCGCGGGTGGAAAACACCGGTGACGGGTCGCGGCCCTCGGCCGCACCGGCCCGGATATAGTGGGCGACGGGATCGAATTTGTGATGCGCGATATCGGGATACCGGCTGAAATAGAAGGCGGCGTCGAACTCGGGCTTGATCGCGTCGTAGATCTCGCGATTGCGCCTGGGCCCAGGCGCATCTTCGGCCGCACGGACCAGCGCATCGAGCGTCGCGCCGTAATGGCGGGCATCGCCGCCTTCGCCCCCGGCCATGATCCGCGCGAACGCCTCGGCGATGCTGGCGCCCCCGGACCGGGGCGGCAGCCCGACGAGCGCACGGCCCCTGCGATCAAGGCCGAGGGCAATCCGCTTGCCCATTGCAACAAAATCGGCGGATCTGGTCATGTCGAAATTCCAAGAACGGTAATGGCGGTTTTTGCGGACGCAGCGGCGCGTCCGCCGCCGGCGTGACCTACCCCAATGCCCGGCGAATGTGTAGGGGTTTCTTCGGCAACCGGAGCCTCGGTCACGGCGTCGCCGTGGGGAACAAGCCTTGCCAACCGCCTTCTCGGGCCGTCTTGATGCCGGTGCCGCGATAGGGTAGCGGAAATCAACGCAAGGAGATCCTTATGACCGCGATTCTCGCCAAACACGGTCTTGCCTACATTTCCGTCCCGAAGGTGGCCTGCACCTCGATCAAGCGCTTCTTCTTCGAGATCGAGAACGGTCGTCCTTTCCAAGGTTTTCGTGCCAACGGGAAGAATTACAACATTCACAAACTATACCCGGGAAAGTCCTTCGATGCACTGCCAGCACGGCAGCTGGCGCCGCTGCAACGCTTCACGGTCGTGCGTGACCCGATTGCTCGCTTCTTGTCCTGCTACGGCAACCGTGTCGGCTTTCACCGTGAACTCAACAAGAAATGGTTGGGGGAGAAGGGACGCGATCTGGGGCTGAAGCCCAACCCTGACGTTCATACCTTCATTGAAAGGCTCGAGGATTATCTATCGGTGAGCCGGCCTGTCTGGTGGCATTGTCGACCCATGGTCGACATCCTCGGGACCGATCCGGAGTACTACACGAAGATATTCGATATCTCCGAGATCGAGGATTTCCGCAGCACTGTTTGCAGTATGACAGGCGGCAATGCGCAGATCGGGCGCCACCAGACGGGAGGCGAGAAGATACCCCGCGACGAATTGACAGGCGACGAAATCAGCTTTCTTACGGACTATTACAGCCGCGACTACGAGGTGTACGGTCAATTCCTGGGTGCGGCCAAGGCCGAAACCGCCTGAACCGACACGCGCGTTCGGCTCAGGCCTGTCGTGCCACGTTGCTGACGGGGAACGCCACGCCGGGGTCCGGAACGCCGTAGAAGGCACACAACGGGCCGAAGTTGTCGAGTTCTTCCATGTCGAGTTCCAGGCAATGGTCGGGGAAATCCTCGGCCAGGCGGCGGAACTGCTGGTACTTGCGGCGGCGACGCTTGCGCAGCTGGTTGAGTTTGTTTTCCGGGTCCGTTTCCCACATGTGGTGGCTGGTGTAGGTCTCCGGGTGGGTGACCTCCCAGTGGCGCACGCTGGCGGCCCAGTCCTTGAATCGCCGCTTGACCCAGATGAACCGCGCCTCGGGCGCGATCGCCTTGCGGATGAAGGGATGAATGTGCGCGTGTCCCATCGGCGCGTCGGAAAAGACGTCGAAGGCGGCGATCTCTTGGGTGAACTCCAGCATCGCCTCACGCACGCGGTCGCCGTTTTCGGCCAGGAACTGCCTGGCGCCGACCTCGCGGCCGACCGAGCGGTTCATGCGCGTGAAAAGCGGCCTGAAACGTTTCATCAGGCCGGGGCGATACTTCATGTCGCGCTCACCCACGCCCAACATCACGAGGGCCTCGCCCAGAGAGGTCGTCCCCGTCTTGTAGATCGAGGCCGCGATATGCACCGGGCGCGTGATCCGTCCGTGCTGCACGTATGCCGTCGGCTGGGGCGTCATCCTTTCTCCGAGATGAATTTCATGTTCCGGTAGAGGTAAAGCAAGGGCGTGCGCAGGCGCGGGTGGCTCAGCGCAAGCGACTTGCCCGCCGCGCGGAGACGTTCGCGTGCCCGGCGGCGGCGCGGCTTGCCCGCCTGGAGCCCGGCCACGACCGATCCGTAGAACGGCGTGCGCGCGAGCGCCTGCCAGTAATGATGCGCGAAGGGCACCGCCGTGTCCTGCCACGGCTTGTAGTCGCCCGCGGCGTAATGGATGATGAACGGGTCGGCTTTCGCGGCCATGGCCTCGGCATGGTTCTGCCTGGGCACGCGGGCGTACCCGGCGGCGGCGGTGTTGAACACGTTGTAGCGCGCGGGCAGCTTGTAATAGCTGTCCTTGAAAAAGCTGTTGAGCAGATCCTGGTCGCGGAACAGGTAACGCGCCCGTTGCGCCATCTCGGTCAGCTGCCGTCCGGTCGCGGCCGCATCCATTGCCTTGAAATTCAGAAGGAGGACGCCGGCGTTGAAATACCGGGCGATGTGCCGGTCCTGCAGGCCCAGCACGTCCCGCTGGTAACGATAGAGGTCGGGCACCTTCGGATCGATCGTCGGCGTCGGGCCGGTCAGCGTGCGCGTCATGATGTAGTCGGGCACGGCTGCGACCTGCGCGTCGCCGATATCGGTGTCGAAGATCTCGGCCACATCGCCGCGCACGATGATGTCGACATCCAGGTAAAGCAGGCGGTCCAGCCGGGGCAGCAGTTCGAACAGAAGGAACCGGTTGTAGGTGGCATTGGAGGGCGCGCGCGTCGCCGACCGGTAGCTGCCCTCGAAATGGCGGCCGGCGTTGATCTCGTGCCAGGTCGTGTTGGGATGCCCGTCGAGGACAGTGCGCAGGATCTCCAGCTCGTAGGCCGGCACGTCGGAATGCAGGAAGAAGAAGTTGTACCGGCGCACCGGGTCCGCGTGATCGAGCAGCGTACGCAGCATGGCCGCCGCGTGGGGCACGTAGGCCGCGTCAGCCGAAAACGCGATGTTGACCTGCGCCGCACCGTTCAGACGCTCGTTCACGGTATACGGAAAGGTCAGCGCGCCGCCTGTGTTTACGATGTTCGCCCGGCGCACCTTCAAGCCGGTTTCCTCACGCTGCACCCGGCGGACAAAGACGGTGAGAAGCCGCTCCGCGACGAAGCCCAGGTAGCGGCACTGGTACGGGTTGTAATTGTCGCGTTCCACGTCTGCCGCCTCGACCTTGCCGAGAATGTCGAACAGCCACGCGCAATACCGATCGAACAGGTCGCGCCGCATCAGGAACATGTTGCCCAGCAGCAGAGCCCTGCCCTCGACGACGGCGTCGAAATCCTTCAGCATCTCGGGATGGTCCCGCGCGATCACCTCTCGCGCGATGTCCAGATCCTGGGGCTGGTGACGCTTGGCGTAGTTGTCGCGCACGCTCATGCCCATGACGTGTTCGGGCGGCAGCACCATGTCGACGTCTTCGGCCTGCGCCAGCCAGTCTTCCGTCGCCGCGAGGTAGTCGTCGATGACGAACCTTTCGGCGAAAACCTCGGCCTGCGCGGCGGCCCACTGACCCGTGAAATCCAGCACCCGCCGGTAATGCATCAGGCCGATGTGCGTGCTTTCGCGATCGTTCCTCCACGCCCAGTAGAGCGCGGTCAGCTCGCAGTAGCGAGGATTGGTGTCCGAGATGTTGTCGCCCGTGTCGTCCCCGATCATCCCCTCGAGAACCTCGGACGCTCCGGCCCGGCCGACCTGGATGGGCTGCACGGACGCGCTTTTGAGCAAAGACGCCGGCTTGTGATAGGCCGTGTAAAGCGTGGCTTGCACTGTGCAACCTTTTTTCATGGAAATGCGCGAACCGACGGAGCTGTCCGATAGCAAGGGGGTCTGCGCATTGTCAATCAGTTGGCCGACACCGCGCCGTGCTGGTCGCGCCGGCCCGTCGAAGCTGCGTGCGCGGGCCCGAGCCCGGGTTGGCGGACTCCCGCTCATCCCGGGGCCCGCACCTGGCGGACGCCCCCTGTCAGCCCCTTGTGTGCAACGGGAACGCTGCGATCGCCGGAACCGGGCCGCGGATGCGTCGTAAAGCGTTTGCCTTGCGAATAATCGCCGCGTATAAGGCCGCTCGATTGAACGACTGCCAAGGAGCTGGTGAGCATGAAGATCATAATTCTGGGCGGGGACGGATTTTGCGGGTGGCCCAACGCCCTGTACCTGTCCAAGCGCGGCCATGACGTAATCATTGTCGACAACCTTTCGCGCCGCGAGATCGACCTCGAGCTGGAGGTCGACAGCCTGACCCCGATCCGCCCGATCGGCGAACGGCTGCGCGTCTGGAAGGAACTGACCGGCAACGAGATCAAGTTCCACAACTTCACGGTGGGCGAGCATTACCACCGGCTGCTCACGCTCATCCAGGACGAGAAGCCCGACGCCATCATCCACTTCGCCGAGCAGCGCGCCGCGCCCTACTCGATGAAGTCGCCCGCCCACAAGCGCTACACCGTGAACAACAACCTCAACGCCACCAACGACGTGCTCGCCGCGATCGTGGAATCTGGGCAGGACGTCCACCTCGTCCACCTCGGGACCATGGGCGTTTACGGCTACGGCACGGCAGGCATGAAGATCCCCGAGGGTTATCTGAAGGTCACCGTCGACACCGAGCACGGCCCGACCGAGCAGGAAATCCTGTATCCGGCCAACCCCGGCTCGATCTACCACATGACCAAGACGCAGGATCAGCTGTTCTTCCACTTCTACAACAAGAACGACGGCGTGAAGATCACCGACCTGCATCAGGGCATCGTCTGGGGCACCCAGACGGACGAGACCCGCATGGACGAGCGCCTGATCAACCGGTTCGACTACGACGGCGACTACGGCACCGTGCTCAACCGGTTCATCATGCAGGCGGCCGTGGATTACCCGATGACCGTCCACGGCACGGGCGGCCAGACCCGCGCCTTCATCCACATCCAGGACACCTGCCGGTGCATCGAACTGGCGCTGGAGAACCCGCCGCAATCGGGCGAGCGCGTGAACATCCTCAACCAGATGACCGAAACGCACCGCGTGCGGGAACTCGCGCAGATGATCCATGACAAGATGGGCGCCGAGATCGCCTATCTGGAAAACCCGCGCAACGAGGCCGACGAGAACGACCTGCACGTTGCCAACGACCGGTTCCTCGGCCTCGGGCTGGAACCGATCAAGCTCGACGACGGGTTGATGGAAGAGGTCAAGGACATCGCCGAGAAGTACTCGGACCGCTGCGACACGACCAAGATTCCCTGCGTGTCGCTCTGGCGGTAACGCGGGACCCGGGCCGCGGGGGACCATGACGACGTTCGAAACCAACTCCCGCATCGAACTGCAGGACCGGGCGCACGGCTTGTGCGCCCGGTACGACGGGGAAACGGCCGAGGGCACGCTGAACGGCGTCCTGCGGCAGGATTTCCCCGGCCGGGTGGGGCTCGTCTCTTCCTTCGGGACGGAAGCGGCCGTGCTTCTGCACATGGTGGCGCAGATCGATCCCTATACGCCGGTCATCTTCCTCGACACCTGGAAGCACTTCCCGGAGACGCTCGCCTATCGCGACCAGCTCGTGGAACAGCTGGGCCTGTGCAACATCCAGAACGTGACGCCGCGGCCGGCGGGACTGCAGGCCGACGACCCCGACGGCGACCTGCACGCGCGCAACCCCGACCTGTGCTGCCACGTCCGCAAGACGCTGCCCATGCTGCAGGCGCTGCGCGCGCTCGACTGCTGGATCACGGGGCGCAAGCGCTACCAGGCGGCCACCCGGACCGAGCTTTCCCTGTTCGAGGCACAGGATCGCTGGATCAAGGTCAATCCGCTGCTCGACTGGACGTCCGGGGACGTGGCGGACTACTATCAAACGCATGACCTGCCCGCACACCCGTTGAAGGCGCAGGGCTACCCGTCGGTGGGCTGCGCGCCCTGCACACGGGCCGTCGCCCCCGGCGAAGACGCCCGTGCCGGCCGCTGGGCGGACAGCGAAAAGACCGAGTGCGGCATTCACTTCGAGAACGGCAAGCTGGTGCGGGGCGGTTGAACCGCGTCAGCCAGGCCACCGTCCAACGCCCGCGCATCGCCACGAACGCGCCATCACGCTGCCCGATTCCGGGGCCAATCTGCTTGCCAGGGGGCCGCAGGAACGGGATGCGGGAATGTCTGTGGACGCAATGGGGGAAACCGCGCCGCGCCACGCGCGGCTGTTCGAACTGATCCGCCAGCGCGACGAGGCCGAGCGCATCGCGAGCCGCACGGCCGACAGGCCCGCGCCGGACCCGCAGGACCTCCGCGCTTTCGCGCGACAGGCGGCCCGGTCGTTCGACGCACGCCCCCGTGAGACGGCGCGCTGAGCGGCACGCGCCTACTGGCGCCCGCGAAACCCGGTGGCCACCACGAATTTCTCGGAACTGTCGGCACGCGACGCGGGCGGCTTGACGTTGACGACGCGCGTGAAGGCGCGCTTCAGCCGGGCCTGCAGCGTGCTGTCGGCCCCGCCCTCGAGGACCTTGGAAACGAAGGTGCCGCCCTCGTCGAGCACGTCGAAGGCGAAGTCCGCCGCGGCCTCGCACAGCGCGACGATGCGCAGGTGATCGGTCTGCTTGTGCCCGGTGCTGGCGGCGGCCATGTCGGACATCACCACGTCGGCGTGCCCGTCCAGCCACGCCTTCACGCGGTCGTCGGCGCCCTCGTCCATGAAATCCAGCTGGTGGATCTCGCAGCCCGCGATCGGCTCGACCGCCTGCAGGTCGATGCCCAGAACCCGGCCCTGCGCCTTGCCGGGCTTCTCGCCAAGGGCGTTCACGCGCGCGGCCGCGACCTGGCACCAGCCACCGGGCGCACAGCCCAGGTCCACGACGCGCGCACCGGGGACGAGAAACCGGTACTTGTCGTCGAGTTCGAGGATCTTGAAGGCGGCCCGGCCGCGATACCCCTCCTCCCTGGCGCGCTTGACGTAGGGATCGTTGAGCTGGCGCTGCAGCCAGCGTGTCGAGGACGGCTTGCGCCCCCGGGCGGTGCGGACCTTCACGGTCAGATCGCGCCGGCCGCGCCCCGAGGTATTGCCGCTCTTGCGTCCGCCCGCCATGTCTCAGTCCTCGTTGTCCAGAACGCCGGCGGCGGTCATCTGCGCATAGAGCATGCCCTCGCGCAAGCCGCGGTCGGCCACCGACAGCCGGTCGGTCGGCCAGCACCGCAGCAGGGCCTGCAGGATCGCCGCCCCCGACATGATCAGCGCGTGGCGGTCCGTGCCGATCCGCGGGTCGCGCCGCCGCCCCGCGGGCCCCAGCGCGAGGTAGGACCGGATCACCTTGTCGATCTGGTCGGACGTCATGCGCAACCCGTCCACCTTGTTGCGGTCGTAGCGCCGCAGGCCAAGGTGGCTGGCCGCCACTGTGGTGACGGTCCCGCTGGTGCCGATGATCTGGAACCCGTCGCGCGGGGGTTCGTCCTTGTAGGGTGCGAACTCGGCGAGGTTCTCCTCGAAGAACCAGCTCATCAGCGCGAAGCGCGCCGCGTCGTCCTCCACGTCGTGGAACTGGTCGCGCAGGGTGGCCACCCCGAGCGGCACGCTGATCCAGTCCACGACCCGCGCCGTGGGCAGCCCGCCGGTATCGGCGTAGAACCCAGCGTGCAGCCGCATGATCGCGCGGGCGCGCTCGCGGCGCGGCACACCGGTCAGGTCGATCCAGACCAGTTCGGTCGAGCCGCCGCCGATATCGACCACCAGCAGCTGGTCGGTCTTGCGGCTCACCAGCGGCGCACAGGAAACGACCGCCAGCTGTGCTTCCTCCTGCGGGGTGATGAGATCGAGCTTGAGCCCCGTTTCACGCCGGACGCGATCGAGGAAGGACGCCCCGTTGGCGGCGCGCCGGCAGGCCTCTGTCGCCACCAGGTGCATCCGCTTGACGTTGTGCCGGCGCAGCTTCTGCCGGCACACCTGCAGCGCGTGGATCGTCCGCCCGATCGAAGCGCGCGACAACCGCCCGCTGCGTTCCAGGCCGGCGCCCAGCTGCACCGACTTGGTGAAGCTGTCCACGACCTGGAACTGACTGCCCTCGGGCCGGGCAATCAGCATGCGACAACTGTTTGTCCCCAGGTCCAGCGCCGCGAACAGGTCGGCCGGACGGGGCGATTGCGATACGGGGCTCTCGACCGCCTTGGGGAGAGCGCCGGCACCGCCAGGACGCTTGGGCGCCATGAGCTCACGCCCTCCATTTCGAGTTACCACGAAGGTAGGGCCTCGACCGGTCATGCGCAAGCACCCCACGCGCACGGCATCGTGACGCCGCGGCGGGCCGGGACGGGGGTTGCAGAGCCGGAACTGCGCCATCACGTCGCAATTCGTCGCATGACGAGTCCTTTCTGTCGAAAATCGACCCTGCAGGCGCAGGTTGCTGGATTAGAGAGGGCGCGGGACAAGAGGAATCAGCGATGGTTGACGTGACAATCGTGTACTGGCGGGACATCCCGGCGCAGGTGATCGTCGGCAAGGGACGTCGTGGCGCCAAGAAACAGCTGCCCGAACGTTTCGAGCAGGCCATCGACCGCGCCGCAATGAAGGTCGGCGCCGGCGACACCGACGCGTACCTGGCCGAATGGCGCAAGGCCGCCCCCTACCCGGTCGAGGGTGACGCCGCCGACGTGGCCGAGGCCGAAGCCGCGCGCCTGGATGCCGAGTACGACCAGACCCGCCTCAAGACCCTTATCGACAACGACGGTTGGGCATGACCCCCGCCAGACTATGGGAGGCCGCGATGGCTTTGCTCAATTTCAAGAAGCGTGACACGGCCGTCGCCTCGGCGCCGAAGCCGCTGAATCCTCAGGTCGAGGCCTTCCTCGAAGGCTATTCCATCGAGGTGATGCCGCGGACCGCCGAGAAGGTGGAAAGCTTCCGCGACCTGCTGCCCGAGGGCACGCGCGTCTACATCGCCCACATCGAGGGCACCCCGATCGAGGACATGGTCGCCACCGCCAAGCGGCTGACCGACGAGGGCTACCCGGCGATGCCGCATTTCCCCGCGCGCATCATCAAGGACCGCGCGACGCTCAAGGACTGGATCGACCGGTACAAGGGCGAGGCGGGCGTCGAGCAGGCGCTGGTCATCGCCGGTGGCGTGAGCAAGCCTCACGGGGAATTCCACAGCTCGATGCAGCTTCTGGAAACCGGCCTGTTCGACGAGGCGGGCTTCAAGCGGCTGCATGTCGCCGGCCACCCCGAGGGCAACCGCGACATCGACCCCGACGGCGGCACCGCGACGGTGGACGAGGCGCTGCAATGGAAACAGAGGTTTTCGCAGCAGACCGACGCCGAGATGGCCATCGCGACGCAGTTCGCCTTTGACGCCGACCCGATCATCGAATGGGCCGACCGGCTGAAGGCGAACGGCATCACCCTGCCCGTCCACATCGGCATCGCGGGGCCGGCCAAGCTTCAGACGCTGATCAAGTTCGCCATCGCCTGCGGCGTGGGCCCGTCCTTGAAAGTGCTGCAGAAACGCGCGATGGATGTCTCCAAGCTGCTGCTGCCCTACGAGCCGACGGAAGTGGTGACCGCGCTGGCCGAGCACAAGGCCGCGAACCCCGATTTCAACATCGAGCACGTCCACTTCTTCCCGCTGGGCGGCATCAAGACAAACGCCAACTGGGCGATCGAGAACGGCGGCCGCGCAGGCGTGCCCGCCAACGCATCCTGAAGGAGGGACAATGACCCGCACTGTCGTCGAGAGCAAGACCAAGACCGCCGTCCTCGGGTTCGACGAACCGTTCTGCGTGATCGGTGAGCGGATCAACCCGACCGGGCGCAAGAAGCTCGCCGCCGAGCTTGAGGCGGGCGATTTCTCCACCGTCGAGGCCGATGCCGTCGCACAGGCCGCGGCCGGGGCCAACGTGCTCGATGTCAACGCGGGTGTCGTCTACAACTCCAACCCCAACCCCAACGAGACCGAGCCGCCGCTCATGACCCGGATGATCGAGCTGGTACAGGGGCTCGTGGACCTGCCGTTGTGCATCGACAGTTCGGTGCCCGAGGCGCTGGAGGCCGGCCTGCAGGCCGCACACGGCCGCCCGCTGCTGAACTCGGTCACGGGCGAGGAGGAGCGGCTGGAGGCGATCCTGCCGCTGGTCAAGAAATACAACGTGCCCGTGGTGGCGATCTCCAACGACGATACCGGCATCTCCGAGGATCCCGAGGTGCGTTTCGCCGTCGCGCGCAAGATCGTCGAACGCGCGGCCGATTTCGGCATCCCCGCGCATGACATCGTCGTCGACCCGCTGGTGATGCCGATCGGCGCGATGGGCAGCGCCGGCCAGCAGGTGTTCACGCTGGTGCGCCGCCTGCGCGAGGAACTGGGCGTGAACACCACCTGCGGGGCCTCGAACATCAGCTTCGGCCTGCCCAACCGGCACGGCATCAACAACGCCTTCCTGCCGATGGCGATGGGCGCGGGCATGACCAGCGCCATCATGAACCCCCTCAAGCTGCCCGTGAAGCAATCGGAGATCGAGGCCAAGAAGGCCGAGGCCGCCGCCGCCGGCATCGCGGTCCCCGAGGACATCGACGACGAAACTTTCTGCCGGCTGTTCAACCTCGGCTCCACCAGGCCGCGGCCGGGCTCCGAGATGGAAGCGATCCGCGCCGCGAACTTCCTGACCAACAACGACCCCCACGGCGGCGAGTGGATCAAGTTCAACAAGGCGCCGCCCAAACCGGGCGAGGAAGCCGCCGGCGGGCGCGGTGGCCGCGCGGCCGCGCGCCGGCGCCGCCGCAGCGCCTGATCGGCCACCCTTCGATGACCAGCGCCCCGCCACCCCGGCGGGGCGTTTCCGTTCCGGCGAAGCGCGATTCAGGCCAGCCCGATGTCGCGCGCCAGCATTGCCGCGTGGGTGCGGTTGCGCGCACCCAGTTTGCGCGACAGCGTCTTGACGTGCAATTTGACCGTGACTTCCCGGATATCGAGATCGCGCGCGATTTCCTTGTTCGACTTGCCTTCGGCGAGGCCGCGCAACACGTCCGATTCGCGCGGGGTCAGCGTCACCCCCTCGCCTGCCGGGCCGGGGCCCAGCAGTTCGGCATCGGGCATGTAGCTTTGTCCGACCAGCATCCGGCGCACCGCCCGCAGAAGCGACGCAGGGTCAAGGGTCTTGGGCAGAAAACCTGCCGCGCCGGCCGCGTGGACGCGCGCGGCGATCTCGCTTGTCGTCGTCCCCGAGATCACGGCCACGGGGCACGCGACCCTTTCCTGCATCCGTGCGAGCCCTCGAAGCGAATCCATCCCCGGCATCGCGTAGTCCAGCAACACGAGGTCGAAGGGCCCGCGCGACTCGCAGACCGCCAGCGCCGCGTCGAGCGTGTCGGCGCGGACCACATCGAATTTGCCCTGGTGTTCCAGATATTGCGCGATGGTTTCTCGGACGAGATCGTGGTCGTCCGCCAGCAATAGCCTGGTCATGGTGTCGTGCATTTTGGCATTCCGTCGCCGCGGGCCTGCGGCAGCGCGAGACGCAACAAAGAACATCCCGCGCGCGCTTGCAAGCCGATAGATGGCTCAATACGCTCGCTTTGCAAGAGCCCCGCGGTGCCCGCCGGCGTTTCGGCGGCGCGTTGCGATTGCGTTAAGGGACAGCCGATGCCAACCGGGTCCACCGCACATGTTCGTCCACCGTGTGCCCCACCGATCGTGCGCGCGTGGCACCGTTCCTTACGCGCGTTGCGGCGCGGCGTTCTCGCGCTTTGCCTCGCCGGGGCACCGGCGTGTGCCGACGACGGCCAACCCCGAGAGAATACCCGCACGCTGCTGCGCGTCGCGCTGCCGGGGGACGCCGCGCCGCGCCATTTGACCCGCGCCGATCTGCACGCCCTGCCCACGCGCAGTTTCCGCACGACCACCAACTGGACAGACGGCCCGCAGCGGTTCACCGGCGTGCCGTTGCGGGCCCTGCTCGAGGACCTCGGTGTCGGACCGGAAGCGACAATCGCCTTGCGCGCTCTCAACGGCTACCGCGTGGAGGCACCGGCGAACGCCCTGACCCGCGACGGGGCACTTATCGCGTACCTGCGCAACGGCACGCCTATGACGCCCCGCGAGAAGGGGCCGCTCTGGCTGGTGTTCGACTACGACTCCGACCCGGCCCTGCGCACCGAAACGGTCTATTCGCGCAGTATCTGGCAACTGGACGCCATGACGGTTTCGCGCTAGCACGCTGGTCGTGAAGAACACTCGGGACGACACGGCGTGAAAAGAAGGAACAGGGCGATGCGGTGGCTGGCCCGTCGGCGGGTGCAGTTGGCCCTGTTCGGCGGGGTTGCGCTTGTCTCGCTGGTGATCACGACCGTCCTGACCCTTCAGGTCTTTTCGCGGCTCGACACCTACGGCAGCACCGACACCGACAACATCCAGTGGACGATGGCGCAGCTCGAGGTCGAGCAGGCGCGGCTGATCAACGCCATAGATCGCCTCGACACGCCCGACGCAGAAGCGATCGACGCGGTGCGCGTGCGCTTCGACATCTTCTACAGCCGTCTGGACACGCTGCGCAACGGCCGCACCTACCGCCAGGTCCTTGCCGGCACGCCCGCGGATGCGCAGCTCAAAGACATATGGCAAACCCTGCCCCGGATCGCGGCGATCGTGGACGCGGACGCCTCCACGGTGATCGCCAACCGGGATGCGTTGCGCACCGCCGTCGCGGAACTGACCGACGAGATCAGGCAACTCTCCAGCGCGGGCATCGGCCTCTACGCGGCGCGCACCGACGCCGAACGCGCCGGGCTTACATCGGCGCTTGTCCGGCTGACCGCGATCAGCGGTCTGATGCTGGTGGCATTCCTGGCGCTGCTCGCGCTGCTGTGGCAGCTTTACAAGGTCTACCGCCGCCGCGCGTTCGAGAACCGCGTGACCCTCAACCGGCTCGCCACGATCCTTGACACCTCGCAGGACGCGATCCTCGTCGTCGACGCGGCGGGGCGCATCCGGGACGTGAACGGGGCGGCGCGCGCGCTTTTCTGCCTCGCCACGGCCTCCGCGGACGGCACGCGCGGGGATGTCGGTCAGATCCTCGCACGACGGGCCGCCGACGGAACCGTCGCGCCGGTCACCGGCGCGCAACTCTTCGCCGCCTGTGACGCCGGGCCGAACCGTTGCACGAACCTGACGGCCCTGGGACGCGACGGGTGCATGTTCCCCGCGGAGCTTTCGGCGAACCGCACGGCCCGGGGCGGCGAGGCCGTGTGCGTGTGCTTCATCCGCGACATCTCGCAACGGCTCGACGCCGAGGCCGAGATGCAAGCGGCCCGCGACCGCGCTCGCGCCGGCGAACGGGCCAAGGCCCGTTTTCTTGGCATGATCAGCCACGAAATGCGCACGCCCCTCAACGGGCTTCTCGGGTGCCTCGACCTGCTGGGCGAAACCCGGCTGACGGGCGAACAGCGCCGCTATGCGCGCCTTATGCAATCCTCGGGCCAGCTTTTGCTGGGCCGCATCGATGACGCGCTGCAGGTGGCGCGCGATGACCACGACCGCCTGAGCCTGACCGAGACCGACTTCGACCTCGGCACTGTGGTGTCCGGGGTGATCGAAGAGCAGCGCCCCGCAGCCGAGGAGCGCGGCAACCGCATCGCGCTGCTGACACCGAACGCATCGGTCGGCCCCGTGCGCGGGGACCGCGACCGCCTTCAGCAGATCCTGCTCAACCTGTTGTCGAACGCGGTCAAGTTCACGCAGGACGGCGAGATCACGATCGAGGTGCAACGCCTTGGCCCGCCTGACGCCCCCGACGACCGGGTGGAAATCCGTATCGGCGACACGGGCGTCGGTATCCGCCGCGACGAACTCGACCGTATCTTCGACGATTACGTGCGGCTCGGCGAGGCCGCGCAGGCCCAGGGCAGCGGTCTCGGCCTCGGCATCGTGCGCCACCTGACGGAGTTGATGGACGGCGAGATCGGCGCCGAGAGTGAACCGGGCGAAGGCAGCCTGTTCTGGGTCCGCCTGCCTCTGCCGGCCGCCGGCGCCGCCGTGGCCGGCACGCCGGCAGGGCCGGTTGCCGCTGAAGGCGGCGCCCCGATGGACGTGCTCATCGTCGAGGACAACGCCGCCAACCGCTTCGTGCTGGAAGAGATGCTGCACAAGGACGGCCACCGTGTCACCGTCACCGCGGACGGCACGGCGGGCGTGGCACGGGCGGCCGCGCAAAGTTTCGACGTCATCCTCATGGACATCTCGATGCCCGGTCTTGACGGGGCCGATGCCGCGCGGCGCATCCGTGCCAGCGGCGGTGCATCGGCGCACGCCCGGATCGTGGCGATGACGGCACACTTCCGCCCCGAGGAGATCCGCGCATCGGATTTCGACGCCGTTCAGGCCAAGCCGGTGCGCCTGTGCGGCCTGCGCGCGGTGCTGGCGGGGCAAAGACCCGACGACCCGGTCGTCGAAAGCGGCGGCCCGGTGGATTTCGGTGTGCTTGACCAGTTGCGCACCGCCGGCGCCGCCGACGGGTTTTCGCTGCGCCTGGCGCAGTTCATCGAAGAGGGCGAGGCGCTGGTGCAGACGTTGCGCAACGTCGGCGCGGCTGCCGATCCGGAAATGGCGCGCCGGCTGCACGATCTTGCGGGCAGCGCGGCCGTGTTCGGCGCGCTCGCGCTGCGGGATGCGCTGGCGCGGGCGGAAGCCGCGCTGACCAAGGACACCACCGCGGAGGTGCGCGCGGCACTGATGCGCGTGCCCCCCGTCTGGGCGGCCACGCGCGCCGAGCTCGAGGCCTGCCGCCACGCGGCCTGACGCCCGCCCGGACGCGCTGTCAGTAGCCCGTCATCTCCAGGTACCCTGCGCCCGTGTGCGTTCCGGACACCGCCACCGGCCCTTCCCAGTAGGCGAAATTCAGGTCCATCCAGGCGTCCGGGTTGCGCGCGCGAAGCGTCACGTCAAGGTCGCGGGCCGGCGCCTCCACGCGCCACGCGACCGGCACCGTCCGCCCCGCGACCCGCGCCGTCCCACGCGGCGTCATGGCGATGTCCGGGCCGTGCATCGGCGTGGCCGTGCCGTCGGGCGCGATCCATGTGCCCGACAGGAAGGGCGGCCCGTCGCGGTCGCGCAGGCGGAAGGCCATCAGCTTTGCCCCGTCCTCCAGATGCAGCGAGATCCAGTCCCAGCCGCTCTGGCTTTCGGACAGCGGTTGCGAGGACCATTCGCGGTCCAGCCAGGCGCGGCCCGTGACGCCGACGTCGCCACCGGGCAGGGCCAGTGTCCCCTCGGCCCGGTAGAAGGGCTGGGAATAATAGTGGCTCGCCTGCCCGTCCTCCGACTTGACCGAGTAGCCGTCCCGGCCGTGAAACACCAGCGGCCCCTCGGCACGCAGGGTCAGGTCATAGCCGATCCGGGGCGTCGTGGCCGAGAGGCGCAGCCGGTCGAGCGCATCGGCCTCCGGCGGTGCGCCCTGCCCCTCGGCCGTCATCTCCCATTCGTCGATCCACGCGCGGAACGGGTCGAGCGCCACGCCGGCCTGCCCGATGCCACCGCGCGCCATGCGCTCGCCGTGGAAATGCGCGTCGGGCGTCGTGAGGCCGACATGACCGATCCAGACTTGAGGGCTGGTCCATCCCTCCTTCGCGCCCGGCGCCAGGGCCGAGCGGAACAGTGTCCACTGCACCCCGTATTGACGCCCGTCCGCGCCTTCGAGGTTGGCCGTCAGGTACCACCACTCGATCCGGAAGGCGGGATGGGCGCCGTGATCGCGCGGAAATTCGAGCGTCCTGTCGGGGTCCGGCAGGGCAAACCCCTCGGCCTCGGTGCCCAGCCCGGCGAACCCCTGCGCGGCCGCCCCCGCGGCAAGCCCCGCCACCAAGGCGCACACCGTCAGCGCCCGCCGCACCGCACGCAAGATCCACCTCTCAGCGTTCATTCGCGAAAACCTCCAGGAACCGCGCCGGGGTCATCCGCGCGAGCCGCCGGGCCGGGCCGGCCGCCGCCAGCGCCGCGGCCATAAACGCCAGCCCCAGAAGCCGCAGCCAGTCCAGCGGGAAGACCTGCATCGGCAGGCGCCAGCCGAAGGCCTGCACGTTGACCACCGCCAGCAGCGCCCAGGCCAGAAGCAACCCCACCGGCAGCGCCAGCACCGCCGTGAAGGCCGCCAGCGCCACGGTGCGCGCAACCTCCAGCCTGGCCAGTCGCCGCCGTGTCAGCCCCAGCGCCCAGACCGGCGCGAGCTGGGGCAGGCGCAGCGCGGCCAGCGTGGCGTGCGCGATCAGGATCGCCAGCGCCGCCACCCCCAGCGTGAGGATGTTCAGCGCGCCGGTAACTGCAAAGGTGCGGTCGAAGACACGCACGGAGGCCGCCTTGACCGCCGCGCGGTCGGTCACCGCCGCCGCGGGCACGCCGGTTGCCTCGGTCAGGGCCCGGCGCAGCCCGTCCGTGTCACGTTGCGGCACCCGCAGGGCGAAGCGCGTCTTTTCCACCGCCGGAAACAGCGCGGTAAGCTTGGCGTTCCCGGCAATCGCCTCGCCGCGCGGATTGCCGTAGTCGGAATAGATGCCGACGATCTCGGGGCGCCACCCGTCGAAGGGGGCCACGCGGTCGCCGACCCCCAGACCGCTGCGGTAGTGGAGTTGCTCGTTGATCAGGATGCCGGTGCCATCGGCCAGGCGGTCCCATGCCCCCGGCGCGGCGTCGAGCAACGGCCAGTTCTCGCGAAAGGTGCGATCGTCGGCCATGCCGTTCACCGCGACCGGGCGGCCGGCGATGCGCCCCTCCACCTCCCAGATCGGCAGCACGGCGCGTGCGCGACCGTCGAGGAACCGGCGCAGGCGATCTGCCTGCGCGGCGTCCTGCACGGTGACGTAGAGCTCGGCCGCGAGCCGCTGGTCCAGCCAGCCCAGGAAGGTCACCCGGAAGGACGCGACCATCGTGCCCACGCCCACGTTTGCCGCCAGCGCCAGCAGAAGCGCCATCAGCGCCATCGACAGCCCCGGGATCTGCTGCTGCGCATCCGCCCAGAACCACTGCCCCACCGGGCCGCGCGCGGCACGGCGGCCGACGGCCACCAGCAGCGACAGGACCGGCGGCAGCAAAAGCGCCGCCCCCAGCAGAAGCGCGCCAAGCAGCACGAACCCCGTGATCAGCCCGCTCCCCGCGACCGACAGCGCCGCCGCCGTTGCCAGCAGCGCGCCGCCCGCGGCGCCCTGGCTCCACAGGCGCCGCACCGTGCCCAGGGCCCAGGCGCGGGGGTGCGCGGCGGCCAGAACCGGCAACCGCGCGGTCCGCCACAACGCCTGTGCCGCCGCGACCAGCGTGCCGCCCACGGCCATGCCCATACCGGCGGCCGCCCAGCCGGGGCGGAACGTCAGCTGGCCCGACACCTCGGCACCGTAAAGCCCGCGCAGCGTTGCGGCGACGTCGGGCAGCAGCGCGGCCGCGACGAGATAGCCCAGCACCAGCCCGATCCCGCCGGCCAGCAGCGCCAGGGCCAGAAGCTCCGCCAGAACCAGCGTCAACAGGGACCGCAGCGGCAGCCCCAGCGCGCGCAGCGTGCGAAACAGCGGCCGGCGCTGCTCGAAGGCCAGGCCGATGGTGCCGTAGACGATGAAAAGACCCACCGCGAAGGACAACAGCCCGAACGCGGCCAGGTTGAGATGAAAGCTGCGTGTCAGCTGCACGGGGTCCATCCCGGCCCCCGGGGCGACGCGGCGCAGGTTTGGCGCGAGCTCCTCGAGCGGCGCACGCCGCACCGGTTGATCGGCCAGCACCGTCAGCCGCGTGATCTCTCCGGGCCGGCCAAGCAGTTCGTGCGCCGCACCGATATCCATCAGCAGCGTGCCGGGGGCCACGGTCTGCGAAGGGACAAGCCGTGGCAGCCCGGTGATCCCCGCCCCGCGCACCGCCTCGGCCGTCCCGGGGGCGGCCAGCGCGACGGCGCCGCGCAGCAGCGGCGCCGGGTCGCCTTCCCCGCTGCCCGTCTGCAGGCCGGCCCCGCCGGAAGGCAGGGTCAGAAAATCCACGCCCGTGACCGTGATGCGGCGGCCGTCCACCCGCAGGTCGCCCTCCAGCACCGGCGACACCAGCCAGCCGGCGCGGCGCAGCCGCACGAAGGTCTCGGTCGAGATCGGGCCTGTAGGCGCCGTGAGGCTGGCCAGCTGGCTGCCGCCAAGCATGCCCGCGGCCCGGGCGTAATTCGCGCGCGCCTCGCTGTTGATCGCCTGCACCGCCGACCACAGGGCGGTGGCCAGCGCCAGCCCCAGCACCAGCGCCGCAAGCTGGCCCGGCGCACGGCGCCAGTGCGACAGGATCGCGCCAAGGGCCGGCGCCGTCATGCCAGTTTTCCGTGCGACAGGTGCAGCCGCCGGTCCAGCCGCGCGGCCAGGCGCCCGGAATGGGTGACCATCATCACCGCGGCGCCCGTGTCACGGGCCAGCGCCAGCATGAGGTCGAGGACCGTCTCGCTGCTGTCCTCGTCCAGGTTGCCGGTGGGCTCGTCCGCGAGCAGAAGATCCGGCCCGGCGGCGAGCGCCCGCCCGATCGCCACGCGCTGCTGCTGGCCGCCCGACAGTTGCTCGGGATACCGCTCGAGGCAGTCCGACAAACCCAACGCCTGCGCCAGCTCCGCACAACGACCCGCCTGGTGGCGGCCCGCCAGCCGGGCCTGGAAGGCCAGGTTGGCGCCCGCGTCAAGCGAGGGGATCAGGTTGAACTGCTGGAACACCAGCCCGATCCGGTCCCGGCGCAGCGCTGCCGCGGCACGGTCGTCCCGTCCGGGCACCGGCTGCCCGTCGAGCCGGATGTGCCCGGAATCGGGGGTGTCGAGCGCGCCCACGAGGTGCATGAGCGTGCTCTTTCCGCTGCCGGATTCCCCTGTCAGCGCCAGCGCCTCGCCGCGCTGCAGCCCGAAGGATACGCCGCGCAGCACGTCCAAGCGGCCCGTCGCGGTCGGGAAACTCTTGCAAAGATCGGAAACGTCGAGAAACACGCGGCCCTCACCTGCCTGCCCGATATTCCGGGAAGGGTGCGGCGCGGGCGGGAAATGTCCACCCCCTCCGGAACGATTTGCCGCCCGGGCGGCCTTCATCTTGCCCGAAATACTCCGGGGTGAATTGGCGCGACGCGCCAAGAGGGGCAGCGCCCCTGGGATCCTCCGCCGGTCACCGTCAGCCGTCGGCCGGCGGGTCACCCGATTGCGTGCCGTCCGCACCGTCGACGGTCTCGGCAAGCGCCTCGGCCCGCGCGGCGATCTCGGCCAGCGCGTCGGTCACCTGGTCGGGCACGACCGGAACCTCGATCTTCCTTGGTTCGGGCGGGGGCGCGTCGCGCAGCTGCGCGAGCTCGGCCTCCTTCTCCTTGAGCTTGTCCTCGGCCTGGTCCAGCTTGTCCTGGGTCTCCTGCAGCCTGTCCTGCAGCCCTGCCGTCTTGTCGGCCAGCATCAACCCCGCCATCAGGAGCATCCGTGCCTCGGGGATGCGGCCGACCTGCCCGGCCAGCACCTGCGCTTCCTCGTCGAGCATGGCGGCGGCGGCGTGCAGGTAGTGTTCCTCGCCCTCCTGGCAGGCGACATCGAAGCTGCGGCCGCCGATCTGGATCTCCACGTCAGGCATCACTCACCCTCCGGTTTGGTCTGTTTGCCCTGCGGCGTTCCGTTGACGGCCTGCCCCAGCGTGGCAAAGACCGCCTCGATCTCGGCGCGGTCGGTCTCGCGCGCGGCGTTCAGGCCCTCGAGCTCGGCGCGCATCGCGGTGTCGATCAGCTCGGGGTCGGCCAGGCCGGCGGCATTGGCCTCGCGCAGGGCACGATTGTTCTCGCGCAGTTTCTCGTTGGCCGCCTGCAAGCCCTGAAGGCGCGACTCGAGCGCCGCGACGGCGGGCTGCTCGCCGGCAGCGTCCTCCCCGGCCTTGCCGTCGCTTTCCCCTGCCGGGGCGCTGTCGCCAGATGTCGCCTCGGCCGCCTCGAGGTCGCGGTGCAGTTTCTCGATGCGCGCCTCGAGCTGCGCCGTCACGAGGCGCTCGTCATCGAGCAACTGCTTGAGCGTCTCGACGTCCTCGGTGTCGGCGCTTGCATCGACGGTGCGCGCGGCCGCCGCGGTGTCGGGTTCCGGTGCGGTGGCGGCCTGCCGCCTTTCCAGGCCCTGCCCGATGCGGTCCAGAGCAGCCGTGATGCGCCGCTGCAGCTCTTCGATCTCGCTCATTTTCCCGGCCCTCGTTGATTGTTTCCTGGCGCCCGCGAATCGCCGGCGTCGTCCGGTTGGCGCCAAGTCTACAGAATGGCCGGGGAAAATGCGCCCCCCGGCGGGGTTGGCCGGGGCGCTTGATCTTTGGGGCGGGACTGGTATTGAGCCGTCAAGCCACGCCCTCAGACCCGAAGGATACGCCCCTTGGATATCGCCGCCCTGCGCACCGCAAACCCCGAGCACTGGTTCAAGGCCGCAGCCATCCGCACGCTCGCGCTTGACGCGGTTCATGCCGCCAACTCGGGCCACTCCGGCATGCCGATGGGTATGGCCGACGTCGCAACCGTGCTGTTCGAAAAGCACATGAAATTCGACGCCGCCGCCCCCGACTGGCCCGACCGCGACCGCTTCATCCTGTCGGCCGGCCATGGCTCGATGCTGCTTTACGCGCTGCTGCACCTGACCGGCGACGCGGAGATGACCATCGACCAGATCCGCAACTTCCGCCAGTGGGGCGCGATCACCGCCGGTCACCCCGAGAACTTCCTGGCCAAGGGCATCGAGACCACCACCGGCCCGCTGGGACAGGGGCTGGCCAATGCGGTGGGTTTCGCCATGGCCGAGGAGATGCTGCGCGCCCGGTTCGGCCGCAAGCTGGTGGATCATCACACCTATGTCTTCGCCGGCGATGGCTGCCTGATGGAGGGCGTCAGCCAGGAGGCGATCAGCCTTGCCGGGCGCCAGCGGCTGGGCAAGCTGATCGTGTTCTGGGACAACAACAACATCACCATCGACGGGCAGGTCGGGCTGGCCGACCGCACCGACCAGTTGCAGCGGTTCCGCGCCTCGGGCTGGCAGGTGATCGACATCGACGGCCACGATCCCGACCAGATAGATGCCGCCATCACGAGGGCGCGCGCCGCCCGCAAGCCCACGATGATCGCCTGCCGCACGCACATCGGCCTGGGATCGTCGGCGCAGGACACCGCCAAGGCCCACGGCGCCCTGACGGACCCGCAGCTCATCGCCGACACCAAGGCCGCCTACGGCTGGACGGTCGCGCCCTTCGAGGTGCCCGCCGAGATCAAGGCGCAGTGGGAAGAGATCGGCCGCCGCGGCGCCGCCGCCCGCACCGAGTGGGAAGCACGGCTGGCCGACGCCTCCGCCCAGCGGCAGAAGGAATTCCACCGCCGTTTCGCCCGCGACCTGCCCGACAAGCTGTCGGCGCGCATCAAGGCGCTGAAGAAGCGGATCGCGGAAGAGCGGCCCAAGGTCGCGACCCGCAAGTCCAGCGAAATGGTTCTCGAGGTCATCAACCCGGTCATGCCCGAGACTGTGGGCGGCTCCGCCGACCTGTCGGGCTCCAACAACACCCGCACGTCCGACCTGTCGGTGTTCGACGAGGGCAACCGCAAGGGGCGCTACGTCCACTACGGCATCCGCGAGCACGGCATGGCGGCGGCAATGAACGGCATGGCGCTGCACGGCGGGCTGCGCCCCTACGGTGGCACCTTCATGTGCTTTACCGATTATGCGCGCCCGGCGATGCGGCTGGCGGCGCTGATGCGCCAGCCCACGGTCTTCGTGATGACCCACGACAGCATCGGGCTGGGCGAGGACGGCCCCACCCACCAGCCGGTCGAGCATCTCGCGATATCGCGCGCGACGCCCAACACGCTGGTGTTCCGCCCCTGCGACACCGTGGAGACCGCGGAAAGCTGGGAGCTGGCGCTGCAGGCGACGGAAACGCCCTCGGTGCTGTCGCTGACGCGGCAGGGTGTCCCCACCCTGCGGACCGAGCACCGGACGAAGAACCTGACCGCGCAGGGCGCCTACGTGCTGGCCGAGGCCGGGGCGAAGCGGCAGGCGATCCTGCTGGCCACCGGGTCCGAGGTGTCCGTGGCGATGCAGGCGCGCGAGATGCTCGAGGCCGAGGGCATCGGCACCCGCGTGGTCTCCATGCCCTGCTGGGAACTCTTCGCGCAGCAGGACGAGGCCTATCGCAAGCGCGTGCTGCCCGGCGGCGCGGCCGTGCGCGTGGGCGTCGAGGCCGCGGTGCGCACCGGCTGGGACCGCTGGCTTTGCGGCGAACGCGGGCGCGAGGCGAAGGCGGGCTTCGTGGGCATGGAGGGTTTCGGCGCCTCCGCCCCGGCGCCGACGCTGTTCGAGAAGTTCGGCATCACGCCGCAGGCGGTGGCCGACGAGGTGAAGGCGCTGCTGTGACCGCGGCGGCGCGCGGCGACCGCCGCCGCGCGCCGTGGGCGTCCAGGCGGGCAGCCCCATCCCGGTCAGCAACCCGGTCGCGGCACCGGGATTGACGGCCTTTCCGACCGTACCGGCCAGAAACGGCGCAGCCATCAGGATGCGGCCCGCGAGAACGCCGAGATCGGCCATGCGTCTGCCCCTGTCTTTGCACGGCGCCCGGCCCCACCCGCTTGGCACGGCTGCGTTAGCGCCACCACCGGGCACCCGGCCCCGGTTATCGCTAACATATTGGTATGAGGCAATTTTTGCCTTTCCTGACAAGCGTGGTGAAGATATATGGCAGCCAAAATTCCCATCCAGGAGTCGCCGCGCATGACCATCACCGTCGGCATCAACGGTTTCGGCCGCATCGGCCGTTGCACCCTCGCCCATATCGCGGAAAGCACCCGCAACGACATCAAGGTCGTCAAGGTCAACGCCACCGGCCCGCTGGAAACCAGCGCGCACCTGATGAAATACGACAGCGTGCACGGCCGCTTCCCGGGCGAGATCACGCTGGGGGAAAACACCATGGATCTCGGGCGCGGCCCAATGGAGATGTTTTCCACCTACGACCTGAACGAGCTGGACTGGGACGGCGTCGACGTGGTGCTGGAATGCACCGGCAAGTTCAACGACGGGAAAAAGGCCAGGGCGCACCTCGATCGCGGGGCCGGCAAGGTGCTGCTGTCGGCGCCTGGCAAGAACGTGGATCGCACCGTGGTCTACGGCGTCAACGACGCCCAGCTGCAGGCCGGCGAGCGCATGATCTCGAACGGGTCCTGCACGACCAACTGCCTCGCGCCGGTTGCCAAGGTGCTGCACGAGGGCATCGGTATCGAGTCGGGGATCATGACCACGATCCACGCCTACACCGGTGACCAGCCCACGCTGGACCGCAGGCATGGCGACCTTTATCGCGCGCGCGCGGCCGCGATGTCGATGATCCCCACCTCGACCGGCGCGGCCAGGGCCCTCGGCGAGGTGCTGCCCGACCTTCAGGGGCGGCTCGACGGCTCGGCGATCCGCGTGCCGACGCCGAACGTCTCGGCGGTGGACCTGACCTTCGTCGCCTCGAAATCCGTGACCGAGGGGGACGTGAACGAGGTGGTGGCCGAAGCCGCCGCCGGCCCCATGAAGGGTGTTCTGGGCTATGACCCCGAGCCGAAGGTGAGCGTCGATTTCAACCACACCGAGGAAAGCTCGATCTTCGCGCCCGAGCAGACCAGGGTCACCGGCGGCAAGCTGGTGCGCGTTCTGGCATGGTATGACAACGAGTGGGGCTTCTCCTGCCGCATGGCCGACGTGGCCGTGGCGATGGGCCGGCTCCAGTAAACGCCGCCACCGCCCCGGGCAACCCGCCCCGGCGCCATGCGCGCCGTGGTGTTCGCAATCGCACCCGCCCCGCAGGGCCGCGCGCCCGGCACCTTGCGCCGGGCCCGGCTTTTCGGCATACCTTCGGCCGACCACCGGCTGCAGGGGACACTCCGAAACGGATGACCAACAAGCTCGCCATCATCCTGGGCGTGATCATCCTGATCCTGCTGGCGATGGATTTTCAGTATTTCGGCCTCGAGGGCACGCTGTTTCTCGCACGCAAGCTGATGGCGCTGATCGAGTGGATGGCGTTCTGGCGCTGAGGCGCCTCAGCCGAACTTTGCAATCAATGCCTCGCGCACGGCGGGGGTGACGAACTTCGACACGTCCCCGCCCAGCCGCGCGATCTCCTTGACCAGCTTCGAGGCGATGGCCTGGTGGCTGGCGTCCGCCGTCAGGAACACCGTCTCGATGCTGTCATCCAGCGCGCGGTTCATGCCCACCATCTGGAATTCGTATTCGAAGTCGCCCACCGCGCGCAGCCCGCGCACGATCATCCGGGCGCCCACGTCGCGGGCGCAGTCGATCAGCAGGTTGTCGAAGGGGTGCGCGACGATCTCGGTGCCGGTTTCCTCGGACAGCTTGGCGCATTCGGCCTCGAGCATCTCGACCCGCTCCTCGAGCGTGAACAGCGGCCCCTTGTCGCGGTTGATCGCCACACCGATCACGAGCCGGTCGACCAGCACCGTGGCGCGGCGGATGATGTCCATGTGGCCCAGCGTGACAGGGTCGAAGGTGCCGGGGTAAAGGCCGATGCGCATGAGGCTCTCCGTTGCTGCGTCCCGGGCGCACGCAACAATATCGCACCGCGGATTGCAAGGGCGTGCGGGCCGGCGTCAGTAACCGGCGATCATGCCCTCCAGCGCGTCCTTCTCCATCGCCAGTTCTTCCAGCCGGGCCTTGACCACGTCACCGATGGTCACGATTCCCACCAGCTTGCCGTCCTCGACCACCGGCATGTGACGGAACCGCCCGTCGGTCATCCGGGCCAGGATGGCGTCGGACTTGTCCTGCCGGGTGCAGCAGACCGGGTTGCGCGTCATCATCTCGTCGATCGTCTCGGTCAGGCAGTTCGCCCCGCGCAGCGCCATCGAGCGGACGATGTCGCGTTCGGAAATGATGCCATCGACCGTTTCCCCGTCGTTCGACACGACAAGCCCGCCGATGCGCCGCTCGGCCAGTGTCTGGGCCACCTCCGAAACCTTGGTCCCCGGCTTGACCGTGACGACCTTGCCATCGCCCTTGGCTTTCAGGATCTGTTGAACCAGCATGCACCGCCCTCCGATTGCGAACTTTTATGACCTTCACCGTTGCCCGTGCGCAAGATCATGTCAAGTAAGCGCTTCAAGACGCGCAAGCTCGTGCCGCAGGCCCTCGGCAAGCGCCGCGGCAAAGCGGTTCATCCGTTCCAGCCGCCGATCGTCGGCGTGGCGGATCAGGTAGAAGCTGCGCGTCAGTCCGATGCGGTCGGCCAGAACCTTGACCAGCCCCGGCGCCGCAGGGATCGCGAAATCGTGGACCACGCCCAGCCCCCCGCCCTGCCGGATCCAGTTGAACTGGACCGAAACGGAGTTGGAGGCCAGCGCCACGCGCTCGACCCCGATCTCGTGCAGGTAATCGAGTTCCTTGTCGAAGATCATGTCGGCGATGTAGCCGATCATTCGGTGGCCACGCAGGTCGCCCGGCGTCTCGATCGGCGGATGCGCCCGCAAGTAGCTTTCGGCGGCCACCAGGTGCAGGCGATAGTCCGCCAGCTTCTGCACGGCCAGTCGCCCGGCCGCGGGCGGGCTGACACCGATTGCCAGGTCGGCCTCGCGCCTGGACAGGTTGAAGACCCGCGGCAATGCCACGATCTGGATGTCGAGATCCGGGTTCTCGGCCGCGATCGCGGTGCAGACCTGCGGCAGCAGGAAATTCGCCGCGCCATCGGGCGCGCCCAGCCGGATCTGCCCACTGAGCCGGCCGGTGGCCTGCCCGGTCAGGTCCTCCTGTGCGGCGGCCATCGCCTGTTCGGCCCGCACGGCGTGGTCCATCAGCCTCTGGCCCGCGTCCGTCAGCGCGTAGCCCGAGGGCGACTTGGCAAACAGCGCGACGCCTATCGCCTCTTCCAGGCGGGCGACACGTCGCCCGACCGTGGCCGGATCCAGACGCAGCGCACGGCCCGCGGCCGACAGGCTGTCGCCGCGCGCCACGGCCAGGAACACCTTCAGATCGTCCCAGTTTTCCGGCATGGTCGCCTTTGCAATTGTGCAAAACCTTTTTGGAACATTGCCTCTTTTGCCCCGAAATGTGCAAGGCTATCCTGCGCGCGATCAAGGAGGAGACGACCATGACCGAACTCACCCATTACATCGGCGGCGCGCGCGTCAAGGGCGCCTCGGGCCGCTTCTCGGACGTCTACAACCCGGCCACCGGCGAGGTGCAGGCGAAATGCCCGCTGGCCGGCGCCGACGAGCTGGCCAAGGCGGTCGAGGTCGCGCAGGCCGCCCAGCCCGCATGGGCCGCGACCAACCCGCAGCGCCGCGCGCGGGTGATGATGAAGTTCGTGGACCTGCTCAACCGCGACATGGACAAGCTGGCCGAGGCGCTGTCGGCCGAGCACGGCAAGACATTCCCCGACGCGAAGGGGGACGTGCAGCGCGGGCTGGAGGTCGTGGAATACTGCATCGGCGCGCCCGAGCTTCTGAAGGGCGAATTCACCGACAGCGCGGGCCCGGGCATCGACATGTACTCGATGAAGCAGCCGCTGGGCGTGACCGCCGGCATCACGCCGTTCAACTTCCCGGCCATGATCCCGATGTGGATGTTCGCGCCCGCGCTGGCCTGCGGCAACGCCTTCATCCTGAAACCCTCCGAGCGCGACCCGTCGGTGCCGATCATGCTGGCCGAGCTGATGGAAGAGGCGGGCCTGCCCGAGGGGCTGCTGCAGGTCGTCAACGGTGACAAGGAAGCGGTCGACGCCATCCTCGACCATCCCGTGATCCAGTCGATCGGCTTCGTCGGCTCCACCCCGATCGCCGAATACATCTACGGGCGCGGGTGCAGCAACGGCAAGCGCGTGCAGTGCTTCGGCGGTGCCAAGAACCACATGATCGTCATGCCCGACGCGGACATGGACCAGGCCGCCGACGCGCTGATCGGCGCGGGCTACGGCGCGGCCGGCGAACGCTGCATGGCGATTTCCGTTGCCGTGCCCGTGGGTGACGAAACCGCGGACAGGCTGGTGGAAAAGCTCGTGCCGCGCATCGAGAAGCTGAAGGTCGGCCCCTACACGGCCGGCGACGACGTGGATTACGGCCCCCTCGTCACGCCGGAGGCGCGCGAGCGGGTGCTGGGGCTTGTGAACTCGGGCGTGGACCAGGGCGCCGAGCTGGTGGTCGACGGCCGCGACTTCAGGCTTCAGGGCTACGAGGACGGCTTCTTCGTCGGGCCCTGCCTGTTCGACCGTGTGACGCCCGACATGGATATCTACCGCCAGGAGATCTTCGGCCCGGTGCTGAGCCAGGTGCGGGCAGGCTCCTACGAGGAGGCACTGCAACTCGCGATGGACCACGAATACGGCAACGGCACGGCGATCTTCACCCGCGACGGCGACGCCGCGCGCGACTTCGCCAACCGCATCAACATCGGCATGGTGGGCATCAACGTGCCGATCCCGGTTCCGTTGGCCTATCACACCTTCGGCGGCTGGAAGAAATCGATGTTCGGCGACCTCAACCAGCACGGGCCGGACGCGTTCAAGTTCTACACGCGCACCAAGACGGTGACGTCGCGCTGGCCCAGCGGCCTGAAGGAGGGCGGCGAGTTCCACTTCAAGGCGATGGACTGACGGCGCCGCCGCCGGCACCGCGAAAGCCCCGGGCCGCGCCCGGGGCTTTTTTTCTTTTGGACGCGACGTTTCACCAGGCCAGCGTCTGCATCCCCTCGCGGAACAGCCAGCTTTCCACCAGCGGCCAGTTGCCCATCTCGACACCGTCGATGTAGTCGTCCTCGCCCAGCCCCGCGGCCTTCGAACACGCCTGGCACATGATGACGGTTCCGCCGTCGGCCATGAAGGCGCGCAGCATGTCCTGCACGGACGTGCCGCTGTCGGCCATCAGCCCGTGCACGTGGCTGGGCCGGTCCTTGTCGGCAAGGTAGACGGCCCGCACGTTCAGCCAGATCGCCGTGTCGTGGCCGTTCTTCAGGGATCGTTCGTGCGCGAACATGATCGCCTTGGCCGCCGACCAGGTGTCGTCGGTCGTCAGGTTAACGAAAAGCCCGCGCTTGTCCGTTTCGGCACTGGCCGCAATCGGGGCGAGCACCAGCGCAAGCGCCAGCACCAGTTTGAGTAGTCCAAACCGCATTCTATCCTCCTTGATCGGTCAACGGGTGCGCCCACCCTGCCCTGATATTCCGATTCCCGAATTGATCTGGATCGTGGTGCTTTGCGCCCCGGCGAAAATTTCACGCCCCCCGGTGCACGGTTTGGCAAAGGGCGCCATGCGGCGCCTCATCCGGCCAGGACCTGTCCCGCCTTGGGCGTGACCACCGGAAGCACGGTTTCGATGTCCGCCGGGATCTCGCCCCGGCCAAGCTCGGGGAAGATCTCGAGGATCTCGTCACGTGCCTCGGCCGCAAGTCCATCAAGCGCCACGCAGCCGGGAAAGAGGCTTTCGGCCGGCAACCCGTCCGCCAGCAGCACGGCATGCTCGCGGCACATCAGGTGATGATAACCCACCTCGACCTGGGTGCGGTCGATCACGACGTCGCGGTCGTTGACCAGCGCCTTGGCCGCGACCAGAACGCGCGGCTCGCCGAAATGCAGCTCGGCCTTCCAGCCCTCGACCAGCACGCGATGCTGTTGCGACAGCCATGTCGTGCGGGTTGGCCGGCCCGGCCCGAAGGCGCCGGGGGCGATGCGGACCGGGTGCCACTTGTCGTAGGCCGGCAGTTCCGGGATTCGCAGGCGCCGCGCGCCGGTCCAGATGATTTCCTGAATGGTGCCGTGTTCGTCCAGCACGGTATCGCCGGTCACCAGCGCCTCCACAGGGCGCGGGCCGGCCGGTGTCAGGATCCGCGTGCCGCTGGTAAAGCACGGCGGCGTGAAAACGCTATGGGCCTCGCTCGTGATGTCGACGTTGAGCACGATCGACCCCGTCGCCGAGGGCGGACCTTCGGGATAGTGGAAATAAGCCTGCCCGCCAGCCTCGAAGACGACCACGTCCTTCGAGGGCCCGAGGGGCAGGAAAATACCGAGCTGTTCGATCCCCGGCGTGACCTGCCCGCTGCCGATGTAGGTAACCGGGTCGCCGTTGAAGGTCGACTTGCCGTCGTCCGCGGTCGACAGGGTTCCGTCGTTGTCCACCAGCGTGCCCGTCTCGGACGCCCCGAAGTTTCCGAGCACGACATTGGTCGAACCGGCCAGCAGATCCGTGGCCAGAAGCGCGCCCTCGTACGGCGTGACGGCGATCCCCGACTGGGCCATTCTGGCGTACTGCTCCCGAGTCTGCCCCTGATTGAGGTCTTGCCGGTCATTGTGACCGGGAAATCAACCTTTGCATGTAGCTGATGCGTCGAAATCGCGGCGATGTCGTGACCATCTTCGGGCGCTTGCCGACCATGCCGCTGGACGGGGCGCAGGTCCGGCCGTAGGCTCCCCCTCGCCGGCGGCGATTGTGCGCCGCGCTCGAGGGAGACCCATGCCATGTGGCCCGACATGCGCTTTTGCGAATTGCTCGGACTCGATCACCCGGTCATCCAGGCGCCGATGGCGGGCACGTCGGGCCCCGCCCTGGCAGCGGCGGTGTCGAACGCGGGCGGGCTGGGCTCGCTTGGCTGCGCCACCCTGCCGCCGCAGCGCCTCCGCGATGAGATGCGCGCGCTGGCCGAGCGGACCAACCGCCCCGTCAACCTGAACTTCTTCTGCCACGCTGAACCCAAGATGGACGCGGACCGGCACGCGGCGCTGATGGATGCGCTCGCGCCGCACTACGCCGCGTCCGGCGTTGCCCCGCCAGAGGGCGCCCCGAGCGCGCCTTTCGCCCCGTTCGGCGCGGCGCACCTGGATTACCTTCTCGAGCAACCGCCGGCGGTGGCCAGTTTCCATTTCGGCCTGCCCGACGCGGCAGCGATCGCGGCGCTCAAGGGACGCGGTTGCCGAATCCTGTCCTCGGCCACCACCGTGGCCGAGGCCCGCTGGCTGGCCGAGCGCGGGGCCGACGCCATCATCGCGCAGGGCTGGGAGGCGGGCGGCCACCGTGGCGTGTTCCTTGACCCCGCGCACGACGCACAGATCGGCCTGTTCGCGCTGCTGCCGCAGGTGGTTGACGCCGTCGACGTGCCCGTGATCGCCGCCGGCGGGGTCGCCGACGGGCGCGGCATCGCCGCCGCCTTCGCACTGGGTGCAGCCGGGGTCCAGATCGGCACCGCCTTCCTGACCGCGCCCGAGGCCACGCCCAAGCCGCACCACGCGAACGCCGCGCGCGCCGGCACCGATGACAGCACGCGGATCAGCAGCGCCGTCTCGGGGCGGCCGGCCCGCGCCCACCGCACGCCGTGGCTGGACGCGATGGCGCGTGTCGAACCGGCGCCGTTCCCGCTGATGTATCACTATACCGCCCCGCTTCAGGCGGCCGATGCCGACCGGCACCATTTCTCGCTTTACGGCCAGACCGCGGCGCTCGCACCGGAGGGGCCCGCCGAGGTCCGTTTTCGACTGCTGATCGAGGATGCCGCCCGCGCCATGACTTGAAAACGCGTGGCTTTGTTCTTGCCCGGCGCGGCCCGGCCATGCTCATCTGGCCGGTGACGGTTCTGCAACGGGGGCGCGCCGGATGGCCCTGATACATCCCGACTTCACCATCGGCGTGGAAGAGGAATACCTTCTGGTCGATCTCGACAGCCTGGCGCTGGCGGAAGCCCCGCCGGAGCTGATGGCCGCCTGCGAGGCCGACCTCGAGGATCAGGTCGCGCCGGAATTCCTGAAATGCCAGATCGAGATCGGCACGCGCCCCTGCGCGACCGTCTCGCAGGCCCGCGAGGACCTCAGGCGCCTGCGCAGCACCGTGGCCCGCAACGCGGCGCGCTGGGGCCTCGCCCCGATCGCGGCATCCTGCCACCCGTTCTCGGACTGGCGCGAGCAGGAACACACCGACAAGGAACGCTACAACGCGTTGTCCGACGACCTTGCGGGCGTGGTGCGGCGGCTGCTGATCTGCGGGATGCACGTGCATGTCGGCATCGACCCGCCCGACCGGCGCATCGACCTGATGAACCAGATGGCCTATTTCCTGCCGCACCTTCTGGCGCTGTCGTGTTCCTCGCCCTTCTGGCAGGGGCAGGACACGGGGCTGTCGTGCTACCGGCTGACGGTGTTCGACAACCTGCCACGCACCGGTCTGCCGCCGCGCATGGAAAGCTACGGCGAATTCGAACGCTCGGTGCAGATCCTGACCGACCTCGAGGTGATCGAGGACGCCAGCAAGATCTGGTGGGATCTGCGGCCGTCGTCGAAGTTCCCGACGCTGGAGGCGCGGATCTTCGACGTCCAGCCGCGGCTGGAACACGCGCTGACGCTGGCCGCGCTGATGCAGGCCCTGGCCCGGATGCTGTTCCGGCTGGCGATCCAGAACCAGCGCTGGCGCCTCTACGAGCGGTTCCTGGTGTCCGAGAACCGCTGGCGCGCACAGCGCTACGGCGTCGGCCGCGGGCTGATCGACTTCGGCCGTGGCGAGATCGTGCCGATGGCCGACCTGGTGGAGGAATTGCTGGCGCTGCTGCAACAGGACGCCGAATTCTTCGCCTCGGTCGCCGAGATCGAGCGCGCGCGCGAGATGCTGCGCAGCGGCACCAGCGCCGGGCGGCAAAGACGTGTCTTCGTCGAGGCCCTGGAAGCCGGCGACGACCGCGATCACGCGTTGCAGGCGGTGGTCCGCCACCTGATCGAGGAATTCCACGCCGACCTTTGATCGGCATCGCCGGCCCTTGCAAAATTCCTGCAAGGATTGGAAATTAAACAAGCGTTCATTTTCACGCCGCGCGGAGGAGACCCATGGATTTCGCCCTCACCGAGGAACAAACGGCCATCTTCGACATGGCCCACGCCTTCGGGCAGGACCGGATCGCGCCCAACGCCCGCGACTGGGAGGCGCAGGGCACCATCCCCAGGGAGCTGTGGCCCGAGGTGGGCGAACTGGGCTTCGGGGGGCTTTACGTATCGGAGGACTCGGGCGGCGCGGGGCTGTCGCGGCTCGATGCCACGCTGGTCTTCGAGGCGCTCAGCATGGCCTGTCCATCCGTCGCGTCGTTCCTGTCGATCCACAACATGTGCGCCAAGATGATCGACACCTTCGCCAGTGACGAGATGAAGGCGCGGGTTCTGCCGGACGTGATCCCGATGAAGACGGTCCTGTCGTATTGCCTGACCGAACCGGGGTCGGGCTCGGACGCCGCCGCGCTCAAGACCCGCGCCGCGCGCACCAACGACGGCTATGTCCTGAACGGAACCAAGGCGTTCATCTCGGGCGGCGGGTATTCCGACGCCTACGTCGTGATGGTGCGCACCGGCGACGCGGGCCCGCGCGGCATTTCCACCCTTTACGTCGAGGACGGCACCCCGGGGCTGTCCTTCGGCGGGCTCGAGGACAAGATGGGCTGGCGATCGCAGCCCACGCGGCTGGTGCAGTTCGACGATTGCCAGGTGCCCGCCGAAAACCTCGTCGGCGAGGAGGGGCGCGGCTTTTCCTACGCCATGGCCGGGCTGGACGGCGGGCGGCTGAACATCGCCGCCTGCAGCCTGGGCGCCGCGCAGCAGGCGCTGGACATGACCGTGGCCTACATGGGGGAACGCAAGGCCTTCGGCCAGAGCATCGACCAGTTCCAGGGCCTGCAGTTCAGGCTGGCCGAGATGGAGATCGAGCTTCAGGCGGCCCGCACCTTCCTGCGGCAGGCGGCGTGGAAGCTCGACACCGGTGCACCGGACGCCACCAAGTTCTGCGCCATGGCCAAGAAGTTCGTGACCGAGGCAGGCTCGAGGATCGTCAACCAGTGCCTGCAACTGCACGGCGGCTACGGCTACCTGGCCGACTACGGGATCGAGAAACTGGTGCGCGACCTGCGCGTGCACGAGATCCTCGAAGGCACGAACGAGATCATGCGCCTGATCGTGGCGCGGCAGATGCTGGCGGACAAATGAGCGACATCGACATACGCACCGACGGCCGCGCGGGCCGCATCACCCTGACCCGGCCCAAGGCGCTCAACGCGCTGTCCTACAGGATGTGCCTTGCCGTGGAGGATGCGATCGACGCCTGGGCACACGACGACGCGGTGGACCTGGTGATCCTCGACGCCGAGGGCGAAAAGGCGTTCTGCGCGGGCGGCGACATCGCCGAACTGTACGAGACCGGAACCAGGGGCGATTTCGCCTATGGCCAGCGGTTCTGGCGCGACGAATACCGCATGAACGCCAAGATGCACGAATACCCCAAGCCGGTGGTCAGCTTCCTGCAGGGCTTCACCATGGGCGGCGGCGTCGGGCTGGGGTGCCACGGCAGCCACCGCGTGGTCTGCGATACCAGCCGCATCGCCATGCCCGAGTGCTCCATCGGGCTGGTGCCGGACGTGGGCGGCTCTTGGATCCTGGCGCGCGCGCCCGGGCATCTGGGCGAATACCTGGGCACCACCGGCACCCGGATGGGGCCCGCCGACGCGATCCGGGTGGGCTTCGCCGACCACTACCTGCCCGATGCCTGCTGGGCCGAGGTCAAGGCCGAACTGGCGCGCACGGGGCGTACCGACGCGGTGACGCAAGCCGCACAAACCCCGGCCCAGGGAAAGCTGGAGGCGCTGGAGCCGCATGTGGCCGCGCATTTCGCGGGCGACACCCTTGGCGATATCGTCGCGTCGCTGCGTGCCGACGACAGCGACTTCGCGCAGGAAACGCTGGCGGCGATGGCACGCAACTCGCCCCTGTCGATGGCCTGCGCGATCGAGATGCAGCACCGCCTGCGCGACATGGATGCCGGGATCCGCGAGGCGCTCGGCCTCGAATACCGTTTCACGCACCGCGCGATGGAGCACGGCGACCTGCTCGAGGGGATACGCGCGGCGATCATCGACAAGGACCGCAATCCGCGCTGGCAGCATACGCTCGACGCCCCCCCGATGGCGGCGGCCGCGCGGATGCTGGAGCCGCTGGGAGAGCGCGCACTGACATTCGAAAGGGAGGACTAGGCCATGAAGATCGGGTTCATCGGACTGGGCAACATGGGCGGCCCGATGGCCGCCAACCTTGCCAAGGCCGGCCACGACGTGACGGGCTTCGACACCGCGGACGTGGAGATCGAGGGCGTGACGATGGTCTCCGGCGCGGCCGAGGCCGCGACGGGCAAGGACGTGGTCATCACCATGCTGCCCAACGGCGACATCCTGAAGAAGGTGGCCGAGGAGATCATCCCGGCCATGGAGGCGGGCGCCGTCCACCTTGATTGCTCGACGGTGGACGTGGACAGCGCGCGCGCCGTCGCCGAAAAGGCACGGGCCGCCGGGCTGTCGGCGCTGGACGCGCCCGTGTCGGGTGGCGTGGGCGGCGCGCAGGGCGGCACGCTGACCTTCATGGTCGGCGGCGACGAGGCCGGCTTTGAAAAGGCGAAACCGCTGTTCGACATCATGGGGCGGAAGGCCGTGCACTGCGGCCCGTCGGGCAACGGGCAGGCCGCGAAGATCTGCAACAACATGATCCTCGGCGCCACGATGATCGTGACCTGCGAGGCCTTCGCGCTGGCCGACCGGCTGGGGCTGGACCGGCAGGCGATGTTCGACGTGGTCTCGACGTCGTCCGGCTCCAGCTGGTCGATGAACACCTACTGCCCCGCGCCGGGGATCGGCCCCGAGAGCCCGTCCGACAACGACTACACCCCCGGCTTCGCCGCGGACCTGATGCTCAAGGACCTGCGGCTCGCGATGCAGGCGGCCGAGGGGGCGGACGCAGACACCCCCGTGGGCGAGACCGCGATGAAGCTCTACGAACGCTTCGTCGAGGCCGAGGACGGCAAGGGCAAGGATTTCTCCGCCATGCTGCCGCGTTTCGAGAAACGCCACCGCGGGGCATGAGCTGGGTCGACGAGACGCCGTCCCTGGCCGGTCTGGAGCTCGAGGCGCGCGCGCGACTCGAAACGCTTGGTCCGCAACGCCTGCCGCTCGGCACCACCCTGTTCCGCCCCGGCGACGCGGTGCAGGGATACGCGGTGGTCCTGTCGGGGCGCGTGGACGTGACCCTGACGGGTGCCACGGGCCGCGGCATCCTGCTTTACGCCGTGGAGCCGGGGCAGTCCTGCATCCAGAGCACCATGGGCCTGCTGGGCGGCGATGACTACACCGCGGAGGCGCGCACCGTGGCCGAGACCCGTTTGGTGATGCTGCCGCGCGCGATGTTCCTTGAATTGATCGACAGCTCCGCCACGTTCCGCGGCACTGTCTTTCACGCCTTCGCGCAGCGCATGCAATCCATGATGCAACTTCTTGAACGCGTTGCATTTCAGCGCGTTGAATGCCGCCTGGCGGAACGGCTTCTGATGCTCGATCACGGCGCGGGCACGGTGCGCGTCACGCAGGCCGACCTGGCCGCGCAGGTGGGCAGCGCACGCGAGGTGATCTCGCGCCGGCTGGATGCCTGGGGCCAGAAGGGATGGGTGCGCACGGGCCGGGGCACGGTCACGCTGCTGGATCGTGACGCCCTCGAACGCCTTTCGCGCGCGGATACGTGACGCGGTCACAGACGGGCGCTTGCAGGGGCGGTATGATCTGCCGCAGATCGATTCATGAAAGGACGAAAACCATGACCAAGAACATCGGCACGATCGACCGCGTCCTGCGCATCGTCGTTGGGCTTGCCCTGATCGCAGGCTTCTTCCTCAACCAGGGCGCAGCCTACGGCTGGCTCTACCTGCTGGGAATCATCCCCCTCGCGACCGGACTCATGTCGTCCTGCCCGCTCTACAGCATCATCGGCCTGAACACCTGTTCCTCCGACAAGACCAAGTGACCTGCTGAGCACATGGGCCGGCACGCCGGCCCATCACATCATCGCGCGCAATTCCTCGAGCCGCGCCCCCGCGCCCTTGGCGATGCGGCGTCCTTCCTCGATCGCCTCCTCGGCGCGGTGCATCTCCAGAACCGCCATGTTCGTCAGGTTCGCCGACAGCGACAGGTGCGGCGGATCGCCGGCCTCGCGCGTCTTGCGCAGGTATTCCGACATGATGTCCATCGCCGTCGAGACGACATCGAGGTAATGCGGCGGCGGCGCTTCGGGCGCATCGTCGCCGCCGTTCCGCGGCAGCATGTCCCGCACCGGGTCGGTCAGCTTGGAGATGAACTCGGGCTGGCCCAGCTTTTCCCAGAACCCGCTTTCGGCCTTCCGGGGCCGCCACAGCACCGGGCCGGGCTTGCCATTGGGGTTCACCGCGATGGTCAGGTCCGCGCCGAGCGCGCGGCAGGCCGAGACCGGCACCGGGTTGATCAGCCCGCCGTCCAGAAGCCAGCGGCCGTTCACGCGGTGGGGCGCGACCACGCCCGGGATCGAGATCGACGCGCGCACCGCGTCACGCACCGACCCGTCGCGCAGCCACACCTCGTGCCCGGTCGCCATGTCGGTGGCCACGGCGAGGAACGGACGGTCGAGCCCCTCGAAATCCTCGGCCACGCCGAGATCGCCCAGCAGTTCCAGGACCGTGCGGCCGCGCACAAGCCCGCCACCGCTCAGGCGCAGGTCGACGTATGTCAGGAACCGTTGCCGCGTCAGGGCGCGCGCCCAGTCTTCCAGCGCATTCAGCCGCTCCGACGCCCAGGCCGCGCCGACAAGCGCGCCCATCGAACAGCCCGCGACCACGTCGGGCACGATCCCCTGCTCTTGCAGTTCGCGCAAAACGCCGATGTGGCACCAGCCGCGCGCGCCGCCTGCCCCGAGTGCAAGCCCGATCCGCACGGCGCTATTCCGCCGCGACCCGGCCGGCCGGCAGCATCGCCTTGAGATACCGGCCGGTGTGGCTGCGGGTGGATCGGGCGACCTGCTCTGGCGTGCCCTCGGCCACGATCTCGCCGCCGCCGTCGCCGCCCTCGGGGCCGATGTCGATGATGTGGTCGGCCGTCTTTATGACGTCGAGGTTGTGCTCGATCACAACGACCGTGTTGCCGGCCTCGACCAGATCGTGAAGCACCTTCAGCAACTGCCTGACATCCTCGAAGTGCAGCCCCGTCGTGGGCTCGTCGAGGATATACAGCGTGCGCCCCGTCGCCCGCTTGGCCAGTTCGCGAGACAGCTTCACGCGCTGCGCTTCGCCCCCCGACAGGGTCGTGGCCTGCTGGCCAACCTTGATGTATCCCAGCCCCACCTGCATCAGCGCGTCCATCTTTTCCCGGATCGCCGGCACGGCCTTGAAGAACTCCTGCGCGTCCTCGACCGTCATGTCAAGAACGTCCGCGATGCTCTTGCCTTTCCACGTTATTTCCAGCGTCTCGCGGTTGTAGCGGGCGCCGTTGCAGGTCTCGCAGGTGACATAAACGTCCGGCAGGAAGTGCATCTCGATCTTGATCAGCCCGTCGCCCTGGCAGGCCTCGCAGCGCCCGCCCTTGACGTTGAAGGAAAAGCGCCCGGGCTTGTAGCCGCGCGCCTTGGCCTCGGGCAGACCCGCGAACCAGTCGCGGATCGGCGTGAAGGCGCCTGTATAGGTGGCCGGGTTGGACCGCGGGGTGCGCCCGATGGGCCGCTGGTCGATGTCGATGACCTTGTCGAGATGCTCCAGCCCCTTGATCGTCTCGCAGGGTGCGGGCGTGTGGCGCGCGCCGTTCAGGCGCACCGCGGCGGTCTTGAACAGCGTCTCGATGGTCAGCGTGGACTTGCCCCCGCCCGAAACGCCGGTCACGCAGACGAACTTGCCCAGGGGAAAGCGGGCAGTGGTGCCGTCAAGGTTGTTGCCGGTGGCGCCGACCACCGTCACGGCCTTGCCGTTGCCGTCGCGTCGCACGTCGGGCACGGCGACCTGGCGGGTGCCGGCAAGGTACTGGCCGGTGATCGAGCCCGCGTCGGCCGCGATCTCCTCGGGCGTGCCCTGGCTGACGATCCGCCCACCGTGCACCCCGGCGCCGGGGCCGATATCGAGCACGTGATCGGCGCTGCGGATCGCTTCCTCGTCGTGTTCGACGACGATCACCGTGTTGCCCTGGTCGCGCAGGTTCTTCAGGGTGTCCAGGAGCCGGCCGTTGTCGCGCTGGTGCAACCCGATCGAGGGCTCGTCGAGCACGTAGAGCACCCCCGTGAGCCCGGAGCCGATCTGGCTCGCGAGGCGGATGCGCTGGCTTTCCCCGCCCGACAGCGTGCCGGCGGCGCGGCTCATCGTCAGGTATTCGAGCCCGACGTTGTTGAGGAACCCCAGACGCTCGCGGATTTCCTTGAGGATGGCGCGGGCGATCTCGTTCTTCTGCGGCGTCAGGTGGTCGGGCACGGTGGCGCACCAGTCGTGCGCCTGCCCGATGGACATGGCCACCACCTCGCCGATGTGGCGGCCGGCGATCTTCACGGCCAGCGCCTCGGGTCGCAGGCGGTGGCCGCCGCAGGCGCCGCAGGGCCGGTTGTTCTGGTAGCGCTCGAATTCCTCGCGGATCCAGCTCGAGTCGGTCTCGCGGTAGCGGCGGGCCATGTTGGGGATCACGCCCTCGAACCCGCGGGTGACGTTGTAGACGCGCCCGCCCTCGTCATAGCGGAAGGCGATTTCCTCGTCGCCCGAGCCGTGAAGGAACACCTGCTGCACGATCTCGGGCAGATCCTTCCAGCGCGCCTTGGGGTCCACGCCGTAATGCCGCGCGATGGCCTCGATCGTCTGGGTGAAATAGGGCGAGCGGCCCTTGCGCCACGGCGCGATGGCGCCGCCCTGAAGCGACAGGTTGGCGTCGGGCACCACGAGCGCCTCGTCGAAGAAAAGTTCCGCGCCCAGACCGCCGCACTCCGGGCAGGCGCCGAAGGGCGCGTTGAAGGAAAACAGCCGCGGCTCGATCTCGGAAATCGTGAAACCGGACACGGGGCAGGCAAAGTTTTCGGAGAACGTGTGGCGTTCGGGCGCGCCTTCGCGCGGGGCGGTTTCCAGAACGGCGATGCCGTCGGCAAGGTCCAGCGCGGTGCGGAAGCTATCGGCGAGGCGCGTCTCGAGCCCCTCCTTGACCACGATGCGGTCGACCACCACGTCGATGTCGTGGCGGTATTTCTTGTCAAGCTCGGGCGGCTCGTCGAGCTCGAAGAACTGCCCGTCCACCTTCACCCGCTGGAAGCCCTGCTTGCGAAGCTCCAGCATCTCCTTGCGGTATTCGCCCTTGCGGTCGCGCACGACGGGCGCCAGCAGGTAGGCGCGCGTGCCCTCGGCCATCGCCATCACACGGTCGACCATGTCCTGCACCTGCTGCGCCTCGATGGGCAGGCCGGTCGCCGGCGAATAAGGCGTGCCCGCGCGCGCGAAGAGCAGGCGCAGGTAGTCGTAGATTTCGGTGACCGTGCCGACGGTGGAACGCGGGTTCTTGCTGGTCGTCTTCTGTTCGATCGAGATCGCGGGGCTCAGTCCGCTGATGTGATCGATGTCCGGCTTTTCCATCATGTCGAGGAACTGCCGCGCGTAGGCCGACAGCGATTCGACGTAGCGGCGCTGCCCCTCGGCATAGATCGTGTCGAAGGCCAGGCTGGACTTTCCGGACCCCGAAAGCCCGGTGATCACCACCAGCCGGTCACGCGGGATGTCCACGTCGACCGAATCCAGATTGTGCTCGCGCGCGCCGCGCACCTCGATCGTCTTGAGCTCGGCCATCAGCCCCCCGGTCATGCCGTCACAACAGATAATGGAGCGGCTGCGGAGTTCCAAGAAAAATCTGTGAACGGACCGTGAACAGGCGTGCCGGGAGACACGCGCGTCTCATGTCCGCGCCATTGCCGCGCATAACGTGAAATCGGGATCGTTGGTCAGATCGTCCGTGGCGCGGTCGAACCGCGGCGGTCAGGGGCGTTCCAGGTTGCGCAGTGCCGCCGCCCGGTTGCCCCATTACTTGGCCTCGACCAGCAGGTTCTTCGGCCCGCGCGCGGACCAGCGCGAGCAATCCACCGGCGCGTGCTGCGCCGCATGCTGACCCGGTTCGGGCTGGCCACGGTCCCCTTGGTGCGTCCCTCGCCGCGCCCGCGTCAGATGTGGATCACGCGGCCGTAGGCATCGAGCACGGATTCGTGCATCATTTCCGACAGGGTGGGATGGGGGAACACGCTGTCCATCAGTTCCTGCTCGGTCGTCTCGAGCTGACGGCCCACGACGTAGCCCTGGATCAGTTCGGTCACCTCCGCGCCGATCATGTGCGCCCCCAGCAGCGCGCCCGTCGTGGCGTCGAAGACGGTCTTGATCATGCCCTCGGGCTCGCCCATCGCCAGCGCCTTGCCGTTGCCGATGAAGGGAAACCGACCGACGTTGATCTCGTGGCCCGCGTCCCTGGCCTGTGCCTCGGTGAGGCCGACGCTGGCGATCTGCGGGTGGCAGTAGGTGCAGCCGGCGATGCTGTCGGGCGACACCGGGTGGGGATGCCCCCCGGCGATCGCCTCGGCCACCATCACGCCCTCGTGGCTGGCCTTGTGCGCCAGCCAAGGCCCGTTCGTGGCGTCGCCGATGACGTAAACGCCGTCCACGCCGGTGCGGCAGTACGCGTCCGTCACCGCGAAGGAGCGGTCGAGCTTGACGCCCATGTCCTCCAGCCCCAGGCCCTCGGTGTTGGCGGTAATGCCGACGGCGGAGATCACGGTATCGACCTCGATCGTCTCGGTCTTGCCGCCCGACTCGATATGCGCGGTGACCTTGTCCTTGCCGCGGTCGAGCTGCTTGACGGTGGAATTCGCGCGGATGGTCATGCCCTGCTTCTCGAAGGCCTTGCGGGCCATGCCGCTGATCTCCTCGTCCTCGACGGGCAGTATGCGGTCCACCACCTCCACGACGGTCGTCTCGGCGCCCAGCGTGTTGTAGAAGCTCGCGAACTCGATGCCGATCGCGCCCGAGCCGATGACCAGGAGTTTCTGCGGCATGTGCGGCGGCTTGAGCGCATGCTTGTAGGTCCAGACGCGGGCGCCGTCGGCTTCCAGCCCCGGCAGTTCCCGGGCGCGCGCGCCGGTGGCCACGACGATGTTCTTCGCCTCAAGTTCCTGCGTGTCCTTCTCGGTGGTGACGCTGACCCTGCCCGGCCCGGTCAGCCTGGCCTCGCCCATGATCGCGGTGACCTTGTTCTTCTTCAGCAGGTGCCCCACGCCCTTGTTGAGCTGCCCGGCCACGTCGCGCGAGCGCTTGACCACCGCGTCGAGGTCGTAATCCAGCCCGCTGGCCTCGAGCCCGAATTCCTTTGCGCGGTGCATCAGGTGAAAGACCTCGGCCGAGCGCAGCATGGCCTTGGTGGGAATGCACCCCCAGTTGAGGCAGATGCCGCCCATGTGCTCGCGTTCGACCACGGCGACGCTCAGCCCAAGCTGCGCGCCCCGGATCGCGGCCACGTAGCCGCCGGGCCCGGCCCCGATCACGATCATGTCATAGGTTGTCGCCGCCATGTGCCCCTCCGATTCCGAAATTAGTTTGACATTAAACTATCCCGGGGAAGGGCACAACGCGACCCGGCCGGTGCCGCGCGGCAAGCCCGCCGGCCCATCGAACCGGCGACGAGAGTGACCGGTGGTCAGGCGGCGGCGGCGCGCTGCAGCTTGCGCACGGTTGCACCGTAGCCCCCGCCGTCGACGTAGACCTGCTCGGCGTCGGTCGTCGCCCGGTCAAGCGCCGGGTTGCGGTAGGGGAAGCGGCCGAACATGCGGATCACCTCGCGGTGGGCGCGCGCGTGCAGCAGGGTGTCGCCGCCGGTCTCGGGCAGCCGTTCGCAGATCAGGCGCACGCAGCGTTCCTGGTCGCAGAGGTTTTCCGAGTGCATGAGCGGCAGATAGAAGAACTGGCGCGCCGGTTCGTCGATGCGCGTGTCCCAGCCGCGATGGATCGCGGCCTTGGCGGCGGCCAGGGCCGCGGCATCGGTCTCGAACGCCTGCCCCTGCCCGCGGAACATGTTGCGCGGGAACTGGTCCGTCAGGATGACGTAGGCCAGCGTTCCGCTGGGATAGGTCAGCCAGAGGGCGTAGGCGCCTTCACGCGCGTCCTGCCAGGCGGCCTCGAACCGCTCGCGGATCGTCTGGTCGAGTGTATCGGTCGGCTGATACCAGCCTTTCGGCCCGACCTCGTCGAGCCAGAACCTCAACACCTCCTCGGGCGCAACCATCGAAACCTCCTCGCCTTTCGCCTAATGGTTACAAAAATGTTAATTACATCCGAGCGGTCATGAACAGTAAAAAAATGCTTCAAAAACGACATATTATACCGCCGTGCTTGACCCTGCGTCACGGGGTCCGGGGTCATCCTGATCGTCCTGCGCGGCCCAGGTTGCATATTCCTGCGCGAGCTCAACCGAAACGGGCGATGCCGAGGGCACGACAGGTGCGTAGCTTTCGGTTTCGTCCGGCGCCGGCGCGGCGCGCTGGGTCATCCTGTAGGCGGCATAGCCCGCCATCGCCAGCATCAGCCCGGCGATGAACAGGAAGAATCCGCGCGGTCCGATCATGCCCATCAGCCAGCCCGTCACCAGCGGGCCGGCCACGGCACCCAGCCCGTTGATGAACACCATGCCGCCCGACGCGGCAGCCATGTCGTCATGCGTCAGGAAATCGTTGGTATAGGCAATCAGCAGCGCGTAAAGCGGGTTCGACATCCCGCCGATCATGAATCCGGCCAGCAGTAGCGCCCAGAAGAAACCGCCCAGCAGCAGCCCCACCAGCGCACCACCCCCCGCGATCACCGCGGTGGCGAGGATCAGCACGCGGCGGTCCAGCCGATCGGACAGCCAGCCGATGGGATACTGCAACACCACCGCGCCGACGAAGAAGGTCGCCACGAAGGTCGAGATCTGCGCGACGCTCAGCCCGGCCTCGGCCCCGAAGACCGGCGCCATGCCGAACTGCGCCGAGAACACCCCGCCCAGCAGGAACATGCCCACGCAGCCCAGCGGAGACACGCGCATGATCTGCGCAAGCGACATCGGCTTGGCCGTGCCGTAGGCCGGGGTCGGACTGATCGACAGCAGGATCGGTGCGAAGGACAGAGACACCAGGACCGAGGGGATGATGAACAGTATGAACCCGGCCGGGTCCGCCACCAGCATCAGCGCCTGCGCCGACACGATGCCCACCATCTGCACGATCATGTAAAGCGACAGCGCCTTGCCGCGCGTTTCGTTGGTGGCGGCGTTGTTGAGCCAGCTTTCGGCGGTGACATAGACACCGGAAAAGCAGAACCCGATCAGCACGCGCCCCGCGCCCCAGGCCCAGATGTCGGGCAGCGCCGGATAAAGGATCATCACCGCCGAGATCAGCGAGGCCAGCGCGGCAAAGACCCGCACGTGGCCGACGCGCCGGATCATCTCGGGCGCCATCCGCGATCCGAACAGGAACCCCACGAAATACCCGGCCATCACCAGCGACATCTCGAAGGCCGAGAACCCCTCGAGTTCGCCGCGGATGCCAAGCAGCGTGGACTGCATGCCGTTGCCGACCTGCAGCAGCATCATGCCCAACAGAAGCGCCCAGGCGCCTGAAAGAACTTGAATCATCGCCCGTCCCCGAGGTACGCGGTGTCACCTTCGCACAGGCCGCACGGGGCCGCGCCGGCGTCCGCGACATGCCGCGCGTCGCTTTCCACCCGATGCCGTGTTTTCAGCGCGGGATCAACAGCGAGGCATCGCCGTAGGAAAAGAACCTGTACCGCTGCGCGACCGCGTGGGCATAGATCCGCCGGATCCGCTCGGTCCCCATGAAGGCCGAGACCAGCATCATCAGCGTCGAACGCGGCAGATGGAAATTCGTCATCAACGCGTCGGCCACGCGGAACTCGAACCCGGGGTAGATGAAGATATCGGTCGCCCCCTTCCAGGCCGCGATCTCGCCGGTGTCGCGCGCGGCCGTCTCGATCAACCGCAGCGCCGTGGTTCCAACAGGGATGACGCGCCCGCCGGCGGCACGGCTGGCGCGCATCTGGGCCGCCGCCGCCTCGCGCACCTCGCCCCATTCGGCGTGCATGCGATGCTCGCGCGGGTCGTCCACCTTCACCGGCAGGAAGGTGCCCGCGCCCACGTGCAGGGTGACATGGGTGAACTGCACGCCCCTGGCCTCGAGCGCCGTGAGCAGGTCCTCGTCGAAATGCAGCGAGGCCGTGGGCGCGGCGACGGCGCCGGGGCGGCGGGCAAAGACGGTCTGGTAGTCGGTGGCGTCCCGTGCATCCGCCGCCCGGCGTGCCGCGATGTAGGGCGGCAACGGCATCGCGCCGGCCTGCTCCAACGCGGCCTGGAAATCATCGCCCGCGCAGTTGAACCGCAGCACGCCCTGCCCGTCCTCGCGGCGCAGAAGCTCGGCCTCCAGCCCCGCGGCGAAGCGCACCACCTCGCCGTCGCGCAGCTTTTTCAGCGGCTTGACCAGTGCGCGCCAATCGCCCTCGGCCGTGGGCTCCAGAAGCGTCACCTCGATCCGCGCGCGGCTTTCGCCCTGCGCGCCCACGCGCGTGCGCGTCCCGTCCAGCCGGGCGGGAATCACCCGCGTATCGTTGAGAACCAGCCGGTCGCCCGGACGCAGCCAGTCGACGAGATCACCGACATGCGCGTCGGTGATCGTGTCGCCCTCGGCCACGAGAAGCCGCGCGGCGCTGCGCGGGCGAACGGGCCGCGTCGCGATCCGGTCCTCCGGCAGATCGAAATCGAAATCGCTGAGCTTCATTTCCCGGTGCGTCTATTGCGTGGGCTGGGGTGGCGAGCGGCGGAACATCTCGCGGAACATCCCCGGGGTAAAGAGGGAAAGCGGGTTCACCTCGACCCGCGGCGATTCCGCCGGGCCGGTCAGGTTGTAGTTGAAGCCCACCAGCCCCTCGCCACGCCGGGTGAAGATGCTGCCGATGGCGTTGACGAAATACAGCGGCGAAAACACGCCCTGCATGTTCATCATCCCCGTTCCCATATCATAGTAGCCGTCCATGGAAATGCCCAGCGACGGCCCGGTGGCGCTGGACGACAGCAGGCGAAGCTGATCGGGCGTGAGTTCGAACCGCGCCATCACCTGGCCCAGCAGGATACCCTCGCCGCTGACCATCTGTTCCAGCAGACCCACGATGCTCAGCGCGTTGAGAAGCGCGGCCAGCGCCGGGGCATCGCGCAGGCGCACGTCCTCGGCCTCGAGTTGACCGTTGTAGCTGCCCGGCGCACCGGCGGGCACGAGCACCAGCTCCATGCTGCCCCCCTCGGCGCTTTGCAGCAGCCCCGAGGCGGCGAACACTCCACCCGCATCCTGCGACCGGATGCGGAACGCGTTCCGGCCGGTGCGCGGCACCACGCGGCCCGCGACGCGCGCACCGCCGTTGACGCGCCCCGAGAAGGTGCCGTCGAGGCCCCCGCCGGTTTCGAGCTCGGCGCGCATGTCGGTCAGCGCGATGCTTTCAGAGATCTGCAGCCGGTCGAGCGCAAGCGTCACCGGAGAGCCGCTGCCCTCCGGCGATGTCCCGCTCTCGCCGCCCGCCGCGTTCAGGGTGTGATAGCGCAGATCGGCGGTGCCGCCGTCCAGGACCACCTGCGGCGGGGCGCCCGCCCCGCGCCCGACAAGCTGCACCGGCGCATCCAGCCAACGCCCCGCCTGCACACGCTCGAAGCTGGCACGCTCCAGTTGCCCCTCCTGCGTCAGCGTGACGCGGCCGCCCGTGGCCTCCAGCCCCGGCGCCTCCAGCCTCAGGCGGTCGATGCGGGGCGCATCGCCGAGTTGGCCGGCGACCTCCAGCGTGCCGGTCCGCCCCGCGGCCTTGCGCCAGCCCAGCGGCTCGAGCTCGAGCTCAAGGCCGGAAAGATCGGAGCGCAGCGTGAATTCGGGCGGCGCGCCACGCGCCATGTCCAGCCGGATATCACCGCGGCCCGCACCCTTCATGCTGCCGGGCGGCAGCCCGATACGGAATTCCTCGACGAAACGGTCCGAAAGCTCGATCCAGCCCTCCAGCGTGCTGCGCCGCTCGCCCTCCTGCCGCAGCGGCGCCGACCACTCGGCCTGCACCGGCACCGCCCCCACGCGCCCCCGGCCGCTGAGCCGCAACTCGTCGGTGACGGCCTGCACCGCGATCTCGGGCGCAGCGACGGTGCGACCATCGACAAGCTTGTCGCTGCGCACATCCGAAAGCGTTCCGGCGATGTCGAAGGCGACTTCGCGGGGCTGGATCTTGCGCTTGAGGATGAAATCCAGCCGCCCCGTCAGCGCGGCGCGCCCGTCGGCCAGCGTGACCGGGCGCCCGGCCTTCGTCAGGAAATTGAAGGGGTCGTGATCGAGCAGCGACAGCGTGGCCGTGATCGTCGACCGCGTGTTCAGCATCACCTTGGCCGGCCCCTTCTTGATGCGCACGTCGGGCACGATGAAACTGGTGCCGGTGATGTCCACGCGACCGCCCTGCGGCGCGGTGACCGCTCCTTCGCGCGCGGTGATGACAAAGCGCCCGTTGATCAAGGCGGCGTGGCCCGCGCCGCCGGTGATGGGGGGCATCTTCTTCATGAAGCGCGTGGTCAGATCCGCGTAGTCGAAGGTCAGGAACAGGTCGGGGCGGCTTTTCGGTTGCGACCGCACGGCCAGTTCGATGTTCTCCAGGCGGCCCTCTCGCACGTTCTCGGCGATCCAGGAGCGGGTTTTCGTCTTCAGCCGCTGCGGCCAGAGGTCGAGCAGCCGGTCGGGATCGAGTCCCCCCATCCGGCCATCGAGCGCCAGGTTCCAGCCCTGTTCGCGCGCCTCGACACGACCGTCGAGAACCAGCCGCTCGCCCTGGTCAGAAATGCTCATTTCGCCCAGCGTGAGAACGAAGGGATCGAGCTGCAGGCGCATGTCCATGCTCGCCCCCTCGATCGCCACCGGCGCCGGATAGAGATCGTCCGGGTTGGCGCGGATACGCGACACTTTCATCTGCGCCAGCAGTTCGTCCGGCCAGCCGCCCTCCATGCCCCGCAGTACGGCGCGCCCCTCGGCCCGCGCTCTGACCCAGGGGCTTTCGAGCGCGACCTCCTCGAAATGCATGCTTTGCGTTTGCGGGTCGTAGGTGAACCGGCTTTCGGCCGAGTCGAAGGCGACGGGCTTCGTGGCGGGCGTGGGGCGCAGCACGCCGGCGCCGATCCGCAGCGTCGCCTCGAGCGGCCCCAGCGCGCCGCTTTCGTCGACAGACGCCCGCAGCCCCCCCGAGATCGGCGCCTGCAGCGCCCCCAGCCAGGCCAGCGCCGGCGACTGGCCGGCGATGTCGCCGGCCGGCATGTCCTCGAAGCTGAAGCCGAAGCGCGCGGCACGCTCGCCCAGGCGGCTTTCGTAATCCATCTGCAGCGTCGTCGCATAGCCCCGTGCGCCAAGCAGCGCGAAATCGCCATGCAGGCGCACCCTGGCGCCATCGCGCGTCAATTCCATCCGTCCGCCGTCGACCGTCCAGGCGCGGCCGGCGCGCCGGTCCTCGTAGCGCAGGGTCAGGTTGCGCGCTTCCACCAGGTCGAGCGCCGCGAAATGGGGCTGCTGAAGCACCCTCTCGACCCGCGCGATCAATGCCCCCAGGTCGGCCCCCGCGGCGTCTTCGGCCAGCCCCTGCGCGACCGCCCCGCCGGGGGCCACGTCGACCTGCCCGTCCTTGGCGCGCTGCAGGCGCAGGTGCGCGCCCGAAAGACGGATCTCGCCGGGCTGAAGGCGGCCCTGCAGCAAGGGCCAGGCCGCCACCGCGCCCTCCACCTGCGACAGGCGCAGCAGCCGACGTCCGCCATCCGCCTCGCGCAAGGCAACGTCCCGGGCCAGAAGACGTGGCTGCCAACCCTCCTCGATGACCACGGCGACTTCGCCGACCTCGACCGAAAGCCCCGGCAGCACGGATTGCAGACGCCCGCGCAGGTGGTCGCGCACCCAGTCGGGGGCTGTCATGGGCCGCCCCAGCGTGGCCACCAGTGCCACCGCGGCGGCCAGCGCGATGCCGGCACCGCCGAGCAATACGAAAAGGCCGCCACGCCTCCAGCGGCGCGGCGCCGGACCGCGCGGCTGCGTCATGCCGTCAAGCCGGTTTTCAATGTGCCGTTCCCTGCTATAGCTCGCTTTACCCCCAACGTTCGCGGCCTAATATGACGGTCGCAGCGCACAACGACAAGGAGGCCGCATGCCCCAGACCGGCGAGACCGCACCCGATTTCACCCTGCCCCGCGACGGGGGCGGCGACGTCACCCTTTCGGCCCTGCGGCCCGCGCCGGTGGTGCTCTATTTCTATCCGCGCGACGACACCTCGGGCTGCACGAAGGAGGCGCTGGCCTTCACCGAGCTTGCCGACGATTTCGCGGCGGCCGGCGTGCAGGTCTACGGCATTTCCAAGGACAGCGTTGCCAAGCACGACAAGTTCCGGGACAAGCACGGGCTGGGCGTGCCGTTGCTGTCGGACGCCGATGGCGATGTCTGCGAACGCTACGGCGTCTGGGTGGAAAAGAAGATGTACGGCAAGACCTTTCACGGGATCGAACGGTCCACCTTCCTGATCGACGGCGCGGGCCGGATCGCCCGCACCTGGCGCAAGGTGAAGGTCCCCGGCCACGCCGATGAGGTCCTGAACGCCGCGAGGGCGCTGTGACCGCGGCGAGCCTTGCCGAGCGCGCCGTCGAGGTGCTGACCACCGCCGACGGCCGCGAGAAGACGCGCCTGTCGCGGGCCCATGCCGCGGCCTGGTTCGCCGCGCGCGAGGCCGGCGAGGCGCTGCCGGTGGGCACCGCCCGGCCGCCCCTGCGGCCCGCACGGCCCGACCGGCCGGACCTGCTGCACCCGCGCGACGTGCCGCGCCGCCGCCCGGGCAGCCCGCAAGGCCGGCTCGCCATGCTGCACGCGGTGGCCCATATCGAACTGAACGCGGTGGACCTGCACTGGGACGTGATCGCACGGTTCGCGCATGTGCCCATGCCCCGTGGGTTCTACGACGACTGGGTCAAGGCTGCGGACGAGGAATCCAAGCATTTCAACCTGATATCCGATTGCCTCGAGGCCCTCGACAGCCACTACGGCGCCCTGCCCGCCCACGCGGGCATGTGGCGCGCGGCCGAGGATACCGCGGAGGACCTGATGGGCCGGCTGGCGGTGGTGCCGATGGTTCTGGAGGCCCGCGGGCTCGACGTGACGCCGGGTATGATCGAGCACTTCCGCAAGGCGGGCAACGCGCGCGCGGTCGAGGCGATGGAGGTGATCTACGCCGAGGAGGTGAGCCACGTCGCCTACGGCTCCAAGTGGTTCCACTTCCTGTGCGGCCGCCATGATCTCGACCCGCGCGACGTGTTCCACGACCTTGTGCGCCGTTATTTCCACGGCCCGCTGAAACCGCCCTTCAACGAGGAAAAGCGGGCCGAGGCCGGCCTGCCACCTGATTTCTACTGGCCGCTGGCCGAAGAGCCCTCTCCGAAAGGATAGGGCGTGCCCGCGCGTGTCGGCGAATTTTCGCCGTAGCGACATGTCGCGGCCCGTTTGCGGCATGGCCGCGGTCAAAAGCCTTGCCCAACAGGCGCTTGCCCGTTAATCACCATGACAGGGCGCCGCATCGGGCACCCGGTGGCGCGAGAACGCCGCCGCGAGGCCGATAACCAGAGCGTCGAAAAGGGACGGGACACAAGAGGACGGGGTTTCGTGCGTACACGACTCGCGATCAGGCTTCACGGCATTCTCGAACACTACTTCCCCGAACGACGGGTTTTCCTGCGCTCGGACGAGGACACGCGCTTCATCCGGCTTCGCCCCGGGGCGCAGCTTCTGGCAATCACGGGGGCCACGGCGATCGTCGCGTGGTCCATCGTCGCCACCGCGATCCTGATCATGGACAGCATCGGCGCCGGCAACTTCCGCGAACTGGCCAAGCGCGACCAGCGCACCTACGAGTTGCGCCTCAACGAGGTGGCTGAGGAACGCGACAAGCGCGCCAAGGAGGCACGCGCCGCGCAGAAACGCTTCAACTCCGCGCTCGAACAGATCTCGGTGATGCAATCGCAGCTTCTGGCCTCCGAGACGCGGCGGCGCGAACTGGAAACCGGCATCGAGGTGATCCAGACCACCCTGCGGCGCACCATGACCGAACGCGATACGGCCCGCCGCAAGGCCGAAAAGCTCAAGCTTGCGCTTGCCGAGACGGGCGACACCGGCCCGGGCGCCGGCGACGGCGAGGCCCCCGACGGTGACACGCTCGATTACCTGACCGCCGCGCTGGAGGACACCGCCGCGGAACGCGACCGCATCGCCGAAGATGCCCAGGCCGCGCTGGAGCAGGCCGACGAGATGGCGCTCGAAATCCGGCTGATGCAGGACCAGAACGACCAGATCTTCCGCCAGCTCGAAGAGGCCATGTCGATCTCGGTCGAACCGCTCGACAAGATGTTCCGCGCCGCCGGCATGGATACGGACCGGCTGCTCGAGACGGTCCGCCAGGGCTATTCCGGCCAGGGTGGCCCGCTGATGCCGCTGTCATTCTCGACCCGCGGCGAGGAACCCACGGCCGACGCGCTGCGCGCGAACCAGATCCTGGGCCAGCTGGACGAGCTCAACCTCTACCGCATCGCGGCGCAGAAGGCGCCCTTCGCGGTGCCCGTGCTGCAGAGCTACCGCTTCACCTCGGGCTTCGGGATGCGCTGGGGCCGGATGCACAACGGCAGCGACTTCGCCGCGCCCCACGGCACACCCATCCATGCCACCGCGGACGGCGTCGTCACGCACGCCGGCTGGCAGTCGGGATACGGCCGCATGGTGAAGATCGAGCACGCCTTCGGTGTCGAAACGCGTTACGCCCACATGGCGAAAATCCGCGTGAACGAAGGGCAAAGGGTCTCGCGCGGACAGCGGATCGGTGATATGGGGAATACCGGACGTTCCACCGGCACGCACCTGCACTACGAGGTCCGTGTCGACGGCAAGCCCGTCAACCCAATGACCTACATCAAGGCTGCAAGAGATGTTTTCTAAGAGCAAGATCAACGAACCGGGCCCGAAGGCGGACGAGAGCAAGCAGCCCGCCGCGCCCGAGAAGAAATCCGAGGCGCCCAAGGCCGACCAGCCGCAGCAGGGTGGTTACTCCGCGCCCGCCAGCGCCAAGGCCAAGCCGCCGGCGTCGGTCCTGTCGTCCGATCTTCAGATCAAGGGCAACCTGCGGTCGACCGGTGACATCCAGGTCGAAGGCACCGTCGAGGGCGACATCCGCGCCCACCTGCTGACCATCGGCGAAGGCGCCACGATCCACGGCGAAACCATCGCCGACGACGTCGTGGTCAACGGCCGCGTCGTGGGCCGCGTGCGTGGCCTCAAGGTGCGGCTGACCTCGACCGCCCGTGTCGAGGGCGACATCATCCACAAGACGATCGCCATCGAGTCCGGTGCGCATTTCGAAGGCTCGGTTCAGCGCCAGGACGATCCGCTCAACGCCGGCGGCAGCCAGCAGCAAAAGCCCCAGCAACAGCAGGCCCAGCAGCAGCAGGCCCAGCAAAAGTCGCAGCAGCAGCAGCAAAAGCAGCCTCAGCAGGCCGCCGCGCAGAAATCGGAATAAACGCGGACGGCCCGGTCCGCTGTCGCGCGGACCGCCACGGCACCGAAGAAAAGGGGGCGCCGGCGCGGTTGCGCGGCGCCCGTTGCGTCGGAACAGCCGGCGGGCCGGCTCCGGTCAGTCCTCCAGCTCGACGTCCCAATACAGGAAGTCCAGCCAGCTGTCGTGCAGGTAGTTGGGCGGGAACCGCCGCCCGAGGTTGCGCAGTTCCTCGGCCCCCGGTGCCCGGGGCGGCTTGCGCAGGCTCAGCCCGGACCGGCGCAGGCTGCGCGACCCCTTGCGCAGGTTGCAGCGGCTGCAGGCGGCGACGACGTTTTCCCAGCTGGTCCGCCCACCCCGCGCGCGCGGCACCACGTGATCGAAGGTCAGGTCGCCCTTGGATCCGCAGTACTGGCAGGAAAATTCATCTCTCAGGAAAAGATTGAAGCGCGTGAAGGCCACGCGCTTCTGGGGTCTGACATAATCCTTGAGCACCACGACCGAGGGTATGCGTATCTCGGTGCTGGGGCTTCGCACGAACTCGTCGTACTCGGCAACGATGTCCACCCGATCGAGAAACGCCGCCTTGATCGCGTCCTGCCAGGGCCACAGCGAAAGGGGATAGTAGGACAAGGGCCGGTAATCCGCGTTGAGCACGAGCGCGGGATGCTGCTTGAGCGCAGCGGGCTCCCGCACGAATTCGGTTCTGAAATCGGCATCCATCGTCAGCACGAACTCCTGCCCTGGCGGTCTCTGGCGATCCCCGGGGCGGGACGGCCCGCCCCTGCGCAATTTCACTATATCTCGCGTGTCCGCGCTGGCAAGACCTGCCTGAACCGCGATATTTTGACGATTGGCTACCGCGATTCCGTGACGGTGATGTGACAGTTATCCACAGGCGGGCGCCGCCCGGGCGCCCGCCGGAATCAGCCCTTGCCCTTCCAGGGGATCAGCCAGCGCTCCAGCAGGCGCATGATCATCTCGATGGCATAGCCGACGATGCCGATCAGGATGATGCCGATGACCACCGTGTCGGTCTGCAGGAAGTTCTTGGCGATCATGATCATCGAGCCGAGCCCCTTCTCCGCGGCCACCAGCTCGGCCGCGACCACCGTGCCCCAGCACACCCCCATCGAGGTGCGCAGGCCGGTGAAGATCTCGGGCAGCGCGTTTGGCAGGATCACCCGGCGCAGCACCTGCAGCCGCGAGGCACCGAGCGAATAGGCCGCGTGCACCTTGGAGATACGCACCGAATTGACGCCCGAGCGCGCCGCGATTGTCATGATGAACAGCGCCGCCAGGAAAAGCAGGAAGATCTTCGCCGTCTCGTCGATGCCGAACCACAGGATGATCAGCGGGATCAGCGCCAGCGGCGGGATCGGGCGCATGAATTCGACGATCGGGTCGAACAGCCCGCGCGCGAAGGACGAAAGCCCCATCGCGAAGCCCAGCGGGATGCCCACCAGCGCGCCGTAGATCACGCCCGACAGCACCCGGTAGACGCTCAGCCCCAGGTGTTCCCAGAGCGAGGTGTTGCGGAACCCTTCGGACAGAAGCTTGACGATCCGCTCCCAGGTGCCGCCGATGGTGGGCCAGTAGAACGGTTCGATCCAGTTGAGGATCGAGCCCGTTATCCACAGCAAGGCCAGCACCACCACGATCAGGATCGACCAGAAGCGGCCGCTGTTGACGGCGGTGGAATCGCCGAACTTGACGGTTTTCTGCCGCGTGAAGGCATTGTCGGCCAACCCCAGCCATATCGTCAGCGAAGACGGTTTCCTGTCGCTCATCTCCGGGGTCCTCCCTCAGCTCTGGCCGTCGCCGCGGCCCATGATTTCCTCTTCCATGGACCAGATCATCGAAAGCACCTCCTCGCGGGTTTCCACGAATTCCTGCGACGCCTTGATGTCGCGCGCGTCCTCGACCAGCCCGCGGTCCGCGAAGGGCAGCCGGTATTCCTTCTCGATGCGCCCCGGGCGCGGCGCCATCACGATCAGCCGCTCGCCCAGGAACAGCGCCTCCTCGACCGAGTGGGTAATGAGCACGATGGTCTTGCCGAATTCCTTCCAGAGCTGCAGCACCAGCCCTTGCATCTTCTCCCGCGTCAGCGCGTCCAGCGCGCCCAGGGGCTCGTCCATCAGGATCAGCTCGGGGTCGTTGGCAAGGCAGCGCGCCAGCGCGACGCGCTGTTGCATGCCGCCCGACAGGGCATAGACCGGCTTGTCGCCGAAGCCGGAAAGCCCCACGATATCAAGAAGCTCCTCGACCCGCTTGCGGATCTCGGCGCGCGGCCGGCCTGCCATCTCGGGGCCGAAGGCCACGTTCTGCGCGACGCTGAGCCATTCGAACAGCGCGCCCTGCTGGAACACCACGCCGCGTTCGGCGCCCGGGCCGGTCACCCGGTGGTCGCCCACCAGAACCTGCCCCCGCGTCGGCGACAGGAACCCGGCGAGGATGTTGAGCAGCGTCGTCTTCCCGCAGCCCGAAGGGCCCAGGACGGTCATGATCTCGCCTTCCTTTATGTCGATGGAAACGTGGGAGAGGGCCTCGACGGGCGCGCCGCCCGGCACCTCGTAGATCATCGAAAGGTCGTCGATGCGGATTCCGCTCACGGCTTTGCCTCCGGAGTCGAGGGTCGCGGGGACAGACCCGGGCCGGCCACGCCCCCGGGGGCGTGGCCGGCCCGGATTCGTCAGCTCACTTCAGGAAGCTGGCGTCGATGTAGGGCGAATAGTCGTCCAGCGATTCTTCCATGCCGCCGGCTTCGACCATGACATCGGCCACGCCCTTGGCCATCTCGGCGACACCGCCGCCCATCCAGTTGTCCTGAAGCTGCACCTCCTCGGACGGGAAGCCGAAGTTGGCGAGCATTGCCTTGGCGGCGTCGAGGTCCATGCCCGCCTGCCCGGCGATCGCCTCGTAGGCACCTTTCGGGTCGTCCTTGTAGGCCGCGTTCGCCTCCGCGGTGACGTCCATGAACGTGCGCACCATCTCAGGGTTTTCCTCGGCGAAGCTTTCCGTCACCGTGACCACGTCGAAGGTGGAAATTCCGATCGCCTCCTGCTCGGCGCCGGTCATCAGCGGCGCGCCCACCGTCTTCATCCGGTCCAGCGCGCCGCCGAAGGCGCAGGCCATGGGCACGTCGCCGCGCACCAGCGCAACGGCCGCGTCGGCCGGGTTCATCTGCGTCAGGTCAACGGAATCGGGATCCACCTCCAGGTGTTCGAGCGTCTTGAGAAGCTTGTAGTGGGTGACATTGCCGATCGGCGTGGCGATCTTCTGGCCCGGCAGGGTCTCGGCCGCGTTTTCCTGCGTGATGCCGGAATCGTCGCGCACGATGCACAGGTCGTTCTCCGAGTAGGTGACCGCGATGCCCACCAGCTTGAGCGGCGCACCGTTCGACACGCCCACGACGAAGGGCACGAAGCCCTGGCTGTAGGCGATGTCCACGTCGCCCGAGACCATCGCCTGCGTCATCTCGTTGCCGTTGCCGAAAGCGCGCCATTCCACGTTCGCCCCAAGCGCATCGGAATAGGTGTCCTCGGCCTGGGCGACCTGGTTTGCGGTGGGCCATTCGAGGAAATAGGCGACGGTCACGTCCTCGGCGGCCGCGGCCGCCTGCGCGCCGGCGGCAAGCGCGAGGCCCGCGACGGCTGCTGCGGTTTTCGTTCTGAGTGTCATGAAGATGCTCCCCGTTGTTTGTCGCTTGGCTGAACCGGCACGCGGCCGGCCCGCCAATTTTTCGCGCTTCGTGTGCGCCGAAGGGCCCCGGGGACGGGGCCGACCCGCCCCGGTGGCCTTCCGCAACGGGAAAAGCGTAGAAACAACCGCTGCGCCGTGGCAACAGGAAGGGACATCTGGTCATAACGGTGCCGGGGATTTGGCCTTATGAGCGGCCCATTGCGCCGGCAGGGCGCCGAAAACGGCGGCACCCGCGAAAAAGGGGCGCCCGCCGGGCGCCCCGAGTTTCGCTGATCAGGCTCATCGTTCGCCGCTCGGTTTCCGCCTGCGGCCTGATCCGCCCGGGGCGGGCGCACCCGCCCCGTGTTCCGGCGCGGGGGCGCCGCGCACCCCCGCCGATCCGTCTCAGCTGCACCCGCTCGTGGAGCCGCAGGTGTTGCACTTCATGCAGGTGCCGTTGCGCACAAGGGTGTAGTTGCCGCATTCGCCGCAGGCCTCGCCCTCGTAGCCCTGCATGCGCGCGCGGGTGGAGGCATCCACCGTCATGCTGGCCGAGGCGGTGCTGGTCGTGCGCTCGGCCGTGACGGTGCCGCCGGAGCCGTCGCGCATCACCGCCTCGGCGTGGCTGCTGGTGGTGGCCTGGCGCGCCTCCATGTGCATCGTGCCATCGTCCTGGCCGCCCTGCAGCACCACCAGATCCTGCGGCAGGCGCTTGCGCAGGTAGCCCGACGAGCTGATCTGCTTGAGCACCTCGAGCGAACGGTTGGCCCCGGCCTCGGACATCTCTGTGATGTTCGACACGCCCTCTTCCTCGCCGCGGCCGAGGTCGTCGAAGCTCGCGCCCTCGGGTTTCACATGCGCCAGATCGGTGCGGTCGAGGTAGCTGACCGCCAGCTCGCGGAAGATGTAGTCGAGGATCGAGGTGGCGTTCTTGATGGAGTCGTTGCCCTGCACCATGCCCGCCGGTTCGAACTTGGTGAAGGTGAAGGCATCCACGAACTCCTCCAGCGGCACGCCGTACTGCAGGCCCACCGACACCGCGATGGCGAAGTTGTTCATCATCGCGCGGAAACCCGCGCCCTCCTTGTGCATGTCGATGAAGATCTCGCCCAGGGCGCCATCGGCGTATTCGCCCGTGCGCAGGTAGACCTTGTGCCCGCCCACGATCGCCTTCTGGGTATAACCCTTGCGGCGCTCGGGCATCTTCTCGCGGTGGGATCTGACCACTTCCTTGACGACGACCTTCTCGACGATCTTCTCGGCCAGCGTCGCCGCCTTTTCCTGCGGGCTGCCGGATTCGAGCGTTTCCTCGGCCTCCTCGTCGTCCTCCACCAGCGCGGCGGCCAGCGGCTGACTGAGCTTGGAGCCATCGCGATAGAGCGCGTTGGCCTTGCAGCCCAGCCGCCAGGAAAGCTCGTAGGCCGCCTGGCAATCCTCGATCGTGGCATCATTGGGCATGTTGATCGTCTTGGAGATCGCGCCCGAGATGAAGCTCTGCGCGGCGGCCATCATGCGGATGTGGCTTTCCACGTTCAGCGCGCGGGTGCCCTTCTTGCCGCAGGGGTTGGCGCAGTCGAAGACGTGGTGGTGCGCCGGGTCGAGATGCGGTGCGCCCTCCAGCGTCATCGTTCCGCAGACGTGGTCGTTGGCCGCCTCGATCTGCGCGCGGCTGTAGCCGAGATGCGCCAGCAGGTCGAAGGCCGGATCGTTGAGCTTGTCCTGCGGGATACCCAGGACGCGGGTGCAGAATTCCGCCCCCAGCGTCCACTGGTTGAAGACGAAGCGGATGTCGAAGGCCTGCGCCAGCGCCGCGTCCACCCTGGCCAGTTCCTCGGGTCCGAAGCCGTGGCCGGCCAGCGTGGTGTGGTTGATGCCCGGCGCGTTGCCGATGGTGCCGTGGCCCACCGCGTAGGTCACGATCTCCTCGATCTGCGCGGGCGTGTAGCCCAGCTTCTCGAGTGCCGCCGGAACCGACTGGTTGATGATCTTGAAATAGCCGCCGCCGGCCAGCTTCTTGAATTTCACCAGCGCGAAGTCGGGCTCGATGCCGGTGGTGTCGCAGTCCATCACCAGCCCGATGGTGCCGGTGGGCGCGATCACGGTGGCCTGCGCGTTGCGGTAGCCGTGCGCCTCGCCCAGCTTCAGCGCCTCCTCCCAGCTTTCCACGGCCAGCGACAGCAGCCGCGCGTCGGGGCAACTGGCATGATCCAGCGGCACCGGCGGCACCGACAGCCCCTCGTAACCCTCGGCCTCGCCACGCGCCGCGCGGCGGTGGTTGCGGATCACGCGCAGCATGTGCTCGGCGTTGCGCGCGTAGCCCTTGAAGGCGCCCAGCTCGCCCGCGATCTCGGCCGAGGTGGCATAGGACACGCCGGTCATCAGAGCGGTCAGCGCACCGCAGAGCGCGCGGCCCTCGTCGCTGTCATAGCCCAGGCCCATCTGCATCAGCAGCCCGCCGATGTTGGCGTAGCCCAGCCCCAGCGTGCGGAATTCGTAGCTGAGCTGCGCGATCTCCTTCGACGGGAACTGCGCCATCATCACGCTGATCTCCAGCGTCAGCGTCCACAGCCGGGTGGCGTGCATGTAGCCCTCGGCGTCGAACCGGCCGCCTTCGTAGAACGCCAGCAGGTTCATCGAGGCCAGGTTGCAGGCCGTGTCGTCGAGGAACATGTATTCCGAGCACGGGTTGGAGCCGCGGATCTCGCCGTCCTCGGGGCAGGTGTGCCAGGCGTTCACGGTGTCGTGGTACTGGATGCCCGGATCCGCGCAGGCCCATGCGGCATGGCCCACGTCCTCCCACAGCTCGCGCGCCTTGACGGTCTTGGCCACCGTGCCGTCGACGCGGTTGACGAGCGCCCAGTCGTCATCGTTCTTGACCGCCTCGAGGAAGGCGTCGGTGACCCGGATCGAGTTGTTGGAATTCTGGCCCGAGACCGAGTTGTACGCCTCCGAATCCCAGTCGGTATCGTAGGTCGGGAACTCGATGCTGTCATAGCCCTGCCTGGCGTAGTCCAGCACCCGCTTGACGTAGGTCTCGGGGATGGACGCCTTCTTGGCACCGCGGATCGCGGTTTTCAGCGCCGGGTTCTTCGCCGGGTCGACCGCGTCCTCGCTCGCGCCGTCCCAGCCGCGGATCGCCGCGAAGATGTCGTTGAGCCTGGCCTCGTGCATCTTCGACCCGGCGACGAGGCTGGCGACCTTCTGTTCCTCGACCACCTTCCAGTTGATGAATTCTTGGATGTCAGGGTGATCGGCGTCGCAGATCACCATCTTGGCCGCGCGCCGCGTCGTGCCGCCCGACTTGATGGCGCCCGCCGCGCGGTCCCCGATCTTCAGGAACCCCATCAGGCCCGAGGACTTGCCCCCGCCCGACAGGCGTTCGCCCTCGGCACGAAGCGCGCTGAAGTTGGTGCCGGTGCCGGAGCCGTACTTGAACAGCCGCGCTTCGCGCACCCACAGGTCCATGATGCCGCCGTCGCCCACCAGATCGTCGCCGATCGACTGGATGAAACAGGCGTGGGGCTGCGGGTGTTCATAGGCGCTGGTCGAGCGCGTCAGCTCCTCTGTCTCGGGATCGACGTAGTAATGGCCCTGGCTCGGCCCGTCGATGCCGTAGGCCCAGTGCAGGCCCGTGTTGAACCACTGCGGGCTGTTGGGCGCGGCCATTTGCCGGGCCAGCATGAAACGCATCTCGTCGTAGTAGGCGCGCGCGTCCTCCTCTGTCGAGAAATAGCCGCCCTTCCAACCCCAGTAGGCCCAGGCGCCGGCGAGCCGGTCGAAGACCTGGCGGGCGCTGGTCTCGCCGCCCGTCTCGGTGTCCTTCGCGGCCGGAACGGAGCGCCACAGGAACTCGGGCACGCCTTTCTCGCGCACCTTCTTGAGCTTCGCGGGCACGCCCGCCTTGCGGAAATACTTCTGCGCGATGACGTCGCTGGCCACCTGGCTCCAGTGGCTCGGCACCTCGACCGCGTCGAGACGGAACACGACGGTCCCGTCCGGGTTGCGGATCTCGGAACTCGTGGTGACGAATTCCAGATCGGCGTATGCGTCCTGCCCTGCCTTGGTGAATCGTCTTTCGATCTTCATTGCTGCCCCATTACTTCGACGTTCCATGTTGCGACCGGCCCACCCCCGATCCTTCGCGGTTGCCCGCATCACGGGATCAGACCCCGACACGGCGCCGCACCATGGCGCAGGCACGCGCCGCGGCGGCACTCCGGCGTCACCGCGCCGGCTGTTGTGGAGGTGTCTGTCCCTGCTGTCGCCCGGCCGCACTATATGTTGTGGCTTCCGAACCGACGCCCACAAAGTTGCGTATCAGGGGCGCTCCGGTCAACGCAATTTTTACGTTTCCGCCGCAAAATTTTTATTGACCCTGCCCGCGCGCAACGACGCGTCCGAGGTGCGCGATTCCGCCACCGCGCAACACGGGGAAATGCCCACAGGCGGCTGGCACCGGAAACCGCTTTGGCCACAGCGATTTGGCAAAAGTTATTCACAGAGCGGCTTAAGCACGCGCCGGGCCGCGCGTGCCTGCCGGCCGGATTTGCACCCCCGAAATGACACTCTTGCGCAAACGCAACACGCTGGGGTTGCACGGCGGGGGCGGCAGGAAATCCGCCGTTGGTCGGGACGGCAAGATTCGAACTTGCGACCCCCTGTACCCAAAACAGGTGCGCTACCAGACTGCGCCACGTCCCGAACCAGCCCAGTATCTAACCCCGCCGCGCAGGATTGAAAAGACGTCGTGTCGCTCAATCTTCCGGGCAGGGCCAGGCGGCCTCGTCCGGCTCGAACGCCGGATGGCGCAGCTCGCTTCCCTCGGTGATGCCGATCTGACGGGCGAGGCCGCCATTGATCTCGAGCACCGCCAACGTATCGTCGCCGCCGAAGATCGGCGTTTCGTCCAAAGGCCGCGCCTCGTGGTGGATATGCCGGACGGTGCCGGTTTCGTCGAGAAACAGCATGTCGAGGGGAATCAGCGTGTTCTTCATCCAGAACCCGACGCGGTGCGGGTGCTTGTACACGAACAGCATGCCCGCGCTGCGCGGCAGGTTCTCGCGATGCATCAGACCGCGGCTGCGCTCGCCCGCGTCATCCGCCAGCTCGACGGAGAACCGCGCCTGCCCCCACTCACCCCGCAGGTGCACGGTGTCCGGGCGGCACGCCGGCGCGGCCGCCGCCGCACCGGCCAACGCCAGCACCGCGAGAATCGCTAGTCCGAGTCCTTGAGCGCGGAATCCCATCCGCTCACCTCCATGGCCATGCGGCCGCGCTTGCCCTCGATCACGCGCACCGCCAGCGCCTCGCCCGGCAGGAGATCCGACAAACCCGAACGGCGCAACACCTCGATGTGAATGAAAACGTCCTCGGGCCGACCGAATGTGTTCGCGAACCCGAAGCCCTTGGCCTTGTCGAACCATTTCACTCGCGCCGGTTCCAGCGGAACGGCCCGCAGCTCCTCGGGGTCGATCTCCTCGAAATCGAACAGCCCGGCGGTGTCCGCGTCCGGCGGGGGCACGATGGCATGCACGGCCACCGCCTGCATGCCCCGGTCGGTGTCTTGAACGTCGACCTCGATCCCCGCCTGGTCGGCCACCGAGCTCTGGCCGAAATTGCGCAGGACATTTGCGTGCAGCAGGATGTCCGGGCCGCCCTCATCCGCGATCACGAAGCCGAATCCCTTTCCCGGGTCGAACCACTTCACGTGACCGGTAACCCGGCGAAATTTGTCGTTCTCCTGCGCCACGCGTCATCTTTCCGTCGGCTGCTTCCATCCCCTTTTACCATTTGCAAAGACCCCTGCACATGCAAGCCCCAAAACCTGTTTATTTTCAATGTCTTGCAATTCACGTCGCGTGAGTTGCAAAGCACTGTGCCATTTCCCGTCACACGGCAGGAGCCACGCCGCGTCAGGGGCACGTCAGGGATTGAGACGCATGACCTCCCATCTGTCCGCCGGCGTGGCCCGGCGCCACACGAACCGGTCGTGCAGCCGGAAGGCGCCGTCGGCCCAGAACTCGATTTCCACGGGCTCGATCCGGAAACCGCCCCAGAACGGCGGACGCGGCGGATCGGTGCCGTGCTCGGCCGTGACGCGGGCGACCTCGGCCATCAGCGCCGTGCGCGATGCCAGCGGCCGCGACTGCTGCGACGCCCATGCGCCGAGCCGGCTCTTCAGCGACCGCGAGGCGAAGTAGGCGTCGGCGTCCGGCCCCTCGACCCGCTCCACCATGCCCCGCGCGCGCACCTGGCGGCGCAGCGATTTCCAGTGCATGCCCAGCGCGGCCTTTCCGGTGTCCGCGAGTTCCCGGCCCTTGGCACTCTCGTAGTTGGTGTAGAAGACGAAGCCATCGTCATCGATCTGCTTGAGCAGCACCATCCGGGCATTGGGCAGGCCGTGGGCGTCCACCGTGGCCAGCGCCATGGCGTTGGGGTCGTTCGGCTCTGTTGTCTCGGCCTCGCCCAGCCACTGCCGCGCGATCTCGAACGGGTTGTCGCCTGCGAATATGCCCCTGCGCTCTGCCATGCCGCTCCTGCTGTGTGCCAGTTTCCATGCCGCCCGTTCGCGGCCCGACCGGCCCGCGCGGGCCCTGCCATGCCAGTTCCACCGCCCGGCCGCGGCGTGTCGGCAGGCCTTGATGCATCAGGACCGATCGCCTAAACGGTCGGGAAACACAGTGGGTCGGGGACCGAAAATGTCAAACGAATTGATGGCCGGCAAGCGCGGGCTGATCATGGGCCTTGCGAACGAAAAGTCGATCGCGTGGGGCATCGCCAAGGCCTGCGCCGACGCGGGGGCGGAGCTGGCCTTCACCTACATGGGCGAGGCGTTCAAGAAACGGGTGGCGCCGCTGGCCGAACAACTCGGCGCGACGCAGCTCTACAACTGCGACGTCTCGCAGCCCGACTCGATCGACGCCACCTTCGCCGAGATCGAGAAGGCCTGGGGCAAGCTGGATTTCATCGTCCATGCCATCGGCTATTCCGACAAGAGCGAGCTGCGCGGCCGTTACATCGACACCAGCCGCGAGAACTTCGCCAACACGATGGATGTCTCCGTCTATTCCTTCACCGCCGTGGCGCGGCGCGCCGAGAAGCTGATGGACGCGGGCGGGTCGATGCTCACGCTGACGTACTACGGTGCCGAGCAGGTGATGCCCCATTACAACGTCATGGGCGTGGCCAAGGCCGCGCTCGAGGCCAGCGTTATGTACCTGGCCGAGGATCTGGGCAAGGACGGTATCCGCGTGAACGCGATCAGCGCCGGCCCGATCAAGACGCTGGCCGCCAGCGGCATCGGCGATTTCCGCTACATCCTGAAGTGGAACGAACTGAACTCGCCCCTGCGCCGCAACGTGACAATCGACGACGTGGGCAAGTCGGCACTCTACCTGCTCAGCGACCTCGGCTCCGGCACCACGGGCGAAGTGCTGCACGTCGACGCGGGCTATCATGTCGTGGGCATGAAGGCCGTGGACGCCCCCGACATCGACGCAACCCGCTGAGGCGCCGGCATGAGCGTCCGGCTGCCGCACGAGAAAGGGTTCCACGTCAGCTGGGACCAGCTGCACCGCGATGCGCGCGCGCTGGCATGGCGTCTTGACGGGCACGGCCCCGACGACGGATCCTGGCGCGCGGTGGTGGCGATCACCCGCGGCGGCATGGCCCCCGCGATGATCGTCGCGCGCGAGCTCGACATCCGCATGGTGGACACCATCAGCGTGAAATCCTACCACCACCAGACGCAAGGCGAGCCGCGGATCATCAAGCATCCCGACATGGAGGTGGTGGGCGACGGCACCGGCGTGCTGATCGTGGACGACCTCGTGGACACGGGCCGCACGCTCGAGGTCGTGCGCAGCCACATGCCCAGGGCGCATGTCGCCACCGTCTACGCCAAGCCGCAGGGCCGCGACCAGGTCGATACCTATATCACCGAGGTCAGCCAGGACACCTGGATCTTCTTCCCCTGGGACATGGCATTGCAGTATGTCGAACCCTACCGCGGCCACGACTAGACCGCCGGCGCGCGCATGATGTCCCCTCCCCCCGCGCAATCGACCTTCACGCCCCCCGTCATGGAGGCGCGGCGCTGGCTCGACGGCGTGGAATTCCCGCCCGGCCGGCCGCTCATCAACGTCAGCCAGGCCGCCCCGGTTGATCCCCCGCCGGAAGGACTGCGGCGGGCCCTGGCCGAGGCCGCTATGACCGAGCCGCAGGCGCACCTCTACGGTCCCGTCCTGGGCCGCGCGGATCTGCGCGCGGAACTCGCCACGCGGTGGCAGGCCGCCTACGGCGGCGCGATCGGCCCCGACCAGGTGGCGATCACCTCGGGCTGCAACCAGGCGTTCTGCGCGGCGATGGCCACGCTGGCGGGGCCGGGCGACGCGGTGCTGCTGCCCACGCCGTGGTATTTCAATCACAAGATGTGGCTGGACATGGCCGGCGTTGAGGCGATGCCCCTGCCCGCGCGCACGGGCCTTCTGCCCGACCCCGAAGAAGCCGCGGGCCTGATCACAGACCGCACCCGCGCCATCGTGCTTGTCACGCCCAACAATCCGGGCGGCGTGGAATACCCCGCCGAGCTGGTGCGCGCGTTCCACGACCTCGCGCAGGCGCACAGGCTGGCGCTGGTGATCGACGAGACCTACCGCGATTTCGACGCGCGCTCCGGCGCGCCGCATGACCTGTTCACCGATCCCGACTGGCCGGGCACGCTGATCCATCTCTATTCCTTCTCCAAGGCCTACCGGCTGACCGGGCACCGCGTCGGCGCGATGGTGGCGGATCGCGCACGGCTGGCCGAGGCCGAGAAGTTCCTCGACACGGTCAACATCTGCCCCAACCAGCTGGGCCAGATCGGGGCGCTGTGGGGGATGCGCAACCTGGGCCAGTGGCTGGCCGGCGAACGCGCCGGGATCCTCGACCGGCGCGCGGCGATCCAGGAGGCGATGCCGCGGCTCGAGGCACGCGGCTGGCGCCTGCTGGGGTGCGGCGCCTATTTCGCCTACCTGCAACATCCGTTCGCCATGGCCTCCGACGCGCTCGCGCCAGAGCTGGTGCGCGCGGCGGGCGTGCTGTTGCTGCCGGGGACGATGTTCATGCCCCGGGGCGACACCAGCGGCGCACGCCAGGTGCGCATTGCCTTTGCCAATGTCGACCGGCCCGCGATCGGCCAGCTTTTCGACCGGTTGGAAGGGCTCGGCTGGCCCCTTGCCCCCGGTGGGGACAGCGCGTAGACACGGGCCGGCGGAGACGCGGTATCGGCAGGGCTCGGGGGGCCGGACATGGCAAGCGGAAAGATCTCGAAAACTCTGGTCTGGATCCTGATGGGCCTGCTGATCCTGGGCTTGGGCGGCTTCGGCGTGACCAACCTGTCGGGCCGGGTCCAGACCATCGGGTCGGTCGGCGAGACCGAGATCACCGTGCAGGAATACGCGCGCGCCCTGCGCAACGAGATCCGCGCGCTGGAGGCCGAGCGCGGCGGCTCCGTCACCTTTGCCGAGGCCCGCGAAGCGGGGGTCGACCAGCGGGTACTCAGCCAGCTGATCGCGACCGCCGCGCTGGACGAGGAAGCGCGCCGGCTGGGCATCTCGGTCGGCGACGAGAACCTGCGCGAACAGCTGCTGTCCATCCCCAATTTCCAGGGTCCCGACGGCGAGTTCGACCGCGAGGCCTACCGCTTCGCGCTGGATCAGGCGGGGATGACCGAGGCCGAGTTCGAGGCCGACATCCGCGCCGAGACCGCCCGCAGCCTGCTGCAGGGCGCGCTGGTGTCGGGCGTGCGCGTGCCGCAGGCGTTCACCGGGCTTCTGATCGACTACCTCGGCACGCGCCGCGACGTCGCCTGGCTCCGGCTGGGGCCGTCGGCGCTCGAGACGGAGCCGCCGGCGCCGACGGAGGCCGACCTGAAGGAGTATCACGCGGCCAACGAGGACCGGTTCACCGAACCCGAGAAGCGGCGCATCACCTACGCGTGGCTCACCCCCGAGATGATGGCCGACGAGGTCGAGGTGTCCGAGGATGCGCTGCGCGACGCCTACGAGGCACGCATCGAGGAATTCCAGCGCCCCGAGCGGCGGCTGGTGGAACGGCTGGCCTTCGAAACCATGGAGGCCGCCCGTGCCGCGCGCGAGAAGCTTGATGCCGGCGAGGCGAGCTTCGAGAGCCTCGTCGAGGCGCGCGGGCTGGAGCTGTCGGACATCGACCTGGGCGACGTGACCCGCGACGACCTCGGCCCGGCCGCCGAGGCCGTGTTCGACGCGGGCGCCGGCGCCGTCGCCGGCCCGGTGCAAAGCAACGTCGGACCGGCGCTGTTCCGTGTCAACGGCGTGTTGCAGGCGCAGGAGACCAGCTTCGAAGACGCCAGGGCCGAGCTGCGCGCGGAGCTCGCCGCGGACCGTGCCCGGCGGCTCATCGACAACCGCGTGCAGGCGATCGACGACATGCTTGCCGCCGGCGCGACGCTCGAGGAGCTGGCCGAGGAAACACCGATGCGCACCGGCCGGATCGACTGGCACGAGGGCATGCGCGAGGGCATCGCGGCCTATGCCGCCTTCCGCGAGGCCGCCGCGGCCGCCTCCCCCGACGACTACCCCGAGCTGGAAAACCTGCGCGACGGCGGCGTCTTCGCTCTGCGCCTCGAAGAAGTCATTCCGCCCCGGGTGCAGCCGTTGTCGGAGGTGCGCGACGCCGTGCGCCGGGGCTGGAGCGCGCAGGCCACGCGCGAGGCCCTGCGCGACCAGGTCGAGGACGAGATCGCGCGGCTGGAAACCGGTGCGGCCCTGTCCGACCTGGGCGCCGAGCCCGCGCGCGAGGCCGGGCTGACGCGCCGCGACTTCGTGCCCGGCGCCCCGCCCCAGTTCACCGACCGCATCTTTTCCGTCGGGGAAGGCGAGGTCGCCACGATGGACGACGGCGACGGGATCATCGTGGCCCGGGTCGAGGCGGTTCGCGGCCCCGATCCCGACAGCCCGGACCTTGACGAACTGCGCAGCCGCCTGCGCGACCAGGCATCCGGCAGCCTGGCGCAGGACTATTACCAGGCGGTGGCCCGCGACATCCGGTCCCGCGCGGGCATCCAGATCGACCAGGCCGCGCTCAACGCCGTGCATGCGAACTTCCAGTAAGGGATCAGGCGGGTGGAGCTGACACCAGGGTTCGACGATTTCGCGCGCGCTTTCGAGGCGGGGCACAACCAGGTTGTCTTCACCCGGCTGGCCGCCGACCTGGACACGCCGGTTTCGCTCATGCTCAAGCTCGCCGGGGCATCCCGCGATTCCTTCGTCCTGGAATCGGTCACCGGCGGCGAGGTGCGCGGGCGGTATTCGATCATCGGGATGAAGCCCGACGTGATCTGGCTGTGCCACGGCAAGACGAGCCGCATCAACAGGCAGGCGCGGTTCGACCCCGACAGCTTCGAGGACCTGCCCGGCGCCCCGTTGGACACCCTGCGCGAGTTGATCGCCGAAAGCCGGATCGAGCTGCCCGGGGACCTGCCCGCGGCCAGCGCGGGGCTGTTCGGCTACCTGGGCTACGACATGATCCGCCTGGTCGAGCATCTGCCCGACGTCAACCCCGACCCGCTGGGCCTGCCCGACGCGGTGATGATGCGCCCTTCGGTCGTCGCGGTGCTCGACGGCGTCAAGGGCGAGGTGATCGTCGTGGCCCCCGCCTGGGCGGGCGGGGCGATGTCCGCGCGCGCGGCCTACGCACAGGCGGCCGAGCGGGTGATGGACGCGGTGCGCGACCTCGACCGCGCCCTGCCGCGCGCCAGCCGCGAGATGGCCGTGGCCGCGGGCGACGACGTCGCGCCCACCTCGAACTTCACGCACGACGGCTACAAGCAGGCGGTGGCGCGCGCGCGCGACTACATCCGCGCCGGCGACATCTTCCAGGTGGTGCCCAGCCAGCGCTGGGCGCAGCCCTTCGTGCAGCCGCCCTTCGCGCTCTACCGCAGCCTGCGGCGCACCAATCCCTCTCCCTTCATGTTCTATTTCAATTTCGGGGCGTTCCAGGTCGTCGGCGCCAGCCCCGAGATCCTCGTGCGGGTGATGGACGGGCAGGTGACCATCCGCCCCATCGCGGGCACCCGTCCCCGCGGCAAGACGCCCGAGGAAGACCGCGCGCTCGAGGCCGAGTTGCTGGCCGACACCAAGGAACGTGCCGAGCACCTGATGCTGCTCGATCTGGGCCGCAACGACGTGGGCCGCGTGGCGCGCGTGGGCACCGTTCGCCCGACCGAGGAATTCGTGATCGAGCGCTACAGCCACGTCATGCACATCGTCTCGAACGTGGTGGGCGAACTGGCCGCGGGCGAGGACGCGCTGTCGGCCCTGCTGGCGGGGCTGCCCGCCGGCACGGTCTCGGGCGCGCCGAAGGTGCGCGCGATGGAGATCATCGACGAGCTGGAGCCGGAAAAGCGCGGCGTCTACGGCGGCGGCGTGGGCTATTTCAGCTCGGGCGGCGACATGGATGTCTGTATCGCGCTGCGCACCGCGGTGGTGAAGGACGGCACGCTCTACATCCAGGCGGGCGGCGGTGTCGTCCACGACAGCGATCCCGAGGCCGAGTACCAGGAGACGGTGCACAAATCCAACGCCATCCGCCGGGCCGCCGCCGACGCCGCGCGGTTCACCGAGGACGGCAACGGATGACCGCCGTTTGATGCAGGTCAATGATGCCCCGCGTGCCAACCTTTAGGCAGAACACATTCTGACCACGGAATATCTGCCGAAGGAGGCCCCCGATGACATCTCTCACCCGTCTTTTCGCCGCACCGGCCCTTGCGCTGGGGCTGGCCGTCACCCTGCCCGTCCCGGGCCACGCCGGAAGCCACGGCATGGCGATCGAGACCTCGGTCGTCGAATCCGAGCTGGCCGAGAAAAAGGTCAACAAGCCCGGCCGCTACATCACCGCCGCCGAATCAATCGCCCTTCTGGACGAGCGCGAGGACGTCGCGCTGGTGGATGTGCGCAGCCCGGCGGAAACCATGCTGGTGGGCTACCCCACGGCAGCCGACGTCAACATTCCCTTCAAGATGATCGACCCCGAATACCCGTTCAACGCCAAGAAGGGCCGCTACAAGATGAAGGCCAACCCGAACTTCATGGCCGGCATGAAGGCCTTCATCGACGACCATGATCCGGCGGCGCTGCTGATCATCTGCCGCTCGGGCGGGCGCAGCGCGCGTGCCGTCGACGCACTGGCCGAGGCCGGTGTCGAGACGCCGGCCTACACGGTCGTGGACGGCTTCGAGGGCGACAAGAGCGACGCGGGCAAGCGCACCGTCAACGGCTGGAAGAACGTGGGCGGCGAATGGACCTACAAGGTCCGCGAAGGGTTCTGGCCGGCCGCGGTGCAGTAAGGCTTGCAAGCCGGGGCGTGGCTCGTCCATCAGGGGATCATGGCCCGGCTCATCCTGTTCAACAAGCCGCACGGCGTGCTGTCGCAGTTCACCGACCGCGGCACCGCCGGTCCCCCGCGGGCCACGTTGTCGGACTACATCGCCGTGCCCGGCGTCTACCCCGCCGGGCGGCTCGACCGCGACAGCGAGGGCCTGCTGCTTCTGACCGACGACGGCAAGCTGCAGGCCCGCCTTGCCAACCCCCGCCACAAGACCGAAAAGACCTACCTCGTGCAGGTGGAAGGCATCCCAAGCGACCGCGCGCTCGACGCGCTGCGGCGCGGGATCACGCTGAAGGACGGCCCCACGCGCCCCGCTGGCGTGCAGGCGACCGCCGCGCCCGATGTCTGGGACCGCGACCCGCCCGTGCGCTTTCGCAAGTCGGTGCCCGACCGCTGGCTGGAAATCACCATCACCGAGGGGCGCAACCGGCAGGTCCGCCGCATGACCGCCCATGTGGGCCACCCCACCCTGCGGCTGATCCGCTGGCGCGTGGGCAAATGGACGCTCGACGGGCTGGCGCCGGGCGACTGGCGCGAGGCCTGAGCCGCGGCGGCCACCCGCGTGCACCCCGCCGCTTCATCTTGCCCGAAATACTCCCGCCGGAGGCATCCCGGCGCCGCCGCCGGGCCGGGGCGTGCGCGGCGCCGCGCGCCCTACTCCGCCCGGGCGCGCAGCACCGCCGAGATCGGCGCCAGCGCCACCTGGCTGGCGCGGTCCTGCAACCCCCACAGCAGCAGCGCGCTCACGGTTTCGGCGCGCAGCCGCCCGACCATGATGACGCCGTTCTCCTGCCGCGCCTTGAATGCCGCCTGGTCGAGGAACCGGCGGATCACGTCGGCCTCCTGCCCCTTGGAGTCGAAATCGCGGAACACCGTGGCGGTGGGCACGCCGTCACGCGCGATCAGCTTGGCCGCGGTATCGAGCCCCTCCGGGAACATCACGAGACCGTGGCCCGTCTCGCGCAGGATCGGGGCCAGCTGCTTGCGCGCGGCCTGCGACACGTCCAGCCCGGTGCCGGTGCCCTCCATCACCGCCACCGCCTCGGGCAGGTCCGACAGCAGGCTCTGCATCGCCACCTCGACGTCGCGGGCCGAGGCGCCCTGCGGCAGGTCGGCCAGTGCCAGCACCTCGAACCCCGCGTCACGATAGCGCCGCATTGCCTGTTGCGCGCCCTCGTCCGTCGGGTCGAGCGCGAAGCTCACCGCGTAGGGGAAGCTTTCCAGCGCCTCCAGGCCGATCGGGCTGTCGCCGTCATCGATCAGCACGATGGACATCAAGGGTTTGCCGGCAGGGTTCGAGAAGTCGGCGGCATGCCGGGTCAGCGCGCCCGCGTCCTTCGTGTCCTCGGCCGGGTCGACCACCGCGTCGTCGTCGGTGACCGACGGCAGGCGGTCGGTTTCGACGTCGGCGGCCAGATCGCCGATGGTGCCGCTCGGCGCCTCGGTTTCCACCTCCGGCGCGGCGGCGTCCGGCGCCGTGTCCCGTTGGGCCGCGGCCGCCTCGTCGCCCGTGTCATCCGGCTGACCCTCGGCATCGCGTTCCGGCGGCGTGGCGTCCGCCTCCTGGCCGGCGTCCCCGGTGCCGCGGTCGGGGAATGCGGATGGCTCGCCGGTCTCGTCGGGCATCGGCGGCTGCGCCGGGTCGGTGGAGATCGACAGTTCGCCCTCCTCCTCGGGGACCTCGGGAGCGGCGGCCTGCGGACTGGGCAGCACCGGGCTTTCGCCTTCGACGGCGACGCCCGACTCGGCCTCTCCACCGGTGGCCGGGGCCATCTCGGCCTCGGGCTCGGCGGTCTCGGGCCGCGCTGCGGGGTCGGTGTCGGCCCCTTCGAGCGCGGCGAGGTCGTCGGGCTCGGGCGGGGCCACCGCCGGCGCCTGTCCCGGCTCCGGGGCGTCCTCGGGCGTCGGCAAATCCGCCGCCTCGTCATCGCGCGGGCGGTCGAATTCCGAGCCCGCCGGCACCTCGGGCACCCCTGCCTCGGGTGACGCGGTCTGCGGAATCTCGGTCAGAAGTGACGCGGTCCCGCCCGCGATCCCTGCAACCAGCACCCCCGTGACGATCCCGCCTATGAACCCGCGTGCCACTGCCTCGGCCTCCTGATTTGCCCGTTTTCTCAGCTATGCGCCCCTTGACGGTGCCGTGCAAGCCTGAACAAGTATACCGCGACCCCCCACCGGGCCTCCAGCCCCCGAAGCGCAAGGACAGGCGGCATGCTGCTGCTGATCGACAACTACGACAGCTTCACCTACAACCTCGTGCACTATGTCGGCGAACTGGGCACCGAGGTGACCGTGCGCCGCAACGACGCGCTCGATGTCGCCGCGGCCATGGCCATGCGACCGGCCGGCATCCTGCTCTCGCCGGGGCCTTGCGACCCCGACCAGGCGGGCATCTGCCTCGACCTCGTGCGGGCGTCGGCCGAGGCGGGCATCCCGCTGCTGGGCGTCTGCCTGGGCCACCAGGCCATCGGCCAGGCCTTCGGCGGCAAGGTCGTGCGCCATCACGACATCGTCCATGGCAAGATGGGCCGGATCGATCACACCGGAGACGGGGTGTTCGCCGGCCTGCCCTCGCCCTTCGAGGCGACGCGGTATCATTCGCTGGTCGTCGCGCGCGAGGGGTTCCCCGACAGCCTCAAGATCACCGCCGCGCTCGACGATGGCACCATCATGGGCCTGCAGCACCGGGAACTGCCCGTTCACGGCGTGCAGTTCCACCCCGAATCCATCGCCTCGCAGCACGGTCACGCGCTGCTTAAGAACTTCCTCGACACGCTCAAGGTGCCCGCATGAGCGATGCGCTCAAACCCCTGATCGGGGCCGCCGCCGACGGCCCGCTCGACCGCAAGGAGGCCGAGACCGCCTTCCGGATCCTGTTCGAGGGCGAGGCGACACCGGCACAGGTCGGCGGATTCCTGATGGCCTTGCGCACGCGCGGAGAGACTGTCGCCGAGTACGCCGCCGCGGCCGCGGTGATGCGCGCCAAGTGCCACGCGGTGACCGCACCTGCCGGCGCGATGGACATCGTGGGCACCGGCGGCGACGGCAAGGGCACGCTGAACATCTCGACCGGGGCGGCGCTGGTGGTCGCGGGCGCCGGCGTGCCGGTGGCCAAGCACGGCAACCGCAACCTCAGCTCCCGTTCCGGCGCGGCGGACGCGCTGGGGCAGCTGGGCATCAACGTGATGATCGGCGCCCGCCACGTCGAGGAGGCGCTGGAAAAGGTCGGCATCGCCTTCATGATGGCGCCCATGCACCACCCGGCGATGGCCCATGTCGGCCCCGTTCGGCAGGAGCTGGGCACGCGCACCATCTTCAACATCCTCGGCCCGCTGACCAACCCGGCGGGGGTCAAGCGCCAGCTGACCGGCGCCTTCGCCCCCGACCTGCTGCGTCCCATGGCCGAAACCCTGGGCGCGCTCGGGTCTGAGCGGGCGTGGCTGGTGCACGGCAGCGACGGCACCGACGAGTTGACGATCACCGGCCCCAGCACCGTCGCCGCGCTCGAGGAGGATGGCCTTGTGCACGATCGCGAGGTCCACCCGGATGAATTCGGGCTGCCCGTCCACCCCTTCGAAGAGATCCTCGGCGGCACGCCGGAGCAGAACGGCCGCGCGCTGCGGGAGCTTCTTGCCGGCGAACGAAGTGCCTACCGCGACGCGGTGATCCTGAACGCCGGCGCCGCGCTGGTGGTCGCGGGGCGCGCGGGCGACCCGCGCGAGGGCGCGGAAATGGCCGCCGAAAGCATCGACACCGGCGCGGCGCGCGGCAAGGCCGAGGCGCTGGCGCGTATCACATCGGAGGCGGCATGAGCACCCCGAGCATCCTCGAGAAGATCAAGGCCTACAAGCTGGACGAGATCGCGGCCGCCAAGGCCGAGACGCCTCCGGCCGACATGGAGGCACGCGCGCGGGACGCCGGCCCCGTGCGTGGCTTCGACGAGTCGCTGCTGCAGGCCAGCAAGCTGGGCTATGGCCTGATCGCCGAGATCAAGAAGGCCAGCCCGTCGAAGGGCCTGATCCGCGAGGATTTCGACCCCGCCGCGCTGGCCGGGGCCTATGCCGCGGGGGGCGCCGCCTGCCTGAGCGTTTTGACCGACGGACCAAGCTTCCGGGGCGCGCCCGAGTTCCTGACGCAGGCCCGCGACGCCTGCGACCTGCCGGTGCTGCGCAAGGACTTCATGTACGACCCCTACCAGGTGGCCGAGGCGCGCGCGCTGGGGGCCGACTGCATCCTTATCATCATGGCCAGTGTCGACGACAGCCTCGCCGCCGAGCTGGAGGACGCGGCCCATCAATGGGGCATGGACGCGCTTGTCGAGGTGCACGACGCCCGCGAACTGGAACGCGCCGAGAAGCTGAAATCGCACATGATCGGGATAAACAACCGCGATCTCAACACCTTCGAGACCTCTCTTGATACCACGCGGCAACTGGCGAAGCGGGTGCCGGCCGACCGCGTGATCGTCTGCGAAAGCGGGCTGTCCACGCCGGACGACCTGGCCGAGATGGCCCGCTACGGCGCGCGGAGCTTCCTGATCGGCGAGACGCTGATGCGCGCCGATGACGTGGCGCAGGCCACCCGTGACCTGCTGGCCAACCCGCTCACGCCCGGGGGCATGTGACCGGTGGCCGGGCTGACGCATTTCGACGCCGAGGGCCGCGCGCACATGGTCGACGTTTCGGCCAAGGAAGAGTCCGCGCGTACCGCGGTGGCCGAGGGACACATCAGGATGGCCCCGGAAACCCTTGATATCATTGAGGAAGGCCGTTCCGAGAAAGGTGATGTCACCGGCGTTGCCCGGCTGGCGGGCATCATGGGCGCCAAGAAGACCGCCGATCTTGTTCCGCTGTGCCACCCGCTGTCGCTGAGCAAGGTCGCCGTCGAACTGACACCCGACCGCGCGCTGCCCGGCCTGCGCATCGAGGCCACCGTGCGGACCACGGGGCGCACCGGCGTGGAGATGGAGGCGCTCACGGCGGTCAGCACCGCGGCGCTGACCGTCTACGACATGGCAAAGGCGGTGGACCGCGCGATGGAAATCGGCGGCATCCGGCTGAAGCTGAAAGAGGGCGGAAAATCGGGCCGTTACGAGGCGGAATGATCACGGTCGAAGAGGCCCTTTCGCAACTCTTCACGCTGGTCGGCCCGCTGCCGGCGGAAACCGTGCCGCTGGCCAGTGCCGGCGGACGCGTGCTGGCCGAGGCGGCGGTGGCGGCGCGGGCACAGCCGCCTTTCGCGGCCTCCGCGATGGACGGTTATGCCGTGACCTCCGCCGACGCGCGCCCCGGCGCGCGGCTGGCCGTCGTGGGCACGGCGGCGGCCGGCCACCGTCACGACCCGCGCCTGCGGCCCGGTACGGCGGTCCGCATCTTCACCGGCGCGCCCGTGCCAGAGGGCGCCGACCGCATCGTGATCCAGGAGGACGCGACGCGCACGGGTGACATGGTCACCCTCGACGAGGTGCCGGGGACCGGCGCGCACATCCGTCCAGCAGGCGCGGATTTCGCCCGCGGGGCTCGGCTGCCCGCCCCGCGCGTTCTGACACCGGCCGACGTGGCATTGCTCGCGGCCATGAACCTCCCCCGGGTTGCCGTGACGCGCAAGCCCGAGGTGGCACTGATTTCCACGGGCGACGAACTCGTGATGCCCGGCGACGACCCCGGCGACGACCAGATCATCGCGTCGAACACCTTCGGACTGAAGGCGCTGCTGGAGGCGCACGGCGCCGAGGCGCGCATCCTGCCCATCGCCGCCGACGATCCGGCCGCCCTGCGCACCGCCTTCGGGTTGGCCGAGGGCGCCGACCTGGTGGTCACGATCGGCGGCGCGTCGGTGGGCGACCACGACCTCGTGGGGCCCGTGGCCGCCGAGCTCGGGATGGACCGCGCGTTCTACAAGGTTGCCATGCGTCCCGGCAAGCCGCTGATGGCCGGGCGCATGGGCGGCGCGGCGATGATCGGCCTGCCGGGCAATCCCGTGTCGGCCATCGTCTGCGGTCACGTCTTCCTGGTGCCGGTGCTGCGCAAGATGCTGGGGCTCGGCGCGGCCCCGGCGCCGCGGCACACGGCGCGGCTGGCGGTGGACGTCGGCGCGAACGGCCCGCGCGAACATTACATGCGCGCGACCCTTGACGGGGATGCCATCAGGCCGGCCGACCGGCAGGACAGCGCCCTGCTGACCGTTCTCGCAGGCGCCAACGCGCTGATGATCCGCCCGCCACACGACCCGCCCCGCACGGCCGGCGACACGGTCGCCTACCTCGCCGTATGAGCCGCCCGCCGCCCATTTGCCGGCTTCGGCTTGACACAAAACGGGAACATGCGTAGAACAAACCAAACCGCCGCGCGGAAAGGAGTCGCCGCATGTTGACCCGGAAGCAACTGGATCTGCTGGATTTCATCAATTCCCGAATCCAGCGCGACGGCGTGCCCCCCAGTTTCGACGAGATGAAGGAGGCGCTCAACCTGCGTTCCAAGTCCGGCATTCACCGGTTGATCAGCGCGCTGGAGGAGCGCGGCTTCATCCGGCGGCTGGCCCACCGCGCGCGGGCGCTGGAAATCGTCAAGCTTCCCGAAAGCATGTCGGGCGACCCCGCCGGCGGCTTCACGCCCCGCGTGATCGAGGGCGACAAGCCCGAGTCGCCACGCCCCGCCAACGCGCAACCGGTGGCGGAGGCCCCGGCACTGGAACTTCCCGTGATGGGCCGCATCGCCGCCGGGGTGCCGATCGACGCGATCGCGCACGCCAGTCACAACGTCGCCGTGCCAGGCGCGATGGTCGCAGGCCCCGGCGAACACTACGCGCTTGAGGTCAAGGGCGACTCGATGATCGACGCGGGCATCAACGACGGCGACATCGTGGTGATCCGCGAAACCGCCACCGCCGACAACGGCGACATCGTGGTGGCGCTTATCGAGGACCAGGAGGCGACGCTCAAGCGGTTCCACCACCGTGGCCACGCCATCGCGCTGGAGGCGGCGAACCCGGCTTACGAAACCCGGGTTCTGCCAGAGGACAAGGTGCGCATCCAGGGGCGGCTGGTCGGGCTGATCCGCACGTACTGAGCCGTGCGCCCGCGGCATCAGCCGTCGGGCGGCGTGTTCCACAGCCGCCGGCCTGTCACGTCGCGGGCCGAAACAACGCGCATCCCCTTCCCCCGACGATACAGCGCCAACGCCCCCGTTTCGCGCAACGTGCCGGGGTGCACGACCCGGCAGGCCGCGCCAGGCGCCAGCGCCTCGGGCGGCGCCACGGTCAGCACCACCCATTTCCCCGCCGTGCAACCCTCGAAATCACGGGCCGCGCGCTTGCCGCGCAACGCCACCACCGGCATGGCGACAGCGGACCGTTCCGACCAGCGGGCGGCCGCACCCTCCTGCGCCGCCGCGTCGCCGTCGTTCTCCAACCAGTTGGCCGCCACGAAGCCGGCGCCGCGCGGATGGCTCAGGGCGCGGCCCGACTCGGTCATCACGCCCACCAGCCGGCCGGTGTCGGCGATCAGGACATCGGGGCGCTCGGTCCGGGCCCAGAGCAGCAGCGCCACCGCCACGGGCACGCCCCCCGCCAGCCGGCCCCGCCCCTGCCACAGCGCGAGCACCAGCGCACCGAACGCCATCAGCGGCAGCACGGGCCAGTCGGGGCTGACCACGGTGCCGCGTGCACCGTCCAGGCCCGCAACCCAATGGGCCACGCCGAGAATCCAGCGCAGCCCCAACCCCATCACCCAGAGCCCCGCGGCCTCAAGCCCGAACGGCATCAGGCAGGCCGAAAGCACCGCCGCCGGCATCACCAGCGCCCCCATCAGCGGCACGCTGAGCAGGTTGGCCAGCAGCCCGTAGTGCGCGAACTGGTTGAAATGCGCGGCCGCCACGGGCGCCGTGGCCAGCCCGGCCACCGCCGAAGAGATCACCACCGCCGACACCGGTTTCAGCCAGACCGGTCCCAGAGAGAGACCGTGATCGCGGATCAGCCCGAACACCACCACCAGCGCGGTGGTCGCCGCGAAGGACATCTGGAATCCGGGGCCAAGCAGCGCCTCGGGCCGCCAGGCCAGCATCAACGTGGCCGCGAGCGCGACCGCCCGCAGGCTGAGCACGCGCCGGTCGAGCATCACCGCGACCAGCGCGACCGCGGCCATCACGAAGGCCCGCTCCGTCGCCACGTTGCCACCCGACAGCGCAAGGTAGCCCGCCGCGACCGCCAGCGCCATCGCCGCGGACAGCTTCTTGGCGGGCACCCGCAGGCCGAGGGTGGGCACCGCGGCAAACCCCAGCCGGAAAAGCGCGAAGACGAAACCGGCCAGCAACCCCATGTGCAGACCCGAGATCGCGAGCAGGTGGGCAAGGTTCGACACCCGGAGCGCGCGCAGCGTTTCCTGGCCGATCGCGGCGCGGTCGCCGGTCATGATCGCCGCGGCGAAGGCCCCTGCCTCGCCCGGCAGGCCGGCCCGGACACGGTCCGATAGCGCCATGCGCGCGGAAAACACGGGCAGCGCGCCGGGCTCGGGCGGGGCCAGCGCAAGAACCGGGGTGCGCGTATAGCCCACCGCGCCCAATCGGTCGAACCAGGCATGGCGCTGGAAATCGAAGCCGCCGGGCTCCACCGGCCCGCCGGGCGGCGACAGGTGGCCGGTCAGTGTGACGCGCAGCCCGGGCCGCGGGTCCACGAACCCCTGTTCGCCGTGGAGCGACACGCGCACGCGCGCGGGTGTCCGCGCCGGCGCGACGTCGCGCAGCACGACCCGGTCGAGCGTCAGCCGCACCGCGTCCGAGGCGGAGCGGTCGATGTCCACGACCCGCCCCGTGACGGGGCCATAGTAGCGCCACCCCAGCACCGGTTCGGCCACCATCTGCGCGCGCAACCCCGCAAGGCAAAGCCCCGCCCCGCAAAGCGCGAGCGCCCAGAGAACGGGGCCGGCGACCGGCCCGGCGCGTGCGGCCACGACCCCGAGGCCGAGCACCCCGGCCGCGACGTAAAGGTAAAGCACGGCCGGCGGCTCGACCTTCAGCGCGAAATAGAGGCCCACGCCGGCGGCCACGAAGACGGGCACCCAGGGGAAAAGGTGGCCGCGCTGCGCGAGCCAGCCGGCCGCGAGCCATTGCCGAACGCCCAAGTCTTGTCTCCCTTCCGGCGGGCCGATAGACAGGCGCGGAGGCTATTTCCGCATGGTTACCGAAAGGTTAATTCGCGCATGTCCCAGCAGGTCGTGACCCGTTTCGCCCCCTCGCCCACCGGCTTCCTGCATATCGGCGGGGCGCGGACCGCGTTGTTCAACTGGCTTTACGCGCGCGGCCGCGGCGGCACATTCCTGCTGCGCATCGAGGACACCGACCGCGAGCGTTCCACCCCCGAGGCCATGCAGGCGATCCTGGACGGGCTGGCGTGGCTGGGGCTCGACTACGACGGCGAGGTCATCAGCCAGGCGGCGCGCGCCGAGCGGCACCGCGAGGTCGCGCACCGGATGCTGGGCGAGGGCACCGCCTACAAGTGCTTCGCCACGCCCGAGGAAATCCAGGCCTTCCGCGAGGAGGCGCGTGCCGCCGGGCGCTCGACCCTATACCGCAGCCCGTGGCGCGACGCCGACCCGTCCACGCACCCCGACGCGCCCCACGTGGTCCGCCTGAAGGCCCCGCGCGAGGGCAACACCGTCATAGCCGACCACGTGCAGGGCAAGGTGACCGTGCGCAGCGACCAGCTCGACGACATGGTGCTGCTGCGCTCGGACGGCTCGCCGGTCTACATGCTCGCGGTGGCGGTGGACGATCACGACATGGGTGTCACCCACGTGATCCGCGGCGACGACCACCTCAACAATGCCGCGCGCCAGTCGCTGATCTACCGGGCGATGGGGTGGCCCCTGCCCGAGTACGCCCACATCCCGCTGATCCACGGGCCCGACGGCAAGAAGCTGTCCAAGCGTCACGGGGCGCTTTCGGTGGAAGAGTACCGGGCGATGGGCTACCCGGCGGCGGGCATGCGCAACTACCTCGCACGGCTGGGCTGGAGCCACGGTGACGCCGAGTTCTTCACCGATGCGCAGGCGCTGGAATGGTTCGACCTCGACGGCATCAACAAGGCGCCCGCGCGCTTCGATTTCAAGAAGCTGGAGAATCTCAGCGGTCGTCACATGGCCGCGACCGACGATGCTGCGCTGCTGCAAGAACTCGACGGTTTCCTCGCGGCGACCGACCGCCCGGCCCTGAGCCAGGAAAAAAGGCAGCAGCTTCGGGCAGCCCTCTACTGCCTGAAAGACAGGGTGAAGACCTTTCCAGACCTTCTTGAAAAGGCGAATTTTATTCTGGATGAACGCCCGATCGAGCCGGACGGGAAGGCGGCCAAGGCGCTGGATTCTGTATCCCGTAGTATACTGGGCGAATTGACGCCGCAGTTGCAAAATGCTAATTGGACGCGGGACAATCTGGAGGCTGTTGCCAACCGGTTTGCCAAGACGAAAGGCGTGAAATTCGGTAAGCTGGCGGGGCCCATGCGGGCCGCGCTGGCGGGGCGATCCGCAACGCCGAGCGTCTTTGACATGATGCTTTTGCTCGGGCGGGAGGAAACCATCGCCCGGCTCTCCGACGCCGCCTCAGGAGAGGGCTGACCCCCCTGCAAGGCCGACTTCAACAAGCCGCCTTGGGCGCGCCGCGCACAGGCAACCGAGGAAGGACACGCAATGGCAGACTCGACCAAATCCGCGAAACTGACCATCGACGGCGAAAGCCACGACCTGCCGATGTTCTCGCCCACGGCCGGGCCGGATGTCATCGACATTCGCAAGCTCTACGCGCAGGCGGGCGTCTTCACCTACGATCCCGGCTTCACCTCCACGGCAAGCTGCGACAGCACGATCACCTTCATCGACGGCGACAAGGGCGAACTGCTGCACCGTGGTTACCCGATCGACCAGCTGGCCGAGAAGTCGCATTACCTCGAGGTCTGCTACCTGCTGCTTTACGGCGAGCTGCCCTCGCCCGCGCAGCTGGAGGATTTCGAGACCCGGGTGACGCGCCACACCATGCTGCACGAGCAGATGATGTACCTGTTCCGGGGCTACCGCCGGGACGCGCACCCGATGGCGATCATGGTGGGCGTGGTCGGCGCGCTGTCGGCCTTCTACCACGACAGCACCGACATCAACGACCCGTGGCAGCGCGAGGTCGCCTCGATCCGCATGATCGCCAAGATGCCGACGATCGCGGCGATGGCCTACAAGTACACCATCGGCCAGCCGTTCGTGTATCCGCGCAACGACATCGACTATGCCTCCAACTTCCTGCGCATGTGCTTCGCCGTGCCGGCAGAGGACTACCAGGTGAACCCGATCCTGAGCCGCGCGATGGACCGGATCTTCACCCTGCACGCCGACCACGAGCAGAACGCCTCGACCTCGACGGTGCGGCTGGCCTCGTCCTCGGGCGCCAACCCCTTCGCATGCATCGCCGCCGGCATCGCCTGCCTGTGGGGGCCGGCGCACGGCGGTGCCAACCAGGCCTGCCTGGAGATGCTCAAGCAGATCGGCACGCCCGACAAGATCCCCGAATACATCGAGCGCGCCAAGGACAAGAACGACCCCTTCCGCCTGATGGGGTTCGGCCACCGCGTCTACAAGAACTTCGACCCCCGCGCGCGGGTGATGAAGCAATCGGCCGACGAGGTGCTCGACCTGATGGGCATCGAGAACAACCCGACGCTCCAGGTCGCCAAGGAACTGGAGAGGCAGGCGCTCGAGGACCCGTATTTCGCGGACAAGAAGCTGTTCCCGAACGTGGATTTCTACTCGGGCATCATACTCGAGGCGATGGGCTTTCCGATGTCGATGTTCACGCCGATCTTCGCGGTCTCGCGCACCGTCGGCTGGATCTCGCAGTGGAAGGAGATGATCGCCGATCCGCAGCTCAAGATCGGCCGGCCGCGCCAACTCTACCACGGGGAAACCGCGCGCGACTACGTCGACATCGAGAACCGCTGATCCCGCCGTCCTTGGCGGAGCCGCTATCGGAATGTCGCGCCCTCCGGGCGCGGCATTTCTTGTTGGCGCCCTTGCGGGCGCGTGCCTCCGGCGGGAGTATTTCGGGCAAGATGAAGCACGCCCGCGGGCGCAACGGCGCCGCCAGCGTCGCGCGCCCCTTCTCGACGGCCCTCAGCGCCCCTCGAAGTGCGGGGGGCGCTTTTCGGTGAAGGCCACCAGCCCCTCGCGGAAGTCGCGCGTGTTGCCGCAGGCGCCCTGCAGACGGGCCTCGAGATCGAGTTGACGATCCAGCCCGTTGTCCCAGCTGTGCCGGATCGCCGTCTTGAGGTTGGCATAGGCCTGCGTCGGCCCGGCCGCCAGGTGCGCCGCGCGCGCGCGCCAGCGGTTGTCGAAGGCGTCGTCCTCCACAGCTTCCCAGATCATGCCCCAGTCGCTTGCCTGACGGGCGCCGATCGGGTCGGCAAACAGCGCCGCGCCCATCGCCTTGGCCCCGCCCATCTGGCGGGGCAGCCAATAGGTGCCGCCGGCATCCGGCATCAGCCCGATGCGCGTGAACGCCTGCATGAAATAGGCGCTCTCGGTCGCGATCACCACGTCGGCCGCGAGCGCGAGGTTGGCCCCCGCCCCGGCCGCGGGGCCGTTGACGGCACTGATCGTGGGCACCGCGCATTCGCCGATCGCCCGCAGCATCGGCACGTATTCGTCGCGCAGCACCCGTTCGAGATCCAGCGCATCGGCGGAGCCGGCATCGCTGAGATCCTGCCCCGAGCAGAAGGCCGACCCGTTGCCGGTCATCACCACGACGCGCGCCTCGCGCGCCGCGGCCGGCACGGCATCGGTGATCTCGGCGCGCATCTGGGTATTGAGCGCGTTCATCTTGTCGGCGCGGTCGAGGCGCAGCACCGCGATGTCGTCGGCGATCTCGACCGATATCGTCTGGTAGTCCTTCACGGGGGGCCCTCCCGGTGATGTGCAAAAAGGCGCGGGCCGCATCAAACCCGGAAACGCGCCGGTGTCAAACGGCGACGGCGCGTCACTCGTTCATGATTTCGCGCAGGCGCGCCTGTTCCTCGGCGCTCAGGTGATCCGTCTGCGCGCCGCCCGCCTCCTGTGCGCGGGCACGTCGCCGCAGGTAGACGGCCGCGATACCGCCGCCAAGGAACAGCATCGCCGGCCCGGCTGCCCAGAGGACGAGGTTCCACCCGTCGGTGCGGGGCTGCAGCAGCACGTATTCGCCGTAGCGATCGACGACGAAATCCACCACCTCTTCGTTCGTGTCCCCGGCCTCGAGGCGTTCGCGCACCAGAAGGCGGAGGTCCCTGGCCAGCTCGGCATTCGAGTCGTCGATGGATTCGTTGCGGCACACGAGACAGCGTAGGCCCGCCGAGATGTCGCGCGCGCGCTGTTCGAGCTCGGGGTCGTCGAGGATCTCGTCGGGCTGCACCGCCCATCCGGGGGCGGCAAGCAGGCAAAGGATCAGCGCCAGGCGTTTCATTCCGCGGGCACCCCGGGCGCCGCGGCCGGCGCCTTGCGCGCACCGGCGGCCACGCGGTATCGGCGGTCGCTCAGGCTGAGCGCACCGCCGAAGGCCATCAGGATCGCGCCACCCCAGATCCAGTTGGCCAGCGGCTTGTAATAGGTGCGCACGGCCCAGCCACCGTTGTTCTGCGGGTCGCCGATCACGACATAGACGTCGCGCAGGAAGCCGTTGTTCAGCGCCGCTTCCGTCGTGGGCATCTTGGCCACGGGATAGAACCGTTTCTCGGGCTCCATCGTGCCGATCACGCTGCCATCGCGGGCCAGCGTGATGTCGGCACGGGTGGCGTTGTAATTGGGGCCCGCGACTTCGCGCACGTCGTTGAGCGTCAGCGTGAATCCGGCGACCTCGAAGCTTTCGCCGACCTGGACGGTGCGAATGTCCTCGACCTCCCAGGCCTTGAGCCCGGCGATGCCCGCGATCACGATACCGAGACCACCGTGCGCCACCGCCTTGCCCCAGTCGGCGCGCGGCAGGCGCAGCAGCCGCCAGGCACGGCCGCCGGCCCGGCCCGTCCGCGACCAGAGATCCACCGCCGCACCGGCGATCAGCCAGGTCCCGAGGAACAGGCCCACCGGGCCCAGCGCGCTGCGCCCGGTCTGCACCGCCCAGGTGAGCGCCGCCACGGCCAGCGCCAGCACCGCGGCATACCGGAGCCCGTGGATCGTGCGGCCCAGCCGGGCGCGTTTCCACGGAAGCATCGCGCCCACCGGCAGGATCAGCCCCAGCACCACCATGAAGGGCGTGAAGGCCATGTTGAAGAACGGCGCGCCCACCGACAGCTTGCGGTCGAAGGCCATCTCGGCCACCAGCGGCCAGATCGTGCCCACGAAGACGACGAAGGCCGAAACGCCCAGCAGGATGTTGTTCGTCACCAGCGCCGATTCGCGGCTGACCAGCGAGAAGACGCCGCGCGCCTGCATGGCCTGTGACCGCGCGGCGAAAAGCGTCAGCGCCCCCATCATGAAGACCGCGAGGATCAACAGCAGGAACACGCCCCGGTCGGGGTCGCTGGCGAAGGCGTGGACGGAGGTGATGATGCCCGAGCGGGTGATGAAGGCCCCGATCATGGAGAAGCCGAAGGCGACGATGGCCAGCAGGACCGTCCAGCTTTTCAGCGCCTCGCGCTTTTCCACCACGATCGCCGAATGAAGCAGAGCGGCGGCGATCAGCCACGGCATGAAGGACGCGTTCTCGACCGGGTCCCAGAACCAGAAGCCGCCCCAGCCGAGTTCGTAATAGGCCCACCAGCTGCCCAGCCCGATGCCGATGGTCAGGAAGATCCAGGCGGCCAGCGTGTAGGGGCGCACCCAGCGGCCCCACGCGGCATCGACGCGCCCCTCGATCAGGGCGGCCACGGCGAACGAGAAGGTCATCGAGAGCCCGACGTAACCGAGGTAGAGGAACGGCGGATGAAAGGCGAGACCCGGGTCCTGCAGCAGCGGGTTGAGATCCTGCCCGTCGAAAGGCGGCGTGCCCACGCGCAGGAAGGGGTTGGAGGTGAACAGGATGAACGCCAGGAAGGCCGCCCCGATCATGCCCTGCACGGACAGGACGCGCGCCCTCAGCCCCGGCGGCAGATTGCCACCGAACCACGCGGCGAAGGCACCGAAGAGCGACACGATCAGCACCCACAGAAGCATGGAGCCCTCGTGGTTCCCCCAGACGCCGGTGATCTTGTAGAGAAGCGGCTTGGCCGAATGGCTGTTGAGCACGACCAGACGCAGCGAGAAGTCCGATGTCACGAAGGCCCATGTCAACGCGGCGAAGGAGACCGCGACCAGCATGAACTGAACGCTGGCCGCGGGCTCGGCCGAGGCCATCCAGCCCGGCCATCTTCGCTGCGCACCGACCAGGGGCACGAGCGACTGGAAACAGGCGACGAGGAACGCGAGGATCAGGGCGAAGTGGCCAAGCTCTGTAATCATGAGAGTTTTATAGAGCTTTGTCCGCTCGGCGCCAACGGGATTCGACAACCGCCACCTGCGGCGGAGGATCACAGTTGCGCGACGCTGTGGCCCGCCGCGTCCCTCAGCCGCGGCGCGCGCGCCACGCGTTGAGGGCCGCGTTGTCCTCGGGGGCGGTGGCACGGGCGGACACGCGCGCGTCATGGCCGGTGTCGGCCGCGCCGGGGCTGTCGTGGCGCAGGGCCTCGAGACGGGCGATGTTGTCGATCACCCGCGGTGTGCGCGTCATGGTCGCCGCGATCTCACGCTGGAACTGCTGTCCCTTGAACTGGTGGCGCGCGCCGAAATAGAAGGACACGACCGCGCCCAGAAGCCACCACAGCGGTTCGGGCACCAAGGCCAGCCCCTGCATGCGCGCCGCGAACCATGCCGGGTCGGCCATTGCCGTCGCGAACAGGGCCAGCGTGCCGAAGGCCATTGCAGGGCGCGGCAACCGGTTGAGCGCGTCGATCAGCCTGTCGAAGCGGCCGCGGCGTGCCCCTGCGAATTCGGCGGCGAACTGTTCCAGCGTCTCGCCGCGCAGCGCGGCCGCGCGCGCCGCGCCGGCCTCGGCATTCTCTCGGAACACCTCTGCGGTTTCAGCCACCACGTTGCGGCCGCCGCCGAACAGGAAATCCAGTGCCTTCGCGATCAGTCCCATGCCGCGACCCTTTCCTCGAATTCCGCCGCGCTCAGGTGGTAGTGCGGCGCGATGAAGCTTTCGGCGCGCTTGATCCACCCGCCCTTGCCGCCCGCGCGGGTGCGGGCGAACTTGCGCAGCTTGGGCCGCGCGTCGGCCAGCCGGAGGTAGTAGTTGCGCCGCGCGATGCCGTAGGCGTCGGCGATGTGATCCGGCGCGGCGCGTGCCGCCGCCCGGGTGGCCTGCGCGGTCTGCGGGCCGATCACGCCATCCACGGCGACCGTCTGCCCCATGCGCCGCAGCAGCCGCTGCAGGATGCGCACCGCGTTGGAGCCGGCGTTGACGTACATGTCAAAGACGCTCGGCCGCAGAACGGAGGGCAATTCGGTGATCCGCGGACGGTGGAAGTAGTGCTCGACGAAGACGCGCACCGCGTCGTCCCGGCTGAGCGCACGCACGTCTGCCACGTCAACGTCGCCGTCGCGGTCGAGGTCCAGGCCCAGACGCCGCATCGTGCCGATCGTCACGCCGTGGTTGGTCGCCCCGCCCGGATCGTCGGGGTCGTTCACGAAGCCGCCCTCGCGCGCGACGATGTCACGCGCGATGTCGTCTACACTCGGGGTTTCTCTGGTCATGCCACCTGCCCGACGCGGTTGAACTCCGCGGGCAAGCCTGTGGCGCAATGGTTAACGCGGGGCTCAGCTACCGTTCGCCGGCGCGTGGCCGTCGTAGTCTCCCTCGGGATCCTGGTAGACACCCTGCTCCTTCAGGCTGTCCACGACCTCCTTGGGCATGTAATCCTCGTCGTGCTTGGCAAGGATCTCGGTGGCCTTGAAAACGCCGTCCTGATAGGTGCCGGTGCCGACCATGCCCTGGTTTTCCTCGAACAGGTCGGGCAGCACGCCGCGGTAGGTCACGGGCACGGCCGCGCCGCCATCGGTCACGTTGAAACGGATGACCTCGCTCTCGCCGCGCACCAGGCTGCCGTCCTCGACCAGCCCGCCGATACGGAACACCTCCGTGGGCTGGGGCGGCTCTTCCAGCACCTGGCTCGGAGAGCGGAAAAAGTTGATCCCGTCGCGCATGGCATAGCCGATCAACGCCGTGGAGGCCACGAGCGCGACGGCCGCCAGCGCGATGACCTGGATCCGGCGTTTCTTCTTGAGCGATTTCATCGGTCTCGTCCCTCCCCGATGTGCCGGGCCAAAACTTTTCCCGAAAGTTTTGGCAAGATTTTTGTGGAAAAATCTTGCTTGCCTACGGGAAACACGGCGCCAGCATCAGGCCTGTCGTCTCGCAATTACCTAACATCAGGTTCGCGTTCTGCAAGGCCTGCCCGCTGCTACCTTTTGTCAGGTTATCCAGCGCGGCCACGACGATCGTGCGGCCCGGCCGCCGGTCGGCCACGGCGCCGATGTGGCAGAAGTTCGAGCCGCGAACATGCCGTGTGCTGGGCACCTCGCCGAAAGGCAGGACCTCGACGAAGGGCTCGCCCGCGTAAGCCCCGGACAGCGCGGCATGAATGGTGTCCGCCGCGCCCTTGACGTAGCCGGTGGCGAGAATCCCGCGGTTGGCTGGGATCAGGTGCGGCGTGAACTGGATGCGCACCTCGCGCCCGGCCAGCTTGCTGAACTCCTGGTCGAACTCGCCCAGGTGCCTGTGCGTGCCACCGACGGCATAGGCATGGTAGCCCTCGCTCAGCTCCGCGTGCAGAAGCATCTCCTTCAGGCTGCGCCCCGCGCCCGAAACACCGCACTTGAGGTCCAGGATGATCTCGTCGAGGTCGATCGCGCGTTCCGAGATCAACGGGCGCAGCAGGTATTGGCCGGTCGCCGCGTTGCACCCCGTGCCCGCCACCAACCGCGCCTGCCTGATCTCTTCGCGGTAGAACTCGGTCAGCCCGTAAACCGCTTCCTTCTGCATCTCCACCGCCGAATGCGGGTTACCATACCACGTTTCGTAATCCGCCGGATCACGCAGCCGGAAATCCGCGCTGAGATCCACGATCTTCAGATCGCGGGGCAACGCCCGGATCACCTCCTGGCTGGTCTTGTGCGGCAACGCGCAGAAGCAAAGGTCGATCCCCGAGAAATCGATCTCGTCCACCTTGGCCAGCACCGGCAGGTCGAGGTGACGCAGGTGCGGAAACACCTGCGCCATGCTCTGGCCGGCCCTGGCATTGGCCCCGAGGGCCGCGATCTCCATCGCCGGGTGGGTGGCGACAAGCCGGACGAGTTCGGCACCGGTGTAGCCCGACGCGCCGAGGATAGCGATCTTCTGGGTCATCTGTGCCCCTTCTGCGGTTTGCCGCCCTTCTATGCCGCACGCGGCCCGCCGCCAAGGGGGCTCAGGCGGCCTCGAACGCGATCGGACGGTGCATGAACTGCGTCGCCCGATCCGAAACCCGCGCGGGGTCGCCGGTGGTCAGGAAAAGGCTCTTCTGCCCCGGCCCCAGCATGTTCGGGTGCCGCTCGAGATAATCGGCGAGGCTTTCCGCCACGAGGTTGGCCTGCGAATAGACCTGCACGCCCGTCCCCAACGCCGCCTGGAACGCGCCTTCGAGAAGCGGGTAATGCGTGCACCCCAGGATCGCCGCCTCGGGGGCGGGCATCTTGCGCCTGAGCGCGTCGACATGGGACCGCACCAGTGCCTCGGCGAGGATCATGTCGCCTTCCTCGATGGCGTCGACGACGCCGCCACAGGCCTGCGCCTCGACATCCACGCCGATAGCGCGGAACGCCAGTTCGCGCTGGAAGGCGCGGCTGGAGACGGTGGCCGGCGTGGCGAACAGCGCGACATGCTTGACCGCGACCTCGCGCGGCGGGCTGTTGTCGCCCCACTGGCGTTCGGTCAGCGCCTCGATCAGCGGCACGAAGACACCGAGAACACGCTTGTCGGCGGGCACCCAGCTTTCCTGCATCCGCCGCAGCGCCGCCGCCGAGGCGGTGTTGCACGCCAGGATCACAAGGTCGCACCCCGCCGCCCAGAGCCGTTCGACCCCAGCCTTGGTCAGCTCGTAGACGTCTTCGGCATCGCGCACGCCGTAAGGTGCATGCGCGTTGTCGCCGTAGTAGACGAACGGCACGTGCGGCAGGCGCTTGCGCACCGCCTCGAGCACGGTCAGGCCGCCCAGCCCGCTGTCGAAGATTCCAACTGCCATGTCGCCGTGCGCCCGTCCGCGAAGATCACTCGAACTCGAAGCCGATTTCCCGCGGGTTCACCGGCCTCGGGCTGAGCTCATACGTCTTGTGGCGCAGGAAATCCATGAGCGATTTGGTATCACCGGCGTGCGCGTCGAGCGCGCCGCGACCCAGCGGCGCGCCCACCACGACGCGCACGGAGGTGTCCACCCGCTTGCGGAACTCCTTGATCAGAAGCCCCATGCGCAGGGTGTAGTGCAGGTGACTGGCGATCTGGAACAGGCGGCTGGTGTGACCGTCGAAGAAAACCGGGACCACGGTCGCGTCCGACTTGGCGACCATGCGCGCCGTGAACCCGCGCCAGCCGGGGTCCATCGGCTGAGCCAGCGGCTTGGCCGCCGTCGACACCGCGCCGCCCGGGAAGATGCCCACAGCCCCGCCAGACCCGAGGTAGCGCAGCGATTCCCTGCGGGTTTCGAGGTTGAGCTTCAACGCCTCCTTGGTGCCGTCGAAATTGATCGGCAGGATCACGCGGTTGAGATCCTCGGCCTTGCGGAACACGTGATGCGCGAGGATACGGAAATCGCCCCGCGTCTGGCTGAGAATGTGGCCCATCATCAGGCCGTCGAGTATGCCGTAGGGATGGTTGGCGATCAGGATCAGCGGCCCCTCGCGCGGGATGCTGGCCAGGCTGCCGCCGATCACGTCGAGCGTCAGCCCGTAACGTTCCACCATCACCTGCCAGAAGCTGCGGCCGCTGGCGACCTCGTGCTCGTAGCCGCGGGCCCGCTTGATCAGCCCGATGCGGCCCGTGAGGTTCTCCATCGTGCGGATCATCGCCCGGCCGCCCCGGGTTTCCGCGGAGTGTGAATAACTGATGTCACGGGCAATGTGACGTTCGGGGCGCATGGGGGCTCCTGCTCTGCGATTCGCGCGCCTTTTACGGGTGTGCGACGGGTCTGACCAGCTTTCGTGACAGTTTCATGAAGTCCCGTCGCCGCAGCCCCCTTTCGCCGTTCACTCGGCGGCCTGGGCGGGTTGGGTGCCGCCCGCGCGGATCGTCGCCAGAAGCGCCTCGCGCTGCTTGGCCGCCTTGGCCTCGTTCCCGGCCTTGACGGGGCCGAAGCCGCGGATCTCGAGCGGCAACCGCGCGAGCGCCACGATGACGTCACGCGTATTGTCGTCGAGCTTGGGCAGCACCTCGGCCATGTCCTGCTCGTACTGCTTGATCAGCTTGCGCTCCATGCGCCGCTCGGCGGTGTAGCCGAAGGGATCGAAGGGCGTGCCGCGCAGCTTGCGCATCTTGGCGATCCAGCGCAGCGGCCGCTCGAGCCACGGGCCGAACGCGCGCTTCTGCGGCCGCCCGTCCGGCCCAGTCCTGGCCAGGAGCGGCGGGGCAAGGTGAAAGGACATCCGGAAATCGCCGTCGAATTCCTCCGCCGCCTTGTCGCGGCTTTTCAGCAACAGGCGGGCGACCTCGTATTCATCCTTGTAGGACAGCAGCTTGTGATAGCCCTCGGCGGCGGCCGCCTTCACCGTGTCATCCGCGATCCCGTCGACCAGCTTGCGGTAGCGGCGCGCCAGCCCCTTGCCCTGGTAGGCCTCCAGATGATCGGCGCGGTAGGCGATCTTTTCCTCAATGCTCCTGGGCATCTCGACCACCTGGGCCGGGCGCAGCAGCTTCTCGGCCTCATCGGGGAAAGCGGCCGCCCAGCGGCCGATGTCGAAGGCGCGCAGGTTGCGCTCCACCGCGGCGCCGTTGAGCTCGACCGCCTGCGCGATGGACTCGCGGCTCAGCGGCACCAGCCCGCGCTGCCAGGCCGCACCGAACACCATCATGTTGGAATAGATCGAATCGCCCAGCGTCGCCTGCGCGAGGTCCGAGGCGTCGAACAACTGTACCGCCTCGCCGATTCGCGCGTGCAGCGCCTGGTCGAGCCGCTCGCTCGGGATCCGGAACTCCGGGTCGCGGGTGAAGTCGCCTGTCATGATCTCGTGGCTGTTGACCACCGCGCCGGTGCGGCCGCGCCGCGTCAGACCAAGCGTGTTCGCACCGGCGCTGACCACGAGGTCGCCGCCGATCAGGGCGTCGGCTTCGCCGGTGGCGACGCGGATCGCGCTGATGTCCTCCGGTTTTTCGGCAATCCGGCAATGGATGTGCACCGCGCCGCCCTTCTGGGCCAGCCCCGCCATCTCCATCATGCCCGCGCCCTTGCCGTCGATCTGGGCGGCCTGCGCCATCACCGCGCCGATGGTGACCACGCCGGTGCCACCGACGCCCGTGATGACGACGTTGTGGGTGCCGTCGATCCCCGGCAGCTCCGGTTCGGGCAGGTCGGGCAACTCCAGTTCGGCCGTGGCAGCCTTTTTCGGCGTGGCGCCTTCGAGCGTCACGAAACTGGGGCAGAACCCCTTGAGGCAGCTGAAATCCTTGTTGCACGCCGACTGGTCGATCGCGCGCTTTCGGCCGAGTTCGGTCTCGACCGGCGTGATCGCCACGCAGTTGGACTGCACGCCGCAATCGCCGCAGCCCTCGCAGACATCGGTGTTAATGAAAACGCGGCGGTCCGGGTCGGGGAAATTGCCGCGCTTGCGGCGGCGGCGCTTCTCGGCGGCGCAGGTCTGCACGTAAATTATGGCCGATACGCCCTTGATTTCGCGAAACTTCCTCTGAACATCCTGCAGGTCGTCGCGTTCATGCCATTCCACATCCCCGGGAAAACCTTCGCGCGCGGGTTCCTCCTTCGGGTCGTAGACGACCGCGATGTGCCGCACGCCCGCGGCGCGGATCTCGCGCGCGATCTGGTCGGGGCCGAGGCCGCCCTCGTTGCCCTGGCCGCCGGTCATCGCCACGGCGTCGTTGTAGAGGATCTTGTAGGTGATGTTGGTGCCCGCGGCCAAGGCCGCCCGGATCGCCATCAGCCCGGAGTGGTTGTAGGTGCCGTCACCCAGATTCTGGAACACGTGATCGCGGGTGGAAAACGGCGCCTCGCCGATCCAGTTGGCGCCCTCGCCGCCCATGTGGGTGTAACCGCTGGTTTCACGGTCCATCCACATCGCCATGATGTGGCAGCCGATCCCGGCATAAGCGCGCGAGCCCTCGGGCAGGTTGGTCGCCGTGTTGTGCGGACAACCCGCGCAGAAATACGGCAGCCGCTTGGCGATATCTTCGGCGTTGTCTGCTTTCTTCGCCTCTTCAATCTCTTGCAGGCCGGCCTTCACGCTGTCGGTGCCGCGTCCCTCTTCCACGAGGATGCCGCCGATCTTCTCGGCGATCATCACCGGGTCGAGCGCCATGCGCGTCGGGAACAGCTCCTCGGTGTGCATGCCGCCGGCGCCGCCCTTGTACCAGCCGTAAACGCGGCGGCCCCGCCGGTCGTCGAAGATCGCCTCCTTGATCTGGATCTCGATCAGCTTGCGCTTTTCCTCGACCACCACGATCAGGTCGAGCCCCTCGGCCCATTCGTGGAAGCTGGCCATGTCCATCGGGAAGGTCTGGCCGATCTTGTAGGTGGTCAGCCCCAGCCGCTCGGCCTCCGGCGCATCGATGCCCAGAAGGTCCAGCGCGTGGCTGAGATCAAGCCAGTTCTTGCCCGCGGCGACGAAGCCGATCTTCGCACCCGGCTTGCCCCAGACACGTTTGTCCATCCGATTGGCCCGCGAAAAGGCCTCGGCGGCATAGCGCTTGTAGTCGATCATCCGGGCTTCCTGCGGAACCCAGTGATCGTTCAGGCGGATGTTCAGCCCGCCCTCGGGCATCTCGAAGTCGGGCGTGACGAACTGCATCCGGTCGGGACGACCATCGACCACGCTGGTTACCTCCACGGTGTCCTTCATGGTCTTGAGTCCGCACCAAACGCCCGCGAAGCGCGACAGGGCGAAACCGTAGAGACCGTAATCGAGGATTTCCTGAACGCCCGCCGGCGACAGCACGGGGATGTAGGCATCGACCATCGCCCAGTCCGACTGGTGACAGGTGGTCGAGGATTCGCCCGTGTGGTCGTCCCCCATGGCCATCAGCACGCCGCCGTGGGGCGAGGTGCCCGCCATGTTGGCATGGCGCATCACGTCGCCCGAGCGGTCAACGCCGGGGCCCTTGCCATACCAAAGGCCGAACACGCCGTCGAACCTGCCCTCGCCGCGCAGTTCCGCCTGCTGCGTGCCCCACAGCGCGGTGGCGGCAAGATCCTCGTTCAGCCCCGGTTCGAACTTGATGTTGGATTCGGCCAGCTGTTTTTCGGCGCGGCTCATCTGCATGTCCACCGCGCCCAAGGGCGAACCGCGATAACCGGTGACGTAGCCGGCGGTGTCCAGGCCAGCCGCCCGGTCGCGCGCCGCCTGCATCATCATCAGCCGCACCAGCGCCTGCGTGCCGTTGAGCAGAACCGGGGATTTGCTCAGGTCAAGGCGATCGTTCAGCGAAATCTTCTGCTTGCTCATCGCGCGCGCTCCTCCTCGTGGCGGAATATGGGATCAAATATATATCAATTATAGGTCAATTTCTATGACCTAACCCCACGTTTTTGCGTCCCGGCGTCGTCGACAAGCTGTATATCGGTCGGTTTTTTGCTATTGCGGTCATGCGCCCCCCTTGAATCGAAAGTTTCCGTCATGGATTGGGACAAGCTCAGAATATTCCACGCGGTCGCGGACGCCGGCAGCCTGACGCATGCCGGGGACCTGCTGCACCTGTCGCAATCGGCGGTGTCCCGTCAGATCCGCGCGCTGGAGGAGGCGCTCAACGTCACGCTGTTCCATCGCCATGCGCGGGGGCTGATTCTCACCGAACAGGGCGAGTTGCTGTTCGATGCCACCCGCGCCATGGCCAAACGGCTGGACGCGGCGACCGCGCGCATCCGCGACAGCGAGGAAGAGGTCTTCGGCGAACTCAGGGTAACCACGACCATCGGCTTCGGCACGCTTTGGCTCGCGCCGCGGCTCACGCATCTCTACGAGAAGTATCCCGACCTCAATATCGACCTGATGCTCGAGGAACGCGTGCTCGACCTGCCGATGCGCGAGGCCGACGTTGCCATCCGCATGAAGGAGCCCAGCCAGGCCGACCTGATTCGAAAGCGGTTGATGGGCGTGCACATGCGCCTTTACGCAAGCCCCCGTTACCTGTCGGAAAAGGGCATGCCCGACGCCATCGCGGCGCTGCACACGCACCGGCTGATCTGCCAGAACCCGCGGTCCGCGCAGGTCGGCGCCGGCGCGACACTGGTCAACGAACTGATGACCCATGACATCCCGTCGCTGCTGACGGTGAACAATTACTTCGGCGTCCTCCAGGCCGTGCTCAACGACCTGGGGATCGGCGTGCTGCCCGACTACCTGACGCGCGACTTTCCCGACCTCGTTCGCGTGCTGCCCGATGTCGAATCCTCCGAGGTGCCGGTATTTCTCGCCTACCCCGAGGAATTGCGCCATTCCAAGCGCATCGCGGCCTTCCGCGACTTCGTGCAGGAAGAGATCTTCGCCTACCGCCGCAAATTGCGCGAGGACGCGGCCGGCTGACGCGAAACCGTGTCATGCAGGACACGCATACCGGACATGCTGCATGTGCGGCATTGTTTCTCTTGAATACACGCGAAATGCCTAATATTTGCCCGGTGTGACGGTAACGGCAGCACTGCGGTTACCATCATACCTCCCTGTTGGACTATGGCCGGGCTTAGTGCTCGGCCTTTTTTTGTTCTGACGTCAGATTTCCGGCATCCGCGGCCCCGCAAGCGGCGACAAGGCGCGCGGCGCATCCTCCGTGATCGCGATGACCTCCTCGTGAACCATGATCCGGCCGCGCGTGACCCCTGTCACCGGCTCCAACGTGACAACCATGCCGGGACGCAGAACCGTCTCGTCGCCCGGCATCAGCGACAGGCCTTCGGTCAGTTGAAAGCCCAGCCCGTGCCCCAGCCGGCCGCCATCGAACCCGCCCAGCTCGCGCGCCATCGCCGCGCAGACGTCGCAGGCCCGTGCACCCGGTCGCGCCGCCGCCAGCCCGGCCTGCGCGGCCTCGACCAGGCGGGCGTGCACATCGTGCAGGTGCGACGCCACAGCGCCGACCGCGAAGTTCCGGTCGAAGTCGCAGAAATACCCGCCGCTGACCGCGCCGGTGTCGAGCATCAGCACATCGCCCAGTTGCAACGGCACCGCCGCGGCCGGCGAGATGACATCGGCGTAACCATGCGGTCCCGCACCGCCGGCAAGGTAGGGCACGCCATCGGCCCCTTCCTCCAGCAGCAGCCGCTGGAAACCGCGGAACACCTCGGTCAGCGAAACGCCGGCCGCCGCCACCTCGCCCACGCGGTCGAAGGCGCGCCCGGCGATGGTGCAGGCCGCGGCAATGCGGTCGATCTCTGCGGGCGACTTGACCGCGCGCAACGCGGCCACGATGCCGCGGTCGTCGCCAAGGGCCAATCCCCAGGCCGCGCGCAGGCGGTCCAGGTCGGCCAGCGGCATGCGCACCTTCGTTCCCGGCCCGGCCGGCAGCCCCACGGGGGCACCGCCCGCCAACTCGCGCAGCGTGTCGGCCAGAAGGCCGATGCCGTCCCCGGCCGGCGCGTCCCAGTCGCGGACCTCGCCCACCCGGCAACGCGCGACCACGGGCGCGCCGATCGTCGGCACCACGGCGACCGGCGCCCCCTCCGCCGGCACGACCAGGAACCACGGCCGGCAGGGGCTTTCCCAGAACGCGGTGAGAAACCCCGAGAAATACCGGAAATCCGCCGCGTCGGTCAGGAGCAGCGCGCCGAGGCCTTCTTCGGCCATGCGGGCCTGTGCCGCCGCGACGCGCGCATCGTACTCGGCGTCGGCAAAGCCTTCCGTCACGCCGTCTCCGCCTCCTCCGACAGGATGCACAGCACCCGCGCGTCGGCGGGCAGGTCCATCTGCATCAGCGCCGCGACCCCGGCGGCGCCCGATTCGCTCGTCGCCGCGCCCCGGGCGGCCAGCCGCGGCAGGGCCGCGGCGGCCTCGTCCTCGGTGATCGTGGCAAAGGCGTCGGCGTCGCGCGCCAGCCCCTTCAGCGCGATCAGCGACGGCGCCTTGCAATCCAGCCGCCCCATCGCCGACACCGGCCCGGTCGTGGCCACGGGCCGGCCGGCACGGATGCTTTCCGCCAGCGCGGGCGCGGCCGCCGGCTCCACCACCACGATACGGGGCGCATCCCCCCAGGCGGCGCGGAAAAAGGCGGCGCAGGCGCCCGCCAGCCCGCCGACGCCCGCCTGAAGCAAGATGACTGTGGGCGGCTGCGGCATCTGCCGCGTGATCTCGGCCGCCATTGCAAGGTACCCCTCCATCAGCCGGTGCGGCCGGTCGAAATATCCCGGCCAGGAGCTGTCGGAAAGAAGGATCGCGCCCTCGGTATGGGCCGCCTGTTGCGCGGCCTCCATGCCGGCCTCGTAATCCGCGCCCGAACGGACCACGCGCGCACCCTTGGCGCGGAGCCGGTCCGCGAAACCCTCGGGCACCGTGTCGGCGATGTGGACCTCGGCCGCCGCGCCGAAGACGCGCGCGCCGGCGGCAACCGACAACCCGTGATTGCCCGCGCTGGCGGTGACGTAAGTCCGCCCCGAGAGCGCCCGCGACAGGTCCTCGGTTCCCGTCGCCAGCGCCTCTTGCGCGATGACATAGGCCGCGCCGAGCGCCTTGAAACTGCCCAGCCCCATGCGGGCGCGCTCGTCCTTGGCCAGGACCTCCGGCCCGAACCCCGACAGCGCCAGCAACGGGGTTTCCGCCGCCACCGGGCAACGGGCGAGCAGCGCCTCGGGCGCGGCCGCGTCGGTGCTTGGCCATGGCGCACCGGCAAGCACGCTTTCGTCAAGGCCCGTCCCGACCCAGGGGTTTTCGAGGATATCCATCCGGCCTCCCGCGTGTGCGTGCACAATGCCGGCTCGCCCGGGCGGGTCAAGCCCCGGCAGATGCCTGCCCCTCTTTCACCCCGCGCCCCGATGGCCTAAAGAGGCGCGCAACATCACCTTTGGGGAACGTCTTGACATGCAGGAGCCGGCGATCACGCCCGAACTGATCGAGGCCCACGGCCTCAAGCCCGACGAATACGACCGCATCCTCGAGATCATCGGCCGCGAGCCCAGCTTCACCGAACTCGGCATCTTCTCGGCCATGTGGAACGAGCACTGTTCCTACAAGTCCTCCAAGAAATGGCTGCGCACCCTGCCCACGGAAGGCCCGCAGGTGATCTGCGGGCCCGGCGAGAACGCGGGCATCGTGGACATCGGCGACGGGCAGGCGGTGGTCTTCAAGATGGAAAGCCACAACCACCCCTCCTACATCGAACCCTACCAGGGCGCGGCGACCGGTGTGGGCGGCATCCTGCGCGACGTTTTCACCATGGGCGCGCGCCCCATCGCGGCAATGAACGCGCTGAGTTTCGGCGAACCCGAACACCCCAAGACCCGGCAGCTCGTCCACGGCGTGGTGGAAGGCATCGGCGGCTATGGCAACTGCTTCGGGGTTCCATGCGTGGGCGGCGAGGTGCGCTTTGACCCGGCCTACAACGGCAACTGCCTGGTCAACGCCTTCGCCGCGGGCCTGGTGGAGACCGACAGAATCTTCTATTCGGCCGCGTCGGGCGTGGGCATGCCGGTCGTCTACCTCGGCGCCAAGACGGGCCGCGACGGCGTGGGCGGGGCCACCATGGCCAGCGCGGAGTTCGACGAGACGATCGACGAGAAGCGCCCGACCGTGCAGGTCGGCGACCCGTTCACGGAAAAGCGCCTGATGGAGGCCACGCTGGAACTGATGGCCACCGGCGCGGTGATCTCGATCCAGGACATGGGCGCGGCCGGGCTGACATGCTCGGCCGTGGAGATGGGCGACAAGGGCGACCTGGGCGTGCGGCTGAACCTCGAGAACGTGCCCTGCCGCGAGGCGGGCATGACCGCCTACGAGATGATGCTGTCCGAAAGCCAGGAGCGGATGCTCATGGTCCTGCGGCCGGAAAAGGAGGCCGAGGCGAAGGCGGTGTTCCGGAAATGGGACCTCGACTTCGCCATCGTGGGCGAGACGATCGCCGACGACCGGTTCGTCGTGATGCATCACAACACCTGCAAGGCCGATCTGCCGCTCAAGGCGCTGTCGGGCAACGCGCCCGAGTATGACCGCCCGTGGGAGGAAACGCCCGCCCCCGCCCCGCTGGAGGGCACCGAGATCCCGCAGATCGACCCCGTCGACGGGTTGCGCGCGCTGATCGGCAGCGCCAACTACTGCTCGCGCCAATGGGTCTACGAGCAATACGACACCATGGTCATGGCCGACACCGCGCGCCCGCCGGGCGCTGGCGCGGGCGTCGTGCGCGTGCACGGCACCGACAAGCTGCTGGCCTTCACGGCGGACGTGACCCCGCGCTACGTGCAGGCCGACCCGGTCGAGGGCGGCAAGCAGGCCGTCGCCGAGGCTTACAGGAACCTGACGTCGGTGGGCGCCACGCCGCTGGCCACCACTGACAACATGAACTTCGGCAACCCCGAGAAACCGCAGATCATGGGCCAGTTCGTGGGCGCCGTGAAAGGCATCGGAGAAGCGGTCGCGGCGCTGGACATGCCGATCGTGTCGGGCAACGTGAGCCTTTACAACGAAACCGACGGCCAGGCGATCCTGCCCACGCCGACCATCGGTGCCGTAGGCCTGATCGCACGTTCCGAGGATGCGATCATGGGCGAGGCGCGCGAGGGCCATGTCGCCGTGCTGGTTGGCGAGACGACCGGCCACCTGGGCCGCTCCGCCCTGCTGGCCGAGGTGTTCAACCGCGCCGACGGCCCCGCGCCGGCGGTGGATCTTGACGCCGAGCGGCGCAACGGCGATTTCATCCGCCAGAACCGCGACTGGATCCGCGCCTGCACCGACCTGTCCGACGGCGGGCTGGCGCTGGCAGCCTTCGAGATGGCCGAAGCCGCGGGCGTGGGCGTGCAGCTTGATACCGACGACACGGCGACGCTGTTCGGCGAGGACCAGGGTCGCTACCTGATCGCCTGCAACTTCGATTCCGCCGAGGCGCTGATGATCGCCGCGGGCCGGGCCGGCGTGACGATCGAGACGGTGGGCCGGTTCACCGGCGAGACCGTGCGAATCGGTGGATCGGAAGCGCTGCTGAGCGAGCTTTCGGCACTCTACCGCGGCGCCTTCGGCAATACCTTCGGCTGAGCCTCGCCGTCCGGGCATCGGACGTTGACGCCCTGCCACGCGGCACCGTAGCCTGACAGCCACGGACGCGAACAGGCCAAGGATCGGCGTGGCACGGGAAACGCAGCATCTTGCGACATGGCGCGCCGCCGGGCGCCGGGCCACGGTCATCGTCTACGCCGTCGCGGTCACGCTGGCCTTTCTCGGGCACGCGCTGGCCAGTCACCCGGCGGAAAGCCCGGGCACGTCGTCACCTGCCCCGCAAGCCCATCACGTGCATCACGAACCGGGGCATCCCGGCGCCGGTCACGCCACCGACCCGGACTGTCGCGAACCACACGGCTGCCACACGGGCGACGTGTTCCTTGCCCCGGTGGCAACGGCAGTTGCGGGACGGCCGGCGCCGCTGGCTCACAGAGCACGCGGCGCGCGCAGCCCGGCGCGGTCCCTGCACGACAAGCCGGCGACACCGCCGCCGCGGGCCTGAACCGTGAACCCGTCCCCGCCGGGCCGCCCGGCCCGGCCGAACGACCTACGGAACAGACACGGAAGACATACCATGACATACATCGAAATCGTGCGGGCCACGGGGGCTGCCGCGATGCTCGCGACAGCCCTTGGCACCGCGCCTGCATCGGCGGCCGGCGACCATTCTGGCGGGCATGGCCACAGCGACGCAACCGCCGACATCGGCGCGCCCGCCAAGCCCGCGCAGGCCGACCGGACGGTCAAGGTGGTGATGACCGACACCGCCTACTCCATCGACAGCCTCACGGTCAGCGCCGGCGAAACCGTGACCTTCGAGGTCCGCAACGACGGCGCGCTCGTGCACGAATTCAACATCGGCACGAAGAAGATGCACGAGGCGCATCAGGACGAGATGCAGCACATGATGGAGGAAGGCACCTTGTCGGCCCACCACATGGACGAAGGCGGCCATCATCATGGCGGGGCGGGCAATTCCGTCCTGCTCAACCCCGGCGAGACCGGCACGCTGACCTGGACGTTCGAAGCACCGATGGAACTCCGGTTCGCCTGCAACGTGCCCGGCCACTACGAAGCGGGCATGCACGGGCCGATCACGGTCCGTCCGGCCGAAAGCTGAGGCCGCCGCGGAAACGGCGCGGGCGGCCGCTGTCGCCCGCGCCTCTTGCCGCACCGGGCCAACGGCTTTACATCTTCAACGCAAGAAAGGGAGATGCCGCATGGCCATGCAAGCCCAGGAAATCGAAGATCTGATCCGCGCCGCCTTTCCCGAAGCAAAGGTCACGATCACCGACCTCGCGGGCGACGGGAACCATTACGCCGCCGAGGTGATCGACGAAAGCTTTCGCGGCAAGAACCGCGTGCAACAGCAGCGCGCCGTCTACGCCGCGCTGAAGGGCAAGATGGACGGCCCCGCCGGCGACCTGCACGCGCTGGCGCTGACCACCAAGGCGCCGGAATAAGGCATGGATCTGGCGTATGCCATAGGCGGCGTCGTCGCGATCGTGGTGCTTGTCGTGCTTCTGGCCCGGGCGCGCGCCAAGACCGAACGCAAGGATCGCAGGGGCATCGAGCCCGGCGAGGGCGACGTGCTGATCGACGGCGGCTACCATGCCGGAGGCCTTGGTGGTGGCCACAGCAGCGTGACCCGCATCCCGCGTGATCCGCAGAAATACGCCAAGGGTTTCGTACCCGGCGGCAAGCGGCGCCCGCGCGAGAGGCCGCAACCCGATCGCGACAACGAGGACGGCGACGAAAACGAGGACGGTGACGAAAGCTGACCTCCGCAGGACAATCCTGCACGGCACAAGGCGCGAAAGGAGCACGACTTGGCAGCGGAGGACGCCACGCGATATCCTTTCGAAAGGACCGAGGCGGTCGAGATCGCGAGCCATCCCTGGGTGATTGCCGTGCTCACACCCTTTATCCTGGTTTTCCTGTGGGCGGCATGGCTGGAATTCCGCCGCTGGTGGATTTACGGCCCGGCCAAAAACAAGCGGGCGGCCTTTCCGATCGACCCGACAGCCCCTAGTTACGATCTACCCGAGCCCGACACCTCCACAACGCAAGACGAACAGGACGAGAAAGAGCAAGGAAAGCGCAAATGACCGACGCAAAGACCCGGATCGACGAAACCGTGAAGAACTCCGACGTCGTGCTCTACATGAAGGGCACGAAGGACATGCCGCAGTGCGGGTTTTCCAGCCGCGTGGCCGGCGTGCTGAATTTCATGGGCGTCGAGTTCTCCGACATCAACGTGCTGGACGACGAGGACATCCGCCAGGGCATCAAGGACTATTCCGACTGGCCGACGATCCCGCAGCTCTACGTCAAGGGCGAGTTCGTGGGCGGCTGCGACATCATCACCGAGATGACGCTCTCGGGCGAGCTTGACCAGCTTTTCGACCAGAACGGCGTGGCCTACGACAAGCAGGCGGCCGAAAAGATCCGCGAAGCGAACGCCTGACGCCCCGCACCGGCCCGGCGCCATCGCGCTGGGCCGGCCTCGGCAGGGGTCTTGCAGGCACAGGAAGCGAAGTCGCGGTTCGTGGAACGCGCGGCGAACAAGGTCGCATTGCCAACGCCCTCCGGACCCGATCACGCGGGTTACGGCACCAATGGTCATGCATGTCACGGCCAACCCGCGCGCGGTGCACAAGGATCGTGCGCATCGGCACCTTCATGCACCCCGTTCGTTGCGCAACCGCTTGAGATGTGGGCGGGGTCGACATAGGCTCTCATTACCAGACGCGGACGATTCCGGGGCGTTGCCGGCCCCACCCCCGGTGCCGGGGGCGCTGCCCGTCCGCCACGGCGATTTGAGGAGGGGGAATTGGATTTCCGAACCAGTGTCACGGCCGGCATTTTCCGGCATGCCGCATGCGTTGCGGCGGCGTTTCTGGGCGGGCTGCCCGCTGCGGCGGCCGAGGGCGAGCGCGACAGCGAGCTCGCGCGCCAGATGCAGCAGTACGACGTTGTCGCGACGAAGAGCATCCGCGAACTGCAGCCTTTCCGCGAAAGCACGCAGGCCGAACGGGCCGATGGCACGCGTATCGAGCTGGTCTCGCTGAACCCGAACTTCGGCCGCTGGTTCCTGCTCGACATCACCCCGGGCGAAGGCCGGCAGCGCACGCGCAGCTACCACATCGAGGCCGCATCCCCCGAGAAATGGAAGCTCACGCTGGCGCGCGGCGACGATCCGGCGCTGATCTTCGAGCGCGGCGAGACGCGGCACGAATGCCGCCCCTGGGCCGGGAACTCCTCGTCGCTGGAGGCAGCACAGTCCTCCGCCCTGCCCTATGCGCCGATCTGCGACAGCCGCGCCTACCTGCGCAACCGCGTGCGGGGCTCGCGCACCAACCGCGAGGCCGTCGCTGAATTCCTGCGTGACAACGTCGCCTTCGGCGACAGCATCGTCGGGCTGATCAAGGGGGCCTTCTACGAAGACGCCTTCATGAAGTCGGGCGAGGTCGTGGACAACGCCGACGCCGGCCAGGTGGCCCGATCGCTGGGCCGCGCGACCCTGTCCCGCCATCCGGTCATCAACACCTATTTCGGCTTCGAGCTTGAGGGCGCCCAGGGGCGCCGCATGGAGGCGGGCAGCTGGTACGCGATCAAGGACGCGCCCGGCATCTATGCCAGCGCCATGCAGCCGGGCATGATCCATCCCGACATCCTGAACCGCAAGGGCGAGACCAACTGGCTCGACAACATCGAGCGGCGCGCCGACGTCTACCTGGTGGCCTTCGACCTGTCGCAGTTCGAGATCGGCTACGAGGTGGGCACCGATCATCCGCGACTGGGCTGGTCGTCGCGGCCGCACGGGGCGGGCCGCAACTGGAACATTCCCGGCCCGGACGGCATCGACAGCGCCGCGCCGCTGGTGCGCACCGGCATGCTCAGCCCGGCGATGGCCGACCGCGTGGCGGCCACCTTCACCGGCGGGTTCAAGCGTGACCACGGGGCGTTCAAGTACAGCAATTACGCCACCTTCAACCACGGGCACCACTACGGGTTCATCTCCAACGGCGTTGTGCTGAGCAAGCTGCAACCCAACCTGTCCACGCTCTATGTGCTCGACGACGGGTCGATCCACATGCGGACATGGCGCGAAGAGGACGAGGACCTGCTGCCACGGATCCTGTTCGCGCGCCAGAACGGCGTGCCGCTGATCGCACCCGACCCAGAGACCGGCGAGGGCGTGCCGGGGCAGTTCGTGCGCAGCTGGGGCGGCGGCAACTGGTCGGGCTCGGCCAACGCCGACCTGCGCACGTTGCGCGCGGGCGCCTGCATGAAGACGGTCGAGGGGCGCCAGTTCCTGATCTACGCCTATTTCTCGACGGCCACGCCCTCGGCGATGGCGCGCACCTTCCAGGCCTACGGCTGCGACTACGCGATGCTGCTGGACATGAACTCGCTCGAACATACCTACATGGCGCTCTACACGCAGGAAGAGGACCGGCTGGTGCCGCACCACCTGGTCAGCGGGATGGCGCAGATCGATGACCGCCGCCGCGACGGCACCCCGATCCCGCGTTTCGTGGGCTTTTCGGACAACCGGGACTTTTTCTATCTGCTGAGGAAATGAGGGGATGAAAATGCGCGTATTATTCAGGGGTGCCCTTTTCGGGGCGCTGATGGCCGTGATGGCACCGCCCGCACCGGGCGCGGCTGCCACGCTGCAGGAAAACAACGACAAGATGCTGCGGCAGATGCAGGCGGCCCGCAACCTGAGCAACGCGGAGATGCGCCGCATCCGCGAGGTATTCGCCGGCTCGCGCTTCATCGGCCAGGGCAACCCGGCGATCACACGCCACCCGATGACGCCGCAGGAAGCGGCCAAGCGGGTGCCGGGCGATCCGTTGAAATACTACCGGAATTCACGGTTCGAACGGATCTGCGGCGAACGCTACATGGTCCCTCTCTATGATCCGGCGACGGAGCAGCCCGAGGATGCCGAAGTCTGCGCCGACATGTTCGAGTATCCCAACGTGCCGATGGTCTACCCCGTCGTCTGGGTGCGCGCGAAGGAAGCCGCCGAACTGTGCTGGGCCGAGGGCAAGCGCATCGGCGACGCGCACGAGTGGGAAGGTGCCTCGCACGGGGCGCTGACCGATCCCGACTATTTCTTCGGGATGAGCGTCCAGGCCGCCCGGCAGCGCCACAACGCGAAATACCGTTCCTCGGCACGTTACAGCATAGGAAAGCAGTGGCGCGCGGGCGTCTGTGCCACCGGCAGCTTCAAGAACGCCAGCTGCAACGGCGGCGGCTACAACGGGTGCGGGTCCAACACCTACCCCGCCGGCAGCTTTCCCAAATGCCGCAGCCCGCTGGGCGTCTACGACATCGACGGCAATGCGGCCGAGCACATGAACCTGCCGATGGCGCCCGACGAGATGGCCAGCCGCGGCAGCCGCAAGCTGGGCGTGACCGAGATGAAGGGAAGCTGGTTCATCTGGGACACCGTGCGCGCGCACACCCACTGGAGCCGCTGGCGCGCGCCCTTCTGGCACGGCAGCCGGGTGATGGCGGGGCACAGCCACCGCAACTACCACCTGGGTTTCCGCTGCTTCAAGGACGTGAAGTGATGGCGTGAAACCGGACCGGGGCACGGCCCCGCCGGGACACGACATGCGGCCGCGGCGCCAGAACGCCGCGGCCTTTTTTTTCTGTGCGTTTTCCTGTCAGGGTCGCCGGTGATGCCGCGCTGCGCAAAAACAAGACGCGGGGCGTGGCATGTCAGTGCGTCCGGCGCGCCATGGGCCTCTGCCCGGCGCCCGGTGATGCATCCGGCGTCTCGGCCGACGACCCCGGCTCAGCCGATCAGTTGCCGGCCAGCGACGCCATCAGCAGGCGCGGTCCGCCGATCGGGCCTTCGTCGCTGAGCAGCCCCGCGTAGCGCGGATTGGCCATCAGGTCGCGCAAGTCGATCGGACGGCCATCGAGGAACGCCGTGCGGCTGACCAGCCGGACGCCATGGCTGTAGTCGGCGTAGCCCGCGCCATGCACGGTGCTCAGCGGCTGGATCGGCGTTCCGTTGCGCCGGTGCCAGCCGTAGATCGCAACGCGACCGCGCCGCTCGGTGATGCGGTTGGTCAGCACGAGATCCTTCTTGTGCCCCGAGAGCAGCGTGCCGCGCGCCGCACCGGCACGCCGGCTCTGGGCTTGGACGGTCGCGTTGTGGCGCAGCAGGTAATCCGTCGAGGTCATCTGCGGACCCGGCTGCATGGGCTGCGGCGCCAGCCGCACCCGCGCGGCCCGGTAGATCAGATCGACCATCTGGGTGGTCGGCAGCAGCATGTCGAACCGTTCGCCGATCCGGGTGGCGGCCCGCAGCCCGAGCGGGACGCGCACGTAATCCCGGTCGCTGCCAAGAGCCAGGTAATCGGGTGTCACGCAGATGGTGAGCTGCACGGCATTCCCGTCGCGGGTCCGGCCCTGGAAACTGACAGGGGCAAGGTCACGCAGGAAGGAGGGCATGTTGCCCTGCAGGATCTGGCGCGACACGTGACGGTCCCGCTCCACCCCGTCGAGGCCGTCGAGCTTCGCCATGAAGGCCTGGCCGCCCGGCGCGCCGCCGGACCGGCGCGGCATGGCGCGCGCCAGCCGCCGCGGGCAGTGGCCCGCGCTGCGCGCGATGCG
>NZ_PHNT01000001.1:137302-583068 GCF_002834145.1 Roseovarius salinarum | reverse complement strand
CCGGCCGCGACCGGCCGTAGCGTTTCACCCATGCGTGCGTCCGTGGCTGTCGGCGGATTTTTTCAACACCCTGATTCTACGGCACTTTCGGGCGCACGCAACCTCATCAGCCCGATTTCGGTGAATAAGCCGGGGTGACGATGAGTTCCCCGTCCTTCACCGCCTTCTTGATTGCGTCATATTCGTGGCGGTGGAGATTTTCGATCTTCTCGACCTGTTCTGTGAGCTTCTCAGCATTTTTTAGTTTCGTCCATGTGAGCCTCTCTTTGTACAGCTCTGTGTTGATAACACCAGAATACGGGTAACCTGAAATTACTCGACGGATGCGTTCGGCCGTGACCTTGTCGGCGTAGTCTTCCATTTCAACGAGAAGAAACCGACGATTCCCCTCGTCACGCGCGTTTGCCTCAAGGACAGCGTGCCCTGTCGTTCCTGAACCGGAGAAGGAGTCGAGTACGATCGAATCGCGCTCAGTAGATATTTCAAGGATACGTCCAATTAGTCCGATGGGTTTTGGTGTATCGAACGAACTTTCACCAAAAATCCTTTTGATGAGCGCCTTGCCTGTTCGCGAGCTTCCGACCTCTTCATGATACCAAATGGTACCTGGCGGGCGCCCACCGCTCGAGTCGGCGTAGATACGGAAATACGGGACCCATCCTCCATCGCCTCGGTCACGCCGCCACTCGATCCGGCTGATTTCAGCTTCAACTTTAGTACGGCTCCAGCGCCAAGCTCCATCCGAACCATCTTGCCTGATGGGGAACACCTCTTTTCCATCGGGGTCCGTCATCGCAAAATATAAGTTGGGCCGAGCCTCACGGCTATCGCCTTGTCCACCCATCGCGCGGAGTGGTTTCAGATAATAAGGCCTGCCATCCTCAGACCTAAGATTGTAGTGATCGGGCAGGTCTTCCTCCTCAGCTTCAAGCCGCTGAAAAATCATTGCATCCGGGCTCTTTGCGAAGGCGATAAGAAAATCGTGGCTTGTGGAGAATACCTTGGCGTCCATCCGAGGACTGTCCGACTTTTCCCACACAAGGGTGCCGAGATGGCATTCCTCACCGAATATTTCATCCAGCATGAGCTTTGCTCGATGAGCCTCATTCCCGTCCAAGGTCATCCACAATGTACCCTCGTCTGAGAGCAGATCGTGCAGCAGCCGCAGCCGCGGCCACATCATCGCGCACCACTTGTCGTGGCGCAGACCGTCCTCGATCCCGATCGGGTTCGCCTCCAGCCACTCCCGGATCATGGGGGCGTTGACGTTGTCGTTGTAGCACCACCCTTCGTTGCCGGTGTTGTAGGGCGGGTCGATGAAGACACAGTCCACCTTGCCGGCATAGGTGGGAAGAAGGGCCTTGAGCGCGTGCAGGTTGTCACCGTGAATGATCAGGTTGCCGTCCAGCGCCGGCTCGCCGATCCCCTTCTCCGGGTGAGGTTCGAGAGGTCGGAAGGGGACGGTCAGATGATGGTTCCAGACGAACTCCTTGCCCTTGAAATTCAATTCGGTCACGCGCCGCCCCCTTCGCTGCTCTGGCCTTTCCGACCCATTCGCGGCGCAGCATCGCAGGTTCGCGCGGCTGTGGCAATTCGTGACTGCGCCGTTGGTGGCCGTTTCAAAAGTCAGATCGGCCCGTTTCGCGTGTTTTTCGGTGACTGGATTTGCTGGGCATAAAAGTCGTAAATATGAACATCATAACAAGTTCTGCAATTCATAGCCTGCGCACGATACAGGCTTTTCCGGCAATTTATCCCGGGTAAGTCCTGCACGAACTAAAAGGGCAAATGTTACAAATGCAGAAAACGACGACTGCAGTACGATAATTGTGGACAACTGCTTTCTTCGGACAGGGCAGATGTCCTACATGATATTCCAACGATGCGGGTATATCATGACGAAAAAGACAGTCGCAGTACGATTTACACCAGACGACTTCGCGGCGCTTCAACGCCGGGTTGTCCGGCGCGGGTACAAGAAGAACGAGCCCTTTTTGCGCGACGCGGCGCTCGGCCGGTTCGGTCGAGACTGCGCCGACGGCCACGCCGGACTGCGACACGACCTGGTCACACTGCTGAATGAGGCCGTGCAGCAAGTTGACGACAACGAGGTCCGGAAGCGCGTGCTGCGCGCGGCACGACGGATCGAGCGTGCCGTGATGGCGCTGGAGGCGCGGGATGAGGATTGACCTCCGGCCAGTTCCCCTGACACAGAGCGTTGTGAGATATCCGATGCGCGGTGGCCAGCTTATCAGCGCCAGCGTCTTGATCGACCGGCCAAGGGATGTCCTGCAGAGATTCCGGGACCACCACGCACGCCACGCGACAGGCGAAAATCCGGAGTTGTTGCACGCAACTGTTTCGCTGGCACCAAATCAGCGGCTCACGAAAAAGAGATGGAAAAGAGCGCTTTCCTTTATTCTAGATCGGCTCGGCGCACCGCTTCACCAACTTTGTTATTTCGCATTTCGACACCTGGATCAGAAGATGGACCACATTCACCTCATGTTCAGCCCATTTTCGATTAATGGACGCCGCCTTTATCCAAGGATCCCGTCTGACCGATATGGTCTTCAGAATGAAGCCGCACGGAGAGCTGGCTTGCCAGTTCCATTTCCCGATGGACCCAAAGCTCCCGTAAAATTACAAGCACCAATTTCAGGGCGCGCATGGCAGAACGATGATCATCATTCCTGTGCAATTCGCAAAATCGGCCCTGCGCTTAATAATATTCTGAATGATCATCGACCCGTATCCTGGCAGGCATTCTGCGAGAAATGTTCGCAAGAAGGTATCGATGTCGAAAAGCGCTATCACCCCGGAGGTCCGATCGGCGTAGTTTATCGCACGGACATTATTGAAGAAACGCGCCTCTCCCGAATGACGCGAACCTGCCGCGTGAAAGGCAGGGATGTCGGTCGGCAATTTGGCTTCCGTGGCTTGATACTGAGGCTTTCTTTTCTCCGTGCTCTTCAAGAACGGGAACACGGCCTAGCGCTTTCGCAAATCTTCGCCGCTGCAGAACCCAAGCATATCGACCAACTAACAAAATGGAGACACGCAAATGAGCAAGCCGCCATCCGAAGCAAATATAGATCAACCGGAGATGCAAGACGCACTGGAAAACCTGTATCGGATGACGCAGGAGCTGGAAACGCTGGTACACAGGCTAGTTCCGGTCGTGGACGATCTCGAACAGATTCCGGACCGGTCACAAAAGCTGATCGAGCAACTTTTTCAGTTCCTCAGGGGCATTCAGGCCCTTCAGACGCAGACCACATCGGATCTTTCGAAAGCACACGAAGCGATGGCTCAATTGACCAACCGCTTGGAAGCGCTGGAGGCGGCCCAGCAAACCCGCGATCAGCAGATGAAGGACTTGATACAGGTCGTAAAGGAGCGCGAAGCGTCACAAGGGAAGTTGGAGAGCAGGGTAAACGCGCTGATCGAGTTGCTGAATCAGACAGTCAGCCCGAGCTTAACTTGATCCATTTTCTGTCTGTGATCGCGCAGCCGCGGCCGGAGGCGAAACAGGGCTTGCGCGCCTCTCGAAACCGCGACGGCGACATCCTGTTGATCGACGAACACCGAAAGCCACGTCTTCGGGTGCGCTCTGCCCAGATCGAGGCGATAGAAGACGAAGATCTCGAACTGGCGAGGTCGATTGTTGATGATCTCGGTGGGAGATGGACAGTCAACGAATTGGGCCGCAGTGAACCCGGGGATGAAACGCCGTCTCCTTTTGACTGAGGCCCTCTGGCCAAGCACCAGGTACCTCATGGCTTTTGTAAGAATCCTCCGGCGGCATCACCGAAGAGTTCAATGCGTGCCTGATCAGCGAGCCGGCCGGCCGAAAGCATCAAAACAAGCGCCGGCCCGGAAACGCCATATGACGAGCTGGCATACTGAGGAAACCCCTTGTCCGAAGAGTGATGCCCGCGAATGAAGAGATAACAGCGGTTAACGCGCTTTCCGTGATGGAAATCGTTACCAGGGGGACCATAACCTGCTGCTTATCCACATTTTACTGAAGGAAAGGGCCAGACAGTCGATGCCGTGTCCCATTGCGGCATGGTAAACTCTGAGCAGAAAAGGAGCCTACCATGTCCCAGATGCCAAGACTCATGAACCTCAAGGAAACGGCCGACTTGCTAAGCGTGTCGCGAGCCACGCTGTACCGTATGCAAAAGCGCGACCCTCGGTTTCCGCCGCCGCTGTATTTGTCGCCGGGCTGCGTCCGGTGGCGCGAAGACCAAATCCATGCCTATATTCAGCGCCTGACGCCGACCATGCCCGACGACCAAGAATGACGCCAATAAAATGATCACAAACACGTGAGGTCTCGATCAAAGAAAATCTGTTGCCCCGGCGTTGCCCAACATGGGCTTGCACCAGGAGTCAACTCAGCGGCCTGTAAAATTATTCTTTTCTTTCAAATATTTAAGTGGTGCCCGGGGGCGGAATCGAACCACCGACACGAGGATTTTCAATCCACTGCTCTACCCCTGAGCTACCCGGGCACGGGGAACGCGCTGGCGTTCGGGTGCGCGCGTTCTAGGCGAGGGCGCGCAGGGTGTCCAGAGGGTCGGCGGAAATTTTCAGTTCGGCCACTCGGGCGTCTCGTCGCGGGCCAGCAGAGCTTCCAGCGCCGCCTCGGTGTCCTCCGGGTCGGTCGACGGCACGGCGTACCCGCCGTTCAGCCACTTCGCCAGGTCCACGTCCGCGCAGCGGCGCGAACAGAACGGTCGGTAGCGGTCAGCAGCAGGATGTTCGCAAACGGGGCATTTCATCGCGGCATCACCTCACATAGCGCGATCCTGTCGCGTTTCCTGTGCAGTTCGAAATGGCCCAGCGGCGTCCAGCCCGCAAGGGCGGTTTCCACCCCGTCGGTGCGCAGCGCGCCGCGCAGCGCCTCCTCGAAGCGGCGCCGGTCCTTCTTGGGCATCGGCGCGGTGTCGATGGTCACCTGCCCGGCCAGGCCGCGCAGGCGCAGTTCACGCGGCAGCGCCTTCGCGGCAGCGAGGTTGGCCTTCATGCCCGCGGCCGGCGAGGTATCGCCGCCGGTGTTCACGTCCACGGCCACCAACGCACGCGTCGGCTCGACCGCCATGCTCGCGCCCGCGCCCAGCGACACGACAGGCTGCCCCAGCGCCTCGAGCGCATCGAGCACGCCGTGGCGTGCGAAGGCGCCCGTTTCGCCATCGACCTCTGCCGGGGCTGTCCATTCGCGCCAGGCCAGCTCGTGTGGTCCGTCGCCCTCGGTCAGTTTCTCGGGACTTTCGCCTTCGGCGTCGCCCAGCACGGCGCCCGACAGTTCCGCCATCGCGCGAATGTCGCCGGTGATCCCCTCCGTGTCGCCGCCCGCGCAGGCCGATCGCAGGATCAGGCCCATGTCTTCGCGCGCCGCCGGGTCAAACGCACCATGCGCGATCTCCAGCAGGCGGTCGCGCTCGGTCTCGTCGCGGATCGCGCGCGAGACGTTCACGCCCGGCGCCCCCGGCGTGATGATGGCGTAGCGGCTCTTGAACAACAGCCGGTCGGTCACGGGGATCGCCTTGCCCGGCTCCGCGTGGCCGGACACCTGCACGAGCACCGCATGCCCCGGCGCCAGCCCCTTGACCCGGCGCAAGAAGGCCGGGCCGTCGGGCGTGCGCAGGAACATGCCGCCCTGCCCCTTCACCGGCCGATCCGCGATGGCGCGGAAGATCGCACCGGGGCGCGGCCGGTCCTCGGCGTCGAGAAAGAGATCCTCCAGCCGCCCGTCAACCACAAGCGCGGCCGCCTCGGCCCCGCCCAGCGCATCGAGCGCGATCAACCGCCCCTTCATGGCCCCGCCCCGAGAACCGGGTACCCCGCCGCCTTCAACAGTCCGGCAGTCTCGCACAGCGGCAGCCCCACGACGGCGGTGAACGATCCCTGCACCCAGGGGATCAGCGCGCCGGCGGGGCCCTGGATGGCATAGCCGCCCGCCTTGCCCTGCCAGTCGCCGGTGGCAAGGTAGGCAGCCAGTTCCGCCTCGTCGAGGCGTTTCATCCGCACGGCGGTTGTCACGTCGCGCTGCCAGAGCCGGGCGCCGCGGCGCACGGCGACGGCAGTGTGCACGCGGTGTCGCCGTCCCGACATGGCGCGCAGGAACGTCTCGGCCTCGGCCGCGTCGGCAGGTTTTCCCATGATCCGGCGGCCCAGCGCGACGGTGGTATCGGCCGAGAGCACGACCGCGTTCTCGCCGGCGTCCACCGCGCGCGCCTTCTCGCGCGCCATGCGGACACAATACGGCCGCGGCGTCTCGCCCCGGCCTGGCGTCTCGTCGATGTCGGGGGGGCGTATGTCGTCGGGCACCACGCCGATCTGCGCCAGCAACTCCCGCCGGCGCGGGCTGCCCGATCCGAGGATCAGCCGCATCGCGACACTGCCGCGACGGTTACTTGAAGCGATAGTTGATGCGGCCCTTGGTCAGGTCGTAGGGCGTCATCTCGACCTGCACCTTGTCGCCTGCCAGAACCCTGATTCGGTTCTTGCGCATCTTGCCTGCCGTGTGCGCGATGATTTCATGGCCGTTCTCGAGCTCGACCCGAAATGTCGCGTTCGGCAGGAGCTCCTTCACGACACCGGGAAATTCGAGCGTATCTTCCTTGGCCATGGTCTCTCCTGCGTTGGTGACACCGCCCCGGGGGCGGAATGGCGCCCTAAATGGGCTTATTCTCTGTTTTTTTCAAGGCCCCGTTTACTGCAAGGGGCAATGTGTGACCTGCGTGTCGCGCCCCGATTGCTCTGCCCAGTGCGCGCAGCCGCGCACCCCGCCCTCGGCGCGCACGCGGGCCACCGCGGCCGCGTCCACCTCTGCCATGCACCAGCCCGGCCGGTTCAGGTTACCCGCCGCAAGCACGCCCGTCGGCGGGAACCCGGTATCGGGCGGCCCGAACACGCCGCCGGTGCCGGTATTCTCGTCCACCGCCGGGCACCACGCCGCGTCGCCCACCGTCGACGCCATCACCGTCACGCACTGTCCCTCCAGCGCGCGCGCCATCGCGCCGACGCGCACCCGCCAGTAGCCCGCCAACGCCTCGGTGCACGACGGCACGAGGATGATCTCGGCCCCCGCCTCCACCAGTGCCCGCCCCAGCAGCGGGAACTCGGCGTCATAACAGATCAGCACGCCGATGCGGCCCAGCGCGGTGTCGAACAGCCGCAAGGCCCCGCCCGGGGCGATGCCCCATTCGTCACGTTCGAAGGGGGTCATGATCTGCTTGTCCTGATGTCCCCGGCCGCCGCCGGGGGCGAAAAACCCTGCCCGGTTCACGGCGAACGCGCCCTGGGCCGGATCGAACACCGGACCGGAAGCCGACAGGATGTGCACGCCGTGCCGGGCCGCCAGTTCGGCGTGCAGGGCGTCCGCATCGGCCATGCGCGCCGAAACCGCCCGTGCGGCGGCCTCCAGGTCGCCGGCGGCATCGGCCCCGGCCAGCATCGCCAGTTCCATCGCCCCGTACTCGGGAAAGACGAGAAGGTCCGCGCCTTGCCCGGCCGCGTCCGCGACCCACGCGCCGATCTTCGCGGCGTAATCACCCCAGCGCGTCAGGGGCTCCATCGGGTAGGCGGCCGTCGCGATCCTCATGGGCTCCCCCTTCGCCGCCACGGCCCGTAAAACCGTGCCGGCCCTTCACCTTGGTCCAAATACTCCCGCCGGAGGCACTCCGAAAGCCCGGCCCGAACACCGGTCTCCGCCGGGGCGCGACACTCGCCGCGCGCGGCCCGAGGTCGCGGGCCAACGCCCGCGTCCGAGACACCCTGCGCGCGGCGCAGCCGCGCACCGCCTAACAGCGCCGCGCCCGCTCTATGCCCGCGTCGGCGGCAGCGCAAGGGTGGCGCCTCTCGGCGATCCCGTGATCGTGCAAGGAATCGTGAAAACACCCGGCCCGGGGAACTGTTACACTCGGCCACGACAATACCGCAACCTGCCCCGGGCCGCCGGGCGCAGTCCTCTGTGCCGCAAGCCCGGGCCACGCTTGCGTGACAGCAGGAGGATACAATGGTCAAGACAATCGGAAACCCGCTGAGTTGGGCCGCGGGCGCGGTGTTCGGCACCGGCCGCAGCCTGGGTGACGCCGCCGAAGCCATTGGCAGCCACGAGGCCACCCCGCCCGAGGTGACGCGCATCGGCATCGGCGACATCCGTGAGGCCCTGCGCAAGGGCTACGACGATTTCATGCACTTCCGCAGCGACGTGATGTTCCTGGTGGCGATCTATCCCGTGATCGGCATCTGCCTGGCGGTGATCGCCTTCGACCGCGCGCTGGTGCCGCTGCTGTTCCCCCTGGCCGCGGGTTTCGCCCTGCTCGGGCCGGTGGTGGGCGTGGGCCTTTACGAGATGAGCCGCAGGCGCGAGGCCGGCGAGGCCATCGGCTGGGGCGCGGCCCTGTCGGCGCTGCGCGCGCATGTGATCGGCCCGGTGCTCGTGCTGGGGATCTACCTTCTGGTGCTCTTCATGCTGTGGATGTTCGCGGCCTATGCGATCTACGCCGCCACTCTGGGTCCGCAACCCCCGGCCTCGGCGATGGCCTTTGCCAGCGACGTTCTGACCACGCCCGCGGGCTGGACGCTGATCGTCGCGGGGCTCGCCGTGGGCTTCGTCTTCGCGGTCATCGTGCTGGTGATGAGCCTGACGTCCTTCCCGATGCTCATCGACCGGCGTGCCGGGCTGCCGGTGGCGGTGGCCACGTCGGTCAAGGTGGCGCGGAAAAACCCGGTCTCTGTCGCCTGCTGGGGCCTCGTGGTCGCGGCCCTGATGGCGCTGGGCACCCTGCCGTTCTTCCTGGGCCTGATCGTGGTGCTGCCCGTGCTGGGCCATGCCACCTGGCACCTCTACCGCGCGGCGGTGCCCGCGCGGGGCTCGGCGCCTCAGCCGTAGGTCGGGTGGAACCGCCCGGCGGGGGAAAGCGTGAAGATCTCGACCCCGTCGGCGGTCACGCCGACCGAGTGTTCGAACTGGGCCGACAGCGACTTGTCGCGCGTCACCGCCGTCCAGTCGTCCGACAGCACCTTGGTTTCCGGGCGGCCGAGGTTCACCATCGGTTCGATGGTGAAGAACATGCCCTCCTCGAGCCGCGCGCCACTGCCGGGGCGACCGTAGTGCAGCACGTTGGGCGGGGCGTGGAACACGCGGCCGAGCCCGTGCCCGCAGAAATCGCGCACCACCGACATCCTGTGACCCTCGACATGGGTCTGGATGGCATGGCCGATGTCACCGAAGGTGTTGCCCGGCTTGACCGCCTCGATCCCGGTCATCAGCGCGTCGTGGGTCACCTGGATCAGGCGTTCGGCCTTGCGGCTGTGCTTGCCGGCCACGTACATCCGGCTGGTGTCGCCGAACCAGCCGTCCACGATCACGGTGACGTCGATATTCAGGATGTCGCCATCCCGCAGTTTCTTGTCTCCGGGGATGCCGTGGCAGACCACGTGGTTGACGCTGATGCAGCTTGCGTGCCGGTAGCCGCGGTACCCGATGGTGGCCGATTGCGCCCCGGCGGCCTCGATCCTTTCCTCGATCAGCCGGTCGATCTCGCCCGTGGTCTGGCCGGGGAAGACGTGCTCGGCGATCTCGTCGAGGATCGTCGCCGCCAGCCGGCCGGCGCGGTGCATGCCGGCGAAATCCTCCGCCGCGTGGATTCGGATGCCGTCACGGGTCACGCGTCCGGGGTGCTCGTCTTTCAATTGGCCGCCTCGTTTCAGGATCATGCGCCCTATTTAGGCGAAAGCGCCCGCAAGGGCCAGAGGCGCCGTCACCCCTCCGGCCCGGCCACGCGCAGCGGCAGCGGCACGCCGGGGCAGATCCCCGCCGTGTCGATGCGGGTGCCCAGCGCCAGCGGTTCCACGCCGCACGCCCGGGCATGCGCGAAGGCCGCAGCATAGCCGGGGTCGATGTCGGCCGCCAGTGTCACGGCGCATGCGTCGGTGCGCTGGACAAGGAACAGCATCACCGCCCGGTGCCCCTGCGCGGCCATGGCGGCCAGGTCGTCCAGGTGCCGCGCGCCGCGGGCGGTCACGGCATCGGGGAATTCGGCCAGCCCGGCGTGGCGGGAAAGGGTGACCGATTTCACCTCGACATAGGCGTCGGGCCGCCCGCCCCCGGACAGCAGGAAATCGACCCGGCTCTTCTCGCCATACCGCTGTTCGGGGCGCACCGTGTCGTAACCCGCCAGCGCGGGCACCCCGCCGGCGTCCAGCGCTTCGCGCACAACCCGGTTGGCCAGCCCGGTGTCGACACCGGTGAAATGGCCGGTGTCATGCTCCACCAGGCGCAGGCCGAATTTCAGCTTCTTGCGCGGGTCGTCGTTGGGTTCCAGCCAGACGCGCGTGCCCGGCTCGGCCAGACCCATCATCGAGCCCGGGTTGGCGCAATGCGCCGTCACCTCGCGCCCGTCGTCGAGCCGCACGTCGGCGAGGAAGCGTTTGTAGCGGCAGATCAGCCGCCCCGGCACCAGAGGGGTTTGAAAGCGCATGCGCCGGGGCCTATACCCGACCGCGACGGATGTTCAAGGAGGCCCGGCCATGCCCAACCCGACCGCCGCGATGCTGGTCATCGGCGACGAGATCCTTTCGGGCCGCACCCGCGAGGGCAACATGCATTACCTCGCCGGCGAACTGACCAAGGCCGGCATCGACCTGCGCGAGGCGCGCGTCGTCCCGGACGACGCCGATGCCATCGAAAGGGCAGTGCGTACCCTGTCGGGCGCGCACGACTGGCTGTTCACCTCCGGCGGCATCGGACCGACGCACGACGACATCACCGCCGATTGCGTGGCCCGCGCGCTGGGCCGGCCGATCGACGTGCGCGAGGACGCCCTCGCACGGCTGCAGGCCCACTACGACCGCATGGGCACCGAGTTGAACGAGGCCCGGCTGCGCATGGCGCGAATCCCCGAAGGCGCCACGCTGATCGACAACCCGGTCAGCGCCGCCCCCGGGTTCACGCTGGAGAACGTGCACGTCATGGCGGGCGTCCCGGCGATCTTCGAGGCGATGGTCGCCAGCGTTCTGCCGCAACTCACCGGGGGGGCGCCGCTGCTGTCGCAATCGTTGCGGATCGAACGTGGCGAGGGCGATATCGCCGGGCCGCTGGCCGATCTGGCGGACCGCTACCCGGACCTGTCGTTCGGCTCCTACCCCTACCAGAAGGACGGGGCGTTCGGCTCCAACGTGGTGGTGCGCGGCACCGACGGCGCACGGGTGGAGGCGGCGATGGCCGAACTCGCCGCAATGTTCGGCACATGACGCCCGCGCCGGGCCGGTTCCTTGCGGCGATGGCGGCGACATGGCCGCCTGCGTCACAGCGCCGCCTCGGCCCCTGGACCATCCGCGACGGCGCGGGCGGGGGGCAACGCGTGTCGGCCGCAACGGCCGAAGGCCCGGTCACCGCCGCCGACCTGCCTGCGGCAGAGGCCGCGATGCGGGACCTCGGGCAGCGGCCGCTGTTCATGGTGCGCGCGGGCGAGACGGCGCTCGACGCCCTGCTGGCCGGCGCGGGCCATGCGGTGGTCGACGCTGTGGATGTTCATGCCGCGCCGGTGGCGGATCTCGCCGCGCGGAAGCCGCCGCCCGTCACCGCCTTCACCATCTGGGAACCCCTGGCGGTCATGGTCGACATCTGGGAGGCGGGCGGCATCGGCGCGGCGCGCCGCGCGGTGATGGCACGCGCCCCCCACCCGAAAACGGGGATACTGGGCCGGATCGACGACAGCCCGGCCTGCGCGGGGTTCGTCGCGATCCATCAAGATGTCGCCGTGGTCCATGCGCTCGAGGTCACGCCGCGCAGCCGTCGCAAGGGCATGGGCGGGTATGCCATTCGGCAGGCCGCGATCTGGGCGCAGGAGCACGGCGCCACGCGTCTCGCCGCCGCCTGCACGCGGGACAACGCGGCCGCCCGTGCGCTCTACTCTTCCCTCGGCATGGGCATTGTGGAACACTACCACTACCGGCAAAAGCCATGAAGGACAGCACGATGCGCGACACCGAGCGGACAACCGCCCTCGACCTTCCCATGACGGACCCGCTGCCCGACGAGACCCGGACGTATTTCGACATCTGCGAGGAAAAGCTGGGCCTCGTGCCGAACGTTCTGAAGGCCTATGCCTTCGATATCGACAAGCTGAACGCTTTCACGGCAATGTACAACGACCTGATGCTGGCCGACAGCGGGCTGAGCAAGCTCGAACGCGAGATGATCGCCGTCGTCGTCTCGTCGATCAACCGCTGCTGGTACTGCCAGGTCGCCCACGGTGCAGCGGTGCGCGCGCTGTCGGGACGGCCCGAGCTGGGCGAAGCGATGGTCATGAACTGGCGCGTGGCGGATCTCGATTCGCGGGAGCGCGCGATGCTGGCTTTCGCGGAAAAGGTGACCGTGGAAAGCGCCAGGATCGAGGAGATCGACCGCGAGGCGCTGCGCCACGTCGGCTTCAGCGACCGCGACATCTGGGATATCGCCAATGTCGCGGGGTTCTTCAACATGACCAACCGGGTGGCCAGCGCCACGGGGATGCAGCCCAACGATGAGTATCACGCGCAGGCGCGCTGAGATGCGCGGGCTGCGGTTCGCCGCGGCCCTGCTTCTGGCCGGCATGGCAGCCCTGCCCGCAGCCGCCATGGAACTGCAGATGCCCGGCGAAGCCACGCTGACCCGCCAGATCGTGACCGGTCCGGACAGTTATCCGTTGCCCACCGGCGCCTTTTCCGACGGCACGCTGCCGACCCGCACGGTCGAGGGCGCGGTCGTGCGGCAGGCCTGGCGAATCGACGGGGACGGCATGACAACGCTGCAGATCCTGCGCCCCTTGCGCGATCAGCTGGACGAGATGGGGTTCTCTGTGGTGTTCGAATGCCAGGACGCGGGCTGCGGCGGCTTCGACTTCCGGTTCGGGGTGCAGGTGATCTCGGCGCCCGAGATGTTCGTCGACCTGTTCGATTTCCGGTTCCTGTCGGCGCGCCGCGGCACGGGCGAACAGGCCGAATATGTCACGCTGCTGGTCAGCCGGTCGGGCAACACCGGCTACGTCCAGCTTGTCCATGTCGGACCGGAAACGGCCGAGCCCCTGCCCGTCGCGCCCGCAGGGGTGGCACCCGCGCCCGATGCGACGGAGACGGCCGTCGCGCGCGCGCTCGAGGAGACCGGGCACGTCATCCTGTCGGACCTCGATTTCGGCACCGGGGCCACGGCGCTCGGGGACGGGCCGTTCGAATCGCTCGAGGCGTTGGCGAACTACCTGCGCAACAATCCCGATCGGCGTGTCGCCCTGGTCGGGCACACCGATTCGGTGGGCAGGCTGGAGGCCAACACCGAGCTTTCGCAGCGCCGGGCCGCCGCCGTTCTGGAACGGCTCGTTGCCGCCCACGACGTGCCGCGCGCCCAGCTCGACGCCCAGGGCGTGGCCTACCTGGCACCGGTGGCGCCCAACCTCACGCAGGCGGGCCGTGATGCCAACCGCCGGGTCGAGGCGGTGTTGCTCGACAGCGAGTGACGCGCACCGCGGCCGGGCCGGCGGGGGCGCATGGCAAGCGCCGCGCCGGTCAGCTGCCGTAAACCATGTTCCATCGCTCGATGAGCGCCTGTTGCAGATCCTTCGCGCGGCGGTTCCATCCGCGGGCACCGGGCGGCCGGCCGCGCGCGTCGCGGTCGATCCGCGACCGCCGGTCGGTGTCAGCCGCGAAGATCGCGAAGGCCATGACGCGCCCGTCCTCCGCTGTCATGTATCCCGCGAGCGAACTGACGAAATACAATGTCCCGGTCTTGGCCTCGACCTTGACGGGATGGCCCTTGTCGACCCGGCCGTTCTTGTCGCGCATCGGGATGTCCTTGAGGATCGGGCGCAACGTGCCGGACCGGTGCGCCCGCACCAGCGCCAGCGCCATGGACCGGGCGGACAGGCGCGAATCCTCGCCCAGGCCCGAATGATCGAGCAGGCGGGCATCGGTCATGCCCAGCTCCTCGGCCGCCCAGCGCGACATCGCCCGCGCCGAGGCACGCAGCGATCCGGCCTGCCCGGCGCGCGCCTGCGTGGCCGTGATGCCCACCAGTTCGGCCGTGAGGTTGTTGGAATATTTCAGCATGCCGTGCAGGATATCGCGCAGCGGCTGGCTCTTGCGGATGACAAGCGCCTTGCCCTGCGGCGCGCGCCGCGTCGGGCGGATACTGTCAAGCGCGATCCCGTGGGCACGCGCGAACGTGACAAAGACCTCGCCGGCATAGACATCGGGCTTGCGCACGGGCAGCCAGCGTGCCCCGCCCTGACCCAGCGCACCGCGCGCCACCGTCCAGCTGTCGTGGTCGCCGCCGTCGCTGTAAGTGTAGACCGGGTAGTTCCGATCGGCGACGGACATGCGGGACACGCGCACCTCGGGGCGGTACTTGCGAGAGCGCGCGTCGATGGTCACGCGGTAGCCGCCATCACCGCGGCGCCACTGGAAATGCACGCGGTTGTAGTTGAGGTTCAGCCCCGAGACCGTGGGGTTGTAGCCAACGTGCTCCGGCTGCTCGGCATCGATCATCGGCTCGAACGGCAGCGCCCCGCCCCAGACCTTGAAGTCGCCGCGCACCTCGCGCACGCCCGCCTTCTTCAGCCGCGCCGCCATGTCGGCCAGCGCGTCGGTATCGAGCGTCGGATCCCCGCCACCGGCCAGCACGAGGTCACCGCGCAGCACGCCGTTTTCCACCGGCCCTGTCGCGATCAGTCGCGTCTTGAACCGGTAGCTCGCGCCCAGCGCGTCAAGCGCATAAAGCGCGGTCACGGCCTTCGTCACGCTTGCCGGCGGCTGCGCGGCGTCGCCGGCCATTTCCTCGAGCAGCGCGCCATCGCGAACATCGGCCACCGCGTAGGCCACGCGCCCGCCAAGGCGCGCGCCGCGGATGAGCAGGCCCGCCCCCGGCGCCGCGCGGCCCCCGATTCCGGCCGGACGCACCTGCGGCCGCAACGAGACGGCCGGCGCACCGGCCTGCGCCGCGGCCGCCAGCCCCGACAGGCTGCCAGCCAGAAAAAACCGTCTGGAAAAGGCTTTCGTCATGGCGAGAGTAAACCGCACGATCGGCGCCCAGACAATGCGAATCCCGCCGCGTGGCGATCAAATTCGCCCCTCTGTGTCCCAGCGGCCTTCGCGCCGCAGCCGGGTCGAGGAGATCGCGACCATGGGGACGTTCACGAAGCACCACGCCGGCGCGCGGCACAGCGGCAGCTTCCGGCTTTGCGCCGCCGGCAGCCGCGCGCCCGAATAGATGCGTGCGGCCCGCGACGCGCGCGCCGAGATGCGGGCGCCCGGCCGTGCCAGCACGCCCACCGGCACGGTCTCGAGGATGGTCTGCCAGTCCTGCCAGCGGTCGAGCTGCGCCAGGTTGTCGGCCCCCATCAGCCAGACGAAGCGCACCCCGGGCCGCGCGGCGGTGAGTGCGGTCAGGGTTTCGGCGGTGAACCGCGTGCCGGCCTGCGCCTCGAAATCGGTGACGGCCACGCGGGGATGGTCCATCAGCGCGCGGGCGGCCGCCATCCGGCGCGCCAGCGGCGCAGGGCCCCGCGATTTCAGCGGGTTGCCGGGGCTGACCAGCCACCAGGCCCGGTCGAGGCAGAAACGCTTGAGCGCCTCGCGCGTGATGTGGACATGACCGGCGTGCGGCGGATCGAACGACCCGCCGAGAACCCCGACGGACATGCCCGGCCGGGTCAGCGGCAAGGAATACTGCGGCACGCGCGGCGACCTCCCTTTGCATGGCGACGGCCCGTCCAGCCGGCTGCGGCGGCACCTGGCCAGCCGCCCGCGCGGACCGCGCGGCCCGGGCCCCATTGCCCCTGACCGCGCGCGCCTATATCAGGGCCGGCAGGCTATGAACATCCTCTGGAGCGGCAAGAATGGCATCCTATCAGTACGTCTATCACATGCAGGGCGTCTCGAAGACCTACCCGGGCGGCAAGAAATGCTTCGAGAACATCAATCTCAGCTTCCTGCCGGGCGTGAAGATCGGCGTGGTGGGGCCGAACGGCGCGGGCAAGTCCACGCTGATGAAGATCATGGCCGGCCTCGACACGGATTTCACCGGCGAGGCCTGGGCGGCCGCCGGCGCCAAGGTGGGTTACCTGCCGCAGGAGCCCGAGCTTGACCCCGCGCTCGACGTGCGCGGCAACGTCATGCAGGGCGTGGCCGAAAAGCAGGCCAAGGTCGACCGCTTCAACGAGATCGCCATGAAGATCGCCGAGGACTACTCGGACGAGCTGATGGCCGAGATGACGGCGCTGCAGGACGAGATCGACAGCGCCAACCTCTGGGATCTCGACGCGCAGGTGGACGTCAGCATGGAAGCGCTGCGTTGCCCGCCGGACGATGCGCAGGTCGACCAGCTGTCGGGCGGGGAAAAGCGCCGCGTCGCGCTGTGCCGCCTGCTGCTCGAGGCGCCCGACATGCTGCTGCTCGACGAACCGACCAACCACCTGGATGCCGAGACGATCGCCTGGCTGCAACAGCACCTGATCGACTACAAGGGCACGATCCTGATCGTCACGCACGACCGGTACTTCCTCGACGACATCACCGGCTGGATCCTCGAGCTCGACCGCGGCCGCGGCATTCCCTACGAGGGCAACTATTCCAGCTGGCTGGAACAGAAGGCCAAGCGGCTGGAGCAGGAGGCGCGCGAGGACAAGTCGCGCCAGAAGACGCTGGAACGCGAACTGGAATGGATGCGCCAGGGCCAGAAGGCCCGGCAGGCCAAGCAGAAGGCCCGCATCAAGGCCTACGAGGAACTGGCCAACCAGTCCGAGCGCGAGAAGGTCGGCCGCGCCCAGATCGTCATCCCCAACGGGCCGCGGCTGGGGTCTAAGGTGATCGAGGTCGAGGGGCTTAAGAAGCACAAGGGCGACAAGCTGCTGATCGAGGACCTGTCGTTCTCGCTGCCGCCGGGCGGCATCGTGGGCGTGATCGGCCCCAACGGCGCGGGCAAGACGACGCTGTTCCGCATGCTCACCGGGCAGGAGGACCCCGACGCGGGCACCATCGAGTTCGGCGAAACGGTCGATCTCAGCTACGTCGACCAGACGCGCGATGCCCTGCCCGACGACAAGACCGTGTGGGAGGTGATCTCGGGTGGCAACGACATCATCAAGCTGGGCGACGCCGAGGTGAACAGCCGCGCCTACTGCTCGGCCTTCAACTTCAAGGGCGGCGACCAGCAGAAGAAGGTCAACCTGCTGTCGGGGGGCGAACGCAACCGCGTCCACATGGCCAGGCTGCTGAAATCGGGCGGCAACGTGCTGCTGCTGGACGAGCCCACCAACGACCTCGACGTGGAAACGCTGCGCGCGCTCGAGGACGCGCTGGAGACCTTCGCCGGCTGCGCCGTGGTCATCAGCCACGACCGGTTCTTCCTCGACCGGATCTGCACCCATATGCTCGCCTTCGAGGGCGACGCCCACGTCGAGTGGTTCGAGGGCAACTTCGAGGACTACGAGGAGGACAAGAAACGCCGGCTCGGGCCGGATGCGCTGGAGCCCACGCGGATGAAGTACAAGAAGTTCGCGAGGTGAACTTAATGAAATCTCGAGATATACATGAAGCGTTGGTTTATCTACAAAACCAAGGGATGACAAATGACCAGCTTAACGAGCTGCATCACAAAAGATCGAAAGAGTCATTTGGTAAGGCGCTCGGATACTGGTCTGTGGACCGGAACATGAGCCCAAAAAGCGAAGAATACGGTCAGCGCTTGCTATATGTGATGAAGCGCCATCAAGAAGGCGAACAGAGTTTTTCGCGCTTGATTACAGAATCTTGGCAACACGTCTGATCCACAACCAACCGTAGGATGGGCAATCCTGCCCACCACCCCTCACCACGCACGGGTGGCAAGATTGCCCACCCTACCCCGTGCGGCTGGCGCCCCCGCCACGACACGCCGCCGGATCGGCTGACCCGCCAACCATGCCACCCCCGGCCCTTTACCCCGCGGCGCGGGCCGCCTAGCCTCGGGCCACCGGCAGCCGAGGGCCAGCGATGTTCGAGAACGACTATCCCCTGCTCAGCACCCCCAGCCTGATGGCGCTGATCCTGCATGCGGCGCAGGACGGCCCGGTCACGCTCGACGGCTGCGCGGCGCGGCTGGACGCGCTGTTCGCCCGCGCGGGCGAGCCCCCGGCGCTGACAGGGGCCGAGCGGCGCGATCTTCTGGCCGACCGCCTGCGCGAGCTCGAGGTCGCCCGGCTGCTGGAGCGCGGCGACGACGGCGCTTGGCACCTGACCGGGCGCGGGCAGAGCGCGCTGCGCGACCACCCCGAGGGCGTGGACTGGTCGGTTCTCACCGGCTACCCGGAATTCGCCGAGCACCTGCGCGCCCGCACCCCGCAGCCCGCCGGCATGGACCCGCGCGCGGCGAGCTACGACCAGGGGTTCGTCGCCCGGCTTCAGGGCGAACCCTTCACCGCCAACCCGTATCCGCCGTCCACCGCCGATCACCTGTCGTGGGAAAACGGCTGGATGCAGGCGCTCGACCGCGGGGCGCAGTAGCGCAGCGGCCCTTTCACGTCCGCTCACAAGGGTTTCAGCCCCCTTGGCAGCGGCGGGCGTGGCGCCCCATCTCGATGGCAAGGAGGAAAGGAGACCGCCATGCCATCGCAACACCAGAACCCGCTCGCCCCGCGCCCGGCCCACGCCGCGCCGCCGCGGCGGCAACGCCCCGCCCGGTTCCGCGACTGGGCCGCACTGTGACCGCCGGGTCCGGCTTGCATTCGCCCGCCCCGGTGGCAAGGTGATCGCGCGCCATGCAGGAGAGACACCGCATGATCGACCGCCGCCGATTCCTGACCTGCACGCTTGCCGCCGCGGCGCTGGGGGCCGCTGCCCCGGCACGGGGCTTCGAGCTCGAACCGAAGTTCCGCCCCCGGAACGTGGGCATGAGCGCGCGCTTCGGGCAGGGTGAGCTTCTGGTCGTGCCGCGGGCGCATTTCCTGTATTTCGTCACCGCACCGGGCCGCGCGATCCGCTACGGCGTGGGCGTGGGCCGCGCCGGGCTGCAGTTCACCGGGACCGCGACGATCCAGGTCAAGAAGAAATGGCCCACCTGGCGGCCCACCGACGAAATGATCGCGCGCGCGCCGGAAGAATATGCGAGGTTCAAGGGCAACGACTACGTCCAGCCGGGCGGGCCCGACAACCCGCTTGGCGCCCGCGCGCTCTACCTGTTCCAGAACGGGGTGGACACCTATTTCCGCATCCACGGCACCAACGCGCCGGAAACCATCGGCCGGTCGGTATCCAACGGCTGCATCCGGATGCTCAACGACCACGTCCGCGACCTGTACGAACGGGTGCCCATCGGCACCAAGGTCACGGTGATCTGACAGGGCGGCCACGGAATTTTCTTGCATAACCCCTGCCGCGTCCGCATATAGGCAGTGCGACGTTACACTATCGACCATCTGCTCCGTTACGACCGGCACAGTACCTCGATCTAGACAGCGCCGGGCTGCCGCAATTCCGCGGGCAGCGAAACAACGTAAGGAGAAAGCGGATGGCTACTGGCACCGTGAAATGGTTCAACGCAACGAAGGGCTACGGCTTCATCGCGCCCGAGGACGGCGGCAAGGACGTGTTCGTGCACATCTCGGCCGTCGAGCGTGCGGGTCTGACCGGCCTCGCCGACAACCAGAAGGTCACCTTCGACGTCGAATCCGGCCGCGATGGTCGTTCCTCGGCAGCGAACATCGCGCTGGCCTGACCGGCCGCGCAAGCGATGACCGGAAGGGGCCCCGACGTGGGCCCCTTTTTTCATTCCGGCGCGCGGGCCCGTTCGATCAGGGCGCGCACCTTCGGCCCCATCGCCGCGACGATGCGCGCCACGCCCCGCGCGTTCGGGTGAATGCCGTCGGGCTGGAAAAACGCCTGCATCGCCCGCGGCTCGTCCGTCGGCAGGCCCTTGAAGAAATTCTCGTGGTAAAGTGTACCGAACCGGTCCGCCAGTTCCGGGTACATCGCGTCGAAGGCCGCCTTGTAGTCGGCCCCGTAGTTGCCCGGCGCCTCCATGCCCACAAGCAGCATGGCAACGCCGTGATCGCGGCCGGCCTGCAGGATCTCGCGCAGGTTGGCGCGGCTGACCGCCGGGTCGATGCCGCGCAACATGTCGTTGCCGCCCAGTGCAACGATCATCGCGTCGACCTCATCGGTCAGGCTCCAGTCCACGCGGGCGGCACCGCCGGCGGTCGTGTCGCCCGACACGCCGGCATTGACGATCTTCGCCTCGACCCCGCGGTCGTCGAGCCAGCCCTGAAGCCGCGGCACGAAGCCCTCTTCGCGCGGGAGGCCGTAGCCCTGCGTGAGGCTGTCGCCCAGCGCCACCACCGTCACCGGCCCCGCCCAGAGCGGCGCGGCCAGCAAAAGAAACGCCGCGGCCACCTTGCCGCGCAGCAGGGCGGGCCCATATGCTGACCAACCCATTGCGATCAGGCGCCAAAACATGACGAGCCCCCTTCTTTCCATGGACCGCGCCGCGCTGGCGCTCGACGGCAACGCCGGCCGCGTCGAGATACTTAACGGGATCACCCTCGATGTCCACCGGGGCGAGACGCTGGGCCTTGTCGGGCCGTCGGGCTCGGGCAAGTCCTCGGCGCTGATGCTGATGGGCGGACTGGAGCGCGCCACCGGCGGCACGGTGCAGGTGCTGGGCCATGACCTTGGAGAGATGGACGAGGATTCGCTCGCGCGGCTGCGGCGGGACCACATCGGGGTTGTTTTCCAGTCCTTCCACCTGATCCCCACCATGACCGCGCTGGAAAACGTGGCCACGCCGCTGGAGCTGGCCGGCCACCGCGATGCCTTCGACCGGGCGGCGGCGGAGCTCGACGCGGTGGGGCTTGCGGCACGGGCCGCGCATTACCCGTCGCAGCTGTCGGGCGGCGAACAGCAGCGGGTGGCGCTGGCGCGCGCCGCGGCGCCGCGCCCCGACCTCGTGCTGGCCGATGAACCCACCGGCAACCTCGACAGCGCGACCGGGGCCACGATCATCGACCTTCTGTTCGACCTGCGCCGGCGCCACGGCTCGACCCTCGTTCTGGTGACCCACGCGCCCGATCTCGCCGCCCGTTGCGACCGCGTGGTGGAACTGCACGACGGGCGGCTGGCCAAAGGCGCGGAGGCCGCGGAATGAAACTGCCCCTGGCCGCCCGTCTGGCCGGCCGCGAGTTGCGGGGCGGCCTGCGGGGCTTCGGCATCTTCCTTGGCTGCGTGATCCTGGGCGTGGCGGCCATCGCCGCCGTGGGCACGGTGCGCGAAAGCATCGCGCGCGGGCTTGCCGCCGAGGGCGCGGCGCTGCTGGGCGGTGACGCCGAACTGACCTTCACCTACCGCTTCGCCGAGGCCGCGGAACGGGCATGGATGGAGGAGACCGCCAACAGGGTCTCCGAGGTGGTCGAGTTCCGCTCCATGGCGGTGGCCGGCGACGACGCGCGCGGGCTGACGCAGGTGAAGGCCGTCGATGACGCCTATCCCCTGCTGGGCAGGGTCCGGCTGGACCCGGACATGCCGCTGGACACGGCCCTGGCCGGCCGGGACGACCTGCCCGGCGCCGTGATGGACCCGGCGCTGGTCGAGCGGCTGGCGCTCGAGGTCGGCGAAACCTTCCGCCTTGGCGAGCAGTCCTTCCGGCTGACGGCCGAGCTGCGCCACGAACCCGACGACGCGGCGGGCGGTTTCGGGCTGGGGCCACGCACGATCGTGCGGACGAAGGCGCTTGACGGCTCAGGCCTGCTGGCGCCCGGCACGCTGTTCTCGACGAAATACAGGCTTGAACTGCCAGAGGGCACGGACCTCGGCGCATTGCAGCGCGCCGCCGAGGACCGGTTCCGCGACAGCGGCATGCGCTGGCGCGACGCGCGCAACGGCGCGCCCGGGGTGGCCGAGTTCGTGGACCGGCTGGGGTCCTTCCTCGTGCTCGTCGGGTTGTCCGGGCTCGCGGTGGGCGGTGTCGGCATCTTCGCGGCCGTGCGCGCGTATCTCGCCGCCAAGACCGAGGTGATCGCCACCCTGCGCACGCTGGGCGCCGGGCGCGGCACGGTTTTCGCCACCTATTTCATCCAGACCGGCATCATGGGCCTTGCCGGGCTGACGGCCGGTCTGGCGCTGGGCGGCGCGCTGCCCGTCGTGCTCGCACCGCTGATCGAGGCGCGGCTGCCCGTGCCCGCGCGCTTCGCGCTCCACCCCGGCCCGCTGGCCGAGGCCGCGGCCTACGGCACGCTCGCGGTGCTGATCTCCACGCTCTGGCCGTTGGCGCGCGCGCAGGACGTCCGCGCCGCCGCGCTGTTCCGCGATGCGATGGCCGGCGTTCCCGGCGTGCCGCGTTGGCCCTGGCGGGCGCTCACCTTCGCGCTTGTCGCGGCCCTGCTGGCGCTGGCGGTCTGGTTCTCGGGCAACCTTGCCCTCACGCTCTGGACGGCGGGCGGGATCGCCGGTGCGCTGGTTCTGCTGGCGCTGGCCGCCACCGCCGTGCGCCGGGTGTCGCGCGCCCTGCGCCCGCTGTCGCGCCGCCGCCCCGCGCTGGCGTGGGCGCTGGCGGCGATCGGCGGGCCGGGCAACGCGACGGCACCGGCCGTGCTGTCGCTGGGACTGGGGCTTTCGGTGCTGGCGGCCGTGGGCCAGATCGACGGCAACCTGCGCCGCGCCATCGCGGCTGATTTGCCCGAAAAGGCGCCGACGTTCTTCTTCCTCGACCTGCAGAAGAACCAGATGGACGGCTTCCGCGACCGGCTGCAAGGCGACCCGGCCGTCAGCCGGATCGAAAGCGCGCCGATGCTGCGCGGGATCATCACGCAGATCAACGGCCGGGCCGCGCGCGAGGTCGCCGGCGACCACTGGGTCCTGCAAGGCGACAGGGGCGTGACCTACGCCGGCACCAAGCCCGAAACCACCCGGATCGTGGCGGGCGACTGGTGGGGGCCGGGATATGCCGGGCATCCACAGGTCAGCTTCGCCGCCGAGGAGGCGCGCGAGATGGGGCTTGCCCTTGGCGACGAGATCACCGTGAACATCCTGGGCCGTGACATCACCGCGGAGCTGACCAGCCTGCGCGAGGTCGATTTCTCGACCGCCTCGATGGGCTTCATCATGGCCATGAACCCCGCCGCGCTGGAAGGCGCCCCGCACAGCTTCATCGCCACGGTCTACGCCGATGACGGGGCCGCGGGCGCGATCCTTCGCGATGTGACGGACATGTTCCCGAACGTCACCGCAATCCGGGTGGGCGACGCCATCGACCGGGTCTCGGACCTTCTGGCGGGGCTGGCCGCGGCCACGGCCTGGGGCGCGGCGGCCACGCTGCTGACCGGTTTCCTCGTGCTCATCGGCGCGGCCGCCGCCGACCAGCGCGCGCGCAGTTACGAGGCGGCAATCCTGAAGACCCTCGGTGCCACCCGCGCGCGCATCCTCTCCGGGCTTGCCCTGCGCTCGGGCCTTCTCGGCATGGCGGCGGGGCTGGTGGCCCTCGGCGCGGGCCTTGCCGGCGGCTGGGCCGTCAGCCACTACGTGATGGAAACCGGCTTCGAAATCGCCTGGGGCCCGGCGGTGCTGGTCGTCGCGGGCGGGGCGACGATCAGCCTTCTGGCCGGGCTCGCCTTTGCCTGGGGGCCCATCTCGGCGCGCCCCGCGCGGGTGCTCAGGGCACAGGACTAGGGCTGGCCCGCCCCCTCCATTTGGGGGGTGCCGGGCTGCCCCCATGCCACGATGCAGAGGGCTCAACCCTTCCTGTGCGACCGGAGCAGAAAAATGCAAGCATCCCCTTTGAAACCCGCCCTCCTGGCGCTCGGCCTGTTCTGCGCCGGCCAGGCCACCGCCCAGGCCCAAACCGGTGGCACGCAGGTCTTTGCCTGCAACCACAGTCCCGTGGGCTGCTACGTGACGACCCATTCCGACCGGGTCACCAAGTCGGTACATTTCTACAATGACGGCTACCGCAGCTGCGGCGTGCGGATCACCAATTGCAATAACGGCAAATGCGGCTCCTTCACCCGAAAGCTGCAGCGCGGCACATATTACAACGGCCAGAATTACTGGTTCGCCAGCAAATCCTACAGTTCCGTCAACCAGCAATACACCTTCACCTTCTCCGGGCGCCACCTGGGCGGCGGCGTCCGCGAGCACATGAAGTTCCACATCAAGAACTACGACCCCGACACCCACAAGAAACGGGGCACGATCACGTCCTATTTCAGGGCCTCCCCCGGGGGCTGCTGAAAGCGGCCGGCATTCGGCGCCTCCCGGCCGGCCCGGCAGGCTGCGGCCCGGAGGCGCGTTGATTCCGCCGGGCCATCATGGAACCCCTTGGGCCAACCCCGACACCAAGGGAATCGCCCATGCCCGACAGCCTGCCCATCCCCCTGACCGCACCGCTGAGCCGGGCGCAGGAAACCGCGCTGATCAATCTCGTGCGCCGCGCCGCGCGGGCCGAGATCATGCCGCGGTTCCGCAACCTCGGCCACGCCGACATCTCGGCCAAGTCCTCGGCCCAGGACCTGGTGACGGAAGCCGACCACGCCGCCGAGGCCATGCTGGCGCGCGGCGTGCAACGGATGCTGCCGCACGCATTGGTCGTGGGCGAGGAAGCCGTGGCCGGCCGCGCGGCCCTGCGCGACGAGATCGCCGCCGCCGAGCTCGCCGTCGTCATCGACCCGCTGGACGGCACGTGGAACTTCGCCCACGGGCTGCCGCTGTTCGGGGTGATCGTGGCGATCACTCGGTTCGGCCGGCCGGTGTTCGGGTTGCTTTACGACCCGGTGATCGACGACTGGATCGTCGCGCGCGAGGGCGAGCGGACACACCTGGCACGGACCGGCGGGGCGGAACGGCCGCTGCGCATGGGCGGTGGCGGCGCGCTGCGCGACCTGTCGGGTTTCATCCATCTTTACCTGCTGCCCGAGGACAAGCGCGCCGCCATGGCCGCCGCCCTGCCCGAGTTCGCCCGCACAAGCATGCTGCGCTGTTCGTGCCACGAATATCGCACGCTGGCGCAGGGGGGCATGGATTTCTGCCTGTCGGGCGTTCTGAACCCCTGGGACCACGCCGCCGGCGTGCTGGCCTGCCGGCAGGCGGGTGGCGTGGCACGGCTGATGGACGGGCGCGACTACGACGCCGGCGTGACCGAGGGCTACCTGCTGACGGCCCCGGACGAGGACAGCTGGCAGCGCCTGCGCGACCGCTTCGCCTTTCTTCTGGAATGACCGACTGCCCGGCGGCGAACCCAGACCTTCTTGCAAAAAAGGGCGATTGTATATTTGACAAACCCGCGCTCTGATTTGCTCAGGCGGAAGGCCGAAAGCGCCAAAGGTCGAGCATGTCAAAAGCGGCGTCTAGCGATGCCACGCGGGCTAGAACCTTGATACCTCGGCCCTTGTTGCCGTCTTTGGTCTCAAACAGGAAGTAGCCCCCAAAACCAAGGTGTTCCGCCTGGCTGTCTATGATGGACTGACGCGACAGTTCTGCGATATGGATTGACCTATAGTTGTCAATTTTTGCAGTTCCGAGGAAACCCTCTATCATGGCTCGCTCCCCTTCAAGCCCACGCGTTTCTGCGAACGAACTTGCTCTGTATATGGTTTCGTCTGACACGGCCCGAATGGGCATCATCAGACGAGCAGCAGAACCGCAGACTTATGTCATCACACGCTATAAGGACGTGCGTCCCCCAGTGCGGTCATTTCTAGCCGACATGCAGCGGCGCGTGAATCCCCTAAATGACGCGGAAACAATGTTTGAACAGAGGGCAGAAGACCCCGCAGAAAGCGACCTGAGGCAGGATGATGCGCGTCAGTCGATCGAAGTCATCCGCGCAATAAGGGGCATGTCAAACCAACTTGCAAGCTACCAGTTCGTAGAAGCCCCGCACTCGCAGCCAAAGCTTGTGATCGCTGGCGTGGAAATTTCGGTTCGAGCAGACTTATGGGTGCACGGCAGGCGGCAAGGCGTGGACCAAATAGGCGGCGCCCTCTTGCGAATGTCTCAAGATGATGGCGCTCGCAGAGGGGACATGGGACGTTACGTGGCCACCTTGATGCGAATGCATCTTGACCAAAACAACCCCACAAATCGCGAACCTACCAACCGGCTATGCCTTGCGATTGACGTAAGGCACGGTCAGGTGTTCCCCGCTCCAAGTGCCAGCACAAGGCGCATGAGCGACATGGAGGCCGCCTGCCGGACTATTCACGCCCTTTGGGGGCAGGCTTAACTTTCTTCTTCACGAGCTTCTTCAGCTTTTCCTCAAACCGCTCTTCGTCGTCGTCCGTCTCTAGCTGGCGGGCGGCTTCCTTGAACTTGTCGAGTTGGGATTGAGGGTCGTCTGATTCGACCCCGGTTTTGGATTCTTCCCCATCCGTCAACTCGTTTTCATGGCCGTTTTGCTTTCTGTAGTTTGCAACCATTTGATTACGCTCCAACTTTCCCGCGTTTATTGAATAACGCGCTGCGCTCTTGACGCTCAGAGCCGCACAGCCCACTATAAATCGTATCGGTGGCTTTGCCACCCACAACATAGGCCCCGTGGCGGAACGGTAGACGCAACCGTCTTTAAAACGGTCACCCCTCCAAGGTATGCGGGTTCAAATCCCGCCGGGGCCACCACACACAGGAGGACGCCATGCCGCGCCCATCTATTACAGACCTGCGGTCTCGGCTTGAAGAAATCAAGCAGGAGATCGCCAAGCACCAGCTTGAGATCGACAAACTCAAAGCGAAAGAGGAGATGCTCTTGGAGCTTCTTGACGAGGTCCCTGCACCTGCTGCGGCCAGGGCCAAAAAGGGAAGCGTCAAAACTACAGTCTTAGAGCTTCTTGAAGAAGCCGGCCCCAGCGGTCTGAACGCTATCAAAGCCGTAGAAATGGCGGCACAGAGAGGGGTTTCGCTAGAGCGTGGCTCCGTGTCTAGCCTCCTGTCGCGCTTGAAGGGCGACGGCGTTGTTTCTCATGACGGGCACGCTTACCGCCTAAACGAACATTCCGAAAAACAGGGTGGCACTGTTCACCCTCTCCAACCCCGGGTAGCACCATGAGGTAGCTGCTGAGAGGGTCCGCCCCCCCCAGTCTATCAGCCGTAGGAAGCCGACTAGGGGGGCGGCACACGTCCATAAAGGAGATTTCCCCATGGACAACTTGACTGACGACAAGAAAGTCGTCTCCCGGCCCTACATCACGACCAAAGATGGTCGCAGAATTTGGGCCAAGTGGTATGGCAAAAAGGCGTTCCGGATAGAACTCTGAATCCATACCCTTTTAACTTGGAGGGAGTGGCAATGCCGCTCCCTCTTTGCGTGGTAGGCGCAACCGGCGAACCGGACCCCTCCAAGGATTTGTGCCACCACGCCCTATCATATAATCGCTTTTCATCTGCGGTGAAGCGTTTGCTGACGCACTCGACGTGGCGTGAATCAGAGGTCTAGCTTGCGTATGTCAGTCGCTTGCCAACTACACCGCGCAACGCGATCTCGCCCCGCTCCGCGTCCTCAATGCCATTGGCGGAGCGGTTATTGTAACGGAAATCGAACTCCGCTGCGTAGCGGTGCAGGTGCTTCTTGGCACAGTGCTGGTAAACGCCCTTCATGCCGCGCTTGAAGATGCTGTAGAAGCCTTCGACGGTGTTGGTGTGAACCTCGCGATCCTCGCGGCGCACATACTCACCGGCACTGTGGTTGACCCAATCGTGACCGGCGAAATCCGGGCTGGCGGCAAGGCCCTGATACTGGCGCGCGTCGTCGGTCAGAACGAAAGCCTCCTTGGCGATGTTCTCGCGCAGGATCGGAACGAGGGTGGATTTCTTGAGGTCGTCAACGACAACACTCTTGGCGCGCTTGGCATCGCGGTCAACGAGGGTAAGCACCTTCATCTTGTGAGCGCCGCCACGGGCGTTCTTTGCCTTGGTGACGCCCGGCTCCTTGCCGATGAACGTCTCGTCAACCTCGACCGAGCCGCCATTGCCGCCAAACGGGGCCAGCGCACCATCGCGCATACACTCGCGGATGCGATGCGCCATGAACCACGCGCTCTTGTGGGTGATTTCCAGCACGCGGTGCAGTTGGTGCGCACTGATACCCTTCTTGCTGGACACCATCAGGTGAATGGCTTGCAGCCACTTGTGCATGGGGATGTGGCTTTCCTCGAAGATGGTGCCCTTGCGCACCGTGAACTGCTTGCGGCACTCGCGGCACTTCCACAGGCCGTGACGCTCGACGCCCTCGGGGTTCTTCTTGCTCGGCTTGGAGCGGACACCCTCAAGACGATAGGCACGGTCCACCACGCCGCAATGGGGGCAAACCGGACCCTCGGGCCAGATGATGCTCTCGACATGCGCAAAGGCTGCGGCTTCGTCGTGCATATACGGTTTGCTCAGAACGGACATCGCGGCTTTCCCTAACTGCTTAACTCCAATATAGGAATCTCAGTTGGGTTTGTCAAATATACAATCGCCCAAAAAAGGAACCGGGGCGCATCAACGCCCCGGTCCATTTCTGTCCCGTCGCCCCGCGTCGCGGCCTTGCGCGGCATCACTCCGCCGCTTCGGCGTAGTCCTCGAGCGGCGGGCAGGTGCACACGAGGTGCCGGTCGCCGTAGACGTTGTCGACCCGCCCCACCGGCGGCCAGTACTTGTCCACCCGGAAGGCGCCGGGCGGGAAGCAGGCCTGTTCGCGGCTATAGGGCCGGTCCCACTCCTTCACGAGGTCGTCCATGGTGTGCGGCGCGTTCTTGAGCGGGTTGTTGTCGGGGTCCATCCGGCCTTCCTCGATCTCGCGGATCTCCTCGCGGATCGCGAGCATCGCGTCGCAGAACCGGTCGAGCTCGGCCTTGGTCTCGGATTCCGTGGGCTCGACCATCAGCGTGCCCGCCACCGGCCAGCTCATCGTGGGCGCGTGGAAGCCGCAATCGGTCAGCCGCTTGGCGATGTCGTCCACCGTCACGCCCGCGCTGTCGGAAAACGGACGGGTGTCGATGATGCATTCATGCGCCACCCGGTCGTTGCGGCCACGGTAGAGCACGTCATAAGCGCCCTCCAGCCGCTTGGCGATGTAGTTGGCGTTCAGGATCGCCACGCGCGTGGCCTGCGTCAGACCCTCGCCGCCCATCATCAGCACGTAGGCCCAGCTGATCGGCAGCAGCGAGGGCGAGCCGAAGGGCGCGGCCGAGACCGGCCCCTCGTCGCCGCCGGTCACCGGGTGGCCCGGCAGGTGCGGCACCAGGTGTTCGCGCACGCCGATGGGGCCCATGCCCGGGCCGCCGCCGCCATGGGGGATGCAGAACGTCTTGTGCAGGTTGAGGTGGCTGACGTCGCCGCCAAGGTCGCCGGGGCGGCTGAGCCCCACCATCGCGTTGAGGTTGGCCCCGTCGATGTAGACCTGCCCGCCATGATCGTGGGTGATCTGGCAGACCTCCTTCACCGTCTCCTCGAACACCCCGTGCGTGGAGGGGTAGGTGATCATGCAGCCGGCAAGATTCTCGCTGTGCTTTTCCGCCTTGGCACGGAAATCCTCGAGGTCGATGTCGCCGTTCTCGGCCGATTTCACCGTGACGACATCCCAGCCCACCATGTGGGCGCTGGCGGGGTTCGTGCCGTGCGCGCTCATCGGGATCAGGCAGACGTTGCGGTGCCCCTCGCCGCGTTCGCGGTGCCAGGCAGAGATGGTGAGAAGCCCGGCGTATTCCCCCTGCGCGCCCGAGTTGGGCTGCATCGAGATCGCGGCGTAGCCGGTGATCTGGCACAGCTTGGCGTTCAGGTCCTCGATCAGCTCGCGGTAGCCCTCGGCCTGGTCGGCGGGCACGAAGGGGTGCATCAGGGAGAACTCGCGCCAGCTCACCGGCATCATCTCGGCCGCCGAGTTGAGCTTCATCGTGCAGCTGCCCAGCGGGATCATCGCCCGGTCGAGCGCGAGGTCGCGGTCCGCCAGCCGACGCATGTAGCGCATCATCTCGGTCTCGGCCCGGTTCATGTGGAACACAGGGTGCGTGAGGTAGTCGGACGTGCGGTGCAGCGCCTCGGGCACGCGGTATTCGGGCGTGTAGTCATCGTCCTTCATCACGATGCCGAAGGCGCGCCAGACCTGCTCGATCGTGGCGGGCCGCGTACGCTCGTCCAGCGTGATGCCGATCTTCGTCTCGCCCACGCGGCGCAGGTTCACGCCCTCGCGCACGGCCGATTGCAGCACGCCGCGCTGGAGAAGCCCGACATCCACCGTGATCGTGTCGAAGAAGGACCCGGGCTCGACATGGAAGCCGGCCGCCTCGAGCCCCTTGGCCAGCCGCACCGTCTTGCGGTGGATGCGCTGCGCGATGGCCTTGAGCCCCTTGGGCCCGTGGAACACCGCGTACATCGAGGCCATGACCGCCAGCAAGGCCTGCGCGGTGCAGACATTCGAGGTGGCCTTTTCACGGCGGATGTGCTGTTCGCGCGTCTGCAGGGCCAGGCGATAGGCGCGCTTGCCGTGGCTGTCGACGCTGACGCCGACCAGCCGCCCCGGCAGCGCCCGCTTGTAGGCTTCCCTGGTCGCGATATAGGCCGCGTGCGGCCCGCCGTAGCCCATTGGCACGCCGAACCGCTGGGTGTTGCCCACGGCGATGTCGGCGCCCATCGCGCCCGGCTCCTTGAGCAGTGTCAGCGCCAGCGGGTCGGCGATGACGATGCCGATGGCCTTGTGCTCGTGCAGGGCGGCCATCTGATCGGAGAAATCGCTCAGGTGCCCGTAGGTGCCGGGATACTGGAAGATCGCGCCGAACACCTTGTCGACGGGCATGTCCGCGGGGGCGCCCACGATCACCTCGATGCCCAGCGGCGCGGCCCGCGTCCGCATGACCGCGATGTTCTGGGGGTGGCAGTTCTCGTCGACGAAGAACGCGGTGTTCTTCGATCTGGCCACGCGCTGCGCCATGGTCATCGCCTCGGCGGCGGCGGTCGCCTCGTCCAGCAGCGAGGCGTTGGCGATCTCCAGCCCCGTCAGGTCGCTGACCATGGTCTGGAAGTTCAGCAACGCCTCCAGCCGGCCCTGGCTGATCTCGGGCTGGTAGGGCGTGTAGGCGGTGTACCACGCCGGGTTTTCGAGGATGTTGCGCTGGATCGCGGGCGGGGTGACCGTGCCGTGATACCCCTGCCCGATCAGCGATGTCAGGACCTTGTTCTTGCTCGCCGTGCGCCGCATGTGGAACAACAGCTCTCGCTCTGACTTGGGCTTGCCGAAATCGAGCGGCGCGTCCTGCCGGATCGCCTTGGGCACCGTTTCCTCGATCAGCCCGTCGAGATCGTCCGCCCCCAGAAGCTCCAGCATCTCGGCCATCTCCTCGGGCGAGGGGCCGATGTGGCGGCGATTGGCGAAATCGTAAGGCAGATACTCGGTCGGCGTGAAAGGCATGGCATGCTCCTGCACTTTGGTGACGGGCCGTCGCGCGGCCCATTCGGCAACTCGTCCGGACGGCGCCGCGGGGCGCCGCAGAAACCTTCGCAAGTTCCTTGCCGAAACCCTTGTCCAGGAGATCCGGCCCGGCAACACGGGCGATGTCAGCCCACGAATTCCTTGTAGGCGGCCTCGTCCATGTAGTCGTCCATCTGGCTGGGGTCGCCGGGTTTCATCTTGAAGAACCAGGCGTCGCCCAGGGGGTCCTCGTTGACCTTGGCTGGATCGTCGACCAGCGCCTCGTTGACCTCGGTGATCTCGCCGTCCAGCGGGGCCAGGATGTCGCTGGCCGCCTTGACGCTTTCGATCACCACGATCTCGTCATCCTTGGCCACGTTGGTGCCGGCCTCGGGCAGTTCGACGAACACCACGTCGCCCAATTGTTCCGATGCGTGCTGGGTGATCCCCACCACGACGGTGCCGTCATCCTCGGGGCGCAGCCATTCGTGTTCCTCGGTGTATTTCATTGTCCCTTCCCTCGTTGTCTGCTGTCAGCGTTTGAACCGCGCGGGGACGAACGGCAGCGATGCCACGCGCACCGGCCGCCGCTTGCCGCGCACCTCGCCGTGCAAGAGCGTTCCCTCGACGGCGTGCTCGGCGGGCACGTAGCCCATGGAAACCGGCGCCTCGACACTCGGGCCGAAGGCGCCTGAGGTGACGTGCCCGACGGGCGAACCCCCTTCGGCCGCGGCAAAGAGCGGCGTGCCCTCGCGCATCGGCGCGCGGCCCTCGGGGCGCAACCCGACCCGGGCGCGCGGCGCGCCCCCTTCCAGTTCCGCGAGGATCCGCTCGGCCCCAGGGAACCCGCCCTCGCGGGCACCGCCGCGGCGGCGGACCTTCTGTATCGCCCAGGCGAGGCGGGCCTCGACCGGCGTCGTTTCGGTATCGATGTCATGGCCGTACAGGCAGAGCCCGGCCTCCAGCCGCAGGCTGTCGCGCGCGCCGAGGCCGACCGGCTCGACCGCATCGGCGGCCAGAAGCGCGCGCGCCAGCGCCGCGGCTTCGTCGGCGGGCACGGAGATCTCGTAGCCGTCCTCGCCGGTGTAACCCGAGCGGGAAATCCAGAGCTCGCCGAAGTCCGAGGCGAACACGCCGACGTCCATGAATCGCATCGCCGCAACACCGGGCACCAGCGCCTCCAGCACGCGCTCGGCCTCCGGCCCCTGCAGGGCCAGCAGCGCCCGGTCGGTGATCTCCTCGACGTCGCACCCCGCCAGATGCGCGCGCATGTGGGCGATGTCGTCGGCCTTGCACGCGGCGTTGACCACCGCGAACAGGTGGTCGCCGCGGTTGGCCATCATCAGGTCGTCGCGGATGCCGCCCGCGTCATTGGTGAAAAACCCGTAACGCTGGCGTCCCTCGGCCAACCCTTCGAGGTTGACGGGCACCAGCGCCTCCATCGCCCGGGCGCCGGCGGCGTAATCGTCCCCGCGCACGATCACCTGCCCCATGTGGCTGACATCGAACAGCCCCGCGGCGGTGCGCGTGTGCAGGTGTTCCTTCATCACGCCCAAGGCGAACTGCACCGGCATCTCGTAGCCGGCGAAGGGCACCATTCGGGCGCCCAGGTCCTCGTGCAGGTCCGCAAGCGGCGTGCGACGCAACGCGGTCATCCGGTGCCTCCGTCTGCTGGGCCGGCTGATCGCTGGGTCAGTCCGGCATCGTCGAAATGCGCGCTTGTCCGCGCGACGATGCCCCCTCTGTCCTTTCGCCTGAGATCGCTATCCCTTCGGCGGGTGCGCGGCGCACCTCTCTCCAGAGTTCGTTTGCCGGACAGGTCCCTGTCGCCTGAGAGTTTCCGGGGCGGTTGCTCCTTCGGCACCGGCATTGCCGGTTCTCCCTGTCGCGGCTTGCGCATACGCTAGTATGCCCCGCGGCCCGCTTCAACCCTGTTTCGGGCAGGCCTGCGGCAGAAACAGGTCGAACAGTTCCTCGTTGCCGCACACCAGCGCGTCGAGCGAGATACCGTCGAGATGGGAATAGAAAGCCTCGGCCGCGTCCGCGATGGCCAGTCTCAACCGGCAGGCATGCACCAGCGGACAGGTGTTGTCGACGTCGGCAAAGCACTCGGCCAGCGGCACGCCGGTCTCGAGCGCACGGAACACCTCGCCGATGGTGATCGCGTTCATCGGCCGGCCCAGCGCGATTCCGCCGTTGCGCCCGCGCTGCGTGCTGAGATACCCAAGCTGCGCAAGCTGGTTGATGACCTGCGCCAGATGGCTTTCGGAGGCATTGCAGCGGTCGGCGATCTCGGTCTTGGTGACCAGGCGATCCGAGTTCACGCCACAATACATCAGCACCCGGATGGCGATGTTCGTGCGTTTGGTGATCCGCATGGGGCCCCGTGCGCGTTGCTTGAATTCGGCGCATCCTGCTTGCTATCGGGACATGCAGGAATGACATAGATCAAGCGCACCGTGACAAGAGATACATCCGAGGCATATTTTTTCGGCTACGGCAGCCTGGTGAACCGCGAAACCCACGGGTTCGCGCAGGCACGGCCGGCCAGCCTGCGGGGCTGGCGCCGCGTCTGGCGTCACACGGCACTGCGGCCGGTGGCCTATCTGACGGTGGTGCCCGACTCCGCAACCCGAATCGACGGGCTGATCGCGGCGGTGCCCGCGGAGGACTGGGCGGCACTGGACGAACGCGAGGGCGCCTACGACCGCGTGGCGGCCGCGCACCAGGTGGACCATGGTCTGCCGCACCGACCCGAGATCGCGGTCTATTCCATCCCCGAGGGCAAGCACGGGCCGCCGGCGGACACGCATCCCGTGCTGCTGAGCTATCTCGACGTGGTGGTGCAGGGATACCTGCGCGAATTCGGCGAGGCCGGCGCGGCGCGGTTCTTCGACACCACCGATGGCTGGGACGCGCCGGTTCTCGACGACCGAGGTGCGCCGCGTTACCCGCGCCACGTGCCGGTCGACGCGGACGCGCGCGGCTTCGTGAACGACCGCCTGCGCGACCGTGGCGTGCGCCTCATCGAGGATTCGTAGGACGGCGCGCGTGTGACGCGCCGCCCCCGCCCTGCCGCCTAGCGGCAGGTGATGCTGCTGAACCCGTCGCAGAACGCCTGGTCGCAGATCTGGCCCGTCGAAAAGACCCGCGTCGGCGTGCTCGCCCCGATGTCGTGCGCGGGCGCGTAGCCGATGGCGCGGGAATATCCCTTGGCCCGGCAGAAGGCATCCGCCGCAGGCTGTCCGCATTCGGCGGCCCAACTGCGGCACCAGTCAAGCCGGTACCCGCCAAGCGAGGGATTGGTGAACTCCCGACTGGCGGTCTCGCGGCAGGTGATGCGGCTGAAGCCGTCGCAGAACGCCTGATCGCAGATCCGGCCGGTCGAAATCACCTTGGTGGGGGACGATGCCCCGATGTTGTGCGCCGGCGCGAAGCTGGTGGCACCGGGATAGCCCCGGGCCCGGCAGAAAGCGTCGGCCGCGGGCTGGCCGCAATCGGTGGCCCAGTTCAGGCACCAGTCCAGCCGGTGGCCCGAGATCATCGGGTTGCGGAACTCGGCCGCTTCCGCCGGTGCCGCGCCCCAGGGCAGGCCACCCAGACCGGCGGCCAAAACAATGCCCGCCACCACCCAATTGATCCTCGGTCGCATCCTCGATCCTCCGTGCATTACCAAGCGCAAGGCTACGGCGACGCGGATGCGGACACATTAACCCAGGGCAAGCCGGGGCGGGGTCAGGCGTTCTTTTCCAGGGCGCGGATGCGCTGCAGAAGCGGCAGCACCTGCGCCATGTCCGGGCCGTGGCTCTGCCCGGTCAGCGCCTTGCGCAGCGGCATGAACAGTGCCTTGCCCTTGCGCCCCGTCCGTTCCTTCACGGCGGCCGTCCATTCGCCCCAGGTGCCGGCGTCATGCGGCCCTTCGGGCAGCAACGCCAGCGCCTCGGCGACGAATTCGGCATCGGCGGGGTCGATCGCGGGCTCGGCCCCGTCGCGGAACAGGTGCCACCAGCCCTCGAGGTCGTCGAGCGTGGTGATGTTTTCGCGCGTGACCTCCCAGAACCGCTCGGCCAGCTCGTCGGGCACGCCGAGCGCGGCGATGCGCTCGCGCACCGCCTCGAACGGCAGCGTCTGCAGGTACCGCGCGGTCAGCGGGAACAGGTCGGCCTCGTCGAACTTGGTTGGCGCCGCGCCGAAGCGGGTGATGTCGAACCCCTCGATCAGCGACTGCATGTCCTCGCGCAGAACCACCGGGTCGGACGAGCCCAGCCGCGCCATCAGGCTCAGAAGCGCCATCGGCGCCACGCCCCGCGCGCGCAGGTCGCGCAGGCTGAGCGTGCCCAGCCGCTTGGACAGCGATTCGCCCTGCGCGCCGGTCAGCAGCGAATGGTGCGCGAAGGTCGGCACCGTGCCGCCCAGCGCCTCGATGATCTGTATCTGGGTCGCCGTGTTGGTGACGTGGTCGGCCCCGCGGACCACGTCCGTCACGCCCATCTCGGTGTCGTCCACGACGGAGGCCAGCGTGTAAAGCACCTGCCCGTCGCCGCGGATAAGCACCGGGTCGGACACGCTGGCCGCGTCGATCGACTGCGGCCCCAGAATCCGGTCGTCCCACTCGATGCGCTCATGATCGAGCTTGAAACGCCAGTGGCCGGGGCCGCGCTCGGCGCGCAGCCTGGCGCGGTCCTCGTCGGACAGCGCCAGGGCGCTGCGGTCGTAGACCGGCGGGCGTCCCCGGTTGAGTTGCTTGCGCCGCTTGAGCTCCAGCTCCTCGGGGGTCTCGAAGCATTCGTAGAACCGGCCCATCTCGCGCAGCCGGTCGGCAGCCGCGGCATAGCGATCCAGCCGCCGCGACTGCCGCTCGATCCTGTCCCAGGTCAGGCCGAGCCATTCCAGGTCTTCCCTGATCGCGTCGACGTAGGCCTCCTGCGACCGCTCCGGGTCGGTGTCGTCGATGCGCAGGATGAAGGTGCCCCCGGCCTTGCGCGCGATGAGGAAGTTCATCAGCGCCGTGCGCAGGTTGCCCACGTGCAGGTATCCGGTGGGCGACGGGGCGAAACGGGTGGTGGTCATCGGGCTTGGCTCCTCGGGTCGCCGGGCGCATGCCACGCGGGCGCGGGTTTGTCCAGACAGGCGCGGCCCGTCAGCCCTGCGTGGGCCACGCGCGGTGCTCGTCGTCGATCACGAAGACATGCGCGTGCCGCCGCTGTCCTCGGTGCGCACGAAGGTGCGGGTGATCGGGTGGCAGGTCGGGGTGGTCGTGCAGCGGCGCGCGGGGCAGGTCCGCCGGCCAGAGCAGCCGCGCCGCCACGACGCCCGCCAGCGCCACCGCCCCCAGCGCGAAAAGCGCGGCGTCCATGCCAAGCGCCTGCCCCGTCCAGCCCGCCAACGGATATGTCACCAGCCAGCAGGCGTGGCTCAGCGCGAACTGCGCGGCGAACACGGCCGGGCGGTCCTCGGGATGCGACGACCGACGCAACAGCCGGCCCGCGGGTGTCAGCACCGAGGCATAGAGAAACCCGGTGCCCGCCCAGACCAGCAGGAACACGGGCCACGCCGGCAACCCCCGCACCGCGAGGGCGGCGCCCAGCAGAAGCGTCGCGGCGGCAAGCCCCTGCGCGCCCGCCAGCATCACGCGCCGGTCGGGCACACGCTCCAGAAGCCGCGGCAGCATCAACGCGGCGCTCATCGACCCCGCGCCAAAGGCGGCCATCGCGACGGCCAGTGCGCGTTCGCCGCCTGCGTAGCCCGCACGCACCAGCACCACCGTGTTGACCAGAACGAAGGCGCCGGCGGCCGCCGCGGCGAGGTTGAGCGCCAGCAACCCCCGCAGCCGCGGCGTGCGGATGTATATCCGCAGGCCCCGCACCAGCCGTTCGCGGAACGGGCGCCGGTCGCCGCCCGGCGCAAGGCGCGGCACGGCGGCGACCGCCACCAGCAGGGCGGACCCTGCGAACCCGGCAACCGTGCCCAGGAACAGCCAGCTGTAGCTCATCACCGTCAGCAGCAGCCCTGCCAGCGCCGGGCTCGTCAGGTTCTCCAGGTCATAGGCCAGCCGCGACAGCGACAGCGCGCGGGTGTAATCCTCTTCCCGTGGCAGCACGTCGGGGATCGTGGCCTGGAAGGCGGGGGTGAAGGTCGCCGAGGCCGACTGGAGCACGAAGATCAGCACATAGACCTGCCAGACCTCGGTCACGAACGGCAGGCAGAGCGCCACCGTGGCGCGCACCGCGTCCGCGCCGACCAGCACGGCCTTGCGCGGCAGGCGCTGCGCCACGGCCTGCGCGACGGGCGACAGACCGACATAGGCCACCATCTTGAGCGTGTAGGCGGCGCCGAGCACGAGCCCCGCGCGTGCGCCGGCAAGGTCGTAGGCCAGAAGCCCCAGCGCCACGGTCAGAAGCCCGGTGCCGACAAGGGCGATCACCTGCGCGGAAAACAGCGCGGCATAGGTGCGGTTGGACAGCACGGCGAACATGGCGACGAGTCTAACGCCGCGCGGGACGTCACAACACCGTGAGGCGCCGCCACGGCCCGACGCGGCGTGTTAGGCTCCCGCTACGGATTGTACTGCAAGACGAAAGGCATTCTGGATGACGCACCCCGTTTCCCTCGGTCGCCGGGCGCTCCTGGGCGGCGCCGCGGCCCTGCCATTGACCGCCGCGCTGCCCGGCCTGCTGAACGCCGCTGCGCCCATGCAGGGGCCTGCCACGACCCGGTTCAAGCGTTTCCGCCTCGGCGCGTTCGAGGTGACGACGCTGCTGGCGGCCAGCCGGACGGTGCCCGACCCCCACGGCATCTTCGGACAGAACGTGAGCGACGAGGCCTTTGCCGAAGCCTCGCGCGCGGCCCGCATCCCCACCGACCGCGCGCAGTTCTTCTTCACGCCCACCGTCGTGAACACCGGCGCCGAACTGATCCTGTTCGACACCGGGCTGAACGCCGATGGGATCACCGGCGCGCTGGGCGCGGCGGGATACGACCCCGGGCAGGTGGACACGGTGGTGATCACGCACATGCACCCCGACCACATCGGGGGGCTGATGAAGGGCGGGGCGCCGACCTTCCCCAATGCCCGCTACGCCACCGGCCGGGTGGAGTACGACGCCTGGGCCGGCATGGACAGCGACGGCTTCGACGCCAAGGTCCGCCCCCTGGCCGACCGCATGGCGATGCTCGAGGACGGCGACAGCGTGACGGGCGGCATCAACGCCATGGCGGCCTTCGGCCACACGCCGGGCCACATGACCTTCATGCTCGAAAGCGAGGGACGGCAGATGCTGATCGCCGCGGACTTCGCCAACCACTACGTCTGGTCGCTGGCGCATCCCGACTGGCAGGTGAAGTTCGACATGGACGACGAAAAGGCCGCCGCGACCCGGCGCCGCTTGCTGGACATGCTGGCATCCGAGGGCATGCCCTTCGTCGGCTACCACATGCCGTGGCCGGGGACGGGTTACGTGGAAAGGAACGGCGCGGGCTATGCATACACGCCGACCAGCTACCAGTTGATGCTGGACGGCTGAGGGCTTCCCTTCGCGGCGCTGGCGGGCCATATCGCGGCCATGTCCGCGCCGCCCGACCTGACCCGAATCGATGAAATGGCCCGCGAGGCGATCGCGCAACTGCCCGAGCCCTTCCGGTCGGCCGCGGCGGAGGTCGCGTTGCGGGTGGAGGATTGGCCGCCGCAGTTCATCCTGCACGAGCTCGGCATCGACGACCCCCTTGAGCTGACCGGGCTCTACGAAGGGGTGCCGATGACCGAGAAATCGATCGCCGACCAGCCCATCGCGCCCGATACCGTCTGGCTTTTCCGCCAACCGATCCTCGCCGAATGGCGCGCGCGCGGCGACGTGAGCCTCGGGCGGCTGGTCGTCCATGTCACGGTACACGAGTTCGCGCATCACTTCGGCTGGTCCGACGACGACATCGCCACCATCGACCGCTGGTGGGAGTGAGCGGGACCGCGGGGCGACAACCGCACGCCGGCGCCGGGCCGCTCACGCCGGCATGAGTATTTGGGGCAAGATGAAGCCCGGCCCTTTCGGGGCCCGCAGCCCGCGCGTTATGGTAGGGGTATTACGACACGGAAAGGTTGCCGCCATGTCCCAGACGCTCGCCACGGCCCTTTTGCACGCTCTCAAGGCGCGCGGCGCCGACCGGATCTTCGGCATCCCGGGCGATTTCGTCCTGCCCTTCTTTCGCGTGATCGAGGAAAGCGGGATCCTGCCGTGGCACACGATGAGCCACGAGCCGGGCGTGGGGTATGCCGCCGACGCGGCCGCGCGGATCAACAGTGCGCCGGGGGTCGCGGTGATAACCTATGGGGCGGGGGCGCTCAACATGGTCAACGCCGTGGCGCAGGCCTATGCCGAGAAGTCGCCGCTGGTCGTGATCTCGGGGGCGCCGGGCACCGGCGAGGGCAAGCTGGGGCTGAACCTGCACCACCAGGTCAAGACCCTGGATTCCCAGCTGCAGATCTACAAGGAGCTGACCTGCGCACAGGCGGTCCTGGACGATCCCGAGACCGCGCACGAAGAGATCGCGCGCGTGCTGGACGCGGCGCAGGATTACGCGCGCCCCGTCTACATCGAGATCCCGCGCGACCTTGTCGGCGCCCCGTGTGCCCCGGTGCCGCCCCGCGACCCGGGCAGGCCCGACCGCGAGGCCGCCCGTGCCTGTGCCCGCGAGATCCTGGACAGGCTGCGCGGCGCGCGCGACCCGGCGGTCCTGGTAGGGGTCGAGGTGCGCCGCTACGGGCTGGAGGGCAAGGTCGCCGAGTTGTGCCGCAGGCTGGGGTTGCCGGTGGCCACCAGTTTCATGGGCCGCGGGCTTCTGGCGCGGCAGGACGTGCCGCTCAGGGGCGCCTACCTCGGTTCGGCGGGCAGCGAGACGGCGGCGCGCTGCATCGAGGGATCCGACGGCCTGCTGATGCTGGGCGTGATCCTGAGCGACACGAACTTCGGCGTCTCGGGGCGCAACATCGACCTGCGCAACGCGATCCAGGCCTTCGACCGGCAGGTCGCGTTTCGCCATCATACCTATCCCGAGGTCACGCTCGAGGCGCTGGTCGACGCGCTGACGGAACTGGCCGAGCCGGTGGGGCACGCGGCCCGTGCCAATGAGGGCCCGGACTATCCGCGCGGGCTGCCGGACGACGCCACGCCGCTGGCGCCCAGCCATGTCGCCATGGCGGTCAACGACCTGTTCGACGCGCATGGCCGGCTGCCGATCGCCACCGACATCGGCGACTGCCTGTTCACGGGCCTGGAGATCATGGACACCGAGTTCGTCGCGCCGGGCTACTACGCGTCGATGGGCATCGGCGTGCCCGGGGGCATGGCCATTGCCGCGACGATGGCGCGAAGGCCCATCATCCTTGTGGGCGACGGCGCATTCCAGATGACCGGCTGGGAGCTGGGCAACTGCCGCAAGTACGGCTGGGCGCCGATCGTCATCGTGTTCAACAATCTCAGCTGGGAAATGCTGCGCGTGTTCCAGCCCGGCCCGGCCTACCACGACCTCGACGACTGGCATTACGCCGAAATGGCGCCGCACCTGGGCGGGCGCGGCGTGCGCGTCCACACCTGCGCCGAGTTGAAACAGGCGATGGCCGATGCCTATCGCGACGACAGCCGCTTCCAGCTGATCGAGGCCATGCTGCCGCGCGGCGAGACATCGCAGACGCTTGCCCGGTTCGTGGGCGCGGTGCGCGAGATGTCGGCGCTGAGCGAGGAATAGGCGCGCGGCCCGGTCAACCGGGGTTGCGGCGACGCCATTCGAATCCGATCAGCCCGCCGGCGATCAGCACCCCGCCCAGCAGCCGGCCCACCCAGACCGGCGCCATGTTGGAGCGGTTGACGACGCCCGTCTCGGACGGGTCGTCGGGCATCACCCAGACCTCGATCCTGTCACCCACCGACCAGGCATCGTGGTTGTTGGCGCCGATCGGCACGCCGCGGGCGCGATGCGTCTCGCCCTGCAGATCGAAGGTGTAGTCGGCCGAGAAATCCGCCGAATCGGTGCCGATCATGTCGGCGTGCAGCGCCTCGATCCGCGCCTGGGTGCGCACGCTTTCGCGGGCGATGCGGGCCTCTTCGTCCGCGCGCCAGTCCATGATGACGATCAGCGCGATCCCGGCCGGGACCAGCCAGAGAAAATCCCGGGCTCTCATGTTGCCGTGGGCCATTTCGCACGTCCCGTGTTGCCGCGTCCCCGGCGTGCCCTAGCAGATGGCCGACCGCCGTGCCAACGGGCCTATCCCCTGTCGCGCCAGCGGTTCACGATGGGATAACGCCGGTCGAGCCAGAACGCCTTGCGCGACAGCCGCGTGCCGGGCGCGGCCTGGAAGCGCTTGTACTCGTTGATGTAGATCAGGTGTTCGACCTTGCGCGCATCACCCGCGTCGTGGCCCGCCGCCACGCAATCCGAGATCGTGCCGTCGCGGTCGATCAGGATCTCGAGGATGGCATCGAGCACCTCGTAGGGGGGCAGGCTGTCGGCGTCGCGCTGGTCCGGGGCCAGTTCGGCACTGGGCGGCTTGTCGATCACGCGCGGCGCAATGACCTCGCCCGCCGGGCCGTGCATCCAGTCGCGGTGGTTGGCGTTGCGCCAGCGCGCGGCCTCGAACACGCGGGTCTTGTAGAGATCCTTCAGCGGGTTGTAGCCGCCGGCCATGTCGCCGTAGATCGTGGCATAGCCCACCGCGACCTCGGACTTGTTGCCGGTGGTCAGCAGCATCTCGCCGAACTTGTTGGACAACGCCATGAGCAGCAGCCCGCGCAGGCGCGACTGGATGTTCTCCTCGGTCACACCCGGTGCCAGCCCCTCGAACAGCGGCGCCAGCGTCTCGGTCACGGCCGCGCGGGGCTGCCCGATCGGCACCGTGTCGTAGCGGCAGCCCAGCGCGCGGGCCACGGCGGTGGCGTCCTCGAGGCTGGCCTCGCTGGTGTATTCCGAGGGCAACATGACGCAGCGCACATTGTCCGCGCCCAGCGCGTCCACCGCCACCGCCGCAACCAGCGCGCTGTCGATACCCCCGGACAACCCAAGCAGCACCTTGGGAAACCCCGTCTTGCGCAGGTAGTCACGCAGGCTGAGCACCATCGCGTGATAGTCCTGCTCCAGCGTGCCGGGCACATGGGCCTTGACGCCCGGTTCGGCCTGCCAGCCATCGGCCCCCTGCGTGAAATCGACGTGCGCGACCGCCTCTTCGAACAGGGGCATCTGCAGGGCCAGCGCGCCACCCGGGTTGAGCACGAAGCTGCCGCCGTCGAAGACCTGGTCGTCCTGCGCGCCCACGAGGTTGAGATAGACCAGCGGCAGGCCCGTCTCGACCACGCGGCTGACCATCAGCGTTTGACGCACCTCCAGCCGCCCGCGCGAGTACGGCGACCCGTTGGGCACCAGCAGCATTTCGGCGCCGGTCTCGGCCAGTGTCTCGGCGACATCCTCGTACCAGGCGTCCTCGCAGACCGGGCTGCCGACCCGCCGTTCGCCGACGGCGTAGGGCCCCGTCACGCGACCGGGCTCGAAGACGCGCATCTCGTCGAAGACGTCCTGGTTGGGCAGGTGGTGCTTGTCCACCCGGGCGGTAACGCGCCCGCCCTGCAGGATGTAATAGGCGTTGCGCAGCCCCGCCCCTTCCACCGCGGGGCCGCCGATGGCCATCGCCGGCCCGTCGGCGCAGTCGCGTGCCAGCCCCTCGATCGCGGCGATCGCCGCCTGGTGGAAGGCAGGTTTGAGCACCAGGTCCTGCGGGTTGTAGCCGGTGATGAACATCTCGGGCAGGGCCACCATGTCGGCGCCCGCGTCGCGGGCCGCGCCCCAGGCCTCGCGGGCGCGCGCCGCGTTGCCGTCAAGGTCTCCGACGGTGGCGTTCAACTGTGCCAGGGTCAGGCGGAAGCCGTCGGCCATGCGTAGCCCTCGTTGCTGGTTCCAGCGGTGATTTAGCAGATCACGGAGCAAGGGAAAGCCGATTTGCGCAAAACCCGTTGTCAGCCAGACCGGCGTCCATTAAGTTTTCTTCACCCGCAAGTTACAGGCGGGCGGGGGCAGCCGGGGCACGCATGAAACCATCGTCGAGGATATTCCAAGCGGGCATCATCGCACTGACGGCCAGCGCCGCCATGGCGCAGGAAGACCAGGGAGAGGTGCGCACCAAGCAGTACGACGACGGCGGCGTCTACAAGGGAACCTTCAAGGACGGCCTGCAGCACGGCACGGGCACATACACGTTGCCCAACGGATACGAATACACCGGCGACTGGGTCGAGGGCGAGATCCGCGGCGAGGGTGTCGCGCGCTTTCCGAACGGCTCGGTCTACGAGGGCGAATTCGCCAAGGGCAAGCCGCACGGCGTCGGCAAGATCATCTTCACCGACGGCGGCACCTACGAAGGCGAATGGAAGGACGGCAAGATCACCGGCGAAGGCGTGGCGCTCTATGCCAACGGGGTCCGCTACGAGGGCGCGTTCTTCAACGCCATGCACCACGGAGAGGGCGTGATGAAAACGCCCGGCGGATACGTCTACGACGGTGACTGGGTCAAGGGCGTCAAGGAGGGCGAGGCCAAGATCACCTACCCCGACGGCGCGGTCTACGAAGGCGAAGTCGCCAACGGCGCCCGCCACGGCGAGGGCAAGCTGACGATGCCCGACGGCCTGGTCTACGAAGGCACCTGGAAGGACGGCCAGATCAGCGGCGAGGGCAAGCTGACCCAGCCGAATGGCGACGTGTACGAAGGTGACCTCGTCAACGGCAAGCGCGAGGGCGAGGGCAAGGTCACCTACGCGAACGGCGACGTCTACGTGGGCGACTTCAAGGACGACAAGCGCCATGGTCAGGGCACCTTCAAGGGCACCGACGGCTACGTCTACGAAGGCGCGTGGAAGAACGGCCAGATCTCGGGCGAGGGCGAAGTCACCTACCCCGACGGGTCGGTCTACGTGGGCGAATTCGCCAACGACCTCGCCAACGGACAGGGCAAGATCACCTATCCCGACGGCTCCACCTACGAAGGCGAGTGGAAGGACGGCGTGATCGAGGGCGAGGGGCGCGCGACCTACCCCAACGGCGTCGTCTACGAGGGCGCGTTCAAGAACGCCAAGAACCACGGCTACGGCGTGATGACCTATTCCGACGGGTACCGCTACGAGGGCGAGTGGAAGGAAGGCCAGCGCCACGGCGAGGGCAAGGCCACCTACCCCGACGGCACCGTCTACGAAGGCGAGTTCCGCAACGGACAGCGCCATGGCGAGGGCACGATCGTGATGCCCGACGGCTTCACCTACGAAGGTCAGTGGAAGAACGGTGAAATCTCGGGCCGGGGCGTGGCCACCTATCCCAATGGCGACGTTTACGAGGGAATGTTCAAGAACGGCCGGCGCCAGGGCGAGGGCACGATGACATACGCCAGCGGCGAGGAAGCCTCGGGCACATGGGAAAACGGCGCGCTCACCCGGGAGTCCGCCGCAGGCGACACCCCGGCCGACGAAACCGCGGCGGACAGCGCTGACGACACGGAATAACCCGCCCAGCCCTTCATCTTGCTCCAAATACTCATGCGCGGTGCCGGCGTCGCATTTCCGTGGCCGGACGACGTCTCGGCGGGGGCGACCCGCGGCCCGAGGGCCCGGCCGAAGGCGGGGCCCGAGACATGACGCGCGCGCGGCCCGCGCGCCCCGCCTGACAGCGGCCCGGCCCGGTCAGACGTCCTCGCCCGCCTCCATCCGCGCCAGCCAGCGATCCGCGTCCGCGAGCACGGTGCTTCGCTTCTCCTCGCTCATCCGGTCCCAGGTGCGGTACATCTGCGCCATCCGCGGGTTGGTTTCGAACCGCTGCCGGTGACGGTGCAGGAAATGCCAGTAGAGCAGGTTGAACGGGCAGGCCCGTGCGCCCGTCTTCTCCTTCACCGCGTAGGCACAGCCGCCGCAGTAATCCGACATCCGGTCGATGTAGTTGCCCGAGCTGACATAGGGCTTCGACGCCACGACGCCGCCGTCGGCGACCTGGCTCATGCCCAGCGTGTTGGGCGCCTCCACCCATTCGACCGCGTCGGCATAGACCGACAGGTACCATTCGTGCACCTGCGCCGGGTCCACGCCGGCCAGCAGCGCGAAGTTGCCGGTCACCATCAGCCGCTGGATGTGGTGGGCATAGCCGTCGTCGCGCGTCTGGGCCACGGCTTGCGCCATGCAGGCCATGCCCGTGGGCGCGCCCCAGTACATCGCCGGCAGGTCGCGCGCGTGGCCCAGCGCGTTGCGCGCGGTATAATCCGGCCCTTCACGGAAATAGATGCCGCGCACGTATTCGCGCCAGCCGATCACCTGCCGGATGAATCCCTCGGCCGAGTTCAGCGGCACCCGGCCCGCGCGCCACTCCGCCTCCACCCGTTCGCAGACTTCCCGTGGCCCCAGCAGCCCGAGGTTCAGGCAGGGCGACAGGACCGCGTGGTTGAGGAACCGCTCTCCCGTCAGCATCGCGTCCTGGTAGGCGCCGAACTCCGGCAGGCGGTGGCGCGCGAAATCGTCCAACGCCTCGAGCGCCTGCGCGCGCGTCACCGGGAAGCCGAAGGGGCGCAGGGTGCCGAAGTTGTCATGGAACCGGGCGGCGACCAGCTCCAGCACCTCTTCGGTCATCGCATCCGGGGTGAACGCGGGCGGCGCGCGCCGCCGCATCTCCGCGGGCGCGGGCTTGCGGTTGTCATGGTCGAAGTTCCACTTGCCCCCCGCGGGCCTTTCCCCCTCCATCAGCAGGCCGGTCTTGCGCCGCATCTCGCGGTAGAAATATTCCATGCGCAGCTCGCGGCGGCCCGCGGCCCAGGCGTCGAATTCCGCCAGCGAACAGACGAAACGATCGTCGGGCAACAGGCGCACGGGCAGCGCCGCCGCCTCCAGCGCCTCGATCAGCCGCCATTCCCCCGGCCGCGTGGCCAGCACCTCGCCCGCGCCCGTCTCGGCCGCGCGGCGCAGCAGCTCGCCCGGGATCGAGCCCGCGTTGTCGGGGTCGTCGAGATGCGTGTAGGCCAGCGTCCACCCCGCCGCGCGCAGTTCCTCGGCAAAATGGCGCATCGCCGACAGCACCAGCGCGATCTTCTTGGGGTGGTGGGGCACATAGCGGGCCTCGTCCATGACCTCGGCCATCACCACGATGTCGCGCGCGGGATCGGCCGCGCGCAGCGCCGACACGCCTGCGCTGAGTTGGTCGCCCATCACGAGAACGAGCCGCGGGCTCACCACGGCACCCGCTTGCCCTGCCAGTCGAAGAACAGCCCCGTGTCCTGCGGCGCCAGCCCGTCCATGACCGAAAGAAGGTTCTGCGCGGCGTCCTGCGGCGTGACCGACGGGTGGTTGCCCACGTACCGGCGGGTCAGCGGCGTCTGCACCGTGCCCGGGTGCAGCGCCACGCAGATCGACTGCTTGTGCGTGCGCGCAAGCTCGATCGCGCCGGTGTGGATCATCTGGTTGAGCGCCGCCTTGGCCGCACGGTAGCCATACCAGCCGCCGAAGCCGTTGTCGCCGATCGACCCAACCCGCGCGGACAGCGCGGCGAACATGCACCGGCGGTCGCGCGGCAGCAGACGCACCGCGTGCTTGAGCACCAGCGCCGGCCCGATGGTGTTGAGCGCGAACTGCCGCTGCAACGCCGCCGCGTCGAGGTGCTTGAGCGATTTCTCTGGCCGCCGCCCGTCGATTTCCAGCCCGCCGGTCGCCACGAAGACCAGATCGAATGGGCCGTCCAGCCGCCCCAGCGCCGCCTCGACCGAGGCCTCTTCGGTCACGTCCAGCCCGTCGTCGCGGCGCGTCAGCGCGGTGACGCCCGCGCCCCGCGTGACCAGCGCGTCCGACAGCGCCGCGCCGATGCCCCCCGAGGCGCCGATGATCAATGCCCGTTCCATGCCGTGGGCAGCTAGGCGGCCGCGGGCCGGGATCAACGCCGCGATGCCTGAAAATCACACTTTTCAAGGCGCCACGCCGCGCGTATGCTGCGTGCATGATGATCAACGGGCAGAACATACCCGCGTCTGCGCCCTGCGGCGCCCTTCCCGGCCCTGGCCGGGCTGCCCTGCTGCTCCTAAGCCGCCTCTGAGCGTGCCGTTCCGGCGCGACCGCTCAGAGGATGTGCTCCGTTTCGCGCCATTTCCAGGCTTAGGACAGACGAGATGAGACCCGACATGACAGACCACCCCCAGGACGACCGCGTGTTGATCTTCGACACGACGTTGCGCGACGGCGAGCAGTCGCCCGGCGCCACCATGACCCACGACGAGAAGCTCGAGATCGCGGGCATGCTCGACGAGATGGGCGTCGACATCATCGAGGCGGGCTTTCCCATCGCCTCCGAGGGCGACTTCCGCGCCGTCAAGGAAATCGCCGAACGCAGCCAGCAGGCGGTGATCTGCGGGCTGGCGCGCGCCAACCCCAAGGACATCGACCGCTGCTGGGAAGCGGTGAAACACGGCGCGCGCCCGCGCATCCACACCTTCATCGGCACCTCGCCCCTGCACCGGGCGATCCCCGATCTCAGCCAGGACGAGATGGCCGAGCGCATCCACGAGACGGTCACCCACGCGCGCAACCTGTGCGACAACGTGCAGTGGTCGCCGATGGACGCCACCCGGACGGAGTGGGATTACCTCAAGCGCGTCGTCGGGATCGCGATCAACGCCGGCGCGACCACGATCAACATCCCCGACACCGTGGGCTACACCGCGCCGGTGGAATCGGCCGACCTGATCCGCCGGCTGATCGACGAGGTGCCGGGCGCAGACGAGATCGTCTTCGCCACGCACTGCCACAACGATCTGGGCATGGCCACGGCCAATGCACTGGCGGCCGTCGAGGGCGGCGCGCGCCAGATCGAGTGCACGATCAACGGGCTGGGCGAACGCGCCGGCAACACCGCGCTCGAGGAAGTCGTGATGGCGCTGAAGGTGCGCAACGACATCCTGCCGTGGAACACGCGCGTCGATTCCACCAGGATCATGAACATCTCGCGCCGCGTGGCCACCGTCAGCGGTTTCCCGGTCCAGTACAACAAGGCGATCGTGGGCAAGAACGCCTTTGCGCACGAATCGGGCATCCACCAGGACGGGATGCTCAAGAACGCCGAGACCTTCGAGATCATGCGCCCCGAGGACATCGGCCTGACCGAGACCAACATCGTCATGGGCAAGCACTCGGGCCGGGCGGCGCTGCGTTCCAAGCTCAAGGAACTGGGCTACGAACTGGCCGAGAACCAGCTCGGCGATGTCTTCTACCGCTTCAAGGAACTCGCCGACCGCAAGAAGGAGGTCTACGACGAGGACCTGATCGCGCTGGTGCATGCCGGCACCGACGGGGAAAGCGACCGGCTCCAGGTCAAGCACCTGCGCGTTGTCTGCGGCACCGAAGGGCCCCAGACCGCCACCCTGACGATGGAAATCGACGGTGCCGAGACATCCACCGAGGCCACCGGCGACGGCCCCGTCGACGCCACCTTCAACGCCGTCAAGCAGCTTTTCCCGCACGACGCGCACCTGCAGCTCTACCAGGTGCACGCGGTGACCGGCGGAACCGACGCGCAGGCCACCGTCAGCGTGCGGATGGAGGAAGAGGGCCGCATCGTCACCGGCCAGTCGGCGGACACCGACACCGTGGTGGCCTCGGCCAAGGCCTATGTCCATGCGCTGAACCGCCTGCTGGTGCGCCGCGAGAAATCCGGCGGCGACGTGGCCGAGGTCAGCTACAAGGACGTGAGCTGACGCCGCGCACCCTTCATCTTGCCCGAAATACTCCGGGTTGAATTGTCCCGGGCACTGCCCGGGACAAGAGGGGCAGCGCCCCTGCCGCGGCGCGCCGCCGTCTCAGGTTTCAGCCGGATCCGTCCCGGCCCATTCCCACGGCCGTGTGAACCGGCCCAGGACGTGGGCCAGCTTGTCGTTGTCCACCTCGCCCGTGGGCTCGATCTGCGCCACCAGCCCGCGCTTCTTCGACTCGATCACTTCCGACACGTGGGCGTGGATTCCCTCTTCCTCGAGCGCGGCATCGTACACGCGCTTGATCGCCAGCTTTCGCAGGTCGGGCTTGAACGTCTTGCCGACGGCCGTTTTCGGCAGTTCCTCCAGCACCTCGACGTGCTTGGGAAACGCGGCGCGCTCGTGGACATGGATCTTGCAATGCTCCAGCAACTCCGCGCCGGTCGCCGTGCCGCCCTCGATCAGTTCGACATAGGCGCAGGGCACCTCGCCGGCGTGGGCGTCTGGCTGGCCGATCGCGCCGGCCACGGCCACGTCGTGATGGACCATCAGCGCCTCCTCGATGTCCGCGGGGTCGATGTTGTGGCCGCCGCGGATGATCAGGTCCTTCGCGCGGCCCGTGATCCACAGGTATCCGTCCGGGTCGATCCGGCCCAGATCGCCGGTGCGCAGGTACTTTTCGTGGTAGTAGAGGTCGCGGTTCTTGTCGGGGTCGGTGTAGGTGTGCCCGGCATAGACGCCGGGATTGGAGATACAGATCTCGCCCACCGTATCGGTGGGCACCTCGACCGGCACGCCGTCCTCGTCCTGATCGTAGATGCGCACGTCGGTGTGGGGGAAAGGCACGCCGACCGACCCCACCTTCTTCTCCCCCTCCGGCGGGTTGCAGGACACCAGGCAGGTCGCCTCGGTCAGCCCGTAGCCCTCGATCACCGCCATGCCGGTGGCCGACTCGAAGCGGTTGAAAAGTTCCAGCGGCATCGGCGCCGAACCCGAGAAGGCGTTCTTCACCGTCGAGATGTCGGCGTCCACCTCGCGCTGCATCAGCGCCGAAACGGCCGTCGGCACCGTTATCACGAAGGTCGTCTTCCAGCGTTCGCACAGCTTCCAGAAGTTGTCGAACACGCCCTCGCCGCGATAGCCCGCCGGGGTCGGAAAGACGACATGCGCCCCCGACTTGATCATCGCCATCAGGATCACGTGGCATGCGAAGACATGGAACAGCGGCAGCGGACACATCACGCTGTCTTCCTCGGTGAACAGCAGCCGGTGGCCCAGCCAGCCGTTGTAGACGATGCCCGAATAGCGGTGCTGGGCCACCTTGGGCATGCCCGTCGTGCCGCCGGTGTGGAAATACGCAGCCACGCGGTCGCCCGCGCTGTCGGCGAAATCGAGCGTCGTGCCGTGTGTCTTCAGCGCCTTGTTGAAATCGCGCAGGTCGGCATGGTGCCGGTCGGGGTTCTTCGGCCGGACCAGCGGCACGATCCATTTCTTGGGCGGGGTGAGGTAGGTGTTGAGATCGACCTCGAGCACGGTGTGGACATTGGGCGCATGGCGCACCGCCTCGGCGCACTTCTGGGCGATGTCCGTCTTGGGAAAGGCCTTGAGCGTGACCACCACTTTCGCGTCGGTCTCGCGCAGGATGGCGGCGATCTGCTCGGGCTCCAGCAACGGGTTGATCGGGTTGACGACCCCCGCGATCGCGCCGCCCACCGTGGCCACCGCCGTTTCCAGGCAGTTGGGCATCACCAGGGCCACGACATCGTTCTCGCCCACCTTGAGGTCGCGGAACAGGTTCGCCGCGCGGCAGACCTGGTCGTGGAACTGCTGCCAGGTCAGGGTCTGCGCCTTGTCATCGGGGCCGGACAGCAACTGGTAGCTGATCGCGGGACGGTCCGGGAAAGCGTCCACCGTCTGGCGCAGCATCTGGTAGAGCGTCGCGGGGATATCCCGCTCGTCCCACGGCTTCTCGGTCTCGATCTCAAGCGCGTCCCGCCGCGAGGCAAATGTCATGCTGTGTCCTCCCAACAGCCCGGCACGGGCCGGGCATCGCTCCTCCATCCGGCAAACATGCGGGTCGCGCCGGCGGCACGCAAGATTGACGCTGCGTTTTTCGCCGTGCCGCGGTCAGGCCGCCTCGCCGTCGGTGAACTGCAGCCGCGCCAGCCGGGCATAAAGACCGTCCTCGGCCACGAGGCTGTCGTGCGTGCCTTCGGCCACGATGCGGCCGTGGTCCATTACGACGATGCGGTCGGCTTTCTTCACGGTCGCCAGCCGATGGGCCACGATGATCGTGGTCCGGGTGCGCGCCATCGCGTCCACCGCCTGTTGCACGGCGCGTTCGCTTTCGGCATCGAGCGCGCTGGTGGCCTCGTCCAGCAAAAGCACCGGCGCGTCGCGCAGGATCGCCCGGGCGATGGCGATGCGCTGCTTCTGTCCGCCTGACAGCATCACGCCACGTTCGCCGACGTAGGTGTCGTAGCCATCGGGCAGCGCGGTGACGAAGTCGTGCGCCGCCGCCGCGCGCGCGGCCTGCTCGACCTCCGCATCGGTGGCGTCGCGCCGGCCGAAGCGGATGTTCTCGCGCGCCGAGGCGGCGAAGATCACCGGGTCCTGCGGCACCAGCGCCATCTCGGCGCGGAAATCGTCGCGCCGCATCTTGTCGAGCGGAAGGCCGTCGAGCGTCACGCGGCCGCGCTCGGGATCGTAGAAGCGTTCGATCAGCTGAACGATGGTCGTCTTGCCCGCGCCGGAGGGGCCGACCAGGGCCACCGTCTCGCCCGGCGCGACGTGCAGGTCCAGACCGTCGAGGGCGGGTATCTCGGGCCGGGACGGATAGGCGAAATGCACCTCTTCGAAACCGATGGCACCCCTGACTGGCCGCGGCAGGGCGACCGGGTCCTCGGGGTCGGTCACCCGGTCGTCGGCGCGCAGCAGTTCCACCAGCCGCTCGGTCGCGCCCGCGGCGCGCTGCAACTCGCCCCAGATCTCCGACAGGGCCGCCACGGCGCCGGCGACCATGACCGAGTAGATCACGAACTGGACCAGCGTGCCCGCGCTCATGTCGCCGGCGCGCACGTCGTGCGCGCCCATCCACAGCACGCCCACCACGCCGGTGAAGACGAGGAAGATCACGATCACCGTCATCAGCGCGCGCGTCGTGATCCGCCGCTTCGCCGAGGCATAGCTTTCCTCGGTCACCCCGGCGAAGGTTGCGCGGCTGGCGTCCTCGTGGGTGAAGGCCTGAACCGTCTGGACGCTTTGGAGCGCCTCCGAGGCGTTGCCGGAACTGCGCGCGATCCAGTCCTGGTTCTCGCGGCTGAGGTTGCGCAGCCGCCGGCCAAGCACGAGGATCGGCACGACCACCAGCGGGACCAGCAACAACACCATGCCCGTCAGCTTGGCCGAGGTCACCAGCATAAGCGCCAGCCCGCCAATGAAGATCAGCAGGTTGCGCAGGGCGATCGACACCGACGAACCGATGACCGACAGGATCAGCGTCGTGTCGGTGGTGATCCGGCTGAGCACCTCGCCCGTCATGATGCTTTCGAAGAATGCCGGGCTCATGCCGATGACGCGGTCGAAGATGGCCTTGCGGATGTCGGCCACGACACGCTCGCCCAGGCGGGTCACCAGCGCGTAGCGCAGCCCGGTGCCCAGCGCCAGGAGCCCCGCGATGCCCAGCGCGGCAAAGAAGTACTGGTCGAGGATCCGGCCGTCCTCGACGTTGAAGTTGTCGACCACCCGGCGCACCGCCATCGGAAGGATCAGCGATACCGTGGCGGTCAGCACCAGCGCCAGAAGCGCACCGAACGCAAGCAGCTTGTAGGGGCGCATGAACGGCCACAGCTCGGCCAGCGCGCCGATGCGCTTGGACTTGTCGCGGTCGCGGGCATCGCTGCTGTTCTGGGGCTTTCGGGCCATGGGGTCTCCTGCGTGGGCTTCGGCGCACCCGGGTTTGGCCCCGCCGTCCCGCGCGGTCAAGGCCCGAAATCCCCGTGGTGCCGTGCACGCCGCCCCCCCTGCGCAGGACCGGGCACCGGCAAGCACGAGGCAAAGGGGACATCGCGCCGCCTTTCGGCCCGGCTGTCACGCGCACGTCGCTTTGCTGGACTAACCGGGCCCGGGCTGGCAAGACGAGACCGATGATGACACATTCCGCCTTCACCGCGCCGGGGCGTTTCTTCCGCGGCAACCTGCACACCCATTCCACGCTGTCCGACGGCGCGCTGGACCCCGGCGAGGTCTGCCGCCGTTACCGCGATGAAGGCTATGACTTCATCGCGCTGACCGATCATTTCATCGGCATGTACGGCTACCCGGTCGCCGACACGAAACGGTTCCGGGGCAACGGGTTCACCACCATCCCCGGTGCCGAGCTGCATTCCGGCGCGATGGAGAACGGAGAGCTGTGGCACATCCTCGCCGTCGGGCTGCCAGCGGATTTCGCCCCTGCCAACGCCCCGCACTTCCTGCCGGTCGACGGCCAGGAAACCGGGCCCGAGATCGCGCAGCGCGCCCGCGCGGCCGGTGCCTTCGTCGCCGTGGCGCATCCGCAGTGGTCGGGGCTGACGCTGTCCGACGCGCGCTCGATCACGGCCGCACACGCGGTCGAGGTCTACAACCACGGCTGCGCCGTGGGCACGGACCGACCGGACGGGTTTCACACCGCGGACCTGCTCATGTCCGAGGGGCGCGACCTGAGCCTGATCGCCACGGACGACGCGCATTTCAAGGACCCCGACCACTTCGGCGGCTGGGTCATGGTGAAGGCCGAGGAAAACGACCCCGACGCGCTGCTGGCCGCGCTCAAGGCCGGGCATTTCTATTCCACGCAGGGGCCCGAGCTTCACCGGGTCGAGGTCGAGGGCCGCCACCTGCGCGTGCGCTCGACGGCCGTTGAACGGGTCATCGTGCAGGGCCAGGGCAGCGCCGCCGTGGCGCACCACGGCCATTCCATGACCGACACGCGGCTGGAGATCACGCGGCTGGCCGCCAGCCCGTGGCTGCGCGTGACGGTGGTCGACCGCGCCGGCCGCCGCGCCTGGTCCAACCCCGTGCGCACGGGCTGACCACCGGCCGACCCCGTTTCATTTTCGGGAACATTCGCGTGGAGCGGGCAGCGGGAATCGAACCCGCACCAAGAGCTTGGAAGGCTCGTGTGATACCATTTCACCATGCCCGCCCGTGCAGACGCTAGCGGTAGATCAAGGCGCCGCGCGGGTCAAGAAGATCGTGCGCTCCCGGTTGGACCCGCGCGCAGAGGTCGCGGGCGATAGCCATGGGTCAGGGCGGCAAAGGCCTTGCGTATGCGACCGAATTCTGGATGTTGGACATGCTGGAAACCGACCCGATGGAACACGCGCGCCGGAAAAACATCTTCGTCGTGGGACTCGACGAATTCAACCTGCGGCTTCTGAAGGCCGTGCCGGGTGCGGACCGGTATGAATTTCACCCGCTGCTGGGGTTCGAAGAGATCTCGGGCGCACGCACATTCGACCTGGAAGCACTTCTGGACAAGGCGCGACGCATTCTGCGTGCCTTCCCCGGTCCCGTCGACGCCATCATCGGCTACTGGGATTTTCCCACCGTTCTGATGATGCCGATACTGCGGCGCGAATTCGGGCTGCGCGGCCCCAGTCTCGAAAGCGTGTTGCGTTGCGAACACAAGTACTGGGCGCGCCGCGTTCAGCAAGAGGCGGTACCCGAGACGGTGCCCGCCTTCGCGGCGGTGGACCCCTTCGCACCCGATGCCGCCCAACGCATCGGGCTGGCCTACCCGTTCTGGCTCAAACCCATCAAGGCACATTCGTCACTTCTGGGATTTCGCGTGTCCAACCGCCGTGATCTGGACCACGCGCTCGACCTCATCCGCGCGGGCATCGACCGTTTCGCCGACCCGATGAACGTGATCCTCGGCTACGCCGACATCCCCGACAACATCCGCGCCGTGGACGGCTATCACTGCATCGCCGAGCAGATCATCTCGCGCGGACGGCAGTGCACCCTCGAGGGCCACGTCACGGATGGCACGCCGCAGATCTACGGGATCGTGGATTCCATTCGCGGCCCCAACAGATCGAGCCTCGAGCGATACGAATACCCGTCGGCGCTGCCGCGGGCCGTGCAGGCGCGCATGATCGACGCGGCGGAAAGGGTGATACGTCATGCCGGCCTCGACGCCTCCGCGTTCAACATGGAATTCTTCCATGACGCCGCCAACGACCGGGTCTGGCTACTCGAGGTGAACGCCCGCATCTCGAAATCGCACAGCCCCCTTTTCGACAAGGTCGAAGGATCGCCGCACAAGCAGGTGCTAATCGATGTCGCCCTCGGTCGCCGCCCGGCCTATCCCGCACGGGCGGGACGGTTCCGCTACGCCGCCAAGTTCATGCCGCGCCTTTACGGCCACCACGATGACTGGCGCGTGCGCGGCGTGCCGGATGCCGCGCGCCTGCGCGAGATCGAGGCGGCATTCCCCGGCACCGAGATCCAGCTTCACGTCGAGGACGGCATGCGGCTGGGCGAGTCGCGTCACCGCGACCCATACAGCTACGAACTCGCGGCGGTCTTCATGGGGGCGCAGTCGCGACGGGCGCTGCGACGGGACTTCAAGGCGCTTTGGCAGGCGGTCGGCCTGCACTTCGAAGCCGGCGAGTGACGGTACCGCGCGGCAGCGCGGTCAGACACCCATACGGCGGTCCACCTCGTCGGCCAGCGACCGCAACGCCGGGGCCACCTCGACGGGGTAATCGTGTGCGGCAGCAAGCCCTTGCAGCCGGTCGGGCAACTGCGCCACCTGGGATGCCGCGTGGTCGCGGACCGCCCGAAGATCCGGCGCCGGCCCCAGGCGGCGGCCGCCCTCCATCACCTTTTCGATCAGCGGCGTGCCCTGCTGCGCGTCATCCTCCAACGACAGAACGTCGCCGGTCATCCTCCCCTGCGCATCGAACCGGCGCCAGACCTGCTTGCGCCCCGGCCACGTCGCCTTGCCGGTGGACAGCTTGCGCCGGGCCAGCCCCGCGTATTCCTGCAGCTTGTAGGCACAGTCGAGCACCGGGGCGTCCGACACGCTGGTCAGGGCCGAGCCCACGCCATAGCCGTCGATCGGCGCGCCCTGCGCCACCAGCGCCGCGATCTTGTCCTCGTCCAGCCCGCCGCTGGCGAAGATGCCGATATGCACCAGCCCTGCGTCATCGAAGATCGCGCGCACTTTCCGGGCCAGCGCGCCCAGATCGCCGCTGTCCAGCCGCACCGCCGTCACCTCGATGCCCTCGGCCTTCAGCTTCGGCGCAAGCCGGGCGACCTTTCGCGCGCCCTCGACGGTGTCGAAGGTGTCGATCAGAAGCACCAAGTTGTCGGGCCGCGCGCGGGCGAAGCGCAGGAAGGCCTCTTCCTCGTTCTCGTGCGCCTGGATGTAGGAATGCGCCATCGTGCCATGGATCGGCACGCCGAACCGCTGGCCTGCCAGAACGGTCGCCGTGCCCGCGAAGCCCGCCAGGTACGCCGCCCGCGCGGCCAGCAGGCCGGACTGTGCGCCGTGCGCACGGCGCAACCCGAAATCCACCAGGTCGGCCGACCCGCCGGCCGAGACCATGCGCGCGGCCCGCGCGGCGACCATCGACTGGAACTGCAGCAGGTTAATGATCCGCGTCTCCACGTATTGCGCCTCGGGCAGCGGGGCGGTCACGCGGATGATCGGCTCGTCGGGGAAGAACACCGTGCCCTCCGGCATGGCATGCACGTCGCCGGTGAAGCGGAAATCGGAAAGATAGTCGAGGAACCCCTGCCCGAACCGGCCGCTCTGCGCCAACCAGTCCAGTTCGGCCGCCGGCACGTGCAGGTTCTCGAGGAAGTCCAGCACCTGCTCCAAGCCGGTCGCGACGAAAAAGTTTCGCCGCTCGGGCAGCTTGCGCACGAAGAACTCGAACACCGCCGTGTCGGTCTGGCCGTCGGCGACGTAGGCCTCCATCATCGCCAGTTGATAAAGGTCCGTCAGCAGGAAGCTTTCGTCGGGCTGCATCTCGGGGCGTCCTTTCACCAGGTGGACGCGGGCCGCCGCACCGCTGGCAGCCCGCTCGGGGTCGAACTGGCCAGACCCTTGCACGCCCCGCCGCGCCAAGCGAGGGGTAAAACGGTCACGGGCGCATGCGGCTTCAAGTCTCGAAAAGCTGCTGTATCTCCTTCGAGAAGCTGCGCTTGACGTCGTCCATCTCGCCCTTCGACACATGCGCGTCCATGGTGGCCACCACCGCCGCGATCGCCTGATGCGCGTCGCCCAGCGGGTCGGTATCGAAAGCGGCCTGCACGCGGGTCACGAACCCTTCCGCGCTGCGTTCCTGCACGGGCGTCTTCGACGGGTCCCACCGCTCATAGTAGATGCCGCGGATCAGGATCGGCAACTGCGCGCCGAGCTGTGCCGCCTCGTCCACGCTCAGGTGATCGCGGATCACGTGCAGAACCTGCCGCAACAGGCGATATGCGCGCTGCTTGTGCTCCCAGCCGGTGCGCGCGTCGACCTCGTTGATCCAGACATTGGCGGCCTGAACCGATTCGTCGATGATCTTCAAACCCAGTGCGCTCATCTTCACCTCCGTCGTGTCGCCCCGAGTCATGCACGCAACGCCGCATCATGCCTTAACCTGTGACAGTTGCCCGGCCACGGCCCGGAGCACGGTTTGACCGCTGTTAAGGCACATCCCGCGCCGAGGGTGTCAGACTGCCCGACGCCTGGCAAACCGGGAGGCAGGATGATGCACGACGATGGATCGAAAGAGGTGGTGGCCGTCGGCCCGCACGGGCTTGAAGGCTTCCTGCGCGTGCCGCAGGCGGCGTCGGGCCTCGTGATCTTCGCGCACGGCGCCGGAAGCAGCCACCTGAGCACGCGCAACAACGAGGTGGCCGAGGCCCTGGGCCGTCGCGGCATCGCCACGCTGCTGTTCGACCTGCTGACCGAGTCCGAGGCGGCCGATCGCACCAACGTCTTCGACATCTCCCTTTTGAGCCGCCGGATGATCGAGGCGATGGAATGGGTCCGGTCGCATCCGAACCTGGGCGCCCTGCCCGTCGGGCTGTTCGGGTCGAGCACCGGCGCCGCCGCGGCCCTTCTCGCGGCGGCCGAAGCGCCGCAGCGGGTCGCTGCCGTGGTGTCGCGCGGGGGGCGCGCGGACATGGCCGGAGCGGCGCTGCCCAAGGTGGCCGCGCCGGTGCTGCTGATCGTGGGCGGCGCCGATCACCAGGTGCTCGAGCTCAACCGAGGGGCCAAGGCGCGGCTGACTTGCCCGCACCGGCTCGAGATCGTGCCGGGCGCCACGCACCTGTTCGAGGAACCCGGCGCGCTGGAACAGGTCGTGGAACTGGCCGGCGACTGGTTCGCACGGCAGTTCACCGAGGCACAGGGGGAATCATGAGCGGCTTTCTCGACCGCACCGCCGCCGGAAAGGCGCTTGCGGATGAGCTTGCGGACCGGGGTTACGACGATCCCGTGGTGCTCGCGCTGCCACGCGGCGGCGTGCCCGTGGGCATCGAACTGGTGCGCGCGCTGCACGCCCCGATGGACCTTGTGATGGTGCGCAAGATCGGCGTGCCGGCACAGCCGGAGCTCGCTGCAGGCGCCATCGTGAACGGCGACGACCCGCAGACCGTCGTCAACGAAGAGGTGCTCGCGCATGCAGGGTTGTCGCGCGACGAGGTCGACCGGCTGGGGCGGGCCCAACTCGACGAAATCCGCCGCCGCCGGCAGACATACCTGCGCGACCGCCGGCCGGTACCGGTGAAGGGGCGCACGGCGATCGTCGTGGACGACGGGATCGCCACGGGGGCCACGATGCGCGCCTCGCTGCGCGCGGTGCGACGGCGCAGGCCGGCGTGGCTGGTGCTGGCGGTGCCCGTGGCGCCGCCCGAGACCTGCGAGGCGTTGCGCAAGGAGGTGGACGAGGCGATCTGCCTGCTCACACCGTCGTTCTTCGGCGCCATCGGCGCGTATTATTCCGATTTCGGCCAGACCTCGGATGACGAGGTGATCGCGTTGATGGACGAGGCGGCGCGGATCGCGTCCGGCGGCACCGGAAATGGCTGACGTTCACCCCGGCGGCACAAGACGCAGCGTGCCTTTCGGGCTTGCGCGAAACGTCGCGCCGCCTGTCAGGCTGTCGCGTGCCAGCATATCGGCCAGCCAGCCGGTGTCGTCGTCCCCCGCGCGCGTCAGCGCGAACCGGTGACGGCGGTAGGGCAGGATCTCGAGCCCGGTCAACTCGCCGGTGCGCCGGTCTAGGTCGCAGACATACGCCGCCCCGAGATCGGGGCGATAGCCCCCTTGCCCTCCGATGCCCTCGTAATCGTTGACAAGGTCACCGCAGCCGTAAAGGATCAGCTTGCCGCCGCGCAGTTCCAACCCCTTGGGATGGTGGGCGGAATGGCCGAACACGAGGTCCGCCGCGCCGCTGTCGACCAGCGCGCGGGCGATGTGGCGTTGACGGTCGGGAATGGCGAAGCCCCAGTTGCCGCCCCAGTGCAGCGAGACCGCGACAAGATCGCCGGGCACGCGCGCGCCGGGAAGGCAATCGCGGATCACCTCGACGGCCCTCCGCGGATCCTCGGGCAGCGTGGCAACCCCGGCACTGTCGGTGCCGGCGGCCCAGTCCCCCGGAACGCCCGCCGTGGCATCGCCGAAGGCCAGCAGCCGGAGCCGCCCGCCATCGGTCAGGCCCAGCGCGCAGGGGGCGAAAGCGGCCTGCGCGGTGCGCCCGGCGCCGGCATGCGCGATGCCAAGGCCATCCAGCGTATCCAGCGTGTCGCGCAGCCCGGCGCCGCCCCAGTCCAGCACATGGTTGTTGGCCAGCGTGCAAGCGTCCAGACGCGCGGCCTTCAGCATGGCCGCATTCGCCCGTGACATGCGGTAGTTGATCGCCTTGGGCGCGGGGTGACCGTCGTCGGTAATCGCCGTCTCGAGGTTCACGATGCGCAGATCGCACGCGCGCGCATCCAGATCGCCCGGCAGCGGCCCCCAGACATAGCCGCGGTCGACGGGCACCGGGATCGGCCCGTTGCGCCGCTCGGCCAGACGCAGGTAACCTTCGGCCGATTTCATGCAGCTTTCGAAAATCCGCGGATCGCAGGGCGCGGGCAGGATCTGGTCGATCCCGCGCCCCGGCATCACGTCGCCTGCCACAAACACCCGCATCGCGCCTGCGCCTCCAACGCCAGTTCAGCATCCGCGCGCCGGCGTGACAACCATCGCGCGGGCGCCGCGCGCCGCTCGCGCCCGGCCGGAAGGCCCGCCACGACGACACGCCGACAAGGTCTTGACCGGTGTTAATGCACACGGCCCCGGCATGGCGCGACGATCCGCGGCGCAGCGCAGTCATCGCTGTGTATTCTGGCAGTCTTCATGAGAGGAGATACGCGATGCCGAAGGACGAGGAAAGGACGCCCGCACAAACCGGAACCCGCGAACCGCGCACGATGGCCGAACGCACCTGGGCGCCGTTCTGGGACCTGCGCCGCGAGATCGAGGACCTGTTCGACGATTTCCATGCCGGCAGCGCCTTCGCACCGGCGCGGCGGCGGCCATGGCGCCCCGCCGGCGCCATGGCCGAAAGCGGCACGATGCCCAGCCTCGATGTGGTGGACAAGGACGACGCGGTGAAGATCGTCGCCGAGCTTCCCGGCGTGGCCGAGGACGACATCGACGTGGAGGTCACCGACGACACGCTGACCATCAGCGGAGAGAAACGCGAGAAGAAGGAAGAAGGCGAGAAGGAAGGCGCCTATTACATGTGCGAGCGCCGCTTCGGGGCGTTCCGCCGCTCGGTCCGCCTTCCCGAGGGCATCGACAAGGAGGCCATCGAGGCCAGCGCGAAGGACGGCGTTCTCACTGTGCACCTGCCGAAAACGGAACAGGCGCGCAAGGCCGCCCGCAAGATCGAGGTCAAGTCCGGAACCTGAACGGCGCGACCGCCCCTGCGGCCGTTCAGCCCGCCGCCCGCGACCCCGCGGGCGGCGGTTGCTTTCTGCCGGTACGGTCCGCGGCCACGAACACCTGGCCGATTGCCAGCGGAACAAGGCTCATCCCGACGGCCAGGCCCGGTCCGGCCGCCCCCGGCGCAGGCAGTGCCAGCAGCGCCGCGGCCGCGGGCACCATGAGTTCCGCCGCGATCAGGCCGAGGCACAGGGCCAGTGCGCCCCAGACGTACAGGTTGCGCGTGATCTGGTTGTCCAGCATGCCGCTGGCCGACGCACGCACGTTGAACACGTTCCACAGCTGTGCCAGCGCCAGCGTCAGGAACGCCGCGGTGATCGCACGCCCGTGATCGAGCTTCAGCCCGGACAGGGCCACTGCGAAGGCGCCCAGAGTGGCAATGGTGATCGCGCCGCCCAGCACGCCGATGCGCATCCAGCTTTCACGGTCCACGATCGGTTCGGCGGGGTCGCGCGGCGGGTCCGGCATCACGTCGCGCCCACCCCGCCCGAGCCCCAGCGCGCAGGCGGGAAAGACATCCGTGACCAGGTTGAGGAACAGGATCTGGAGCGGCAGCAGCGGCACCGGCAACCCGATGCCAACCGCAAAGCCGACGACCGGAACCTCGCTGACGTTGCAGGACATCAGGTAGACGACAAAGCGCCGGATGTTGCTTAAGATCACCCGGCCCCGGCGCATCGCCGCCATGATGGGCGCAAAGGCATCGTCCTTGAGAACCATGTCCGCGGCTTCCCGCGCGACCTGCGTGCCGTGCCGGCCCATGGCAATCCCGATGTCGGCCTTCTTCAGGGCGCGCGCGTCGTTCACGCCGTCGCCCGTCATGGCCACGACATGGCCCGCCTTCTGGTAGAGCGTGACGCGCGTGAGCTTGATGTCGGGCGCCACGCGGGCGAAGATATCCGCCCCGAGAATCCGGTCGCGTGTCAGCGCCTCGCAAGCGTCCGGGTCGAGCCCGGCGAGCTCTCGCCCCTCGATCACGGTGCCCGCCCCCTCGCCCAGCCGCGCGTCCGCGGCGATGGCGCGCGCGGTCTCGGCATGATCGCCGGTCAGCATCACCACGCGAACACCGGCGGCGCGCGCCGCGGCGATCGCGGGCGGCACGTCCTGCCGGACCGGATCGCGCAGGCATACCAGCGCAACAAGTGTCAGCCCCGAAATCGGATCGGCAGCAGCGTCGGGTCCATGCTTCATCGCCAGCCCCAGAAGGCGCAGGCCTTGACCGGCGGCCGCTTCGGCAAGCTCGTGCCACGCCCGCCGCCGCGCGGCATCGAGCGGCCGCTCGCCCGCTTCCGCCATCTCGCTTTCGCTTGCCTCGATCAGAACCTCCGGCGCGACCTTCCACGGCGATCAGCACACCGCCCCCCTTTGTCATGGACGGTTGCCATCATCTTGACGTCAGGGTCGAAAGCGTGGTCGCGCCGCTTGGGGAAGCGGTCAGCGAGCGTCGCGCGGGATTGTCCGCCCTCTTCGGCCGCCGCGAGCAGGGCGAGTTCCATGGGGTCGCCGGGCGCCCCCTGCCCCTGCGCATCGGCAAGCCGCGCGGTGTTGCAAAGCGCGCCAATGCGCAGCGCCCAGTCCAAGCGCGCGTCGGTCATGCGCGTGGCAATGCCGCCTGTTCCCGCCCCCGGGCCTTCCCATCGCGCCGCACCGGAAGATCGGCGTGCCGCTGGCCCAGCACGTCGAGACGCTTCTCCAAGGGCGCCGCCACGCCGCTGGCCCGCTGCGCGAGCGTGCTGATCCGGCCGAGTTCGGTGTCCATGCCCGTCGCGGTGACGATGCCCGCGCCCACGCCGCGGGTGATGGCCGTGCCCTTGAACAGCATGCAGGCGCGGCCCCCGGCTGGGCGTCGGGTGGCACCGGCACGGCCTGCTTGTCCACCGGCACGGCTTCGCCGGTCAGCACCGTTTCATCGCAATGCAGATCGCCTGCATCCACCAGCCGCGCGTCGGCCGTGACCATATCGCCGGCCTGAAGGATCACGATGTCTCCGGGCACGAGATCCGCCGCGTCCACCACCATGACCCGCCCTGACGGCGCACGCGCGTGCGCGTCCCGGCGATCTGCCGCAGCCTTCCATCGAGCGGGCGCCGCGCAGTTCGGTCACGAACCCGATGGCCCCGTTGATGACGAGCACGATCGCGATGGCAACGGCCTCGGGCAGATCGCCCATCAAGACGGACATCGAGGCCGCTGCGGCCAGCAGCCAGACGATGACGCTGTCGAACTGGTGCAGCAGGATCGTCAGCGCGCTCTTGCGGTCCTGTTCCTCGAGCCGGTTGGGACCATGGCGCGCCAGGCGGGCGTCGGCTTCGGCAACGGACAGGCCGCTACACGGTGAAACGCGCAGTCGGCCTGCGACCTCGTCGGCCGAACGCGAGACCGGAGTGTCGATTGTCTGCGCCAAGCCGGTGCCTCCCTTCCCTGCGATCCTTGGCCGGATCCGGCGGGGCAAAGACTCCCCCGTTCTTTGGCGCAAGGCCAGACAGGCATGATGACACGCCAAGGCCCAGCGCTCCTGAAATCGCCAGGATGCGCGCGAGGCGCATGGTCGTGGTGTCAAAGACCTTTGGCTGAGCCGGAGCCGCCTCGCCGGTTCCGTCCGTGGCACGAGTGGAGGGACGCCCCATGCCTTCGTCGTGGCCGCGTGTGGATGTCGGGGGTTTTCGCAATCGACGTCGAGACAATCGGGGCTTTGTGCCCGTTGAGGCGCGGTGGCAAGGTGCGGCCTGGTCACCGGCAAGCGCGCGCGCTCAGACCGGTTGCCATTCACGGATGAAGCGCAACCGCGCAGAGAGGCGCGGCGCCCTGCGCACGCATGGCCGCCGCCCGCGGCGGGAATGCTCGCGGGCGGGCCACCGGGCCACGGCTCGGAGCTCGAAACCGCGCAGAGAAACGAGGAGGATGCATGACCACCCCGTCACCTCAAGTCCGCGAGCTGCTGAACCGCCACGGGCAGCTGTTTTCCGCGCAACTCGACATCGATCTGAGGGAAAACGAGCCCGCGGGGCTTTGGCTCTGGTTTTGCGCCGTGCTGCTGCTCAGCGCGCCGATCTCCGCCGACGTGGCCATGCGCGCGGCACGGGCCTTGCGCGACGCCGGGTGGCAGACCCCGCGCGAGACTGCGCAAAGCAGTTGGGACGATCGCGTGCGTACGCTCAACACGGCCGGTTACGCGCGCTACGACGAGAAGACCGCCACGATGCTGGGGGAGGTGGCGGAAAAAACGCTGGATGCCTACGGCGGCGACCTGCGCGGCTTGCGTGGCGCAGGCCAGGCGGATGCGGCGCGGCTGTGCAGGCGCTTGCAGGACTACAAGGGCATCGGGCCCGTGGGGGCGGGCATCTTCCTGCGCGAAGCCCAGCTTGCCTGGCCCGAATTCCACCCCTTCGCCGACGCGCGCGCCCTCAAGGCCGCGGGACGGCTCGGCCTGCCAGAGACAGCGGAGGGCCTTGCGGCCTGCGTGGACCGCGACAGCTTTCCGGCGCTTCTGACGGCGCTGGTGCGCGCCGATCTTGCCGGGGAAACCGGCGGCTGACGGATCGCTCAGGCCTCCTGCGGCTTCAGGGCGGCCTTCGCGCGGTCCAGCGTTTCGCCGGGCCGACCGCCGGCGTCGATGCGCGTCCAGTCCGACACCGCCCGGTCAGCGGCAAGCTGGCGGCGCACCACGGCCGCGTCGGCATCCGATGCGTCTCCGCGACGTTCCTCCACGCGTTCCAGCAGCGTGGCCTCGTCGGCCACGAGCCAAAGCCCGGTGAAGGGCACACCGCACCGCTCGGCCAGTGCGGCGACCGAGTCGCGCTCCGCCTCTTTGAGGAACACCGCGTCGATGACCGCCGAATGGCCTGCCGCCAGCGCACGCTCGGCCTTGTCCGCCAGCCGGTCGTAGACCCGTTCGCCCACCTCGGGCGTGTAGGCCCGTTGCGGCAGGCGGGTCAGCGGGTCGGCCCCGAACAGCGCCTTGCGCTCGAGGTCGCTGCGAAGGTGCACCGCGCCGGGCGCCGCGCCGACCCCGGGGGCGAGATCGCGCGCCAGAGTCGTCTTGCCGGTACCCGACAGCCCGCCCACGGCCACCAGCCGCGGCGGCGCGGGCGCCAGGAACGCCAGTGCGGACGAAAGATACCGCCGCGCCTGATCCAGCTTGCCGGGTTGCGCGTCACCCAGCCGGGCGGCCTGCACCGCGACCATGGCCCGCACGCTGGCCCGCAGCGACAGAAACAGCGGCATCGCCGCCAGACCGTCGAGGTGGTCGGGCGTGTCGGCGTGGAAGAGATAGGCGTTGAACGCCGCGTTGGCGGCGCCCGGCAGGTCGCGCTGCCACATGTCCATCAATACGAAGGCCAGGTCATACAGGACATCGACGGTCGCCATCCGTTCATCGAATTCGAGCGCGTCGAAGGGCACCGGGCGGCCCTTGACCAGCACCATGTTGCCAAGGTGCAGGTCGCCGTGGCAGCGGCGGACGTGACCGGCGCTCGACCGGGCATCCAGCAACGGGGCCTGCGCCGCCAGTGCCGTGTCGGTCCATGCGCGCCGGCGCGCGACCGCATCTTCGCCCAGTTCGGACGTCATGCCGGCCAGAAGGTCGCCAAGGTCGTCGGCCGCCCGGCGCAGGCGGGCCGCGCCGTCGCCCGCGGGCGAAACCGGCGCGCCGGCATGGTAGGCGGCAACGACGCGGCCGATCTCGCGCCCCAGATCCGGGGTCAGCTCGCCGCGTGCCGCGACGCGGGCGAGCTCGTCCTCGCGGTCGAAGCGGGTCATGTGAAGGCACCATTCCAACGGCGTGCCCTGCCCGCCCAGCGCGAGGTTGCCATCGGCCTGCCGCGTGACCGGCACGAGACCGCGGTAGATTTCGGGCGCGGCGGGCGCGTTGAGCGCCATTTCCCGCCGCAGCATGGCCTCGCGTTTCTCCGGCGTGGAGAAGTCGAGGTAGTCGTAGCGCACCGGCCGCTTGATCTTGTAGGCGTCCCCGCCTGCAAGGAAGACCAGTGCGCCGTGGGTGCGCGCGAGCTCGACCGGCGCGTCGGCCCCGTGCGTTTCCGGGGCCGACAGGAACGCCACGACCTCGTTCCATGTCTCGTCGCTCACGCCGCTTTTCCCCCTGCTGCCGATGCCGCGCGGCGACCCTAACGCGCCTCAGCCGCGCGCGTAAGGGTCCGGCAGCGCCGGCAGCACCTTGCCGGTGCAAGGGCCGAAACCGACGGTGAAGCCGTTGCCGCGTGCCGCGCCGTGCAGGCCCAGCGTGTCACCGTCCTCGATGAAGCTGCGCGTGCCGCCGCCCGACAGCTCCAACGGCTCCTTGCCGCCCCACGACAGCTCCAGCAGCGAACCGCGATTGCCACGTTCGGGCCCTGAAACGGTGCCCGAGCCCAGCAGGTCCCCGGTGCGCATCGGGCAGCCGCAGGTGGTGTGATGGGCCAGTTGCTGAGCGGCGGAATAATACATCTCGGCGTAGTTGGTACGCGCGATTTCCTCCGCCTGGCCACCTTCGGGCGCCAGCGTCACCGACAGGTCGATGTCATAGAGCATCGGGCCGCAGTCGCGCAGGTGCGGCAGAAGCTCCACCTCGCGCGCGGGCGTGTCGGCACGGAAGGGCTCCAGCGCCGCCGCCGTCACGATCCACGGGCTGATCGTGGTGGCCGTCGCCTTGGCCTGGAACGGCCCCAGCGGCTGGTATTCCCACGCCTGGATGTCGCGCGCCGACCAGTCGTTGAGCAGCACGTAGCCGAAGATGTGACTGTCGGCCTCGTCCACGGTGATCGGCCCGTCCGAGGGCGTGCCCACGATCGCGCCCATTTCCAGTTCGATGTCGAAGCGTTGCGAGGGCGCGAAGCGCGGCGCGTCATCGTTCGGGCCCTTGAGCTGGCCCCAGGGGCGGCGGATCTCGGTGCCCGAGACCACGACCGACGACGCCCGCCCGTTGTAGCCGATGGGAATGTGCAGCCAGTTGGGCGGCAGCGCGTTTTCCGGGCCGCGGAACATCGTGCCCACGTTCGAGGCGTGATGCCGTCCGGCGTAGAAATCCGTGTACTCGGCCACGGCGAACGGCATGTGCAGGCGGGCACCCTCCATCGGGACAAGCGCGCGGGCGCGCAGATCGGCGTTGTCCTTGAGCGCCGGGTCGCCGTCCTGCGCCAGAAGGTCGATCAGCCGGGCGCGCAGCGCGTCCCAGTCGGCGCGCGGGCGCGACATCAGCTTGTTCCACGAGGGCGCGTCGAACAGCGGCGCACCGTCCATGCGGATCAGCCCCTCGCCCTCCAGCAGCGTGGCGTCGAGGATCATCTCGCCGATGGCGACGCCGCAGCGGGGCAGTCCGTCGCCGACGGAGAACACGCCGTAGGGCAGGTTGTTGAGGGGGAAGGGGGTTTCGGCGCTGTTGGCGCTTTCGACCCAGGAAAGGTGAAGATCGCTCATGTCAGGGTCCTCCTGCTCGATGGGTCAGGTCGCGTCCGGCTGGTTTTCCGGCCGCGCGGCGTCGAATTCGGGGCGCTTGAGGCACAGGTCCTCGATCTGTGTCAGCCGTTCGAACGGCCCGAGGTCGAGCCCCCAGCGGTGGGCGTTGTAGAGTTGCGGCACGAGACAGACGTCGGCCAGCCCCGGCGCGTCGCCGAAGCAGAACGGCGTATCCGGCCGGATCAGGGTCGAGAACGCCGCGAAACCGCGCGCCATCCAGTCGCGCATCCATTCGACCGTCTCCTCGCCCGAATGGCCCATGGATTTCAACCGGCCAATGACCCGCAGGTTGTTGACCGGGTGGATATCGGCGGCAATGACCTGCGCCGCCGCGCGCACCTGCGCGCGGTCCACCGGGTCGCGCGGCAGCAGCGCGGGCTCGGTCCGGGTCTCTTCCAGCCATTCGAGGATCGCCATGGACTGCGTCAGCACGGTGCCGTCGTCCAGCACCAGCGCCGGAACACCCTGCCCGGGGTTGATCTTTCGGTAATCGGGCGAGGACTGTTCGCCGGCAACAAGGTCGACGGGCCGGATCTCGTGGCTCAGGCCCTTCATCTGCAGCGCGACCCGCACGCGGTAGGACGTCGTGGAGCGCCAGTAGGAATAGAGTTTCATTGCGGCCTCATATCTCGATTGTCATGCCGTCGCGGCCAAGACGCGCGTCACCGGCGAATTCGCGGGTGACCTCGGCATGCCAGTGGTCCGCGGTGTAGTCCGGATCGTCCGACGGGATCAGGTGGTTGAGCGCGAGCACCCGCACCCCGGCCTCGCGCGCGATGCGCGCGGCCTGCGACGCGGGGCAGTGACTGCGCAGAAGATGCCTGCGCAAGCGGTCGTCGCCGTTGCCCACGCGCGCGCACAGCGCGTCAACGCCCGCCGTCAGCATCGCTTCGTGCACCAGAAGGTCCGCGCCGCGGGCGAAATCGATCATCCCGTGCATCGCCGCGGTGTCGCCGGAGAAGACGATAACACGGCTTGCGTCCTCGACCCGCAGGGCGAAGCTGTCGGAGATTGGCGGGTGGGCATTGCGCATGGCCCGAACCGACAGCCCGCCGGGCGCAGGCGCCGGGCCGTCGCCCAGCGCGTGCAGGTCCACCATGCCCCGGATGTCCGGGCGCCCCTCGTCCGCGAGGCGCAACTCGATGTCATGCGCCATCGCGGCCCAGAAGCCATCGAAATACGCCGCCAACCCCGCCGGGCCGACAACCGTCACCGGGCGGTCCAGACCGGCGGTCCACGCGGTGTGCAGCAGCGGGCCGAGTTCGAGGTAATGGTCGGAATGCAGGTGGGTGACATAGATCGCGTCGATCTCTGTCAGCGCCACGCCCTGCGCGACGATGCCTGCGCTGACACCAAGGCCCGCATCCACGACCACCGTGCACCCGCCCATCCGGACGAGGTGCGATGTGGGCATGGGCGAGCCGGGCCGGATCGCCGGCCCGCCCTTGACGCCGAGAAGCGTAACGCGCGCGTCGCTCACTTGCGGCCCGGCGTGCCGTCGAAGTGCTTCTCGAGGTCCGCCCAGACGTCGATGTAGTCCTCCTGAAGCGGCGCCTCCTTCGCCGCGAACTCGGTCAGGTGCTGCGGGAAGCGGGTCTCGAACATGAACGACATCGTGTTGTCGAGCTTCTCGGGGCCGAGATCGGCGTTCGATGCGCCCTCGAAGGCGTCGCGGTCCGGCCCGTGCGGCAGCATCATGTTGTGCAGGCTGATGCCCCCGGGCACGAAGCCCTCGGGCTTGGCGTCGTAGATGCCGTAGATGTTGCCCATCAGCTCGGACATGATGTTCTTGTGATACCAGGGCGGGCGGAAGGTATCCTCGGCCACAAGCCAGCGTTCGCGGAACAGCACGAAGTCGATGTTCGCCGTGCCGGGCTGGCCCGACGGCGCGGTGAGCACCGTGAAGATCGACGGGTCGGGGTGATCGAACAGGATCGCGCCGACCGGGCAGTAGTTGCGCAGGTCGTATTTCATCGGCGCGTAGTTGCCGTGCCAGGCCACCACGTCGAGCGGGCTCTGCCCGATCTCGGTGACGTGGAACTGGCCGCACCACTTGACGGTGACGGTCGAAGGCACCTCGCGGTCCTCGAAGGCGGCCACGGGTGCCTTGAAGTCGCGCGGGTTGGCCAGGCAGTTGGCGCCGATCGGGCCGCGGCCGGGCAGTTCGAATTTCTGGCCGTAGTTCTCGCAGACGAAACCGCGCGCCGGCCCCTCGACCAGTTCGACCCGGTAGACCAGGCCACGCGGGATAACCGCGATCTCCTTCGGCTCAAGATCGATGATGCCAAGCTCGGTGTGGAACCGGATGCGGCCCTGCTGCGGGACGACCAGAAGTTCGCTGTCGGCCGAGTAGAAATAGTCGTCCACCATGCTTTCGGTGACAAGGTAGACGTGCGATGCCATGCCCACCTGCGTGTTGACGTCACCGGCGGTGGTCATCGTGCGCATGCCGGTGATCCAGGTGAGCTTGCCGGCCTCGACTTCGACCGGGCTCCAGCGGTACTGGCCGAGCGAGACGACGTCGTCAACGACATGCGGCGCGGATTTCCAGTAGGGCACGTCGAGCTTCGTGTAGCGCCGCGAGTGCTTCACCGAGGGGCGAATGCGGTAGACCCAGGCACGTTCCGGCGGGTTCGCCGTGAAGGCGGTGCCCGACAGCTGTTCGCCGTAAAGGCCGTAGTTGCATTTCTGCGGGCTGTTCATGCCCTGCGGCAGCGCGCCGGGCAGTGCCTCGGTCTCGAAGTCGTTGCCGAAGCCGGGCATGTATCCGGGATGCGTGCCGGTGGCGTCCTGTGCCTGGACGATCTCTCTGGCGGGGTGCGTGTTCATCTTGTCCTCCTCTTGCTCAGGGGATGGGGCCGGCGCCGGGCGGTCAGCCCTGCAGCGCCTCCCACATCTTCAGGTCGCGCTCGGCGGTCCAGATGCGGGGCGTTTCGATGCCGCGGGCCTCGTCATAGGCACGCGCCACGTTGAACGGCAGGCAGTGTTCGTAGATCGCGTAATCGGCGAACTTCGGGTCGCACTCGGCCCGGACGGCATCCCATGCTTCCTTCAGCGTGCCGCCCCGCGCGGCGACCTGCGCCGCCGGCCTGTATGTGCTTTCCACGAAATCGCGCGTGTTCTCGATGGCGGCGTTGACCATTTCGCGGCCGACCAGCGCATTGCCGCGCCCCGGCGCGATGGCGTCCACGTCGAACCACTTGATGGCGTCCAGCGTGTCGCCCCAGTCGGCGAAATGCCCGTCGCCGCAGTAGCAGGCCGAGTGGTATTCGACGATGTCACCCGTGAACATGACGTTCTGGTCGGGGACATGGATGACGATGTCGCCGGCCGTGTGCGCGCGGCCCAGATGCATCAGGTCCACCCGGCGGTCGCCGAGGTAGACGGTCATCGTGTCCGAGAACGTCGTGTTCGGCCAGGTCAGGCCGGGGATCGATTCATGGCCCTCGAACAGCCGGGGAAACCGCTGGAATTCGCTTTCCCAGTCCTCGGCCCCGCGCTCGGCGACCATGCCGCGGGCGGTGTCCGACATGATGATCTGGTTGGCCCCGTAGGCCGACGCCCCAAGCACGCGCACGGCGTGGTAGTGGGTCAGCGCAACGTGCGTGATCGGCTTGTCGGTGACACCCCGCACGCAGTCTATCACCTTGTTCGCCAGCCGCGGCGTCGCCTGCGCCTCGACGATCATCACGCTGTCATCGCCGATGATGACGCCCGAGTTCGGGTCGCCCTCGGCGGTGAACGCATAGAGCCCTTCGCCCACCTGGGTGAAGGAGATTTCCTTTTCCGTCATGTCCCCCTGGGACGCGAATGCCTTTGCCATGTCTTTGCGCCTTCCTTTGCTGTCCTGTGCTGTGGCGGGCCGGTAGGCCGGTCAGGCGACCTCTTCGCCCGCGCCGGAGGCGGCCGTGTCGGCCGATTCGCGGTCGAGCGCCGCGCGAATCCGCTCCATCGTGGCAAGGAACCGGTCCAGTTCTCCCGGCTCCAGATCGCCAAGGATCCGGGCCTCGAACGCCCGGACCAGCGGAATGAGTTCGTCCAGAACGGTCTCGCCACGCTGGGTGAGGGAGATGCGCACGAGCCGCTGATCCTCCGAATCGGCGTCCTTGCGCACCAGCCCGGTCGTCTCGAGCCGCGCGACGGCGCGGCTGACCTTGGGCTTTTCCATGTTCACGCAGTTGTGGATCTCGCGCACCGATACCGGCTGGCACCGTGCTAGGTGCACGATCACCCGCCATTCCGGCATCGAGAGGCCGAATCGCGCGCGGTAAACGTCCGACAGGCACTTGCTCGTGCGTTCCGACAGCACGGCAAGACGGTAGGGAAAGAAGGTCGCCAGATCGAATTGCGCGCGTTTCATGCGAGAAAACCGTCCCGATCATTTTCGTTGCGTCTGCAACGTTATTGACTTCGTTGCGTTTGCAACGATAACGTCAGAAGGGGAGGAAACGCAAGCCGGGATCACGCCGCGGCGCGATCCACGCGGCACGCCCCGATCCGCCCGACGCGCCGCAGGACCGACCGGAGGAGAGCAGATGAGCAAGATTTTCGAGACACCGCTTTACCCTTACACGCGCAGCGCGGACCAGGACGCGGCGACCCCCGTCCGCCACCCGGTTGTGGTCGTCGGCGCGGGCCCCGTCGGTCTGGCGGCCGCGATGGAGATGGCGACGCAGGGGATCCGCGTCGTCGTTCTGGACGACAACGACCGCGTCAGCTTCGGGTCGCGCGCGATCTGCTTCGCCAAGCGCCCGCTCGAAATCCTCGACCGGCTGGGATGCGGCCGCGAGATGGTCGAAAAAGGGGTGAGCTGGAACCGCGGCCGCGTGTTCTTCGACGAACGCGAGGTCTACAACTTCGACCTGCTGCCCGAGCAGGGGCACCAGTTCCCTGCCTTCATCAACCTGCAGCAATACTATTTCGAACAGTTCGCCGTCGACCGCGTGCGCCAGATGCAGGCCGAGGGCGCACCGATAGAACTGCGCGGCGAAAACAAGGTGGATTCGGTCACCGACCGCGGTGACCATGTGGCCCTCCGGGTGAACACGCCGGAGGGGCCCTACGAGCTGGAGGCCGACTGGCTGGTCGCCTGCGACGGGGCGGGCTCCCCCATCCGCGCGATGATGGGGCTCGATTTCGTCGGCCGCGTGTTCGAGGACAACTTCCTGATCGCCGACGTTGTCATGAAGGCCGATTTCCCCACCGAACGGTGGTTCTGGTTCGATCCGCCCTTCAACCGCGGCCAGTCCGCCCTGCTGCACAAGCAGCCCGACGACGTCTGGCGGATCGACCTGCAGCTGGGCTGGGACATCGACAAGGAAGAGGAAAAGAAGCCCGAGAATGTCGTGCCCCGGCTCCAGCAGATGCTGGGCGACGACGTGGAGTTCGAACTCGAGTGGATCTCGATCTACACCTTCCAGTGCCGGCGGATGGAGAAGTTCCGCCACAACCGTGTGATCTTTGCCGGCGACGCCGCGCACCAGGTCAGCCCGTTCGGTGCGCGTGGCGCCAATTCGGGCCTTCAGGACACCGACAACCTGGGCTGGAAGCTGGGGCTGGTGATCGAAGGCAAGGCGCCCGCCGCGCTTCTGGACAGCTACGACGTCGAACGCATTCACGGCGCGGACGAGAACATCCTGAATTCCACGCGCTCCACCGACTTCATCACGCCGAAGTCGGACATGAGCCGCCTGCTGCGCGATGCCGTGCTGGACCTGTCCGAGCACTACGAATTCGCCCGGCCGCTGGTGAACTCGGGGCGGCTGTCGGTGCCCTGCACCTATGATGGCTCACCCCTGAACGGCCCCGACGGGCTGGTCGGCCCCGACAGGACGCGCCCGGGCTCACCCTGCCCCGACGCGCCGGTCGGGAACGGCTACCTGCTGCCCCGGCTCGGCGGGCGCTTCACACTGATGACCATCGATGCCGAAGCGCCGGCGACGTTCGAGGAGGCGGGCCTTTCCGTGGATCACGTGGCGCTTTCGGCGGATGACGACCCAACCGGCGCGCTGCGCGAGCGTTACCTCGGGGATCACGGCCGCGCCGTCTACCTGATCCGGCCCGACCAGCATGTCGCGGCCCGCGCAGAAACCTTCGAAGAGGACACCTTCCGCGCCGCCCTGCGGCGCGCGATCGGCAAGGAGTGACCGCCATGACCGACCTGACGCTGACGCCCAACATCGAGGGCCCCGACGATTTCTACGCCGAGCTTCTGGCGGCCCACGAAGGGCTGTCTTTCGAGGAAAGCAACGCCTTCAACGCGCGGCTGCTTCTAATCCTCGCCAACCACATCGGCGACCGCGCCGTCCTGGCCCGCGCGCTTGAGGCCGCGCACCGGCCAACACCCGAAACGAACACCTGAGGAGGAGGACCACCCCATGAAAATCGAAAAGATCCACCATGTCGCCTATCGCTGCAAGGACGCAAAGGAGACGGTCGAATGGTATCGCGACATGCTGAACATGGATTTCGTCCTGGCAATCGCCGAGGACCACGTGCCGTCTACGCATGAACCCGATCCCTACATGCACGTCTTCATGGATGCGGGCATGGGCAACGTGCTTGCCTTCTTCGAACTGCCCACGAAGCCCGAGATGGGCCGCGACGAGAACACGCCCGAGTGGGTCCAGCACATCGCCTTCAAGGTGGCCGACCGCGACGAACTGATCGCCTTCAAGGACCACCTCGAGTCGAAGGGGGTCGAGGTTCTGGGCGTGACCGATCACTCGATCTTCCACTCGATCTATTTCTTCGATCCCAACGGCCACCGCGTCGAACTGGCCTGCCCGGACCCGAAAGAGGACGCGATGCTGGAAAGGCTCAACGACGTGAAATGGGACATGCTCGAGGAGTGGTCGCGCACCAAGAAGGCACCGCGTCACGCCGACTGGCTTCACGCGAAGGAACTCGGCAGCGTCTGAGGGCGCCGGCGGGTCGCGGGCGGCGCAGGTCTTGTTACAGCTTGTCGCGAAATGCGAGAAACCTGTAACATTTTCCTTGCGCCGAATCGCTTGGGCGTATATTTCGACCAAACGGTCGGTTTATATTCGGCCAAAAGAGGGAGAGGCACTTCATGGACGCACTGATCTGCGACGCGATCCGCACGCCCATCGGACGCTACGGCGGCGCCCTGTCTGCGGTCCGCACCGACGACCTGGCGGCATATCCCATCGCCGCGCTGAAGGACCGGAACGGACAGGTTGACTGGGCCGCAATCGACGACGTGATCATGGGCGATGCCAACCAGGCAGGTGAAAGCAACCGCAACGTGGCCCGCATGGCCGCGCTGCTGGCCGGCCTGCCGGTGGAAGTGCCCGGCACCACCATCAACCGCCTGTGCGCCAGCGGCATGGATGCCGTCGGGATGGCCGCCCGCGGAATCCGCGCGGGCGACTACGACATGACGATTGCCGGCGGCGTCGAGAGCATGACCCGCGCGCCCTTCGTCATGCCCAAGGCCGAGGCGCCCTTCAGCCGCGCGACGGCCGTTTACGACACCACGATCGGCTGGCGTTTCGTCAATCCGAAGATGAAGGCCGAGCACGGGACGCACTCGATGCCCGAGACGGCCGACAACGTCGCCGCCGACTACGCCGTCTCGCGCGAGGATCAGGATGCCTTCGCGGCCCGCAGCCAGGCCCGCTGGGCCGCCGCGCACGAGGCCGGCATCCTCGCCGAGGAGATCGTCCCGGTGTCGGTGCCGCAGCGCAAGGGCGACCCGGTGGTCGTCGACACCGACGAACATCCCCGTCCCGGCACCACGGCCGAGAAGCTTTCGGGCCTCAAGGGTGTCAACGGGCCCGACCTGAGTGTCACCGCCGGCAACGCCTCGGGCGTGAACGACGGGGCCGCCGCACTTCTGCTGGCCAATTCCGCGGCCGCCGAACGCAACGGCCTGACCCCCATGGCCCGCGTGGTGGGCATGGCCACCGCCGGCGTGCCGCCCCGGGTGATGGGTATCGGCCCCGTGCCGGCCACGCGGAAGGTGCTGGAGCGCACCGGCATGACCATCGACCAGATGGATGTGATAGAATTGAACGAGGCCTTCGCGAGCCAGGCGCTGGCGACGCTGCGCGAACTTGGCATTCCCGACGATGCGCCCCATGTCAACGCCAATGGAGGCGCCATCGCCATGGGCCATCCCCTGGGCATGTCGGGGGCACGGCTGGTGCTGACGGCGGCCTACCAGTTGAAACGCACCGGCGGGCGCTACGCGCTGTGCACGATGTGCGTGGGTGTTGGGCAGGGCGCCGCCCTGATCCTGGAACGCGTGTGATAAAGGGAGGACCCCGGAATGTATGCACAGATGGTCAAGAGCACAGGCAAGGGCGTGAAGACGCGCGAGGAGATGTCCGAGGACGAACGCGCCTTTCAGGACAAGATCGACGCCGACACGAAGATCGAGCCGCGCGACTGGATGCCCGAGGAATACCGCAAGACGCTGGTGCGCCAGATCGGCCAGCACGCGCACTCGGAAATCGTGGGCCAGCTGCCCGAGGGCAACTGGATCACCCGCGCGCCCACGCTCGAACGCAAGATGATCCTTCTGGCAAAGGTGCAGGACGAGGCCGGCCACGGGCTTTACCTTTACTGCGCGGCGGAAACCCTCGGCGTCAGCCGTGACGACCTGACCGAGGATCTGCTGTCGGGCAAGATGAAGTATTCCTCGATCTTCAACTACCCCACCCTGAACTGGGCCGACATCGGCGCGGTCGGCTGGCTGGTCGATGGCGCGGCGATCATGAACCAGGTGCCGTTGCAGCGCACCTCCTACGGGCCCTATTCACGGGCGATGATCCGCATCTGCAAGGAGGAAAGCTTCCACCAGCGGCAGGGCTACGACATCATGATGAAGATGGCGCAGGGCAGCCCCGAGCAGAAGCGCATGGCGCAGGATGCGCTCGACCGCTTCTGGTACCCGTCGCTGATGATGTTCGGCCCGTCCGACAAGGACAGCGTGCATTCCGCGCAGTCCATGGCGTGGAAGATCAAGATCAACACCAACGACGAACTGCGCCAGAAGTTCGTGGACCAGACGGTGCCGCAGGCCGAATACCTGGGCCTGTCGATCCCGGACCCGGACCTGACGTGGAACGAGGAAACCGGCCACTACGACTTCACCGAACCGAACTGGCAGGAATTCTTCGACGTCATCAAGGGCAACGGCCCCTGCAACACCGAGCGGATGAACGACCGCACCCGCGCCTGGGAAGACGGCCGCTGGGTGCGCGAGGGGCTGATGGCCCACGCCCGCAAGAAGGCCGCCCGCACCGCGGCCGAATGAGACACGCCCGAGGAGGAGAGACATGAGTTCCGTCAGCCCGTCGGCCTATCCCGACACAGAGTCCGAGAAGAAACCCGAGCGCAAGGAATGGCCGCTGTGGGAGATCTTCATCCGCGGACAGCACGGCATGAGCCACCGCCACGTCGGCAGCCTGCATGCCCCTGACGCCGAGATGGCGATCAAGAACGCGCGCGACGTCTACACCCGCCGCAACGAGGGCGTCTCGATCTGGGCGGTGGAATCGCGCCACATCGCGGCCACCGTGCCCAGCGAGAAGGGCCCGCTGTTCGAACCGTCGGAAAGCAAGGTCTACCGCCACCCGACGTTCTTCGACATTCCCGACGAAGTGGGGCAGATGTGATGACAGAGACGATCGACAAGACGGCCCTGCTGCAGTTCCTGCTGCGCATGGGCGACAACACCCTGATCCTGGGCCACCGCGTGTCGGAGTGGTGCGGCCACTCGCCGGTGCTTGAAGAGGACATCGCGCTGGCCAACACCGCGCTGGACCTGATCGGCCAGACCCAGCTTTGGCTGGACTACGCCGCCGAGGTACAGGGCGAAGGCAGGACCGCCGACGACCTCGCCTTCCTGCGCGACGCCTGGGATTTCCGCAACGTCCTGCTGGTCGAGCTGCCCAACGGCGATTTCGGCCAGACGCTGATGCGCCAGTTCCTTTACGACGCCTGGGCCTCGATCATGCTGGGCAGGCTGCAGAAATCCGCCGACGAGCGCGTGCGCGAGATCGCCGAGAAGGCGGCGAAGGAGAACGCCTACCACGTGGAACGCTCTGCCGACACGGTCGTGGGGCTGGGCGACGGCACCGAGGAAAGCCACGCGCGCATGCAGGCGGCGCTGGACTACCTCTACCCCTACGTGGGCGAGCTGTTCGAAAGCGACGCCACCGACGCCGCGATGGCCGAGGCCGGCATCGCCCCCGATCCGGCCAGCCTGCGCGCGGAATACGACGCCTTCGTCGGCCGCGTGATGGCCGAGGCGACGCTGACCATTCCCGAAAAGGCCTACGTGCACCGGGGCGGGCGCAGCGGCACCATGCACACCGAGCACCTGGGCCACCTGCTGTGCACCATGCAATGGCTGCAGCGCGCCTACCCCGGCTGCCAGTGGTAACGCACCCGCGGACAGGAGGCACGACCATGACCCGGCCGAGTGTCGATCAGGTCTGGGAATGGCTGGGCGCCATTCCCGACCCCGAGATCCCCGCGATCAGCCTGACGGATCTTGGCATCATCCGCGACGTGGACTGGCAGGACGACACGCTTGTCGTCACCGTCACGCCCACCTACTCGGGCTGCCCGGCGACGTCGCTGATCAACATGGAGATCGAGACGGCGTTGCGCGGCCACGGCATCGAGAACCTGGAGCTCAAGCGCCAGCTCAGCCCGGCGTGGACGACCGACTGGATGACCGAGGAAGGCCGCGCCAAGCTCGAGGAATACGGCATAGCGCCGCCCCAGCCCGCCGGCGGGCCCGAGCGTTGCCCGCGCTGCGGTGGCGCCAACCTCGAGAAACTCAGCCAGTTCGGCTCGACCCCGTGCAAGGCGCAGTGGCGCTGCCGGGACTGTCTCGAGCCGTTCGAATACTTCAAGTGCATCTGAGGGAGGAGCCCCCATGGCACGCTTTCACGAACTGGAAGTCACCGACATCCAAAAGACGATCCGCGACGCGGTCGTGGTGACGCTCAGGCCCGCGAACGGTGCGGCCGACGCGTTCGATTTCACGCAGGGGCAGTACCTGACCTTCCGCCGCGATTTCGACGGCGAGGAATTGCGCCGCTCCTACTCGATCTGCGCCGGGCGCGACGAGGGCATCCTGCAGGTCGGCATCAAGCGGGTGGACGGCGGCGCCTTCTCCACCTGGGCCAACGAGGAGATGCAGGTCGGCGACCGGATCGAGGCGATGCCGCCGATGGGCGCGTTTCACACCCCGCTCCACCCGGACAACGAAAAGCATTACCTCGGCTTCGCCGGCGGCTCGGGCATCACGCCCGTGCTGTCGATCCTCAAGACGGCATTGTCGCGCGAGCCGAAGTCGACCTTCACGCTCGTCTATGCCAACAAGGGCGTGAACACCATCATGTTCCGCGAGGAACTGGAAGACCTCAAGAACACCTACCTGGGCCGGTTCAACGTCATCCACGTGCTCGAAAGCGACACGCAGGAGATCGAGCTGTTCACCGGGCTGGTGACAGAGGAAAAATGCCGGCAGCTCTTCGACAGCGGCTTCATCGACATCGACACGGTCGATACCGCCTTCATCTGCGGGCCCGAGCCGATGATGCTGGGAATCTCCAGCGCCCTGCGCAACGCGGGGCTGACGGACGACCGGATCAAGTTCGAGCTGTTCGCCTCCGCCCAGCCGGGGCGCGCAAAGCGCAAGGCGGTGTCGAAACAGGCCGCGAACGCGGCCAACCAGACGTCCGTTTCCGTCACGCTCGACGGCGCGACGCAAACGGTCAAGGTGCCCAAGGACACCGCGATCCTCGACGCCGCCCTGGAAAACAGCATGGACGCCCCCTTTGCCTGCCGGGCCGGGGTCTGCTCCACCTGCCGCTGCCGGGTGCTGGAGGGCGAGGTCGAGATGGTCGCCAACCACGCGCTGGAGGACTACGAGGTCGAGAAGGGCTATGTCCTGTCGTGCCAGTCCTACCCGGTCACCGACAACGTCACCGTCGATTACGACCAGTGAGAGGAAGGGGCATCCCATGGCCGACGACATGAGCATCGAAGACTATCTTGCGCAGGGCGGCAAGCTGACGAACCCCACCAACGTTCCGCCGCGCTACCGCGCGGAACTTCTCAAGCTGATGGCAACCTTCGTGGACAGCGAACTTGCCGGTGCCGCGGGCTTTGCCGACATCATCAATGAAGGCCCCGGCATCAAGGAACGCATCGCCGCGGCCAAGATCGTGCTGGAAAAGACCGACAATGCCGACCGCGTGCTGCGGATCATGGGAGACTTCGGCGCCGACACCGCGCGCTACGCCAACCACCATCCCTGGACCGCGCGGCTGGACCGGGACGCCGACATCGGCGCACAGCGCAGCGAACATGACATGCGGCTCGCGGTCTTCAACTATCCCCTTGCCGGCTGGGCCGACGCGGTGGTGATGAACCTGTTGATGGGCCGCGCCGTGGGCATCCAGCTGGACGAGTTGGCCCGCGTCTCCTACCAGCCGCTGGCCGAGGCCTTCCGCACCGTCGCACCGGTCGAGACCCGCCACGTCGAACTGGCCGAGGAAGGCATCGACCGCCTGATGGAGACCGAGGGCCGCGCGGCACTGCAGGCCAGCGTCGATTACTGGTGGCCGCGGGTGGCCGGTTCCTTCGGCGCCACGGATTCGAACAAGTTCGAAAGCCTCCGCGCGATGGGTCTGCGCCACGAAACGAATGCTGACCTGCGCGCCCGCTGGGAGACCGGGACGGCCGGCGCGCTGGACAACCTCGGGCTCGCGAAGGGCCAGGCCTAGCGCCGGAAGGCGGACTCGCCCCTTCACCTTGGGTCAAATACTCCGGGGAGTTTGAGGGGCGGCGCCCCTCAAGGCCCGCGCGGCCCGAGCGCACATGAAAAGAGCGCGCCGAAGGCGCTCCTTCTGATCAAGACCCTCTGCAAAGCGGGCGTCAGATGCCCCTGACACCGTAGAGCGTGAGATCCGCGACCAGCCGGGCGTAGTCGCGCCGCGCGGCATCGCCTGCGCCGGTGTTCCACATGTAGTACCAGTTCAGCATCCCGAAGACGGACATGGTCGCCGCGCGCAGCTTGTCGCGGTCCTCGGCGAAAACCTCCGGCGCGATGTCGCGGATGATGCCGCCCAGGAACCTCACCATCTCGCGCTGGAAGCCGCGCAGCACCTTCTGCTGGGCGGGCGGCAGCTTCTCGACACCGTTGACCTGCACCCGGTGCTCGTGGTCCGACCCCTGGTAGGCGAACAGGATCTCGTGGACCACCCGCCGCAGGCGGCCCTCCGCGTCCAGCCCCGACAGGTCGATGCCGCAGATGCGATCCCGAAGGCCGCGAAGGTAGGTTTCAAGGATGTCGTAAAGAATCGCGTCCTTGCTGTCGTAGTAATGGTAGATGTTGGCCTTCGAGATCCCGCATTCGCGGGCAAGCTGGGTCATGGTGGCCCGGTCGAAGCCCTCCTCGGCGAACACCTTGGCGGCGGATCCCAGGATCTGCGCGCGCTTCTGGTCGTGGTCCTTGGCGATCGTCCGGGCCACGGCGTTACCCCTTGTCGCGGTTGTCGATCACGCGCTTGGCCTTGCCCTGGCTGCGTTCGATCTCGCCGGGGTCGCGCACGTCGATCTCGGTCGAAATGCCCACGACGTCCTTGATGTGCTTGTGCAGCATCCGTGCCGCGGCTGTCTTCGACGCCTCGTCGGTGGAATCCTCGGCCGCCTCCACGTGCACGCGCATCGCGTCCATGCGCCCTGCACGGTACAGTTCGATCTGGAAGTGGTTGGTCAGGCCGCCGGTGGCCAGCACCTGTTCCTCGACCTGGGTAGGGAAGACGTTGACGCCGCGCAGGATGATCATGTCGTCCGAGCGTCCGGTGATCTTCTCCATACGGCGCATGCTGCGCGCGGTGCCCGGCAGCAGCCGCGTCAGATCCCGCGTGCGGTAACGGATCATCGGCAGGCCTTCCTTGGTCAGCGTTGTGAAGACCAGCTCGCCCATCTCGCCATCCTCGACCGGTTCGCCGGTTTGCGGGTCGATGATCTCGGGCAGGAAATGGTCCTCCCAGATGTGCAGCCCGTCCTTGGTCTCGACGCATTCGTTGGCCACGCCCGGCCCCATGATCTCGGACAGGCCGTAAATGTCGACGGCGTGCATGTCGAAGGCTTCCTCCACCTCGGCGCGCATGGCATTCGTCCAGGGCTCGGCGCCGAAGATACCCACCTGCAGGGAACTCTCGCGCGGGTCGAGACCCTGCTTGTGGAACTGCTCGAGGATGTTGAGCATGTAGGACGGTGTCACCATTATGGTCGACGGCTTGAAGTCGTCGATCAGCGTGACCTGCCGCTCGGTCATCCCGCCCGAGACGGGCACGGTGCTGCAGCCCAGCCGCTCGGAACCATAGTGTGCCCCCAGCCCGCCGGTGAACAGCCCGTATCCATAGGCCACGTGCACGATGTCGCCGGGCCGCGTTCCGCTGGCGCGCATCGACCGCGCCACCATGTCGGCCCACACGTCGATGTCGCCCCTGGTATACCCCACCACCGTCGGTTTGCCGGTCGTGCCGGACGATGCGTGAATGCGCACGATCTGTTCGCGCGGGACGGCAAACAGACCGAAGGGGTAGTGATCGCGCAGGTCCGTCTTGTAGGTGAACGGGAACTTGGAAAGGTCGCTGAGCTGCCTGAGGTCGTCGGGATGGACCCCCGCCGCGTCGAAGCGCTCGCGGTACATCGGGACGTTGTCATAGGCGTGGCGCACCGACCACTTGAGACGGTCCAGTTGCAGGCTGCGGATTTCGTCGATCGAGGCGATCTCGATCGGCTCCAGGTCGGATTTCGTCGGGGTCAGGTCTTTCATCGTCTCCTCCTCGCCGGTTCTGCGCCGGTCGGTCTAGTCGTCGTCTTCGTCAAACAGCCGGCCGTTGATGGTCCGCGACATGCCGCGGAACTCGGCGATCACGGTGCCGTCCTGGTTGGTCACGGTCACGTCGTAGATGCCGTTTCGCCCGTTCAGCGCAACCTCGCGCGCCGTCGCGATCATCCGGTCACCCTGCTTGCCCGGCGCGACGTAGCTGATGACGTTGTGCTGGGCGACGGTGGACTGGTTGCGGCTGTTGCAGGCGAAGGCAAAGGCGCTGTCGGCCAGCATGAAGGTCAGTCCGCCGTGGCAGATCGCGTGGCCGTTGCAGTGGTGCGGCTGCACGGTCAACTCCAGGGTCGCTTCCCCTTCGTCGACATGGGTGATCTCCATGCCCGCCCATTGCGAGGCTCCATCGTCCGACCACATGGCGGCCGCGGCTCTTTCCGCGCGTTCCTTCGGTGTCATGCTCATTTACCCTGGAAATTCGGTGCGCGTTTCTCGATGAAGGCCGAAACGCCTTCGGCGTAATCCGCGCTTTCGCCGCAGGTCTTCATCGCGTCGGCCTCGAGGTCCAGATGCGCGTCGAGCGTATCGGTCGCCGCGGCCTGGATCGTCTGCTTGGTCATCCCGAGACCCAGTGTCGGCCCCTCGGCCAGCTTTCCTGTCAGCGCGCGCGCCTCATCCATCAGCGCCTCGTCGGGCACCGCCTTCCAGATCAGGCCCCAGTCCGCGGCCTGCGGCGCCGTCAGCGGCTCCCCGGTGAACGCCAGCCCCTTGGCGCGTGCCTCGCCCAGCAGGCGCGGCAGGTGCCAGCTGCCCCCGGTGTCGGGAATCAGCCCCACCTTGGCGAACGACTGGATGAACTTGGCGCTTTCCGCGGCCAGCACCATGTCGCAGGCCAGCGAAAGGTTCGCCCCGGCCCCGGCCGCGACGCCGTTGACGGCGCAGACCACGGGAAAATCCAGCGACCGGATGAGCCGGACGAGCGGCGCGTAGAAGGTGCGCACGGTGTGGCCCAGATCGGGCGGGCCATCCATCTTCGACGGATCGCGGTCGCCGAGATCCTGGCCCGCGCAGAACCCGCGCCCCGCGCCGGTCAACAGCACCGCCCGCGCGCCGCCATCGCGCGCGGATTCGAGCGCGGCATAAAGCGCGCGGTGCATTTCGTCGTTGAAGCTGTTCAGGCGGTCGGGCCGGTTCAGGGTGATCTCGACCCAGGCACCGTGGTTCGTCGTCAGAATCGTATCGCTCATGAGGGGCCTGCCGTTCAAAATTCAATTCACTACTTGCATAAACCGAACGGTTGGTCAATAAATATCCGCATGAGTGAATCACGCCCAGAAACCGGCCCCGAGGCCGCCGCGGACAGACCCACCGTCACTGTCGAACGCGCGGGAGAGATCGCGTGGGTGACGATCGACAACCCGCCGGTGAACGCCACGTCCAACGCCGTGCGTGCCGATCTGGCCGGGGCGGTGAAGGATGTTCAAGGCGCCCGCGTCGCCGCCTTGCGTTGCGCGGGGCGGACCTTCATCGCCGGCGGCGACATGACGGAATTCGATGCACCGCCGGTGGAACCACATCTGCCCGATGTCGTGCAGATGATCGAGGACTCCGACGTGCCCTTCGTCGCGCTGATGCACGGCAACGTGCTGGGCGGGGGCCTCGAGATCGCGATGGCCTGCGCCTGGCGCATTGCCGCTCCGGGCACGGGCTTCGGACTTCCTGAGGTGAACGTCGGCCTGATTCCCGGCGCCGGCGGCACGCAGCGCCTGCCGCGGCTGGTGGGCATGGAGGCGGCGATCGATATCGCCTGCCGCGGCCGCATCGTGAAAGCCGAGGAGATGCTCGAGCTGGGCGGAATCGACCGCATCGCCGACGACCCCGAGCGCGCCTTCGACGAGATGGCCGCAGACCTGCCCGGGCGTCCCGTGCCGGTATCGCGGCGCGAGGTCCCCGCATTCGCGCCCGATCTGATCGACGAGACCGAAAAGAGCCTGCGCAAAAAAGCGCGCGGCCAGCAGTCACCGCTGGAGAACCTTGTGGCCCTGCAATGGGCCGCCTCCGAGCCCTTCACGACAGGCCAGCCCCGCGAGCGCGCCCGCCATCTGGAATTGCGCCAATCGGCCGAGAGCCGCGCCCTGCGCCACGTCTTTTTCGCGGAACGCGCGGCCGCCCGCCCGGCGACCATCGAAGGGGCCGCCCCGCAAGAAATCACGCGAATCGCCATCGTCGGTGGCGGGCTGATGGGCGCGGGCATCGCCTCGACCGCGCTGACCGCCGGTATCGCGGTAACACTGATCGAACGCGACGCCGAGGCCGCCCGGGGCGCACACGACCGCGTCGCCGGCCTTCTTGACGGGGCCGTGAAGCGCGGCAAGATGGACGCGGCCACGCGCGACGCCGCGCTGGAGGGGTTCGCGGCGGTCGACGATTATGCCCGCGCGGCCGGCGCCGAACTGGCGATCGAGGCGGTGTTCGAGGACGCCGACGTCAAGCGCGACGTCTTCGCCCGTCTGTCCGAGGTGATGAGCGAGGACGCCATCCTTGCCACCAACACCTCCTACCTCGATCCGCGCGAGATCTTTCGCGATATCCCCGCGCCGGGACGGTGCCTTGGGCTGCACTTCTTCTCGCCCGCGCACATCATGAAACTCCTCGAGGTCGTCCGGACCCCGGATACCGACGCCGAGGTGCTGGCCACCGGCTTTGCGCTGGCCAGGCGGCTCCGCAAGATGCCGGTGCTGTCGGGCATCTGCGACGGCTTCATCGGCAACCGCATCCTCGCCGCCTACCGCCGCGCGGCCGATTACCTTCTGGCAGACGGCGCATTGCCTCACGAGGTGGACGCGGCGATGCGCGGTTTCGGCATGGCGATGGGGCCCTACGAGGCACAGGACATGGCCGGGTTGCAGATCGCCTGGGCCAACCGCAAGCGGCAGGCAGCCACCCGGCCCGCCGGGGAACGCTACGTCACCATTGCCGACCAGCTTTGCGAGATGGACCGGCTTGGACGCCGCAGCGGCAAGGGCTGGTACGACTACGGAGACGACGGCAAGCCGCAACGCTCGTCCGAGGTCGAGGCGCTGATCGAGGCCCATTCGCGCGAGCAGGGCATACCCCGCCGCACTTTCACCGCTGACGAGATCACCGCACGCCTTCTGGCCGTGATGGCCAACGAGGGGCTGCGCATCGTCGAAGAGGGGATCGCCGAACGCGCCGGGGACATCGACGTGGTGGAAATCCACGGCTATGGTTTCCCCAGATGGCGGGGCGGCCCGATGCACCACGCCGCCGAGATCGGCTGGGACACGACGAGGAGGAACATGCACCTGGTGGCCGAGGAAAGCCCCGGGTCATGGGTTCTGGCATCCACGCTTTGAACGCAAACCGAAAGCCATTTTCACCAAGGGAGGACCAAATGGCACAACACCGCAAGATCACTTCGCTGCTGGCCGGCGCCGCGCTGGCATTCAGCGGAACCGCGGCCTTCGCCGCGGACTACACGCTGACGATTTCCAGCTGGGCACCGCCGACGCACAACATCAACGCCAAGATGTGGCCGAAGTTCACCGAGATGGTCGAGGAGGCCACCGACGGCAAGGTCACGACCGAACTGAAGCTTGGTCTCGCCCCGCCGCCGGCGCAGATGGACCTGATCCAGGATGGCGCCGCCGACCTGTCGATCATCTTCCACGGCTACCAGGCGGGCCGCTTCGTCACCACGAAGCTGATCGAGCTGCCCGGCTACACCGGCAACGCCGAGGAGGCCTCGGTCGCCTACTGGCGCGCCTATGACAAGTACCTGTCGAACGCCAACGAGCACCGCGGCGTGAAGGTCGTGGCGATGCACACGCACGGTCCGGCGCAGCTGCACACCGCGGACAAGGTCACCGAGCTCGACGAGATCTCGGGCCTGAAGCTGCGCGTCCCGGGTGGCGTCGGCGGCGACGTTGGCGAGGCACTGGGCGCCACCGGCATCAAGGTGCCCGCGCCCAAGGTTTACGAAACGCTGGCATCGGGTGCCGCCGACGGCGTCGTGATGCCCGTGGATTCGCGCCAGGGCTTCAAGCTGACCGAGGTCGCGCCGCACCTGTACGAAATGCCCGGCGGCTTCTACCGGGGGTCGTTTGCCTTCATCATGAACGAAGGCTCGTTCCAGCGGCTGCCCGAAGACATCCGGACGGCACTGGAAGAAGAGGTGTTCGGCGAACCCATCAGCCGCGAGATCGGCAAGATCTGGGATGCCGGCGACCAGAACAGCCTCGAGCTGACGAAGGAGACCGAGGGCAACACGATCACCGTGGCCTCGGAGGCCGACCAGGCCAGGTTCGAGGAAATCTCGGCCAGCATCATCGACTCGGTCATCGAGGAAGTGGGCGAAACCGGCGTGGACGCGCAAGCCGCCTACGACATGCTCACCGAGGCGCTGTCCGAGGACTGATCGCCGCAACGTGACATGGCCCCGGCGGCCCGCCCGGCCGCCGGGGCCGCACCCCGATTTCCCCCCGTGATCCGGAGGCCCGCGCCATGAGACCCTTGCTGCACGCTGTCCGAAAGCTGGACAGGGTTCCGATCCTCGTCGCCTGCGGCGCGCTTTTCGCGCTCATGGTGATGACGTTCTTCGACGTGATCCTTCGGTCGACCTTCAACGCGCCCATCGAGGCGGCGACGGAGCTCACCCGCATTTTCGTGGCCATCGCCGTGTTCTCGGTTCTGCCGCATGTGTCGGTGACGAACTACCACATCTGCGTGGACCTCACCGACGGCCTCTTCCAGCGCTACCGGCTCGAGAAACTCCGCGACGGGCTGATCCTGATCGCCTCGGGCGTGATGCTGTTCTGGCCGACGCAGCGGGTCATCGTTCTGGCCGAACGCACGCGCAGCTACGGCGACGTGACCGAATACCTCGCGATCCCGCAGTTCTACATCATGTGGTTCATCGCCATCGCCACCGGAATCGCGGCCGTGTCAATGGTCGTGGCCGGGCTGCTGACCCTTCTCGCCCCGCAACTTCTGAGGGATGACACCCAATGACCGCCGCGCTTCTCGGATTCGCCCTCGTCCTCGTCCTGGTCCTGCTGCGCATGCCCATCGTGTTCGCGATGGGGCTGGTCGGCACCTTCGGCTTCGCATATGAGCGCAGCGGCAGCCTGTTCGACGCCTGGGGGCTTCAGGCGGCCATGTCGATGGTCGGCCGCCAGATCATCGACACCGCGCAAAGCTACGGGCTGTCGGTGGTGCCGCTGTTCATCCTGATGGGGTTGTTCGTCAACAAGGGCGGCATGGCGCGCGAACTCTACGCCGTCTCGAACGCCTTCCTCGGCCACATGCGCGGCGGCATCGCCATGGCCACGGTCGCCGCCTGCGGCGGGTTCTCCGCGATTTCGGGCTCGTCGCTGGCCACGGCCGCCACGATGTCGAAGGTCGCGATGCCCGAGATGCGCCGCTACGGCTATTCCGACCGGCTCTCGACCGCCTCGATCGCCGCCGGCGGCACGCTGGGCATCCTGATCCCGCCCTCGGTGATCCTCGTGATCTACGGGCTGATGACGGAAACCTCCATCGGCAAGCTGTTCGTTGCAGGCATCATTCCCGGCGCGATGGGCATCCTGTTCTACCTGTTCGCGGTGCGCTACACTGTCTGGCGCACGCCCGATGCCGGGCCGGCGGGATCGCGGTTCTCCTGGCCCGAACGCCTGAATGCGCTGCGCTCGGTCTGGGCGGTGCTGCTGCTCTTTGTCCTGGTGATCGGCGGGCTTTACGGAATCTTCGACGTCTACCCGATCTACCTGACGTTCTCGCCCACCGAGGCCGCCGGCATGGGCGCGATGGGCGCGTTCCTGATCGCGTTGTCGCGCGGCGGGCTGACACTGTCCAGCACCATCGAGGTGCTGAAGGACACCACGCTGACGGCCTCCGCGCTGTTCTCGGTGCTGATCGGCGCGCAGATCTTTTCCAACTTCGTCAACCTCGCTGGCCTGCCGGAGGCGCTGATCCGGATCGTCACCTATTACGACGTGCCGGCCTATGTGGTCATGATGATGATCCTGCTGATCTATGTCGCGCTTGGGTGCGTCTTCGAATCGCTCTCGATGCTGCTGCTGACGGTGCCGATCTTCTTCCCTCTGGTGACCGAGCTCGGCTACGATCCGATCTGGTTCGGCATCGTCGTCGTGGTGGTGACCGAGATCTCACTCATCACGCCACCCGTCGGGCTAAACGTGTTCATCCTCAAGGGCGTGGTGGGCGACGTGACGACAGGAACGATCTTCCGCGGCGTGACGCCCTTCTGGATCGCGGACATCTTCCGGCTGGCGCTGATCGTGCTGATCCCGTGGCTCGTGCTTGTCCTGCCCGAGAACATGGGGGCGATGGGACACTGAAATGCGCGCGCGCCCGGGAGCAGCCGGCGGGGGCAGTGCCCCCCGACCACGAATTCGCAAATCGCGCGGCGCCGCGTGAACGGCCGCAAGCCCGTCGGCCCCGCCCGGCGTCCCGCGCAACTCAACCAGGGATGACGACATGACGATTCAACAGGTATCAAGCTTCGCCGCCGGTGACTGGGTCAAACCCGGCAAGGGCGCGCGCGAGATTGCCAGCGCGATCACCGGCGACCCCATCGCCGAGGCCGGCAACGCCGCGCTGGATGCACAGGCGATGCTGGACCATGCGCGCGACGTCGGCGGGCCCGCCCTGCGCAGGATGACCTTCCACGACCGCGCCCGCATGCTCAAGGCGCTGGCAATCCACCTCGGCCAGCACAAGCAGGCGCTCTACGACCTGTCCTTCGATACCGGCGCGACGCAAAAGGACCACCTGATCGACATCGACGGCGGCATCGGCACGCTGTTCGTCTTCGCCTCCAAGGGCCGGCGCGAGATGCCCGACGGGCACGTCTACCTCGACGGAGGCGTCGAGCAGCTGTCGCGCGACGGATCCTTCCTGGGCCAGCACGTCTGCACGCCGCTGCAGGGCGTGGGCGTGCACATCAACGCCTACAACTTCCCCGTCTGGGGCATGCTGGAGAAGCTGGCGCCGACGATCCTGGCCGGCGTGCCGGCGATCGTGAAGCCCGCGACCAGCACCTGTTACGTCACCGAGGCCTGCGTGCGCCTGATGCTGGAGGCCGACATCCTGCCCGCCGGCGCGTTGCAGTTCGTCGCCGGCGGTCTGGGCGACATGCTCGACCGTCTGACCTGCCAGGACGTGGTCAGCTTCACCGGCTCCGCGCACACCGCGCTCAAGCTGCGCTCGGCGCCGCACATCCTCGAGAACTCCGTCCGTTTCGTGGCCGAACAGGACAGCCTGAACGCCTCGATCCTCGGCCCCGACGCCGACCCGGACAGCCCCGAATTCGACCTTTTCGTCAAGGAGGTCTGCCGCGAGATGACGGCCAAGGCGGGCCAGAAATGCACCGCGATCCGCCGGATCATCGCGCCCAACGACAGGGTCGAGGCGGTGATCGAGGCGGTCTCGGCGCGGCTGGCCAAGACCACCATCGGCGACCCCCGGAAGGAAACGACGCGCATGGGCGCGCTCGTCTCCGCCAGCCAGAAGCGCGACGTGCTCGACAAGATCGCCGTCCTCGGCCGGGAAGCCGAACGGGTCTTCGGCAATCCCGACGACTTCGCGGTGGACGGCGCCGACCCCGAGAAGGGCGCGTTCCTGCCGCCGATGCTGTTCCACTGCGCCGACCCGGACGGCGCGCAGCGCGTCCACGACACCGAAGCCTTCGGCCCCGTCAGCACGGTCATGGGCTACCGCGACCTGGATCACGCCATGGCGCTGGCCAACCGCGGCGAGGGGTCTCTGGTCACCTCTGTCATCACCCACGACGGCGACGTCGCCCGCCAGGCGGTGCTGGGGGCGGGCGCGTATCACGGGCGCATCTACCTCAACGACCGCGCCTCGATGAAGGAAAGCACAGGCCACGGCTCGCCCCTGCCGCACATGGTTCACGGCGGCCCCGGTCGCGCCGGCGGCGGCGAGGAACTGGGCGGCGTGCGCGGCGTCACCCACTACATGCAACGCACCGCCGTTCAGGGATCGCCCGATCACCTGACGGCGATCGGCGGGCAATGGGTGCCCGGCGCGGCCGAGGTGAAAGGCCCCGCGCATCCCTTCACGCGCCGCTTCGGCGAGCTGGCCATCGGCGAAACGCTTCACACGGCAGCGCGCGAGGTCACGCTGGAGGACATCGAGCATTTCGCGGAGTTCACCGGCGACACCTTCTACGCGCACATGGATGCCGAGGCCGCCGAGCGGAACCCGTTCTTCCCCGGACGGGTGGCACACGGCTACCTGCTGATCTCCTTTGCCGCCGGGCTTTTCGTGGAGCCGGCCGAGGGGCCTGTGCTGGCCAACACCGGGCTCGACAACCTGCGCTTCATGAAGCCGGTCGAGCCCGGCGACAGTGTCAAGGTGCGCCTGACCGTCAAGAAGAAGACCCCGCGCACCGAGGACTACGGCGAGATCCGCTGGCACGTCACCATGACCAACCAGGACGACGAGCAGGTGGCGGAATACGACCTTCTGACCATGAACGCCTATTGAGGCCCCTGCATCGCCCGGCTATACTCGGGTGATGCAAATTCTTGATACGCAAGAAAAAATCGATGTTCTGAGCGGATGCGGCCCGCTCAAGGTCTGGTCGGTGGTGGTGACGATCCTCGGGGACATGTGCACCACCCCCGACGACAGGATCGGTGGCAAGCTTCTGACCGCACTCGCGGGGCGAATGGGTGTGACCGCGCAGGCCGTGCGCGTCGCTGTGCATCGGCTGCGTGCCGACGGGTGGATCGAAAGCGAAAAGGCGGGGCGCGAGTCGCTTTATGGCCTTTCGGGTCACGGCTGGACGGAAACCCAGGCCGTGCGCCCCGTGATCTATTCCGGCGCCATGCCGACGCCCGGCGAACCCTGGCTGATCGTCGCACCACCGCACCTGTCGGCGGCCGATTTCACCGCCCGGCTGCCGGCGACGGCGATCGGCCTCGGCCCGCGCACCGCGCTGGTCGAGACCCCGCCGACAGCGCCCGACACGGACATGCTGCTGGCACGGGCGCGCCCGGATCACATACCGGGCTGGCTTGTCGATCTTCTGGCCGACGGGGAGCTGCGCAGCGAATACGACCGCCTTGGTGCCTGCACGCGACGGGCGATGGCCGGGCCCCGGCCCGATAACCTGCTGGATTCGACGGTGCTGCGCCTGCTGATCCTGCACCACTGGCGCCGTCTGCGGTTGCGTCACGGCGCGCTGCCCGACATGCTGCTGCAATCGAAATGGGAAGGTGCGCGCGCGCGCCGCGCGGTCGCGGAGGCGCTGGAGGTCTTTCCACGCCCTGCCCTTCCCGAACTGGCGGCGGCGCAGGAAGACGCCACGCCCGACTGAGCGGCGGGCGCACCGGGGCATTGATGTTGCCCACGCCGTCGGATCGTCTAGATTGCAGTCCGGTCAGTCCATTTCGAAAGGGCCCGATGACACACCCCTCGCGCCACCAGCCCGCACGCCGCGTCGAAATCCTCGATCCCGTCTGGATAGAGATGGACGACGGCACCCGCCTTGCCGCCAAGATCTGGCTGCCCGCGGGCGCACGCGGCGCGCCGGTGCCAACGGTGATGGAGTACATCCCCTACCGCCGAAGCGACAACAAGGCCACGCGGGATCACCAGATCCACGCGCATTTCGCCGCCCACGGCTATGCCAGCATCCGGGTGGACATGCGCGGCTCGGGCGATTCCGAGGGCATCCTCGAGGACGAGTACCTGCCGCGCGAAATGCGCGACGGGCTGACGATCCTGCGCTGGATCGCCGCTCAGCCGTGGAGCAACGGGCGCGTGGGGCTGTTCGGCCTGTCTTGGGGCGGGTTCAACGGTTTGCAGATCGCGGCCCTGCGCCCGCCCGAGCTGGGCGCCGTCATCACGGTGTGCTCCTCCGATGACCGCTACGGCGACGACGTGCATTACATGGGCGGCTGCCTGCTGACGGACAACCTGTCGTGGGCGGGCAACATGTTCGCCTTCAATTCCTGCCCGCCGGACCCCGCCACCGTGGGCGACAGCTGGCGCGAGATCTGGCGCGAACGGCTGGAAAAGAACGGCCACTGGCTGAAAACGTGGCTGAGCCACCAGCACCGCGATGCCTACTGGAAACAGGGGTCGATCAGCGAGGATTACGCGGCGATCGACGTGCCCGTGATGGCCGTCAGCGGCTGGCGCGACGGCTACACCAACCCCGTCTTCCGGATGATGGAGAACCTCGACGTCCCGCGCCGCGCGATCGTCGGGCCGTGGGGGCACCGCTATCCCCACACCGGCGGGCCGGGACCGGCGATCGATTTCCTGGGCGAATGCCTGGACTGGTGGGACCGCTGGCTGCTGGGCCGGGAAAACGGCGTCGAGGCAGAGCCGCGGATGCGCGCGTGGCTGATGGACGCGTCTTCGCCGCTGACACCGTCGAGCCCGGGCCGCTGGATCGCCGAGGACGACTGGCCGTCGCCGCGTCTCGAACCGCGCACCTTGCACCTTGGCAACGGTGGGCTCCATGCGCGGCCCGACGACTGCACCGCGCAGGAAGAGGTCTCGATCCGCAGCCCCCTGGGCGTGGGATTGTTCGCGGGCAAATGGTGCTCCTACGCCGAGGAGACCGACCTGCCGTGGGACCAGCGACAGGAAGATGGCGGCGCACTGCTGTTCGACACCGAGCCGCTGGACGAGCCGCTCGAGATCCTCGGCGCCCCGCGCGTGGAATTCGAGGTGGCCGCGGACCAGCCGGTGGCGATGATCGCGGTGCGGTTGTGCGATGTCTCGCCCCTCGACCGGTCGTCGCGGGTCAGCTACGGCGTGCTCAACCTGTGCCACCGCGACAGCCACGAGGCGCCCGCGCCCCTTGAACCGGGCACGTTCTACAAGGTCTCGGTCACGCTCAACAACATCGCGCAGCGGTTCAACGCGGGCCACCGCGTGCGGCTGGCGGTCTCCAGCTCCTACTGGCCGCTGGCGTGGCCCTCGCCGCGGCCGGCAAAGCTGACGATCCGCACCGCCGGGTCGCGCCTGACGCTGCCGGTCCGCCCCCCGCGCGAGGCCGACAGCGACCTGCGCCCCTTCGGCCCGCCGCAGATGGCCGAGGCCCCGCCCACCACGCTGCTGGCGCCCGCCGACCGGCGCTGGTCCGTCAACTTCGACCTGGCCAGCAACCAGGTGGCGCTGGACGTCATCAACAACGACGCGCGCTACGTCTTCGCCGACACGGGCCTCGAGGTGGGACGCGACACGCGCGAAAGCTATTCCTACACCGGCAACGACTATGCGACACTGCGCGGAGAGGTGGCGCAGGAACGCCACTTCCGCCGGGGCGAGTGGGACGCGCGCACCGTGACCCATACCACGCTGACGGCGACCGAGGGCACCTTCCAGATCCGGGCGACGCTGGACGCCTACGAAGGCGACGCGCGCATATTCGCGCGCAGCTGGGACGAAGAGGTGCCGCGCGATCTTGTGTGACGGGCGCGCGCCGGTATGATTCCGCCTGCAACGCAAGGAGGCGCGCCAATGGCATCCGACCGCAAGCAGGTCTTTCTCGTCGGGCTTGACGAGTTCAACCTCGAAACCCTCAACGAGCTGCCACAGGCCGAGGAATGCGAATTCCGCCCGGCTCTGACGCTGGCGGAGATGCGCGACGACCCCGATGTGGACATCCCCGCGCTGGTCGACCTGGCCGCCGGCCGCATGGCCGAGGCACCCGGCGGGCCGGCGGGCGTGGCCAGCTTCTTCGATTTCCCGGGCACGATCATCGCCTCGATCCTCGCCTCGCGGTTCGGCCTGCCGGGCCCCAACCTCGAAAGCCTTCTGAAGTGCGAACACAAGTACTGGTCGCGGCTCGAACAGGCCAAGGTCGCCCCGGACGCCGTCCCGGTGTTCCGCGCTTTCGATCCGTTCGACGACGACGCCTTTTCCAGGATCGGGCTGGTGCCGCCCTTCTGGATCAAGCCGGTGAAGTCCTTCCGGTCCTACCTGGCCTACGCGATCCACGGCGAACGCGAATTCGCGGACATCATGGAAAAGTGCCGCGCCGAGGGACCCGCGATCACCGACCCCTTCCTGCGCATGATGCGCGACTACGACATGCCGCCGGAGTTGTCGGAGTCGTCCAGCACCTTCATCGCCGAATCCTCCATCGGCGGCGCGCAATGCACGCTGGAAGGGTATTCCTACAACGGGCAGGTGGTGGTCTATGGCGTGGTGGACTCGGTGCGCGACCCCGACAGCTCGTCGTTCGCGCGCTACGAATACCCCTCGATGCTGCCGCTCGAGGTCCAGCACCGCATGATGGACATCGCCCGCGCGGTGATCGGGCAGTTCGGCTACGACAACGGGCCGTTCAACGCCGAGTTCTTCTACGACCAGTCGAACGACGCGATCTGGCTTCTCGAGATCAACCCGCGCGCGTCGCAAAGCCACGCGGACCTGTTCCAGAAGGTCAACGGCGTGTCGCATTTCTCGACGGTCATCGACCTGGCGCTGGGGCGCAAGCCGCGCACGCTGGGCCGTGACGGGCCGTGGAACCTGGCCGCGCATTTCTTCTACCGTGCCTACGAGCCGGGGCGCGTGACATATGTGCCGTCGTCCCGGGCGCTGGAGCGTCTGCAGGCCCGCCAGCCCGACACGCGGGTGAAGATCGAGGTGAACAAGGGCGACAACCTCGGCGATCTGCGGTTGCAGGACAGCTACAGCTTCGAACTGGCCAACGTCTACGTGGGCGGGCGCGACCGCATGGACGTTCTGGAACGCTACGACCGGGTGCTCGACGCGCTGCAGTTCGAGATCGAACCGCCGCAGGAGGCCGCCGGATGAACCGCGCACATGGCCGACGGCCGATGTCGTTTTCCGGTTTGCATGGCGCTTCATGTTGATTGACAGTCGGCAACAGTCGCAGGACCCTGCGAGCGACGAAAGGGCCTGCGCCCCGCACAACGACAGGTGAGACAGATGCGATACGAAGCGCCCGATTCCATCGAGGGGGCCGTTGGCCTGTTGGCCCGGACCCCCGGCGCATGTCACGTGCTTGCCGGCGGCACCGACCTTCTGGTGCGCCTGCGGTCCGAAACGCTGGAGCCGGAAACCATCCTCGACATCAAGCGCATCCCGGGCATGCACGAGATCACGCCCGAGGACGGCGGATGGCGCATCGGCGCCGCCGTCAGCGGCGCGCAGATCAACGAGCACGACGGCCTTTGCGCCGACTGGCCCGGCGTGGCCGAGGCGGTGGGCCTGATCGGCTCCACCCAGATCCAGGGGCGCGCCACGCTGGCGGGCAACCTGTGCAACGCCTCGCCGGCGGCAGACAGCGTGCCGGCCATGGTGGCCGCGGGCGCGCTTGCGCGCATCGCCGGGCCGGACGGCACGCGCGACGTGCCCGTGGCCGAGGTGCCCACGGGGCCCGGCAAGACGTCGCTGGACACCGGTGAATTCATCGCCTCGATCTTCCTGCCGGCGCGCCCCGAACGCTCCGGCGATGCCTACCTGCGGTTCATCCCCCGCACAGAGATGGACATCGCCGTGGTCGGCTGCGCCGTCTCCCTGACGCTGGATGCCGACAGCACGGTCGACAGCGCGCGCGTGGCGCTGGGGGCCGTCGGGCCGACGGTCGTGGAGGTCGAGACCGCCGCCGAGGCGCTCGTGGGCACGCAGGTGCGCGAGGGCGCGCAGCAGCAGCTGGCGACCGTCTGCTCGGCCGCCGCGCGGCCCATAGACGACAAGCGCGGCACGGAACATTTCCGCACCCATGTCGCGGGGGTGCTGGCGCGCCGGGCCGCCGCGATCGCCTACGCACGCGCGAAAGGAGACAGGGCATGAGCCAGATCCACGTCACCACCACCATCAACGGCGACGCGACCGAATTCCTGTGCGAGCCCGAGGAAACGCTGCTGGACGTGCTGCGCGACCGGCTCGGCCTGACGGGCAGCAAGGAGGGATGCGGCACCGGAGACTGCGGGGCGTGTTCCGTCACCGTGGACGGCCGGCTGGTCTGCTCCTGCCTGATGCTGGGCGCCGAGGCACAGGGCGCCCGCGTCGAGACCATCGAGGGCATGGCCGATGGCGATGACCTGCACCCGCTTCAACAGACATTCCTCGACCACGCCGGATTGCAATGCGGCATCTGCACGCCGGGCATCCTCGTGGCGGCGAAATCGCTTCTGGAGCGTAACCCGGCCCCATCGGAGGAAGAGGTGCGCTACTGGCTGGCGGGCAACCTGTGCCGTTGCACCGGCTACGACAAGATCGTGCGCGCCGTGATGGCGGCGGCCGATGACATGCGGAGGGCTTCCTGATGGCACTTGATGACCGTGACACCGCGACCAAGCTGGATTTCAAGGTGGTGGGCACCCGCCCGCCCCGTCCCGACGGCATCGACAAGGTGACGGGCCGCGCACGCTTCGGCGCGGACATGACGGCGCCGGGGATGCTGACCGGCCGCGTGCTGCGCAGCCCCCACCCCCATGCGCGCATCCGCTCGATCGATGCCTCGAAGGCCGAGGCGCTGCCCGGCGTCAAGGCGGTGGTCACCCGTGCCGACTTCCCGGCGGAGGTGCCCGAGGACGTGGCTGACGTGCTCGACAACTGCATGGCCGGCGACAAGGCGCTCTACGACGGCCATGCCGTGGCCGCGGTGGCCGCCAACAGCGCGGCAGTGGCACGCAAGGCCCTCAAGCTGATCGAGGTGGATTATGAACCGCTGCCCCATGTCACCGACGTGGACGCGGCGATGGCCCCCGACGCGCCGGTGCTGCACGAGGCCGGCGGTGACGAAACCGTGCCCGAGGGACATTCGCGCAACGTTATGTCGCGCGTCCAGTTCGGCCACGGCGACATCGACGCGGGCCTGGCACAGGCCGACCGCGTGATCGAACGCAGCTACCGCACCGCGGCCACCCACCAGGGATACATCGAACCGCACGCCTGCCTCGCCTCGGCCGGCCCCGACGGGCAGGCCGACCTGTGGTGCTGCACGCAGGGCCAGTACATGGTGCGCGACACCTGCGCGGCGATCCTCGGGCTTTCGCAGGGACAGCTGCGCGTGACCGCCTCGGAGATCGGCGGCGGCTTCGGCGGCAAGACGACCGTCTTCCTTGAACCCGTGGCGCTGGCGCTGTCGCGCAAGGCCGGCCGCCCGGTGAAGATGGTGATGAGCCGCGCCGAGGTGCTGCGCGCCTCGGGGCCGACGTCGTCAAGCTCTGTGGACGTGCGCCTGGGCATGACACGGGACGGGCGCATCACCGCCGGCTTCGCCGAGCTGCGCTACCAGGGCGGGGCCTATCCCGGCTCACCGGTGGACATGGGATCGATGTCGGCCTTCGCGCCCTATGACCTCGAGAACGTGCGGACCGTGGGCTGGGACGTGGTGACCAACCGGCCCAAGGCCGCCGCCTACCGCGCGCCGGGCGCGCCGATGGCCGCCTTCGCGGTGGAAAGCGCCATCGACGAGCTGTCGAAGGAGCTGGGCCTCGACCCGCTGGACGTGCGGCTGAAAAATGCCGCGCGCGAGGGCACGAAGGCCTCCTACGGGCCGACCTTCCCGGCGATCGGGCTGGAGGCCACGCTCGAGGCCGCCAGGGCACACCCGCACTGGAGCGCGCCGCTGGGAGAGAACCAGGGCCGTGGCGTGGCCTGCGGTTTCTGGTTCAACTTCGGCGGCAACACCTGCGTGTCGCTCAACGTGGCCCCGGACGGCACCGTCACGCTGTCGGAAGGCAACCCCGACATCGGCGGCTCGCGCGCGTCGATGACGATGATGGCCGCCGAGGAACTGGGCATTCCCTACGACCGGGTGCGCACGGTCATCACCGATACCGGGTCGCTGGGCGTGAACGACGTGACCGACGGCTCCCGCGTGACCTTCGCCGTCGGGCTGGCCACCATCGAGGCCGCCCGCGCCGCCAAGCGCGAGATGTGCCGCCGCGCGGCGATGATCTGGGGCATCGACGAAGAGGCCGTCGTGTGGGAGGACGGCGCGGCACGGCCCTCGGGCCCCAACGCGGGCGAGCACCCGCCGATGAGCCTCGCCGAGATCGCCGCCATCGCCCCCAACACGGGCGGCCCGATCGCGGGGCACCACGAGGTCAACGCCGAAGGCGCGGGCGTGAGCTTTGCCACCCACATGGTCGACACCGAGGTGGACCGCGACACCGGCGCGGTGAAGATCCTGCGCTACACGGTGTTCCAGGACGCGGGCAAGGCGGTCCATCCCGACTACGTCGAGGGCCAGTTCCAGGGCGGCGCCGCGCAGGGCATCGGCTGGGCCCTGAACGAGGAATACATCTATGGCGACGACGGGGTCCTGCAGAACCCGGGGTTCCTCGACTACCGGGTGCCCGTGGCCTCGGACCTGCCGATGATCGAGCCGGTCATCCTGGAGATCCCGAACCCCGGCCACCCCTACGGCGTGCGCGGCGTGGGCGAGACCTCGATCGTTCCGCCGCTCGCGGCGATCGCCAACGCGGTCTCGGCGGCGGCCGGCGTGCGGATGACGCAACTGCCGATGTCGCCGCCCCGGGTGCTTGCGGCGATTCACGGCGCGGACGACGGCTGAGGCGATGGTCAAGGTTCGCCTCTGGGGCTCGCTGGCCGAGATGACCGACGGCCGCACCGAAGTCGAGGTCGAGGCCGGCACGCTGCGCGAACTGCTCGACGCGCTCGCGCGCGACCACCCGGGCCTCAAGCCGCAGCTCGATCGCGGTGTTTCGGTCTCGATCGACGGGCGCGTCTACAACGACGCGTGGTTCACGCCGATCGCGCCGGACAGCGAGGTCGTGCTGCTGCGCCGCCTCAAGGGCGGCTGACGGCCGCCTGCCCCTCTTTGCGGCCGGCTCGGGCCAGCCCCAGGTCGCCCAGGATCGCGTAGAAGGCCGGCAGCACCAGCAGCACCAGAACCGTTGCCGACAGCAGGCCGAAGACGACCGAGATCACCAGGGGCTTGAGCACCTGCGCCTGCGTGCTCGTCTCCGCCAGCAGCGGCAGCAGCCCCATGATCGTGGTCGCCACCGACAACAGGATCGGGCGGAAGCGTTCGCGGCTGGCCGCCCCGGCGGCCCGTTCGAGCTCCATGCCCGCGGAAGCATGCCGGTCGATCACCTGAACCAGGAGGATCGCGTTGTTGACCACGATCCCCGCCAGCGATGCCGCGCCCACGATCGACGGCATCGATATGTCGTAGCCCATGGCCAGATGCCCCAGCGCCACGCCGATGAACGCCAGCGGGATCGTCATCATCACGATCACCGGCTCGACGTAGCTGCGGAACTGCAACGACAGCACGAGGTAGATTCCCACCAGCCCCATCAGGAACCCCCGCAGGACCGACGCCATCGTCTCGGCCGAGTTCGCGCTCTGGCCCGCAACCTCCATATCGAGATCCGGGACGGAGTCGGCCAGCCGTGGCAGGAATTCCGCAGACACCTGCGAAACGATGGCATCGGCGTTGCCGGCGCGCGTGTCCACGTCGGCCTGCACGGTCAGTGTGCGCGTGCCGTCGACATGGGTGATGCGGCCCCAGCCGCGCGCTTCCTCCAGCCGGGCGACGGTCGTCAGCGGCACCTGCCCGCCGTCGGGCAGGCGCAGGGTGAAGTCGCGCAGGTCGTCGCGCGCGTCGCGGTCGCCGGCGGCCTGTTCCAGCTCGATCTCGTGCGCGATGTCGCCGCTTTGCACCGTGGTGATGATGTTGCCGAGAAAGGCCGCCCCGATCTGCGTGGCGACATCCTGAGCCGTCAGGCCCAGCGCGGTGGCGCCTTCGGCCAGATGCAGGCGCAGCTCGGGCCGGCCCGGCCGCAGGTCGTGCATGGCGTTGAAGACACCCGCGTAGGTCCGCAGCTCGGCCACCAGCCGGTCCCCCGCGCCGCGCAGCGCGTCAAGCTCGGGCGCCGACAGCCGGATCTCGACGGCCAGCCCCTGTGGCCCCATGCCCGGTTCCGTCAGGGTGACGGACACGGCGCCGGGCACCGCGCCGATCTCGTCGCGCCACAGCGCCGTGACCTCGTCGAGCGTGACGGTCCGTGTCCCCGCGCCCAGCAGATCCACGCTGACCGTGGCGACGTGTGGTCCCTGTTCCCCGGCGGTGGCGTTGCGGTTGAACCGCGTCTGCACCGTGCGCACCAGCGCGGAACCACCGGGCTGGTCGGGCGACAGCTGCGCGTCGAGGCGGTCCAGCGCCGCGGTCACGCGGTCGGCCACCTGCGCCGTGCGCTCAAGCGGCGTGCCCTGCGGCATCAGGATGCGCGCCTCCAGCACGTCGCCATCGATCGCCGGGATCGCCTCGCGCTGAAGGTAGCCCGCGCGCACCAGCCCCACGGTCGCGATCAGCGCGGCCAGTGTCATACCGGTGACGAGATACCGCCAGCCGATCGCGAAATCGGCCATCCGCCCGACGCCGCGCTCGCGCAGGCGGTCGAACCCGCGATCGAATGCCGCGCGCCAGCGTCGAGGCGGCGTCTCGGTGGCTTTCAGCCCGTGGCCCAGGTGGTGCGGCAGCACCCAGAACGCCTCGGCCAGGCTGGCGGCCAGTGCCGCGATCAGCACCATCGGCAGCACCTCGAGCACCGCGCCCAGTTCGCCCGAGAGAAACGACAGCGGCCCGAAGATCGCCATCGTGGTGGCAAAGGACGACAGCACGCCCGGCAGCACCTGCCGCGTGCCCGCGACCGCGGCCTCGATCCGCGTGGCGCCCCTTGCCGAAGCCTGCGCGATGGAATCGGAAATGACGATGGAATCGTCCATCACGATGCCGATGGCCATCAGGAGCGCCACCAGCGTGATCATGTTGATCGACAGCCCCAGCGCCGCCATGCCCACGAAGGCCCCGAGAAAGGCGACAGGCAGGCCGACCGCCGCCCAGATGGCAAAGGCGGGACGGAAGAACAGGCTCATCACCGCGATCACCAGCACCAGGCCCATCACGCCGTTCTCGACCAGCATCGTGAGCCGGTCGCGCACGATGCTGGTCATGTCCTGCACGATCTCGACGCGCAGGGTGTCCGGCAGCGCGGTGCGTTCGCGGTCGACCACCGCCCGCACGCTGTCGAAAACGTCCAGCGCGTCGGCGTCCAGCGCCTTGTCCACCTGCAGGAACACCGCGCGTTGCCCGTCAAGGAAGGCGCGTTCTTCGGACGGGCTGTAGGCTTCCTCGATCCGGGCGATACGACCCAGCGTCAGTTCGGCACCGTTGGGGCGTGACAGCACGGTGATGTCGGCCAGCCCGGCCACGCTGCGCCGCTCGTCGGTCAGGCGCAGGCCCAGGGTCTGCCTTTTGGTTTCGAGACTGCCCAGGGGACGGTCCACGCTCTGTGCGCCGATCGTCGCGGCAAGCCCCGAGGCCGTCAGCCCGTGTTCGTCCAGCACCGCCCGCGGCACGGTGATGCGGAACTGACGCTCGCCGAAACCCGACAGCGTGACGCGCGCCACGTCGGGCAGCGCCGAAAGTCGGTCCTGCAACCCGGCAGCATACCGTTCCAGGTGCGCCGGCGGCAGGTCGCCCGCCACGGCGACCGAGGTCACCACGTCGGTGCGGTTGAGCTCGCGAACCACGGGCGGGTCGGCGGCCTCGGGGAAATCGTCCACCGCCGTGACCTCGGTGCGCAGGTCGTTGACGAACCGTGCCGAGCTGCCGCCTGCCTCCATGGTGGCCACGGCGCGGGCGTTGTTTTCCTGCGCGACGCAGCTGAGCTCGTCGAGGTTTTCCACCGATTCCACGGCATCCCAGATGCGGCGGCAGACCGCGTCTTCGACCTCCCCGGCCGAGGCGCCGCGGTAGACCACCGTAATCTCGGCCTCGACGGCACGGAAATCGGGGAAGGTTTCGCGCTTGAGGGTGGGCGCGGCAACCGCGCCCGCCGCCAGGATCAGAACCAGCAGCAGGTTGGCCGCCGTCGGGTGGCCCGCGAACCAGCGGATCATTCGCTCGCCCCGTCGGCCGGCACGACCTTCATGCCCGGGATCGCCGGAACGAGATCGTCGAGGATCACCGCCTCGCCCGGTTCGATCCCGCGCGACAGGATGGCGCGCCCCGATTGCCGCCAGTCGACCTCGACCTTGCGCAGTTCCAGCCGCCCGTCATCGTCGCGTAGGTAAACGGTGTCGTCCTGGTGGACGGCACTGTCTGGCAGGCTGACGCGCGGTTCCCCCGCCGGGCCGGTGAGCGTGATCTCGACGTACATGTTGGGCACAAGCGGCAGGCGCTCGGGCGGGTTGGTCCCGGCATAGGGGCCGTCCACGGCGACCACCACGGGCACCGAGCGCGCCTGCGGGTCGAGCGCGTTTTCCACCCTCAGCACACGCCCCTGCCAGACCTGATCGCGGTCGGCGACGAGGCGCACCCGCGCCTCTATGCGCGACAGCGCCTCTTGCAGTGCCTCTGCCTGCATCGGCCCGTTGCCACCCGCCGCGCCCGCGGCCCCGACGAGACGGGGAAAGGTTTCGATCGGCAGATGCGCGGTGATCTCGGCGCGCGCGACCCCGTCACCGCTGACCAGGGGCTGGCCGGTGCCGGCGAACTGGTGGCGTTCGACATGCACCTTGCCGACGCGCAGGTCGAAGGGCGTGGTGACGCGCGTCTTCTCGAGGTCGCGCCGCGCGCGCGACAGCGCGGCTTCGGTCCGGGCGATCTGTGCCTCCAGGCGCTTGCGGCGACTCGGGATCAGGTCGAGCGTGTTGCGCAACTCGGTCACGCCGCGGCGCACCTGCAGCGTGGCGCGTTCCTGTTCGTCCAACCGGGTCTGCGGCGCGGTGCCCTGCTCCACCAGGTTGCGCGCGCGTTCCAGATCGCTTTCGGCGAGCGCCAGACGCTCCTGTTCCAGCGACAGGATGCGTCGGGTATTCCTTTCCTCGCGGTCGAGCTGTTCGGCTTCGGCACGCTGCGCGGCAAGGTCGGCCTCGGTCTGGGCGACCGCCAGCTCGTAGGTGGCCGGATCGATCTGCAGCACCTTCGTGCCCGCCTTTATCATGTTGCCCGTCTCGAGCCGGCCGAGGCGCCAGGTGATCGCGCCGGCGACCTCGGCCACCGCTTCCCAGCTGCGCGCGGGGCGCACGTTGCCATAGCCGCGCACCACGGGCCGCACCGGCGCGGCCTCGGCGATGACGGTGCGCGCCGCGACGCTGCGTTCGGCCTGCGCCTTGCGCACCGGCGGCTCGGCCGTGGACAAGAGCCAAGCCGCGACGGCAATGCCCACGGCAACCGGGGGCAACAGTCGCAGCACGCGCCAGGGTGTCATGTGGCTGTCCTTTCCGTCGCTTTCCCGCGGCATCGCGACGCGATGGCCAACTCGGGACGGCCAAAGCATCGACCGCCACATGCGCGCCGTCAATCGCCCCCGTTGGCGGCGTGCCGAAATCGCGCAGCCGCCGGACCGGACGACACGGTCGCAGGTCATGTGCGCCCCGGAATGGTCACCCGATCGGGGGATCGGCCGGCAATCCGCAGTTCCCGGCAAAGGCGCGATCGAACGAACCGCCCGCGCCAAGGGCGCTCTTGCCCCGTCGGGTTGAGCAAGCAGCATCCGCCGTCCCATTCGGGGCAGACCGGAACCGCGATGCCGGGGAACCTGCCTTGGTCAATCCGGGTGCGTGGCCTTCAGCTTCTCCATGAGTGGCTCGAACCACGCCCAGTTGCGCGCGGCGCTGTCGTTTACGATCAGGTTGCGCTTGCGGCGAAAGACCGGCGCGTCCGGCACCACGTGAAGCGCGCCGCGCGCCACGTGCGGTGCGGCCATGTATTGCGGCAGATAGGCAGAACCGCCGTTTTCGAGCAAGAAATCCATTGCCCAGGACGGGCAGTCGAAGTTGATCCGCGCAATCCCGGCGTCATGGTAGCTTTCGCCGTGCCGGCGGCGATAATCCGCGCCGTGATCCACGAAAACGTAGTACGGGTCGCTCTTGATCGGGGTGACAGGGCGATTTGAATAGAGAACCAGACGCTCGGCCGGCAGGGGATGGATCGTCTGGCTGCCGCCGCTGACGGCCTCGTAGGTCAGGATCACGTCCACGGCGCCCTCGGCCAGCCACGCCTGCAGATCGCGGCCGGTGCCACGGTGCACCGACAACGCCATTTCCGGGTTGCCCGACCGCACGGCATTGAAGAACGCCTTGCCGGGGCCGTGCCAGAGCGTGCTGTCGCAGCCGAAGGTGCATACCGCCTCGAGCCCGGCGGGCAGGCTTGTCTCGTATTGCGCCTGCCGCCAGAGCCCGGCCATCACGCGCGCGTAGCGCAACAGCTTGACCCCGGCGGGCGTCAGCGTGGTGCCCGACTTCTGGCGGTTCAGCAGCACCTGCCCCAGTTCGTCCTCGAGCGACTTGAGCCGTGATGTCACCGTGGACTGCGTCACGTTCATCTTCTGCGATGCCCGCACAAGGCTGCCCGAATCCACGATCGCCAGAAAGGTCTGCAACGCGGTCATGTTCATCGCATGCCCATGAATTCGAGTTTTTCGCATTTTTGACGCGAAACAATTTGATTTCAAGATATATCGATCTGTGACACGCTCGGCTTCGTAGATCCTTTCGGTTCTGCAAGGAGTATTGAGCATGTCGCACGATTTCGACGACGGCACGGCAACGGTCGCCCGCGAGCGTTTCATCACGGCCATGCGCGGCGTGGCCGCCAGCGTCACGGTCGTCACGACCGACGGCCCCGAGGGCCGCCACGGTGCCACGGTCAGCGCCTTCTCGTCCGTCTCGGCCGACCCGCCGACGGTATTGATCTGCCTGAACGCGCGCAGCCGCATAGCGCAGGCCGTCTCGGGCAACGGGATCTTCTGCGTCAACGTGCTGCCGCACGAAAGCTTCGAGGTGGCCGACCGTTTCGCCGGGCGACACGACGCCCGGGTCAGCGACCGCTTTGCCGGGATCCGTCACCAGACACACGACGGCACGGCGCCGCGCATCGACGGCGCAACGGTTTTCAATTGCCGGCTGGACCAGACGGTGCCGTCCGGTACGCACCTGGTGCTGATCGGCCACGTGATCGACGTGCTGGACGGGCAGGTCGATCCGCTGACCTATCGCGACGGCAGCTACCACCGCGTCATTCCGCGGGATTTCGAAACGCGGGCCGCCCCGCCCGGCCGCAGCGTCAACTGAAGCGGAGGACACCATGCTCAGGGACTACCGCATGCTGATCGGCGGTGAATGGGTCGCGGCCTCCGACGGCGGCACCTTCGAATCCCTGAACCCGGCCACGGGCGAGTCCTGGGCACGTGTGCCCGAGGCGACCACGGACGACATCGACCGCGCCGTGCGGGCGGCCCACCACGCCTGGACCGAAGGGCCATGGGCACACATGACGCCCACCCAGCGCGGCCATTGCCTGCGGCGGCTTGGGGACCTGCTGGCAGAGCGGTCGGAAGAGCTGGGCGAAACCGAGACGCGCGACACCGGCAAGATGTTCAAGGAAACACGCTGGCAGGCCAAGTACATCTCGGAGTTCTTCCACTTCTATGCTGGCGCCGCCGACAAGATCGCGGGCGACACGCTGCCCATCGACAAGCCCGACATGTTCGTCTTCACGGATCGCGAACCGCTTGGCGTCGTCGCGGCGGTGGTGCCCTGGAACAGCCAGCTTTTCCTGACGGCCGTCAAGATCGGCCCGGCGCTGGCGGCCGGCAACGCGGTCGTGCTCAAGACCTCCGAGCATGCGCCGGCGGCGATACTCGAATTCGGCGAACTTGTGGCCCGCGCCGGCATCCCCGACGGCGTGGTCAACATCGTTACCGGCCACGGCGACCCCTGCGGCAAGGCGCTGACGCGCCACCCGCTGGTGGCACGGATTTCGTTCACCGGCGGCCCGGTGGCCGCGCGCCAGCTGCTGGTGAATTCGGCCGGCAACCTTGCCGAGGTCAGCCTGGAACTGGGCGGCAAGTCGCCCTTCATCGTCTTCGACGACGCGGATATCGAAAGCGCGGTCAACGGGGCGGTCGCGGGGATATTCGGCGCCTCGGGCCAGAGCTGCGTCGCCGGCTCGCGCCTGATCGTTCACGAGGACGTGGCCGACGTGTTTCTCGGGCGGATGCAGAAGATCGCGGCGGGCATCCGGATCGGCGACCCGATGGCCGACGACACCGAGATGGGTCCGCTCTGCACCGCCGGACAGCTTGAAAACATCGAGGCGCAGATCGCCCGCGCCGTCGTCCAGGGCGGGCGCGTGATCTGCGGGGGCGCCCGTGCCGAGGCGGGCAGCGACATGTTCTTCCAGCCCACCATCATCGACTGCCCCGGCCCCGGGCTCGACATCGTGGACACCGAGCTGTTCGGCCCGGTCCTGTGTGTGCTGCGCTTTCGCACCGAGGACGAGGCCCTGCGCCTGGCCAACACCACGGAACACGGCCTCGCTGCCGGCATCTTCACCCGCGACAGCGCCCGCGCCCTGCGCATGAGCCGCGCCGTCCGCGCCGGCATCGTCTGGGTCAACACCTACCGCGCGATCTCGCCGGTTGCGGAGTTCGGCGGCATGAAAGGATCGGGCTACGGTCGCGAAAGCGGGTTCCAGGCGGTCTACGACTACACGCGGCCCAAGACCGTGTGGATGAACACCTCGGACGCGCCCGTGGCCAACCCGTTCCAGCCGCGCTGAGGTAAGGGAGCATGCGATGAAGTTTCACCTTGCGATCAACATGGAGCGCATGAGCCCCGACACCGACATGCGCGCGGTGCGCGACCACACGCTCGACATGGTGAAGATGGCCGACGCCGCCGGCTTCGAGATCGCATGGGCCGCGGAGCACCACGCGCTCGAGATGACCATCGCGCCCAACCCCTTCCAGATCCTGACATGGTGGGGCGAGCACACCCGCGATATCCGGCTGGGCATCGGCGTGGTCAACGCCGCCTACTGGCATCCGATCAACCTGGCCGGCGAGGCCGCCCTGCTGGACGTGCTGTCGGACGGGCGGCTGGAGTTCGGCATCGGCTCGGGCGCCTACCAGCGCGAATTCGACCGCATGAAGCCCGGCCTCGATCAGCGCGACGGCTGGCGCTACATGCAGGAAATTCTGCCCGTGGTGCAAAGGCTCTGGGAAGGCGATTACGCCCACGACGGCGAATTCTGGCAATTCCCGAAGGCGACGTCCTGCCCCAAGCCCGTGCAGGCGAAGGTCCCCGTCTGGGTGGCCGCGCGCGCGCCCGTCACCTTCGACTACGCGGTCGAGCATGGCTGCAACATCCTCAGCTGGCCGCTGACCATGCCGTTTTCCGAGGCCGAGGCCTATCGCGCGCGACTGAACGACTCGATCGCGCGGAACGGCGGACGCCACGATGGCAGCTGGGCGATGATGCGCCACACCGCCGTCTACGACAGCGAGGCGGACCGGGACTCGGCGATCGCCTCGGTCCGGCACGTCCTTGGCCAATTCGGCAACCTGATGATGAAAAAGGGCGATGTCGTCAACGGCTTCCCCGAACAGGTTCCACTGGCGGAACTGGAAGGCAACGCCCGTGTCGACCCGGCCATGCTGGAAGAGAACCTGATGTTCGGCAGCCCCGGCGCGGTGGTCGAGAAACTGAAGATGTACGAGGATCTGGGCGTTGACGCTTTCGTCTACTACGCGTCGATGGGCATGGACATGGCGCAGCAGAAGCGCTCGCTCGGGCTGTTCATCGACAACGTGATGCCCGCCTTCGCAGAACCGGACCTCGCCCATGCCGATTGAGATCCGCCGCACCCTCGCGCTGTCGCAGACAACCTTCATCGAGGGCTGGAGGGAGGTGACCGCGCCCACCCGGCTCCTGACGGCGATGGCGGTCATCCGCAACCCGTGGTTCGAAAGCGGCCAGGTCGAGGATCTGGGCCCCGAGGTGCGCGAGCACTGTCCCGAACCGGGCCGGCTGCTGACCGGCATGCTGCCGGGGCTGACCGGCGACGCGCTGGAAGGCTGCGGCAAGGCCAGCGTGGTGGGCATGGGCGGAGAGCTGGAACACGCACAGGCGCTGACCCACTCGCCGTGGTTCGGCAACCAGTCCCGCGAGGCGATCCAGGCCAGGAGCTATTTCGCCTTCACCAACACGCGCGGCGCGGCAGGCGCATCGCTGATGATCCCGCTCATGGACAAGGACGATGGCGGTCGGCGATCGCATTACCAGACGATTCACACATGCGTCCCCGACGCGCCCGCCGAGGACGAGATCATCCTCGCGCTCGAGGCCTCGGTGGGCGGGCATCCCAACCACCGCATCGGTGGCCGCTATTCCGACCTGCGCGAGACGGGGCGGGACGCCGACACCCCTGCCGGGGTCTGAGGTCTGAGCGATGCCCGTGAGCGCGGACGGCACCGCCTATGACCTGTCCGGCCCCGAAGACGCGCCCGTCGTGGCGCTCATTCACGGGCTGGGGCTGACGCGGCAGTCCACCTGGTCCGCCGTTGCACCGACGCTGTCCCGCGAATTCCGGGTGCTCAGCTACGATCTGCCCGGCCACGGCGAAAGCGCCCTGCCCGCCTGCCCCCCTGACCTGGCCGCACTGGCCGGCCAGTTGCGCGGGCTGATGGACGAGCTGGGCATGGATCGCGCTGCACTCGTCGGGTTTTCGCTGGGCGGGATGATCAACCGAAGGCTGGCCATGGACGCGCCCGAGCGGGTCTCGGCGCTGGCGATCCTCAATTCGCCCCATGAACGCGACCCAGAAGCACAGGCGCGTGTCGAGTCACGGGCGCGGGACACTGCGGCGGGCGGACCGGCGGCCATCATCGATACCAATCTCGCGCGGTGGTTCACCGACCGCTTCCGCCACGAGCATCCCGACCGGCTGGCGCAGGTGCGCGCAGTCGTGCTGGCCAACGACGCAAAGGCCTATGCCGCGCACCGCAGGGTGCTGGCAGAGGGCGTGACCGAGCTGATCCGCCCCGACCCGGCGATCACGCACCCTGCACTGGTGATGACCTGCGAATGCGACAGCGGCTCCACACCCGAGATGAGCCACGCCATCGCCCGCGAGATCCCGGGCGCGCAGACGATCATCGTGCCCGGGCTGCGGCACCTCGGCCTGATCGAGTCGCCGGACGCCTTCACCGCGCCGGTCGCGGGCTTCCTGCGCCGAAGTGCCGGACGGGCGGGCGGAACGCGGACACCATGAAACCCGGACAGACGATGGTCGGCAGGTCGACGCGGTCGGGCCCCGGGGTCGATGCGGCCAACCGGCCGGCTTGCACGATCGAGGCCACCGCACGGTGCCGGCCGGCGCCGCCGCCGTCTGGCGGCACCGCCGGCCTGTATTCAGGGGTGGCGCGCCCTCAGGGCTTTCGGCCGCGAATGTGGCCGGGGCGCAACTGCCCCTGATCGGCCAGAAGCGCGCGGACGCGCGCGTTCTCGACCGATGTGCGCGCCTGTGCGGCGCCGAAACGATCGACGTAGACCTGGTACAACGGCCCTTTCAGTCGCTCGTACTCGTCACGCGCGTATTCGCGGAACCAGGCGTTGCGATCCTCGGTCTCGACCGAGACGAAGCCGGCCGCGCGCAGGGCCGCCGCGGCGCTGTCCAGCGTGTCCATCTCGTAGGTCTCGTTGCCATCCGTCGCCCAGGCGCGCATCTCGGGCGTGAAGGGCGCGGCGCCGCGGAACCAGTCGCCGACCACGACATGCCCGCCGGGGGCGAGCAGGCGATGGAACTCGGCGAAGACAGGGGCCTTTTCCGGCAGGTCGACGATCGAATCCTTGCTGAAAACGATGTCGAAGCTGCCGTCCTCGAAGGCCAGCGGCCCCGGTGTCACCTGCCGGAATCGCAGCCTGTCCTGCAATCCGCGGCGGACGCGCCGCTCCTCGGCCTGTGCGAGCGAGGCGCCGTCGATATCCACGCCGGTGACATGGGCAGCGTCGTGGACCTCGGCCAGAAGCGCGTCGTAGCCGCCGATGCCACAGCCGAAATCCAGCAAACGCGCGCCGCGGACCTGGACGCCGCGCAACATGTGAACCAGCTCGTCCGCGCCACCGGGCGACATGAAGCCCGCGCCCCAGCGCATCTGCAGGTTCTCGATCAGCGCATCGCTGTAGTAGAGTGCGTGCTCTTGCGTGGACATCACAGCCCCCTTCCTGCCCGGCGGGCATGGCGACGCGCCTGCGGCCGGCGCCGGTTCGGCGCGGGACGCCGGGCCGGTGCCTGCCGGTGCACCGGATCGAGCGCCCCCAACCCCGGGTAAAGGCTGTCGGTCAGCAGGTCGTCGCCCGGCAGGGCGTTTTGATAGCGGTTGCGTGTCATCGTGTCCTCCTTGGTCTGGATCGTGTCGTCCAAGGGCGCCCTCGGGCACCAGGCTACGCGGCGCCCGTCCTTGACAACAAACGATCATTCCTCGCACCATGGATTAGGAAAACTCACCCATCCGCCATGCCCCGCCGCCTGCCCCCGCTCAACCAGTTGCGCGCCTTCGAGGCGGCGGCGCGGCACGGCAGTTTCAAGACCGGCGCCGCCGAACTTTGCGTCACGCAGGCCGCTGTCAGCCACCAGATCAAGGCGCTCGAGGCGGGGCTCGGGACGGCGCTGTTCGTGCGCCGGACCCGCGCGGTGGAACTGACGTCGGCGGGCCGTCGCCTCGCCCGGGCGCTGACGCCGGCGCTCGATGCAATGGAAACGGCCGCGCTCGAGGCCGCGGGCACCGCCATGACCGGCGAGCTACGCGTGTCGGTCGCACCGTTCTATGGCAACCGCTTCCTCCTGCCGCGCCTTCCGGCATTTCACGCGGCGCACCCGGGCCTGACAATTGCAGCCGACCTGTCCTTCGAACAGGCCGACCTGGCCGCGCAAGGGCTGGACGCGGCGCTGCGCTACGGCACCGGCGACTGGCCTGGGACCGAATCGATCCTGATCCACCGCGACCGCGTCGGACCCGTCTGCGCGCCGCATGCCTTGGACCAGTCGGCGCCGCCGCTGGCAGCCGAACACATCGCCGCCCTGCCGCTGGCCACCACGCACCGCTGGCAGGGGGAATGGGAGGACTGGTTCCGCGCCGCCGGCCACGACCCCGGGCAAATCGCGCCCGTCGCCTATGACAGCCGGGCGCTGGCCTTCGACGCGGCGCTGTCGGGCAATGCGGTGTGCCTGGCCGACCCGCGGCTCACCGGCGCGGCCGAGAGGGCCGGCCAGCTCGTGCGTCTGCATCCCGCGACGGTCCAGCGTCCGCAGGGCATTCACCTCGTCCGCCCGGGCGGCCGGCGGCCGGACCCCCGTGTCGCCGCATTCGCGGACTGGCTGAAACAGCAAGCCCGGGACGCGGCACCGTCCGGGCCGGGCTGACGCGTGTCAGTTGACCAGGTTGGGCGGGGTTTCACCGGACAGGGCCGCGCGGAGGTTGTCCACCGACATGAGGCCCATCGCCTCGCGGACCTCCAGCGCGGCGGTCCCCAGGTGCGGCAGAAGCACCGCATTCTCCATGCCTTTCAGTGCGTCCGGCACCGTCGGCTCGTGCTCGTAGACATCCAGCCCCGCGCCCGCGATCGCACCGCTTTCCAGCGCATCGACAAGCGCGGCCTCGTCCACCACGTCGCCCCGGGCGATATTGACCAGGAAGGCGCCAGCGCCCATGGCCTTGAGCACGGACGCCCCCACGAGGTGCCGGGTCTCCGCACCGCCAGGCACCGCGACTACCAGGAAATCGGCCGCCTCGGCCAGCGCCTCGGGGCTTTCGGCGTGCTGGGCCGGGAACTCCAGCGACTTGGGCGAACGGCTGTGATAGGCCACCTGCATGCCGAAGCCGAAGTGGCAACGCCGCGCGATCGCCTGCCCGATGCGCCCCATGCCCAGAATGCCGACCGTCTTGCCGGTGACATGCATGCCAAGCATCTGGGTGGGATGCCAACCCTCCCAAGCGCCCGCGCGCAACAGGCGTTCGCCCTCGCCCGCGCGGCGCGCCACCGACAGCATCAGGGTCAGCGCGATATCGGCGGTCGCATCCGTCACGGCGCCGGGCGTGTTCGTCACCGCCACGCCGGCGTCGCGGGCCGCCGCCACGTCGATGTGGTTGTAGCCGACCCCGAAGTTGGCAAGAACCTTGCAGCGCGGGCTGGCGCTTTCCGCGAAGACGTCGGCATCGAAACGGTCGCCCAGCGTGGGCAGCACCCCGTCGTAGAGTACGAGCGCCGCGCGCATTTCGCCGGGCTTCATCGGCGCGTTGGTCTCGCGCACCTCGACCTCGAAGTCCTGCCGCGCGGCGGCGACGACGCGCTCGGGCAGCGGGCGGGTCAACAGGACGCGGGTCAATGCATCCTCTCGCCGTCGGGCACGGCCATGTCCGGGCCGATCAGCACGATGTCGCCGGCCGCGTCGGACAGGCCCAGCACCAGCACCTCGGACAGGAACTTGCCGATCTGGCGCGGCGGGAAGTTGACCACCGCCATGACCTGTCGACCGACCAGGGCCTCGGGCGTGTAATGCGCCGTGATCTGGGCCGAGGTCTTCTTCTCGCCCAGTTCGGCGCCGAAGTCGATCCACAACTTCATCGCGGGCGTGCGCGCCTCCGGAAAGGGCTCGGCCCGGCGCACCGTGCCGACGCGGATGTCGACTTTGGCGAAATCCTCGATCCCGATCTGCTCAGTCATCGCGCAGCTCCCGCGAGCGGTTCGCGGCCGCCGCCACCGTGCGCCGCATCAGCGGCGGCAGGCCGGTCTCGGGGTCCATCAGAACCTCGAGCCCCGCCTGCGTCGTGCCGTTCGGGCTGGTGACGTTCACGCGCAGCTGCGCCGGGGTTTCCCCCGATCCCTCCGCCAGCGCGCCGGCGCCGGCCACGGTTGCCTGTGCAAGCTTCATCGCCAGATCCGGGGCCAGCCCCTCGGCCTCGCCGGCGGCGGCCAGGCATTCGATCATGTGAAAGACATAGGCCGGCCCCGACCCCGACACCCCGGTGACGGCATCCATCTGGGCCTCGCCGTCCAGCCGCACGACCTGCCCGACCGCGCCGAGGAGCGCCTCTGCCGTGTCAAGATCGCCCGCGCCCGCCCGCGCGTTGCCAACGATGGCCGTGATGCCGCGGCCGACGGCCGCCGGCGTGTTGGGCATCGCCCGCACGATACGACGGTCCGCGCCCAGCGCGGTTTCGAAGGCCGCGATCGGCGTGCCGGCGGCGACCGAGACGAACAGCGTGCCCTCGCCGTCCATGCCCCGAAGGGTCGGCAACGCCTCGCCCATCATCTGCGGCTTCACAGCGATCAGGACCACCGCCGGCGCGGCGGGCAGGTCGGCGTTGATATGCACGCCGGTGCGCTCGAGCCATTCCGACGGGTCGGGGTCGATAACCCAGACCGACGCGGGCGGCAGCCCGCCGTCGAGCCACCCCTCGAGCATCGCCGAGCCCATCTTGCCGCACCCCAGAAGAACGAGGCCGCCCCCCGCCACCTTGTCCAGCGCCATCTCCGCCTCCGCGTTGCGTTCGCTCCGTCTGCTGGCGGCAGTGTTACGCCGCGCCGCGCCGCGGGACAACACCCCGCACCGGGGCCGGCGGCCATCCGCGGGCATTGGATCTTCACCTTGGGTCAAATACTCCGGGGTGTCTGAGGGGCGGCGCCCCTCAGGGCCCGCGCGGCCCGAGCGCGACCACAAGCTGCGCGCCGCAAGGCGCACCGCTTGGCAAGACCCGCGATCAGGCCCTCCCGTAGGCCTCGGCGATCGCGACCTGCAACGCCTCCCGTGGCGGACGCTCGCCCCAGATGACAAGCTGGAACGCCGGATAGAAGCGTTCGGCGCTCAGGACGGCGGTGTTGATGAGCGTGTTGATCTGGTCGGGGCTCACGACCTGGCCACCAGCCATCACAAGGCCGTAGCGGTAGACCATCAGTTTCTGCTCCGCCCAGTAGGTGAAGGCGCCTGCCCAGCACTGGTCGTTGACCTCGTTGAGCGCGTGGTAGAGCGCCGGCAGCCGCGCCTCGGGCGGCTCCATCTCGAAGGTGCAGACCATCCGCAGCGTCTCGTCGTAGCCCGACCAGGCCAACGTGACCGAATAGGTGCGCCACTGCCCCTCGACAGCCATCGCGATCTGGTCGTCGGCGATCCTGTCGAACTCCCAGTCGTGATGCTCCGCCAGGTGCTCGACGATGTCGATGGGGTGAAGATCCTCCTGCAGGAACTGCTCGGAAAGTGCCATGGCGCCACCTCAATCTGTGCTAGCGCCGGGGAATTGGCAGCACCCCAAGCGCTAGGTGCCTGCTCTAAGGGCGGGGGGCTTGTCCCCTCGTCCCTACCAGATATCGTGCTGTGTTTGGCGCAGGGTGTAAAGCGATTTGTTGGGGCAGACGGCAATAACTTGTGGATGACACAAAACTGTCACCGAGATGGTGCGGCGGGCCACCTGCACCACCGGCGGACGGGCACACGGCACACCGGCACGCAGGAACGGGGCGTCGCCCCCTCGGCCTTCGGCCTCACCCCCGGGATACTTGCGGCAGGAAAATGTGCACGGCGCCGCGCGGCGCCCGTGCCGCGCGGCGGACCGGCCGGCAGCGCGGCTGGATGGCCCTGGGCGCGGGTCTATTCCGCCCCCTTCTCCAGCGCCTCGATGCGCGCCTTGAGCGCCTCGTTTTCCTCGCGCGCCTTCTGGGCCATGGCGCGCACGGCATCGAACTCCTCGCGCGTGACGAGGTCGCGGTCGGCCAGCCAGCGGTCGAGCATGCTTTTCATCGCCGTTTCGGCCTCGTCGCGCGCGCCCTGCGCCACGCCCATGGCGTTGGTCATCAGCTGCGAGAGGTCGTCGAGCATCTTGTTGCGCGTCTGCATGGGTCTCTCCGGCGTTACATTCACGCCTTATATGGCGTGTGCGGGCGACCGGGACAAGGTTGACTTCCCGCGCGACACAAAGGCACAGAGCGCGCATGAAAGCGGCGATCCCCTTCCCCGACATACATCCCGAGGTTTTCTCGATCAGCCTGTTCGGCATGGAATTCGCCCTGCGCTGGTACGCGCTGGCCTACATCGCCGGGATCGTGATCGGCTGGCGGCTGGTGGTCGCGGCGCTGCGGCGCCCGCGACTGTGGCCGGGCGACGCGGCGCCGATGCGCCCCGCCCAGGTGGAGGAACTGGTGACCTGGGTGGTCATCGGCATCATCCTGGGCGGGCGGCTGGGCTTCGTGCTGTTCTACAAGCCGGCACACTACCTGGCGAACCCGGCCGAGATCGTGATGATCTGGCAGGGCGGCATGGCCTTCCACGGCGGGTTACTGGGCGTGATCGGCGCCTGCATCCTGTTCGCCCGCCGCCACCGCATCGCGTTCTGGTCGCTGGCCGATGCGCTGTGCCTGGCCACGCCGGCCGGGTTGTTGCTGGGGCGTATCGCCAATTTCATCAACGCCGAGCTCTGGGGCCGGCCGACGGACCTGCCCTGGGGCGTGATCTTCCCCGGCCGGCTGGCGCAGCACTGCCCCGAGGTCGCGGGGCTGTGCGCGCGCCACCCCTCGCAGCTCTACGAGGCCGCGCTGGAGGGGCTGGTGCTGGGCGGTGTCCTGATCTGGCTGGCATGGCGGCGCGGGGCGCTGCGGGTCCCCGGCCGCGTCACCGGCGTGTTCTTTGCCGGTTACGGCATCGCGCGCTTCCTGGTGGAGTTCGTCCGCCAGCCCGACCCGCAGTTCGTCGGCCCGGGCAACCCGCTGGGGCTGGCGCTGCACGTTCAGGGCTACGGGCTGACCATGGGGCAACTGCTGTCGTTGCCGATGATCGCGTTCGGGCTCTGGCTGGCCATGCGCATCCGCAGCGCGCACCCGGCATGACACCGCTGGCCGGGATCCTGGCCGGGCGCATCCGCGCCGACGGGCCGATCACCCTGGCCGACTACATGGCCGAGTGCCTGCTGCACCCGGAGCACGGGTATTATGCCGCGCGGGAGGCGCTGGGCGCGTCTGGCGATTTCACGACCGCCCCTGAGATCAGCCAGATGTTCGGCGAATTGCTGGGGCTGTGCCTTGCGCAGGCGTGGCTGGACCAGGGGGCGCCCGCACCTTTCGTCCTGGCCGAGGCCGGCCCCGGGCGCGGCACCCTGATGCGCGACGCGCTGCGTGCCACGCGCGCCGTGCCGGGGTTTCACGAGGCGCTGGCGTTGCACCTCGTGGAGGCCTCGGAAGCGATGCGGACGCGCCAGACGGACACGCTCGGCCGCGACGACATGACCTGGCATGCCTCGGTCGACGCGCTGCCCGATGATCGCCCGCTGTTCCTGTTGGCCAACGAGTTCTTCGACGCGCTGCCCGTACGCCAAATGCACCGGGCGGGCCGGATGTGGCGGGAAAGCTGCGTGGGGCTGCGGGAGGGCGCGTTGTTTCCGGGCCTGAGCGACCCCAAGCCGATACCAGCGCTCGACGACCGTCTGGCAGACACGCAGGACGGCGACATCGTGGAGATCCGTCCGGCCGGACAGGCCGCCGCCGCGTCGATCGGCCGGCGCATCGCCGACCGTGGGGGCGCAGCCCTGATCGTGGATTACGGCGACTGGCGCACGCTGGGCGACACCCTGCAGGCTGTTGCGGGACATGCCCCGGTGGACCCGTTCGACAATCCGGGCGAAGCCGACCTGACCGCGCATGTCGACTTCGAGGCGCTGGCGCGCGCCGCCCCCTGCGCGCACAGCCGGCTGACCCCGCAGGGCGTGTTCCTTGAGCGGCTCGGCATCACGGCGCGCGCGCAGCGGCTGGCGCGCGGGCTGTCCGGCGCGGCACTGGACGAACACGTCGCGGCACATCGGCGCTTGACCCACCCCGACGAAATGGGGAGGCTTTTCAAGGTGCTCGCCTTCTATCCGCACGGGGCCAACCCGCCACCGGGACTGGAACCATGACGCTGGAGATATTGACAGCCGACAGCCTTTCCCCCCTGCGCCACGGGTTCTTCACCCGGCGCGGCGGGGCGTCCTCGGGCATTTTCGCGGGGCTGAACTGCGGCGCGGGCTCCTCCGACCAGGCGGAAATCGTGGCGATCAACCGTGCCCGCGTGGCCGAGGCGCTGGAGGTCAGGCCCGAGGATCTGGTGACCGTTCACCAGACGCATTCGACCGAGGTCGCAGTGCTCGACGCGGCGCCCGCCGCGCAGCTGGCCGCCGATGCGATCGTGACGACGACGCCGGGGCTGGCCGTGGCCGTCCTGACCGCCGATTGCCAGCCCGTGCTTCTGGCCGATGCCGAGGCAGGCGTGGTCGCGGCGGTCCATGCCGGCTGGCGCGGCACGCTGGACGGGATCCTCGAGGCAACGCTCGAAGCGATGGAAAGCCGGGGGGGGCGTCGGGCCGAGACGACGGCCGTCATCGGCCCGACGATCAGCCAGCGCGCCTACGAGGTCGGCCCGGAGTTCCTTGATGCCTTTCTCGCCGAAGACCCGGATTACGCCCGCTTCTTCGCCGGTGGCCAGGGGGACCGCATGCTTTTCGACCTGCCGGCCTTCGGGCTGCACCGGCTGCGCGCGGCCGGCGTCGGCGCAGCCGAATGGACCCGCCACTGCACGTATTCCGACCCGGACCGGTTCTTTTCCTATCGCCGGTCGCGGCACGACGGTCAGGCCGACTACGGCCGCCTGATTTCGGCGGTGCGGCTCTGACCACGCCGGCGGGGGCACACGGGTGTCCGACAATTGCCTCCAAATCGGCGCCAATCGTCAAAACATGGCCGCAATGCCGCGCCATAAGGGTAGCGAGGGACGCGCCGACGAGAAAGGGAGCAGACGGATGAAAACACGCTGGATGAAATCGGTGATCGAAGCAAGCCGCCAGGACATGCCTGCCCTGCCGTTCGGACGCGGCCGGCGGTTCCCCGCGGGCGCCGCACGCCGCCGGACGACGTTCTTGAAATCGGCCTGAACGGCCCGAGGCGTTGGTCGACGCCGGATGCCGGATGGCGCGCAAGGGTTTTCATCAGTGGCTTGGTCAATGGTGAGCAACGGGGACCGTCCCGTTTCGGGGCGGTCCCTTTCCACTGATTCGGATCAGCGGAACCTTCCGGCATCGGACCGACGGCCAAACTGCCGGCCAAAGGGAAACGCCGGAGCGGCCCGGGCCGGTAATGCCTCCGGTCAGGGCATCAATCGGTACCAGGATTTGACCAAAGCGCCGCAGCGGACCATACTGTTGACCGCTTCAACGAAAACAGTCCGCCTGTCGTTGTCGGTGGGGGCCGACGCGGTTGTGACCAGCCTGCGAGGGTGACGCAACATGGAACGCCCCACGTTCAATGACATACGGCCCGCCGCCGATGATGCGCGCACCCGAACGGCTATGTCCGGGCACCGATCGCCGGGCCACGCTGCACCGCCGGCCACGCGTGCCTATGTTGTTGAATCGCTCATGCCCGATGGCGGCGCACGGGTTCAAACGTTCACGGCGCCGGCGCTCATGCTGTTCGAGTCGGCCTTTTCCGCCTTCGCCCGCGGCACGCTGATCGAAACGCCCGAGGGTCCGGTCGCGGTCGAGGACCTGCACCCGGGGGCCTTGCTGAACACCCGCGAAGGAACGCCGGCCAAGCTGCTCTGGGTGGGCTCGATGACGCTGGCGCCTTCCGCGTCGGAACACGGGCCCGGTCCGGTCGGGCTGACCCGCGTTACGGCCGGTGCCTTCGGTCTCGCCCGGCCAATGTGCGACCTGATGGCCGGCCCGGGCGCACGCATCCTGCGGCGGCCCGCAGGACTGAACCCGCGCGGCGGGGCCGAGATGGTTCTGACACCGCCCGGCGACCTGGTCGACGGCCTGAACGTTGTCGCCGTCGCGCCGCCGGGGCCGCTGACGCTGTATCATCTGTGCCTGCGCCGCCATGCCGTCATCCACGCAGCCGGGCTGGAGGTCGAATCGTTCCACCCCGGTCGCGGTTTCGAAAACGGCATGAGCCCGAGGTTGCTGTCGCAGTTCCTGTCGATGTTCGCCCATGCCGAACAGCCGGCGGATTTCGGGCCGACGGCGCACCCCCGCCTTCCGCTGCGCATGCCCGACGCCGCCTGACCCCGGCCTGACGGCGCCGTCAGGCGGTCTGGCCCAGCCGCGCCTCGAGCACGTCGAAGGGCACGCCCGGCTCGTCCTTCGCACCGCGGATCACAAGCGATGTCTTGACGCTGCCCACGTTCTCGGCCGCGGTGAGTTCGCTGGTGAGGAACTGCTGGAAGGTCGACAGGTCGGGCGCGATACACTTGAGGATGAAATCCACCTCGCCGTTGAGCATGTGGCATTCGCGCACGAGCGGCCAGTTGCGGCAGCGTTCCTCGAAGGCCGACAGGTCGGCCTCGGCCTGGCTCTGCAGGCCGACCATGGCGAAGACCTGCACCTCGAAGCCCAGCTCGCGCGGGTCGACGTCGGCGTGGTACCCGCGGATGAAGCCCGCCTCCTCGAGCGTGCGCACCCGGCGCAGGCACGGCGGCGCCGAGATGCCCACGCGGCGGGCGAGTTCCACGTTGGTCATGCGCCCGTCGGCCTGAAGCTCGGCGAGTATCTTGCGGTCGATCGGGTCCAGTCGGGTTGCCGGCATGCGCTGCCCTCCGGGTGAAATCGCGATTGTTATATCACGCACGCCGGGCCGCGCAATATTGTTTCACCCCGACGCAAGATCGTTTCTGCAAACCGGGCCGGCGGCATCGGTCGTTCCGACGCGACCGCCGGGGTTTCATCCCCGCCCCGGCACCTCTATATCTGGCGACCGAGCGATGCAAACTTGCCGAAAGGTGCACAGATGTCCAAGCCCCGTCACACCAAATGCCTCATCGTCGGCTCCGGTCCGGCCGGCTATACCGCGGGCGTCTACGCGGCCCGCGCGATGCTCGACCCGGTGCTGGTGCAGGGCCTGGAACCCGGCGGCCAGCTGACGACGACGACCGAGGTCGAGAACTGGCCCGGCGACACCGAGGTACAGGGCCCCGACCTGATGCTGCGCATGGAAGCACATGCCAAGGCCGTCGGCTGCGACGTGGTCACCGACATCATCACCGAGCTGGACACCGACAGCCGACCCTTCGTGGCCAGGGCCGACAGCGGCACCACCTTCACCGCCGACGCGGTGATCCTGGCGACCGGCGCGCGGGCCAAGTGGCTGGGGCTGGAGTCCGAGGAGAAGTTCAAGGGCTTCGGCGTTTCCGCCTGCGCGACCTGCGACGGCTTCTTCTACCGCGGCGAGGAGATCGTCGTGGTGGGCGGCGGCAACACCGCGGTCGAAGAGGCGCTGTTCCTGACGAATTTCGCCTCCAAGGTCACGCTGATCCACAGGCGCGACGAACTGCGCGCCGAACAGATCCTGCAGAGGCGCCTGTTCAAGCACCCCAAGGTGGAAACGCTGTGGTTCCACGAACTGGAGGAAGTCCTGGGCGAGGACAACCCCAAGGGCGTGACCGGCGTGAAGGTGCGCAACAACCAGACCGGCGAGGTCGGCGAGATCCCCTGCAAGGGCGTGTTCATCGCCATTGGCCACGCGCCGGCCAGCGAGCTGGTCAAGGGCAAGGTCGAGATGCACCACGGCGACTACGTCAAGGTGGAGCCGGGCAGCACGCGCACCTCGATCCCCGGGATCTTCGCCGCCGGTGACCTGACGGATCACGTCTATCGCCAGGCCGTGACCAGCGCGGGCATGGGCTGCATGGCGGCGCTCGACGCCGAGAAGTTCCTGGCCGAGCTGGAAGACGAAGGCACCGAACTGGCCGAAGCGGCCGGTTGACCGCCCGGCAAAGGGGGCTCTGCCCCCGTCGCCCTTCGGGCGACTCCCCCGGAGTATTTCGGGCAAGATGAACGCGGGCGCGGCGCGCACGCGACGACGGGAAAAAAGGCGCGGGCCGTTGCCCGCGCCCCTGATCCTTGCGTTCGTCCCGGAAGGTGGCTCAGCGTTCGACTTCGCCGGTCGGACGCGGTGTTTCCAGTGTCTCCGCCGGCAGGACCGGGTAGACGACCTCGGGCATCTCGCCGGTCAGCGAGCCGAGGAAGGCCGTGATCTTCTCCACCTCGTCCTCCTGCAGTTCCATGCCCAGCTGCGCCGTGCCCATGATCGCGACCGCGGTTTCCAGATCCCAGACCTTGCCGGAGTGGAAATAGGGCGCCGTCTGGTCGATGTTGCGCAGCGGCGAGGCGCGGAAGACATAGGAATCGTCGGCCGTCTTGGTCACCTGGAAGCGGCCGCGGTCATCCTCGGGGAGCACGTCGGCGCCCGGCTTCTCGATCAGGCCGAACGGATAGTAGCCGTTGCCGCCGAGGTTGACGCCGTTGTGGCAGGAGGCGCAGCCCTTGTCCATGAACAGCGCCAGCCCCTCCTTCTGGTCGGCGGTCAGCGCGTTGTCGTTGCCGTTGAGGTAGGCATCGAAGGGCGCGGGCGTGATCAGCGTGGCCTCGTAGGCCTCGATCGCCTTGGCGAAGTTGTCGAAGGTGACGGGCTCTTCCTCGTCGGGGAAGGACGCCTCGAACCAGTCGACGTACTGCGGCATAGAGGTCAGCGTCTTGATGACGTTCTCGGGGGTGTTGGCCATCTCGACACCGGCCTGAACCGGACCCTTGGCCTGCGCCTTGAGGTCCTCCGCGCGGCCGTCCCAGAACTGCGCATCGTTGAACACGGCGTTGAGCACCGTGGGCGAGTTGCGCGGCCCCTTCTGCCAGCCGTGGCCGATCGAGGTGGGCATGTTGTCATCGCCGCCGGTGGCGAGGTTGTGGCAGGAGTTGCACGAGAACACGCCCGAGGCGGACATGCGCGGATCGAAGAACAGCGCCTTGCCGAGGTCGATCTTTTCGGGCGTGATCTCGTTGTCCTCGACCGCCGGCACCGTCGAGGGCAGCGGGTCGAACATCGAGAGTGCCTGTTCGCGCAACTCGGACGCCGCAGCGGCCGACCCCATGACAAGGGCCGACGCGGTGCCGAGTGCGAGAATCCGGGTAAGTGACATTTCTTGGCCTCCATTGACAAATGTCATGTTCGCGCGCCTTGAACCATTCTAGATTCGTGCACCCGGCGGGCATTGATCCGGATCAAGAACGGCGTTTCGCGCCGGCGCTTTTTCTGCAAATGCGAAACTTTGGCACAGCCATGTTCGGTGGAGGATGTTCCGGCCGATCGCGGCAGCGCGGCAATTCGGTCTCTATTTCGCGTTTTCCTGCCGGTTCGGCTTGAACACCACTCGAAGCGGGTCTATGCGCGCCCCCGACAACCGCGGCGGTGGTCCTTTCCGGTGCGGGCAATCATTGCAAACGAGAATTCCGATGTCGTACTCCAATCTGACCCCGATCCCCGAACTCTACGTCTCCTACGAAAGCGCGCAGAAACTCAAGGCCGAGGCGGCGGACCTGACAAGCTGGGACCTGACGCCCCGGCAGATCTGCGACCTCGAACTGCTGATGAACGGCGGGTTCAGCCCGCTCAAGGGTTTCCTTGGCGAGGCCGATTACGACAGCGTGGTCGACAGCATGCGCCTGGCCGACGGCACGCTGTGGCCCATGCCGATCACGCTGGACGTCTCGGAGGATTTCGCCGAGGGCATCGAGGCCGGACAGGACATCGCACTGCGCGACCAGGAGGGCGTGATCCTGGCCACCATGACGGTCACCGACCGCTGGACGCCCGACAAGTCGCGCGAGGCCGAGAAGGTGTTCGGCGGCGACGACAGCGCGCACCCGGCGGTCAACTACCTGCACAACACGGCCGGCACCGTGTACCTCGGCGGCCCGGTGACCGGCATCCAGCCGCCCGTGCACTACGATTTCCGCGGTCGCCGCGACACGCCCAACGAACTGCGCGCCTATTTCCGCAAGCTGGGCTGGCGCAAGGTGGTGGCGTTCCAGACCCGCAACCCGCTGCACCGCGCCCACCAGGAACTGACGTTCCGCGCCGCCAAGGAGGCCGAGGCCAACCTGCTGATCCACCCGGTCGTGGGCATGACCAAGCCCGGCGACGTGGACCATTTCACGCGCGTGCGCTGCTACGAGGCGGTGCTGGACAAGTACCCCGGCTCGACCACGACGATGTCGCTGCTGAACCTCGCCATGCGCATGGCCGGCCCGCGCGAGGCCGTCTGGCACGGGCTGATACGGCGCAACCACGGCTGCACGCATTTCATCGTGGGCCGCGATCACGCCGGCCCCGGCAAGAACAGCCAGGGCGAGGATTTCTACGGCCCCTACGACGCCCAGGATCTGTTCCGGACGCACCAGGACGAGATCGGCATCGAGATGGTCGACTTCAAGCACATGGTCTACGTGCAGGAACGCGCGCAATACGAGCCCGCCGACGAGATCGAGGAGGGCGTGACGGTTCTGAACATCTCGGGCACGGAACTGCGCCGCCGCCTAGCCGAAGGGCTGGAAATCCCCGACTGGTTTTCCTTCCCCGAGGTCGTGGCCGAGCTGCGCAAGACCAAGCCGCCGCGCGCCGAACAGGGCTTCACCGTGTTCTTCACGGGCTTCTCCGGCTCGGGCAAGTCGACGATCGCGAACGCGCTCATGGTCAAGCTGATGGAAATGGGCGGGCGGCCGGTGACGCTGCTCGACGGCGACATCGTGCGCAAGAACCTCAGCTCCGAGCTGGGTTTCTCGAAGGAGCACCGCGACCTGAACATCCGCCGGATCGGTTATGTCGCGTCCGAGATCACCAAGAACGGCGGCATCGCGATCTGCGCGCCGATCGCGCCCTACGCAACGACGCGCCGGGCCGTGCGCGAGGAGATCGAACAGTACGGCGCCTTCGTCGAGGTGCATGTCGCCACCAGCCTCGAGGAATGCGAGCGCCGCGACCGCAAGGGGCTCTACAAGCTCGCGCGCGAGGGCAAGATCAAGGAATTCACCGGCATCTCGGACCCCTACGACGTGCCCGAGCACCCCGAACTGCGCGTGGACACCGAAGGCGTGGACGTGGACAACTGCGCCCACCAGGTGATCCTGAAGCTCGAGCAGATGGGCCTGATCGCCGGCTGACCGGCCAGACTTGAAGGCCACAAGGCAATTCGCGCGGGCCGCCTCTTGTCGGGGCGGCCCGTTTCACGTTCGGATGGGGCCGCGATGTACGCGATCTCGCTGACCTCGATACCGCCGCGGTTCCCGCGCCTCGGGCCGGTGCTCGAAAGCCTTCTGGCGCAGCGCCCGGCCCCGGCCGCGGTGTACCTTTGCCTGCCGCGGCGCTACCGCCGGTTCGCCGGACCGGTGATGCCGCCCGCGCTGCCCGCCGGGGTCACCGTGCTGCGCTGCGAAACCGACCACGGGCCGGCCACCAAGGCCCTGGTGGCGGCGCGGCACCTTGGCGGGCAGGCCATGCGCCTGATCTACTGCGACGACGACTGGATCATGCCGAAACACTGGGCCGCCCGCCTGCTGGCGGCGACGGGCCCGCACGCAGCGGCAGCCGGGTCGGGGTTTTCCGTCGCGCGCCTCAAGCGCCACACGCCGCCCGCGCCGGCGGACACCGTGGACATCGCGCAGGGGTTCGCCGGCGTGGCCGTGGACCCGGCGTGGTTCGCGTCACCGGACCTCGACCCGCCCGCCCCGGCCTGGCCGGTGGACGACATCTGGCTTTCGGGGCAGCTGGCGCGGCGGGGCGTGAGGATTCGCCACGTCCCGCACGCCGCAGCCGGCATGCAACTGGCCTTCGACGACGGCCTGGCACTGCAGGACAGCAGGATCGGAGGGCAAGTGCGGGCCGAGGCCAACCTCGCCTGCGCCGCGCTTCTTCACGGGCGCTACGGGATCTGGCCGCCCATGGCCTGAGGCGCCGGCACGGGAGTTTCATCGAGAACGGATCGTGCAGCGCGTGTCTGCCAGTCGGCCCAGTGCTCGGCCTGCCCGTGCGCGGCCCGCAGGGCTGGCAGGCGCGCGGCGTAATCCCCGGGCGAGGCGGCCGCGACAGCCTGCATGATGTCGCGCGCGCTGTTGCAAACGATCATCGCGGACTCGTCGATGAAATCCCCGATGTTGGGGCAGCCCCAGTAGATCGGCACCGTCTGCAGCAGCAACGAATCGATCAGTTTCTCGGAGAAATAGTTCGCCTCGCGCACGTTCTCGATCACGATGGAATACCGGTAGGGCGCCAGCCCGTCGGCCTTGTCCTTGAACGGGGAATACCCCAGCCCCAGCAGGTCCACGTCCAGCCCCTGCGACTGCACGCGCGCGGCGATTTCATGGCGCAGCCGATGGCCTTCCTGCGACCGCTTCGCCGAGGCGATGAGCGAGCACGACCGGGTCTTCGCGGTGTCCCGGCTGCGCCAGTCGGGCACCCACGTCATGCCGAGGGGGAAGAACACGGCATTGGACAGCGCGTGCAGCACTGCCGGATCGTAGGTGAGGATACGGTGGAACCGGCCCGCCCCCCGGTGCAGGCGTTGCATCAGGTGACCGTGAATGGCGCGAGGCTCTGCGAGGATGACAGAGACCTTCGCGGGCGTGCCGAAACCGCGCGGGTGCTGCAGCGCGTCGCGCAGGAAGACGATCAGGTGGTCGTCCGGGCCGAGATCGCGCAACCGTCCGCCCTGCAATCCCCCGGGCTGGCCCATCGGCCACCACAGCCTGTCCAGCCCGAGTTGCCCGGGACGCAGCCTGGGCTTGCTGCCGGCCGGCAGAATGGCGATGGCGGGATGGGACATGGACCGTGCTCCGGCGGAGTTTGCCGCCTGATAGACGCGAACGGCATGGGGGGCAAGCCGGCCGCGCGCCCGGTCCGCGACGGGCCCGTGATCGGTCGCACGACGCCCCGGCACGAAGGCCGCGCACCGGCAGGGTGCGCGGCGTCATCCCGCGGCCTTCCCGGTACCCGTGGAAAGCAGACCCCACCCCGTGCGGGAAAGCTCAGTGCACGGTCACGGGATCGAGATCGTTCTGCCGGGCGACCACGAAGGCCAGCGCACGGTCGCGCACCAGCGCGAGGCGTTCGCCCTCGGAATCGTGCAGCGCATAGAGCGTTTCCATCCCGCCGGCCTGCTCCTGCAGCTCCTCGGGAAGGTCGGCCACGTCAACGGGCCGGACATAAACGATCTTGCGGCCCTCTTCGGCGCCGAAATCATACTTGGTATCCATCCTGGCTTACCCCTTGTTGATCTTGATGGTCTGCACCACGGACTCGGGCTGTGCCCGCGTGAGATCCACGTGCAGCAGACCGTTTTCCATGAGCGCCTCACCCACTTCGACGCCATCGGCCAGCACGAAGGACCGCTGGAACTGGCGCGCCGCGATGCCGCGGTGAAGATACACGCGCTCCGTGTCATCGTCGGCCTGGCGGCCCCGGATCACCAGTTGGCGATCCTCGACCGTGATCGAAAGGTCGTCCTTCGAGAACCCGGCAACCGCCAGCGTGATCCGGTAGGAATTTTCCGACGTCTGTTCGATGTTGAACGGCGGATAGCCGTCGTTGCCGGATTTCGCGCTGCGTTCAAGCATGCGTTCCAGCTCTTCGAACCCCAACATGTAGGGGCGGGCGCCCATGGCGAGTTTTGTCATCGACACGTCCTTGTTGCAAAGCGACAGTCCATTTTCCTCCGGGCCCCGTTGCGGCGACCCGTCAATTGAAAATATGGGCGCTGGGGCCGTGCCGCGCAAGGGCTTTGCCAAACCGGCGCGATAGGGTATGCTGTGCATCTCATGGCGGGAAAGCCGGTGGCATGAACGCGTTCCAGGATCTTTCGATGAAGTCGGACGAGGTGCTGCGCGTGGAACTCGAGGAGTTCCGGCGCCAGCATCACGACCTGCACGAGGCCATCGAGGCGCTCGAGGAGAAGGGCGCGCGCGACCCCCTGACGCTGCGCCGCCTCAAGCAGCAGAAGCTGCGCCTGAAGGACATGATCGCGATGATCGAGGATCGCCTTTACCCCGACATCATCGCTTAGGCGCACCCTGCCACGACGATGCCCGCGACAGCCTCTCGCTGCCGGGCGTCGCGCCTCGGTGTTCGTAAGGCATGCGCCCGCCCCGCCGGGTCGCATTGCGTCGGCTCCGAACATGGGTATAGTGCGCCCCTCAAGCCGGAGGGGCGGGCCATGACACAGGCAAAGGTCGGCATCATAATGGGCAGCCAATCGGACTGGCCCACCATGAAGGAGGCGGCGGGCATCCTCGACGATCTCGGCGTGCCCCATGAGGCGCGAATCGTGTCGGCGCACCGCACCCCCGACCGGCTGTGGGACTACGGGCGCAGCGCCGTCGACCGCGGCCTGCAGGCGATCATCGCGGGGGCCGGGGGCGCGGCGCACCTGCCGGGCATGATGGCCTCCAAGACGCGGGTGCCGGTGATCGGCGTGCCGGTTCAGACGCGCGCGCTTTCCGGCGTGGACAGCCTGTATTCCATCGTCCAGATGCCGCGCGGCTACCCGGTGGCCACCATGGCCATCGGCGCGGCCGGCGCCGCCAATGCCGGGCTGATGGCGGCGGCGATCCTTGCCAATACCGATGCGGCGCTGGCCGGGCGACTGGATGCCTGGCGCGCCGCGCTTTCCGATTCGATACCCCAAGAGCCCACCGATGACTGAATACCTTCACCAGGGCGCAACAATTGGCATCCTCGGCGGTGGCCAGCTGGGCCGCATGCTGTCGGTCGCGGCCGCGCGGCTGGGCATGCGCAGCCACGTCTTCGACCCCGCGGCAGACCCGCCGGCGGGTGACGTGGCCCATGCCGTGACCACCGCCGCCTACGAGGACACCGACGCGCTGACCGCCTTTGCCGAGGCGGTCGACGCGATCACCTTCGAGTTCGAGAACATCCCCACGCAGGCGCTGGACACGCTGGAACACCTGCGCCCGGTCCGCCCGGGACGCAACGCGCTGCGCATCAGCCAGGACAGGCTGATGGAAAAGGCGTTTCTCGCCGACCTCGGGCTCCATACGGCCCCGTTTGCCGCGATCGACGATGCCGTCGACATGGCCGAAGCGCTGTCGGAAATCGGCCTGCCCGCGATCCTCAAGACCCGCCGCTTCGGCTACGACGGCAAGGGGCAGGTGCGCATCGACTCCTCCGACCAGGCCGAGGCCGCGCTGGACCAGATGGACGGGGCACCCGCGATCCTCGAAGGCGTGGTCGATTTCAGCCACGAGGTCTCGGTCATCGCGGCGCGCAGCATGAACGGCGAGGTCGCCTGCTTCGACCCCGGCGAGAACCTGCACGAGGACGGCATCCTGCGGCGCACCGCGGTGCCGGCACGGCTGAGCACCGCCCAGCGCACCGACGCGGTCCTGCTGGCCGCCAATATCCTGAACAAGCTCGACTACGTCGGCGTCATGGGGGTCGAACTCTTCGTGACGGACAAGGCACTGATCGTGAACGAGATCGCACCCCGGGTGCACAACTCGGGGCACTGGACGCAGCAGGGCTGCACCGTGGACCAGTTCGAACAGCACGTCCGCGCGATCGCGGGCTGGCCGCTTGGCAACGGGCACCGCTTCGCCGACGTGACGATGGAGAACCTGATCGGCGAGGATATCCGCCGCGTCCACGACCTGGCGGGCGAGCCTGACACCGCGCTGCACCTTTACGGAAAGGCCGAGGTCAAGCCGGGCCGCAAGATGGGCCACGTCAACCGGATCGTTCGCGACTGAGCCCGCGCCGCGGCGAAAGAAACGCCGACGTCACCCCAGGAACCGCGCCGCCACGCCGCCGGCCATGCAACCCGCGCGCCCGCCCGCGATCGTCACGCCGATCCGGCGCGTCGCGGCGTCCAGCACGACGAGGTCGGCGCGCATCCCCGGCGCCAGCGTGCCGCGATCGTCCAGTCCCAGAACCCGCGCCGGGCCCGACGAGACGCGCGCCCATGCCCCGGCCAGATCATCCAGCCCGCAGTCGGCCAGCATGAATGCCGCGCGGCGCAGCGACGGGTAGTGGTAGTCCGAGGCCAGCGCGTCACAGCAGCCGGTCGCGATCAGGTCGATCGCGCTGGCGTTGCCGTTGTGCGACCCGCCGCGCACCACGTTGGGCGCGCCCAGCACCACCGCCTCGCCCGCGTCGCGGGCGGCCTCTGCCGCCTCGAGCGTTTCGGGAAACTCCGCCACCGCCACGCCGCGCGCGCGCCATGCCGCCCGGTCCGCGGCGGTGCGGTCGTCGTGGCTGCCCATCCGCACGCCCTGCGCGGCCAGCCGCGCGGCGAGTGCGTCCAGCGCCGCGGGCACCGCCGCGGACCGCGCGTGCAGCGCCTGCATGATCTCGTGGTGCCGGTCGGGATTGCGCCCGCTTTTCAGCGCCTGACCGGTCAGGCGCGGCGGTCGCTTGCCCGCGGCCAGCTTGTCGTGCGGCAGGTGGTCGTTGAACACCACGTAGCCCACGTCGTGTTTCGCGCGCAGCGCCTCGAACGCCGCGAAGTCGTCCAGCATGTGCGTTTCCAGCCGAAGCTGCATGCGCAGATCGGTCGCGATCTCGCCGCGCACGGCGTCCACCGCCGACAGCACCCGCGCCGCGAACTCGGGGCCGCGCATGCCGCCCTCCCAGCTGTAGAACTGCGCCAGCACGGCGGTGGTGATGCCGTTGGCGGCCAACTCGGCCCCGGCGGCGATCATCCCGTCGTCAAGGTCCTTCATCGCCCCACGTCGCGGCGCGAGGTGACGTTCGAAACCGTCGCCGTGCGCGTCCACGATCCCCGGCAGAACAAGGCAACCCGTCAGGTCGACGTCGCGCGCGCCCGGGTCGTGGTGCACGACTTGGCCGCCCGACAGGGTCAGCGGTGTCTCGGCCCAGCCCTCGGGGGTCAGCACGCGCGCTCCGGTCAACCGCAGGGGCGGCAGGATCATTCCGCCTCCACGCCGAAAAGGTCTCCGATCTTCATGTCGTGGTCGAAGGTGCCTTCGCGCAGGAAATGACGCACCTGCGCGATGACCATCGGGTTGTTCATCATGAAGGTATGGCTGACGGGCAGCGCGATGTGATCGGCCATACCCTCGACCCGGGTCGACCGGACCGAGACCTTGCCGTCATCGGGGCCCTCGATCAAAGTGGAGAAATAGGGATTGAGCGACCGCGTGCCCGCGATCACGCCAAGCGGGAAATCCACCGGCGGCAGGCTTTCGGGCAGCCCGTCCGGACCGGTTCGCAGCTGCCGGCCCGCGGGGCCGCCGATCCACTCGAACGCTTCGAGGCCGCCGAGCGTGTCCACGACCTCGGAGCCGTGGTTGGGCGGCGCCAGCATGACGACGCGGCCCATCCGCTCGGGGCGGTTCTCGGCCAGCCAGACGCGCAACAGGATCCCGCCCATCGAGTGCGTGACGAAATGGATCTTCGCGTCGCCGCAGACGCGGACGGCATAGGGCAGCGTTTCGCGGGCGAGCTGGCCGATCTGGGCCTCGGTGGAGCGGTACTCGGGCCGGAAGACGGAGTAGCCTTCGGCCTTCAGCGCCTCCTCCATCACGAGGAACGAGGTGTCGGTGCGTGCCAGACCGTGCAGCAGCACCACGCAATCGGCCCGCGCCGGCACGGCAAGCAGCAGGAACATCATGGCGAGGGCGGCTTTCATGGCGCTTGAGATAGGGGCAAACGCGCCGGTACAAAAGCGTCGATTCGCCCTGTCCCACCGAAAAGGCCGCGCCATGTGCATCCGCCTCGCCGCCCGGGCCGTCATCGTCGAGAACGGCCGCCTGCTGCTGGTCAACGCCTACCCGGGCGCGCAGTCGGACCTCTGGTGCTGCCCCGGCGGGGGTGTTGCGCATCACACCTCGTTGCGCGAGACGCTGGTCCGCGAGGTGCACGAGGAAACCGGGCTGACCGTCGAGGTGGGCGCGCCATGCCTCGTGAACGAGTTCCACGACCCCGGCGGCGATTTCCACCAGGTCGAGGTGTTCTTCCGCTGCGCCATCACGGGCGGGGCGCTGGACGATGCCTGGCGCGACCCCGAGAACATCGTTACCCGCCGCCGCTTCGTCACGCGCGAAGGCATGCAGCACCTGCGGGTCAAGCCCGACAGCCTGCCGCGCGCCGCCTTCGGCGAGGCGGCGGTTTATGATCCGCTCGAGCCGATCGTGCGCTGACCCGCCGCCCCAAAGAAGAAGCGCGGGCGCAACGTGTGCAGCGCATCCCCCGAGGCCCGTCCGCGCGAACAGCCGAGCCGGCCCCGTGTGACCGGGGCCGGGCGAACACGTCATGCACGCGGCAGCTTCAAGGCCTCGAAATTCTCCATGGTGAAGGGCAATGCCGCGCCGGTGTCGGGGTCGAAGAGCGCCCGGTCCAGAGTGGTGAGCGGGCCGAAATAGACATGCACCGCCTGTGACGGACGATCGCCCTCGGCGGTGACCATGTGGATGGCATCCCCGGGCAGATCCATGATCTCGCCCGCGCGGGCCGTGACGGTACCGGTCTGCCGAAGCCCGTCGCCTGCACGATCATAGACGAAACTGGTCTCGGCCCCGGAATAGCAGGCGATCAGCACGGGCACCTTGTGTTCATGGGCGGGCATGATCACGTCCGGTTGGAAGCGTGACCGCCAGATCGAGACCGCGCCATCCTCGAACAGGTTGATTTCGTCCGGCCCATCCGCCGGAGTTGCGTCGCACAGGACCTCGGCCTGCTCCAGCGCTTCGGCCAGAACGGCGCGCACCGCTCCCTGCGGGTCCGGCCCGTCGGCCTCGTTTCGGATTCTGTCGACAAGGGTATCGAAAACTGACATCGGGCACCTCCGCGCGAGTGCGATCCTCGTCGTGCAAGACTGCAACGGCACGGCCGGCGTGTCCATACGGGCCGCACACATGAAAAGGGGCCACCCCGCGGGCGGCCCCTTTTCTTGACTATCCGGACGCCGGACCGGGTGGCTTACATCATGCCGCCCATGCCGCCCATGTCGGGCATGCCGCCGCCGCCGCCACCGCCGGCGCCCTCTTTCTCGGGCTTGTCGGCGATCATGGCCTCGGTGGTGATCAGCAGACCGGCGATCGAGGAGGCATCCTCGAGCGCGGTGCGCACGACCTTGGCCGGGTCGATGACGCCCGCGGCGAACAGGTCGCCGTATTCCTCGGTCTGGGCGTTGAAGCCGAACTTGAGGTCGTCGCTTTCGCGGATCTTGCCGGCCACGACGGCCCCGTCGACGCCCGCGTTCTCGGCGATCTGGCGCAGCGGCCCCTCGAGGGCCAGGCGCACGATCTCGATGCCGCGGGTCTGGTCGATGTTGTCGCCGGTCATGCCGTCGAGCTTCTTGGCCGCCTGGACGAGTGCGACGCCGCCGCCGACGACGATGCCTTCCTGCACCGCGGCGCGGGTGGCGTTGAGCGCGTCATCGACGCGGTCCTTGCGCTCCTTGACCTCGACCTCGGTCATGCCGCCGACGCGGATGACGGCCACGCCGCCGGCCAGCTTGGCCACGCGTTCCTGCAGCTTCTCGCGGTCGTAGTCGCTGGTCGTGTCCTCGATCTGCTGGCGGATCTGGTTGACACGCGCCTCGATCTCGGAGCCGTCGCCGTTGCCTTCGACGATGGTGGTCTCGTCCTTGGTGATCGACACCTTCTTGGCGGAGCCCAGCATGTCCATCGTGACGCTCTCGAGCTTCATGCCGAGATCTTCCGAGATCACCTGGCCGCCCGTGAGGATCGCGATGTCCTGCAGCATGGCCTTGCGGCGATCACCGAAGCCGGGCGCCTTGACGGCCGCGATCTTGAGGCCGCCGCGCAGCTTGTTGACCACCAGCGTGGCCAGCGCCTCGCCCTCGACGTCCTCGGCGATGATCAGCAGCGGCTTCTGGCTCTGGATGACCTGCTCGAGCAGCGGAACCATCGGCTGCAGCGAGCTGAGCTTCTTCTCGTGCAGCAGGATCAGGCAGTCGTCGAGCTCGGCGATCATCTTGTCGGAGTTGGTGACGAAGTAGGGCGACAGGTAACCGCGGTCGAACTGCATGCCCTCGACCACCTCGGTCTCGGTCTCGGTGCCCTTGTTCTCCTCGACGGTGATGACGCCGTCGTTGCCGACCTTCTGCATGGCGTCGGCGATCATCTGGCCGATCTCGCTTTCGCCGTTGGCCGACACGGTGCCGACCTGCGCGACCTCTTCCGAACCCGAAACCTCGCGCGAGGCTTCCTTGATGGCCTCGACGACACGGGCGGTGGCCTTGTCGATGCCGCGCTTGAGATCCATCGGGTTCATGCCGGCGGCCACGGCCTTCATGCCCTCGCGGGCGACGCCCTGTGCCAGCACGGTGGCGGTGGTGGTGCCGTCACCCGCCTCGTCGTTGGTGCGGTTGGCCACTTCCTTGACCATCTGCGCGCCCATGTTCTCGAACTTGTCCTCTAGTTCGATCTCCTTGGCGACGCTGACACCGTCCTTGGTGATGCGCGGCGAGCCGAAGCTCTTGTCGAGCACCACGTTGCGGCCCTTCGGCCCGAGCGTCACGCGGACCGAATCGGCCAGCACGTTGACGCCGCGCATGATGCTGTTGCGCGCCTCTGTTTCGAATTTCACGTCCTTGGCAGCCATAGCTGTCTCTCCTGACTGATTGTTCGTATAGGCTTGGTCGGAACGACGATCAGGCGATGACGCCCAGGATGTCGCTTTCCTTCATGATCAGCAGCTCTTCGCCGTCGAGCGTGATCTCGGTGCCCGACCACTTGCCGAAGAGCACACGGTCACCGGCCGAGACGTCCGGCGCGATACGATCGCCATCGTCGTCGCGGGCGCCGTCGCCGACGGCGATGATCTCGCCCTCCTGCGGCTTCTCCTTCGCGCTGTCGGGGATGATCAGTCCGCCTGCGGTTGTCTCTTCGCTTTCCACGCGGCGCACAAGCACCCGGTCATGCAGCGGTTTGAATGCCATCTCTGAGGCTCCTTGCTCAAAGTTTCCCTGTGTTGACCCGTTCCGCGGGCCGTTATCACTCACCCCCGGTGAGTGATAACGGCGTATAGCTAGGAGGTGCGAACTCGACTGTCAACAAGCTGCCGGCAAATTTCGAAGGGGCCGCCAACCGCGCCGACCGGGCGCCCGCGCAAGGCGGTGTCGGACGTTGTGCCGCAATGCAGCGCAACCGGGTGACAAGCCGTCAACGCGGCCCTATAAGGCGCGCGGATTGAACGCAACCCGCATGCACAGGACAGCCACCCATGACGACACTGGTTTTCGGCCACAAATCGCCCGACACGGACTCCACCGGCTCGCCCATTCTCTGGGCCTGGTACCTCAACGAGGTCAAAGGCGGCGACGCGGAGGCCGTCCTGCTGGGCGAACCCAGCACCGAGGCCGCTTTCATGCTCGAGCGCTGGAACCTGCCCAAGCCGCGGATCATCGACGACGTGGCCGACGGCCAGCCCTGCGTCGTGGTCGACACCAACAACCCCGCCGAATTGCCCGACAACATCAACGGCGCCGACGTGAAGGCGGTGATCGACCACCACAAGCTGACCGGCGGGCTGGAGACCAAGGCGCCCATCGACATCACCGTGCGCCCGCTGGCCTGCACCGCCACCATCATGCACGACCTGATGGGCGAGGACGCGACGAAGATGCCCGACTGGGCCAAGGGCGCCGCGCTGACCTGCATCCTCAGCGACACGCTGGAATTCCGCAGCCCCACGACCACCGACCATGACCGCGCCGTGGCGACCGCGCTGGCCGCCGACCTGGGCATCGACATCGGCGACTACGCGGCCGAGATGTTCGCCGCCAAGTCCGATGTCAGCGCGTTTTCCGACGCCGAGCTGCTGCGCATGGACAGCAAGGAATACGAGGTGGGCGGCAGGAAGTTCCGGGTCAGCGTACTGGAGACGACGGCACCCTCGGTGGTGCTGGATCGCAAGGCCGGGCTCACGCAGGCCATGGAGACGGTCGCCTCAGAGGACGGCGTTGACCAGGTGCTGTTCTTCGTCGTCGACATCCTCAACGAGGAAGCCACGCTGCTGGTGCCCAACGACCTCGTCAGGACCGTTGCCGCGAAGAGCTTCGGCGCCGAGGTGACCGGCGACACCGTCGTGCTGCCGGGCGTGATGAGCCGCAAGAAGCAGATCATCCCCAACCTCGCCGTCTGAGCGGACGGCAGCGCAGGACGGGGGCGCTGCCCCCGGTCGCCCTTGCGGGCGACCCCCCGGAGTATTTGGGGCAAGATGAAGACGGGATTGGCCGCGTTGCCGGTGGCCTTTCCCCGTGCCCCCTGCCATAGGAGGGGCCGCTTTCGTCTTTTCAGGTGGCAGGCCCATGACCCGCATCATCGAATCGCTTTCCGACATCTCTTCGCGCTACAAGTCCCTCTTCGTCGACCTGTGGGGATGCGTGCATGACGGCGAACGCGCCCTGCCCGAGGCGGTCGCGGCCCTCCGGGCCTACCGGGCCGAGGGCGGCCGGGTGATCCTTTTGACGAACTCGCCCCGCCCGCGGGCGGGGGTCGAGACGCAGCTCGTGCGTTTCGGGGTGCCCGAAGATGCCTGGGACAGCATCGCGACCTCGGGGGATGCCGCCCGCGCCGCGATGCTGACGGGCGCGGTGGGCCGCAAGGTCTGGTTCGTGGGCGAGCCGCGCGACAAGCCCTTTTTCGAGCCGATGCGCGTCATCGAGGACCCCGTAGAGATCGAACTGGTCGCGCTCGAGGACGCCGAGGGGATCGTCTGCACCGGCCCGTTCGACCCCTCCGCCGATCTCGAGACATTGCGCCCGCAGTTCCTTTACGCCAAGCAGAAGGGGCTCAGGCTGCTGTGCGCCAATCCCGACATCGTGGTCGATCGCGGCACGACCCGCGAGTGGTGCGCCGGCGCGCTGGCGCGGCTTTATACCGACATGGGCGGCGAGAGCCTTTATTTCGGCAAGCCGCATCCGCCGATCTACGATCTCGCGCGGCGCCGGCTGGCCGACCTGGGCGGCGACCTCGATCCGGGCACCATCCTGGCGATCGGCGACGGCATCCAGACGGACGTGAAGGGCGCGGTGGGCGAGGACATCGATTCGCTCTTCGTCTCCGGCGGGCTGGCGTCACAGGAGACGAGGACGGCACGCCAGCCGGACCCGGACGCGCTCGACGCCTATCTTGCGGCCGAAATGATGACGCCCACCTATGCGATCGGCCACCTGCGCTGACGCAGAAAGGGCTTGATTTTCTGCGCGTGCAAAGCAATAAAGTTCCAACATGGGGCCCGGAAGGGGTCGTAAAATTACCCGCCCCGGCCGAATGGAGGGTCGAATGTTGGACAACATGCCGCGCGGCACGATCTGCATCGAAGACATCGAGATGGGCATGACGCGCCATCTTAGGAAGGTGGTGACCGACCGCGACATCGAGATGTTCGCGGAGGTCTCGACCGACCGGAACCCGGTGCACCTGGACGACGACTATGCCCGCGAAACGATCTTCGAGGGGCGTATCGCGCACGGCATGCTGACGGCCGGGCTGATCTCGGCCGTGATCGGCGAACAGCTGCCGGGCCACGGCACCGTCTACATGGGCCAGACGCTCAAGTTTCTCGGACCGGTGCGTCCCGGCGACATGGTCGAGGCCGAGGTCGAGGTGACCGGCATCGACCACGCCAAGCGGCGCGTGCAGCTCGATTGCCGCTGCACTGTCGAGGGCAAGAAGGTGCTCGCCGGCGAGGCCACGGTCCTGGCACCCAGCCGCAAGTTCGACTGATCCACCGCCAACAGCCACGCGGCGCAACATCTTGAAAGACACCCTTGCGGTGCGCATCTGACGGTTACAGGCCGCCACGGGCGGCCTGCCGTGACGCTTCGGGAGGACGGTCATGGACGCGATCAAGACAACCGAACACGCCCGCGCCCTCTTGTCGGCGCATGGCGGCAAGGCCGAGGCCGAAGCCGCCCACCGGATGCAGCAATGTGCCCAAGCCGGCCGCACCGCCGAGGCCGAGAACTGGCGCAAGATCCGGCTGGCCGTCAGCGAGATGCGCGGTCCACGCCAGGGCTGACGCGGACAGGCGCGCATCGCGCTTGCACCACCCCGTCGGGGGCGCTACGCAACGCGCATGCGCATCATCCGCGACTACGACTACATCGACGAAGCCGACCGCGGCGCGAGCGCGGCCATCGGCAACTTCGACGGTGTCCACCTGGGCCACCAGTCGGTGATCGACATCGCGCGGCGAAAGGGGCGCGAAACGGGCGCGCCGCTGGGCGTGGTGACATTCGAGCCCCACCCGCGCGAGTTCTTCGCGCCCGACGCCCCGCCGTTCCGCCTGACCGGGCGCGAGGCACGCGCGCACCGGCTCGAAAAGCTGGGCGTGGAAAAGCTCTACGAACTCAATTTCAACGCCGCGCTGTCGTCGCTCGCGCCCGAGGAATTCGCGCGCAAGGTCATCGCAGGCGGGCTGGGGCTGTCCCACGTCGTCGTGGGCGCGGATTTCTGCTTCGGCAAGGGCCGTGCCGGCAGCGCGGCCGACCTCGAAGCCTTCGGGGCCGAGATGGGGTTCCGCGTGACGATCGCCGAGCTTCTGTCCGCCGAGGCTGGCGAAGTTTCATCGACCGCGATCCGGCAGGCGCTGTCACAGGGCCGGCCACGCGACGCCGCCGCGATGCTGGGGCACTGGCACCGCATCGACGGCGTGGTGATGGGCGGTGAGCAGCGCGGCCGCGAACTGGGCTACCCCACGGCGAACCTCTCCATCGCGGGGCTGCATCCGCCGAAGTTCGGCGTCTATGCCGTGCTGGTGGACGTTCTCGCGGGGCCGCACGCGGGGCACTACCACGGGGCGGCCAGCCTGGGCGTGCGACCGATGTTCGGCGGCGAGGTGCCCAACCTGGAAACCCACATCTTCGATTTCTCCGGCGACATCTACGGCACCGACATCTCGGTGGGTCTCGTCGAATTCCTGCGCCCGGAAGAGACCTTTTCCGGTCTCGACCCCTTCATCGCGCAGATGGACGCCGACTGCGCCCGCGCACGCCGCATCCTGGACGCGACATGAGCGACCCGACGCATCGCGATGACCTGCGGCCGCGGTTCTGGGAAACCGTTCCGATGTCGCGCATGACCCGCGCCGAGTGGGAAGCGCTCTGCGACGGCTGCGGCAAGTGCTGCCTGAACAAGCTCGAAGACGCGGACACCGGCGAGGTGGCACTGACCCGCGTCGCCTGCCGTCTGTTCGACGATGCCACCTGCCGCTGTGCGGCCTACGAGACGCGCCACACCTACGTGCCCGAATGCATCGTGCTGCACCCGGGCAACATGGAGGCCAACCTCTACTGGATGCCGGACACCTGCGCCTACAAGCGGCTTTGGCAGGGCGAGGGCCTGCCCGACTGGCACCCGCTGGTCAGCGGCGACCCGGAAACGGTGCACGCCGCGGGCGTGTCGGTGCGCGGGGGAACCGTGCCCGAGCACGCCGTCGACGAAGACGACTGGGAGCACCACCTGATCGAGGAACCGGGCACATGAACCTGAAATCCGACAACGCCGGCCCCGCCCACCCGGAGGTCATGCAAGCGCTGGCCGAGGCGAACGCCGGATTCGCCCTGCCCTACGGCGGGGACGATGCAACCCGCGCCGCCTGCGACCGCCTGCGCGCGGAATTCGAGGCCCCGGAGGCCGCCGTCCACCTGGTGGCCACCGGGACGGCGGCGAATGCGCTGGCGCTGGCCACGCTGGCTCAGCCCTGGCAGACGGTTTTCTGCACGCCGCTGGCGCATATCCACACCGACGAATGCCAGGCGCCGGAATTCTACACCGGCGGCGCGAAACTCACGCTCGCGGGCGCGGACGACAAGATGACGCCCGAGGCGCTGGACCGCGCGATCGCCGGCTGGCCGCCGGGCGACGTGCATGCCTCTCAGCGCGGGCCGGTTGCGCTCACGCAGGTGACCGAGATGGGGCGCGTTTATGCGCTGGACGAGTTGCGGGCATTGACGGGGATCGCGGCCGCGCACGAAATACCCGTCTACATGGACGGTGCCCGCTTCGCCAACGCGCTTGAGGCCCTGGACTGCACGCCGGCCGAGATGACGTGGAAGGCCGGCATCGATGCCGTCTCGGTGGGGGGCACCAAGAACGGCTGCCTTGGCGTGGAGGCGGTGATCTTCTTCGATCCCGCCCCCGCGTGGGAATTCGAGTTGCGGCGCAAGCGCGGGGCACACCTGTTTTCCAAGCATCGCTACCTGGGCGCGCAGATGCTGGCCTATCTCGACAGCGGCCTGTGGCGGCGCTCGGCGCGGGCCGCCAACGAAAAGGCGGCCCGGCTGGCCGAGGGACTGCGCGGCGTGCCGGACGCGGCGTTCCTGGCCGAGCCGCAGGCCAACATGATCTTCGCACGCCTTCCCAGGGCCGCCCACCAGCGCCTCCATGCCGCCGGGGCCGCATACGGCCTGCACGAGGGGCCGCTGAACACGGGCGACCCCGACGACCCCCTGGCAATGCGACTGGTTTGCGACTGGTCCATCGGCGAGGACGAGATCGACCGGTTCGTGGAGATCGCCCGCGGCTGAGCCGCCGCCCGTCACGCCCGGCCGACCTTGCTCGCGAAGAAAGCCGCTTGGACCTGGCCAGCTTGCCCGCGATCAGAGACGGCCGGCCAGATGCGCGTCGAGGTCGTCCAGCCGGTCCTGGCCCCAGAATTTCTGCCCGTCGTCCACCACGTAGAACGGCGATCCGAAGGCCCCCGCCTCCACTGCATCCTCGAGGTTGGCCGAATAGGTCTCCGCCCCGCTGAGAAGGCCGCTGTCGGCCAGACCGGGATCGAAGCCGGCCCGTTCGAGGCAGTCGCGCACGACCGCGTCCTCTGCGATGTCCCGTTCCTCGGCCCAGCAGGCGCGCAGGATTCCGTGCACCAGGGCGCCCATGTCGCCCCCGCCGGCGCCCTGCGCGGCGATGACGGCATAGGAGGACGGCGCCGGGTTGGTCGGCCAGTGCGCCGGCTGCGGGTTGAGCGGCAGCCCCAGCTTGCGCGGCAGACGGTCGAGTTCCTGCGCGCGGTAGGCCTGCCGCGCCGGGTGCCGCTCGGCCGGCGGCGTGCCACCGGTGCGCGCGAAAAGTGCGATTATATCCAATGGCTTGTAAGTCACCGATGCACCGTGGTGCGCGGCGATCTCCTCCAGCCGGGTGCCCGCGAGATAGGCAAATGGCGAAAGGGTCGAGAAATAGTAATCGATGTGGGCCATTTTCCGGCTCTCCCCCTTCGGCACAGCTTTGCCCGACGGTACGCCCATGCTAAGCGGTGTCAACGTCACGAATCTGTCATTTCGGCCATTTCGGGAACCCGCTGCCATGCCCGCCACGCCTGAACCCAAACTCATTGCCGGCAACGCCAACCTGCCGCTCGCCACCGCCGTCGCCCGGCGGATGAGCATGCACCGCGGCATCAGTGTCGGGCTGGTCGATGCGCGCGTCGAGCGTTTCCACGACCAGGAGATCTTCGTCGAGGTCTACGAGAACGTCCGCGGCGAGGACATGTTCATCATCCAGCCCACGTCGAACCCCGCCAACGACAACCTGATGGAATTGCTGATCATGGCCGACGCGCTGCGCCGCTCCTCGGCCAAGCGGATCACGGCGGTGATCCCGTATTTCGGCTATGCCCGGCAGGACCGCCGGTCGCGTGCGCGCACGCCGATCTCGGCCAAGCTGGTGGCGAACATGCTGGTGGGCACCGGCATCGAGCGCGTGCTGACGATGGATCTTCACGCCGCGCAGATCCAAGGCTTCTTCGACATCCCCGTCGACAACCTCTATGCGGCGCCGATTTTCGCGCTCGACATCATGACCCAGTTCAAGACCGAGATGGACGACGTCATGGTCATTTCGCCGGATGTCGGGGGGGTCGCCCGTGCGCGCGAACTGGCCAAGCGGATCGACGCGCCGCTGGCCATCGTCGACAAGCGCCGCGAAAAGGCCGGCGAAGTCGCTGAAATGACGGTGATCGGCGATGTCACGGACAAGAAGTGCGTGATCGTCGATGATATCTGTGACACGGCCGGAACCCTGTGCAAGGCCGCGCAGGTGCTCATGGACGAAGGCGCCGCCGAGGTGCACGCCTATATCACCCACGGGGTGCTGTCAGGCCCGGCGGTGGAGCGGATCACGGGTTCGGTCATGAAGAGCCTGGTCATCACCGACACCATCGCGCCGACCGAGGCCGTGAAGGGCGCATCCAACATCCGGATCCTGCCCACCGCGCCCGTGTTCGCCCAGGCGATCCTGAACATCTGGAACGGCACCAGCGTGTCGTCGCTGTTCGACACGCCGACGCTGGAACCGGTCTACGAGGGCCAGTTCCTCAGCTGATCCGAGGGTGCGCGGCATCGACGCAAGGACCGCCCCGGCAGCCGGGCACGGGACGGCGCCTTCAGTCGACCTCCCAGTCCTCGGGGTTGGGAACCACGCCGATCGCCAGCCAACTGATGCGGACCCGCGCCACACGGGTATCGCCCCACGTGCGGAAGACGACATCGAAGCCTGATGTCGTGACATTTTCAGCGGCGACGTCGACCCGCGCGTTCACCGCGTAGTGCATATCCCACATCGAAAGCGCACAGTGGACCGAAGGCACATCGCGAAAGGGCTCCGAGAACGTCACGGCGCGGCGGCGTTCGCGCGGGCCTTCGCCCGTCCACATCTCCCCGCCGTCCTCGAAATCCGAGAACAACACATCATCGCCCTGGTCGATGCCGATGCTTTGGGGCCCGAGACGTTTCATGTTCGGCCGAGTCTATCAGCGCGAGGGTTTCCGGCAACGGGCAAATGCAACCATGACACGCGCGCGATAAAGAAACGCCCCCGGCCGTCCCGGCCGGGGGCGTTCCCAAAGACCTGCGACCAGCGCGTGTCAGTAGGCGCTGAGCCCGATCTCGTCGCCCATGGCAACCATGTCGGACAGAAGCTTGGCGGCGTCGTCCACGGGGCCGGGTTCGTTGACGTGGGTTTCCTTGGCCTTGGCGAGGACGTCCTCGGCTTCCTTGACCATCTGCTGGAAATGCTCCCGGGTCATGTCGCCGCGCGGCATCGCCCGCTCCGCGAGGACGGTGATCGCGCTCCCGTTGATCTCGGCGAAGCCTCCGGTGACGATGTACTCCTCGTCGCCCTCGCCCCCGCCGGTCACCTTCAGGATACCCGGCCGCAGCGTGGTGATGGTGGGCGCGTGCTCGGCCATCGCCGTCATGTCGCCCTCCGCCCCGGGGATGAGGATCGCGTCCGCCTCGACCGAGGCGACGCGGCGCTCGGGCGAGACCAGATCGAATTGTACCTTGTCAGCCATCTGGCCCTCCTCAGGCCGCGTCCGCGGCCATCTTTTCGGCCTTCTCGACCGCTTCCTCGATACCGCCGACCATGTAGAACGCGCCCTCCGGCAGGTGATCGTATTCACCCGCGACGACGGCCTTGAACGACTTGATCGTTTCCTCGAGCGGCACCTGCTTGCCCGGGAAGCCGGTGAAGACCTGCGCCACGTCGAAGGGTTGCGACAGGAAGCGCTGGATCTTCCGGGCGCGGGCGACCGTCAGCTTGTCCTCTTCGCTGAGCTCGTCCATGCCGAGAATGGCGATGATGTCCTGCAGGGCCTTGTAGCGCTGAAGAACCTCCTGCACGTCGCGCGCGACCTTGTAGTGCTCCTCGCCGACGACACCGGGGTCCAGGATCCGGCTGGTCGAGTCCAGCGGGTCCACGGCCGGGTAGATGCCGAGCTCCGCGATCTGGCGCGACAGCACGGTGGTGGCGTCGAGGTGCGCAAAGGACGTGGCCGGCGCGGGGTCGGTCAGGTCGTCCGCGGGCACGTAGATGGCCTGCACCGAGGTGATCGAGCCCGACTTCGTCGAGGTGATGCGCTCCTGCAGCTGGCCCATGTCGGTGGCCAGTGTCGGCTGGTAACCCACCGCCGAGGGGATGCGCCCCAGAAGCGCCGACACCTCGGAGCCCGCCTGGGTGAAGCGGAAGATGTTGTCGACGAAGAACAGAACGTCGGTGCCCGACTGGTCGCGGAACTGTTCGGCCAGCGTCAGGCCCGAGAGCGCGACGCGGGCACGCGCACCCGGCGGTTCGTTCATCTGGCCGTAGCACAGCGCCACCTGGCTCTTGGAGACGTCATCGGGGTTGATGACGCCGGAGTCGATCATCTCGTGGTAGAGGTCGTTGCCCTCGCGGGTGCGCTCGCCCACGCCGGCGAAGACCGAGTAACCCGAGTGCACCTTGGCGATGTTGTTGATCAGCTCCATGATGAGAACGGTCTTGCCGACGCCGGCGCCGCCGAACAGGCCGATCTTGCCGCCCTTCGAATACGGGCCGAGCAGGTCGATCACCTTGATGCCGGTCACGAGGATCTCGGTTTCGGTCGACTGGTCCTCGAAGGCGGGGGCCGACTGGTGGATCGGGCGGCGCTCGGCGGCCTCGATCGGCGCGCCCTCGTCCACCGGCTCGCCCACGACGTTGAGGATGCGCCCCAGCGTCGCGTCGCCCACGGGCATGGTGATCGGCCCGTCGGTGTCGGTCACCTCCTGGCCGCGGACCAAGCCCTCGGTGGCGTCCATCGCGATGCAGCGCACGGTGGATTCGCCGAGGTGCTGGGCGACCTCGAGCACGAGGCGCTTGCCGTGGTTGTCGGTCTCGAGCGCGTTCAGGATTTCGGGCAGGTGATCGTCGAACTCGACGTCCACCACGGCGCCGATGACCTGCGTCACTTTGCCTTTTGCGTTAGCCATGTTTCGTCTCTCCGGTTCGTTAGAGCGCCTCGGCGCCCGAGATGATTTCGATGAGCTCGTTGGTGATGACGGCCTGACGCGAGCGGTTGTACTGAACCGTCAGCTTGTCGATCATTTCGCCGGCATTGCGGGTGGCGTTGTCCATCGCGGTCATCCGCGCCCCCATTTCGCCGGCGCCGTTTTCGAGCAGCCCGCTGAAGATCGCCGTCGCCACGCCGCGCGGCAGCAGGTCGGCAAGGATCGCCTCCTCGTCCGGTTCGTAGTCGTAGACCGTGCCGGTCGCCGTCGCCTCCTCGCCCTCCGGGGTTTCGTAGGACGCGGGAATGATCTGCTGGGCCGTCGGCGTCTGGGTCATCACGTTCTTGAACTGCGAGTAGAACATCTGCGCGACGTCGAATTCGCCGTTGTCGAAACGATCGAGGACGTTCTTGGCGATCGACTGGGCGTCGGCATAGCCCACGTATTTCACCTCGGACAGGTCAACGTGGTCGATGAAGTGATCGCTGAAGTCGCGCTTCATCGCCTCGCGGCCCTTCTTGCCCACGGTGAGGATCTTGACCGTCTTGCCCTGCTCCAGCAGCTTGGACGCCTCCGCCTTCGCGAGCTTCGCGATGTTGGCGTTGAAGCCGCCGCAGAGGCCGCGCTCCGCGGTCATGACGATCAGCAGGTGAACGTTGTCCGACCCGGTCCCGCGCAGCAGCGGCGGCGCGTTCTCGGAATCGCCCACCGACGCGGCCAGCTGCGCCATCACGGCATTGAACCGCTCGGCGTAGGGCCGCGCCATCTCGGCCGATTCCTGGGCACGGCGCAGTTTCGCGGCCGCGACCATCTGCATCGCCTTCGTGATCTTGCGGGTCGACTTGACCGACTCGATCCTGTTCTTGAGATCCTTGAGAGAAGGCATCGCCTCGTCCCCCTTACGCGAAGTCGGTGGAGAATTCCTCGATGGCGGACTTGAGTCGCTCCTCGGCATCCCCCTTGATCTTCGGATCTTCCTTGGTGATCCAGTCGAGCATGTCGGCGTGCTTGCTGCGCAGGTGCTGCAGCAGGCCCTGTTCGAACCGGCCGACCTGGCTGGTCTCGATGTTGTCGAGATAGCCGTTGGTGCCCGCGTAGATCACGCAGACGATCTCGGCGTTGGTCAGCGGCGAATACTGCGGCTGCTTCATCAGTTCCATGAGGCGCTCGCCGCGGTTCAGCAGCTTCTGCGTCGCCGCATCGAGGTCCGAGCCGAACTGGGCGAATGCGGCCATCTCGCGATACTGCGCGAGTTCCAGCTTCACCTGCCCGGCGACCGATTTCATCGCCGCCGTCTGGGCCGAGGAGCCCACGCGGCTCACCGAGAGGCCGGTGTTCACGGCCGGGCGGATGCCCTGGTAGAACAGTTCCGTTTCCAGGAAGATCTGCCCGTCGGTGATCGAGATCACGTTGGTCGGGATGAAGGCCGAGATGTCACCGGCCTGCGTCTCGATGATCGGCAGCGCGGTCAGCGAGCCTGCGCCGTGATCGTCGCTCATCTTCGCGGACCGCTCCAGCAGGCGGGAGTGCAGGTAGAAAACGTCGCCCGGGAAGGCTTCGCGGCCCGGCGGGCGGCGCAGCAGCAGCGACATCTGGCGGTAGGCCACGGCCTGTTTCGACAGGTCGTCATAGACACACAGCGAATGGCGGCCATTGTCGCGGTAGAATTCGGCCATCGCCGTGGCCGAGTAGGGCGCGAGATACTGCATCGGCGCGGGGTCCGAGGCCGTCGCGGCCACGACGATCGAGTAGTCGATCGCGCCGGTTTCCTCGAGCTTCTTCACCAGCTGCGCCACGGTCGAGCGCTTCTGGCCCACGGCGATGTAGACGCAGTAAAGCTTCTTGCTTTCGTCGTCGCCGGCCTCTTCGTTGTAGACCTTCTGGTTCAGGATCGTGTCCATCGCCACCGCGGTCTTGCCGGTCTGGCGGTCGCCGATGATCAGCTCGCGCTGGCCGCGGCCGATCGGGATCATGGCATCGACGGATTTCAGGCCGGTGGCCATCGGCTCGTGCACCGACTTGCGCGGAATGATGCCCGGCGCCTTCACGTCGGCCACGCCGCGCTTTTCGGTCTTGATCGGCCCCTTGCCGTCGATCGGGTTGCCCAGCGCGTCGACGACGCGGCCCAGCAGCTCGTCACCCACCGGCACGTCGACGATGGAGTTGGTCCGCTTGACGGTGTCGCCTTCCTTGATGTTGCGGTCGGAGCCGAAGATCACGATGCCCACGTTGTCGGCCTCGAGGTTCAGCGCCATTCCCATGATGCCGCCGGGGAACTCCACCAGCTCGCCGGCCTGGACGTTGTCCAGACCGTGCACGCGCGCGATCCCGTCGCCCACCGAGAGGACGCGACCCACCTCGGCGACCTCGGCCTCCTCGCCGAAGTTCTTGATCTGGTCCTTCAGGATCGCAGAAATCTCTGCAGCTTGGATACCCATTTATCCGACCTCTTTCATTGCATTCTGGAGGGAATTGAGCTTCGATCGGATCGAGGTATCGATCATCTTCGAGCCCACCTTGACAACAAGACCGCCAATGAGCCCCTCATCGACGGTCGCATTCACGTTCACTTCCTTGCCCACGCGGGCCTTCAGCGCCTTGGAAAGCTTTTCCGACTGCGCCTTGGTCAGCGCCTTGGCACTGGTGACCTCGGCCGCCACTTCGCCCTTGTCCTCGGCGATCATCGCGCGCAGCTGCCCCAGCAACTGCGGCAGCACGAAAAGACGCCGCTTCTGCGCCATGAGGCCCAGCCCGTTGAGCAGGACCGGCGCCAGTTCCATCTTCTTGCCGATGGCGGCGATCGCCTTGCCCTGGTCCTCGCGCGAAATCACCGGCGACGTGATCAGGTCGCGCAGGTCCGCGCTTTGGTCGAGCGCGGCGGCGAGGTCGGTGACATTGGATTCAAGCTGTTCGAGAACCTTCTGCTCCTTGGCGAGCTCGAAGATGGCTGTGGCATAGCGCTCGGCGATGCCGGATGAAATCGAAGCTGTCTCGGACACGTCCACCCTTCCGAAGTTCTGGCCCCGGTCTTCGTCGGCCGTGACCGGCCCCGGGGGCGTTTGCATCCAGTGATACTATCAAAAGCACCGAAATTCGGCAGGGGTGTAGCAGAGCCATGCTGACCTAGCAAGCTGCTATGACTCAAGGCGCCAGCCATAAATTTGTTCATTATCAATGCTTTATGCTGGATGCGACCGATTGCGCGATTTTTCGGCGGCGGAAAATGTCCCGCCACGCACGTTTGTTGACGCTAACATTCCAAAGAGCACGGACACCCGTGAATGCCGCGCTGCCGCATCCGCCGGCAACTCATACCGGCTTGGCCTCGGGCTTTGGCTTGAGCACCTCGAGCGGCCGGCGCACCGTTTCGCGCAGGCCCGGACCGCTGGGGGCGTGCACCCGCTTGCTGGCCTCGACGATCAGAACGCCGCCCGCCGCGATAACCGACAGGCGCCCTCCCAGGCGCTCCCACATGCCGGCCGTCTTGCGCCAGAAACGCCGGTTCAACGGCGGCTGGAACAGCGTGGTGGTGTGGCGTTCGGGCAGGAAAGCATGGGCCTTGAGCTGGTTTTCCAGCTGCGACTGGCTATAGGGGCGGCCGAAACCGAACGGCGTGCGGTCGCTGCGCGACCACAGGCCGCCGCGGTTGGGAACGATGAACAGGGCCGACCCGCCCGGCCCGAGCACCCGCCAGCATTCGTCGAGAAGCGGCGCGGGCCGCTCACTGGTTTCCAGCCCGTGGATCACCAGAAGCTTGTCGACATGCCCGGTCTCGAGCGGCCACGCGGTTTCCTCGCACAGAACCGAGATGTTGGGCATCCCGGCCGGCCAGCCGATCACGCCCTGTGGCGCCGGCATCAGCGCGATCGTCCTGCGCGAGTCGGCCAGGTAGGGGCGCAGGAAAGGCACCGCGAAACCGAAACCGGCCACGGTCTGGCCCTTGGCCTCCGGCCAGAGTCGGAGGACCTCGCGGCGGATCACCTTCTGCGCCGCGCGCCCCAGCGCGCTGCGGTAATAGAAATTCCTCAGATCCTGCACGTCCAGATGCATTGCGGCGCGGCTCGTCATCAGACAATCTGAAGGTAAGAATAACGGTCGATCGGGAAAATACCATGGCACTGGAAATACAAACGGTCCCCTGTCTGAGCGATAACTACGCCTTTCTCGTGCATGACGCTCAGACGGGCGAAACCGCTGTCGTCGATGTCCCAGAAGCCGGCCCGATCCTCGCCGCGCTCGACAAGCGGGGCTGGACGCTGAGCCACGTCCTGATCACCCACCATCACTGGGATCACGTGGCCGGGCTCGAAGCCCTCTTGTCGGCAGCGCAGGCCCGCGTGATCGGCGCGGCCGACGACGCCCACCGGCTGCCGCCGCTGGACACGGCGGTGCGCGAAGGCGACGCGGTGCACATCGGCAACGAGGCGGGCAACGTCATCTCCGTGCCGGGCCACACCGTGGGCCACATCGCCTATCACTTCCCGCAAAGCGCGGTGGTCTTCACCGCCGACAGCCTGATGGCACTGGGATGTGGCCGCCTGTTCGAGGGCACCGCCGGGCAGATGTGGGACAGCCTGTCGAAACTGGCCGCCCTGCCGCCCGAGACGATGGTCTGTTCGGGCCACGAGTACACGCTCAACAACGCGAAATTCGCGATCACGGTTGATCCGGAGAATCCGGCGCTTAAATCCCGTCTGGACGCGACCGAAACCGCACGCGCGCAGGATCGTCCGACGGTTCCCTCCACCCTGTCGGAAGAGTTGGCAACGAATCCCTTTCTGCGCGCGGACGAACCTGCGCTGAAACGTCAGCTGGGCATGCCGGACGCCGACGCGGTGGACGTCTTTGCCGAGATCCGCCGGCGCAAGGACGCCTTCTGAGCCCGCGGCGCACCGCCCGCACAAGATCCGGAGGCGGAAAAGTGAAACGGCGCGACCAAAAAAACCTTGAAGCATGGCCGATATCGACCAAACTTTAAGACCATGAGGCCACAGTCGGACCAAGGCCCGGTCCGGCCCAGAAAGGAAGGAGCACCGCACAGTGCCTTCATTCTCGAACACGCTGGAACAGGCAATCCACGCGGCGCTGGCCCTGGCCAACGCCCGCCAACACGAATTCGCGACGCTGGAGCATCTGCTTCTCGCGCTCGTTGATGAGCCCGACGCTTCGCGGGTCATGAAGGCCTGCAGCGTCGACACCGAGGAACTGCGTGGCACGCTGGTGGAATTCATCGACGAGGAACTTTCCAACCTCGTGACCGAGGTGGAAGGCTCCGAAGCCGTGCCGACGGCAGCCTTCCAGCGGGTCATCCAGCGCGCGGCGATCCATGTGCAGTCCTCCGGCCGCACCGAGGTGACCGGCGCCAATGTCCTGGTGGCCATCTTCGCCGAGCGCGAATCGAACGCCGCCTATTTCCTGCAGGACCAGGACATGACCCGTTACGACGCGGTGAACTTCATCGCCCACGGCGTGGCGAAAGATCCCGCCTATGGCGAACCGCGCCCGGTGACCGGGGCCAACGACATGGAGGACGAGAACACGCGAAGCGAGGGTGAAACCGTGGACGCCGGCGAATCCGCACTGGCCAAGTACTGCGTCGATCTCAACGCCAAGGCGCGCACCGGGGATGTCGATCCGCTCATCGGCCGCGACGCCGAGGTGGAGCGCTGTATCCAGGTGCTTTGCCGCCGGCGCAAGAACAACCCGCTGCTGGTGGGCGACCCGGGCGTCGGCAAGACCGCCATCGCCGAGGGGCTGGCGCACAAGATCGTCGCCGGCAACACCCCCGACGTGCTGTCCAACACGACCATCTACTCGCTCGACATGGGCGCGCTGCTTGCCGGCACGCGCTACCGCGGCGACTTCGAGGAACGGTTGAAGGCCGTCATCTCCGAACTCGAGGAGCATCCCGACGCGGTCCTGTTCATCGACGAGATCCACACCGTCATCGGCGCGGGTGCCACGTCGGGCGGGGCGATGGACGCCTCCAACCTGCTCAAGCCCGCCCTGCAGGGTGGCAAGCTGCGCTGCATGGGCTCCACGACCTACAAGGAGTTCCGCCAGCACTTCGAGAAGGATCGTGCGCTCAGCCGCCGGTTCCAGAAGATCGACGTTGTCGAACCTTCGGTCGAGGACGCGGCGAAGATCCTCAAGGGCCTGAAGCCCTATTTCGAAACGCACCACGCGGTGAAATACACCAACGACGCGCTCAAGACGGCCGTCGAACTTTCGGCGCGCTACATCAACGACCGCAAGCTGCCAGACAAGGCGATCGACGTGATCGACGAGGCCGGCGCGGCGCAGCACCTCGTGGCGCTGTCGAAGCGGCGCAAGTCGATCGGCACCAAGGAGATCGAGGCGGTCATCGCCAAGATGGCGCGCATCCCGCCCAAGAACGTGTCGAAGGACGACGCGGCCGTCCTCAAGGATCTCGAGGGGTCGCTCAAGCGCGTGGTCTTCGGCCAGGACAAGGCGATCGAGGCGCTGTCGTCCTCGATCAAGCTGGCGCGCGCCGGCCTGAGGGAGCCCGAGAAGCCGATCGGCAACTACCTCTTTGCCGGCCCCACCGGCGTCGGAAAGACCGAGGTCGCCCGCCAGCTGGCCGAGATCCTGGGCGTCGAGCTTCTGCGCTTCGACATGTCCGAGTACATGGAGAAACACGCCGTGTCGCGCCTCATCGGCGCGCCGCCGGGCTATGTCGGCTTCGACCAGGGGGGCCTGCTGACCGACGGCGTCGACCAGCACCCGCACTGCGTGCTGCTGCTCGACGAGATCGAGAAGGCGCACCCGGACGTCTACAACGTCCTGCTTCAGGTGATGGACCACGGCAGCCTCACCGACCACAACGGCCGCACGGTGGACTTCCGCAACGTCGTGCTGATCATGACCTCGAACGCCGGCGCGGCCGAGCAGGAGAAATCCGCCGTCGGCTTCGGGCGGGAACGCCGCGAGGGCGAGGATACGGCCGCGATCGAACGCACGTTCAGCCCCGAGTTCCGCAACCGCCTCGACTCGGTCATCTCCTTCGGTCCGCTGCCCAAGGAGGTCATCCTGCAGGTCGTCGAGAAGTTCGTTCTCCAGCTCGAGGCGCAGCTGATGGATCGCAACGTGACCATCGAGTTGTCGGACGAGGCCGCCGAATGGCTGGCCGACAAGGGCTATGACGACAAGATGGGCGCCCGCCCGCTGGGCCGCATCATCCAGGAGCACATCAAGAAGCCGCTGGCCGAGGAACTCCTCTTCGGCAAGCTCGCCAAGGGTGGCGTCGTGCATGTGGGCGTGAAGGACGGCGAGATCGATCTTCAGCTCGAAGGCCCCGACCGGCTGCGCCTGTCGGGAAAGAAGCCGCCGCTCCTGACCGCTGACTGATGCTGCGCCGGGGCCTCGCCCCGGCGCTTGCCCTGCTGGCCGCGCCTGCCGCGGCCGGCGACATTGCCCTTGCCCTGCCCGTCGACTGCCCCGATGGCCTGTCTTGTCATGTCCGCCAATACGTCGATCACGCGCCCGGCCCGGACGCCAAGGATTTCGCCTGTAACGGCCTGACCTACGACGGGCACAAGGGGACCGATTTCGGCCTGCCCTCGCAGCTGGCGATGCAACGGGGTGTCGATGTGCTGGCGGCCGCCCCCGGCACGGTCAAGGCCGTGCGCGACGGGATGCCCGATATCGCCTACACCGCGGACCGCGCCGCCGAGGTCGACGGACGCGACTGCGGCAACGGGGTGGTGATCGACCACGGCGGCGGCTGGGAAACGCAGTACTGCCACCTGCGGCAGGGCAGCGTCCGCGCCACCCCCGGTCAGCCCGTCGATCGCGGCGAGGTGCTGGGCCGGGTGGGGCTTTCCGGGCGCACCCAGTTTCCCCATGTCCACCTGTCGGTGCGCCGCGACGGCGCGGTCGTCGACCCCTTCGTGCCGGAGGGCCGCATGGGCTGTTCGGCAGACCCGGAAGACACGCTCTGGCAGGCGGCACCCCCCTATGTCCCCGGCGCGATGCTAAACGCGGGCTTCGCCGATACCGTGCCCGCCTATGCCGACGTCAAGTCCGGCGCGGCGGCCGCCGGGGCACTGGATGCACGGGCCCGGGCGCTGGTGATCTGGGGATTCGCCTTCGGCGGGCGACAGGGCGACGTGATGGCGCTGTCGATCACAGGCCCCGAGGGCGAGGTGATCCGCCACGACGCGCGCCTCGAAAAGGACCAGGCGCAGTTCTTCCGCGCCGCGGGCCGGCGCCTCACCGCCCCCCGGTGGCCTGCGGGGCGCTACGAGGGGCGCGCGGCGCTCGAGCGCGCCGGGCGCGTGATCGACACCCTGACCACGACGATCGAGATCCGCTGACCACGGTCACTTCTCGGTGAACTTGATCTCGATGCGGCGGTTCCGGGCGCGCGCCTCGGGCGTGTCAGCGGTGTCGATCGGCTGGTGCGAGCCGAAGCCCGTCGCCGCGAGCCGGTCGGGCGGCAGGCCCAGATCGTCGATCATGTATCGCACCACCGAAAGCGCCCGTGCCTGGCTGAGTTCCCAGTTGTCCTCGAACTCGGCGCCGGGCTTGACCTTCACGTTGTCGGTGTGCCCGTCCACGCGCAGCACCCAGTCGATGCCGTCGGGAATCTCGGGAATGACGTTGCGCAGCGTTTCGGCCACCCGCGCGATCTCGGCCTTGCCGTCGTCCGACAGTTCCGCCTCGCCGGGGGCGAACAGCACCTCGGAGGAAAACACGAAGCGGTCGCCCTCGATGCGCACGCCCTCCTGCTTGCCCAGGATGTCGCGCAGGCGCCCGAAGAACTCCGACCGGTACTTTTCGAGGTTCTCCTTCTGTGCCTCCAGCCGCTTGCGCTTTTCCTCCTCCAGTTGCCGGCGCTTGCGCTCCTCGGCAGCCACCCGCGCCAGCGCCGCGTTCAGGTCCTGCCCCAGAGACTGCAACTGCACCTCGGTGGCGGCCTCGCGCGCCTTGGCCTCGTCCAGCAGGCCCTGAAGCTCCTGCAGCTGTTCGCGCAGCGCCGCCACCTGCCGGTTGAGAAGCTCCTGCTCGAGCTGCGCGCGGTCGGTTTTCGCCTGCTGGCGCTCCAACCGCTCGCGCGCCTGCGCCAGAAGCGCATCCTTGCGCTCGGCCTCGCCGAGGGTCTTCTCGGCCTCCTCCTCGGCGGCCAGCTTCTCGGCCAGCGCGGCCGAGAGGCGCTCGCGGACTTCCTCGGCGGCGAGGTCCGACTCCTCCGCCGCGGCCAGCGCCTTGGCCAGACGCGACTTGGTCGCCGAAAGCTCATCGCGCAGCGAATCGATCTCGGTCTTCAAATCGGCGATCAGATCCGCGTTCTCGACCGCTTCGTTCTGGGCCGAAACCTTGGCCGCAAGCGCGGCGGCAAGACGTTCCTCGAGGCTCTGCTTGTCCTCGCTGAGATCGCCGCGCGTCTCGCGCAGCGCGGCCAGTTGCGCCTCGGCGGTTGCAAGGCGTTGTTCGAGGTCGGATTTCTCGGCGCTCAGGCTGTCGCGCGCGTCCCGCGTCTGCGCAAGCTGCGCCTCGGCGGCGGCAAGCCGTTCCTCCAGGGTGGCCTTCTCCGCGCTGAGCGTGCCGCGCGCCTGCCGGACCTCGGCCAGCTGCGCCTCGGCGGCGGCAAGACGGTCCTCGAGGCTGGCCTTCTCCCTGCTCAGTTCCGCGCCGGAGGCCTGCGCCTCGGACAGGCGGGATTCCAGCGCCGCGACCCGTTCTTCCAGCGTCGCCTTCTCCTCGCCCAGCGCTCCGCGTGCTTGCTGTTCCTCGGCAAGCCGGGCCTCCACGGCCGCGAGCCGGTCCTCGACGGTGGCCTTCTCCTCGGTCAGCTCCTGGCGGGCCTGCTGCGCCTCCTCGAGTTGCGCTTCCAGCGCGGTCAAGCGGTCCTCGAGGGTGGCGTTCTTCGTGCTCAGCGTGCTGCGTGCGGCGCGCGTTTCGGCCAGCTGTGCCTCCACCGCCGCCAGACGATCCTGAAGTGTCGCCTTTTCTTCGCCAAGATCGTCCCGCGCCGCCCGTGCTTGGGCCAGGTTCGCCTGCAGCGTGGCAAGGCGCTCCTCGAGGCTGGCCTTCTCGGCGGCGAAGTCCGCACGCGCCGCTTCCAGCTGCGATCGCGTTTCCTCGAGCGTCGCCTGTTTGTCCTCCAGCTCACCGGACAGCTCTGTCGTCCGTGCGGTTTTGGTATCCAGCTCGGCCAGCGCCTCGGCCAGCGCGGCCTCGACCGAACTGAGCTGCGAGGCGGTGATCTCCTGACCGCTTTCGGCCTTTTCGAGCTGCGTGCGCGTCCGCGCCAGCGCGGCCTCGGTTTCCTGCTGCGCCAACAGCGCCTCGGCCAGGCGTTCGTCGAGATCCTGCCGGGCGGCGCGCGCGGCGGCGAGCATGGTCAGCGTTTCCTCGGCGCGGCGGCGCTGTTCCTCGAGCGCCAGCGTCATCGCGGTCAGCTCCGCCTCGGCATCCTCCAGACGCTCGCGCAGCGCCTGCGCGGCCGCCGCCTCGGTCAGGCGGGCCCGTTCGGCCTCGCTCAGCTCGGCCTCGGTCTCGTCGAGGTTTTCCCGCAGGGCCGCCAGCGACTTGTCCTGTTCCTCGGTCTCGGTGCGCAGGTCGGCGACCAGGGCCTCCAACGCCTCGCGCCGGGCCGCGTTGAGCCGCGCGGCCTCCTGGCGGGCGTCGATCTCGTCGCGCAGGCTGGCCAGCGTGGTCCGCAGCGCCTCCTGCTGCGACAGGAGCTCCTCGCGCTCGCCTTCGAGGTCGGCGACCTGACCCCGCGCCGTGTCACGCTGGGCGATCAGGCTGGCAACCTGTTCCTCGAAGCTGGCGATGCGCCGTTGCGCGGTGTCCAGCGCCGCCTCTTGCTGCTTGCGTTCGGCCTGCAGGCTGGCGATGCGCGCGGCCTGGTCCTCGGCCCGGGCGCGCACGTCGCCCAGCGTGGCGCGCAACTCGCCCACCCGATCCTGAAGCGCCGCGTTCCGGTCCTGTTCCAGCCCCAGCGCGCGGGACAGCGCGGCGACCTCCGAGGACAGCTCGTCAAGCTCGGTTTCCTGGCCGCTGATCGTCTCGCTCTGGACGAACTGCACGACCATGAAAATCGTGAGCACGAACATCAGCACCAGCAGCAGGCCGGTCATCGCGTCCACGAAGCCGGGCCAGATCGATGCCTGGAACCGCTGCCCGGTGCGCCGCGACAGGGGCATCGGTCAGCTTTCCTCCCTGTTCTCGGGGGCCGGCGGCCGTGCCTTCCGGGCGGATCGCGCGCCGCCCTGGGCCTGTTGCTCCCGGGCTTGCGTCAGAATGCTGGAGAGCGCGGCGATGTCGGTGCGCAGTTCGCTCATCGTCTCCTGCCGGCCGGCACTGATTTCCTCGAGGATACGCAGCATCTGCACGTCGATCGAGCGCAGGCGCATCCGGCTTTCGGGGTCCAGCCCCTCGCCGGTGGTGCCCGGCTCGAGGTGGCGCAACTCGGCGATCATCTGCTCCTGCCCCTCGGCCAGCCGCGACAGGGACTCGTTGAGCCGGTCGTCGCCCGCCAGCCTTTCCGTCAGGCGTTCGACCGAGTCCGCCAGCACGCCCAGTTTCTCGTCCACCATCGCGCGGCTGACGTCGGACTGGGTGAGCATCATCTGGAGCGATTCCATCTGCTCACCCATGTGATCGACAACGCCGGCCAGCACGTTCTGTTCCACGCTGCCCTCGCCGTCGCCGGCCGAAAAGCCGACCCGCGTGATCGTCGACATCCATTCCTCGAGTTCGCGGTAGAACCGGTTCTGCCCGTGCCCGGCGAAGAGTTCCAGCAGCCCGACGACGAGCGAGCCTGCCAACCCCAGCAGAGACGAGGCAAAAGCCACGCCCATGCCGCCCAGCTGGTCCTCGAGCCCGGACATCAGCCGGTTGAACACCGCGACACCGCCCTCGCCCTCTTCGGGTGCGAGGCTGCGGATCGTGTCGACCACAGCCGGCACCGTCGTGGCCAGCCCGTAGAAGGTGCCCAGCAGGCCCAGGAAGATCAGCATGTTGGTGATGTAGCGCGTGATCTCGCGCGCCTCGTCAATGCGCTGGGCCACCGAATCCAGGATCGAGCGGGCCGAGCTCGAGGCGATCTGCATCCGCTTGCCGCGCTGGCGCAACAGCGTGGCCAGCGGCGCCAGCAGCTGCGGCGCCTTGGTCATCTCGTGGCCCGGCCGCTGCGCCGCGAAATCCTTGATCCACCGGACCGAGCCGACGAGTTGGAAGACCTGCCAGAAACAGGCGATCACGCCGATGGCGAAGACGAACAGGATGAACCCGTTGAGATAGGGGTTCGCCTCGAACACGGGCATGACCTGCGGCGCCGCCAGGAAGGCGCCGACGCCGGTCAGGCCCAGAACGATCAGCATCACGATGATCTGCCGGACGGGGCGGGAAAAGTGCGGCTCGACCTCACGGTCCGGATGGTCCATCTGGACGGCTCCCGGCACAGGTTCTTGTTGGCGGCACCCTACGCGCTGCGGCGCGTCAAGCCAAGTTCTTATGCGCAAAGGGCGCGGACGCGATCGACCAGCCAGTGCAGGTCGTCGTCCGCGATGCCCAGCTCGGCCAGATGGGCGACGGTGTTGAACAGGTACTCGGTGTTGGGCCCGCGTCCGCCGTGGGCGCGGGCGATGATCCGGGCCTGTTCCTCCAGCGGCAGGCCGCCGCAATACTGCTCGTGGCCGGGATCGACGACATAGGTGACCGCCTCGACCCGCCGCCCGTCAGCCAGCTCCACGGGCAGGACCTGCTCGAAATAGGCCGATGAGATCAGTTCGCGGTCGCGCAGGTAGGCCAGCACCGTGTCGCGTTCATGATCGCGCACGCCAAGCGCCACGCCGGGACACCCGGCCGCCCCGGACCGGTCCAACGCCAGCACGAGGCCGGGCACGTCGGGCGTTCCGCGGTGGTGGACGCTGCGCATGCAGAAGCTGCGGGTATATCCCGGCAGCGTGGCCAGCACCCGGTCCGCCGGTTCGAAACCCGGGTTCCAGACAAGCGAGCCGTAACCGAAGACCCAAAGCGTCATTTGCGGTGTTCCTTGTTGCGCGACGCCTGTAAACACCATCGCACAGGCAGGTTAAAGGGGGTGGGCCATGAAACGGCTGCTCATCGTGATCCTGGTCGCCGCGGCGGGGTGGTCGGCCTACTGGCTCATCGGCGCCAACCAGTTGCGCGCGGCCTACGCCGGCTGGTTCGAGGCGCGCCGCGCTGAAGGGTGGGCGGCCGACTACGGCACGCTGGAGGTCAACGGCTTTCCCAACCGCTTCGATACCGGTTTCACGGACCTTGCGCTGGCCGATCCGGACACGGGGCTGGCTTGGGAGGCGCCGTTCTTCCAGATCATGAAGCTGAGCTACCGGCCCAACCACGTGATCGCCGCGTGGCCCGAGCGCCAGCTTGTCGCCACGCCCCGGCGGAAATACCACCTGCAAAGCCGCGACATGCGTGCAAGCATGATCTTCGAACCCGAGACGCGGCTGCGCGTGCGCCGCGCGACGCTGACCGCCGAGGCGCTTGAAACGGCGCCGCAGGACATGGATGCGCCCACGCGCATGGAAGCACTGACGCTGGCCGCCGAACGGGTGCCGGCCGACGACGAGGCCAGCTATCGGCTGGGCCTGTCCGCCGACGGGCTTGCCCCGCCCCTGCCCTGGCGGCGGCGGATCGACCCGGCCGGCAGCCTGCCGGAACGGTTCGACGCCTTCTCGGCCGACCTGACCGTGACGTTCGACAAGCCCTGGGACCGCAGCGCCGTCGAGGATGCGCGCCCGCAGCCGCGCCGCATCAAGATCGCCCTGGCCGAGGCGCGCTGGGGGCGGCTCGAGCTGCAGGCCGCCGGAAGGTTGCAAGTGGACGCCGGCGGTGTGCCCGAGGGCAGCGTGACCGTGAAGGCCCGCAACTGGCGCGAGATCCTCGAAATGGCCGAAAGCGGCGGCGTCCTGTCGGAGGGCATGGCCGAAACATTGCGCGACGGGCTGGGCGTGGTCGCGCAGCTTGCGGGCAACCCGCGCACGCTTGACGTGCCGCTGACTTTCGCCGGCGGCCGCGTGAAGCTGGGGCCGGTGCCGCTGGGCCGCGCACCGCGCCTGCGGTTGCGCTAGCGGCAGTAGGCACCGCCGCGGTAACGCGCGGTGTCGAAATGGAAATGGTCACGGTGCCAGCGATCCGCCTCGGGGCCCAGAACCGTGCCGAAGGGGCCGCAGGCGGCCTTGTGCATCCGGCGCAGCGCGCGCCCCCGGCGCCCACGCTGCCAGTGATCCTCGACGGTGATCTCGCGGCCGTCGCGAAGCCGGATGCCCGCGATGTCGATCGCCCGGCCCTTGCCGTGCTCGGACACCTTCGCACCCGACTGGCCGTTGCGGGTTCTGCAGGCATAATGCGCCGCGACATCAAGGGCCGCGGCCTGTCCGTCAATGCGATCCACCGCGGGGCGCAGGCCGGTCTCGACCCAGTTCCCGAGGGCGCGGGCCGTGACGCAATCGACGACCGCCGGCCGGCTCAGGTGCACCCCGGCAACCGACCGAAGGCGCACCGCCCGGTCGATCCCGCAGCCGGGCTTGCGGCCCGGAACCGGACCCAGGCGTTCGCCCCGAAGCGCGGGGTCGCCGCAGATCGCGCCTACCGCGCTGGCCGCGCGGGTCCCGGGCGCGCGGCGCGGCAAGTCCGCCGGGCGGGCGCGCGGCCGAAGCGGCTTGACCCTCATGACGGCACGGGCGGGCGCAACCAAGGCGGAGGGGCGGACCACCGGGCGCAATGATCGCGACGGGCAGGCGCAGGCGGCGGCCGCGTCGGACCGTGCCACGGGGCGCGCCGAGGTCTCGGGCGCCTGCGCTGCCGCGGGCCCGGCGGCCCACAGCAGCACGGCGAGCCCCAGCGCGCGCATCAGCCCGGCCGCACCCGGCCGAAATCGGGCGCGTCGGTGTCCTGGCCGGCCTCGATGATGCCGCGGCGGATCGCGCGGGTGCGGGTGAAATAATCCTGCAGATGGGCACCGTCACCGGTGCGGATGGCGCGTTGCAGCGCGAACAGTTCCTCGGTGAACCGCCCCAGGATTTCCAGCGTCGCCTCCTTGTTCGAAAGGAAGACGTCGCGCCACATCACCGGGTCACTGGCCGCGATACGGGTGAAATCGCGGAAGCCCGCGGCGGAATACTTGATGACCTCGCTGTCGGTGACGCGGCGCAGGTCATCGGCCACGCCCACCATCGTGTAGGCGATCAGGTGCGGCGCGTGGCTGGTGACCGCAAGGACCAGATCGTGGTGATCGGCATCCATCTCGTCGGTATGCGCCCCCATGCCTTGCCAGAAACGTTCCAGCCGGGCGATGGCGTCGCGATCACTGCCGTTCTCGGGCACGATCAGGCACCAGCGGTTGTCGAACAGCTCGGCGAAGCCCGAGCGGGGCCCGGAATGCTCGGTGCCCGCCAGCGGGTGCGCGGGAACGAAGTGCACGCCCCGGGGGACATGCGGGCCGACCGCGTCGATCACCGCTTTCTTGACCGAGCCGACGTCACTTACGGTGGCCCCGGGGTCGAGGACGGGCGCGATCTCCGCGGCCACGGCGCCCATCGCGCCGACCGGCACGCAAAGCACCACCAGGTCGGCGCCCTCGGCTGCCTCTGCGGCGCTGTCGCAAACGCGGTCGCACAGCCCGATCTCGCGCGCGGTGTCGCGTGTTTCGGCCGAGCGGGCATGGCCCGTGACCTCGCCGGCGAGCCCTGCACGCTTGATGGCCCAGAACATCGACGAGGCGATCAAGCCCAGCCCGATCAGCGCCACGCGGTCGTAGACCCGGCTCATCGCGCGCCAGCCTTGAACTGGCCGATGGCGTGGGCCACCCGGCGGCACGAGGGTTCGTCACCCACCGAGATGCGCAGGCAATTGGGCAGCTTGTACCCCGCGACACGCCGGACAATCATGCCCTGCGACTTGAGGTAGTCGTCGCAAGCCTCGGCCTCCTCGGCGTCAGCGAAGCGGGCAAGCACGAAATTCGCCTTGGAGACATCCGAAGGCACACCGTGTTCGGCCAGGGCGTCGGCAAGCCAGGACCGCAGGCGCGTGTTGTTGGCGCGGCACTTCTCGGCCCAGGCGGTGTCACGCACGGCAGCGGCCGCGGTGACCTGCGCCGCGTGGCTGAGGTTGAACGGGCCGCGCACGCGGTTGAGAACGTCCCTGACGTGCCCCGGCATGTATCCCCAGCCCACGCGCAGCGCGCCAAGGCCATAAAGCTTCGAGAAGGTGCGCGTCATCACCACGTTCTCGCGCGCCTCGACAAGCGCCGCCGCTCCGTCATACCCCTCGACGTACTCGGCGTACGCCCCGTCGACCACCAGAAGCACGTGGTCCGGCAGGCCGCCGGCCAACCGCTCCAGCTCGCTCTCGCCGATCATCGTTCCGGTGGGGTTGTTGGGGTTGGCGATGAACACCAGCCGGGTGCGGTCGGTGCAGGCATCGATGATCGCGTCGACGTCGGTCACGCGGTCGCGCTCGGCCACCTCCACCGGCGTGGCGCCGTTCGAAAGCGCGCTGATCCGGTACATCGCGAAGCCGTGCTCGGTGTGGATCACCTCCGTGCCCGGCCCGGCGTAGGCCTGGCACAGAAGCGCAATGATCTCGTCGCTGCCCACGCCGCAGACGATGCGGCCGGAATCGAGGCCGTGAACCTCGGCGATGGCAGCGCGAAGCGCGGTGTGTGCCGTGTCGGGATAACGGTTCAGCCCGTAGGCGGCGCCGCGGAACGCCTCGATCGCGGGTTCGCCGGGACCGTAGGGGTTCTCGTTCGAGCTGAGCTTGACGACCTCCGTTCGCCCCGCGATCTGCGAGGCGCCCCCCTGGTAGGGCTCGATCTCCATGATGCCGGGCTGCGGCGTGATCTTGGGCATGTTCTGGCTCCTTCCGGGGATTCCTAGCCCCCTGTCCGGGGCTTGACCATCCCGAAATGAAAAGGACCGCGGCGGTTCCCCCGTCGCGGCCCCTTGCAGATATGTCCGAGGGTCAGTTCTGTGCGTAGAACTCGATGACGAGGTTGGGTTCCATCATCACCGGATAGGGCACGTCGCTCAGGGCCGGTGTGCGCACGAACCTCGCCGTCATCTTGCTGTGATCCGCCTCGATGTAGTCGGGCACGTCGCGTTCGGGCAGCTGCACCGCCTCGAGCACGGAGGCCAACTGCTTGGAGCGGTCGCGCACCTCGATCACGTCGCCTTCCTTGACGCGGTAGGAGGGGATGTTGACCTTCTTGCCGTTCACCCGGACGTGGGCGTGGTTCACGAACTGGCGCGCGGCGAAAATCGTCGGCACGAACTTGGCGCGGTAGACGACGGTGTCCAGCCGGCGTTCAAGCAGGCCGATCAGGATCTCGCCGGTGTCGCCGCGAACGCGCTCGGCCTCGGAGTAGATGCGGCGGAACTGTTTCTCGGTCAGGTCGCCGTAGTAGCCCTTGAGCTTCTGCTTGGCGCGAAGCTGCAGGCCGAAGTCGCTCATCTTGCCCTTGCGGCGCTGGCCGTGCTGGCCGGGGGCGTATTCGCGGCGGTTGACGGGGGATTTGGGGCGCCCCCAGATGTTTTCGCCCATGCGGCGGTCGATCTTGTACTTGGCAGACGTGCGTTTGGTCACGGCTGGTCTCCTTCCGGGTTCAGAAGGGCGTTGTCCTCTGGCTCTGATCCGGCGTTTCCGGGGCCCGACAGGCATCCCCTTGCGGGGGCCACCAACACCAATGAAGCCGCGCTTATACAGGTGCACGGAACAGTGTCAACCGGCCTGGCAGACACCTGGCCGGCTGCGCATCAACGGTGCCGGCCCCCGCCTGCGTCAGGCCGCCTCGTGTGCGAGGATCGCCGCCTCCGACCGGCTCAGGTTGCGCCGTGCGAACCCGCCATAGGTGTGCGGCTCGTGCGCCAGCTGCGGGTGCAGGGCCAGCAACCGGTCGCGATCGGCCTGGTCCAGGGTGGAAAGCGCGGCGCTCGCGGGGTGGAAGCTTTCGGTCTCGACCCCGTTGGCCCACAGCACCTCGTGCCGGTCGAGCAGCAGGTGGATATAGGTCACCTCGCGCACCGCGGTGTCGAACGCGACCGCCTCGTGTCCGAGCAGGTCGCGCGCCGCGACCAAGACCTCGGGCGTGTTGAACAGGGCCCTCGCGACCTGCCCCTGAACGACCATCCTGTGCCCGGGCGAGACCAGAAGCTCGCTGTCCGGCCGGTCCATGCCCAGCGCGCCGGGACGGATGCGCACCGGCCGCAGCGCGGGCATGGCGAACAGACGCGCACCCGTCATGCGGCGGCTGCCGATCCAGCGGATGGCCTGGGCGCCGCTGTCCTTCGTCTGCACGCGGTCGCCCTCGGCCAGCGTTTCCACCTTGCGGGGGCCCTCGGGCGTGTCGATGCGCGTGCCCGGCGTGAAACAGATCACCCCGCCGCTCGCCGGTCCGGTGGCGGCTGCCGCCGCACCCTCGAGCGTGTGGTGCACGACCCAAAGGTCGGTGTCCCGCGGCGGCATTTCGTCCACGAACATCAGCAGCGGCGGCGTTTCGGCGCCCACCTCGATCAGCGTCACGGTGTAGCTTCGAAGGCCGTCGGTGACGACGAAGCTGCTGTCCATCAACGGTTCATCGATCTCGATCTGCGCGAGGTTGCGGTTGCCGGTGACCGCCGCACCCACCAGTCGGCGCAAGACGCGTGCCGCGCGCTTGCGGATATTGGATTCTCCGTCCGCCTCTTCCAGTCGCAGGATTTCACCCGGGCCGTCGACCCGCACGGGCTCGCCGGTCCAGGACCACGCCGCGCCCACGTCAAGCGATGGCACTGGCGCGCCCTTGAATCCGTCCACTTCCGTCTGCGACCAGGAGATGACGAACGTGCCACGAAAGCCCGTTCTCATTGCCTGCCTGCCTCATTTTCATTTTTTATGTCTTGATACTAGCAGACGCGAATCGGTCTGGGAAGCCCGCGGGCCACACCCGTGGGCGGACTGTCCGAAAGGACAGCCCCGCCAGCGGCCGCTTCAGAACGGTATGGTCAGGCGCAACGAGCCTGTCAGTTGGCCTTCGCCTTGCCCGCGGAACTCCTTGCCCAGCCAGGTCAGCCCGTAGAACAGGCCGCGCCCCTTCCTGCCCTGCATGAAGACGCCCGCGCGCATCCGCGATCGCGTATCCCGCGCCCGCAGGCCGGCAGCCGCGGGCAGAAGCGCGCTGTCGTGCACGCGCGCCACGTCCCCGCCCAGCACGAACGAGGTGCCGCGCCGGGGCTGGCGGATCACCCGGTAACGGTGGCCGGTCACCGGCGCGCGCACCAGAAACTCTCCCCGCCCCACATCGCCGATGGTCATATCGGCACCGGCACGCACCAGCGTCTCGAGGCCCGCGCGCACCTCGACGAAGGGGCGCAGCCGCGCGTTGCCCCCCAGGTCGAGGTCACGACCCATTTCCAGCACCAGAGTGGGGTGGAACTCACTCCCGATCTGGGTGTTGCGCACGGCTGCAGAGGGTTCGTCGGCCCCGACCAGCCCGTGGATCGCCGCGTGAATGTCATCCAGCCCGGTCTGCTTGCCGGTGGCCACCATGTCGCCGCCCAGCGACACCTGCGTCTCGCCCCAGCGGTGATGCGTGTGAAGCCCCAGCGACGACGCGCCCGCGAAGGGCCTGTCGCCCGGCGCCGGGGTGACGACGTTGTCGGGCGCGGTGACGCGCGCGTTGAAGCGCAGTTCAAGCAACCGGCCCGGTGCCGTGGGCAATTGCCCCGCCCAGCCCGGCCCCCAGGCCCGGCTGGAGGCGTAGGAGCCCGTCTGCCATCTGTCCTCGCCGTCGCCGAAGACATCGTTCGTGGACAGCCGGCCATAGCCCAGTCGCTGCCGCTCTTCCGCGGCGCCCACGGTCGTCGTGACAACGAAAACACAGAGCGCGGCGGCCAGGGTCCGGATCATCACGCAAGTCCTGCCTTGTGCCCCCCCAGGCACATGGCCGACCTAGCGGCGAATCTGGCCGATCACCAGACCGGATTGGGGAAATTGCAGGGCAGGTGCCGCGCCCTCAGGGACGCAGGTGCGGCCCCGGCGGCGTGTCGTTGAGCACCTCCGCCCCGTCCGCGCCCAGCAGGACGGTGTTCGAGACGAAGAAATTGCCGCGACCGGTCTCGGTGAACCACGACATCAGGTGAAACGTCATGCCTTCGCGGATTTCCATCGGCGAATCGTGGCGCAGCCCGCTGACGCGGGGTCCGCCCGTCCACGACGGCGGGAAACCGATGCCCACCTGGTAGCCGCAGTGATGCCGGCGATAGCCGGGCATCCCGGCATCATCCACCACCGCCTGCCACGCGGCATAGACGTCGCGCGCCCGCGCGCCCGGCGTGAGCGCGGCCAGCGCAGCGTCGAAGGCGCGTTGGCTCAGCTCGGCCATCTCCGCGTCGGCATCGGGGACGGAGCCGATGTGCACCAGCCGGCCCATCGGCGCGTTGTAGCGCGCCACGCAGCCCGCGACCTCGAGAAATACGGCGTCGCGGTGCACCCCGTCGCCCCATGACGTGTGCTCCTCGGCCATGCGGCGGGCAGGCCGCAGGAACGGGCCGAACCCGGGCGGCGTGGCCCCGGCCCGCGTCATCCCGGCCAGGCATTCGGCAGCGACATCAGCCTCGCGCGCACCGTCGTGGATGGCTGCGATGGCGGCCTGCGTGCCGGCATCGGCGGTCTTTGCCGCCTGCCGGATCAACGCCTGTTCCTGCGCCGACTTCACGAAGCGCATCTCGTCGACCAGCGCGGTGGCGTCCTGCCAGCGGCCGGCGTCGATGCCGTCCATCAGCCGGGCACCCAGTGCATGGGACAGCCCCGGCGACCAGCCCTCGTATCCCACGACCTTGCCCGCGCACCGCCCCGCCAGGTGGCGGACGACCGCGTCGGCGGCGGTTTCCGAATCGCTGTGGCCGATGAAATCGGCGTTTCGCACCATGTTGCGGATCGCCACCCGCTCCATCTCGCGCGTCACAAGCACGAGCGCGCCCTCCGCAGGCACGATCAGCACGTGCGGCGCGAAATACCCCCAGTGGTCGAGCCCGACGAGGTAGAAGATGTTTTCCGGCGACGACAGCAGCAGCATGTCGAGGCCCCGCTCGCCCATGCGGGTGCGCACGGCGGACACGCGACGGGCCAGCTCGGCATCGGTGAAGGGGTTGCTGTGCATGCGACGGACCTTTCTGCGGGGTTTGCGCCCGGCTCAGACAGACGGTGGCGGCACCTGGACGCCGGGCGCCCGCGCGAGGGCGCCCGCCACGCGCAGCAGCCCGGCCTCGTCGAAATGGCGCCCGACCAGCTGCACCCCCATGGGCAGGCCGCTGCCGTGCAGGCCCGCGGGCATCGTGATGGCGGGATGGCCGGTCATGTTGAAGAAGCTGGTGTATCGGGTGATCGCGTTGCCGGCCGGCTCCGTCACCCCGGCGGTCGTCACCTCGACCGCGCCGACGGGGGGCGCGACGGCCGGCGCGGCCGGGGTCAGCAGCACGTCGACCCGGGCGAGCGCGTGGTCCACGCCGTCGCGGTAGCGGGTCACCATCCGCTTGGCCCTGACGTAATGTTCGGCAAGCAGGTTCTGGCCCAGCGCCAGCCCGGCGCGGAAATCGGCACCGTAGAGGGCGCCGCGGTCTTCCAGCCACCGCATGTGATAGCTCAGCGCCTCGGGCATCTGGATGGTCAACGACACGGTGCGCGCGTGCGCCATGTCGGGCAGGGTCACGTCGCGCAACGCCGCGCCGCGGGCTTCCAGCTGCCCGGCCGCCGCTTCGGCCGCGCGCAGGATCTCGGGATCGGCGCCCTCGAAGAAGTAGTCGCGCGGCAGGCCGATGGTCACGCCCGACAGGTCGTCGCCTGCCTGCGCCGCGGCGGCATAGTCGGACACCGACGCCTGCGCGCAGCCCGGATCACCCGGGTCGGGCACCGCGATCGCGCCCAGGACGAGGCCCGCGTCCTCCACCGTGCGCGCCAGGATGCCCACATGGTCGAGCGACCAGCAATAGGGGATCATGCCGCGCACCGAAACGCGCCCGTAGGTGGGCTTGAGCCCGACCAGCCCGGTCAGGGCGGCAGGCGCGCGGACAGACCCGCCGGTGTCGGTGCCCAGCGCGAAGGGCACAAGCCCCCAGGCGACCGCCGCGGCCGATCCGCTGGAGGAGCCGCCGGCCAGCCTCGAAGGATCGTAGGGATTCACCGGCGTGCCGAAAACCGGGTTCTCGCCCGTGGCGCCATAGGCGAATTCGTGAAGGTTGAGCTTGCCCAGCGCGACACCCCCCGCCTCGGCCAGGCAGGTGACGGCATGCGCGTCCGCTTGGGCGATGTTGTCGTGCAAAACGCGCGAGCCGGCGGTCGTGCGCACGCCGTGCATGTCGAACACGTCCTTCACGGCGAAGGGCACGCCGTGCAGCGGCCCGCCACCCCCCCTTCGGTCAAGCGCCGCGGCGCGGGCCAGCGCGGCATCGGCCGTGACCTCGATGAAGGCACGCGCCTTGCCGTCCAGCGCCTCGATCCGGTCGAGGCAGGCGCCGGTGACGGCCGAGGCCGTCACCTCGCCGCCGGCAATGGCGCGTGCCAGCCGCGCGGCGGGCGTGCGCAGGATCTCTGCCGGGGTCATGGATCGCCCCCCTGCACGGGCACCCCTTGCGCAGGCGGCGTGGCACCGAGATCGATCCGGCGCAACGTCTCGAGTTGCGCCATCAAGGTGGCATAGCCGGTGATGATCCCGTATTTCGGCTCGACAAGCTCGCGCAGCTCGGCGTCGGCGAACGCGTGCGCCGCGCTCGATGCCCGCAGCTCCTGGAAGGTGGTCAGCTTCGGCGGTTCGAGGGTCATGGGCATCCGCTCCTTTCGCCTCCGATGCTCGGCGCCCGAGGGCACCGCGCCTGTTCCACCGGCGGCACCTTGGCGCCAATGACCGACACGTTTGCGGCATCCGGGCGATTGCCGCCACGCGGCGATGCCCCTAGGCTGTTGCACGACACCCGGCGGGAGCGAGACATGGATACCCTTCGCGATCCATCCGATGACACGCACACAGGTATCCTCGACACCGTGCGCTTCGACGAGGGCCGCCACGGCCGCGCGCGGATCGGCTTCGTGCTCATTCCCAACGAGCAGACGGTCGAGGAAGACATGATGCGCAACATGCCTCCGGGCGTGGGGGCATTCTTCGCCCGCGCCGAGATGCCGCGCGAGATCAGCACCGACAGCCTCGCGCAACTGCGCGGATCCCTGGCGGGGGCCGCCGCGCGAATCCTGCCCGACGACGGCTTGGACGTCATCTGCTTCGCCTGCACATCGGGCACCGTTGCGGTGGGCGAGGACGCCTCCTGCGCCGAACTGGTCAAGGGTGCGCCCGGCGCGGCGCCGGCAACGCTGGCCGGGGCGGTGCGCAAGGCCCTGACGGCCCTCGACGTGCACCGCATCGTGCTGGGCTCGCCCTACCTGCCCGAGCTCAACGACACCATGGTGCGCTACCTCGACGGCGCGGGTTTCGAGGTACTGGACGCCCACGGCATGGGGTTGTCCTACGATACCGAGATGGTCCGCGTGGCGCCCGGGTACCTGGTGGATTACGCCCGGGCCATCGACCGGCCCGAGGCCGAGGCCGTGCTTCTGAGCTGCGGGGCCCTGCGCAGCATCGAGGTCGTGGACGAGATCGAGCAACGCCTCGGCAAACCGGTGGTCTGTTCCAACCAGGCGATGTTGTGGGACTGCCTGCGCCTGGCCGGGGTCGACGACCGCCCGGCCGGCCTTGGCCGGCTGCTGCGCGAGCACTGACCGGCCGGCGTCGCAAATGCGGGCAGGTCAAGCGCGCGGGCCGTCGCGCGAGGCAAGCACCACGCGCACGAGGTCGGCCTGTCGCCGCGCTCCGCATTTCGCCATCGCGGCCTTGAGTTGGTTGCGCGTTGTGTGTCGGCTGACGCCCCGTTGCTGGGCAAGGCCCGCCACGCTCCAGCCATCGGTGATGCGCTCGGCCACCTCGGCCTCCGTCGGGGTCATGCCATAGAGGTCGCACAACGGGGCCCGCCCTGCCCCTTGGCCCTGCACGCCACCCAGACACACGAGCAGGCACGGCGCGTTCACGTCACACAGGGGGCCAAGTGCCCCCGCGGCGCCGGCCCCGGTCTGAAAGGGCAGGATGCGGCAGCCCAGACGGTGCGCCCCGTTCCCGGCGGCCACGGCGAATCTGGCAGGCGACAAGGGCGCACCGGCACGCAGATCGGCGCAGGCGCTGTTGAACGCGGCGTCCGCGCGCCGCTCGCAAAACGACAGGCGGTTCCGGCCGTCGAACCGGACGACGCCGCCCTCCGACAGCATCCGCTGCGCCGGCGCCGAGGCGTAGAGGATGTGCGCCCGCCAGTCGACAAGGATCAGCGCCGGCTCCCCGTGGCCGGCCGCGTCAGCCGCGGCGGCCTCCAGCCGCCGCCCGGCCACTTGGCGGCTGATCTCGAAGGCCTGCGCGAGGTGCGGGCGCAGCAACCCGCAAAGCGCCAGCCAGTCGGCCTCGTGGCGGTCGGCATCGCGGGCGCGGATGTTGGCGCCCAGCATCACCGTCCGGTGGTCATCGCGAAATAGCACCAGCCCCCCTCCGCACCGGATATCGCCCTGTGGACGCACCCAGTCGTTGTAGAACTCGGTGCGGGCCATTGCGTCGGCGGGGCACATCTCGGCGGCGCTCAGCACACTGCCCTCGGGCGCCGACAGCATCGCCGGAACCCAGGGATTGATGGCGCCGAAATGATCGGCATATGCCGTCAGGAAATCGGGGTCATACCCGCAGGTGACCATGCCGATGTTCAACCCGCTCGTCGCATCGTGGCCGAACAGCTGCGTCTTGATCCCGCCACCGCCGCGGTGCAACGCATCGACGACGTCCTGCCAGCGACCGGGGTCCACGCCAGCGGCGTAGATCCGCGTGACGACGTCCGAAAATGCTGCCACGTCCCGAAGCGCCCGCACCCTGAACCCCCCGCCAGATCGTCCGCTTACGGTAGCATCCGTCGCGCCATGCGTCGATCCATGCCCGCCGCGGCATGGCCCAAATGGGTCATGACGCCCGCCTGTACCGCCCCTAGCGTGATGCCGTTTCCCGCACGGCCGGACCGGGCCACGCGGAACACCGCGCGCAACAGCAACAGGAGATCCCGCGCATGAAAAAAGGAAAATGGGCCATCACCGCCACCGTCACGATGCTGCTGGCCGGATGCATGTCGCAACAGTCCGATGCGCCGGCCGGGGCCATCGAGAGCCGAATCGTGGATCGGACCCTCGTCGCGGACAGGGGCTTTTCCATCATCCCGCACAGCGGCGGCCGGCTCAGCGGCAAGATCGAGAACGGCGGGGTGATCGCCGGCACATGGGACATCCGCGACGGGCGATGGTGCCGCATGCTTACCAAGCCGGAAAACCAGGCCGGGCGCAAGTGCCAGGACATCACGATGGCCGGCGACACGGTGACCGTCACTTCGCGGGACGGCACCGTCACCCGGTTGACGATCCAGTGACGCGCAATCTTACCGCGCCCCCAGCCAAGCAAGGAGGTTTCAACATGACCAGGCAGACAGTCGTCCTGACCACCGCGGCGGCCCTTCTCGCCGGCGCGGCATACGCCGGCGGCAAGCCATCGGGCGCGACCCCGACGGACCCGCAGAAAATATACCGTCTGTTCGCGGGCAAGACGTCGAACTGGGACAGCGGCGGCCACGCCTACTGGGGCCCCGACGGCACCTACCGGGGCATCGGGGAGACGGGTGTCGGCGTCGGGAGTGGCAAATGGTATGTCACCACTGCCAGCAAGATGTGCCACGAAAGCACCTGGCACTGGGCCGAGGACGGCCGGCGCAAGTCCAAATCGGGCAAATGGTGCTGGGAGTTCGCCACGGCCCCCGATGGCACCATCTTCGAGCGTTTCCTGACGAAGAACACCGACTGGGTGCCGCACCGTCGCGACAAGCAGGTCCGCGGCGACACCCAGGCCCGCCGGCACAAGGCGATCAGCCGGCAGCTGGGTCTTTGACGCGCCCGCGCCGCCGTTGCCGATCCACGGCTTGACGGCGGCGCACGGCGTGCCCGACACTGGACGGCGACCTGCACCGCCGGACACCGGCAAAGAACCGGTGACCGCCGGCCGCGGGCGGCAGGTTCCGGATCAGGCCGGTGGCGGCGCGCCCGCCGCGCCTTGTCCTGTCGGGCGGATGCGCGTTTCGCGCGCATGGCACCAGGGAGGACACACGGATGCGGGTATTCACGGTTCTGGGACCGTCGCAATCGGGCAAGAGTACCCTTGTCGACGGGCTGACGCAGCTCGAGTCACAGCGGCCGACGACACTGGACGTGCGCGACACCGCGCGCGTGACGACCTTCGGCGTCATGGGCGACGACTGGACGGCGATCGACATCGCCGGCGGCGCGGACAACCTCGCCCCGGCGGGGCCGGCGCTGGCGGCCAGCGACGCGGCCGTGCTTTGCGTTCCGGCGGACGCCGAGGCGGCGGTGCTGGCCGCGCCCTATTTCCGCCTGATCGAGGAGGCCGGCATCCCCTGCTTCCTCTTCATCAACAGGGTCGACGCGGCGAGCGACCGGGTCAGCGAAATCGTGGCGGCCCTCCAGGTTTATTGCCGCCACGGCATCATCCTGCGGCAGGTTCCGCTGCGAAAGCAGGGCGAGATCGTGGGCGCGGTCGACCTGATCTCGGAACGCGCCTGGCAATACCGGGAAGGCAAGCCCTCGGCCCTGGTCGAGCTGCCGGACGACATGTTGCCGCGGGAACAGGAGGCCCGGACCGAACTTCTTGAATCGCTGGCCGATTTCGATGACGCGCTTCTGGAACAGCTGATCCAGGACCAGCAGCCGCTGGCACAGGCGGTCTACGACGTGGCCTCGCGCGTGTTGCAGCGCCATGACCTCGTGCCGGCCCTGCTGGGATCGGCCGAGCATCGCAACGGCATGCTTCGGCTCATGAAATCCCTTCGCCACGAGGCCCCCGACCATACCGTCGCGCGCGACCGGCTGGCCGACGCGGGCGCGCCGGTGGCGGTTGCGGCCGTGGGCGATCACGTCAAGCATCTTGGCAAGACAATGGTGGTCCGTGCCTTCGGCGACGGCGTGGCCAACGGAAAGAAACTGGCCGGCGAGGCGGTGGGCAGCATCACCGCCATCGATGCCAGGACACCCATGCCCGCGCTGGAGCCCGGCGACATCGGCCTGACGGTCAAGACCGACCACCTCGACATCGGGGCGTTCTACGAAACCCGCAGGGCGACGCCGCTGCCCGACTGGGCCACGGCGCATCCGCCGCCCCATCGCCGCATCATCAAACCGGTGCGCGAGCGCGACGAGGCGCGGCTTTCGAGCGCGCTGGAACGGCTGACCGAGATCGACGCCGGCATCGCCGTCGAACAGGAGGGCCGGACCGGCCACCCGGTGATCTGCGCCCAGGGCCCGCTGCATTTCCGGCATGTGCTGGCGCGCCTGTCGGACGCCTTCGGAATCGACGTCGAGGAGGAACCGGTCCCCCCGGCCTTTCGGGAAACCATTCGTGGCAAGATCGCCCGCCACCATCGCCACCGCAAGCAGTCGGGCGGCGCAGGGCAGTTCGCGGACGTCCACATCGAGGCGGCGCCGCAACCGCGCGGCAGCGGCTTCCGCTTCGAGGACCGGATCAAGGGCGGCGCGATCCCGCGCAATTTCATCCCCGCCGTGGAGGCCGGGATCGAGGAGGCGCTTCTCGAAGGCCCGGGCGGTCACCCGGTCGTGGACGTCGGCGTGACGCTGCTGGACGGCAAGCACCACTCCGTCGACAGTTCCGACCATGCCTTCCGCACCGCGGGCAAGAACGCGATGAAGGAGGCGCTGGCCGAGGCGGGAACGCTGACGCTGCAACCCATCGCGCAGGTCACGATCCACGTGCCCTCGGTCTTCGCCGGGCAGCTCGTGCCGGTGGTGTCGGGCCTGAAGGGACAGGTCATGGGGTTCGAGGCGCACCCCGAGGCCGCCGGCTGGGACGTGTTCCGCGCCCTGCTGCCGATGTCCGGGATGGACGCGCTGCTCAACGCCCTGGCGAGCACGGCGCGCGGCACCGCGTGGCTGACGTCCCGCTTCGACCACTACGAGGAGACGCGCAGCGACGCCGGACACGGGATCCCCGCCTCGTGATGCACCGTCAGAGGCGGCGCATCCAGAACTGCAGCGGGTGGTCCGTTTCCCCGGGCCGGTCGATGTCCTTCCAGCGAAAGTGCGCCACCGCGCCGGGCAGCGGCGCGTAGCCGCGTTTGCGCCAGAACGGATCGAGCGGCGCGTAATCCGCTGGCCTGAGGGGGTGATCGCCGGGCCGCACGATGCCGCAAAAGGCGCTGTAGCCGCGCCCGAGCTCCCGCGCGTGCGCCTCGCGCAGGTCGAAGAACCGGTGCCCGATCCCCCGCCCGCGGTACTCGGGCAGCAGCACGCTCTCGGCACAATAGAAGATGTCGTGCAGGTCGATGCCCTGCCCGTCGAAGGCGGCGGCGAAATCCTCGGCGTGGTCCTCCATCGGCGTGCCGGTGGCGGCGCCCACCAGCCGGTCACCGTCGTAGGCGCCCACGAGGATCGCGTTCTCGCTGTCGCGGTAGGTCTGCAGGTAGGCGCGTTCATAGGCCGCGTCGCCGTCGTAGAGGTAGGGCCAGTCGCGGAACACCGCGATCCGCAGCCGTGCCACGTCGTCCAGCGCATCGGCCAGCGCCTGCCCGGTCAGGCGGTCCACCCGCATCACGCCCTCCTGTCGTCCGTCATGTGTCCGCGTCCCCCGTCTCCGGTTCGCCCCAGCGGTCAATGATGCGCGCGACGATCTGGTCGCGGGTCTGGCGATAAGCGGCGAGCTTTTCCTCGCGCCCCTCGCCCAGCCCGCTGGGATCCATGATCGGCCAGTACTCGACCTCGAGGTGAAACAGCCGCGTCAGGTCCAGCGCGCGGCGCTGGCTGGCCGGCGACAGCGCCACGACAAGGTCGAACGACGACAGGTCGTCGCCCCATTCCTCCATCTCGTCGAACGAGCGCGAGCGGTGACGTTCGAGTTCAACGCCGATCTCGGCGCAGACGGCGACGGAAAACCCGTCGATCTCCTGGTCGTTCTTGACGCCCACCGACTGCACGTAGGTATCGCTGCCGTGGAACTTCTTCATGATGCCCTCGGCCATCGGAGAGCGGACGGCGTTGTGATCGCAACAGAAAAGGACCGACTGGGGAAGGTCCGCCGACATCGGCCTCAGCCCCCGAAGTGCAGCACGCAGATCAGCGTGAACAGGCGGCGGGCGGTGTCGCTGTCGACCTCCGCCTTGCCCTCGAGTCGTTCCTCCAGGATGCGGGCCCCTTCGTTGTGGATGCCGCGGCGGGCCATGTCGATCGTCTCGATCTGGCTGGGCGGCATGTTCTTGACGGCGTCGAAATAGCTTTCGCAGATCTGCCAGTAGTCCTTGACCACCTGCCGGAAGGGCGACAGCGACAGGTGGAACTCGGCCGCCGGCTCGCCGGCCTCGGTGCGCACGTCGAAGACCAGCCGCTTCTCGCGGATCGACAGCCCCACGCGATACGGGCCGTCGGGCACCTGCCGGTCGTCGCGCCGCGGCAGGTCGAAGCTGTTTTCCTCCATCAGGTCGAACATGGCGACCTTGCGCTCCTGTTCGATCTCCGGCGTGGGCGGCGGCAGGTTGGCGTCGTCCAGTTCGATGTGGCTGATGTGGCTCATCTCGCGTCGTCCGTTGCTGCGGCTGGGGCGAGCCGTAGCGCAAGCCACCCGCGCGGGCAATGCGGCCGGGCGACGGTCAATGCCGATTTTGCGCCGCCGTGGCCGTTGCGCCCGCGCGCGCCCTGCTCAATGCAGGCGGAAGCGGTTGCGCAGCCCGAGGCCGAGGAAGAACAGCAGCACCACCCCCGCCACCGTCTGCGCCCCGGCGAGGGCCTGCAGCCATCCCGGCAGCCCCGGCAACACATCGCCGAAATACACCCGGTGGAGCCCGAGGAACGCGAAGAGGTTGGCGAAGGACAAGCCGAAGGGGCCGACCACGCTCACCGGCGCCGTCCCGCCGATGATTCCGCCGGCGAAATGGAACAGGTAGAGAAACCCCGGCACCAGCCACCAAAGGACCAGCCCCGCCGCCGGCTGCGCCACGCTGTAGCCGTAATCGGACAGCCACCGGAACAGCGCGATCGGCACCCGGTTCCACCAGTGATCCTCCTCGAACTCCTTGCAGCGCATCTCCTGGCGGAAGAAGAAATACGCGTCGTCGGGCTTTTCCAGCTGCAGCATCAGCTGGCGCAGCCGGGTATAGGCGCGCTTGCCCTCCTCGGCGATCCCGGGCGTGATCGTCGGCCAGTGGCTCTCGGCGGTGGTGAAACTCGTGTCCTGGTGCAGTTCGCGCTGGTAGAATTTCGGGACAGCTTCCAGAAACCGCGCGTCCTTGAACACGGTCTGCGCCCCGAACGCCCCGTCCGAGAAATCGGCAAGGTGGCTGAAGGTAGTGGCGCGGAAGACGGCAGGCCCGCTGAAGGTCGCGGACCCGAAGTCGGCACCCCCGCTGAAGGTCGCGGACCCGAAGACGGCCCACCCGCTGAAGGTCGCGGACAGGAAGTCGGCAGCCCCGACGAAATACGCGGTGACGAAGGAGGCGTGCCCGGCGAAATGCGCGGCCTCGAAGGAGGCACCGCGAGCGAAATGCGCGGCCTCGAAGGAGGCACCGTGGGCGAAATGCGCGGTGTCGAAAAAGGCAGACCCGGCGAAATGCGCTTCGTTGAAAGATGGAGCCCAGACGAAAACGTATTGCCACAATATAACGGGGTTGGCGAAGTAAGTTAGGCCAAGGTCAACAATCGCGCCCAGCTTGGGCACCGGATCCGCTTCCGCCAGATCCGGGAAGGCCGCCGCGAAGCGCTTGTCCAGCCCCGCGCGTTCTTCCTCCGTGAGCGGTGCCAGCTCCTGCGGCGGCAGCCCGATCTGTTCGGCCAGCGCCGCGCGGTCCGCCTCGGCCATGTGCCCGCACATCCACCCGTTCCAGATGCGCCGGTTCCGCGCGTGCAGGTCAAGGTCCACGGCAAGGATCGAATTTCCCGCCTGCTCCCCCGCCACCGTCGCCAGCACATACCACGGGTTCTTCGCCGCCGGGTCCAGGACGACCCCGTCATTGCGCCGCACCTGCCCCTCGGCCAGCGTGTCGTCCTCCGCCTGGGTCGCCACGATCGCGCCGGCCGGCAGCTCCGGGTCCTGCAGTTTTCCATCGGCCACGGCACCGCCCTCCTTGCCCGCCACGCTAGGCGGCCCGGCGCGGCGCTGCAATCCGCCGTTGCGCACCGCGCGCCGCGTTCACCCCGGCCAGCGCCCGATCGCGCACCGACGCGATACCGACGTCAGGCCGACGCGGGGCCGCGGCCGCGATTCCGGGCGTTTCAACGGGTTAACCCGGATTCGCGCGCCTCAGCCGCGGTTGAGCCGGTCCAGCCGCGCCCGCACCGACAACCCGTGCGCCTCAAGGCTCTCGGCGTTGGCCAGCGTCTCGGCCGCCGGGCCGATGGCGCCCAGCGCCTCGGGCGACATCCGCGCCAGCGTGGTGCGCTTGAGGAAATCCATCACGCTGAGACCGGATGAGAACCGCACCGAGCGGTCGGTGGGCAGCACGTGGTTCGGCCCGCCGACGTAGTCGCCGATGGCCTCGGGCGTCCAGCGGCCCAGGAACATCGCCCCGGCATGGGTGATCCTGTCGGCCAGCGCATCCGGGTCGGCCACGCAGAGTTCCAGGTGTTCCGGCGCGATCCGGTCGGCCAGGGCGGCGGCCGTGGGCAGGTCGGGCACCGTGATGATGGCGCCGAAGTCGCGCCAGCTGGCGCCCGCGATCTCCGCGCGCTCCAGCGTCTCGAGGTTGCGCTCGATCGCCGCGCCCACGGCGCTGGCCATCGCCGCGTCATCGGTGATCAGGATCGCCTGCGCGCTCGCGTCGTGCTCGGCCTGGCTGAGCATGTCGAGCGCGATCCAGTCCGGATCGTTGTCGCGGTCGGCGATCACCAGGATCTCGGACGGCCCCGCGATCATGTCGATGCCGACCTGCCCGAACACCCGCCGCTTGGCCGCGGCGACATAGGCGTTGCCGGGCCCGGTGATCTTGTCGACCGGCGCGATGGTCTCGGTCCCGTAGGCCAGCGCCGCGATCGCCTGCGCACCGCCCACGCGGTAGATCTCGTCGACGCCGGCCAGCTGCGCGGCCAGCAACACCAGCGGGTTGGCGCGCCCCTCGGGCGTGGGCACGGTGATGGCCAGACGCCCCACCCCGGCGACCTTGGCGGGAATGGCGTTCATCAGCACCGACGAGGGGTAGGAGGCCAGCCCGCCGGGCACGTAGAGGCCCGCCGCCGAGACCGGGCGCCACCGCCAGCCCAGCGTCGCGCCCGCCGCATCGGTCCAGCTTTCGTCGCGCGGCATCTGGCGGGCGTGGTAGTCGCGGATGCGCTCGGCCGCCAGTTCCAGCGCCGCCCGCTCGTGGTCGGGCACCCTTGCCACCTCCGCGGCCAGGTCCTCGGGCGCGAACCACATGGTCTGCGGCGTCAGGCTGACCCGGTCGAAGCGTTCGGTCAGATCAAGCAGCGCCGCATCGCCGCGCGCGCGCACGTCGGCGATGATCGCGCCGACCACCTCGTCGACGTTCGCCTCCTCCTCGCGCCGGGCGCCGAGAAACGCCGCGAAATCGGCATCGAACCCCGCCGCGGTGGCATCCAGAAATGTCGGCATGTCGTCAACTCCTTGGCCCCGGCGAACCCTTAGACGGAACGCGTGCCCGCCTCAAGGCGGGATGCGCGCGTGGCCGGTTGACCGGCGATGCCGTGGGCGGCACCATCCCGCTACGGCAGACGGGCCGGAATGCGCCGTGGCGCGTGTTCGCCGGCCCGGACATCCGCGCAAAGGAAGATTAGGATGATCACGCGTCCTGTCCCGGTGCTGGCGGCCGCCATCGCGGCGGCGACGGGCCTCGCGGGGGCCGCCGCAGCCGACGGGATCGGCAAGGCGGAATACATGAACAGCTGTGCCGGTTGCCACGGCGAGACGGCGGCCGGCGACGGCCCGCTGGCCGCGCTGATGACGGTCGAGGTGCCCCCGCTGACCGGGCTCGCGGCGGACAACGGCGGGGCCTTTCCGATGCGCATGGTGATCCGGACCATCGACGGCCGCCACCGGCCGGCCAGCCACGGTTTTCCCATGCCGGTCTGGGGCGCGCGGCTGCGCGAGGCGGCAGAGGCGGACGGCCCCGTCATGCCCGAACTGGTCGCCCGCGGCCGCATCCTGTCGCTGGCCTATTATCTGGAATCGATCCAGGAGTGATCCGGCGACGCCCCGGCCCGCGCGTCAGACGTCGTGCCGGGGCACCCGGTGCGAGGGTGCTACATAGGGCCGGGTCACATCGCGCAGGGCAAGCTCCAGCGCCTCCACCTCCAGCCGGATCGCGCCGTCACCCGCCAGCGTCAGCAGGACGTGGCCGCCCGGCGGATCGCCCGGCTCGAAACTGACCGACAGCAGCGACAGGATGGTGTCACGGTCCCCGGTGTCGACCCCCTGGCTCGCGACGCCGAGAACGTTTTCCACGACCAGGACCGATTGAACACGCTCTGGCGCGTGGCGCGCACGGCCCTCGTCTTCCCAGCGGAAGCGGTTGAGCAGAAGCGCGAATCGGCGCTCGGCCGCGCGCCAGCTGATTTCGGTGATCGGGAACACGGCGTCCTGCACCAGCGCCGAGATCACTTTCAGATCCTCGGCATCCATCGCGCCAAGGTGCAGCGGCGCCTCGTCGCCGTCCTCGAACCTTGCGTCTTCTTCCTGGCTCATCTGCCCTTGATCCTTTCGATGCGTGCACCCACGCCGCGCAATTTTTCCTCGACCCGCTCGTAGCCGCGGTCGAGGTGATAGACGCGGTTGACCTGGGTCTCGCCCTCGGCGGCGAGCCCTGCAAGGATCAGCGACACGCTGGCCCGCAGGTCCGTGGCCATCACCGGCGCGCCTTTCAGGCGCTCGACCCCGGTGACCGTGGCGGTGCCGCCCTGCACATCGATCCGCGCGCCCATCCGCATCAACTCGGGCGCGTGCATGAAGCGGTTCTCGAAGATCTGCTCCTCGAGGACGGACACGCCCTCGGCGGTGCACATGAGCGCCATCATCTGCGCCTGCAGGTCGGTGGGAAAGCCGGGATAGGGCGCGGTGGTCACGTCGACGGCGCGCACCCGGTCATGGCGGCGCGCGACCTTGAGCCCGCTGTCGGTCTCGGTCACGTCGACACCCGCCGCGTCCAGCTTTTCGCAGAACGCGCCGACAAGGTCGAAGCGGCCGCCCAGGCACTCGACCTCGCCCCCGCAGATCGCGGGCGCGAGCATGTAGGTCCCCAGTTCGATCCGGTCGGGCACCACCGGGTGGGTCGCGCCGCGCAGCCGGTCGACGCCCTCCACCGTCAGCGTGTGCGTGCCGATGCCATCGATCCGGGCGCCCATGCGCACGAGGCAATCGGCAAGGTCCACGACCTCGGGTTCGCGCGCGGCGTTGCGGATCACCGTGGTGCCCTTGGCCAGCGTCGCTGCCATCAGCGCGTTCTCCGTCGCACCGACGGAAACGAAGGGAAAATCGACCGTCCCGCCCTTCAGCCCACCGGGTGCCCTGGCGTGCACGTAGCCGTCGCGCAGGTCCAGCTCGGCGCCCATTGCCTCGAGCGCGCGCAGGTGCAGGTCCACGGGGCGTGCGCCGATGGCGCAGCCGCCCGGCAACGACACGATGGCGTGGCCGTCGCGCGCCAGCATGGGCCCAAGCACAAGGATCGAGGCGCGCATCTTGCGCACGATGTCGTAGTCGGCGACGTGGTTGTCGAGCGCGCGGCTGGACAGGGCCAGCACCTGCCCGTCCTGCAGCTGCGACACCTCGGCGCCCAGCGACTGCAACAGCTGCGCCATGGTGCGGATGTCCGACAGCCGAGGCGCGTTGGTCAGCGTCAGCGGCTCCTCGCTCAGCAGGGTGGCGGGCATCAGGGTGAGGCAGGCGTTCTTGGCCCCGGCAATCGGGATCTGCCCCTGCAGGGGGCCATTGCCCGTCACGACGATCGAATCCATCCGCTCTAGCCTTCGTCCTTGTTGTCTTTTCCGTCGTCGCGTTCGTGTGCCGCCGCGGCCTGCGCCCGGGCCCTTGCCTTGCGTCGCGCGAGGTTCGCCTTGAGCCGGGCCTTTAGCCGGTCCTCGCGCCCGGCGGCGGCGCCCCTGCCCTTGCGGCCCTGCGTGTCGTTGTCCTTGCCGCGGTTCATGGCACCTGTCTATCGCAGGCGTCAAAAAGGGTCCAGATAACCCTTGCACGCGGTGCACGAAGGGTCTAAGAGCCGCCGGCAATCCGGGCTGCTGTAGCTCAGAGGTAGAGCACTCCCTTGGTAAGGGAGAGGTCGAGAGTTCGATTCTCTCCAGCAGCACCAGCCACCCCCGGGACCACCCGCCATGATCCGCTCCCGGACCGCCGGAAACCTGCGACACAAAGGCAGGCAACAACGCGCCGACGCCTGCGAATCTTGCCCTTTCGCTGCCCGCGGCGGGGCTCTATAAGGACAGCCGGCCCACGCCCCCGCCGCGGGACGGGGCCCGAGCCTTTACACGACGGGACGACGCCAACCGATGTCGATACTGCAGAACATCCCGGGTTTCTTTTCGTCGGACATGGCGATCGACCTCGGAACCGCGAACACCCTTGTCTACGTCAAGGGGCGCGGGATCATCCTGTCGGAGCCCTCGGTGGTCGCCTATCACATCAAGGACGGCGTCAAGAAGGTGCTCGCGGTGGGCGAGGACGCCAAGCTGATGCTGGGCCGCACGCCGGGCAGCATCGAGGCGATCCGCCCCATGCGCGAGGGCGTGATCGCCGACTTCGACACCGCGGAGGCGATGATCAAGCACTTCATCCGCAAGGTGCACCGTCGCTCCACCTTCTCCAAACCCAAGATCATCGTCTGCGTGCCGCACGGCGCCACCCCGGTGGAAAAACGCGCGATCCGGCAGTCCGTTCTGTCGGCGGGCGCGCGGCGCGCGGGACTTGTCGCCGAACCGATCGCGGCGGCCATCGGCGCGGGCATGCCGATCACCGACCCCACCGGCAGCATGGTTGTCGACGTCGGCGGCGGCACGACCGAAGTCGCGGTGCTGAGTCTGGGCGACATCGTCTACGCCCGGTCGGTGCGCGTGGGCGGTGACCGCATGGACGAGGCGATCATCAGCTACCTGCGGCGCCAGCAGAACCTGCTGATCGGCGATTCCACCGCCGAGCGCATCAAGACCTCGATCGGCACGGCACGGATGCCCGACGACGGGCGCGGCAGCTCCATGCAGATCCGCGGACGCGACCTGCTGAACGGCGTGCCCAAGGAGACCGAGATCAGCCAGGCCCAGGTGGCCGAGGCGCTGGCAGAGCCGGTGCAGTCGATCTGCGAGGCCGTGATGACCGCGCTGGAGACGACGCCGCCGGACCTGGCCGCCGACATCGTGGACCGCGGCGTGATGCTGACCGGTGGCGGGGCGCTGCTGGGCGACCTGGACCTCGCGCTGCGCGAGCAGACCGGGCTGGCCGTCTCGATCGCCGACGAGAGCCTCAACTGCGTGGCGCTCGGCACCGGCAAGGCACTGGAGTTCGAAAAACAGCTGCGCCACGCGATTGACTACGACAGCTGACACGCCCACCTTTTGAAACAAAAGGGGTAGCCGTGGCCAAGGACAGGACGACGAACGAGGACTATGCCGGCCCGCTCAAGCGCCTGCTGGTCGGGATCCTGCTTGTCTGCCTGTTCGGGCTGTTCCTTCTGTGGCGCATCGACAGCCCGCGCGTCGAACGGTTTCGCGCACAGGTCGTGGACCATGTGGTGCCCAGCTTCGACTGGGCGATGGCGCCGGTGACGGGCGCCGTCAACATCCTGCGCGATTTCCAGAGCTACCAGCGCATCTACCAGCAGAACCAGGAACTGCGGCGCGAGTTGCAGCAGATGAAGGCGTGGAAGGAAGCCGCGCTGCAGCTGGAGCAGGAGAACGCGCGGCTTCTCGATCTCAACAACGTGCAGCTTGACCCCAGGCTGACCTATGTCACCGGCGTCGTGATGGCCGACAGCGGCTCGCCCTTCCGCCAGTCGGTGCTGGTCAACGTCGGCAAGCGCGACGGTATCATCGACGGCTGGGCGGCGATGGACGGGCTCGGGCTCGTGGGCAGGATTTCGGGCGTGGGCGACAACACCGCGCGCGTGATCCTTCTGACGGACAGCAGCAGCCGGATCCCGGTCACCGTCCAGCCTTCGGGTCAGCGCGCGCTGGTCAGCGGCGACAACACCGCCTCACCGCGGCTCGAGTTCGTCGAGGATGCCGACCGGGTGAAGCCGGGTGACCGGGTGATGTCGTCGGGCGACGGCGGGGTTTTCCCGCCAGGCCTGCTGGTCGGGCAGGTCACCGAAGACCCCGACGGGCGGCTGCGCGTCCGCCTGTCCGCGGATTACGAGCGGCTTGAATACCTGCGCGTGCTGCGCAATTACGGCAACGAGACCATCGAGGAGACGGGCGAACTGGTGGCGCCGTCTTCGCTGCCGCCAGAGCCCGGCGGCGCGGACGTTGCGACGGGGGCCGGCAATGGCTGAACGAAGCGCGCTGCGGCTGTGGGCCATGCGCGGGCTTTTCGCCGGGCTTTGCCTTGCCCTGATCTTTCTGCGTCTTCTGCCGCTCGAGACGTTGCCGCGGTCGTGGGCGGGACCGGACGTGATGCTTGCGCTGACCTGCGCCTGGGTCCTGCGGCGGCCCGAGTTCGCGCCGCCGGTCGCGGTTGCCGCACTGTTCCTGCTGGCCGATTTCCTGTTCCAGCGGCCGCCGGGGCTGTGGGCCGGGCTGGTCCTGGTCGGCACCGAAGCGCTGAAGGCACGTGCGCCGGCGCTGCGCGACCTGACGTTCGCCGCCGAATGGTTTAACGTCGCCATGCTGGTCACCGCGTTGACACTGGCGAAGATGCTGGTCCTCGCACTGCTGCTGGTGGGGCCGGACGCGACGGGGCTGATGCTGTTGCAACTGTCGATGACCGTCGTGGTGTATCCTGTCGTCGTGCTGGCGAGCGAATTCTTGTTCGGCGTGCGCAAGGCCGCGCCGGGCGATATCGACTCGCAGGGCCAGCGAATTTGAGGAGGCGCGCGCGATGAGACGGCCGGTCAAGGAAACCGCCGACAGCCTGCGCAAGATCAGCCGCCGCGGGCTCATCCTCGGGGCGGCTCAGGCCGGCTTCGTCGGCGCGCTGGCGCTGCGCATGCGTTACCTGCAGCTCGACCAGGCCGACCAGTACCGCCTTCTGGCCGACGAGAACCGCATCAACATCCGCCTGATCCCGCCGGCGCGGGGGCGGATCTTCGACCGCAACGGCGCGATCATCGCCGACAACGTGCCGAGCTATCGCATCACCATGGTGCGGGAAGAGGCCGGCGACGTGGCCGAGGTGATCCGGCGTCTGTCGGCGCTGGTGGAACTGGACGACAACGCGCTCAACCGCGCGATGGAAGAGATGCAGCGCTCCGCCCTGCTGCCGGTGACGGTGGCCGACCGTGTCTCGTGGGAAGAGATCAGCCGCGTTGCGGTCAACGCGCCGGTCCTGCCCGGCGTCATCCCCGAGGTAGGGCTGTCGCGCCACTACCCGATGCGGCGCGACTATGCCCATGTCGTCGGCTACGTCGGTCCGGTCAGCGAATCCGATCTCGAACGCATCGACACCCCCGACCAGGTGCTGCGGATCCCGCGGTTCCAGATCGGCAAGGTCGGGCTCGAGGCCACGCGCGAGGACCTGTTGCGCGGCAAGGCGGGCACCCGGCGCGTCGAGGTCAACGCCACTGGCCGGGTCATGCGCGAACTCGACCGGCGCGAGGGGCAGTCGGGCGCGGACCTGCAGATCTCGATCGACGACGCGCTTCAGGGCTACGTGCAGGCCCGGCTGGGCAAGCAGAGCGCGGCGGCCGTCGTCATCGACTGCGAAAGCGGAGACGTCCTCGCCTCGGCGTCCTCCCCCAGTTTCGATCCGAACCTTTTCGTGCGCGGCATCTCGGTCAAGGATTACAACGCGCTGCTCGAGAACCGCTACAGGCCGCTTCCCAACAAGGCGGTCCAGGGCATCTACCCGCCCGGCTCGGCGTTCAAGATGGTCACGGCGCTGGCCGCGCTGGAGGACGGCCAGATCGACGCCGAGGAAACGATCTATTGCCCCGGTCACTTCGATGTCAGCGACCGACGCTTTCACTGCTGGAAACGCGGCGGCCACGGCCACATGAACCTGCACAACTCGTTGCGGGAAAGCTGCGACGTCTACTATTACGACCTCGCGCTGCGCGTCGGGATCGAGAAGATCAGCGCGATGGCACGGCGCCTCGGGCTGGGCGTGCAGCACGAGCTCGCGATGTCCTCGGTCGCCGAGGGGCTCGCGCCGACGAAAGACTGGAAGCGCCGGATCAAGGGCCGCGACTGGGTGCTGGGCGACAGCGTGAACGCCGCGATCGGCCAAGGGTTCGTGCTGGCGTCGCCACTGCAGCTTGCCGTGATGTCGGCCCGGCTGGCCACCGGGCGCAGCGTCGCGCCGCGGCTCATCAAGTCGATCGACGGGGTGGAGCAACCCGCCCGGGCAGGTGATCCGCTGGGCCTGAGCGAAACGAACCTGCGCCGGGTCCGCGCGGCCATGTCCGCCGTGACCAACCATCGCCGCGGCACCGCCTATTCCAGCCGCATCGTCGAGGATGCCTTCCGCATGGCGGGCAAGACGGGCACCAGCCAGGTGCGCAACATCACCACGGACGAGCGCGCGGGCGGCGTGCGCCGCAACGAGGATTTGCCGTGGGAGCAGCGCGACCACGCGATCTTCGTCAATTTCGCACCCGAGGAGTCGCCGCGCATCGCCGTCGCGGTCGTCGTGGAGCATGGCGGCGGAGGTTCCACCACGGCCGCGCCGATCGCGCGCGACATCACGCTTCAGGCGCTTTACGGCGAAACCCCGCCGCTGTCGGCCTACCCGGCGAATGACCGCAGCGCGATCCGCGCGCGCCAGGAACGTCTGCAGCGCGAACGGCCCGCGCACCGGCGCGGGGGGAGCAGCCGCGCGTGAGTTATCTGGAATACACCGTAAAGACCACGCCCACCGGCGTTCGCAAGGTGCTTTGCCTGAACTGGCCGCTCGCGCTGTTGCTGGCGGCGGTGGCGGCGATCGGGTTCCTGATGCTCTACTCTGTCGCCGGCGGCTCCTTCTCGCCGTGGGCCGAGCCGCAGATGAAACGCTTCGGCGCGGGCTTCGTGCTGATGTTCATCGTGGCCATGATCCCGATCTGGTTCTGGCGGAACATGTCAGGGCCCGCCTACCTGGTGTCGGTTCTGCTGCTGGTGGCGGTGGAGTTCTTCGGAACCACCGGCATGGGCGCGCAACGCTGGATCGATCTGGGCGTGATGCGGTTGCAACCCTCCGAGCTGATGAAGGTCGCGCTCGTGATGGCGCTGGCCGCCTATTACGACTGGCTGCCGGCGCACCGCACCTCGCATCCGCTGTGGGTGCTGGTGCCCGTCGCATTGATCCTTTTGCCCACCTTCCTGGTGCTGCGCCAGCCCGATCTCGGCACCTCGATGCTGCTGTTGGCCGCGGGCGGCATGATGATGTTCCTGGCCGGCGTGCACTGGGGATACTTCGCCGCGGTCGCGGCGGCCGGGATCGGCCTCGTCACCGCCGTGTTCCAGAGCCGCGGAACCGAGTGGCAGCTGCTCAAGGATTACCAGTACAGGCGGATCGACACGTTCCTTGACCCCGCGTCGGACCCGCTGGGGGCGGGATACCACATCACCCAGTCCAAGATCGCGCTGGGATCGGGCGGCTGGACGGGGCGGGGATTCATGCAGGGCACGCAGTCGCGCCTGAACTTCCTGCCCGAAAAGCACACCGACTTCATCTTCACCACACTGGCCGAGGAATTCGGCTTCGTCGGCGCGGTCTCGCTGCTGGGGCTCTACGCGCTGGTGATCGTGTTCTGCGTCACGTCGGCGCTGGCCAACCGCGACCGGTTCTCGATGCTGCTGGGCCTCGGCATCGCGATGACCTTCTTCCTGTTCTTCGCCGTCAACATGTCGATGGTCATGGGGCTTGCGCCGGTGGTCGGCGTGCCGCTGCCGCTGGTCAGCTACGGCGGATCGGCGATGCTGGTTCTGATGGCCGCCTTCGGGCTGGTGCAGAGCGCCCATGTCCACAGACCGAGGTAGACACCACATGACGGTCAACGTCCTTTTCGCCGGCGGCGCCGACCGGTGGCCGCAATACGAGGAACCGCTCAGGGCCGCGCTGGACGAGGCCGGCGTCACCGCGCGGCTGGCACAGGACATCCCCCCCGACCAGGTCGATTACATCGTCTACTCGCCGGGCAGCTGGCTGCAGGATTTCACCCCCTACACCCGCGCCAGGGCCGTGCTGAACCTATGGGCGGGCGTCGAGAACATCGTCGACAACCCGACGCTGCACCTGCCGCTGGCCCGCATGGTGGACGAGGGCCTGACGCAGGGCATGGTGGAATGGGTCACCGGCCACGTGCTGCGCCATCACCTGGGCCTGGACACGCATGTGCTGCACCAGGACGGGGTGTGGCGCAACGACCAGGTGCCGCCGCTGGCGCATGACCGCCCCGTGACCATCCTGGGCCTGGGCGCGCTGGGCCGGGCCTGCGGCGCGGCGCTGGCGGCCCTGGGCTTTCCGGTGACAGGTTGGAGCCGCACGCCCAGGGACATCGCCCGGCTGACCTGCCGGCACGGCGCCGACGGGCTGCGCGGCGCCCTCGAAACGGGCCGGATCGTCGTGTTGCTCCTGCCCCGCACGGCGGAAACGGAAAACATCATTGACGCCGAGACACTGGCGCTGATGCCGCATGGCGCTGTCATCGTGAACCCGGGGCGCGGCCCGCTGGTCGACGACGACGCGCTCCTGGCCGCGCTGGACACCGGGCAGATCGGCCACGCCACGCTCGACGTGTTCCGCGAGGAACCCCTGCCACCGGAACATCCCTTCTGGGCGCATCCGCAGGTAACGGTGACCCCGCACATCGCCTCGGAAACGCGGCCCGCCTCGGCCGCCCGCGTGATCGCCGAAAACGTGCGCCGGGGCGAGGCCGGCGAGGCACTGCTGCACCTCGTGGACCGCGATCGCGGCTACTGAGAGGGTCTAACGCAGGATCGGCGGATTGTCCGGGTCGCGCCCGGGCGGCTGCGGGGCGGTGGTTTGCCGCGCCTTCGGCTCGGGCAGGTCGAAGCGCAGGCCCACGGCGGCCAGCCGTTCGGCCAGCGGGTCATCGGCGGCGATGAAGGCCACGTCGATCGTGCCCGTGTCCAGCCCGGAAAACGCCAGCGCCTCGGAAACGGCCGTGGCGATGCCCGGCTGGGCCCCGGGGTGCGCATCGATCACCGCCAACAGGTGCCCGCGGGTGTCATCCTCGTGCGTGACGCCGGCCAGCCATGCCGACGCGGCCATGCCGGCTGCGCTGGCCAGCCGCGCGTCGAGGGCTGCCAGCAGGCTTTCGGGAAGCCCCTCGGGCACGTGGACGGCGCGCAACCGCGCCTCGACGGCGTCGGGCGCGCGGCCGGCCGTTTCCGCCAGCCACCGCACGGCGTCGGGCGGCAGCACGAGGGCCGATGGCGCCACGTCGAGGTTCACACCCAGGCCCAGCCCGGCGGGCGCCAGCATGTCGCAGATCGCCCGCCCCGACAGCGCGGCATAGGGCACCGGCCGGCCGGCGAACCGCGCCAGCCGCGCCTCGCGGTCGAAGGCCAGCACGTAGCCGGCATCCTCCAGCGCAAAGACCTCGGGCGATATGTCCTCGCCCTCGGGTTCCTCGGTGAGCATGAGGAACAGCTCCGATCCGGCGAGCCGGTCGTAGAACGCCAGCCGCGCGGCCCCGTCGTCCGGCGCGGCCTGCATCGCCTCATGCGCAACATCAAGGGGGGTGGTTTCCGTATCAGTCACGCATGACCTCCCTCACGCGGGCCCGGAGTTCGGGCACGATTTCGGCCTCGAACCAGGGGTTTTTTCTCAGCCACGCCGTATTGCGCCACGACGGGTGCGGCAAGGCGAAAAGGTCCGGTGCCCGCGCCCGCCAGTTCGCCACAACCTCTGTCACCGGAGCGCGGGTGCCCAGATGGTAGCGGTGGGCATGGCCGCCGACCACGACCGTCAGGCGGACGTTCTGCAGGACGGCCATGACACGATCGTGCCACGTCTGGCCGCAGACCTTCGGCGGCGGCAAGTCGCTGCCGCGCGCGTCGTAACCCGGGAAGCAGAACGCCATCGGCACGATCGCAACGCGGTCAGCGTCATAGAATTCGTCTGCCGCCATGCCCAGCCAGTCGCGCAGCCGGTCGCCAGAGGGATCGTCGAACGGCTTGCCCGACTTGTGCACGCGCATCCCCGGCGCCTGGCCCGCGATCAGCACGCGGGCCGAAGGCCGGAACCACACCACCGGGCGCGGCGCATGGGCCGTCCGCGTGGCCGAGAAGCGATCGGCGCAGAGCCGACAGCTCTCGATCTGCTCTTTCAGGTCGGACATTGGCGCCTCCGGGTCATGCACGCAATCTAGGCCCTGTGCCCGGTCTGCCAAAATGCCGCGAAATGCTCGCCCCCGATATTTCGATAATCTTGAAATCATCCCTTGAAACCCGCTGACATTTCTACAATTCTAGAAATATGAAAGAGACAGCGATTCCCGGACCCGAACTCGAAATCGCGGCATCGACCTTCGCCGCGCTGGGCAGTGAACAGCGCCTCGGCGTGCTGCGCACGCTGGTGCGTGCCGGGCCCGATGGGCTGACCATCGGCGAACTGGGGCGTCGAACAGGCGTGACGGGGTCCACGCTCACGCATCACATGAAGATCCTGACGCAGGCCGGGCTGGTCCGCCAGGAACGGCACGGCCGGTCGATCATCTGTGCGGCGGTGGCCTATGACGAGTTGCGCGCGCTGTCGGAATTCCTCATGCGCGAATGCTGCGCCGACAGTGCAACCCCCTGCGAGGACAAGAGCCATGACTGACACCGCCCTTCCCGTCCCGCGCAGCCTGTGGGCGCGAACCGACAAGGCATGGGCGGCGCTTGTCGCCATACTTGCGGGCGTCGCGGTGCTCGACCGCGCGCAGTTCATCCCGACCGTGAGCTTCGCGACCGAAGCGCTGTGGCACACCGCCCCCTTCATCGCCTTCGCGGTGCTTGCCGTGGCCTACATGAAGGCCACCGGTGCCGAGACGCTCGTCGCTCGCGCCTTCGAGGGGCGGCAATCGCGGATGATCGTGCTCGCGGCCTTCATCGGCGGGCTTGCACCGTTCTGCTCGTGCGAGATCATCCCGTTCATCGCCGCCATGCTGGCGCTCGGCGCGCCGCTGGGCGCGGTCATGGCGCTCTGGCTCGCATCGCCGCTGATGGATCCCGCGATGTTCCTGATAACCTCTGGCACGCTGGGCTGGGATTTCGCGATCGCGAAGACGGCCGCGGCGATAAGCATCGGGCTGTTCGGAGGCTTCGCGACCATGGCGCTGGCCGGGTCGGTCATCTTCACCGACCCGCTGCGCGAAAAGCCGCAGGTCGGCGGCTGCTGCGGGGTGAAGAAACCCTTCGAGGGCAAGCCGGTCTGGCGCTTCTGGAAGGAACAGGCGCGGCGCGACAGTTTCCGCGCCACCGCGCTCGACAACGCGGTATTCCTGCTGAAATGGCTGGCGCTGGCTTATGTGGTCGAGGCGCTGATGCTCGAATACATCCCCGCCGACACGGTCGCCGGCGTGCTGGGCGGCTCGGGCCCGATGCCGATCATCCTGGGCGCCGTCGTGGGCGCGCCGGCCTACCTCAACGGCTATGCCGCGGTCCCGATGGTTGACGCGCTGCTGGCGCAGGGGATGACGCAGGGCGCCGCGATGAGTTTCGTCATCGCCGGCGGCGTCAGCTGCATTCCCGCCGCGATTGCTGTCTGGGCGCTGGTCAAACCGCGCGTTTTCGCCGCCTACATCGGCTTCGCGGTGATCGGTGCCGTGCTGGCCGGCCTGGCATGGCAAGCGGTGGCATGATTCCGCGAACAGCGGCCCGGCCCTTGGCCTCCAATGGGCCGGGATTCATGGAAATCCCGATCACCGCATGGTTGCAGAAACAGCCGGATCGACGCTCAACCCGGTCTCTTGAGGCCGGTTTGGGCTGTTGCGCCAAGATATCGACCTGAAATATCTTAAATTCCGACAGGATTGCGGCATACCGTAAGGGCCGCGGTTGATGCCACCGAAAGAATGCCCCGGTATTCAAGAGGGCAAGGCCGAGCAGAACCGGAGCCATCGATGCTCGAATTCGACAATGTGAGCAAGTCCTTCTGGACCGGCACGCAGCGCAAGGTGATCCTTGACCGCGTGTCCTTCCGCGTCGAACTCGGCCGCAGCATGGGCGTGCTGGCCCCCAACGGGACGGGCAAGACGACGCTCATCAACATGATGGCGGGCCTGGAGAAACCGGACGAGGGCGAGATCCGGCGCGGCTGCAACATCAGCTTTCCGCTGGGTTTCATGGGCGGCGTCGTCAGCAAGATCTCCGCGATGGAGAACAGCCGCTACATCGCACGCCTCTACGGGCTCGACCCGGACTACGTCGAGGCATTCTGCCGCTGGATGTGCGATCTCGGCGAATACTTCGACCAGCCGCTGGGCACCTATTCCTCGGGCATGAAGGCGCGGTTCACCTTCGCGCTTCTTCTGGCACTGGATTTTGATATATACTTGATCGACGAGGGCATGCCGAGCTCGACCGACGTGGAGTTCAACCGCAAGGCCGGCGAGATCCTGCGTGAACGGCTGAGCACGACCACCGTGATCATCGTTTCGCACAAGCCGCGCGTCCTGGAAAAATTCGCGCGCGAGGCCGCGGTTCTCATGGACGGCAAGCTCCACATGTTCGACACCTTGGAAGAGGCCAAGCAGCTTTATGACTATGAAACCCAAGGCTAGAAAGTTCCGCATCCGCCGGGGCCCGACCGCCACCGGCGGCCAGGGGCAGGCGTCCGGGCAGGAGGCGTCACAACAGCCCCGCCAGCAGGACGGCGGCCAGCAGCAATCCGGTGCACATGACACGGGCCATCAGGATCGCGCGCAGCAGCCGCCCAACGGTGGCGACGCTGCGCGCGCCCCGCAGGCCGGCCCTGTGGCCGAGGCGGGTCAAGGGCATCATTCGGCCGCACAGGAGATCGACGCGATCCGGCGCGAGGGCCTGACGGGCCGCCAACTGCGCATGGCGCGCCGCATGGCGCAGAAACACGGGCTGGCCCCGACGTCCGATTTCGACGCGGTGCGCCTGTTGCGCACGCGCGGCATCGACCCGTTCTCGCGCAGCAACATCCTGGAACTCGTCACGAACGACCGGGCCGGCGGCACCGACGAGGGGTCGGGCGAAAGCCGCGCGCTGACGCGAACCGATACGCAACTGCCACAGACGGTGCCGGCCGAGGAAAACAACCTGCCCTCGACGGAACTGAGCCCGGCCGAACGCCGCAGCGAGGAAGTCCTCAAGATCCAGCGCGACATCGCGCGCCGGCGCCAGCGCAAGTTGCTGCTTCTGTTCACGCGGCTGGCCGCCTTCGTCCTGCTGCCGACGCTGCTCGCCGGCTACTATTTCTATGCCGTGGCCACGCCGATGTATTCCACCAAGTCGGAATTCCTGATCCTGCAGGCCGACGGCGCCGGGTCGGGCTCGAGCGGGGGCCTCGGTGGCCTCCTGCCAAGCCAGTTCGCCACCGGACAGGACGCGATCGCGACGCAATCCTACCTGCAGTCGAAAGACGCGATGCTGCGCCTCGACGAGGATGAAGGCTTTCGCGCGCATTTCAGCCAGCCGCACATCGACCCGGTCCAGCGGCTGGAGCCCGACGCCACGAACGAGGATGTCTACGACCTTTACCAGAAATACGTGACGCTGGGCTATGACCCGACCGAGGGCGTGATCCGGATGGAGGTCGCCACCGCCGACCCCGAGGTCAGCGCGCGGTTTTCCCGCGCCCTGATCGGCTATGCCGAGGAACGGGTGGACAACCTCAGCCAGCGCAAGCGGCGCGACGCCGTCAAGACCGCCGAGGAAAGCCTCGAGGACGCCAAGCAGCAGCGGCGCGAGGCGCAGGAAAGGCTGGTCAAGCTGCAGGAGGGGACGCTGCTCGATCCGGAAGGCGAGATCGCCAACATCCGGCAGCTCATCGGCAGCGTCGAGATGCAGTTGCAGGAAAAGCAGCTCGCGCTCAACACTCAGCTCAACAACAGCCGCCCGAACCAGGCCAAGGTCGACGCACTGCGCAGCGAGGTCGAGGTGTTGAAGGAAGAGCTGGCCAAGCAGAATGCGCGGCTCACCGAGGCCACCGAGGGCGACGATTCCCTGGCCTCCAAGACGGCCGAGATCCAGATGGCCAAGGCGGACCTCGCCACGGCCGACTTGGTGCTGCAGTCCGCGCTCGAGAACAAGCGGCAAAGCGAGATCGAGGCAAACAAGCAGGTGCGGTATCTGACGGTGAGCGTCAAACCCGTGCCATCGCAGGACCCGTCCTACCCGCGGGCCTTCGAGAACACGGTGCTCGCCTTCCTGATCTTTGCGGGCATCTACCTGATGATCTCGCTCACCGCCTCCATCCTGCGCGAACAGGTGTCGTCCTGACATGAAACAGATAGAATTCGCCGGGCTCACGGTCGGCAACGACCGGCCGCTGACCGTGATCGCCGGCCCCTGCCAGCTGGAGTCGGCCGGGCACGCCGAGATGATCGCAGGCCGGATGCAGGAGATCTGCGCGGCACACGGCGCGCAATACGTCTTCAAGGCATCCTTCGACAAGGCCAACCGCACCTCGGGCGGTGGCAAGCGCGGCCCCGGCCTCGACGCGGGGCTGGACATGCTGCGCGCGCTTCGCCGGTCGCTGGGCGTGCCGGTGCTGACCGACGTGCATCTGCCAGAGCAATGCGCCCCTGTGGCAGCGGTGGCAGACATCCTGCAGATCCCCGCCTTTCTGTGCCGGCAAACGGACCTTCTGCGCGCGGCAGGTGACACCGGGGCGGTTGTCAACGTCAAGAAGGGGCAGTTCCTCGCGCCGTGGGACATGCCCAACGTCACGGCCAAGATCGAGGACACCGGCAACGGCCGCATCCTGCTGACGGAGCGCGGCACCAGCTTCGGCTACAACACGCTGGTCGCCGACATGCGCGCCCTGCCCCAGATGGCGGCCTCGGGCTACCCGGTGGTGATGGACGCCACTCATTCCGTGCAACAACCCGGCGGCCGCGGCGGATCCAGCGGAGGACAGCGCGAATTCGCCCCCGTCATGGCCCGCGCGGCCGTCAGCCTCGGCATCGCGGGAGTGTTCATCGAAACCCACGAAGACCCGGACACTGCCCCCAGCGACGGGCCCAACATGATCCCCTTGCAGGACATGGCCGATCTGGTGCAAAGCCTGATGCAATTCGACCGGCTGGCCAAGGCCGACCCGGTTCGCCTGCCCGAATGACATTTGAACTTTCCGACCTTTTCACAGAAAGGCCAAGATGACGCGCCCCGATTTCACCGTCACCCCGAACACTTGGGAATTCCTGCGCGACCCGATGATCGCCCCCACGGGATTCCGCGAATACGATGCACGCTGGCAGTACCCTGGAGAGATCAACCTGCCGGGGATGACGGCGCTGGGCCTCGGGCTGGGCACGCAGATGCATCGCCGCGGGATCGAACCGGTGATCGCCGTGGGCAACGATTACCGGGATTATTCGCTGGCCATCAAGAACGCGCTGGTCCTCGGGCTGATGCAGGCGGGGATCCGGGTGCGCGACATCGGCCCGGCGCTTTCGCCGATGGCCTATTTCGCACAGTTCCACCTGGACGCGCCCGCGGTGGCAATGGTGACGGCCAGCCACAATCCCAACGGCTGGACCGGCGTGAAGATGGGCTTCGACCGCCCGCTCACGCACGGCCCCGACGAAATGGCCGAACTGCGCGAGATTGTCCTGGGCGGCGAGGGCGAGGCGCGCACCGGCGGCGCGTACGAATTCGTCGACGGCGTGCGCGACGCCTACCTTGACGACCTGGTGGGCGACTTCCGGCTGTCCCGGCCGCTCAAGGTGGTCTGTGCCACCGGCAACGGAACGGCGGGCGCCTTCGCGCCCGAGATGTTCGAACGCATCGGCGCCGAGGTCGTGCCAAGCCACACCGAGCTTGACTACACCTTCCCGGCCTACAACCCCAACCCCGAGGCGATGGAGATGCTGCACGACATGGCCGCCACGCTGAAGGCCAGCGGCGCCGACCTCGCGCTGGGCTTCGACGGCGACGGCGACCGTTGCGGCGTGGTGGATGACACCGGGCACGAGATCTTTGCCGACAAGATGGGCGTGATCCTTGCCCGCGACCTGTCACGGCTGCATCCGGGTGCCACCTTCGTGGCCGACGTGAAGTCCACCGGCCTGTTCGCCGCCGATCCCGAACTGGTGGCGAACGGGGCCAAGGCCGACTACTGGAAGACCGGCCACAGCCACATGAAGCGCAGGGTCAAGGAACTGGGCGCGCTCGCGGGCTTCGAGAAATCGGGGCATTATTTCCTGGCCGAACCGGTCGGCCGCGGTTACGACGACGGGCTGCGCGTGGCCGTGGAGATCTGCAAGCTGATGGACCGGCATCCCGGCATGGCGATGTCGGACCTGCGCGCCGCCCTGCCCGAGACCTTCGCGACCCCCACGATGTCGCCCTACTGCGCGGACACCGAGAAATACGACGTTCTCGACCGCATCGTGGCCAAGCTGGTCGCCAAGCACGAGACCGGCGAGACGGTCGCGGGCCGCCAGATCAAGGAGGTCGTCACCGTCAACGGTGCCCGTGTCATCCTCGACAACGGCAGTTGGGGGCTGGTGCGGGCCAGTTCCAATACCCCCAACCTCGTCGTGGTCTGCGAAAGCAGCCAGTCGGAGGCCGAGATGCGCGCGATCTTCGCCGACATCGATACGGTGATCCGCACCGAACCGTCTGTGGGCGACTACGACCAGAGGATCTGAGGCCGCGCTCAGCCCACCCCGGGCAGCACGTCGCGGCGGATCATCGCGCGCAACGCGAAGCTCGACCGCATCGACCGGATGCCGGGCGTCTGCATCAGCCCGTGCTCGAGGAACCGGTCGAAGGACGAAAGGTCGGCGGCGACCACCCGGATCAGCACATCGCGCGTGCCGGTCATCAGGTAACACTCCATCACCTCGTCGAACCGCCGCAGCGCGGCCTCGAAGGTGTCGATGGCCTCGCGCGTCTGCTTTTCCAGTTCAACGAAGATGAAGACGTTGAGCGGCAGTCCCAGCTTTTCCTGGTCCACGCGCGCCGAATAGCCGGCTATCACGCCGGCGTCCTCCAACCGCGCCACGCGCCGTGCGCAGGGGGTGGGCGAAAGCCCCACCGCCTGCGACAGCGCCGACAGCCTTTGTCGGCCGTCGCGTTGCAGTTGCGCGATGATGCGGCGGTCTATGCTGTCCATTTTTTCCAAAATCCGGCCTTTCCTTGGTGGTTTCGGCCAATCGTAACCGGAATTTTACCGTGATTTGCTGTTTTTTCGCGCCGGAGTCTTCGTATCTATCGGGCAGGAGGAGATCCCATGCTTACCAGACTCGAATCCGACACGCACGAAGCGGTCTACCGTGTCGAGGACGCACCGACCGGCCTGCGCGGCTTTATCGCGCTGCATTCCACGCACCTCGGGCCGGCTGCCGGCGGCCTGCGAATGCGCCGCTATTCCGGCGACGGCGCCGCGCTGGACGATGTGCTCAACCTGTCGCGCGGCATGAGCTACAAGAACGCCGCCGCCGGCCTGCCATTGGGGGGCGGCAAGGCCGTGATCATGGGCGACCCCGCCAGCGACAAGACATCGGCGATGCTGCGCGCCTTCGGCCGCGCCGTCGATGCGCTCGAGGGCCGCTACTGGACGGCCGAGGACATGGGCATGACACCCGACGACATGGCCGAGATCGCCCAGGAAAGCAGGTTCGTCGCGGGCCTCGACCGCGGCGCGCACGCCAGTGGCGACCCGTCGCCGATCACGGCGCGGGGCGTCCTGGGCGCGATGCGCATCGGCGCGCGCCACAGGCTGGGCAACGATGATCTTGCCGGCAGGCACGTCGCCGTGCAGGGGCTGGGGCACGTCGGCTGGCACCTGTGCCGGCTGCTGCACGACGCGGGCGCGCGCCTGACAGTCGCAGACACCGACACCGTGCGGCTGGCGGCCGCACAACAGGACTTCTCGGCGGAAACCGCCGCGCCTGAGGACATACACGCGGCCGCCGCCGATATCTTCGCCCCTTGCGCCATCGGCGGCATCCTGAATGCCCGTACCGTCCCCGGAATCCGCGCCGCGCTGGTCGCGGGTGCGGCCAACAACCAGCTCGATACCCTCGGGGATGCTGACGCGCTCGCCTCGCGCGGCATCCTCTACCTGCCCGACTATGTCGCCAACGCGGGGGGCATCATCAACGCCGCCACCGAAATCCTGCAAATCGAGGACCGCGAGATCTGGGTGCGCGAGAAACTGACCGCGCTCGAGACGACGATGCAGCGCATCCTCGACCGCGCCGAGGCCGCAGGCTCCAGCCCGGCGCGCGTCGCGGATCAGACGGTCGAAGACGCGATGCTCAACGAAGCGGTCTAGGGGCACCCGCTCAGGTCATCCGCTTGCCCGGCGGATCAAAGGGAATGAATTCGACCGCGCTTTGTTTCACCGGCTGCGGGTAGAGTTTCATGAGGTCCAGAACCTCGGGCGGCATGTCCACCGTGACCGAGGGCACGCCGAGATCCTTCGCCTCCTGCGGCGTCAGGGCGTAATCATGCGTCCATATGCCGCTGGTCAGCGTATCGGCCAGTTTCTCGGCCGTGGCCTGCTCGATCCGCGGGGTCATGATTTCCACCGCGCCGCGGCGCACCTGCGCGATCGCCTTGTCGCTGACATCGGCCAGCACCAGCGCCACGTCCGAAACGTGTTCGACCGGCTTGGCGTCCCGGGCGGCCAGCACAGACGCCGCCGACACGCCCATGATCTGCGGATCGATCGGCCCCAGCATGGAGAACTCGCCCATCACGATCTCGTCGGCCGCCAGCGCGATCAGCGTGCCGCCCGACATCGCGTAGATCGGCACGAAGACCGTCACCTTCGCCGGATGCGATTCGACCGCCCGGGCGATCTGCATCGCCGCCAGAACCAGCCCGCCCGGCGTGTGCAGCACCAGGTCGATGGGCTTGTCGTCGGGGGTGGCCTTGATCGCCGAAATGATGGTCTGCGCATCCTCGAGGTCGATCATGCGCGACACGTTCACGCCGAACAGGCTGCGCTTTTCCTGGCGGTGGATCATGGTGATCACCCGGCTGCGGCGCTTGCGCTCGATCCCGCGGATGGCCTGTTCGCGGCGGAACGCGAACAACCGGGCTGCCAGTACGGGCTGTGCCAGCATCACGATCACGGCGATGAGGATGAGGGTCGAAAGATCGAGGGTCATCGTGTCGTCTCGCGCCTCCCGTTGCGCCGCACCGCGGCATGCGGCGCCGAGTGTTGCAGGTCGCGGCACGCTTGTGAATTGAAAAAACCGGAAGAATGCGCCATGTATCCCGCAGGGGACAGCAAGGCCGGTCAAGACGCACCATGAGAAACCCGATCATCCTGTGCACGGTCACACTTCTGGCCGGATGCGGCGGCGCCCCCCCGCCCGAACGGCCGGAGCTGGCCGCGCCCGTGGCGCGCATCGCGTCGGGTCCGATCAGCCGGGCCTGCATGGAGTCCGACCGCCCCGGACGGTCGCGCGAGTTGTGCGGCTGCATACAGGCGGTCGCGGACCGCACGCTCACCGGGGCGGAGCAGAGCCGCGCCGTGACCTTCTACCGTGATCCGCACGCCGCGCAGGAAGTGCGCCAGTCGGATCGCCATTCCGACGAACGCTTCTGGGACCGCTACAAGGCCTACGGCACCGAGGCCGAGCGGATCTGCAGCTGACCCCGACCCTTGCGCCGACCGGCCGGCCGGGGCACAGAAAGCCATGACGTTCCGCAGCCACATGGACGCCGCCCTGGCGCAGGCCCGCGCCGCCGCCCGGCGCGGAGAGGTCCCGGTGGGCGCGGTTCTGGTCGCCCCCGACGGGTCCGAGGTCGCCCGCGCCGGAAACCGGACGCGCGAGCTCGACGATCCGACCGCCCATGCCGAGATCCTGACGATCCGCGCCGCCTGCCGTGCGGCGGGCAGCGAACGGCTGCCGGGCCACGCGCTCTATGTCACGCTGGAACCCTGCCCGATGTGCGCCGCGGCCATCGGTTTCGCGCGCATCGCCCGGCTGGTCTACGGCGCCGCGGACCCGAAATCCGGCGGCGTCGCCCACGGCCCCCGCATCTTCACGCATCCGCAGTGCCACCACCGCCCCGAGGTGATCGAGGGCATCGCCGAGGCCGAGGCCGAGCGGCTTCTCAGGGACTTCTTCGCGCGCAGGCGTTGAACCGCACGGCGACGGGGGCAGCGCCCCCGCCTCGCCTCATGACACCTCTGCCGTCCGCTCGCGCAACGCCGCGTCACAGCGGGCGCAGGTGCCGGGGTGGCCGTGCGCGCCGACATCGGGCAAGACCTTCCAGCAGCGATCGCACTTGGTGCCCTCCGCCGCCTCGAAGACCACACCGACGCCGTCCACCTCGGGCAGGCGGAACGCCTCGGCCGGGCTGGGGTCACCCGTCAGCTGCAGCCCGGAGGTGATGCAGATGTCCGCGAAATTCACCGACTTGAGCACCTCGAGCATTTCCGGATCGCGCACGTGCACCACCGGTGCGGCCTCGAGGCTGGCACCGATCACCTTGTCGGCGCGCTGCACCTCCAGCGCGGCGGTGACCACGCGGCGGGCCTGCCGCACCTGTGCCCATTTCTGCGCCAGCGGCTCATTGATCCAGTCGGCCGGGGTCTCGGGGATGTCGTGCAGGTGCACGCTGCTGTCTTCGCCCGGGTAACGCTCCAGCCAGACCTCCTCCATCGTGAACACCAGCACGGGTGCCAGCCACGTGGTCAGCCGGTGGAACAGGATGTCCAGCACCGTGCGTGCCGCGCGCCGCCGCGCCGTGTCACCGTCGCAGTAAAGCGTGTCCTTGCGGATGTCGAAGTAGAACGCGGACAATTCCACGGTGCAGAAGTTGAACAGCGCCTGGAACACGCCCTGGAAATCATAGGCGGCGTAGCCCGTGCGCACCCGGTGGTCGAGTTCGGCCAGACGGTGCAGCACCCACTGTTCAAGCTCGGGCATCTCCGACAGCTCCACCCGGTCGGCTTCGGAGAAATGCGCCAGCGACCCCAGCATGAAACGCATGGTGTTGCGCAACCGGCGGTAGCTGTCGGCCACTCCCTTCAGGATCTCCGGCCCGATGCGCAGGTCGGCGGTGTAGTCGGACTGCGCCACCCAGAGCCGCAGGATGTCCGCGCCATACTGCTGGGTCACGTCGTCGGGCGCCACGGTGTTGCCGAGGCTCTTGGACATCTTGTTGCCCTTCTCGTCGAGCGTGAACCCGTGCGTGAGCACCCCGCGGTAGGGCGCGCGCCCGATGGTGCCGCAGGCCTGCAGCATCGAGGAATGGAACCAGCCGCGGTGCTGGTCGGTGCCTTCGAGGTAGAGATCGGCCAGCCCGTCCTCGGTGCCGTCGGCGCGGTCGCGCAGCACGAAGGCGTGGGTGCTGCCCGAATCGAACCACACGTCGAGGATGTCGTCGACCTTCTCCCAGGCGTCGGGGTCCACGATGCCGTCCAGGAAACGCTCCTTGGCGCCCGGCTTGTACCACGCGTCGGCGCCCTCCGCCTCGAAGGCCGCGAGGATGCGCGCGTTCACCTCCGCGTTCTTCAACAGGAACCCGGGGTCCGTGGGCGCCGCGCCCTTCCTGGTGAAACAGGTCAGCGGCACGCCCCAGGCGCGTTGCCGGCTCAGAACCCAGTCGGGGCGGGTCTCGATCATGGAATGCAGCCGGTTGCGCCCCGAGGGCGGCGTCCAGGTGACCAGCGCGTCGATGGATTTCAGAGCGCGCTCGCGGATCGTGGTGCCGTAATCGTCCTTGCCGTCGCCCAGCGGCCGGTCGATGGCGGCGAACCACTGCGGCGTGTTGCGGTAGATGACCGGCGCCTTGGACCGCCACGAATGCGGGTAGGAATGCTTGATCTTGCCGCGCGCCAGCAGGCCGCCGACCTGCGCCAGCTTGTCGATGATGGCCTTGTTGGCATCGCCCTCCTTGCCGTTCTCCTTCAGGATGCGCGTGCCGCCGAAGAAGGGCAGGTCGGGGCGGAAACTGCCATCGTCCAGAACGTTGTGGGTGATGACCCGGTCGAGCATCCCCAGCTCCTGGTAGAGCAGGTACTCGTCCATGCCGTGGCTCGGCGCGCAATGGACGAAGCCCGTGCCCTCCTCGTCGGTGACGAAATCGGCGGCGCGGAAATCGCGGGGATCGTCCCATTCGCCGTTCGAGCCTTCGGCGCCGGCCAACGGGTGGGCGAGCGACAGGCCACTCAGTTCCTCGGCCGTTACGCCACGCAGGCGTGTCCACTGATCGTCGTTGAGCCGCGCGCGGCCCAACACATCCTCCGCCAGCTTGTCGGCGAGGATGTAGCGATCGCCGACATTGGCCCAGCATTCCTCCGGCGTGTCCGTCACCTCGTAGAGGCCATAGGCGATGTCCTCGCCATAAACGACCGCCTTGTTCGACGGGATGGTCCAGGGCGTGGTGGTCCAGATCACCACGTGCGCGCCGGCCAGATCGGCATCGGCAGGAGCTTCGACGCGGAACTTCACCCAGATCGTGAAGCTCTCCTTGTCGTGGTACTCCACCTCGGCCTCGGCCAGCGCCGTCTTCTCGATGGGCGACCACATCACCGGGCGCGAGCCCTGGTAGAGCGTGCCGTTCATCAGGAATGTCTGGAACTCCTCGGCGATGATCCGCTCGGCGCGGTAGTCCATCGTCAGGTAGGGATCGGCCCAGTTGCCGGTCACGCCCAGCCGCTTGAACTCCTCGCGCTGCACGTCGATCCAGCCCTCGGCGAACTTCCGGCATTCCTGCCGGAAATCGACCATGTCGACCTCGTCCTTGTTGCGCCCCTTGGCGCGGTAGTCCTGCTCGATCTTCCACTCGATGGGCAGGCCGTGGCAATCCCACCCGGGGATGTAGCGCGCATCGTAGCCCAGCATCTGCTGGCTGCGCACCACCATGTCCTTGAGGATCTTGTTGAGCGCGTGGCCGATGTGCAGATGCCCGTTGGCATAGGGCGGCCCGTCGTGCAGCGTGAAGGGGGGGCGGCCCCGCTTTTCGCGCAGGCGGTCATAGACGCCGATCGTCTCCCACCGGGCGAGCCACGCGGGCTCGCGCCTGGGCAAGCCCGCGCGCATCGGGAAATCGGTCTTCGGCAGGTTCAGGGTGTCTTTGTAATCGGGCGTGTCGGCGCACATCGGTGGCGTCCTTTGTCGGCTGTCTCTTGCGGCGGATGAGGGCGGCGCGGGGTCCCTGACGCCTTGTCCCGGCGGCCCTGGATCCTCAGAGCGCCGGGCCGGTAATTCGAATGAGGATCGCACGCAGGCTGGTCATGGCCCGCCTTATAGGCACGCAGGCGACAAGCGTCCAGAGGGCGGCCCGCCCACGTCTTGCGCCCGGCCGCGATCCGGGCCAGATGAGGCGTATGAGCACCGCACTGCCGCCACGTTTCGACATCACCCGCCCCGAGATCGAGCGCGTCGTCGCCCGCTTCTACGCGTCCGTGCGCGCACACCCGGGCCTGGGGCCCGTCTTCGCCGCGCATGTCGACGACTGGCCCGCGCACGAGGAAAAGGTCACCCGCTTCTGGGCCAACATCATCCTGCACGAACGGGGCTACGACGGCAGCCCGATGGCTGCCCACGTCAAGGCGGGCAACGTCAAGCCGGGCATGTTCTCGACCTGGCTGGCGCTGTTCGACTCGGTCCTGCAGGCCGAGCTGCGCCCCGATCAGGCCGCAGCGTGGTCCGCGCTGGCACACCGTATCGGTCGCTCCCTGCGCGCGGGCGTCACCGACCGCGAAACGCACGAGGGCGGCGTGCCGAAACTCCGTTGACCCCGCTGCTTCATCTTGCCCGAAATACTCCGGGGAGCGCGAGGGGCAGCGCCCCTCGCCACGTCGATCGCGCGCGCCGCAGGCGCACTGCTTTCGTCCAAACCATCAGCTCTGGCCGAACAACCCGGTCAGCGCGCGCTTGACCAGCCCCGAGACGGACGGCCGCCGCCCGGCGCCGAAGGAAACGGGGCGGCAGACCTCCATCGCCGCCACGCCGACGCGCGCCGTCAGCGCCCCGTTCACAAGCCCCTCGCCGAAGCGGCGCGACAGTTTCGACACCAGCCCGCCCCCGGCAATGGAGCCCAGCAGGTCGTCGCCCACCGCCACGGCCCCGGTGGCCACCAGGTGCGTCAGCACCGCCCGTGCCAGGCGCCAGCTGCCCAGCGTTCCCGCGCGTCCGCCGTAGATCTCCGCGATGCGGCGGATCATCCGCATGTTCGCGCCCAGCGCGGCCACCACGTCCACCAGCGCCAGCGGCACCAGCGCGGTGGCCGCCGCCACCTGCCGTGCGGCCGCCTGCACCTCGGCCGCCGCCGCCGTGTCCAGCGGGGCCAGCAGCTCGGCCTCGGCGAGATCCAGAAGGCCGGCGGCATCGAACTGCTCGTGCCCGCGCTCGGCCAGTCGCGCCCGCCCCCAGCGCGTGTCCTCCCGGCCCGCGTAGAGACGGTCAAGCCGGCCCGTCACCTCCCGGGCGGCGGAAAGATCCGCATCGCTGCGCGCGCGTGCGGCTGCGCGCTGCAACCGGTCGATTCGCCGCAACCGGGCAAAGCCCGCGGCCTCGCGCAGCGCGATCGCGGCCAGAACGGCGACGAGGGCCAGCAGAAGCCCCGCAACCGCATATCCCAGCAGGCGGTGCCGGGCGATCATGGCGGCCGCGAAATCCCAGGCTGCGACCGACACCGCCGCGGCGATCACCGCGGCCAGAAGCGTCCAGAACGCGCGGGCCAGCCACGACGGCCGCCGCGCCGCGAGGCCCGCCAGGGTCTGCATGGCACGGCCCTCCGGCGCGCGGCCGTCCGGTTCCTCCGGGTCGGGAACCGGCGGAACGGCATCCGGTCCGGGCCGGGTGCCTTCCCCCTCCTCCAGGTCGATCAGGATCGGGCCTTTCGTCATGCCGGCGTCTCCCTTCTCCGTGCCGGCCAGACCATGCGCACGTCCGGCAGGTTCTCGTCATTGTCCGCGCCGGCGCCGAAACCGGCCTCGGCAAAGCCCTGCGCTGCATAGAACCCGCGCGCCGGCGCATTTGCCTGCACCACCCGGAGTTCCAGCCTGGCCTCGCGCGTCTTGGCCTCGTCGAGAAGTGCGCGGCCGAACCCGCGCCCCCGCGCCCGCGGGTGGACATAGAGCGCGTGGATGTGCCCGCCGTCACGGGCGATGAACCCCGCCGGCCCGCGCTCGTCCGCGATGACGCGCACCCATCCGCGCCACACGACGCAGGCCAGGGCGCGCAGGTCGGCACTGCGCGTGCGCACGCGGGGCAGCCACGGCGTGGCGCGTGTGAAGGCCCACAGGATACCCGCCAACCGCGGCAGGTGCCACAGCCGCGCGCGCCGCGGTGCGAGGGGTGCGCCCGTCACAGGCGGTCTCCGATCAGGAACTCGGCCGCCCGGTCGAGGCGGATGTGCGGCGGCCCCTCGCCGGGCTTCAGCGTCAGCCGCGCCGGTGCGAAGGCCCGCGCGCCGAATTCGTCGTCGAGCCACGTTGCGCCGCCGTCGCGGGCGGCCGCCAGCACCCGTGCGGGATCCTCCGGAAGCGCGCCGGTATGAAAGGCCGCCTGCCGCCCGCGCGCGCCATCGGGCTCCAATAGCGTGCCGCGAATGCAGTCGAGCGTCTCGCCCTTGTGCGCGACCGTTTCCTCGACGGTCGCGCGCAGCGCCGCGATGGCCATGGCACGGGTCTCGGCCCCGGCGAAATCGGCGCGGTCGCGGGCGTCGCGCACCAGCGCGGCGGTGATCGCGGCCAGCCGGTCGTGCTGGGTGTGGTGCAGGTGGTCGGCCTTGGTGGCGGCGAACAGGATACGGTCGACGCGCCGGCCGCGCAGAAGACGGGCAAGGACGGCGTTGTGGCCGGGGCGGAACGCACCGAGGATCTCCGCCATCGTGCGGCGCATGTCATCCACGGCCGACGGCCCGTCGTGCAGCGCGCCCAGGACGTCCAGCAACACGACCTGCCGGTCGATCCGGGCGAAGTGATCGCGAAAGAAGGGTTTGACGACCTCGCGCTTGTAGGCCTCGAACCGCCGGTCCATCTCGCGCCACAACGACCCGCGCGGCGCGGCTTCGGGCCGCGGCAGCGGCGCGAAGGTCAGCACCGGGGACCCCGCCAGGTCGCCCGGCAGCAGGAACCGCCCCGGCGTGCAATCGGAATACCCCGCGTCCCGCGCGGCATGCAGGTAATCGGTGAAACCGCGTGCCAGCTGCTGCGCCACGGGTTCGTCCAGGGGGGCGGTGCCGTCGGCCGCGCGTGCCTGGGCCACGAATGCCGCCGCCTGCGGCCGACCGGCGATTCGCGCCAGTACGGTTTCGGACCACTCGGCGTAGCTGCGTTCCATCATCGCGAGGTCGAGAAGCCATTCCCCCGGGTAATCCACGATATCCAGGTGCACGGTCCGCGGCCCGGCCAGCCCGCCCAGCAACCCCTCGGGCTGCACGCGCAGCGACAGCCGCAGTTCCGACACCGCCCGCGTGCTTTCGGGCCAGTGCGGTTCCGCGGCCGTCAGCGCGCCGACATGCCCTTCGTAGTCGAAGCGCGGAACGGTGACGTCCGGCTGCGGTTGCAGGAAGGCGGCGACGATGCGCCCCTGCGCGGCCGCCTGAAACGCCGGCATGCGCCCGCGGTCCATCAGGTTGGCGACAAGCGATGTGATGAAGACCGTCTTGCCTGACCGCGCCAGCCCGGTGACGCCAAGCCGGATCACCGGCTCGAAAAGCGCCTCGGACACGCGGTCGCCCAGCGTCTCCGTCCCGCGCGTGACGGCGTCTGCCAGTGTCGTGAACGCCAAGCGCCTGCCCCTTCTGCCCCGGTCCGTCCCGGTGTCCCCCGGTCGGCCGCAGCCTAACCCCGCCACGCGCACCATGCCAGCACCCTGTCGGCCGTGGCGCAACCTTCCGTCGCGGGGCAAATCGCGCTAAGGGGCCTGCCATGCCACGTTATGCCCTGCGGATCGAATACAACGGCGCCCCCTTCTGCGGGTGGCAACGACAGCGTGACCAGCCGTCGGTGCAAGGTTCGGTGGAAGAGGCGCTGGCGCGGCTGGAGCCGGGACCGCACCGCATCGCCGCCGCCGGACGCACGGACGCGGGCGTTCATGCGCTGGCACAGGTGGCCCATTGCGACCTGACCAAGGCTTGGACACCCTTCCGCCTGTCGGAGGCACTGAATTACCACCTGAAACCCGCGCCGGTCGCGGTGGTGGACTGCGCCCGAGTGTCGGAGGATTGGCACGCGCGGTTCTCGGCCATCGAACGGCGCTACCTCTTTCGCCTGCTGATGCGGCGCGCACCGGCCACGCTGGAACGCGGGATGGTCTGGCAGGTGCCGCGCGACCTGGACGTGGCGGCGATGCGCGCGGGCGCGGCGCACCTTGTGGGTCACCACGACTTCACCACCTTCCGGTCGTCGATCTGCCAGGCCAACAGCCCGGTCAAGACGCTGGACGACCTTCGGATCGACCACCACGCGGGCCAGAGCGGGCCGGAGCTGCGTTTTCGCCTGCGCGCGCGGTCGTTCCTGCACAACCAGGTGCGCAGCATCGTCGGCACGCTGGAACGCGTGGGCGCCGGCGCCTGGGCACCCGACGACGTGCGCGCGGCTCTGGCGGCGCGCGAGCGCGCGGCCTGCGGCCCGGTCAGCCCGCCGCAGGGGCTCTACCTTGCCGGCGTGGGCTACCCGGACGACCCCTTCGCGCGCGACTGGGCGAATTGATCTCGCGGGCACGGGCACGATCACCTAGAAGGGGGCCATGACACGGGTTCTTATCACCGGCACCGCCGGCTTCATCGGCTATCACCTCGCCCGGCTGCTGCTGGACCAGGGCATGCGCGTGCATGGCTACGACGGCATGACGGATTACTACGACGTCGCCCTCAAGCAGCGGCGCCACCAGATGCTGTTGCAAAGCCCCGGTTTCACCGCGACCGAGGCTTGGCTGGAAGACAACGAGACGCTGCAGGCAGCCGCCGACGACTTCGCGCCCGACGTGATCGTGCACTTGGCCGCACAGGCCGGGGTGCGTTACAGCCTCGAGAACCCGCGCGCCTACATCGACAGCAACTTGGTGGGCACCTTCAACGTCATGGAGGCCGCCCGCGCCCACGCGGTGCGGCACCTGCTGATGGCCTCGACCAGCTCGGTCTACGGCGCCAACGCCGAGATGCCCTATGCCGAGACGGCCAAGGCCGACACGCAGATGACTATCTACGCCGCCACGAAGAAGGCCAACGAGAGCATGGGCCACGCCTATGCCCACCTGTGGGACCTGCCCACGACGATGTTCCGCTTCTTCACCGTGTACGGCCCGTGGGGCCGGCCCGACATGGCGCTGTTCAAGTTCGTCGACGCGATCCTCGAGGGCCAGCCCATCGACGTCTACAACCAAGGCGAGATGTACCGCGACTTCACCTACGTCGACGACCTGGTGCGCGGCATCCGCCTGCTGATGGACGCGATTCCCGAGCGCCCCGAGACACCCGCGGCGATCGAGACCGGCGACAGCCTGAGCCCGGTGGCGCCCTTCCGCATCGTCAACATCGGGAACTCGGAAAAGGTCCGGCTGCTGGATTTCATCGACGCGATCGAGGCCGAATTGGGCATTCCCGCCCGGCGCAACTACATGCCCATGCAGATGGGCGACGTGCCCGCGACCTGGGCCGACGCGTCCCTGCTGCAGCGACTGACCGGGTATCGCCCGCAGACCGATTACCGCGACGGCATCGCGCGCTTCGTGGCGTGGTTCCGCGACTACTACGGCACATAGGCGTTTTGGCTTTGATTCCGTCAGGCGGGGGCGCTAAAGACCCTCAGTTGAAGACCCCGTAGCTCAACTGGATAGAGCAGTTGACTTCTAATCAACAGGCTGAGGGTTCGAGTCCTTCCGGGGTCACCATTTCCCAGCCGGCACGATGCCCGCGTCAATCCGGATGGAGCCGCACCCGGCCCTCGACCTTGCGACCGTCGCGGTAAAGGGTGAAGGGCGTGGTGCGCCACTCCTGCGGGTAAAGGGGCGCCAGCCGAAGGACGACCAGCCGGAGCTTCGTCGCATCCACGATGCCCCGCGCGCCCAGAGACACGATCAGGTCGCCCCGCCGCATTCCGGCGCGACTGGCGGCGCTGTCGTCAAGAACCCGCTCGACCAGCACGCCGGTCTTGCTGTCCGCGCCGGCGGCCAGGGCCTGTTCGCGGCTCGGGTTGCGCACCATGACGCCAAGCGTGGCGTGCCGCATCCGGCCCGAGGCCGTGAACATCCGCTTCAGCCTGTCCACCAGCTCGGGGGTGATGCGGCCGTCCACCGTCAACCCGCTGCTTTGCTGGAACTCGCGGATCGCGGCACGCGTCCGCGGCCCGGGCGTGCCGTCGATCTTGCCGACGATGTAACCGCGCTCGACAAGATATCGCTCCGCCTTGCGCACCAGCGCGGGGTCCGGCGCGGCGTCCCCGGGCGGCGTGGCGGCGTCCGGCGCGGGCACCGGCGTTTCCTCCTCCTCCGGCGGCGCCTGCGGTGCCGGGGCCCGTGCCGTCCCGTTCTCGATGGTGGCGCGATACCCCACCTGCGGCGGCGAGGACACCTCGCCGACCTGGCGGGCACGCACGCGGCCGGTGCCACCTTGGATCACGCGCCATTCGCCGGAGATCGCGACCGGGCCGATACCGGGAATTTCGCCGGAAATGGTGACCTTTGCCCCGGGATCCACCTGCGCGCCGGCAGGCAGGGCCAACGTGACCGTATCGCCTTCGACCGCGGCGACCTCGGCCGCGACCGGGGCGGCGTGGGCGGGGACGGCGGGCAGCGCCAGAAGCACCAGGATCACGGAAACCCAGCAGCGCAACGCGATCATCCTTCCGACCCTCCGTGGTTTCATCACAACCGCCCGGCAGCGGCCTTCATGTGGGGTTGAAGCTCTTGCAGGATCGTCTCGCGCATCTCGTCGAACGGCAATCGGCCCCGGTCGAGTTGACCGACGACGGCGAATTCGATGCGGCGCGCCCGCAGCCACGACTCGCCCGAGGCCTGCCGCAGGTCGGCGCGAAGGTGCATCACGATCCCGCCGTCCTCCGGGGCCGGGGCCAGTTCGATCTCGACGGTCATCGTCTGCCCCTCCTCGGCCGTTTCGTGAAGGAAACGCAGGCGCCCCTCGCCGAGGCGTGTCAGCGATGACAGCCCGGCGAGCCTTTCGTTGGCGTCCTCGGCCCCGGGGCCGCGTGGCGCGACGAACCGGAAATCGTCACCCTCCGGGGCGAGCGCGAGGCCGAACGGCAGCCCCTGTTCCAGCCCCGTGACCGCCGCCGAAACGATCGCGACGATCGCGTCGCCGATGTTCTCGGCCAGGTCCGATCCCATGATCTGGCGATTGCCCGTTGCCTTGGCACGGCGCCAGCCGGATTCAAGCCTGTTACGGAATTGCGCCGGGCTGACCCGCGCGCCGTCAAGGCGGATCTCGGACAGCTGCACGGTGCCGCGCCAGGCACCTTCCCAGGCCACCTCAGCCGCCGGTTCCTCGGGCTCGGGCGCGGGGGGCGGTGCGGGGTCGGCGACGGGCGGCGCCTCGGGGCGCGGCGGGTGCAGCAGGATCGTGACGGGCGAGAACTTGGGCAGCGTCGCGCCTGCGGGCGGGCGCGTGCCGATGACGGTTCCGGGCTCGCCCGCGCCGGCCTCGGGCGCCTTGCCCAGCGCCGGGCCGGCCGGGTCGAAGCCGGCGGCCGTCAGCCGGCCGCGCGCGGCCTCGAGCGTTTCTCCGGAAAGATCGGGCACGGTGACCTTCGGGCGCGGGGCGTAGACCCGCAGCGACACCTCCGACCCCGCGGACACCGTCGCGCCGGGCGGCGGGCTGGCGGAAAACACCCGGCCGGGCGTTTCGTGGCGGTCGTCGGCGGGCGCCCCCAGCACTGGCACCGCGGTCAGCCCGGCGTTGGAAAGCCGCCCCTTCGCCATGGGCAGGGGCAGACCGACGACAGCCGGGACGGTGACCGGCTCGGCCTCTTCCTCTTCGAGGCGCTCGGCCCGCAGCGTCAGCCGGTAGGGCGGCGGCAGCGCCGCGCGCTCGGCGCGCAGCCCGAGATCGACGGGATCGGGCAGTGCCAGCCGCGTCGCCCCAAGCCGAAGGTCGGCCGGGTCGGGCAGTGCCTGGCGTGTCGCGCGAAAGGACAGCTCGACAGGATCCGGCAGTGCCGCGCGGTCGGCCGTCAGGCCCAGTTCCCGCGGTGGGGGAAGCGCCTCGCGCGCTGCCTCGAGGCGCAGCTCGGCCGGATCGGGCAACGCCGCGCGGGTGGCGGACAGGCCGAGTTCGGACGGCGCGGGCAGGTCCGCGGCGGCGGGCAGCGCCGTCTCGGCGCCCTCCTGCGCCGCCCCTGGCCCGGCCATCCCGGCGAACAGCACAGCGACCGCCAGCGCGCGCATCCCGCGCGCCACGCGTCCGCCCCCCGGCATGTTGCGCGTGCCCATGTCCCCAGCGCCTACCGAAGCCCGTATTCCTGCGCGAGCGCCTCGATATTGTAGCAATACACCGTCTCGTCGCGCGTCTCGCCAGCCTCGAGGTCGTGCCAGAAAATGCGCGACTTTTCAGTACGCACCTGATGACCGGGGTTCTGCGCGATGGCCGACAATTCGCCGAGCGCCTTGCCACGCGCAAATTCCTGCGACGCGTCACACACGCAACCGCGGAAGGTCCACGACATGTAGCCGAGGAACGGCAAAAGCTCGAGCGAGTAGTCAGCGCTTTCACGACACGTGGCATCTACCGAGAGTCCGCCGCCCTGGACGACCGCAAGTTCCACCCACGGCAGCGCCTCGTAGCGCGCCGCGACCTTGCCGCCCGCCTGCTCTTCCTGCGCCGATGCCGCTGCGGCCAGCGCGGCCACCAGTGCCGCGACTCCCGCCGCCGAAACCAGTCTGTTCATGAAATCCTCCCGCCTGCAGCCTTGCCGTGGCGGGCAATTGACGCGATCGCTGCCAAGTCCGCCGGTTACGGCCGTAACGGTCCCCGCGAATCAGGCCAGCGCGCAATAAGACAATCTGTCGCCTGCGGCCTTCAGCGGCCGTGGCTGCGGTCGTACCCGTTGACCGGCGGCGGCGCCCAGCCGGCCAGCGCGCCCTGCGCGGGCGCGTAGACCTCGACCAGCAGCGGATGGCACTGCGCGGTGTCGCTGGAATGCTCGGCCGAGCAATCACCGCCCGGGCAGGCGCTGAGCGCGCCCAGCAGGTCGATCTCGGCGAAGAACTCGAGGTGGTCGCCGGGGCGCACCGGGCTGGCCTTCATGAAATACTGGCCGGTGTCGCGGGTGAAGCCGGTGCACATGAACACGTTGAGCACGTCGTGGACGCAGCCCTCGGCCTCGGCCAGCGACAGGCCCGTTTCGTCGGCCAGCGCGCGCGTCAGGTTGGAATGGCAGCAGTGGTGATACTGCGTGCCCGCCAGCAGGTTGCCGGTGTAGGGGTCGCAGCGCGTTCCGATCACGTCGTGCACCGCGCCGCCGTAGGCGTCGAAACCGTACCAGTCCAGCGTGTCCTCCACGATGGTGGCCATGGGGCGCATCGCCGGAAAGCTCGACCACATGCGCGCGCCCGTGCCCAGGTGCGTGCCGTGCAGCGCGCGGGTCTTGCCGGAATAGAACCGCTCGGACAGGTCGGCGCGGTTCCACAGGTTCAGATCGCCCACCTGCGGCCCCTCGACGCTGACGATGCGGAAGAAATGACCCGCCGGCACCGTGAAGCACGCGGCCTCGCGCGGCTCGACCCGCACGGAGGCCGTCAGCGTGGCGCCGGCGCGCGCGGCGCGATACAGGTCAAGGTCGGGCCGGGGCAGCGTGTCGTCGGGATAGGCGATCACGGGCGCCACGGCGCGGCGGGCATCGGCATCGGCGGGCTCTCGCATGGGCACCTCAGCGTCGGTCCTTTGTCTTCGCCCGACAATCCAAAGGCGGTTTGCCGGTCGTTGTAAAGGCCTCGGCCCCGCAGGCCATGCATCTGAACTTCTTCTGCCCGTCGCGGTCGCCGGTTCGATCCTCGCGCCAGCGGCAGTCACGCGTTTCACGGTTCGCGAAGATCAGGACCAGCACGAAGGCCACGATCAGGCCGACGACGACGATCATGCCGGGTATCCCGCCTTGCCTTTCATCCCCGCGGCATAGCGCCGGCGGGCCGTGGCCGCAACCGTGCCGGCGTGCAGGTCAGCCGTCGCCGCGCGAGGGGCCGCGCGCTGCCGCCTCGATCCTGTCGGCGAAGTGGCTGTAGGCGGGCGCATCCGGGTCGGGCCGGGTTCCCTGTGCGGGGTGCGCCCCCGGCGCGGTCGCGTAATCGAAGTTGATGCCGGTGCCCTCGACGATGCGGTTCATCATGTTGAACAGCGCGCAGACCTGCACCGCCTCCCACAACGCGGCCTCGGGCCAGCCGGCCTCGAAAACGGCCGCCGCGTCGGCATCGGTCAACCGGCTTGGCAAGGTGTTGAGCCTGGCCACATAAGCCAGCAGCGGGCGCAGGGCCGGATCGACCGGCGCCGTCGCCGGATCGGCCAGCAGCGCGTCGATCAGCGCGGGGTCGAAACCGAAGGCCTCTGCATAGACCTTGTGGGAACCTTCGCAGAACCGACAGGCGTTGAGCGCCGACACATACGCCGCGATCAACTCGCGTTCGCCCACCGAAAGCGCCCCGTCACCACGCAGCAGGCCGTCGTGAACCTCCATGAGGGGGCGCAGGTTCCCCGGGAACCGGGTGAAGAGATCAGCAAGGTGCGCCGTTTCGGGCAGGCTGGGCAGGAAAGGCATCGTGACCCCCGGGTGCAGGTGGTGCGCCCGAGGGTCGCAGACCGTGCCCCCGCCCGCAACGCCGGTTGCATCACGACCCCGCGCGTCGCGCGTGAGCGCGTCAGCCGTCGTAATAGGCGTACATCTGTTCCAGCGCGCCCATCTTCGGCGCCACGGCGGAATTCGCCGGGCGATCCGGGCTGTAGTAGACGTCGTGGAACGCCATCTGGTCCTTTCGGACGGTCGGGGCCTGATCCTGATTCTGGGCCGGGACTGCCATGTCCTTGATCCTTCTGCCTGTGTTGCAGTGCAGAATCTAGGTTTCTGCGTCGCGGCATTGCACCGCCGAGTCGGCAAGAGCGGTATGCGGGAATTGCAGGTCTGACGTTGCGTCAGGATCGGCCCGCCAATGCGCATTGCCGGGCCGGCCGCGCGGTTCACACCGCGCGGTTGACCATCATGCGCTTGATCTCCGAGATCGCCTTGGCCGGGTTGAGGCCCTTGGGGCAGGTCTTGGCACAGTTCATGATCGTGTGGCAGCGGTAGAGCTTGAAGGGGTCTTCAAGGTCGTCCAGCCTTTCGGGCGTTGCCTCGTCCCGGCTGTCGATGATCCAGCGGTAGGCATGCAGCAGCGCGGCCGGCCCGAGGTACTTGTCGCCGTTCCACCAGTAGGACGGGCACGCCGTCGAGCAACAGGCACACATGACGCATTCGTAGAGACCGTCAAGCTTCTCGCGGTCCTCGATCGACTGCTTCCACTCCTTTGCCGGGGTGTTCGTCTTGGTTTCCAGCCACGGCATGATGCTGGCGTGCTGGGCGTAGAAATGCGTGAGGTCCGGGATCAGATCCTTGACGACCGGCATGTGTGGAAGGGGATAGATCTTCACGTCGCCCTTGACCTCGTCCATGCCGTAGATGCAGGCGAGCGTGTTGATCCCGTCGATGTTCATGGCACAGGATCCGCAGATGCCCTCGCGGCACGACCGGCGGAAGGTCAGCGTCGGGTCGATCTCGTTCTTGATCTTGATCAGCGCGTCCAGAACCATCGGCCCGCAATTGTCCATGTCGACGAAATAGGTGTCGACGCGCGGGTTCTGGCCGTCGTCCGGGTTCCAGCGATAGATCTGGACCTTGCGGACGTTGGTGGCGCCCTCGGGCTTGGGCCAGGTCTTGCCCGTGGTGATGCGGGAATTCTTCGGCAGTCTGAGTTGAACCATTCCGGCCTCTCCTTAGAACGTCCGCGCCTTGGGCGCGATCCTCTTGACCTCGATGCCGCCCTCGGTTTCGGGCGTCAGCGGGTCCTCGATGATCGGGCGGTAGCCGAGATCGACCTTGCGGCCGTCCAGCCGGGCGACTGTGTGGACACGCCACGTCTTGTCGTCGCGGTCCGGGTGATCCTCGTGCGCGTGTGCGCCGCGCGATTCGCGGCGTGCCTCGGCACCGGCGATGGTGGCCAGCGCGTTGGGCATCAGGTTGGTCAGCTCCAGCGTCTCCATCAGGTCGGAATTCCAGATCAGCGACCGGTCCGAGACCTTCAGGTCGTCCAGCTTGGCGGCGATGGCGTCCATCTTCTTGACGCCGGCGGCCAGCGTCTCGGAGGTGCGGAAGACGGCCGCATCCTCCTGCATGGTCTTCTGCATCTCCAGCCGCAGGTCGGCTGTGGGCGTGCCCCCGTCGGCGTGGCGCAGGCCGTCGAACCGGTCCAGCGCCTTGTCCACCTGGGCCGTGTTCGTTTCGGGCGTGGCCGCCTCGGCATCCACGACCTTGCCGGCGCGGATCGCCGCGGCGCGGCCGAACACCACGAGGTCGATCAGCGAGTTGGACCCCAGCCGGTTCGCCCCGTGCACGCTGGCGCACCCGGCCTCGCCCACGGCCATAAGTCCGGGGACGATCGCATTGGGATCGTCCTTGGTGGGGTTTAGCACCTCGCCCCAGTAGTTCGTCGGGATGCCGCCCATGTTGTAGTGAACGGTGGGGATAACCGGGATCGGCTCCTTCGTCACATCCACGCCGGCAAAGATCTTCGCGGACTCGGAAATACCCGGCAGGCGCAGGTTGAGCGCCTCCGCCGGCAAGTGCGACAGGTTGAGGTGGATGTGATCGCCGTTCGGCCCCACGCCGCGGCCCTCGCGGATCTCCATCGTCATCGAGCGGCTGACGTAGTCGCGCGGCGCGAGGTCCTTGTACTGTGGCGCGTAGCGCTCCATGAAGCGCTCGCCCTCCGAATTGGTCAGGTAGCCGCCCTCGCCGCGCGCGCCTTCCGTGATCAGGCAGCCCGACCCGAAGATGCCGGTGGGATGGAACTGCACGAATTCCATGTCCTGCAGGGGCAGGCCCGCGCGTGCAACCATGCCGCCCCCGTCGCCGGTGCAGGTGTGCGCCGAGGTGGCCGAGAAATAGGCGCGGCCGTAACCGCCCGTGGCGAGGACAACCATCTTCGCGTTGAATACGTGGATCGTGCCGTCGTCGAGTTTCCAGCAGACCACGCCGGTGCAGGCGCCGTCGTCGTTCATGATCAGGTCGACGGCGAAATATTCGATGTAGAATTCCGCCTTCTGCTTGAGCGACTGGCCGTAGAGCGTGTGCAGGATCGCGTGGCCCGTGCGGTCGGCCGCGGCGCAGGTGCGCTGCACGGCCGGGCCTTCGCCGAACTCGGTCGTGTGGCCGCCGAAAGGCCGCTGGTAGATCTTGCCCTCTTCCGTGCGCGAGAACGGCACGCCGTAATGTTCGAGCTCGTAAACCGCCTTGGGCGCCTCGCGGGCGAGGTATTCCATCGCGTCGGTGTCGCCCAGCCAGTCCGAGCCCTTCACGGTGTCGTACATGTGCCACTGCCAGTGGTCCGGCCCCATGTTGGACAGCGACGCCGCGATGCCGCCCTGCGCGGCCACGGTGTGCGACCGCGTCGGAAAGACCTTGGTGACGCAGGCCGTGCGCAGCCCCTGTTCGGCCATGCCGAGGGTGGCCCGCAAACCGGCGCCTCCCGCCCCCACGACAACCACGTCGTAGTCATGTGTCTCGTATTCGTATGCTGCCATGTCAGGTCCTCAAAACGCGATCTTGCCGAGGGCGAAGAGCCCCGTCGCCGTCATGCCATAGCTCAGCGCGATGACGCAGATGATCAGGATCTTTCGGGTACTGCCCTGTGTGTAGTCCTCGATCATCGTCTGCGCGCCCTTCTGGAAATGCTGCAGGCCGACGAACAGGACAAGCCCGGTCAGGATCGCCACGCCGGGGTGCGAGAACGTTTCGATGACATCGGTGTGGCTGCCGCCCAGGGCGCTTCCGAATATGTAAAGGAAGGTTGGCACGATCAACGCCAGCCCCACCGAGCTGACGATCATGTACCAGTGATGCTCGGTGCCGCTGTGCGCCGCGCCCTTGCCTTCGGCGCGCTTGCGGTCTGTCAGGAAACGCATGGCTCCCTCCCTCAGATGATGACGAGCGTGATGACGGTCAGAACGACCGAGCCGATGATGCAGACCCAGCCGAGCTTCTCGGCCGCGGGCACCTCGAGCCCATGGCCCGCGTCCCACAGAAGATGCCGCAACCCGGCCAGGTAGTGGTACCAGATCGCCCACAGCGACAGCGTGAAAACGATGTCGCCGAACCAGGATGTCACCACCGCGTTCGCCGTCGCGTAGTACTCCGGCCCCGTCGCCGCGGCCAGCAGCCACCAGACGATCAGCAGCGCCGCCAAGATCAGCGCGTTGCCCGTGATCCGAGTCAGGATCGAACTGATCGAGGTCATCTGCGGGCGATAGATCTGGATGTGCGGAGAAAGAGGGCGCTCGCCCTGTTGAACGTCGGCCATCGGTTCTGTCCTTCGTCGGTCTGTCACGCGGAATGGTCCGCGGCGTGTCCTTCCCTTGTGGCGGGTTTTAGCGCGGTTGTCACGCTTGCACAGCCCCCGAAGCGGTGAAACACTCGGAATTCCGCGCAAAAAGCAACAATGTGATCACGGGCCGCAACCCAGTGATCACAAACCCGGACCCTGCCCGCGAGGTTCAGCCGATCGGGTCGATCGCATCGTCCAGGCCGCTCGTCGACGCAAGGCCCTCAAGGATCAGAACGTCGCCCTCACCGAAATCGAAAACCACGCCGGCAGCCGTTACCGTGGCGAAGGTATCGACAACTTCCTTTGGCGTGTCCGCGCTGCCCCACAGATCGTTCTGGATCAAAAGCTCGTCCTCGTCGGTGTCGAAATCCTTAACCCGGTCGGTATCACCACCTTCGCGAAACACGAAGGTATCCGCGCCATCACCACCCACAAGGCTGTCATCGTGCCGCCCGCCGTCAAGGCGATCGGCCCCGTTACCGCCCCACAGCGTGTCCTTTCCATTCTCGCCGAACAACTGGTCGGCATTCCGGTTCCCCTTCAGGAAATCGCTGCCACGACCCCCGTGCAGTTCGTCCCGGCCGTCATCCCCTTCGAGCGTGTCGTCGTCCTTGTGCCCCAAGAGGGTGTCGTCGCCCCAGCCGCCAACGAGCGTATCCGCCCCGTGCCCGCCACCGAGCCGGTCGTCCTCGCCCCCGCCTTTCACGTGGTCCCGGCCGTCCTGACCGGTCACCCGGTCGTCGTGCCGTTTGCCGGAAAGATCGTCATCGCCATGCCGGCCGCGCAGGGTGTCCTGCCCGTTGCCGCCGACCAGGCTGTCATCGTGACGCCCGCCTTCGATCAGGTCGGACCCGTCACCGCCCCACAGCGTGTCCTTTCCGTTGTCGCCGAACAACTGGTCGGCATTCCGGTTCCCCTTCAGGAAATCGCTGCCACGACCCCCGTGCAGCTCGTCCCGGCCGTCATCCCCTTCGAGCGTGTCGTCGTCCTTGTGCCCCAAGAGGGTGTCGTCGCCCCAGCCGCCAACGAGCGTGTCGTCGCCCAGGTCTCCGCGGATCCGGTCATCAGCCCCGCGCCCCAAAAGATCATTGTCGGCGGTGTTGCCGCGGATCGTGTCGTTGCCGCGGCCACCGACGCCCCTTTCGATGACAACGCCGTTGGCAATCGTGAAACCACCTGCGATCCCGTTGGCCGCCGAAACGAACCCGCCGCCACCTTTTTCATCCTCGAGCGTTGCCGCGCGCAGGTCGATCACGGCATTGCGCGACCCGTCGTAGCGGATCGTGTCTTGCCCGCCCGTGTCCCAGATCGATTCCCAGTAGGTGCCAGACTGGTTGCTGCCCGGCAGACGATACGTGTTCGCACCGGAATTGTGCGTCTCGTTGGCGCCGTATTTCTCCTGCAGCACCGCGATGTCCAACGCCATCGGTCCGGCTTCGTACCCCCAGTCACCGCCGCCATGCCCCGCCCGGCCGACCGGCCCGGTCAAGTAGCCGGAGTTGTAGGTCATCGTGGTATAGAGACCCTGGTTCAGCCCATAGGCGCCAGCATCGCCGAAGGGGTCGCTGACACCGGGCAGAACCGTCGATGTTCCACCCGTGTCATGCGGGTGCGCCAGCCCGAGACCATGCAGCAATTCGTGCACGATCGTCACGAAATCGAAGCCGCCCACCTCGAGAGATCCACCCGGCTCACGGTCCCAGGCGTCGCCGTTGAACACGCCCACACCTTCGTTGCGCGTGCCGGGCGGGTTGAAATACCCGAGTGCGGAAAACTCGCCGTCGGTGTCCAGCACGAGCACGAGGTCGGCCCGCACCGGGTTTCCCGTCTCGACGAAATCCAGGTCCGCGACCGCCTCGATTCGCGCAAACGCCTTGCGCACCTGCCCTTTCTCGTAAGCGTTCCAGCCGTCCGAGGTTATACCGTCTGCAACATAGCCGGCGGGGGCGAAAAAAACTCTCACGGTATTACCGGAAAGCTTGGTCCCCCAATCGATGGTGTCGAGGGGATCGAAGGGCGGAGGTTTCGCGGTACCAACAGCCAAATCGGGAATCCCGGTCGCGTGATCTTCGTGTTTCCGGGCAGCGGCGCGGATCGGGGACGACGCCGCGCGTTGCGCGTGCGCCGCATTCAGTTCCACCGCCCCGGAACGTCTTTCGACACGACATGATTAACCACCAGTCCCCAAAGGTCCACACCGGAAATGTCGCAGGTGAACAGACAGGCAGGCCGCCGCCGAATCGGCCGGCCCGACCAAACGCCCCGTCAGATGAATTCCAGCGAATCGGCCAGTCCGGACAGGGAACTCAACCCTTCGAGGATCAACACGTCACCCTCGCCGAAATCGAACACGACACCCTGCGGCGTGACAGTGGCAAAGTCGGTCACGACCTCGTTCACCGTGTCCGCTTCTCCGACAAGCGCGGGGTCGAGCAAAACCCGATCGGAACCGACGTCGAAATCCGTGACGCGATCGGTGTCGCCACCGGCGCGGAACACGAAGGTATCGGCGCCATTGCCTCCTGTAAGGTCGTCGTCGTGCCGGCCTCCCTCCAGCCTGTCTGCGCCGTTGCCGCCCCATAGCGTGTCCTGGCCATTGTCTCCGAAAAGCCGGTCGTCATGCTTGTTGCCTTTCAGGAAGTCACTGCCCCGGCCGCCGTGAAGATGATCCTTGCCATTGCCGCCCGACAGGGTGTCGTCATGCTTGTGCCCGAACAGCCGGTCGTGCCCCTGACCACCGTCGAGCGTGTCGGCCCCGCCGCCACCCTTGAGCCGGTCGTTCCCACGGCCGCCCAAAAGAGCGTCGTCGCCGGCGTGCCCCAGCAGGCGGTCGCGGCCGTCGCCGCCATCCAGCGCGTCCGCGCCCTTGCCACCGCCGAGCCGGTCGCGGCCGTGATCCCCGTGCAACCGGTCGTCGCCGTCCTGCCCGGTGACACGGTCGTTGTGCCGCCCGCCAGACAGGCGGTCATCGCCGGCGCCGCCGCGCATCGTGTCCTTGCCGGTCCCACCCGCCAGCACATCGTCGTCGCGACCGCCTTCCAGCCGGTCCAGCCCCTGCCCGCCCCGCAGCGTGTCCCGGCCGCCGTCACCGAACAGCCGGTCGGCATGCTTGTTGCCTTTCAGGAAATCGTTGCCCGCGCCGCCGTGCAGCTTGTCCCTGCCGCGCCCGGCAATCAACTCGTCTCCGCCTGAATTCCCGTACAGGGTGTCGTTGCCGCTACCGGATTTGAGCGTGTCGCGGCCATCTCCCCCGCTCAGCCGGTCGTTTCCGTGGGCGTCGCGCAAGAGGTCGTTGCCGGCGTCGCCGAACAAGCGGTCGTCGTGCCGCCCGCCACGAACCCGGTCGTCGCCGTCGCCCGCGCGCACCGTATCCTTTCCGCCGTTGCCGAAAATAGAATCCGCGCCCCGGTCGCCGTAGAGAACGTCGCGGCCGCGCTGTCCGCGAATGTCATCGTCCCCCTGGCCACCGCGGACCGTGTCGTGCCCCCGCCCGGCCTTCACGAGATCGGCCCCGTTCTGACCGAACAACGCGTCGCGGCCCGCTTTTCCCAGCAGGGTATCCTGACCGCCACGCCCGAGGATCTCGTCACGGCCCGAGCCACCGCGCAAACGGTTCGCGCCGTTGGCGCCCGTGGTCCTTCCGCCGTCGTCGATCTCGTTCTCGACTGCGCCGAGGCCCACACTGCCCGAGGTGAAGTTGAACTGCTCGACGGAATCGAAGACGTCTAGGCCCTGCGCCGACTGGATGGTGGCGGCGCCTTGAAAGACATCGATCACCTCTACCGCGTCCAGGGAGACCGCGAGGCTCGCGGTGTCGCGGCCCCGGCCGCCGCCGACGATATCGTCACCCGCGCCGCCGAAGAATAGGTCCGCGCCACGCCCTCCGTTCATCTGGTCATTGCCGGCACCGCCGAAAAGCGCGTCATCACCGCCACCGCCACGCAAACCATCCCCACCGCCGTGGCCGAACAGGACATCGTTGCCACCGCCGCCGATGAGCCTGTCGGCCGCCCCACCCCCGTGGATCCGGTCTGCACCGGCCTGTCCGTTGAGCACGTTCTGCCCCGACCCGCCAAAGATCCGGTCCTGCCCGCGACCGCCCAGAATCGTGTCGCGGCCGCTCATGCCGAATATCGCCTCGCCGGCACCGTTGCCGGACAACCAGTCGCCGCCGCCGTTTCCACGGATCACGGACTGTGCCGCCGTCTGCGTTGCGGTATCGTCCTCCACCATGTCCGCGAGGTCACCGATGGTCGCCGTGCCGTCGGTGAACACGAAACGCTCGACGCTTTCGAAACGATCCTGCCCCTCGGCTGACTCGATCGTCACGCGGTCACCGTCGACGTCGGTCACCGTGACCGAATCCTTGGCCACGTCGAGGACGGTCGTGTCACGGCCGCTGCCGCCATGAACCGTGTCGTCCCCCGAGCCCGGCAGCAGGCGGTCCGCCCCCGCCCCTCCGCCAAGCCTGTCACGGCCTTCGTTGCCCTCGAGGGTGTCGGCCCCGGCATTGCCCGAAAGCGTGTCGCGCCCGGCACCGCCCGAGAGGCGGTCATCGTGGCGCCCCCCCGTCAGGTCGTCGGCGCCGTCGCCGCCATCAATATCGTCAGCGCCGTCATCGCCGTGCAACGTGTCGCCAGCCGGTCCGCCGGCGAGCGTGTCGTTGCCCGCGCCGCCGGCCAGGTGATCCTCACCGCGCGCGCCTGCAATATCGTCCGCGCCACCACCTCCGAACAGGCGGTCCGCCCCGGACCCGCCGGTGATCGTGTCCGCCCCACCTCCGCCGTTGGCCTCGTCGTCACCCTTGCCCGACCGTATGGAATCGTTGCCGCTGCCGCCGCTCAGGCTGTCGGTGCCCTCGCGGCCCTCCAGGGTATCGTGACCGGCGTTCCCCTCCAACGTGTCGGGTCCCCAGGTCCCCTCCAGCACGTAGTCGCCGCCATCGCCGGTCTCCTCGCGCGACGGCGGGCGGAAGCTGCGATTGACGTCGAGCGAGATCGCCGCGCGCACCGCGCCGGTGTCGAGTGGGCCGCCATTGGCGCTTTCGATGACGAGCACCTCGTCGCGGTGGGTCAGGCGGGCGCCGTTGGCGGTCTGCTCGATCGTGACGGCGCCGGGGTCATAAAGGAACGGCCATGCCGTCAGGTCGAGGCGATCCCGCGCCGGATCGAAATCCGAGATGCGGTCAACTTCGCCATCCGCCTCGAGAAAGAAGGTATCGGCACCCGGACCACCGGAAAGCGTATCTCGGCCCGCGCCGTCGGAAAGAACGTCGCGGCCCGCGTCCCCGTCGAGGCGATCGTTGCCCTGTCGTCCGGTCAGGATGTCGTCCCGCGCCGTGCCACTGACCGTTTCCCCGCCGGCTCCGGCCTCTCGCATCGCACCGTGGTCCGCCTGCTCGACGGTCAGCAAGGTCAACCCGCGTTCGCTCGACGATGCCGCCACCACCTGGATTTCACCGTCGACATTCTCGATCTCGACGGCGCTGACATTGTCGAGACCTGCGGACCGCGTATCGGCGATGCTGTCGAGATGCACGAGCTTTCCGCCCGGCAGAAGGGTGAACAGGCTGAGGCCGTCGTCGCCGCCGCCCACCGCGACATAGGCACGCCCGTCGACCACCTCGGTGTCCAGGGCCTGAACCTGCCCGAAACGCGTTTGCCGCGTATCGACGAGATGATCGGTCGGCGTGAGCGCCCCGCTTGGTGCGACTTCGAGCACCGTGAGCGCACCGGAGGTTCCGCTGTCGGGCGCCGCCGAGGCCACGATCGCATAGGTCACGGAGCCAAGCTTGACGAAATCCACGCGCGTCGGCGTCATGATCCCGATCCCGCTTTCGGGGCCGACCGAGTCGACCGGGACCGGAGTGCCGTTTTCCATCCGATATGAGGTCACGCCGCGTTCCGAGGCGCTGGCTGCGATGATGATCTCGTTTCCGCCGACCTTTCCCGTCGCGAGGGCCGAGAGGTCGTCGGCATGCGTCGACCCGCTGTCCGACACTGCCGCGCCGCCCGTGGCGTTTCCGGCCCCATTCAGCGAATAGCTTGCAAAACCGTCCGCGCGCGGGCTTCCGGCTATGAGGGTCCCCTCGTCCGAAACGGCGACCAACGGCTGCGGCGCGCCCCCCGACACAAGGCCCGACACGCCCTCGGCCGGGCCGATGTTTCCGGCACCGTCGATGTCGTAGGACCGCAGGCCGTCCGATCCGACACCGCCCACGATGATCTCGGTATCCCCGCCCACGTCCGCCGTGGCCAAGGTGGGGCCGACGCCGGTCGTTGCGGCCTTGAACGTAACCTGATCTTTCTTCGCGGGCAGCGCTTCCTTTTCCAGCGACCAGCTGACGAGGCCGCCGTCGTGCCCCGACACCGACACGAGGATGGGCCCGCCGTCGCCCGCCACCACGAGAAGATCGGTGATCGCCTTGTCCAGGTCGGCATCACCCGCGTTCACGGTCCCCGCCACAGAAAGACTTGCCATCGCTGCGCCCCATGTTGCCACCTCACGCGAAGGTGGGCGGCCATGTGGACGCGCGGGCGGACAAGACTTTGGCGACGGGGTGGACTATGCGCTCAATTGCGCCGGCCGCGTTTACCCTGCCGATGGCCCCGCCGGACACGCGGGTCCGTGCGGGCGGGCCCCCGCGCGATGATCCTGGTTAAGAAACCGCGCGACGGCGCCGACCGACACCCTGGATGGAAAAGATCAGGGGCGGCCGCTCAGCCGGTGCCGCTGCCCACCCGTCGCAGCACGGCAGCGTGGCGCCTGTTCCTGCGATGGCGCACACCGTCGCGCACCGCATGCGCGAGAAGGCGCAGATAGGCCTTGCGATCGGCCCCGTAGTGGCGGGCGCGTGCCCGCCACTTCAGCCACTTGACCAGAAAGACAGGCCAGAACAGGACCGGCCCGGCGGCCATGCGGTAGACCATCAGTTGATTGCGATGGAAATAATACACCTTCCACAGCGGCCGCAGCACCCGCACGCCCTCGGTCAGGGTGCCGCAGTCATGCTCGAAGCGCACGCGCGGGTCGAACGCGATCCGCCCGCCCATGGCGCTGATGGACAGGGTGTAGAGCACGTCGTCACCATAGATGAACAGCCGTCCGTCCGGGTATCCCGCGCGCTCGATCGCCCGCCGCGACAGGAACAGGCCGACAAACGATCCTCCATCGACCGCGCACGGGCCCTTCCGGTCATAGTCCTGCAGCGACAGGTGGAACCCGTCCCGGCCCGACCATAGCGAACGCAGGAAGGCACGCTTGTGCCAGAACGGGTTGATCCACGGCCGGTTCATGTCGCAGATGCGTCCGTCGGGGTATCTCACCGCGCCCGCCCAGGCCTCGCGTTCGCCGCGTGGTTCTGCATGGAACGCGGCCAACGCCCCTGGCTCGGGGCGTGCGTCGTCGTCCATCACCACCATCCAGTCGGGCGCGAAGGCGTGCACCGCATGGCGCAGCCCCTTTTCGAACCCGCCGGCACCGCCGAGGTTCGTCTCGCTGCGAACGACGTCAACGCGCGGATCCGCTACCCCGGACAGCCACGCAGCGGTGTCATCCGACGACGCGTTGTCCACCACGACGAGCCCGGCCAGGTGCGATTGCGGGCTCTCCAGCAGCCGCGCGACCGTGCACTTGAGTTGATCGAGGCGATTATGGGTGACCACCACCGCCACGAGCCGGCCTGCCGTCGTTTGTTCCGTCACGTGCGTTCCCTGTTCCGGCGCCGCGTTTTCCCGAGCGCTATGCGCCCGAAACGCGGCGCTGTCAAATGCGCGCGCTGCTTTTCGCCGCCCCGGACACAGGCGAGATCACGGCACGCGGCGCGCGGTGCTGTCAGGAAACCGAAACCGTTGCCGCCATAGACAGCCCGCCGATCGCATCCAGAGGAGCTGTCACATGGCCGACACGTCGTCGCGGCTGGACCTGCCTTACATCAAGCCTTCGCAGGCGCAAAAACACGTCACCCACAACGCGGCGCTGGAGCGGCTCGACGCGCTCACGCAGCTCGCCGTGACATCCTTCGACGCGCAATCGCCGCCCGCGTCTCCCGCCGAAGGCCAGGTTTTCGCCCTCGCCGATGCACCGGAAGGCGCCTGGGCCGGTCAGGGCGGCACGCTGGCCGTGTTTTCGCGCGGTGGCTGGGTCTTCATCCCACCCGGGCCTGGATGGCGGGCCTGGGATCTGGCCGATGGCGTGCTGCGCGTCTATTCGGCCGGCACCTGGTCCGCTGTCGAACCGGGTTTGCAGGACATCACCGGGCTCGGCATCGGGACGTCCTCGGACGCGGTCAACCGTCTCGCGATCTTCTCGCAGGCGAGCCTTCTGTCGCACGACGGTGCCGGTCACCGGCTCAAGGTCAACAAGAACACCGCCTCGGACACGGCTTCGCTGGTATTCCAGAGCGGGTATTCCGGGCACGCGGAGATGGGCCTTGCAGGCACGAACGACTGGAGCGTCAAGGTCAGCCCGGACGGCACGAGCTGGACCGAGGCGCTGGTCATCGACAAGACCACCGGCCTGGCCGCCGGCGAAGCGGTCCAGCAGTCGGCCACCGACACGACGGCCGGACGGCTGATGCGCGCCGACTTCGGATACGGTCCCGGCAACCTTGTCGGAAGCGTCGCGCAATCCGGCGGGACGCCCACGGGCGCGGTAATCGAGGAAGGCGAGAACGCGAACGGCCACTACCTCCGACTGGCCAGCGGGTTGCAGATCTGCCACGCGGTCAAGACCGCGGCCTACAGCGGATCCGGCGCGAAGATCGAATGCAATTGGACCTACCCGGCCGCGTTCGCGGCCGCGCCCGTGGCCACGTTCTCGCCGACGGATTTCGGCGATGCAACGCCGTCCGCCGGCGAAATGGGCGCGGATGCGGTGCACGCCGTTTCCGCGACATCCGTTTCTTTCCACCAGTACCGGCAGAAGCACACGGCGAACTTCGCCAGCGGCGACAGTCTCACCTTTCAAATGCTCGCTGTCGGTCCCTGGTTCACCTGAGGAGCGCCGAAATGAAGATCATGCTTTCCCCAGTGCGCCGAGACGGCACGCTGACACTCGTGAAATCCGGCGACACGCTGACGATAAATGGCGAGGATTTCGATTTCTCCGGCGTGCCGGAGGGGGCGACCCTGCCGCGCGGCGCGGTGGCCTGCGATTCATTGTGCAGCGACGTCACGCGCGAGGATGGCGAGCTTTGCCTGACGCTGACCCTGCCGCTTGCCCCCGACGCGCCCGACGCCGGCCGCTTCCCCGCGCCGGTACACGCGGTCCACGACGGCCCGATCCCCCTGCCAGGAGGCGAGAAATGACCAACATCGACCTCACGCAAGTCATCAGCGCCGAGACGAAGGCCGCACATGCGCTCGATGCGGCACGCTCAAGCGCGCTGCTGGACATGACCGCGCAACTCGACCGGATCGCCGAGAACGTCACCGGCGTTGTCCCGATGGCCGAACGGCTGTCCTGGCCGATCAAGGCAGCCGCGGCAGAGGCCTTCCTTGCCGGCGAAGCCGATGCAACCCAGCATGAGATCCTGCAAGCCGAAGCCGCCCAGACGGGCGAGACCGTCGCAACGCTGGCCGAGCTGATCGCGCGCAACACCTCTGCCTACGCGGCCATCTCCGCCTGGCTCGCCGGACTGCGCAGGCGGTACCGCGACCGGCTCCGGAATTCCGGATCCGAGACCGAGGTGACCGCCGCGCTGGCGGATTTCGATGCGGAAATCGCGGCAGGACCCTGATGTCACGCTTCACCGAGCGGACGGGATGGTGCGTGCGTCTTTCCGGAGTGCGATACCGGGTGAAAAGACCGCTGTCCTGGGAAATCGGCGCAAAAGGGTCGGGCCTGTGGCTGACGGTGCCCGAGGGGTTCGTCTTCGACGTGTCGATCCCGCGCCTCCTGTGGTGGGCGTTCGATCCGAACGACGCGCGCTACCGGAAGGCGGGGGCGCTGCACGACTACGCCCTGTCTTTGGGCTGGAGTCGGGTGCCCGCCGCCGCCGCGTTTTCCGAATCCCTGCGCGCGCAGGGGTTGGGGCGGCTGCACCGTCTGGCGATGGTACTGGCGGTGATCGTATGGAAATGGCGTTGAAATACGGCCCGGGCGGTCACTCCACCAGGCCGCGCAGATAGGTGCCGTAGCTGTTCTTGCCAAAGGCATCGGCGCGCGCACGAACTTCCTCGGCGCTGATCCAGCCCTCGCGATAGGCGATTTCCTCGGGGCTGCCGGCCTGCAGGCCCTGGCGGTCCTCGAGGGTGCGCACGAAATTGCCGGCGTCCAGCAGCGAGCCGTGGGTGCCCGTGTCGAGCCAGGCGTAGCCGCGGCCCATGGTCTCCACCCTGAGCTGGCCGTCGGCGAGGTACATCTCGAGCAGCTCGGTGATCTCCAGCTCGCCGCGGGCCGAGGGCTCGACACGTTTCGCGCGCGCCGGCGCCGTGCCGTCAACGAAGTAGAGCCCGGTGACGGCGTAGTTCGAGGGCGGCACCTCGGGCTTCTCGACGATGCGGCGGACCCGGCCCGTGGCGTCGAAATCCACCACGCCGTAGCGCTCGGGGTCGGCCACGCGGTAGCCGAAGACCGTGGCGCCGCCCGTGTCGCCATTGGCGCGGGCCATGAGTTCCGGCAGGCCGTGGCCGAAGAAGATGTTGTCCCCCAGAACCAGCGCCGAGGGGCTGCCGGCGAGGAAGTCCTCGGCGAGGACGAAGGCCTGCGCCAGCCCGTCGGGCGAGGGCTGGGTGATGTAGGTGAGGGTGAGCCCCCACTGGCTGCCGTCGCCGAGGGTACGGATGAACTGGTCGCGATCCTCGGGCGTGGTGATCACCGCGATCTCGCGGATGCCGGCCAGCATCAGGACCGAGAGGGGATAATAGACCATGGGCTTGTCGTAGATGGGCAGCAACTGCTTGGACACGCCGATGGTGACCGGGTAGAGGCGCGTGCCGCTGCCCCCGGCGAGGATGATGCCCTTGCGGTCGGTCATGTGGCCTGTCTCCGGTGATGGTCGATGACGGCGGGCAGGGCCGCGCGCCAGTCGGGGCGCGCGAGGCCGAAGGCCGCTTCCGTGGCGCTGCAGTCCAGCCGCGAGTTGAGCGGGCGCGCCGCCGGGGTGGGCCAGTCCGCCGTGGAAATGTCGGCGACATCGCAGGCCAGCCCGGCCGCGTCGAGGATGGCGCGGGCGAAACCGGCCCAGCTGATCTCCGGCGTGCCGGCGAAATGGTAGATGCCGCTCCTGGCCGGGTCCCCGGCCAGCGCCCCGGCGATGGTGACGCAGGCGGCGGCGATGGCGTCGGCCGGGGTCGGCCCGCCGACCTGGTCGGCGACGACGGTCAGCCGCTCGCGCTCCGCCCCCAGCCGCAGCATGGTGGTGACGAAATTCTTGCCCCCCGGCGCGAAAACCCATGACGTGCGCAGGACGGCATGGGCGCCCCCGGCGGCGGCGACGGCGCGCTCGCCCGCCAGCTTGGAGCGGCCATAGGCCCCGAGCGGGGCGGTCGCATCCCCGGGCCGCCACGGCGCATCGCCCGCCCCGTCGAAGACGTAATCGGTGGAGACATGGACGAGCGGGATGCCCAGCTCGGCGCAGGCCCCGGCCATGGCGCCCGGCGCGGCTCCGTTGACGGTGGTCGCCAGCGCCTCCTCCTCCTCGGCGCGGTCAACCTCCGTCCAGGCTGCGGCGTTGATCACCGCGCGCGGGGCGTGCGCATGAATGGCCGCGGCACAGGCCGCCGGGTCGGCCAGGTCGGCCTCGGCGCGGGAAAGGCAGGTGGTGTCGTCCCGCGCGGCGAGGCACCCCGAAACCTGGCCCGTTTGCCCAAAGACCAGAAGGGTCATGCGTTCACCCCCAGCCGCTGCCCCACGCCGGCGCGGTCCTGCAGGGCGCGCCACCACGCCTCGTTGTCGAGATACCATTGTACCGTGCGTTCCAGCCCTTCCTGCAACGTCACCGAGGGGCGCCAGCCCAGCTCGTCGCGCATGCGGGCCGGGTCGATGGCGTAGCGGGCGTCGTGGCCGGGCCGGTCGGCGACGAAGGTGATCTGATCGGCGTAGGGCCGCGGCGCAGGCCGCTTCCGGTCGAGGATCGCGCAGATCATGCGCACAAGGTCGATGTTGCGCGCCTCGTTCTCGCCGCCGATGTTGTAGGTCCGCCCCGGTTCGCCGCGCGCCACCACCGTCAGCAGCGCGTCGGCGTGGTCCTCGACATAGAGCCAGTCGCGCACGTTCTCGCCCGCCCCGTAGACGGGGATCTCCCGCCCCGCCAGCGCGTTCAGGATCACCACCGGAATGAGCTTTTCGGGGAAGTGGTAGGGGCCGTAATTGTTGGAGCAGTTGGTCACCAGCACCGGCAACCCGTAGGTGTGGTGCCACGCCCGCGCGAGGTGGTCCGAGGCCGCCTTGGAGGCCGCGTAGGGGCTGCGCGGGTCGTAAGGCGTGGCTTCGGTGAACCGCCCCGTGGCGCCGAGGCTGCCATAGACCTCGTCGGTGGAGATGTGGTGAAAGCGAAAGCCGTCGGGCCGGCCCGCCGCCGTCCAGTAGGTCCGCGCCGCTTCCAGCATCTGGTAGGTGCCGGTCACGTTGGTCTCGACAAAGGTGCCGGGCCCGTCGATGGAGCGGTCGACATGGCTCTCGGCCGCGAGGTGCATCACCGCGTCCGGTTCATGCTCGGCCAGAACCGCGTCCATCGCCGCGCGGTCGCGGATATCGGCGTGGACGAAGCTGTAGAGCGGGCTGTCGGCCACCTCCGCCACGTTGTCGAGGCAGGCAGCATAGGTCAGCGCGTCGACATTGACCACCGCGTGCCCGCGCGCGATGGCCTGCCGCACCACCGCCGAGCCGATGAAGCCCGCGCCGCCGGTGACCACGAGCCTCATGCGCCCTCCCAGGTGAAGGGGCTGTCGAAGTCGGACAGCGGCGGGGCGGCGGCGTCCTTGTCCGACAGCACCGGGGCGCCGTCGAGCCCCCAGTCGATGCCGCAGCTGTCCCACCGCACCGCGCCGTCGCAGTCGGGGGCGTAATAATCGGAACACTTGTAGAGGATCTCGGTGTCCGGCGCGCGGGTGACGAAGCCGTGCAGGAACCCTTCGGGCACCAGAATCTGACGGCCGTTCTCCGGCGTCAGCTCCACGCCGACCCACTGCCCGAAGGTCGGGCTGCCGCGACGGATGTCGACGGCCACGTCGAACAGCCGCCCGCGCCCGCAGCGCACCAGCTTGGCCTGCGCGTGCGGCGGCGCCTGGAAATGCAGGCCCCGCACCGTGCCCGCCGACACCGATAGCGACCGGTTGTCCTGAACGAAGTCGATGTCCAGCCCCGCCTCGGCCATCCGGCGGCGGTTCCACGTCTCGCAGAACTCGCCCCGCGCGTCCGAGAACCGCCGCGGCGTGAGAATCACAACGCCCTCGAGCGCCGTCGTCTCCACCTGCAGAAGCGGTGGCGCGGTCTGCTGCGCCGTCGTGTCGTTCATGCGTCTTGTCCCATGCCCCGGGCAAGCAAAGCACAGCCGCCCGACGGCGGCAAGCTGCGGCGCCGGCCGCCGCTACTTGGGGACCAGCGCCCAGACATCGAGATCGAGAAGGACCTCGGGCAGATACTTGCCGTCCTCGCCCTTGAGCGCACCGGGTTTGCCACCCTTGGTTGCCGCCAGGCGCAGGCGCAGCGCGCCCACGCCGGGCGCGGGGGTCTCGGCCTTGTCGAGCACCTCGGACCACGCGCGCACCGTGTCGCCGGCGAAACAGGGGTTGGCGTGCGCGCCCCCGTTGAGCCCGGCGATCACCTGCGCGTTCGCCAGCCCGTTGAAGGACAACGCCCGCGCCAGCGAGATCACATGCCCGCCGTAGATCAGCCGGCGGCCGTCGTCGCGCAGCGTGGCATCGAAATGCACCTTGGCGGTGTTCTGCCACAGCCGCGTGGCCATCATGTGCTCGGCCTCTTCCACGGTGACGCCGTCGACGTGGTCGATCACCTCGCCCACGGCGTAGTCGCCCCAGCGGTGCGGCTCGCCCGCGAGGTCGAAATCGTAGCCGGTGAAGTCGAGGCCGTCGGGCACCACCAGATCGGCCGCCTCCAGCGCCGGCTTGAGCTCGGGGATCACCGTTTCCGGCGCCGGTGAATCCGGGTCGTTCTTGCGCACCATCGCCCAGCGGACATAGTCGATCACCAGCTCGTCGCGCTGATTGAACCCGCGCGTGCGCACCCAGACCACGCCCGACTTTCCGTTGGAGTTCTGCTTGAGCCCGATGACCTCGGATTCCGAGCGCAACGTGTCGCCGGGCCAGACAGGGCGGTGCCAGCGGCCCTCGGCATAGCCCAGGTTGGCAAGCGCGTTCAGCGAGATGTCGGGCACCGTCTTGCCGAATACCACGTGGAACGCGGCGATGTCGTCCAGCGGGCTGGCAGGCAACCTGCACGCGCGCGCGAAGGAGTCGGATGAATAAAGCGCGTGCCGCGCAGGGTAGAGCGCGTGGTACAGCGCCCGCTCGCCGCCCGACACGGTGCGCGGCACGGCGTGGCGGATCACCTCGCCCAGCGTGTAGTCCTCGAAAAAGCGGCCCGCGTTCGTCTTTGCCATTCACTGATCTCCGAGTTTCAGATCCGGGTGGTAGGTGCCCTCGACCTCCTTGACCACCGCCTGCCCGCAACGCATCACCCCGTTGGCCGCGTCGAAGGCATGGGTGGGCGGGCCGTGCAGCTCCCAGCCCTGGTTGAGCGCCTCGGTCACCTTGTGACAGAACGCCGGGGTGTCGTCGCCGCTGAGGAACCGGTAGAGCTTCATCGCCTTCACCCGAAGACCGGATAGCCCAGCCAGTAGTGCGCGCCCGAAATCGCGCCGTAGAGCGCGACGCTGGCAACGACCGCGATGATTTCCTTGCGCATGGGCGCCTCGGCGGCCGCGGGCGGCGTCCATTCTGGCTCGGACCGGTTGATGACGATCACCTCGATCACCGCCCAGGCCAGCAGCCCGCCGAACAGCACGAACGAGGGAACGTCGCCGTTCACCAGCAGGTGCGCCAGCGCCCATGCCTTCACCCCTGCCAGCATCGGGTGGCGCATCCGCCGCGCCAGCGCCGTCTTCATGCCCGCGGCCGCGAACAGGTAGACCGAAAGCAGCATCAGCAGGTTGTTGACGCCCACCGTCGCCGGGTGGCGGGCCCAGAAGAACGCGCCCTCGGCCCGCTGGTAGCCGATGACCATCAGCACCAGCCCGGCCAGGATGGCCACGGCCACGGCCCCCTTGCCCGCCTCGCCCATCCCGGCGCGCGCGGCGGGCGCGATTCTCTTGAACAGGTGGGCCAGCGCCCAGAGAAGAAGGCCGAGGACGAGATATGCCATTGCGTTACTCCGCTGCCATGTCCGCGATCGCCTCGGCCTTGGCGAGGGTCCGCCGGGCCGCGACGACGTGAAGGTTTTCGACGATCTGGCCGTCCACGACGGCCACCCCCTGCCCGGAGGCCTGTGCCTCGTCATAGGCCGCGATCTGCCGCTCCGCCAGATCGATTTCCGACTGCGTGGGCGCGAAGGCGGTGTTCGTCACCTCGATCTGGGCCGGGTGTATCAGCGTCTTGCCGTCGAAACCAAGGTCGCGGCCCTGTTCGCATTCCGCCTTCAGCCCGTCACCGTCGCGGAACCGGTTGTAGACGCCGTCGATGGCCACCACGCCGCGGGCCGCGCGGGCGGCCATGACGATCATCTGCAGCGCGGTCATCAGCGGCAGCCGGTCGGGCCGCGTGCGGCAGCCGAGGTCCTTGGTCAGGTCGTTGGTGCCGGCCACCAGCCCCGTCACCTGCCGGTGCGCGGCGATCTCGCGCGCGTTGAACACGCAGAACGGCGTCTCCATCATCACCCAGACCGGCAGGTCGGGGCCGACCATGTCTGCCAGGTGGTCCACGTCCGCGGCCGTGTTCACCTTGGGCAGCAGGATCGCGTCGGCGCCGGCATCCGCCAGCGCGCGCACGTCGTCCACCCCCCATTCGGTGGTCAGCGCATTGATCCGCACGATCTTGGCCCGTTTGCCATAGCCGCCCTCGCCCAGCGCCTGCGCCAGCGTCTGCCGAGCTTGCGCCTTGGCGTCGGGGGCGACGGCGTCCTCGAGGTCGAAGATGATCGCGTCCGTGGGCAGGCTGCGCGCCTTGTCCAGCGCCCGCGCGTTCGAGCCGGGAATGTACAGAACCGACCGATAGGGCCTCGCGCCATGGTCCATCGCCTCACCTCGCCTTCTGCAAAACGGAAATAATCTTGCGCAGCAATGCCATTTCCGGCCCGAAAAGTTCAAGCGCTTTTTCGCCGCGCCGCAGAAAACCCGCGCCGGCGGCTGCGCGGGACAGCCCGTTAACCGTTCGTTGACCAAGGCGCCCGCAATCTGTCCGCAACGGACGGCCGGGGCCTAACCGCGAAAGGGTCATATCATGAAGGCATTCCTGACCGGGCTTGCGACCGCCCTGGTTTTGGCGGCCGCGCAGGACGCCGCCGCCCAGTCCCCGCGCAGCTGCGCGCCGCGCGCCAAGGTGGTGGAGCGGCTGGCCAGCCAGTACGGCGAGACACGGCGCGCCGCCGGGCTGAGCGCGGGCAACGCGCTGGTCGAGGTCTTCGCCTCCGAGGTGTCCGGCACATGGACGATCACCGCGACCGCGCCGGGCGGGCTGACCTGCCTCGTGGCCAGCGGGCAGGCATTCGAGGCGCTGGCCGAGCTCCTGCCGGAGCCGGGCGCGGACGCCTGACCGCGCAGCCCGCTACACCAGCCCGTCCCATATCAGCTTCGCCCCGGTCACGGTCAGCAGCGTGTAGGTGATCGCGAAGAACACGCGCTCCGGCACGGCCCGGTGCGCGCGCACGCCCAGCCACGCCCCAAGCAGCGCGAAGGGCGCCAGCGCGAGGTCGAGCAGCAGGGTCTGCCGGCTGAATATCCCCAGCGCCGCGTAAGGCACGAACTTGGCGATGTTGACCAGCCAGAACAGCAGCACCGTTGTTGCCTGAAAGCGCGTCTTGTCCAGCCCGCGCGACAACAGGTAGACGGCCGCGGCCGGCCCGCCGGCATGGCTGACGAAGCTGGTGAAGCCGACCGTCACGCCGGCCAGTCCGCCACCCCACGCCGGCATCGCCCGCGCCGGCGGACGGATCGCGCCAAGCCGCAGCAACGCCTGCCAACCGACGAAGCCAAGGGTGATGGCGCCGATCAGCAGGCGGAAGACGTCCGGCTCGGCCACGCGATAGAGCCAGGCGCCGAGGCCCACGCCGGGGAGCGCACCCAGCACCAGCACGCGCGCGTCCGGCCAGCTCCACCGCCGCCAGTAGGGCCGCAGGGTGGCGACATCGATCAGCATCAGCAATGGCAACAGGATGCCCAACGCCATGCCCGGCGGGATGACGAGCGCCAGAATCGCGGCCGCCGCGAAGGCCGCGCCGGAGCCGAAACCGCCCTTCGAGATGCCCGCGAATACCACCGCCGGCACGGCGACCGCGAAAATCCATGCGTCGAAACCCGCCATTCGATCTGCCCCTAAAGCCGCGCGTTGCCATGACGTTAACCGCGCCAGCCGGGCAGGGACAGCCCCGCGCCCGCGTCTTGCCGCGGCGCAGCACCCTTGCGCGCGGCCGCGAATGGGACTACGCCGGGCGCCGGATTTTCAACCGACCGGAGACCATTCCAATGGCCAGACCCAAGATCGCGCTGATCGGCGCGGGCCAGATCGGCGGCACGCTCGCCCATCTCGCCGCGCTCAAGGAACTCGGCGACGTCGTGCTGTTCGACATCGCCGAAGGCATCCCGGAGGGCAAGGCACTCGACATCGCCGAATCCGGCCCCGCCGAAGGCTTCGATGCGCGCCTGAAGGGCACGCAGGATTATGCCGACATCGCGGGCGCGGACGTCTGCATCGTGACGGCCGGCGTGCCCCGAAAGCCGGGCATGAGCCGCGACGACCTTCTTGGCATCAACCTGAAGGTCATGAAGGCCGTTGGCGAAGGCATCCGCGACAATGCACCCGATGCCTTCGTGATCTGCATCACCAACCCGCTCGACGCCATGGTCTGGGCGCTGCGCGAGTTCTCGGGGCTGCCGCACGAGAAGGTCTGCGGCATGGCAGGCGTGCTCGACAGCGCGCGCTTCCGTCACTTCCTGAGCCTGGAATTCGACGTCTCGATGCGCGACGTGTCGGCCTTCGTCCTCGGCGGCCACGGCGACACCATGGTGCCGCTGGTGCGCTATTCCACCGTGGCCGGCATTCCGCTGCCCGATCTCGTCGAAATGGGCTGGACCACCAAGGAAAAGCTGGACGCCATCGTGCAACGCACCCGCGACGGCGGCGCCGAGATCGTCGGGCTGCTCAAGGACGGCTCGGCCTACTACGCGCCGGCCACGAGCGCCATCGAGATGGCCGAGGCCTACCTGAGGGACCAGAAGCGCCTGCTGCCCTGCGCGGCCCACGTGGAGGGGGCCTACGGCCTCGACGGGTTCTACGTGGGCGTGCCCACGGTGATCGGCGCCGGGGGCATCGAGCGGATCGTGGAGATCAAGATGAACAAGGACGAGCAGGCCATGTTCAACAAGTCGGTGGACGCCGTGAAGGGCCTGGTCGAGGCCTGCAAGGGAATCGACGACAACCTGAAGTAAGGCGCCTTGCACGCATCGCAGCGGACAGGGCCGGGGTTTCCCGGCCCTGATTCTTTGCAAACATGCCGAAATCCAGATATTTCCACATACGTGATCACACGCTTGACACCTGTGATCACAAAAAACCGAATTTCCGCCTGCAGGCGCCGAATTCGCAGAAAACAGTTTAAATCCTCGCCATGCTTGTGGGTATATCTGTCGCAGCGGAAGCAAGACGGGACAGATTCATGAATATCCACGAGTATCAGGCGAAGGCGCTGCTGCGCTCATACGGCGCGCCCGTCTCGGACGGGCGCGCCGTTTTGCGTGCCGAGGAAGCCAAGACAGCCGCCGGCGAGCTCGACGGCCCGCTGTGGGTGGTCAAGGCGCAGATCCACGCGGGCGGGCGCGGCAAGGGCACCTTCAAGGAACCCCGCGCCGGCGACGGCGGCGGCGTGCGGCTGGCCAAGTCGGTCGAGGAAGCCGCCGAGGAAGCCAAGCGCATGCTGGGCCAGACGCTCGTGACCAAGCAGACCGGCCCGGCGGGAAAGCAGGTCAACCGCGTCTACATCGAGGACGGATCCGGCATCGAGAGCGAGTTCTACCTCGCGCTGCTGGTGGACCGCGTGACCTCGCGCATTTCCTTCGTCTGCTCGACCGAGGGCGGCATGGACATCGAGGAAGTGGCCGAGACGACGCCCGAGAAGATCCTCAGCTTCTCGATCGACCCGGCAACCGGCTACCAGCCGTTCCACGGCCGGCGCATCGCCTTCATGCTCGGGCTTGAGGGCCAGCAGATCAAGCAGTGCGTCAAGCTGATGGGCATCCTGTACCGCCTGTTCCTCGAAAAGGACATGGAGATGCTCGAGATCAACCCCCTGATCCTGACGGACAAGGGCGAGTTGAAGTGCCTCGATGCGAAGATGAGCTTCGATTCCAACGCCACCTATCGCCATGCCGACATCGCCGAGCTGCGCGACGTGACCGAGGAGGACCCGAAGGAACTGGAAGCCTCAAAGTACGACCTCAACTACATCGCGCTCGACGGCGAGATCGGCTGCATGGTCAACGGCGCCGGGCTGGCGATGGCGACGATGGACATCATCAAGCTCTACGGCGCGGAACCGGCGAACTTCCTCGACGTGGGCGGCGGGGCCACCAAGGAGAAGGTGACCGAGGCGTTCAAGATCATCACCTCCGACGACAACGTCAAGGGTATCCTGGTGAACATCTTCGGGGGCATCATGCGCTGCGACGTGATCGCCGAGGGCGTGGTCGCCGCGGTCAAGGAGGTCGGCCTGACCGTCCCGCTGGTGGTGCGGCTGGAAGGCACCAACGTCGAGAAGGGCAAGGAGATCCTCAACAACTCCGACGTGGACGTGATTGCCGCCGACGACCTCAAGGACGGCGCCCAGAAGATCGTGAAGGCGGTGAAGGGCTGACCATGACCGCCGCACCACGGCATTTCGTGCTCCACATGGGCCCGTCCAAGACGGGCACCAGCGCTTTCCAGTCGTGGCTAACGGACATGGCGCCCGCGCTTTCAGAGCGCGGAATCCTGTTCGAGACCGAAGCGACCGGAGCTACGGGCAACGGTGGTCGTGTCGCCGAAGGACTGGCCGGCGTGCCAAGGCCCGGCATGGAGATAAAAGTCGAAAAGCGTCTCGCGACTTTCCGCCAAGCTATCACAGCATTCGAGGGCGACGCCGTCCTGCAATCCGCCGAACGGTGGTTCGGCATCCTTGAGAGGTCCGAGCGCGCTTACGACCCGACCCACACTCGGGCCCGCGCGCGCCACGCCGTTCACATCTTGCGGGCGTTGGGCGCGGAGCGAATTACCGCCGTGATCGTGCTGCGCAACGCGGGCGACCGGGCCGTTTCCGCAGCGGCACAGCGGCTCAGGACGCTCAAGCCCGACACAAGGCTTGCGTTCATGCCGAGGTCTGTCGACAAGTTCGTTGTGCCCTATCACCGAGTCTTCGCCGACCTGCGCGCCGAGGGCATGGAGGTGGCCCCGCTGCTCTATGATCCGCCCGGCACCACCGATCCCCTGCCCCTGAGGGTCATGCGCACAGCCGGGTTGGGGGATCGGCTGGACGGCCTGCCGGTAGAAGCCGACAGCGTCAACCGCTCGATGGGCGTGGTCGGGTGCCATGCCGGAGACCAGATCACGGACTGGATCGGCCAGCTCCCCCGGGATCAGGGCCAGAAAGTTCGGAACAGCCTGAAGAAGGTCCTGCGGACCGCGTTCGATGCCTCCCCGATCGCTGACCGCGACGTGCCTTTCAACGGTGTCGGACCGGATCGGATCGCGGACCTGCAGGAGCGCCAGGCACCGTTCAATGCACGCCTGGGCGACGAACTGACCACTGCCGAGATCGAGCGGCTGAACCGCACGAAATGGGCGGACCGCCCGCTCTCTCCACTGCGGCTCGGGGATCTGACGGCAGAGCAGCGCAACGACGTTGCCGATCTCCTGCGGCGGGTTGCCGAAGAGATTCGCATCGCCCCCAAACTAATGCGCCTGGTAGACGGCGCCGAGGCGGAACTGATCGAGCGCGGGGAGCGCATCGCGCGTGGATGCCACCCGGCCCCTCAGCCAGACAGCCAGCGCCCGAATGAAACCGATTCCAAGCAAGAAATGAAGGAGCCTTACGAATGGCAATCCTCGTAGACGAGAACACCAAGGTGATCTGCCAGGGCCTCACCGGCAGCCAGGGCACCTTCCATACCGAACAGGCCGTGGCCTACGGCACGACCATGGTCGGCGGGGTCACGCCGGGCAAGGGCGGGCAGTCGCACCTCGACCTGCCGATCTTCAACTCGGTGCACGAGGCGAAGGCCGAGACCGGCGCCAACGCCAGCGCCATCTACGTGCCCCCGCCGTTCGCCGCCGATTCCATCCTCGAGGCGATCGACGCCGGGATGGAGCTGATCGTGTGCATCACCGAGGGCATTCCGGTTCTGGACATGATGCGCGTCAAGCGCGCGCTCGAGGGTTCGACCTCCACGCTGGTGGGGCCCAACTGCCCCGGCGTCATCACCCCCGACGCCTGCAAGATCGGCATCATGCCCGGCCACATCCACAAGCGGGGCACCTGCGGCGTGGTCAGCCGCTCGGGCACGCTGACCTACGAGGCGGTCAAGCAGACCACCGACGTCGGGCTGGGCCAGTCGAGCTGCATCGGCATCGGCGGCGACCCGATCAAGGGGATGGAACACATCGACGTGCTGGAGAAGTTCCTGGCCGACGACGAGACCGAAAGCATCATCATGATCGGCGAGATCGGCGGCTCGGCCGAGGAGGACGCGGCGCAGTTCCTCAAGGACGAGGCCAAGCGCGGCCGCAAGAAGCCGGTCGCGGGTTTCATCGCCGGGCGCACCGCGCCGCCGGGGCGCCGCATGGGCCACGCCGGCGCCATCGTCGCCGGCGGCAAGGGCGGCGCCGATGACAAGATCGAGGCGATGCGCAGCGCGGACATCGTGGTTTCCGACAGCCCCGCCGGCCTTGGCGAGGCAGTTCTTGAAGCCATCGGAAAGTGAACCGGCGCCTTTCGCCGGCCCCGCCCGCGGGGCCGGCGACACGCGAACAACGGCGGACGACATGACCCTGGTCAGCTACGATCACGGCTTCATCTTCCTGAAGACCCGCAAGACGGCGGGCACATCCGTCGAGATGTTCCTGCAGCCTTTCTGCACCCCGCCCGGACATCCGGTGGAGGAATGGGGCGAGGCGATCGTCACGCGCCACGGGATCGTGGGACAGCGCCTGGGCGTCAAGGGACGCCGCGTGCCGCCGCCCGACCCGGACCTGCGCGACACGTGGTTTTCGCACCAGGCGGCGGCGCGCGTGAAAAAACAGCTGCCGTGGCACGTCTGGTTGCGCTACGAGAAGATATCGGTGGTTCGCAACCCGTTCCGCAAGGTGCTTTCGGGGTATTTCTGGCAGCACCGCAACAAGCCGCGGCCGGACGACATCGGCACCGAGATCGCACGTTTCCGTCGGTTCGCGCGCGAGCGGCGGTTCAACAACGACCGCGGCGTCGTCTTCATCAAGGACAGGTTCGTGCCGAACACGCTGATCCGCGCCGAACATCTGCAAGACGACCTTGAAGCGCTCGCGCGCCGGCTTCGGCTCGACACGAGCCGGACACGCCTTCCCGTGACCAAGTCGAGCGGCGACCATCCCCGCCGGGTGCCGCTCGAGGACTGGTACGACGGGCCCAGCCGGGATGCCGTGCGCGAGGAACTGGCATGGATGTTCGAAAAAGGCGGGTACCGTGACGATCCGGCCCGAACGATGCCGGACAACATGGGTGTGCCCGCGTGACGGGCCGGCGGTGTATCATGAGGCGGCGCAGGGGCCGCCGCGCGTAGAGGGAGGAGACGACATGGATTTCCAGACGAGCGTCAAGACGTGCCTGACGGAGAAATACGCCAGCTTCAAGGGCCGCGCGTCGCGCCCGGAGTACTGGTGGTTCATCCTGGCCTACGTGATCGGGGCGGTGGTGGTCTCGCTGCTGGGGATCGGGCTGCTCTACATCCTCTACGTGCTGGCGATGATCGTGCCGGTCACCGCCGCGGGCTACCGCCGGCTGCAGGACACCGGCCGGCCGGGCTGGTACATCTTCATTCCCGTGGGCCTGGCGGTGCTCAACACCGTCGTCATGGGTGCGACGGGGCCCGGGCCGATGGGCCCGGGCGGCATGGGCGGCGGCATGCAGGGCGGCATGGGCGGCGGCATGCAGGGCGGCATGGGCGGCTTCGGCCTGATGGGTCTGCTGGGCCTCGTGCAGATCGTCGTCACGATCCTCTTCATCTACTGGCTGGTCCAGCCGTCGCAGCCCGAGACCAACGAATACGGCCCGCCCCCGCAGGGCTGAGCCGAGTCCTGCCGCTCACTCCGGGAGAAAAGACATGACCGAGCAATCCCCCAACGACCAGTTCCACGCCTCCTCGTTCATGCAGGGGGCCAACGCGCAGTATCTGGAACAGCTCTACGCGCGCTACGCCAACGACCCCAAGGCGGTGGACGAGGCCTGGGCCGACTTCTTCCGCCAGCTCGGCGACGGCGAGATGGACGTGAAGAAGGAAGCCGCCGGCCCGTCGTGGGCCCGCCCCGACTGGCCGCCGACCCCGGAAGACGACCTGACCGGTGCGCTCACGGGCGAATACCCCGCGCAGGCAGAGGCCGAGGAAGCCGGCCGCAAGATCCGCGAGAAGGCCTCGGAGAAGGGGGTGGAACTCACCGAGGAGTCGGTCAAGCGCGCGGTGCTCGACTCCGTCCGCGCGTTGATGCTCATTCGTGCCTACCGGATCCGGGGCCACCTGATCGCGAATCTCGATCCCCTTGGCCTGCGCGACCACGGCCACCGGCCCGAGCTCGACCCCAAGTCCTACGGCTTCACCGACGCGGACATGGACCGCCCCATTTTCATCGACAACGTGCTGGGGCTTCAGCTCGCCTCGATCCGCGAGATCCTGGAAATCGTCAAGCGGACCTACTGCGGCACCTTCGCGCTGCAGTACATGCACATCTCCGACCCCGAGCAATCCACCTGGCTGAAGGAACGGATCGAGGGCTACGACAAGGAGATCAAGTTCACCCGGGAGGGCCGCAAGGCGATCCTCAACAAGCTGGTCGAGGCGGAAGGCTTCGAGAAATACCTGCACGTCAAGTACATGGGCACCAAGCGCTTCGGGCTGGACGGCGGCGAAAGCCTGATCCCGGCGATGGAACAGATCATCAAGCGCGGTGGCAACCTCGGGCTCAAGGAGGTCGTGATCGGCATGCCGCACCGTGGCCGCCTGAGCGTGCTGGCCAACGTGATGGGCAAGCCCTACCGCGCGATCTTCCACGAGTTCCAGGGCGGCAGCTTCAAGCCCGAGGACGTGGACGGCTCGGGCGACGTGAAATACCATCTGGGCGCCTCGTCGGACCGAGAGTTCGACGGAAACTCCGTCCACCTGTCGCTGACGGCCAACCCCAGCCACCTGGAAGCGGTGAACCCGGTGGTGATCGGCAAGGTCCGCGCCAAGCAGGACCAGTGGAAGGACCATGACCGCACCAAGGTCCTGTCGGTGCTGCTGCACGGCGATGCGGCCTTCGCCGGCCAGGGCGTGGTGGCCGAGTGCTTCGGCCTTTCGGGCCTGAAGGGGCACCGCACGGGCGGAACGATCCACATCGTGGTCAACAACCAGATCGGCTTCACCACCGCGCCGCACTTCTCGCGCTCCTCGCCCTACCCCACCGACATCGCGCTGATGGTCGAGGCGCCGATCTTCCACGTCAACGGCGACGACCCCGAGGCGGTGGTGCACGCCGCCAAGGTGGCCACCGAGTTCCGGCAGAAGTTCCACAAGGACGTGGTGATCGACATGTTCTGCTATCGTCGGTTCGGCCACAACGAGGGGGATGAACCGATGTTCACCAATCCCCTGATGTACAAGAAGATCAAGCAGCAGAAGACGACGCTGTCGCTCTATACCGAGCGCCTGGTCAAGGACGGCCTGCTTCCCGAGGGCGAGATCGAGGACATGAAGGCCAAGTTCCAGTCCTTCCTCGCCGACGAATTCGAGGCGGGCAAGGACTACAAGCCCAACAAGGCCGACTGGCTGGACGGCAAGTGGTCGCATCTCGACCGCAAGGACGAGGACTACCAGCGCGGCCAGACGGCCATCAAGCCCGAGACGCTTCAGGAGATCGGCAAGGCGATCACCACGGCGCCCGAGGGCTTCGCCCTGCACAAGACGGTGGGCCGGCTTCTCGAGGCGAAGGCGAAGATGTTCGAGAGCGGAGAGGGCTTCGACTGGGCCACGGCCGAGGCGCTCGCCTTCGGCTCGCTGCAGCTCGAGGGCTACCCGGTCCGCCTGTCCGGCCAGGACAGCACGCGCGGCACGTTCAGCCAACGGCACTCGGCCCTGATCAACCAGGAAACCGAGGAGCGCTACTTCCCCCTCAATCACATCCGCGAGGGCCAGTCGCGCTACGAGGTGATCGACTCCATGCTCAGCGAATACGCCGTGCTCGGGTTCGAATATGGCTACAGCCTCGCCGAACCCAACGCGCTGACGCTGTGGGAAGCCCAGTTCGGCGATTTCGCCAACGGCGCGCAGATCATGTTCGACCAGTTCGTCAGCTCGGGCGAGTCCAAGTGGCTGCGCATGTCGGGACTGGTCTGCCTGCTGCCGCACGGCTACGAGGGCCAGGGGCCGGAGCACTCGAGCGCGCGGCTCGAACGGTTCCTGACGATGTGCGGCGGCGACAACTGGATCGTCGCCAACTGCACCACGCCGGCCAACTACTTCCACATCCTGCGCCGGCAGCTGCACCGGACATTCCGCAAGCCGCTGATCCTGATGACCCCGAAGTCGCTGCTGCGCCACAAGATGGCGGTCAGCCGCGCCGAGGAGTTCACCACCGGCTCGAGCTTCCACAGGGTGCTGTGGGACGATGCGCAGCAGGGCGTTTCCGACCTGGAGCTCAAGCCCGACGACGAGATCCGCCGCGTGGTCATCTGTTCCGGCAAGGTCTACTACGACCTGCTCGAGGAACGCGACAACCGCGGGCTCGACGACGTCTACCTGATGCGGATCGAGCAGTATTACCCGTTCCCGGCCATGTCGATGGTCAAGGAAATGGAGCGCTTCAAGCAGGCCGAGGTGGTCTGGTGCCAGGAGGAACCCAAGAACCAGGGTGCCTGGACCTTCGTCGAGCCGAACCTTGAATGGGTGCTCACCCGCATCAAGGCCCGCCATACGCGGCCGCGCTACGTCGGACGCCCCGCGGCCGCCTCGCCCGCCACGGGCCTGGCCGCGCAGCACAAGGAACAACAAGCAGCGCTGGTGAATGCCGCGCTGACGATCGAGGGGAAATAACAGATGACGACAGAAGTCCGCGTGCCCACGCTGGGCGAATCCGTGACCGAGGCCACGGTCGCGACCTGGTTCAAGCAACCCGGCGATTCCGTCGCCGCCGACGAGATGCTGTGCGAGCTGGAAACCGACAAGGTCACGGTCGAGGTGCCAAGCCCCGCCGCCGGCACCATGGGAGAGATCGTCGCCGGCGAAGGCGAGACCGTCGGAGTCGACGCCCTGCTTGCCACCATCACCGAGGGCGAGGGCGCCGCCGCGGCCCCGGGCGGGTCGCAAAAGGACGAGGCCCCGGCGCAACCGGCCGGCAGCACCGGCGACGGCAGCGACGGCAGCGTCGACGTCACCGTGCCCACGCTGGGCGAGTCGGTGACCGAGGCGACGGTTTCCACCTGGTTCAAGGCGGTGGGCGACAGCGTCAGCCAGGACGAGATGCTGTGCGAGCTGGAAACCGACAAGGTCTCGGTCGAGGTGCCGAGCCCCGCCGCCGGCGTCCTGACCGAGATCCTGGCCGAGGAAGGCACCACGGTGCAGCCGGACGCGAAGATCGCCGTGCTCTCGGGGTCGGCCGACGGCACCATCACTCCGGCCGAACGCCCCGAACCCGCGGCCGCCGAACCCGGCGGAGCCGCGAAGGCGGCGGATGTCGAGGATGCGCCCTCGGCCAGGAAGGCAATGGCCGAGAAGGGGCTGAGCGCCGACGACGTGCAAGGCACCGGCCGGGACGGCCGGGTGATGAAGGAGGACGTGGCCAAGGCCGGCAAGGGCGGAGGTGCCCAGCCTTCGTCGGCGCAGGCCCCGGCACCCGAGCCCGCCTCCACGCCGCGCGCGCCCGTCCCGGCCGAGGACGAGGGCCGCGAGGAACGGGTCAAGATGACCCGCCTGCGCCGCACCATCGCCAAGCGGCTCAAGGACGCCCAGAACACCGCCGCGATGCTGACCACCTACAACGAGGTGGACATGACCGCGGTCATGGACCTGCGCAACGCCTACAAGGGCGAGTTCGAGAAGAAGCACGGGGTCAAGCTGGGCTTCATGTCGTTCTTCACCAAGGCGTGCTGCCACGCCCTCAGGGAGGTGCCCGAGGTCAACGCCGAGATCGACGGCGACGACATCGTCTACAAGAACTTCGCGCACGTCGGCATCGCCACCGGCACGCCGCAGGGCCTCGTGGTGCCGGTGATCCGCGACGCGGATTCGATGTCCTTCGCCGCCATCGAGAAGGCCATCGCCGAGAAGGGCCAGCGCGCCCGCGACGGCAAGCTTTCCATGGCCGAGATGCAGGGCGGCACCTTCACGATCTCCAACGGCGGGGTCTACGGCTCGCTGATGAGCTCGCCGATCCTGAACCCGCCGCAGTCGGGGATCCTGGGCATGCACAAGATCCAGCAGCGCCCGATGGTGGTGGACGGCGAGATCAAGGCACGCCCGATGATGTACCTGGCGCTGAGCTACGACCACCGCATCGTGGACGGAAAGGGCGCCGTGACCTTCCTCGTGCGCGTCAAGGAGGCGCTTGAGGACCCGCGGCGACTGCTGATGGATCTGTGATCGGTGGGGTGGACCCCCACCCTACACCCACGGCAGGGCGCCCCCCGCCGCCAACTGGAAAGACGCAGCACTCGGGGCGGGGGCACCCCGCCCCCCGCCCGCATCCCATCGCACCGGATATCCCCATGACCACCCAACTCCTCCTCCGCTACGACCATTTCGACCGCGACGCGTTCGACGCCGAGGCGGAGGACCGCGCGGCCGCCGGCCTGACCCAGCTCCAGCTCTGGCGCGAGGGCAACGGCGCGCACTGGGCGCTGTTCGACGTGAACGACACCGACCGCGCCAGGGCCTGGGTGGAAAAGGAACGCGACCTCGGCCGCGGGCCGTCGGCCCATCACCTGCTGGAGACGCTATGACGCCGGAACTCACGGTTCTTGCCCTCGCCGCGCTGCTGCAGGTGGTGCAGTACGTCCTGCTGTCGGTGCCGGCGAACCTCGAACTCGGGCCGGGCAAGACGCTGTCGCCCCGCGACCCCGAGCGGCTGGGCAGGCCGTTGACCGAACAGGTCTCGGTGCGCACCGGGCGGCTCTACCGCGCGCTGAACAACCACTTCGAGGCGCTGGTCCTGTTCACCATCGCCTGCGTGGTGGTCACGCTGTCGGGGCAGTCCACCGGGTTCACCGCGGGCTGCGCCTGGACCTACCTGGGCGCGCGGGTGCTCTATGTGCCGGCCTATGCCTTCGGCTGGGTGCCGTGGCGCTCGGTCATCTGGGCCGTGGGGTTCCTGGCCACCGTCCTGATGCTGGGCGTCGCGGTGACGTGATGCCCGCGCCCGAGATATCCGATTTGGCCAAACCGGCCATCGACCGACGCCGCACCGACGTTATACTGGCCGGGCGCCGACGCCGGCACTGAGTTAAGGAGACCGAAATGGCAAGTTACGACGTGATCGTCATCGGCTCGGGCCCCGGGGGCTACGTGGCCGCCATCCGCTGCGCCCAGCTGGGGCTCAAGACCGCCTGCGCCGAGGGGCGCGAGACGCTGGGCGGCACCTGCCTGAACGTGGGCTGCATCCCCTCCAAGGCGCTGCTGCACGCCTCGCACCAGCTGCACGAGGCCGAGCACAACTTTGCCAAGATGGGCCTGAAGGGCAAGAGCCCGTCGGTCGACTGGACCCAGATGCTGGCCTACAAGGACGACACGATCGGCCAGAACACCAAGGGCATCGAGTTCCTGTTCAAGAAGAACAAGATCGACTGGCTCAAGGGCTGGGGAACGATCCCCGAGGCCGGAAAGGTCAAGGTCGGCGAGGAAACCCACGAGGCGCGCAACATCATCATCGCAAGCGGGTCCGAGGCCAGCAGCCTGCCCGGCGTCGAGATCGACGAGAAGACCGTCGTGACCTCCACCGGCGCGCTGGAATTGCCCAAGATCCCCAAGAAGATGGTCGTGATCGGCGCGGGCGTGATCGGCCTGGAACTGGGCAGCGTCTATTCCCGCCTCGGCAGCCAGGTGACGGTGGTGGAATTCCTCGACCACGTCACGCCGGGCATGGACGGGGAGGTGCAGAAGAACTTCCAGAAACTCCTGAAGAAACAGGGCCTGGACTTCGTGATGGGGGCCGCCGTCCAGTCGGTGGACAAGCTCAAGACCAAGGCCAAGGTCAACTATACCCTGCGCAAGGACGACAGCGAACACCAGCTCGACGCCGACGTCGTGCTGGTGGCCACCGGCCGCAAGCCCTATACCGACGGGCTGGGGCTCGAGGCACTCGGCGTGGAGACGACGGACCGCGGCCAGATCAAGACGGACGCCCACTGGCAGACCAACGTCGAGGGCATCTACGCCATCGGCGACGCGATCGAAGGGCCGATGCTCGCGCACAAGGCCGAAGACGAGGGCATGGCCGCGGCAGAGGTCATCGCGGGCAAGGCGGGCCACGTCAACTACGGCGTCATCCCCAGCGTCATCTACACCCACCCCGAAGTGGCCGCCGTCGGCGAGACCGAGGAGTCGCTGAAGGAGCAGGGGCGCGCCTACAAGGTGGGCAAGTTCATGTTCATGGGCAACGGTCGGGCCAAGGCGAACTTCGCCTCGGACGGTTTCGTCAAGATCCTCGCCGACAAGGAAACCGACCGGATCCTGGGGGCGCACATCATCGGCCCGATGGCCGGCGATCTCGTCCACGAGATCTGCGTGGCGATGGAATTCGGGGCTGCGGCCGAGGACGTGGCGTTGACCTGCCACGCGCATCCGACCTATTCCGAAGCGGTGCGCGAAGCCGCGCTTGCCTGCGGTGACGGGCCGATCCACGCCTGAAGCCTCCGATGTCGTCCCCCCGCCCCAGCGTCAAGGAGCGCGCGGCGTGACCGAGCCGACGAGGAACGAACCGGAGGCGGAGATCTGCGTGGTCTTCGGCGCGCTGCGCTCGGGGACGACCCTGTTCCGGCTGATGCTCGAGGGCCATCCGAGGATCGCGGCGCCCGGTGAGTCGGACTTCCTGGTCGACCACCTGCGCCCTGACGGGCGAGGCGGGGCGCACTACGACCTCGACGGGCTCGCGGCCGACCGCATCTTTCGGGCGGCGGGGATCGCCCTTCCCACCACGACCGGGGCCCGGCGGGCCTTCGCGGAGATGACGACAGCGCTTCGGGCGGGCCACGAGGGGCCGCTGGTGCTGATCCTGCACCGCCACCTCGGACGGCTGCTAGAGCTTCTTCCCAACCGCGCGCCCGTGCTGCACCTGGTCCGCGACCCGCGCGACGTTGCACGTTCCGCGATCGGAATAGGCCTGGCCGGGAACAGCTATTACGGCGTCCGGAGCTGGATCGACACCGAACGTGACTGGGACGCGACAGCGCCGTCGCTGGGTGGTCGGCCGGTCAAGGAACTGCACTACGAACGGCTGCTCGAACGGCCCGAGGCCACGCTACGCGAGGCCGCCGCCCTGTTCGGCGTGGATTACGACGCGCGCTTCCTGAGCTATCCGGAACGCTCCACCTACGACCTGCCCGACACCGCGCTCACCGCGCAGTGGCGCAACAAGCTCTCGGCGCGCGAGGTCGGGTTGATCGAGTCCCGCGTCGGCCCGCTTCTCGAAGCCCGCGGCTACGCCCCCAGCGGAGCCCCCCGCGTCGCTCCGGGATTGGCGACCAGATCGTTGCTCTGGCTCGATCATACGCGGGGCAAGTGGCGGTGGCGGTTCAGACGGTTCGGCGTGACCGATCCGCTGATCGCGGCCATCGGACGCCGGCCGGGCATGGGCTGGATCGCGCGCGGGGCGAACGCGCGCATTGAGCGGCGCATCACGGAGACCCTGAAATAGCGCTCGGCATCGCGCCCGCGGCCTCTGCCGCAAGCGCGTCCGACCGCGCCTCGACATCCCGTTCGAGCCGCGTCATGAAATCCCTCTTGGGAAGGCCAGCCTCGATGCGCGGCAGGAACTCCACCACCGCCAGACCCGGCTTGCGGCGAATGCCCTTTCGCGGCCAGAACAATCCGACATTCGTCGCCACCGGCACGCAATCCTGCCCGAGTTCCTCGTAGAGCACGCCGGTGCCCACCTTGTACGGGGCCTGCACGCCGGGGGAAATCCGCGTGCCCTGCGGATAGATGATGAGCTGGCCGGGCTGCTGGCGACCCTTGGCCACGTCACGCACCATCTGCTTGATCGCGGCGCTGCGCTTGCCGCGGTCGACGGGCACGCAACCGATGCGCAACGCGTATTGCCCGATCACCGGCGCCCACATCAGTTCGCGCTTCATGATGAACTTGCCCGCCGGCACCGCGCCGAAGATCAGGATTATGTCGAGGAACGACTGGTGCTTGGCGGCGACCAGCACCTCGTCGACGGGCGGGGTGCCCCGGACTTCGGTGCGCAGGCCCACCATCCAGCGCGCCGTCCATCGCACCCAGCGGCACCAGAGATGCGCCGCCGTCTGCGCCCCGCGCCGCGAGGCCAGCGCCCACGGCAGGAACGCCAGCCCCATTATGCCCATCGCGGCATACATCTGTCCCACGAAAACGGCCGAGCGTGTCCATTGCCACGCCCCGCTCATGGCAGATCCCTCAGCGTGCCCAGCGCGGCTGCCCGGGTCGCGACATAGCCCACGAGCGCCGCCAGCGGCGGCACGGCCAGGGGCCATAGCCAATGCACGCCCTGGAACCCCAACCCCGTCAGAAAGCCGCCCTCCGCCTGCGCGCGGGGCAGCAGCAGGATGGCCACGACGCCCAGCGCGGCGCCGACCGCCGCACCGGTGAGGGCACGCAGCGTGAAACGCCGCACGAAGGCCTGCGCAATGTAACTGTCCCGTGCGCCCACCAGCCGCAGCACGCTGATGACCTGGCTGTTGGCGGCCAGGGCGGCGCGGGCGGCCAGCGTGATCATCGCCGCGGTCGCGCCGCCGATCAGCGCCAGCGAGACCCAGCCCAGGAACCGCAGCCGGCCGGCCGCGCGCACGAGCGGGCGGCGCCAGCGGGTGTGATCGTCCAGCACCGCCCCGGGAACCTCGGCGGACAGCCGCAGGCGAAGGCCCTGCGGGTCGTAGCCCTCCCCGGTCTCGACGATCTCGATAAGTCGCGGGATCGGCAGCGCCTCCACCGGCACGTCGGGACCGAACCAGGGCTCGAGAAGCTCGCGCTGCTCGGTGTCGCTCAGGGCGCGCGCGCTCTTGACGCCTTCGGTGGTGCGCAGCACTTTCAGCGCGGCCTCGGTCTGCGCGGCCATCTGCCCTTCGGGCGCCGAGATGCGCACGGTGGAGGTGCGCGCAAGCTCCTCGCTCCAGCGATCGGCCAGCCGGCCCGTTGCCAGGGCCAGCGCCACTGCGAAAACCGCAAGGAACGCCATGGCGGCCGCGCTGAACAGGGTCAGCCAGGCGGTGAAGCCCGTCGGCGGCACCACCCGGTCGGCCTGTGCGTCGCCGGCCACTATCGCGAATGCGCCGCGCGTTTCCCGGCTCAAAGGTCCGCCCCCGCGAGTTGAAGCCGCCGGTTGGAAATGCGCAGCACCCGCGCCTGCACCTGCGTCTTGGCCGCGCGGATCAGGGCGAGGTCGTGCGTGGCGATCATGATCGTCTTTCCCATCCGGTTGAGTTCTGCCAGCAGGTGCAGCAGGCGCAGCGACATCTCCCAGTCGACGTTGCCGGTGGGCTCATCCGCAAGCACCACGTCCGGCGACATGATGACGGCACGCGCCAGTGCAGCGCGCTGGCGTTCGCCGCCCGAAAGTTCCGGCGGAAACGCGTGCGCGCGATGGCTCAGGCCCACCCAGGCGGTCAGCTCCTTGAGGTTGGATTCCTGTTCGAGGGTATCGCGCCCCGAGACTGTCAACGGCAGCGCGATATTGTCGGCGACGGGCAGGTGATCGAGGAACTGGCAGTCCTGGTGCACCACCCCGATACGCCGCCGCGCAAGCGCGATGTCGTCGCGGGTCATGCTGCGCACCTCGGTTTCGAACAGGCTCAGGTGCCCCGCGGTGGGCACCAGGGCACCGTAGCACAGCTTGAGCAGCGTGGTCTTTCCAGCGCCCGAGGGCCCCGTGAGGAAATGGAACGACCCCGGCTGCAGCGTGAGGGATATCTCGCTGAGAAGTTCCCCGCCGCCGTAACTGTAGGCCACGTTCTCCAGCTCGATCACCGCCGCCCCCTTGCACCGTCGTCTCTTCATGCCTCAGGCCGCCCGGTCTTGCAATCGCCGTGCGCGCCGATCCTTTGCACTTTCACGCCAAGCGGTTACGAACTATCATGGCGCAGATGGGCGCAATGACGGCATGGATGCCAGGCGACAGGTGAAGATATGAGGCTGACTTGCCCGAACTGCGGGGCGCGCTACGAGGTGCCCGACGAGGTCATCCCGATGCCGGGGCGCGACGTGCAGTGCTCGAACTGCGGCCAGACCTGGTATTTCACCCATCCCGACCACCGTCCCGAGGAAGACGAGGAGCCCGTCGACAGCTGGGAAAACCCCGAAATCGCCCCGCCCGAAGGCGACGAGGACGATGGCCCCGCCAGTTCGGCGGATCGGCCGGCACGGCGCCGTGACCTCGACCCGGCGGTGGCCGATGTCCTGCGCGAGGAGGCACGGCGCGAACAGCAGGCCCGCGCCGCCGAGAGCGGCGGCCTCGAAAGCCAACCGGACCTCGGCCTGTCCGGGGAAGCCGACGAAACGGAACGCCGCGCCCGCCAGGCCCGCGAACGCATGTCGCGGCTCAGGGGTGAAGACGAGGGAGCGCCCGACGCCAGCCACACCGCCCCGCAAGACGACGAAACCGCCAGCGCACGGCGGCGCGGCCTGTTGCCCGAGATCGACGAGATCGGCCCCGAACTGGACGAAGCCCCGTCCCGCGGCGCAGGGGCGCATGCCGAGCATGACGATTTCGCCGCGGAGTCAGCCGCCCCGGCCCGCGGCGGGTTCCGCGCGGGCTTCTGGCTGGTCGTCCTCGTGGCTCTGATCCTCGCGGGCGTCTACGTGTACGCCCCCTGGATCGCCGAGCAAGTGCCCCAGATCGCGGGACCGCTGGAGTCCTACGTCGGAACGGTCAACACGGGGCGCATGTGGCTGGACGACCGGATGGCGGGTTTCATGGCCTGGGTGGACCGGATGCTTGCCGAGACCGGCCGAGGCGGCGCCGGCGGTTGATCCGGCTCAAAGCACTTCCCAGACATGCGTGCGCGCCATGACCTCGGGTTCGCCATAGGGCATGACGGCATAGGGTTCCGACCGGAACAGCGTGCGCCACGCGCCGTCGCGTTCCAGCCGTTCATGAGCTTGCGCATACCCCTCACTGATCTGCGCGTCACAGCGCAGGGACACCACGACCATTCCGCCCGGACGGGTGACGGCGACCAGATCGTCGAAGCTTTCGGGCGGCGCATGGCCCTCGGTGATCGTGCCGACCGATATCACGCCGCCGAAGTGATCCCGCGGAAGGTCCAGCCCGCCGCCCAGCGCCATGCGGTGCAACGCGGCGTAGATGCCCTTGGCACGCGCGACCGACAGCATGCCGTCGGACAGATCGACGCCGGTGATCGGCCCGTAACCCAGCTGTGCCAGCGGTTCGGCCTGCACGCCGCCGCCGCAGCCGGCATCCAGCACCGGGCCGGCGTCGCGCGGCACGAAATGGGCAAAGGCCGCCGCCGCGGCGGCCGGCCCGCGATACCCCATCGCGAACAGGTCGCGTTCGTAGTTCGCCGCCCACTCGTCATAGGTCGCTTCCTGCTCCTCGGCCGTGGCCGCGCCGTATACACGTGTGATGATCTCGTTTTCCATACGTCCTTTTCCTTCGTTTTGAGGGATCATGGAAAGCATAGCGGGACAGGGCCGCTCAGGCCACCAGGGCGCGGCGCAAAAGGTTCAGCCCCGCGATCAGCAGCACCGCGAGCGTGGCGCGGCGAAAGGCGCGCTGGTCGATCCGGTCCTGGATCGCGAACCCCGCGGCCATGCCGGCCAGCGCCGGCAGCACCAGCGCCAACGACAGCGGCAGCGTGTCGGCCCGCAGCACGCCCGAGCCCAGGTGCGCCACCATCAGGGCCACCGCCCCGAGGCCATAGATGACCCCCTGAACGCGCATCTGCTCGACCTTGGGCGTGTCCAGCGCGGTGAGCAGCGCGACGGTGGGCGGCCCCCAGACACCCGACACGCCACCGACGAAGCCGGCGAAGCCGCCCACAGCCGCCTCGGTGGCCGGCCGCGGCCGACCGGGCAGGCGCATCGGCACACCGGCCAGCTGGATCAATGCGAAGGCCGTGACCGGCACGCCGATCAGCACCAGAAGCGCGGCTTCCGGCAGGATCCGGAAAAGCTGCGCACTGACGGCCAGGCACACCATCCCGGCCAGCAGGAACACGCGGAACCGGCGGATCGAGGCCAGCGCGGCGCGCGGCCCCTGCCGCAGCGCCTGCCAGCCGTTCGTGACCAGCGTGGGCATGATCAGGCCCGCCAGCGCCAGTTCCGGCGACACCACGGTGCCCAGCCCGGAAATCAGCACCATGGGCATGGCAAAGCCCACGACCCCCTTGACCAGCCCGGCCAGCAAGGCCACCCCGACGGCAATTGCCCAGATGCCCGGCGGCCCTATGTCCCACACCATCTCCATGCCGCGGTGATAGCGGCCCGGGCCGGACGCTGCACTGCAAAATTTGGGCGCGCAATATTCAATCAATGGGCCAACCCAAAGGGCATCTTTGTTGCGCTGCACCTGCAAAATGGCTAGGAAAGGCCCGACAGGAAAAGGATGTGATTCATGGCTCACGACGGACAGGACGCCCTCTCGGCAAATCCCATCGTTCTCGACGATCTTCTGAAACTGACGGGCGAGACCATCGCGCCGGCACAGGAAGTGCTGGACAAGGCGCGCGAGACCCTGCGCACCGCCGTTACCGTCGACGGGCGCGTCTCGGGCCGTGCCGTCGAGGCCAACCAGACCGCCGCGCACGGGCTGGCGTGGCTGGCGACCTGTGTCGAAGCGCTGCGCCAGATGCAGGCCTGGGCCGAGCGCCTGCACGAAACGGGCGGATTCGGTGACGTCGAACAGCTAATCCACCAGATCGCCTTCGGCGAATACCTCGCCCAGATCCAGGGCGGCATCCCGATGAACCAGGGCGAGATCCTGCGCCTGCACGATCTCGGCCTCGATCATGCGGACGCCGCGGCGATGATGACCGCGCCGGTGGCGACGCTGATCCGTGACGGCAACACGCAAGCCGCGCGCACCCGCCTCGTCGAGCTGATGCAGGAGCGCAGCGCCGAGGTCACCGTGGGGCACACCGGCCTCGACGAGGAACTGGAGATGGTCCGCGAACAGTTCCGCCGCTTCTCGGTCGACCGGGTGGCCCCCCACGCGCACCAGTGGCATCTCGATGACGCGCTTATCCCGATGGAGATCATCAAGGAGTTGTCCGAGATGGGCGTGTTCGGCCTGACCATCCCCGAGGAATACGGTGGATTGGGCATGTCGAAGGCCTCGATGTGCGTGGTGTCCGAGGAACTGAGCCGAGGCTACATCGGCGTGGGCAGCCTGGGCACCCGGTCGGAGATCGCGGCCGAGCTGATCATCGCCGGCGGCACCGAGGCGCAGAAGGAGAAATGGCTGCCCCGGCTGGCCGCGGGCGAAACGCTGCCCACCGCCGTGTTCACCGAGCCCAACACCGGCTCGGACCTCGGCGCGCTGCGCACCCGCGCCGTGAAGGACGGCGAGGATTACCGGGTGACCGGCAACAAGACATGGATCACGCACGCCGCGCGCACGCATGTCATGACGCTTCTGGCGCGCACCGATCCCGAAAGCACCGATCACCGCGGCCTGTCCATGTTCCTGGCCGAGAAGGAGCCGGGCAGCGACGAGGCCCCCTTCCCCACCGATGGCATGACCGGCGGCGAGATCGAGGTGCTCGGCTACCGCGGAATGAAGGAATACGAGCTGAGCTTCGACAACTTCCGGGTCAAGGGCGAGAACCTGCTCGGGGGCGAAGAGGGAAAGGGCTTCAAGCAGCTCATGGAAACCTTCGAAAGCGCCCGCATCCAGACCGCCGCGCGTGCCGTGGGGGTGGCGCAGTCGGCGCTGGACATCGCGATGCAGTACGCGCAGGAGCGCAAGCAGTTCGGCAAGGCGCTGATCGACTTCCCGCGCGTGTCGGGCAAGCTGGCGATGATGGCCGTGGAGATCATGGTTGCCCGTCAGCTGACCTATTTCAGCGCGTGGGAAAAGGACAACGGCCACCGCTGCGACCTCGAGGCCGGCATGGCCAAGCTGCTGGGCGCCCGCGTGGCCTGGGCAGCGGCCGACAACGGGCTGCAGATCCACGGCGGCAACGGTTTCGCGCTGGAATACCCGATCAGCCGGGTGCTGTGCGACGCGCGCATCCTCAACATCTTCGAAGGCGCCGCCGAGATACAGGCACAGGTCATCGCCCGCCGCCTTCTGGGCTGAGCGGCTGAAAAATGCGACGACCCGGCAGGTCAAACCGCTGCCGGGCGCGTGGCCCCGGGCCAAGGCCATGGCGGGTTGACGCCGCGCGCTTCGGTGTCATGTCGGGTCGGTGCGGATCGGCCCCGGACGAAGACTGGCGATGGCCCCTTTCTGGAAACTCCCTGCCGCCGGCTTCGCCGCGACCGCGATCGGGCTGGCCCGGCTGCTGCGCCTGCTTATGCTGGCCTCCTCGGTCTCGCTCGGCCTCGTTGCCCTCTCACCGACGGCCTGGGGGCGGCGTGGTGATCTCGGCCGGCCTGCAGGGCGCCTTCGTGATGGTGATGAGCGCCATCCTGTCCTTCTGGTCGGAGCGGCTGTTCCCTGAAATGCCCGCACGCAGTTTCACCGCCGCGCTCATCGCCGTTGCCGCGGGCAGCGTGCTGGGGCCGGTGGCGGCGGGGTTCCTCTCGGATGCCGCCGGGGCCGGGACGATGTTCCTGGCCACGGCGGCGATTCCGGTCGCGACGATCGCCATCGTCGTTTCGCGCAACACCGACCGGTTTGCCCCGGACTGACGCGCGGTGGGGGGCCGGTGGCGGGACGCGCCTTACTCCGGCTGGCAGATCTCGCCGGCCCGTATCGCCGCCAGGGTGCGCAGCACCAGTGCCGCGATGATCACTGCCAGCACGGCGAGCAACCCGACACCCAGCCAAAGGTACGCTTCCGCGCCGGTCGCACCCGCGTGCGCAAAGCTGGCGATGGTCACGGCTGCAAATGGAAAGCTGAGCGCCCAGAACGACATCGCGAAAGGCAGTTTCACGATCCTCGGCAGTTGCACGGCCACGATCAGGGTGAACAGATAGGCCCCATTGAGAAGAATGCGCCCGAACGCGCCCGGTTCGCCCACCAGCTTGAGCCAGGCCAGATAGGCCACCGCCGGCGGCGCGATCAGGATCACCAGCGTCGGCTGCAGGCGTCCCGGCAGCGGGTCGTGGAAGATCAGCCGGTTCATCACCAGCGTCAGAAGCACGACCCAGAAGATCAGCCCTGCGGACATGAAGAACCAGCTGACCTCGGGGTAGCCCAGCGGCACCCCCGCGACCGGCACGATCACGTTGCCCACAGCCGGAATGAACCAGGCCGGTGAAAGGTGCCCGTGCAGGAACGACCGCGCCCCGATCCATCCCGACACGACCGCGACCGTCAGGATGACCTGCAACGCGCCACCAGCGAGCCACAGCGCCTCGGCGGCCACCGTGTCGCGCGGCAGCGTCGCCGTGGCCAGCAACAGCAGCGAGATCGAGATCGCCGGAAAGAACGCCAGCTTGACGGGGTGATGCCATTCGCCGGCCACGGCGCGCGGATGCCGGGCGAACTTGACGAGGTAGACAGCCGCGATCAGCAAGAACAGCGCGACCGACAGGACGTAAACCGACGTCGACATGACCGCCGTCAGCCCCAGCCCCACCTCTGCCGCGTGCAACGCGAGCGCGAAGCCCGTCATGCCCATGACCACGGCGAAAAAGGTCACCGGGAAATTCTCGAGCCGGCGCGGCGCGGGGTCGGTCATGCCCTGTCTCCTTGGCTGTTCACATATCGCTGTTTGCATATGTTGGGGTGCCGCAACCTTGACCCAGGTCAACCGGGCGGTTGTTCCGACGGGCCGATCTCCAGTTCGACAGGCGCCAGGCCGGTGATCTCCCCGCGCAGGCGGCTGCCCGGCTGCACCGGGCCGACGCCTGCGGGTGTCCCGGTGAAGATCAGGTCGCCGGGCTGCAGGTGATAGAGCCGCGACAGGTCCGCGACGATTTCGGGCACGCTCCAGACCATCTCGGACAGGCGGGCGTTCTGCACCCGCCGCCCGTCGAGGTCGAGCGTGATCGCCTGCGCGCCGGGCGCGCCGAACGCGCCCGCGGGCGTGAGCGCGCCCACGATGGCCGCGTTCTCGAAATCCTTGCCGGTGTCCCACGGACGGCGCTTGTCCTTGGCCGCGGCCTGAAGATCGCGGCGGGTCAGGTCGATGCCGCAGGCATAGCCCCAGACCGCCGCCATCGCGCCCCCCGTGTCCACCGCGAACGCGGAGGCGCCCAGCGCGACGACCAGCTCCATCTCGTGATGGCAATCGGACGTGCCGGGCGGGTAGGCCACCGTGCTGCCCGACAGGCACAGCGCATGCGCCGATTTGGTGAAATAGAACGGCGCATCGCGGTCCACGGTATTGCCCATCTCGGCGGCATGGGCGGCATAGTTGCGGCCCACGCAGAAGATGCGCCGGACGGGAAAGACCCGGTCGTCGCCGGCGACCGGCAGGTCGGGCGGCGCGGGGATGTCGAACAGGCGGCGGGGTGTCTGGGTCACGGGCGGTCTCCGGTCGTTTCGGAGTGTGTTATGGAACCGGCCGCGCAGGCTGTCAAAGCGCCCGACTTACCCCACGCGGTGGCCCCGCGCCCAGACCCCGCGCAACGCCGGCCCCTCGCCGCGCAGGGTGAACCGGATCACGTCCGCGCGCCTGCCCGGCGCCAGAACGCCGCGGTCGGCCAGCCCGACGCTTTCGGCCGGCGCGCGCGTGACGGTACCCAGCCCGCGCGCCATGTCGCCCCAGAGCCGCCCCAGCCGCACCGCGCCCAGCAGCAGCGCCGAGGGCACGTAATCCGACGAAAGGATGTCGAGCAGCCCAGCCTCGGCCAGGTCCTGCGCGGCCACGTTGCCCGAATGCGACCCGCCCCGTATCAGGTTGGGCGCCCCCATGATGACGGCGATGCCACGGTCGTGGCAGGCTTGCGCGGCCTCGGCCGTGGTCGGGAACTCGGCCATGCGGACGCCGTATCCCGCCGAGGTCTCGACCTGCGCCTCGGTGGTGTCGTCGTGGCTGGCCAATACGGCACCGTATCGCGCGGCCTCGGCCACGGCCGCCGCCTCGTGGGCATCGCCGTGGGCCGCGCGCAACGCCTTGAGCTGCGCGACATGCTCGGCGAATTCCGCGTCCGACAGCCCCAGCTTGCCCTTCACGTAGGCCTCCAGCTTGGTGATGTCGCGGAACTGACGCTGGCCCGGCGTGTGGTCCATCAGGCTGACGATGCCCACGCGGTCGGCTTCGCCGAACGCGGCCATTTCCTCGGTCAGGGTTTCCGAGCAGACCTCGGCGCGCAGGTGCAGGAAATGGCTGATCTTCAGCGCGTCGGCGGCCCGCAGCGCCAGAAGTTCGCTGGCCAGCTGGCGGGCATAGGCGGTGTAGCGGCCCTTGCCGCTGGGGATCGAGCCCACGCGCATCGCGTCGAAGACGGTGGTGATCCCGGTGCTGGCCAGTTCCGCGTCATGGGCCAGCATCGCCGCGTCGTGGGGCCAGTCCACCTTGGGGCGCGGCTGGATGTGCCGCTCGAGATTGTCGGTGTGCAGCTCGATCAGCCCCGGGGCCACGTAATCGCCGCCGCAGTCCACGGCACCGGCGGGCACGCCCGCGCCGGGCTCCACGGCCGCGATCCGGCCGTCGCGCAGTACCAGCGTGCCGGTCAGGCAGTCATCGGACAGAACGAGTGTCGCGTTGGCGAGGACGGTTTCCTGTGTCATGTGAAAGTCACGCTGTCTTGGCAATGGAAAGGCGGCGCCCGGAGGCACCATGCGATTCGAAAGATACGCCGTCTATTACACGCCGCCGCCCGGGCCGCTCGCGGCCTTCGGGGCGGCGTGGCTGGGCTGGGACCCGGCAGAGGGTCGTTGCGTGGCCCAGCCGGCCGTGCCCGGGCTGCCCCGTCCGGTCGAGGTGATCACCGAAACGCCGCGCCGCTACGGGCTGCACGCCACCGTGAAACCACCGTTCAGCCTCGCCCGGGACCACACCGCCGAAGCGCTGGACGCGGCGCTGGCCGCCTTCTGCGCGCAACAGCCCCCGGTGACGCTCGCCGGGCTGGAGATCGCGCGGCTGGGCGGGTTCCTGGCGCTGGTGCCGCACGGCGAGACGGCGGCGCTGAACGCCATGGCGGCCGGGGCCGTGCGCGCGCTCGATGCGTTCCGGGCGCCGCCGGACGAGGCGGAGCTTGACCGCCGCCGCGCCGCCGGGCTGAGCCCCGGACAGGAGGCCCTTCTGGTCCGGTGGGGCTATCCGTACGTGATGGAGGAATTCCGCTTCCACATCACGCTCACCGGCAAGCTGCCCCGCACCGACCGCGAAGCCGTGCACGCCGCGCTGGCCCCGCGCCTCGCACCGATCCTGCCGGCGCCCTTCGTCGTCGACGGGCTCAGCCTGATGGGCGAGGACACGGACGGGTATTTCCACCTGCTGCGCAGTCATGCCTTCTCCGGCGTCTCGGCGGGATAAAGGCGCGCCAGCACCTCGGCCACCGTTTCGGACACCGGCCCGTCGTTGGACACCTCGATGACGGGCGCCGGCACGTCGGGCAGCATCATGTCGGCGCGCGCCAGACGCGCGGCGACGTCGGCCTCGCTTTCCCGGCCGCGCGCCGCCAGGCGCCGGGCCAGTGCCTTTGGCGGGGCGGTGAGCGAGAGCACCACGAACGCCTCGGCCCTTTCGGCGGCGTCCGGCAGCACGCACCGCGACAGGTTGACCAGCACGTCCCGGCCCGCGGCAAGCCGGTCCAGAACCGTCACCGGCACGCCGTAGCGCAACCCGTGGGCCTGCCAGTTCAGGAGGAACGCGCCCGATGCGCGCCGGGCCAGGAACTCGGCCTCCGACACGCCCTCGAATGCCTCGCCGCCCGCGTCGGCGGGGCGCGTGATGACCCGCGGGGCGATCTCGAGCCGCGGACAGGCCTCGACCAGCGCGGTCATGACCGTGTCCTTGCCCACGCCCGAGGGGCCGACCACACCGATCAAGCGCCCGGCGCTCACGCCGCCCTCGGCGTGAAGGCCGAGACGTCGACCTCGCGGTCGCAGATCCGGGCACGCGCCTGCGTGTCGTGGAAGATGCCGAGAATGGCCGCGCCGCGGGCCTTGGCTTCCTCGATCAGTGTCAGCACGGTGTCGCGGTTGGCGGCGTCCAGGCTCGCCGTGGGCTCATCCAGCAGAAGGGCGGGATAGGCATGCGCGAAGCCGCGGGCGATATTGACGCGTTGCTGCTCGCCACCCGAGAAGGTCGTCGGGCTGAGCGCCCACAGCCGCTGTGGCAGGTTCAGCCGCGTCAGCAGCTCTCGCGCGCGGTGCAGCGCGGCCTCGCGCGGGGTGCCGACCGCAAGCAGCGGCTCGGCCACCACCTCCAGCGTGGGCACACGCGGGACAACCCGCAGGAACTGGCTGACATACCCTAGCGTATGGCGACGCAACCGGAGGATCTCGCGCGGTTCGGCCCGCACGATATCCAGGTCGCCGATGACGATGCGTCCCGCCTGGCTGAGGTAGTTGCCGTAGACCATGCGCATCAGCGTGGACTTGCCCGCCCCGGATTCACCGGTGAGCGCAACGCATTCGCCGGCTGCGACCTCCAACCCCGCCCCGTCCATGACCGGGATCACCGCACTGCCCTGGTTGTGCAGGGTGAAGGATTTCGAAACGCCTTCGAGCCGGATGAAGGGATACAGGGTCATAACAGGTTTTTCCACTTGAAATAGAGATAGGACAGCAGCGACGACAGCCCCATGGTGCCCAGCGCGGCGACGAATCCCCAGCGCCAGTCGATCCAGGGCATCAGCGCGAAGTTCATGCCGAACACCGCCGCGATCAGCGTGGGCGGCAGGAACAGGACCGCCACCAGGGAAAAGGTCTTGCTGCTTGCGTTCTGTTCGATCGTGGTCAGCCCGAACACCGTGTCCAGGATCAGGCTCAGCTTCTGCGTCAGGAAGCCCGCGTGTTCGGACAGGGAATTCACGTCGCTGACCAGAAGGTCGATGGAACGCCGGGCCTGGCCGGAGTCCGAATGCGTTTCCCGCCGGTCGATGAACCCCAGCGCCCGCTCGATCGTGACAAGGCTGTTGCGCACGTCCGACAGCAGCGTGCCCGCCTGCCCCAGCATGGACAGTGCCGTGCGCAGGTCGTGCACCTGCCGCTCGCCCTCGGTTCTGAACAGCCCGCGCGAACCGCTTTCGATGCGCGCGTCGGTGATCTCGAGGATATCGGCGAGGCGGTCGATGCTCTCGTCGAACAGCCCGAAAAGGATCTCGCGCGCCGAGCCGGTGTCGAAAGGGCTTTGCTCGGCCTGCGCCGGATATGTGCGGAAAGCCCGCGGCGCGTGGTAGCGGATCGTGACGAGTTGCCGCGCCGACAGAACGAAGGTGACGGGCGCCACTTCGTGCGCCTCGCTGTCGACCAGCGCGGGCAGCACGAGGGTCATGTAATCGACCTCGCCACGCCTGTACAGCCGGCTGGACAGCTCGATTTCCTCCATGTCCGCGCGCGACGGCAGATCAAGGCCCAGCCGTTCCCCGGCACGTGCCAGATCCGCGGCGTCCGGGTCGCTGAGGTCGATCCACGGCGCCGTGCCGACGAGGCCGGCTTCCCGGGTCAGCCCGCCATCCTGATCTGGGTGGAAGCTCTGGATCATCTCCGGACCCTAGACCTGAAGCACCGAGGAAACCAGAAGCTGCGTGTACCCGTGCTGCGGGTCGTCGAGCACCTGGTCGGTCAACCCGGCCTCGACGACATTGCCGTCCTTCATCACCATCAACCGGTCCGCCAGCAGGCGTACGACGGCAAGGTCATGTGTCACGATCACGGCCGACAGCCCCATTTCTCGCACCAGCCCGCGCAACAGGTCCAGCAGCCGCGCCTGCACGCTGACATCCAGCCCGCCTGTCGGTTCGTCCATGAACACCAGCCGCGGACCCGTCACGAGGTTGCGCGCGATCTGCAGCCGCTGCTGCATGCCGCCCGAAAAGGCCGTGGGCCGGTCGTCCACACGGTCGTCGGGAATCTCCACGCGGCCCAGCCAATCCACGGCCTGCGCGCGGATGTCGCCGTAATGCCGCGCGCCGACGGCCATCAGCCGTTCGCCCACGTTGCCGCCCGCGCTGACACCCATGCGCAGCCCGTCGCGGGCCTGCTGGTGCACGAAGGCCCAGTCGGTGCGCGCCAGCATCCGCCGCTCCGGCTCGGTCATCGTCAGCGTGTCGCGCGGGCCGGCCTCGCGGGTGTCGAAAAGAACCTCGCCGGCATCAGGAGCCAACTGGCCGGCGAGGCAGCCGAGGAGCGTGGATTTACCCGATCCGCTCTCCCCGACAATTCCCATGACCTCACCCGGGTGGAGGTCGAACCCGACATCGCGGCACCCGGTGCGCGCGCCGTAGAACTTCGTGATGCCCCTGACCTGGAGAAGCGGTGTCGTCATGAGCGGGCCTCCGCGTCCGGCGCACCCTGCGGCCCCGTATGGCCGGCCTCGCGGCGGGTGCGGCAATAATCGGTGTCCGAGCAGACGAAGATGCGCCCGCCCCGGTCGTCGGTGATGACCTCGTCGAGGTAACTGCCCTGTGACCCGCACAGGTCGCAGGGGTGGTCGGCCTTCGACGGTTCGAACGGGTGATCCTCGAAATCCAGGCTGGCGACCCGGGTGTAGGGTGGCAGGGCATAGATGCGCTGTTCGCGGCCCGCGCCGAACAGCTGGATCGCGGGACAATCCGACAGCTTGGGGTTGTCGAACTTCGGGATCGGCGACGGGTCCATCACGTAGCCGCCCTCGACCTTCACCGGGTAGGCATAGGATGTCGCGATCGCGCCGTGGCGGCTGATGTCCTCGTAGAGCTTGACGTGCATCAGCCCGTATTCGCCCAGGCTGTGCATCTTGCGCGTCTCGGTCTCGCGCGGCTCGAGAAAGCGCAGCGGCTCGGGGATCGGCACCTGGTAGACCAGAACCTGGTCCTCGGTCAGCGGTGCCTCGGGAATGCGGTGGCGCGTCTGGATCACCGTGGCGGCGTCGGTGGCCTCGGTCGTGGCAACGCCGGCGGTGCGCTCGAAGAACTTGCGGATCGAGACCGCGTTGGTCGTGTCGTCGGCGCCCTGGTCGATCACCTTCAACGTGTCGTCCGGTGTCAGCGTCGCGGCGGACACCTGCACCCCGCCCGTTCCCCAGCCGTAGGGCATCGGCATCTCGCGGCTGGCGAACGGCACCTGGTAACCGGGAATCGCCAGCCCCTTGAGTATGGCCCGGCGGATCATCCGCTTGGTCTGCTCGTCGAGATAGGCAAAGTTGTAGGCCGCGTCGTGTTTTCTCCCTTGGAGGGACATGTTTTCGCCCTCGAACGTCATCGTCTCGCCCTCTTCCTCGCGTAGCCATGCCCTTCGCAATTGACGGAACAGAAGGGACCGAACCAATGATTCATGCAGTTGTCATCGTGCTGTTTGTCATTTTCACAGCCACCCTGATCGGCAAGATCATGCGCCATTTCTTCCCCGATTCCGGCATCGGGATGGACAAGGACACCACCACCGAGACCGACACCGAGGCCAAGGTTCCCGCCGAGTAACGCGCCGGGCCGGGTCATTCGGCGGCCTCCTCGGGCGGCGTCTCGTCGCGTTGCGCGGCGCGCCGCAGCTTGCGGACGAGTTCCAGTTCCGACTGGAAATCGACGTAGTGGGGCAGCTTGATGTGCTCGAGGAACCCGGTCGCCTGGATGTTGTCGGCATGCATCAGGACGAATTCCTCGTCCTGCGCCGGCGCGCCCTGGTCGTCCTCGCCCAGCTCCTTCCATCGCAGGGCCCGGTCGACCAGCGCCATCGAGATCGCCTTGCGCTCGGTTTGCCCGAAGACAAGGCCGTAACCGCGGGTGAACTGGGGCGGCTCGGTCTTCGAGCCGGTGAACTGGTTGACGGTTTCGCACTCGGTCAGGGTGATCTCGCCCAGCTCGATGGCGAATCCCAACTCGGGGATCTCCATTTCCACGACGACTGCGCCGATGCGCAATTCGCCCACGAAGGCGTGGTTGCGGGCGTAGCCACGCTGCGTGGAATAGGCGAGGCCCAGCAGGAACCCTTCGTCGGCGCGTGTCAGCGCCTGAAGCCGCAGTGGACGGTCTGCGGGCAGTTCCATCGGTTCACGCGTGAGGTCCGGCGGGGTCGCATCGCTTTCCGGTTCATCCTGGATCAGCCCCTCGTCGCCCAGAAAGGCGGTGATGTGCGGCGCCGTTGCGTCGCCGGCCTCGCCCTGCGGCGTGGCGGGCGCCTCGCCGTCTGCGGCCAGCTTGAAGTCAAGCAGACGGTGCGTGTAGTCGAAGGTCGGGCCCAGCACCTGGCCGCCCGGCGCGTCCTTGAAGGTGGCCGAGATCCGGCGGTCGCAGGCCATTTCGCCGGTATCCACCGGCTCGGACGCGCCGAAGCGTGGCAGCGTCGTGCGATAGGCGCGCACCAAAAAGACCGCCTCGATCAAGTCACCGCGGGCCTGCTTGATCGCCAGCGCCGCAAGGTCGGGGTCATAGAGCGACCCCTCGGCCATCACGCGCGCCACGGTCAGCGCCAGCTGCTCGCGGATCTGGTCAAGCGTCAGCTCGTCCACCGCCGCGTCGCCGCGGCGCTCCTCGGCCAGCCACGCGTGCGCGTTGTCGATCGCCCGCTCGCCGCCTTTCACAGCCACATACATTACGTGCCCTCCACCCGCGTCGTGCGCGGCAGCGCGGCCAAACGCGTGCCGTGCGTGAAGAAGAAATCCAGCCCCAGCGGAAAAAGCGCCGCGTTCCGCCGGAAAGCTTCCGTCTCGGGCAGCGACAGTTCGGCGGCACCGCAAAGGCCCGGCCCGGTCAGCCGGGCGCCCTCGGCCACGAGGTGCGCCACCTCCACGATCAGCGTGGCGGACCGGTCGGGGTATTCCGGCGTGCCGATGGCGTAGACGTCCAGCGGCGCGACCGCCGCCCAGGTGCCAAGCGCGAACTGCGCCGCCTCCGCGCCGACCAGCGGGGCGCCCGCGTGGAAGGTGACCCAGTCGCGCACTTCCGGCGTGTCGTGGTCGCCGGCAAGGTGCAAGGGCGTCTCCGGGTCGCACAGCGTCAACAGAAGCGCACCCGCCGCCGGTGATACCGGGGCGGGCGGCGCCACGCCGTCCGCGGATTCGATGCGACCGGGCCGGGCCATGGCCGACATCGCCGCACGGAAGGCTTGCGCGGCCTGCGTCGGCGCATCCGTGAAACCGCCCTCGAGGGCCTGTGCGTGCATCAGTCCTCTCCCCGCGCCATGGTGAAGAAATCGACCTTCGTCGCCGCCGCACGCGCGGCGCGTGCCTGCCGGCGACCGTCGAGCAAGGCCTCGATCGGGGCAAGAAGCGCCGCGCGCACCTCGCCGGCGCGATCCGTCTGCATCAGCGCGTCTGCCAGCGCCGCGCGCCGCGCGTGGCCCTTGTCGCGCCCCTGCACGTAGGCATGGCCGACGGTGCCGCAGGACAGCCGGACCGAACATCGCGTGACCGTCATCTCGCCAAGGTTGAAAGGCGCACCGGTGGCGCCGGCGCGGCCGCGCACCATGACCCCGCCCACTTCGGGCGCGCGCAGGACGGTGAATTCCGGGTCGCCCCCGAGGGCCTCCCAGCGCTGGGTGACTTCCTCGGCCGGGGCCTTGGCCAGCAGGCTCATCCAGCGATTTCGTTCGGTCTGCTCGGCAGCTTCGGCCATCTCGACACCTTGCGAAGTTGTCTAACTTACTATACAACTAGACAAATCAATACAGGGAACATGCCAGCCCGGCAACCCCCGCCCGATGAAGGTTTCGTGACATGGCCGCCACGCGCACGCCGATCTGGCAATCCATCCGCGACACGCTGATCGCCGAGGTGGCCGAGGGCCGTTATGCCCCGGGCGATCGCCTGCCGACCGAGGCCGCGCTGGCGAAACGATTCGGCGTCAACCGCCACACGGTGCGGCGCGCGCTGGCGGCGCTGGCCGAAACCGGCGTGGTTCATTCCCGCCGCGGCGCGGGCGTTTTCGTGACGCAGCGGCCGACGGAATATCCCATAGGCCGCCGGGTGCGATTTCACCGCAACCTCGAGGCTGCCGGCCGCATGCCCGCGCGCAAGGTGCTTTCGCTCGAAACCCGCCAGTCGGACGCGCGCGAGGCCGAGGCGCTGGCGCTGGACCCCGGCGCGCGGGTGCTTGTCTACGAGGGGATCAGCCTCGCCGACGAGCAGCCCGTCGCGCTGTTCTCCAGCATCTTCCCCGCCGCCCGCCTGCCCCGCATGGCCGAGAGCCTGAACGCCAACCCGTCCGTTACGGCCGCGCTGCGCGACCACGGCATCGCCGACTACACCCGCGCCTGGACCCGCCTGACGGCCAAGCTGGCCACGGCGACGCAGGCGCTGCACCTGCACCTGCGCGAGGGCGACCCGATCCTGCGCACCGTCGCGGTCAACGTGGACGTCCATGACACCCCGATGGAATACGGCCGCACCTGGTTCGCCGGTGATCGCGTCACCCTGACGCTGTCGGATTCGTGATGTTTTCAAGGGACTTGTCACGCGGGCGATACAAACGGTCGCTAGGTTGGCCCGCAAACCGCACAGAGCAGACCCATGATGTCCGCAGCCTGCCCAGACCTGCGCCTGACCGGCGCCACCGTCCTGCGCGACGGCGAGATGCAGTCCCGATCCGTGGCGATCGAGGACGGCTGCATCAGCAAGGGGCCGTTGCCCGAGGTCGACCTGACCGGCTACCTCGTCATGCCGGGTATGATCGACCTGCATGGCGATGCCTTCGAACGCCACATCGCGCCCCGGCCGCAGGCGCCCTTCGCCATCGAGACGGGGTTGCGTGCCACTGACCGGGACGCCGCGGCAAACGGCGTGACCACCGCGTGGCTGGCGCAAAGCTGGTCATGGGAAGGCGGTCGCCGCGACCCGGCGTATGCCGAGGAGTTCCTGTGCGCGGTCGAGGGCTACCGTCCACGCATGGCCACCGACCTTCGGGTGCAGATCCGTTGCGAAACCCACACCGTCGAAACCGCCGATCGCCTCCTGGCCGCCGTCCAACGGCACGGCATCGACTACGTGGTTTTCAACAACCACCTTGAGGACGTGTTGGAGATGGCGGTTGTCCGGCCCGAGCGCCTGCGCCTTTGGGCCGAGGAAGCGGGCCGCTCGTCGGAAGAGCACCTCGCACTGGTGCGCGCGGCCCAGAAACAGGCGCGCACCGTGCCCCGCTACCTGTGCCGGCTGGCCGAAGCCTTCGACGACCTCGGCGTCACCTACGGCTCGCACGACGACCCCGATGCCGAAACCCGCGAAACCTTCGCGATGATCGGTGCGAAGGTCTGCGAGTTCCCGCTGGCCCGTTCCGCCGCCAAGCTCGCCAAGGCGGTCAACGATCCCGTCATCATGGGCGCGCCCAACGTCGTGCGCGGCCGGTCGCAAAACGGCAACGTCTCGGCCATAGACCTGATCGAAACCGGCCAGTGCGACGCGCTGGTTTCCGACTACTATTACCCCGCCCTGGCACAGGCCGCGTTGAAGCTTGCCGAGTCCGGGGTCCTGTCCCTGCCCGAGGCGTGGAACCTGGTATCGCGCAACCCCGCCGAGATCCTGCGACTGCCGGACCGTGGCTGCATCGACTACGGCAAACGCGCCGATCTGGCCGTGATCGACCCGGCAACCGGGGCAGTGGAGGCGACGCTCGTTGCCGGGCGCATCACGCATCTGGCGGGCGAGGCCGCCCGGCGTTTCGTGGCCGGCGCAAGCGCGCTGCCGATGGCCGCGGAATAACCCTTCACGAAAGTGTCACAAGGTCATTACACGGCTGTTGCCTGTATCCCTGACGGTGCGCGCATAATTCCTGTCCCCGCATTTCAGCACGTGACCGGGTGGCCGCCCAAGGGTGGCCGCCCGAATTCCTGCTGCCCGGCGAGCGGCATCAGCCGCCATGCTTGTCGAGGAATGCCTCGGCCGACAAGGACCGGAAGTCGTCGAGCGCGCCGCGCAACCGGTCATGATCCCAATCCCACCACCGCAGCGCCATGAGCCGGTCGGCAACTCCCGCGGGCAGCCGCGCGCGCACAGGTTTCGCCGGCACCCCCGCGACGATGGTGTAAGGCGCCACGTCGCGTGTGACGACGGCACCGGCGGCCACGACCGCACCGTGCCCTATGGTCACCTCGGGCTTGATCTGCGCGTTGTGGCCCAGCCAGGTGTCGTGGCCGATACGGCACCGGCGCGCGCGGCGCGCGTCGAACCATTCGGCGTCATCCGCGGCATCGTCCCAGTAGCTGGCCGAGCGATACATGAAATGGTGCAGGCTGGCCCGGTCGAGCGGATGGTCGGTGGCGCCGAGGCGCACGAAGCTGGCGATGTTCGAGAATTTCCCGATCTCGGCGTTTGCGATGTCGCAGTAGCGATCGCAATAGGAATAATCGCCGAACACGCTGTGCGCGACGCGGCTGCCCCGGCCAACCTCGCAAAAGCGGCCGAAGTCGCTGTCGGCGATCTCGCAGTCGGGATGGATGAAGGGATCGGTTTCCGACAGCCGGGGCATGATATTGTATCCTGTTGTGTAAGCGGCGTGCGCCAGGCCCTGACGTGATTTCCGCACGGACCGGGCCGCGCAGACCCGACCAGCGGCTTCAGCCGCCGCTGTCATCGGATTTGATGAGGCGCGCGCGCAGCCAGCCCGAGATGGTATCCATCGCCATGACCATAAGGATGATGAGGATGATGTAATAGCTCACCTCTTCCCAGTCCTTCTGGGTGATGATCGCCTGCGTCAGCAGCAGGCCGATGCCGCCCCCGGTGATGGCGCCGATGATGGTCGCGCTGCGGGTGTTGGATTCAAGGTAGTAGAGCAGCTGGCTCAGCAGCACCGGCGTGATCTGCGGGATCACCCCGAACCGGTAGCGCTGCAACGGCTTCGCGCCGGTGGACTGCACGCCCTCGATCTGCTTGCCGTCCACGTTCTCCAGCGTTTCCGAGAAAAGCTTGCCGAAGGTGCCGGTGTCGGTCAGCAGGATGGCCAGGCTGCCGGTCAGCGGCCCCGGCCCGAAGGCGCGCGACAGCACGATCGTCCAGATCAGCGCGTCCACGCCGCGGACGAAATCGAAGACCCGCCGTATCCCGAAACGCACCGCCATGAAGGGCGAGAAGTTGCGCGCGGCCATGAAGGCCAGGGGCAGCGCCACCATCGCGGCCCCGCAAGTGCCCAGGAACGCCATCAGCACGGTTTCGAAGATCGCCCAGGCGACCTCGGAATGGCGCCACATCGCGTTGTTCCAGAAGTCGTGCCACATCGCGGCGAGGTTCGATTTGCCCTCGACCAGCCGCTCCGACGAGCCGGCCAGCGATACCAGTTCGCCGAAGCTGCGACCGTGAAAGGGGCTGTCGAGCGTGAACCAGAACAGTTCCCAGCCGAACTGGTACTTGAACAGTTCCGCGCGGGTGCGGGTGACGGTCAGCCGGCCCGCGTCGGTGGTCACCGTGAGCCGGTTCTTCGAGGCGTTGATCCACTCGGGCTGGTCGTCTAGCTCGCCCTGCGGAAAGCTCATCTCGACGCCACTGCGGGACGGGCGCGCCGCGATCTGCCCGTAGCCGGGGATGGCATAGCGCACCGCGCCGTCGGCAAAGACGACCTCGTGGCCGCCGCCCAGCTGGGCCGTGGCGCCGTTGTCCGTGCGCGTCACCCAGTCGGGCGATTCGCCCTGGTCATAGGTGCCCTTGCGCTCACCCTCGATCGCGATCTCGAGGCCGTCCATCCGCGCGTCATAGGTGACGTGCGTCTTGTAGCTGTAGCTGTCCGCGACCAGCGTGCGCGCGTTATCGAGGCTGGCGCGTTCGCTCAGCCCGGGAATGTCGAACGCGAAGAAGATATAGACGAAATAGGCGAGGATCACCGCGGGCAGGCCGAAGTTCATCAACCGCTTGCGCAGGAACAGCTGCGAGGCCTCCGCCTTGTAATCCGTCACCGGGCCGGCCGCCGTCATGGTCATGCGAGTTTCCCCTTGGTCAGACGTTCGCGGTAGTACGACGAGATCTGGTCAAAGAACACGATCGTCAGGAACAGCAGGATGAAGATCGCGGCGGATTCGTCGAACTGCCCCTGCCCCCAGGACATGGCATTCTTCAGCTCGTAGCCGATGCCGCCGGCCCCGACGAAGCCCAGGATCGCGGAGGCGCGGATGTTGATCTCGAACCGAAGCAGCGCATAGCTCAGGTAGTTGGGCGCCACCTGCGGCATCACGCCCAGCAGCATGCGTTGCGGCCAGCTGGCGCCGACCGATTGCAGCCCCTCCACCGGTTGCAGCGAGGCGTTTTCGTTGACCTCGGAAAACAGCTTGCCCAGCGCACCGACGGTGTGGAACGCGATGGCGATCATCGCCGGCACCGGGCCGCCGCCCAACACGAAGATCAGGATCAGGGCGATCACGATCTCGGGGATCGCGCGCATGATGTCCATCAGCCGGCGGAACACCGGGATCAGGCGCGGCCAACGGGCCAGGCCACGGGTGGAAAGCAGCGAAAAGACGATTGCAAGAAGCGTGCCCAGCAATGTCGAGGCCGCCGCGATGTTCACCGTCTCGACGAGCGCGGGAAAGAAGGTGACGAGGTGGCCCGGCAGTTCATGGGCCTTTTCCGCGGCCTCGCCCCAGACCTGCGCCGGGAAATCCAGAATGTTGTGCCAGCCATCCCAGAACCCGCCCGCGTTGCGGGCATCGGCTGTCTGGAAGCCGGCGACCATCAGGGCCACGAAAACGATGAGCAAAAGCCCCGAATAGAGCCGCTTGCGCCGCGTCTGCGCCATGTATTCGTCGCGAACACCGTCGGTGCCCGTGGCGCCCTGTGCGCTCAGTTCTGCCATCTGCCTGCCCCGGTCATACACGAGAACGGGCCCCGCACGCGGCGGGACCCGTCCGGCCCTGCGGCCGATTTACTGCATCTTCGACTTGCGCGCCTCGATGATCGAGGTGTAGGCGTCGTGGCCGATCGGCTGGAAGCCCTTGGCTTCGCCGGCCATCACGCCGTAGGCGCAATCGGCGTCCATCGCCGGCAGCGAGGCCATCAGCGCCGTCATCTCGATCTTGACGTCTTCCGGCAGGTCGCTGCGCAGGACGACCGGGCCTTCGGGGATCGGCTTCGACTTCCAGATCTGGACGTAGTTGTTCATGTCGATCAGGCCGGCGTCGACGGCCTTGCGCAGCGCGCCCGAGTTGTAGCCGTCTTCCCAGTTGCCCAGGCCGTCGGCCCAGGTCACGCCGCCGTCGATGTCGCCATTCTTGACCGCGATGATCGTCTGCTCGTGGCCGCCGGTGAACTTGACCTCGCCGAAGAAGTCACCCGACTCCATGGTGACGCCGTACTCGGCGGGGATCTCGATCGACGGGATCAGGTAGCCGCTGGTCGAGTTTGGGTCGCCGAAGCCGAAGGCCTTGCCTTCGAGGTCCTCGATGGAGGTGATGCCGCTTTCCTTGCGGGCGAAACCGACCGAGTGGTAGCCGTAGCCGCCGTCGACGTTGGTCTTCACCAGGATCGGCTCGACCGCGTCGGGATTTTCGAGATGGGTCTTGGCGTACCCGCTGGCGCCCAGCCAGGCCATGTCGATGGTGCCGCCCAGCAGGCCCTGGATGACGCCGTTGTAGTCGGCCGGGGCAAAGAGCTTGGTCTCGACGCCGAGCAGGTCCTCGGTCTTGGCGCGCAGGCACTCGTTCGAGGCCAGGCGGTCCTGGGCGTTCTCGCCGCCCAGCAGGCCGATGCGGAACTGGTCGATCTCTTGCGCCGTGGCCGGTGCGACCAGGGCGGTTGTTGCCGCGATGGCAGCGATCATTTTCTTCATGGGTCAGTCTCTCCGGTTCTGGTTGAGGAACCCGCCGCGCCCGCGGCGGGGCGGGGTCGGTCAGACCGCGGCCTCGGCCGCGTGGAGCGCGGCCTGCGTGTCGCGGTCGATCGAGTCGAGGCTGGTGCTGGTGCTGTCCTCGCTGAAGGATGCATCGGCGCCGTAGATGTCGCGGGCCACGCCGGTGGTCAGCTGCGCCGGGGTGCCGTCGAACACGACCCGGCCGTGCAGCATCCCGATCACCCGGTCGCAGTAGCGCCGCGCCGTATCCAGCGTGTGCAGGTTGGCGATCACGGTGCGGCCGTCCTCCTGGTGGATGCGGCGCAGGTCGTCCATGACCAGTTGCGCGTTCATCGGATCGAGGCTGGCGATCGGTTCGTCGGCCAGGACAATCTTGGGGTCCTGCATCAGCGCGCGCGCGATCGCCACGCGCTGCATCTGCCCGCCCGACAACGATTCGGCGCGCTTGGCCGCGTGTTCCGCGATGCCGAGCCGGTCGAGGATGTCGATGGCGCGATGGATGTCCGCGTTCGGGTAGAGGTTGAACATCGTGGCCAGCGTGGACCGGCGGTTCAGCGTGCCGTGCAGCACGTTCGAAACCACGTCCATCCGCGGCACGAGGTTGAACTGCTGGAAGATCATGGCGCAGTCGGACTGCCACGTGCGTTTGCGTGCCCCCGTCAGGGCGGTCACGTCGCGGCCCTCGAACTCGATCAGCCCGTCGCTGGCATCAGTCAGCCGGTTGAGCATGCGCAGCAGCGTGGACTTCCCCGCGCCGGAGCGGCCGATGATGCCGATCATCGCGGGCTTTTCGACCGTGAAGCTCACGGCATCGACGGCAGTGTTGCGGCCGAAGGTCTTCGTCAGATCGGTGATGGTCAGCAAGGTTCACCCCCAGGTTCGGGGGCCGTGCTAGGCGCAGATCTCTAAGCTTGTGCGACAGTCCGGTAAAACTTTTGTAACGACGGCCGGTGGCCACGGAACGCTTGCCGGAAACCGGACGGTGGCGTATGCTGCGCGAATGGCAGCCTCGGGCGCTTCCCGTCTCGATCCCGATGCCTGGCTCGACGCCGGCGCCGTCGCCTTGGCCGAGTCCGGCCCCGAGGCGCTCAAGGCAGAGCCGCTCGCCCGCCGGCTGGGCACCACCAAGGGATCATTCTACTGGCATTTCGCGGATGTGCCGACGTTCCACGCCGCGCTGCTCGCCCGCTGGGAAGACACCGCGCGTGCCGGGATTGCAGCCGCGGAAGGAAGCCAGGACACCGCCGTCAGCCGGCTGCGCCGGTTCGGACAGGAGATCGCCGCAGCGACATCGGCCGGCGATGGCGCACCCGCGTTGGAACCCGCGATCCGCGCCTGGGCCCGCGGCGATGCGAACGCGCGCGCCACCGTGCACCGCGTGGACGAGTTGCGCCTGCTGCACCTGCAGGCCCTTCTGGCAAGGATCGGCATCTCCAACCCCGAGATGGCGCGGATCATCTATGCCTCGAGCATCGGCATGATGGACCTGGCCGGGACCTCGACGGAGGAGCGCGCCGCGGCGCTCGGATCCCTGGTCGATCTGGTCCTCGCGCTGAGATGACGGCACCGCCCCACGGCCGCCTAACCGGCCAGCCGCGCCTTGAACCGGGCGACGAATCTCTGCCGCGCTTCCGGCAGTGGCCTGTGCCCCATTTGCGGGGCAACATGATGATGCAGGAAATGGCCCGTGGTCACCAGGCCCGCGTCGATATCGGCATCCGGCGCCGGACCCTGCCCCAGCAGGCAGGGCGGCAAGGGCAGAAGGCGGTCCGCCCACGCGCCGGCGCCGGCACGCGACACCGCACGCCCCGTGCGCGGCGACACGTAGCTCAGGTCATTGGCCTGCGCCCCCAGCACCGCACAGCCCGACAGGTCGAGCCCGAAGCCCAGCGCCTCCAGCAGCGCCAGTTCCCAGTGCAGATAGGCCAGCGGCCAGACCTCGCGCTGGTCCAGCAGATCCAGCAATGCCTCGGTGCGCGCGTAAAGCCGCGGGTGTGCCTCGCGCTCGGGCAGCGTGAACAGCAGCAGTGCCGTCACGGCGTTCAGCCCGGCCAACGTCATCCGGTCGGCCATCGAGGCCGCCGCGCGCGAGCGCAATACCTCGGTCGTGAAGCTGCCGATATGATCCTCCAGCCGCGCCCGCCACGTCAGATCGAGCTGCGCGCCGGGCTGCAGCAACGGTGCCATGCGCCGCGAGGCGCCACCGCGGACCACGCCGGCGTGGCGACCGCGCCCGGGGGTGAACACCTCGATGATCGCCGCGCTTTCGCCGTGCCGGCGCGCGGAGAGAAGAATGCCTTCGTCGCGCCACTCCATGCGCCCGCTCCCGTCTCTGCGCGCCAATTCGACACGAAAGCACGCCGGATGCCAAGGAAAGTGCACCGATGGCGAACTGGAAATGACCGCGCGCCTGTGTTTCACTCCACGTCAACAACGGACCTCGCGCAAAACTGACGAACAGGGAACACCATGGGACGGATAGCAGCATTTCTTGCGGCGGCGACACTGGCGACGGGCGGCGCGCTGGCGGCGGACGCGGCGCGCGCGCAGGACCAGGGCGCACAGCAGGAGGACGTGATGATCGTCTTCGACGGCTCGAACTCGATGTGGGGCCAGATCGACGGCACCGCCAAGATCGAGATCGCCCGTGACGTGATGGGCAATCTTCTGGGCAACTGGGCGGACGACCGCCGTGTCGGTCTCATGGCCTACGGGCACCGGCGCCGCGGCGATTGTTCCGACATCGAGACGCTCGTTGAGCCCGGCCCCGGCACGGCGGCCACGATCATGGAGCGCATTAACGCCATCTCGCCCATCGGGAAGACCCCCCTGACAACGGCCGTCGAGCAGGCGGCGCAGGGTCTGGCCTACACCGACCGGCCCGCCACCGTCGTGCTGATTTCCGACGGGCTGGAAAGCTGCAACCGCGACCCCTGTGCACTGGCCGGCACGCTGGAGAAAGGGGGCGTGGGTTTCACCGCCCATGTCGTGGGCTTCGGTCTTGGAAAGAACGCCGATGCCGAATCGCTGGCCTGCATCGCGGACCGGACAGGCGGGAAGTTCCTGTCGGCCGAGAACGCGAGCGAGCTGAGCGAGGCGCTCACCGCGGTCAGCACCGCCGTGGCCGAACCCGAGCCGGAACCCGAGCCCGAGCCTGAACCGAGGATCACCCTGCAAGGGCCCGACAAGGCGCTGGCCGGGTCGGCCTTCGACGTTTCCTGGGCGCCGTCGTTCGAGCCGCGCGACTATGTCACCATCGTTCCCACGGGCGCCGACGAAGGCGCCTACCGTGATTACATTCGTGTCAAGGACCGCTCGGATGGCACGCTGCGCGCGCCAGCCGACGCTGGCCTCTACGAACTGCGCTACGTCAGCGAAGAGACAGACGAGACGCTGGGCAGCGCGCCGATCGAGATCACCGAGCCCGAGGCGACGGTAAGCACCGTGGAGACGGCGCTTGCCGGTTCGGCCTTCCCCGTCGAATGGACCGGCAACATCCACCACCGCGACTACGTCACCATCGTGCCGCGGGGGGCCGACGAAGGGGCCTACACCGACTACGTGCGCGTCAAGGACAGGAACGAGGGCAAGCTCCGCGCGCCCGCGGAACCGGGCCTCTACGAAGTTCGGTACGTGCTGGAAAAGGGCGACCGGACGCTCGCCAGCACCGGCATCGAGATCACCGAACCCGAGGTGACGGTCGGCGCGCCCGAGTCCGCGCTGGCCGGATCGGCCTTCCCGGTGGAATGGACCGGCAACGTGCACCACCGCGATTACGTCACCATCGTGCCCATGGGCGCCGAGGAAGGCGCCTACAACGACTATGTCCGCGTGGGCGACAAGAGCGAGGGCCGCCTCAAGGCCCCGGCCGACACCGGCATGTACGAGGTCCGCTACGTGCTGGAAAAGGGTGACCGGACGCTGGCCAGCACCGGGATCGAGATCACGGGCGCCGAGGTCACGCTCGACGCGCCCGACAGCACGCTGGCCGGATCGGCCTTCGAGGTAAGCTGGACCGGCACGGTGCACCACCGCGACTACGTCACCATCGTGCCCATGGGCGCCGACGAGGGGACGAGCGGTGACTACTTCCGTGCCGGGGACAAGAGCCGCGACAGGCTGAAGGCCCCGGCCGATCCGGGCATGTACGAGGTGCGCTACGTCCTCAACGAGGGCGAGCGCACGATGGCCAGCCAGACCATCGAGGTCACCGAACCCGAGGTGACCGTCAGCGCGCCCGACAGCACGCTCACCGGGGCAAGCTTCGACGTCAGCTGGACCGGCACCGTGCATCACCGCGACTATGTCACCATCGTGCCCATGGGCGCCGACGAGGGCGCCAGCGGCGATTACTTCCGCGTGGGCGATTCCGACGGCACCAAGAGCCTCAAGGCCCCGGCCGACACCGGCCTCTACGAGGTGCGCTACGTCCTCAGCAAGGGCGAGCGCACGATGGCCAGCCAGACCATCGAGGTCACCGAGCCNGTCACCATCGTGCCCATGGGCGCCGACGAGGGCGCCAGCGGCGATTACTTCCGCGTGGGCGGGTCCGACGGCACCAAGAGCCTGAGGGCCCCGGCCGACACCGGCCTCTACGAGGTCCGCTACGTCCTCAGCAAGGGCAAGCGCACGATGGCCAGCCAGACCATCGAGGTCACCGAGCCCGAGGTGACCATTTCGGCGCCCGGGGAAATCCGGGCGGGCGACGACATCCGCGTGGAATGGACCGGCACGGTGCATCACCGCGACTACATCACCATCGTGCCCGCCGGCAGCGACAAGGACCGCGGCGACTACTTCCGCGTCGGCAACAAGAGCGAGCGCGACATGACGGCGCCCGGGACCACTGGCCTTTACGAGTTGCGCTACGTTCTCGCCAAGGGCGACCGCGTCATGGCCAGCACGCAGGTCGAGGTGCTGGCCGAGGATGCGGCGCTGGAAAAGGGTGCGAGCATCGAGGCCCCGGACACGGCGGCGCCGGGCGCGACGATCGAGGTGAGCTGGAGCGTGGACAGCGAAAGCGGCGATCAGCGGATCACGCTGGCGCGCGGCAACCAGGCGATCTTCACCTGGATCGAGGCGGTCAAGACCGGCGACGGCCCGCCGGTGCGGATCACCCTGCCCGAGACCGCGGGCGTCTACGAACTGCGCTTCCTGGACGTGTCGAACCAGGCCGTGCTGGCGCGCAAGGTGATCAAGGTGAAGTGAGAAAACGGGTGAGGGGTCCGGCCCCTCACCCATCATCCGCGACGCCGGGTCAGCGCACCGTCACCACAGTGCACTCGGCGTTCTGGTTGACCTTCTGCGACACGCTGCCCAGCAGCGCCCGGCGCAGGCGGCCCAGGCCGCGGTTGCCCAGCACGATCATGTCGGCCCCGGCCCGCTCGGCCATGTCGAGGATCTCGTCGGCGTAATCGCCGTCGCCGGTCGTGGTATCGACCGTCTTGACTCCCAGTTCCTTCGCGCGGTCCGAGGCGCGCGACACGATCTCGTCTCCGATCATGGTCACGATGCGCACCACGTCCTGCGACGGGCGGTGCCCGACGAACAGGTCGCCCATGCCGCCGGGAATGTTGTCCCACTGGATGTCGGATTTCTTGTGCACATGCTCGACCAGGTGCTCGACCTCGGCCATGCGACTGAGTTCATCCACCGGCTTGCCGTGCTGCAGCACGTGTCCGATCGTCAGCGGCACGTCGAAAGCGGCCGCGATCTCGGCGGCCAGGTCGACAGCGCGCATGGCGGTGTCCGACCCGTCGGTTGCGACGAAGATGTGCTTGTTCATTCCTGGGACCTCCCTGTTCGGGCGCCTCCTGTCCGGCGCGATGTCCCGAAAACTGGGGCACGGGCGGAACGGGCGCATTGACGCAGGTCAATGGGCCACGCCCGGTCAGTCGCCGTCAAGTCCCGGCTCATCCAGAAGATGGCGTCCGTGCCGGTCCTCCACCTCCAGGACCCAGAGGTCGGGGTCGAAATCGCGCTGCCGGGCCACGGCAGCATCAACCTGCACCTCCTCGCCGTCTGCCAGGATCGTCCAGCGCCGCGACTGCGCGACGGGATCGTAGCTGCGCTGGAAGACCCGCGCGCGCCCGTCGAGCGTGTTGAGCTTGACCAGAACGGCCCCGGCGGTGTCGTCCCCGTGCGCGGTGACGAAGGCCGGGATCCCGGCCAGGCGCAGCCGGGCAAGGTAGGCGTGGACCCAGAACTCGGTGGCCAGGCGGCTCATGCGCGGACCTCAGTCCCCTTCCCGGAACTCGAGCCCCATCTCCGAGTACCGCTCCGCCTCTTCCTGCCACTGCGGGCGCACCTTGACCTGAAGGAAAAGGTGCACGCGGCGGCCCAGGAATTCCTCCAGCTCCTCGCGCGCCGCGCGGCTGACCGATTTGACCGTCTCGCCCCTGCGGCCGAGCACGATGCCCTTGTGCCCCTCGCGCGCGACATAGATCACCTGGTCGATGCGCGCGCTGCCGTCGTCGCGTTCCTGCCAGGTCTCGGTCTCGACCGTGAGCTGGTAGGGCAGTTCCTGGTGCAACCGCAGCGTAAGCTTCTCGCGCGTGATCTCGGCGGCGAGCATCCGCATCGGCAGGTCGGCGATCTGGTCCTCGGGATAAAGCCACGGCCCCTCGGGCACGACCCCGGCCAACCACGCGCGCAGGTCCGCCACGCCGTGCCCCTTCTCGGCCGAGATCATGAAGGTCCGGGTGAATGCGAAGCGCTCGTTGAGATCGGCCGCCAGCGCCAGAAGCACCTCGCGTTTCACGCGGTCGATCTTGTTGATCGCCAGCGCGACGGGGCGATCGCCGGCCACCTCGCCCAGCCGCGCGAGGATCGCCGCGACGCCTTCCGTGACGCCGCGGTGGGCTTCCACCAGCAGGACGACCGCGTCCGCGTCGCCCGCGCCGCCCCAGGCGGCGGACACCATCGCGCGGTCGAGCCGCCGGCGCGGCCGGAAAAGACCGGGCGTGTCCACGAACACGATCTGGCTGTCGCCTTCGAGCGCCACCCCGCGGATGCGCGCGCGGGTCGTCTGCACCTTGTGCGTGACGATCGAGACCTTGGCGCCCACCATGCGGTTCATGAGCGTGGACTTGCCCGCGTTGGGCTCTCCGATCAGGGCGACGAAACCGGCGCGTTGGGTCATTGGGGGATCCTGGCTGGTGATTGCGGCGACTTACCGGAAATCCGCGGCCCGCACCACCCCGGCCGGGGCCGCGCGCGGCCGCACAACGCACCGCCCGCGTCCCTCACCTTGGTCCAAATACTCCGGGGAGCCGAGGGGCAGCGCCCCTCGGGGCCCGCGCGGCCCGAGCGCGAAACGAAACTGCGCGCCGCAAGGCGCACCGCATGACACCGGCTCACGCCTGGCCCAACCGGGACAGCAGCGCGCTGGCCGCCGCCTGTTCGGCCTGGCGCTTCGATCCGGCGGTGGCGGTCGCGGCGGCCCCGTTGCCCAGCCGTGCCTCGATCGTGAACCGCGGCGCGTGGTCGGGGCCGGACCGCGACGTTTCGGAATACACGGGCGGGGCCATGCCGCGCGCCTGCGCCCATTCCTGCAGGGCGGTCTTGGCGTCGCGGGCATCCGCCTCGACCGTGGACAGCCTGTCCCCCCAGAGCCGCAGCACCATCGCCTTGGCCGCGTCGAAGCCGGCGTCGCGGTAGACGGCGGCGATCACCGCCTCCATCGCATCGCCCAGCAGGGCCTGCTTGCGCCGCCCCCCCGACAGCATCTCAGACCGGCCGAGCTTCAGCACCTGGCCCAGGTCTATGTCGCGGGCGACCTCGGCGCAGGTTTCCTTGCGCACCAGCGTGTTGAAGCGCGGCGCGAGCTGGCCTTCCGTCGCGGCCGGATCGAGCTCCAGAAGCGCCTCGGCCATCACCAGCCCGAGCACCCGGTCGCCAAGGAACTCCAGGCGCTGGTTGTCGTCGCGGGTCGGTGTGGCCATCGACGAATGGGTGACGGCGCGCACCAGAAGGGCCGGATCGCCGAACGCGTGCCCGAGCCGCGCCTGCAGCGCCCTGAGCTCCTTCGACAGCTTCAATCGATCCCCTCGAAGAACCGGTCGCCGCGCCACGTCCAGAAATACAGCATCGACCGGCCGGCCGACGAGAACATCACGCGGCCCGCCCGGCCGATCAGGTCCTCGTAGGGCACGAAGCCCACGCCGCCCACCGCCTGCGGGTACCGCGAATCGGTGGAGTTGTCGCGGTTGTCGCCCATGAAGAAGTAATGCCCCTCGGGCACGCGGAACACGCCCGTGTTGTCCGACCGTTGCGTCGTGATGTTCAGGATGTTGTGGCTCTCGCCGTTGGGCAGCGTCTCGATGAAACGTGACTTTCGGCACACCGCACCCTGCCCCACCACGCCGTTCTCGCAGCGCGGGCGCACGCCCATCGGCCCCTGCGGCCGGAATATCTCCTCGAAGGTGCCGGCGGGCTCCAGATCCACGGGCTGTCCGTCGATATGCAGCACGCCCTGCTTCATCTGGATCGAGTCGCCGGGCAGGCCCACGATGCGCTTGATGAAATCCGTGCCCTGCACCGGGTGGCGGAACACCACGATGTCGCCGCGCTCCGGCGTGCCGCCCAGGATGCGGCCCCCGCCGTCCCGCGGGTCGCCGGTCTTCATCCATCCGCAGATGTCCTCGGCGTCGATGTCGATGCCGAGGCCCGGCAGGCGGATCGACGGGCAGGAGGCATAGGAGTAGCCGTAGGCCATCTTGTTGACGAACAGGAAATCACCCACCAGCAGCGTGTCCTTCATCGACCCCGACGGGATCCAGAACGGCTGGAAGAAGATCGTGCGGAAGATCCCGGCCAGCAGCAGGGCATAGACGACCGTCTTGATCGTCTCCACGATCGCGCTTCCCGTCTTGGCGTCGCTGGCCATTGTCGCTCTCCGCTGGGTGGCTGGGTTCGCGCGCTTCATGGGGCGGGCGGGCACGGGTGTCAAGGCGCTTGGCCGGGGGCCGCGCCTCCCGCGGCCCGGGTTACCCCGCGGCCTCCGGCAGGGCCTCGATCACCACGAAGGCCTGCGCCCACGGGTGATCGTCGGTCAGGGTGACATGGATTTCGGCGACGTGGTCCGGCGGTGTCATCTCGGCCAGCCGATCGGCGGCCCAGCCCGTGACATGCATGCGCGGCTGGCCGGTGTCGAGGTTGCTCACCGCCATGTCCCGCCAGGCGATGCCCATGCGCAGCCCGGTGCCAAGCGCCTTGGAACACGCTTCCTTGGCCGCCCAGCGCTTGGCGTAGGTGCCCACGACATCCGCGCGCCGCTCGGCCTTGGCGCGTTCGACGTCGGTGAAGACGCGGGCCTTGAAGCGGTCGCCGAAGCGCTCGATCGTGCCGGCGATGCGCTCGATGTTGGCCAGATCCGTGCCGATGCCGAGGATCATGGCAGGCGCGCCGTCAGCAGCTTGAGGCCCGCCGCGCCGAACAGCATGCCGAATGCGACATCGAAGGCGCGTTGCAACCTGGCGTAGCCGCGCGCCACGGGTCCGACGGAAAACGCCAGTGCATAGGCCACGAAGATCACCGCGGACGTCGCGAAGAGCAGCGCGAACAACTGCCAGACCTGCGACGCGCCCGCGCCCCCCGGCAGCGCCACGGCAAAGACCGCCCCCCACGCCAATACCGCCTTGGGGTTCGTCAGGTGCACCAGAAGCCCGCGCATGAAAAGGCGGCCCCGCGGCGGCACCGTCGCAGGGGCACCTTGCGCCTGCCACGCCCGCCACAGGCTGCGCGCCGCAAGATAGAGCAGATAGGCCGCACCCACGACCTTGACCGCGGAGAACACCCAGGCGTGGGCCAGCATGAGCGCGCTCATCCCCAGCGCGGCGGCCACGCCCCAGGAGGCCGAGCCACACGCCACCCCGGCGGCGGTGGCAAGCCCGGAGCCACGCCCCTGCGCCATCGCCGCCCCGGAGATCGCCAGCGTCGCGGGGCCGGGGCTGCCCGCGGCGACGGCCCAGGCCGCGATGATCAGTAGCGGATCGGACAGGCTCATGCTCATCGGGTTTTCCGGCTTCAGTCGAGTTCGCCGCGCCGGTGCATCGCGCTGAGTTCGTTGCTCGCCCCCAGGCCGACGAAGAAGCGGTTGCAGATCACGTAGCCCGCCGCGTAGATCAGCAGCAGGACGACGAAGGCCATCGAGAACACCGGCGCCGCGGCGATCTTGGCGAACTCCGGCAGCACGGCGGACGCGGCGTAGGCCAGGATGAGGTTGAGCGCGACCGCGAGCAGGCTCGCGTTGCCCGTGAAAACCCACGCCTCGCGCTGCGACGGGCGGCGCTTCTCGGTGCGCGCGAAGGCGCGTCCCTCCATCAGCGCGGCGATCATCGAGGGCACGATCACCTGGGCCGACGACCCCAGCGTTGTCCCGAGGGATGCGCGCAGCACCGTCACGGCGATGGCCGTGCCGACCGCGACGACCAGAAAGACTGCGGTATATCTCAGGTAGTTCATTGCACGGGCTCCCCGGCCTGGACGCGCGCCGCATCCATCAGGCGGCGCATCTCCTGAATGGCATCCTCGAGGCCGCGGAAGACCGCCTCGCCGATCAGGAAGTGACCGATGTTGAGTTCCATCACCTCGGGGAACGCCGCGACGGGCTGAACCGTGTCGTAGGTCAGCCCGTGGCCGGCATGCACCTCCAGGCCGAGCGCATGGGCGCGGCCGGCCATCTCGCGGAGCTGATCGAGCTCGGCGTCGCGGTCGGCCAGCCGCGCCTCGGCGTGGGCATCACAATAGGCGCCGGTGTGCAGCTCGATCACCTGCGCACCGATGCGGTGGGCCGCGTCGATCTGCGGCCTGTCGGCGGCGACGAAGATCGACACGCGGCATCCTGCCTCGCGCAAAGGGGCGATGAAATGGGCCAGCCGGTTTTCCTCGCGCGCGACCTCTAGGCCGCCCTCCGTGGTCCGTTCCTCCCGCTTTTCGGGCACGATGCAGACGGCATGCGGTCGGTGCCGCAGGGCGATGGCCTGCATCTCGTCGGTCGCGGCCATCTCGAGGTTGAGCGGCACCTCGAGGGTCTCAATGAGGCCCTCGATGTCGGCGTCCGAGATATGGCGCCGGTCCTCGCGCAGATGCGCGGTGATCCCGTCGGCGCCGGCCGCCTGGGCCAGCCGGGCGGCGCGCAGCGGGTCGGGATAGGCGCCGCCGCGCGCGTTGCGCAGCGTCGCCACGTGGTCGATGTTCACGCCGAGGCGCAGTTTTCCGAGCGGCGTCATGGCCCGTCCTCCGGAGTTTTCGATTCCCTGCAAGCCTAGTCCTGATTCTCGCCCGCGTCAGCCTTCGCCGCTGCCTTTTCCCGAAGTGCCGTCCACTTTGCCTTGAGCACCCCCTTGCGCCGGTTCCGGTAGGCGCGGATCAGCGGAAGGCTGATGTGATAGGCGATCAGACCCGTGACCAGCCCCGGGATGATCCCGCCGACCATGTAGGGAAAGAACACCTCGTCGTAGAACAGCGCCAGCTTGCTCCAGTTGGCCGGGGTGTCGGTGAATATCGCGATCAGGTTGCTCTTGAAATCCCGCCACGCGTCGATGGACTTTGCCCCGAGCGACCGGCGCGCCGCGGCGCTGTCCAGCCCCTCGCGGCCCAGAAGGAAATACCCCGTCTGCAATGACACCACGCCGATGGGCAGGAAAGTCAGCGGGTTGCCCACGAAGGTCGCGAGCAACGAGGCGACGATATTGCCCCGGATCACCCATGCCAGGGCCACCGCACCGAAGAAATGCAGGCCGAAGAACGGCGTGAATGTCACGAAAACGCCGGCGAAGATACCGCGGGCGATCCGGTGCGGCGGATCCGGCAGCCGGCGCAACCGATGCTTGACGTAGTGAAAGGCACGCGCCCACCCGCCCTTCGGATAGAAGAAGTCGGCGACGATCCGCCAGATTGGCCGTCTGTCGCGTCGCTTGAAGACCACATCCCGCTCCCTGACTCAGGCCTGCACGGACGCTGCGGCACGCACCGGTTCGCGATGGCGCTCCACGGCCGCGACATCGCTTTCCGCGGCAAGTGCCGACATCAGACTGTGAAGCTGCTCGGCATTGCGCAACTCGACCTCGACCAGAAGGCGGTAGAAGTCCGGCTTTCGGTCGATGAACGTCAGGTTTGAGATATTGGCCTTCCTCTCGCCGATCAAGGTGCAGACGCGCCCCAGGACACCGGCATCGTTGCCGATGGTGACATCGAGCGCCACGTCGTAAACCGCCGGGTGGCGCCCGGCATGCCAGTGCAGGTCCAGCCAGCGGTCCGGCTGGTCCTCGTAGGCCGAGAGGGATTCGCAATCGATGGCATGGACCACCACGCCGCGACCGCGGAAGGTGATGCCGACGATGCGCTCGCCCGGCAAGGGCCGGCAGCAGCGCGCGCGTTCGAAGCTCTGGTCCGAGGCCAACCCGATGACGGCCCGCTCCTGCGCGATGGCCTCTCCCTGCTCGGGCGCCAGATCCGGGTAGACCGCGTTGAGCACCTGGCTCGCCGTCAGCTCCGCGCTGCCCAGCCGCGCGAGTATCTCGTCGGCCTCCTTGAAACGCAGGTTGCGTGCCGCCGTTTCCAGCGCCTTGTCGGTCGCCTTCTTGCCGACGTGTTCGAAGGCCGAACGTGCCAGTTCCCGCCCCAGCTTGATGTAGCGGTCGCGGTCGAGTTCGCGCAGCGCCCGGCGGATCGCGGCCTTGGCCTTGCCGGTGGTCGCGATTTCCAGCCAGGTGGCCTGCGGCGTCTGGCCGTCGGCGGTGATGACCTCGACGGACTGGCCGTTCTTCAACCGGGTCCAGAGCGGCACGCGCATTCCGTCGACCTTGGCGCCGACACAGGCGTTGCCGATGCGCGTGTGGATGGCATAGGCGAAATCGATGGGCGTCGCCCCGCGCGGCAGCTTGACCACGTCACCCTTGGGCGTGAAACAGAAAACCTTGTCGGCGTACATCTCCAGCTTCACCGCCTCGAGGAACTCGTCGTGGTCCTCCTCGGCGTCGAACTGTTCGGTCAGCGAGGAAATCCATTTCGCCGGGTCCACGGCAAAGGGGTTCTCCGCGCGCACGCCGTCGCGATACGACCAGTGCGCCGCGACGCCGGCCTCGGCCACGTCGTGCATCTGGCGGGTACGGATCTGCACCTCGACCCGCTTGCCGTCGCGGCCCGACACGGTGGTGTGGATGGAGCGGTAGCCGTTCGACTTCGGCTGGCTGATGTAATCCTTGAACCGCCCCGGCACGGCCCGCCACCGGCGGTGGATCGCACCGAGCACGGCATAGCAGTCCGCCTCGGACCGGGTGATGACGCGAAAGCCGTAGATGTCGGACAGGCGCGAAAACCCCATCTCCTTTTCCTGCATCTTGCGCCAGATCGAATAGGGTTTCTTGGCGCGGCCCAAGACCTCGGCCTCGATACCCGCCTTTTCGAGTTCGTGGCGCATGTCCTTGGTGATGCGGTCGATGATATCGCCCGATTCCTTCTGGAGCGTCAGGAACCGCCGGATGATCGAGGCACGCGCCTCGGGGTTGAGAACGCGGAACGCGAGATCCTCGAGCTCCTCGCGCATCCACTGCATGCCCATGCGGCCCGCGAGCGGCGCGAAGATGTCCATCGTCTCGCGCGCTTTCTTGACCTGCTTGTCCGGGCGCATCGCCTTGATGGTGCGCATGTTGTGCAGGCGGTCGGCCAGCTTGACGAGGATCACCCGCAAGTCCTTGGACATCGCCATGAACAGCTTGCGGAAGTTCTCGGCCTGCTGGGTTTCGGTGCTGGAAAGCTGCAGGTTGGTCAGCTTGGTCACGCCGTCGACCAGATCGGCGACCTCGGTGCCGAAGCGTTCGGCCACCTCCGCGTAACCGGCCTTGGTGTCCTCGATCGTGTCGTGCAGCAGAGCGGTGACGATGGTGGCATCGTCGAGCCGCTGTTCGGCCAGCACATGGGCCACGGCGACCGGGTGGCTCACGTAGGGTTCGCCGGAATGCCGCGTCTGACCCGCGTGCATTTCGCAGGCGAACGCGTAGGCGTCGCGAATCAGCGCCTCGTCTGTCTTCGGGTTGTAGGAGCGGACCAGTCCGATCAGGTCGTCGACGGCGATCATCCGCTCCGTATCCATGTTCCCTTGCGCCGTCCGCGGATCAGCCCTGCCCCTGCGCTTCCATCAGGGCGCGGAGCAGCTTTTCCTCGGACATGTCGTCCTCTGCCGGTTTGTCGGGTTCACCGCCCATGAGCAGCGACATCGAATCCTCTTCGGGTTCGTCGACCTCGATCTGGGTCTGGTTCGACTCGATCAGGCGCTCGCGCAGTTCGTCGGACGTCTGGGTTTCCTCCGCGATCTCGCGAAGTGCCACCACGGGGTTCTTGTCGTTGTCGCGGTCAACGGTGATCGGCGCCCCGGCCGAGATTTCGCGCGCGCGGTGCGCGGCGAGCATGACGAGCTCGAAACGGTTGGGAACCTTGTCGATGCAGTCTTCGGTGGTAACGCGGGCCATGCGGTCTCCGATCGGTTGGGCAGGCAGGAAGCCGGTTTTCTACGAGGTCGACGTGGGATTTGCAAGGGCGGAATCAAGGTCATGGGCCGCGCGGGCCGCCATCACACCGGTTCTGCGGCGTCACGCGCGTCACGCGGCAGTGCCGCGAGCATCTGCGCGACGGTCAGGCCAAGCCGGGGGTGCTGCCAGTCGGCAGCGACATCGGCCAACGGGACAAGGACAAAGGCGCGTTCCTGAAGCCGCGGATGCGGCAGGATCAGCCGCTCCGGCGCGCGGCGGGGCCGCTCGGCCTCGGGCAGGTCACGCCACGCGTCCTGCGTCGCCGCATCGGGCAGCACGGCATCTCCGGCGGCAATCAGGTCCAGGTCGAGCGTCCGCCGCCCCCAACGTTCCTGCCGCTCACGGCCGTACATGCCTTCGACGCGATGAAGCAGATCCAGGAAATCGGCGGGCGGACGCGCGCTGCCCAACCGTGCGGCGGCGTTGACGTAGTCGGGGCCGGCACCCGCCGGGAAACACGGCGTTGCATAGAAGCGGCTGACCGCCTCGACGCGTGTCCCGGCCGCGTCCAGCGCATCCAGCGCGGCGCGGAGCGTGTGCGCCGGTGGCCCCGCGCGCGAGGGCAAATTCGCGCCGAGCGCGACCAAGTACGGTTGATGACGATCCATCGGGCACCTATCCTTATGGGCGGGCGGATTGCCCTTGCAGAGCACCGGCAACGCTCCTAATTTCACCGTCCAGTCGTTGCCCGCCCTCACCACTCACGAACGAACAAAAGGGCAATGACATCCGATTCGGAAGGATATTTGATGTTCTACAAGGACGAACGGCTCGCGCTGTTCATCGACGGCTCCAACCTGTATGCCGCCGCAAAATCGCTCGGATTCGACATCGACTACAAGCTTCTGCGCGCCGAGTTCATGCGCCGGGGCAAGCTTCTTCGCGCCTTCTATTACACCGCCCTGCTGGAAAACGACGAGTATTCCCCCATCCGGCCGCTGGTGGACTGGCTGAACTACAACGGCTTCACCATGGTCACGAAACCGGCGAAGGAATACACCGACAGTCAGGGCCGCCGCAAGGTCAAGGGCAACATGGACATCGAACTTGCCGTCGATGCCATGGAACTGGCCCCTCGGATCGATCACATCGTGCTGTTCTCGGGCGACGGCGACTTCAAGCCGCTGGTCGAAAGCCTGCAGCGCCAGGGCGTGCGGATCTCGGTGGTGTCCACGATCCGCAGCCAGCCGCCGATGATCGCGGACGACCTGCGCCGGCAGGCCGACAATTTCATCGAGCTCGAAGACCTCAAGGAAGTCATCGGCCGCCCGCCGCGGGACAACCAGGGCGAACGCGATACCGCCTGACCTGCGCGACGCAGAAAGATCGTCTCTGGACGGGCGCATGTCGCAGGATTACCTCTCCCGCGATAGGAGGCGTAGCATGACCAAACCATCGCTGACCCTTTATCTGGCGGCGCCCCGCGGTTTCTGCGCGGGCGTGGACCGCGCGATCAAGATCGTCGAAATGGCGCTGGAAAAATGGGGGGCGCCTGTCTACGTGCGCCACGAGATCGTGCACAACCGCTACGTGGTGGACGATCTGCGGGCAAAGGGGGCCGTCTTCGTCGAGGAACTCGAGGAGTGCCCGGACGACCGGCCCGTCATCTTTTCCGCCCACGGCGTGCCGAAATCGGTGCCCGCCGAGGCCGCCAAGCGCAACATGCTCTACGTCGATGCGACCTGCCCGCTGGTGTCGAAAGTGCATATCGAGGCAGAGCGGCACCATGCGGACGGCTTTCAGATCGTCATGATCGGCCACGCCGGCCACCCCGAAACGGCCGGCACCATGGGCCAGCTTCCCGAGGGCGAGGTGCTGCTGGTGGAAACGCCCCGGGACGTCGCCGACCTCGAGGTGCGCGACCCCGAACGGCTGGCTTTCGTCACCCAGACGACGTTGTCGGTGGATGATACGATCGACGTGGTCGCGGCGCTGAAGGACCGGTTTCCGAACATCAAGGGCCCGCACAAGGAAGACATCTGCTACGCCACCACGAACCGGCAGGACGCCGTCAAGGCGATGGCCGCCAAGGCCGACGCGATGCTGGTGGTGGGCGCGCCGAATTCGTCCAACTCGCGCCGCCTGGTCGAGGTCGGCGCGAAAGCCGGCTGCGGCTATGCACAGCTGGTTCAACGCGCCACGGACATCGACTGGCGTGCTCTCGAAGGGATCACCACCATCGGCGTGACGGCGGGCGCCTCGGCACCCGAGGTCCTTGTCGACGAGGTCGTCGAGGCCCTCAAGGCCCGTTACGAGGTGACCGTCGAGGAAATCGAGACGGCCCGCGAGAACGTGGAGTTCAAGGTGCCGCGCGTCATGCGCGAACCTGCGTGAGCGCGGCGCGAATGCGGATCGTGACAAAAGCCGAGCGCGGCCATTGCCACCGCGCACGCCGCGCGCCATGTTGCCGCGCATGACGATACCGCGTTCCGCCCTCGCGCTCGGCATTGCCGGACTGATCCCCTTCGTCTGGGGGGCAATCACCGTGCTCGCCCCGGATCTCGGCCTGTGGACGGCGCAGACGATCGGGCCGCGCTTTGCCGGCCCCTATGTCATGCTCTTTTACGGCGCGATCATCCTGGCGTTCATGTCCGGTGTGCTCTGGGGGTTCGCCACGCGGCTGGACGACACCCGCGCGGCCATGGGCTACGTGCTGTCGGTGATCCCGGCCCTCTGGGCGTTCTTCATGACAGGGGGCGGCCCCACGGGCTCCGGCATTTCGCTGATCGCGGGCTTTGCCGGGATCCTCGGCCTGGATTGGCTGTTCTGGCACCACGGCGCCGCGCCGGGCTGGTGGATGCAGTTGCGCGTGCCGCTGACCGTGGTCGTGCTGGTTTGCCTGGCGATCGGGGTCTTCGCATGAGTGGCGATGCGGAAACGCTGAAATCCTATGCAGACCGCGCCGAGGAGTACGCGGCGTACATCGAAAGCGGATGGCACGACCCGGCCCGCGATGCTTTCGTCGCGGCCATGCCGCAGGGCGGGCGCGTGCTCGACCTCGGCTGCGGACCGGGTCGCGACGCGGCCGCGATGGCCGAGGCCGGCCTTCACGTCGACGCCTGGGATCCGGTGCCCGCGATGGTGGCGCTTGCCGGGGAACACCCCGGCGTGACGGCCCGGCAAGCCGGCTTCGACGAAATCGCGGGAGACGTCGTCTATGATGGTGTCTGGGCAAGCTTCAGCCTGCTGCACGCCCCCCGCACCGACCTGCCCCGGCACCTCGCCGCGCTGCACCGGGCCCTGAAACCCGGCGGGCGGCTGCACGTCGGCATGAAGCTGGGCGAAGGCGAGCACCGCGACAGCCTCGGGCGGCTATACACCTTCGTCACCGGGGCCGAACTGGACGGGCTCTTGCAGGCGGCGGGCTTTACCCCGGTCGCGCGGCAAACCGGCCGTGACACCGGTCTGGAGGGCCGCCCGCAGGACTGGATCACGGTGACCGCACGTGCCTGAGCTCTTCGCATTCACCGACGGCGCCTGCTCGGGCAATCCCGGCCCGGGCGGCTGGGGCGTGCTGCTGCAGGCGCGCGAGGGCGACCGCGTGCTGCGCGAGCGCGAGATCAAGGGCGGCGAAGCCACCACCACCAACAACCGGATGGAACTTCTGGCGGCGATCGCCGCGCTCGAGACGTTGGAGCGGCCCAGCACCATCACCATCGTGACCGACAGCAACTACGTGAAGAACGGCGTGACGACGTGGCTGCACGGCTGGAAGCGCAACGGCTGGAAGACGGCCGCGAAGAAACCGGTGAAGAACGCCGAACTCTGGCAACGCCTGGATGCCGCCCAGGCACGACACGACGTGACCTGGCAATGGGTGCGCGGCCACGCCGGCCATCCCGAGAACGAACGCGCCGACGAACTGGCGCGCGCGGGCATGGCGCCCTTCAAGCCGGGCAAGGCGGGCTGACCGGCGCCGCCTATTTGCCCCGCGGGCCGTAGGTCTGCCACAGCCAGATCAGCAGCAGCGCCCCCAGCACCGCGCCGATCAGCCCGGCGATCAGCCCCACCACCGCCAGCAGAAGGTGCAGCACCACCCAGCCGATCACCGCCCCGGCGATTCCGATGGCGATGGTGGTCAGAACGTCGGTTTGCAGGTTCATCATCCGCGTGGCGAGGAACCCCGCAGCTGCGCCGATCACGATCAGCCAGACAAACTCCATCATTCCGCTCCCTACCTGCGGCGCCGCCAGTGGGTCGGCACGATGACAAGTGCGCCGATGGCCGACAGGATCGCGTCCAGGCCCGGCGGCCCGAAGCTCACCCCGAACATCAGCCGGACGAAATAGAAGATGAAGGCCCCGCCCACGCAGATGATGATCGAGGCCAGGATCCCGTTGCGCGTGAACCCCGTCCGCTCGGACAGGTAGCCCACGATCCCCGCGATCACGACCGTGCCCGCGATAGCCGGAAACATCTCACCCCTCCCCCAGCCGGGTACCGGGCCGCACGGCCGTCCCGCGCAGGAAGGCCGCGGCGTCCTGCGGGCTGCGCCCTTCGCGCTGCACGCGCAGCAGTTGCACCGCCCCCGTGCCGCACGCCACGGTCAGCGCATCATCCAGCACCTCGCCCGGCGTGCCGGCACCCTCGGCCACGCGCGAGGCCAGCACCTTCACCCGCTGGCCGCCGATCTCGCGCCATGCGCCCGGGAAGGGCGACAACCCGCGGATCCGCGCGTCCACTTCCGGCGCCGGGCGGGTCCAGTCGATCCGCGCCTCCGCCTTGTCGACCTTGGCGGCGTAGGTCACGCCCTCCTCCGGCTGCGGCTGCGCGACGAGATCGTCCAGCCCCGCGAGCACCTCCACGATCAGCCCGGCCCCGATCTCCGACAGCCGGTCGTGCAGGTCGCCGGCGGTGTCCTCGGGCCCGATCGGCGTGGTGCGGCGCAGCAGCACCGGGCCGGTATCCAGCCCCGGCTCCATCCGCATGATGCACACGCCCGTCTCGGCGTCGCGGGCCATGACGGCGCGCTGGATGGGCGCCGCGCCGCGCCAGCGCGGCAGCAGCGAGGCGTGGATGTTCAGGCAACCGTGCCGGGGTGCGTCAAGCACCGGGCGCGGCAGGATGAGCCCGTAGGCCACGACCACGGCGACATCCGCTTCCAGCGCGGCAAAATCCGCCTGCTGCTGCGTGTCCTTCAGGCTCTCGGGATGCCGAACCTCGAGCCCCGATGCCTCGGCGGCCTGCTGCACGGGGCTGGGGCGTGGCTTCTTGCCCCGTCCCGCCGGCCGCGGTGGCTGGCAGTAGACGGCGGCAATGTCGTGGCCCGCGTCCACCAGCGCCCGCAGCGCGGGCACCGAGAAATCGGGCGTTCCCATGAAAACAACGCGCATCACACTTCCGGGCGTCAGCCCGCCTTTCTCGCTTTCCTTACCAGCATGTCGCGCTTCACCTTCGACAGCCGGTCGAAATACATCCGCCCGTTCAGGTGGTCGATCTGGTGCTGCACGCTGGTGGCCCAGAGCCCGACGAAATCGCGCTCCTCGATCCCGCCGTCGGCGTTCATGAACCGCACCGTCACCGCGCGGGGGCGCTCTATGCGGGCCGACACACCCGTCAGGTTGGGGCTGGCCTCATCGTGAGCGCGCAACTCGACGCTGGCGTGCAAGACCTCGGGGTTGGCCATGCGCACGGCCTGTCCGCGTTCGGAACTCGCGTCCACCACCGCGAGCCGCTGCATCACGCCGATCTGCGGCGCGGCCAGGCCCACGCCCGGCATCGCCTCCATCGTGTCGATCATGTCGGCCCATGTGGCCCGGATATCGTCGGTGATCCCGTCCACCGGCGCGGCGGGCGTGCGCAACCGCTTGTCCGGCCAGGGCAGGCAGTGCCGCACGGCCATCCGTGTCAGGCCCTTGCCTTCTCGCGCTTGCGCTTTTGCATGCGGCGCGTGATCATCTGGCGCTTCATCGGGCCGAGATGATCGATGAACAGCTTGCCGTTGAGATGGTCGATCTCGTGCTGAACGCAGGTGGCCCACAGACCGTCGAAGCCGGCCTCGTGTTCCCGGCCGTCCCGGTCGATCCAGCGCACCTGCACCTCCGCGGGGCGGGTGACCTCGGCGTATTCGTCGGGGATCGACAGGCAGCCTTCCTCGTAGGTGTTCTTTTCGTCCGAGGCCGCCACGACCTCGGGGTTGAACATCACCATGGGGTGCGGCGTGGCGCCTTCCTCCTTCACGCAATCGAGGACGATCAGCCGCTCCAGCACGCCCACCTGTGGCGCCGCGAGCCCGATGCCCGGCGCGTCGTACATCGTCTCGAGCATGTCGTCGGCCAGTTGCCGGCGCGCGTCGCCGAGGTCGTCCACGGGCGCGCACAGCTTCTTGAGCCGGGGGTCGGGATGGATGACGAGGGATCGCTTCATGATGCCTGATTTAGGCGATGGCGCGGCGAACCGCAACGCCCCTTGCACGCCGCGTGCGATCCACTAGCGTGGCCGCCAAAGGGAGGTTCGGCATGGATTTCGACGCAATCATCGACCGCCGGGGCAGCGGCTCCACCAAGTGGGACAAGATGGAGGAACTGTTCGGCGTCTCGCCCGATGACGGGCTGGCGATGTGGACGGCCGATTCCGACTATCCAACCGCGCCCTGCGTGCGCGAGGCCGTGCAGCGGGCCGTCGATCACGGCATCTTCGGCTATTACAGTGACTACGCCCCCTACAAGGCCGCGATCGCGTGGTGGATGCGCGAGCGCCACGGCTGGACGGTCGAGCCCGACTGGATCCTGACCTCGCAGGGGCTGGGCAACGCGATCGCGCTGTGCCTCGATGTCTGGAGCGCGCCGGGCGACGGCGTGGTGACCTTCCCGCCCGTCTATCACGAGTTCGCCGCCAAGATCCGCAAGACCGGCCGTCGCGTCGTCGAATGCCCGCTGGCACGCGACGGAGAGTCCTATGCCCTCGATCTCGAGGATGCGCAGGCGCGGCTATCGGGCGACGAGAAGGTGCTGCTGTGGTGCTCGCCGCAGAACCCCTCGGGCCGGGTCTGGACGGCCGACGAGTTGCAGGCGGTTGCCGATTTCGCCGCGCGCAACGACCTGATCCTGGTTTCCGACGAGATCCACCACGACCTTGTCTATGCCGGCCACAGCTTCCTGCCCACGGACGTGGCCGTGCCGCAGGTGCGCGACCGGCTGGTGGTGCTGACGGCGGCGTCGAAAACCTTCAACATCGCCGGCCAGCGCACGGGCAACATCATCATCCCCGACGACCGGCTGCGCGACGCGATGTCGCACCGCCTGCGCACGCTGGACTACGCCCCGTCCTCGTTGGGCGTGATGATGATCCAGGCGGCCTATTCGCCCGAGGGCGCGGACTGGGCCGACGCCCAGCTGGCGCATCTCGACGGCAACCGGCGCATGTTCGACGACGGCATCAACGCCATCCCCGGCCTGTGGTCGATGCCGCTTCAGGCGACCTACCTTGCCTGGGTGGATTTCTCGGCCACGGGGATGGACCACGACGAGATCGCGCGACGCATCCGCGACGACGCGCGCATCGCCGCCAGCCCCGGCCCGGCCTTCGGGGCGGGCGGCGAAAGCTTCATGCGCTTCAACCTCGCGATGCCCCGCCCGCAGATCCGCGAGGCCGTCACGCGCCTGCAAGCGGCCTTCGCCGACATTCAGTAGCACACGACGACCCTAATCCTTTCCCAGCAAAGCGATCGGCGCATCGGGGGCGCGCTCGAAATCGACGGGCTGTTCACCGGTGGCCTCGGTCATGCGCTTGTACTCGAACCGGATCTCGCCGGCCTCTTCCTCGGAGGCCACGATCAGGCACTGCGACAGGTGCCGCGCGCCGTCGTAAAGGTCGACCAGCCCGCGCAGGTGCGGCGCGTCCTCGGCGTCCAGCGCAAAGCCGCCCTCCCACGCGCGCAGGACGGGGTACCAGTCCTCGCCGACCTGCACCCGCAGCCGGTGGCTTTTCTTCTGCGCGCGCTTGCGCGCGGCATCCAGCCCCGCCTGCACGTCCTTGGGAAGGAATGTCGTCATCGGTCCGCGCCTTGCCGTCGTGTCGGGAAAATGGTTTCGCGACAACCGAGTCGCGTCAAGACACGAGTCGCACGCCCCGGGGCACGGACGATCGTGTCACCCTTTTGCAACCGCCCGCGGGCGCAGCACGTGCGGGTGCGCCGCATCGTAAAGCGCGCTGTCGGTGAAATCGCGGATCTCGCCCAGGACGGGGCCGACGAAAACCAGCGCGGTGCGCGTGATCTTCTCGGCGCGCACCCTGGCCTGGATGTCCGACAGCGTGCCGCGGATGAACATCTGGTCGGGCCAGCCCACGCGATAGGCCACCACCACGGGGCAATCGGCACCGTAATGCGGCGTCAGCACGCGCTCGATCTCGCGCAGGTTCCGCACGCCAAGGTGAATGGCCAGCGTCGCGCCGCTGCGCGCGAAATTCTCCAGCGTCTCGCCCTCGGGCATCGAGGTGGACTTCATCGAGACACGGGTCAGCACCAGCGACTGCGCGACTTCCGGCACCGTCAGTTCCTGGCCCAACGCCGCGGCGGCGGCGGCATAGGCCGGCACGCCGGGGACGATCTCGTAGCCGATGCCCTCGGCGCGCAGGCGGCGCACCTGCTCGGCGATGGCACCGTAAAGCGACGGGTCCCCCGAATGCACCCGGGCCACGTCCTGCCCCCGCGCGTGCGCGGCGACGATCTCGGCGTGCGTTTCCTCCAGCGTCATCGGCGCCGTGTCCAGAACCCGCGCGCCCTCTGGCGCGCAGGCAACGACCTCGGCCGGCACGAGGCTGCCGGCATAAAGGCACACCGGGCACTGCCCGATCAGGCGCTCGGCCTTCTTCGTCAGAAGCTCCGGGTCGCCCGGGCCCGCGCCAATGAAAAACACCGTCATGCCGAATCCCCCGTCTTCATCCTGCCCGAAATACTCATGTCCCGCCCCGGGCCGCCAGGTCGCCGTCGATCTTCCGGGCATACCCGCGCGGCGTGAACATGCGCGGGCCCGCACCGGTCCAGGCCAGGCGCGAGTTGCTCGACCCCACGAGCACCACCGTCAGCATGTCCACCTCGTCCACCTGCAGGTCTGCCAGCCGGCGATAGGCGACCTCTTCCTCGGCGCGACCCAGGGACTTCGCCAGCATCACCGGCGTGTCGCCCGGCCGGTGCCGCAGCAGGATATCCCGCGCCTCGGCCAGAAGCGTGCGGCGCGTTCTCGAGACCGGATTGTAGAAGGCGATCACGAAATCACCCTGCGCCGCGGCCTGCAGGCGGCGCAGGATGTCGTCGCGCGGGGTCAGCAGGTCGGACAGGGAAATGGTGCAGAAATCGTGCCCCAGCGGCGCGCCCGCCCGCGCGGCCGCACCCTGAAGCGCTGACACCCCGGGCGAGCAGATGACCTCGGCCCGCCGGGCCGCGTCCGAGACGCCGTGCGACTCCGCGCCGCGATCAAGAAGCTCGAACACCAGCGCGCCCATCGCGTAGATCCCTGCATCGCCCGAACAGACAAGCGCCACGTTGCGTCCCTCGCCCGCGGCCTCCAAGGCGTAGCGGCAGCGCGCCTCCTCGCCGCCAAGGGGAAAGTCGCTGCGCCGCTTGCCCGCGGCCAGCGGCCCCAGCAGGTCGATGTAAAGGCCGTAGCCCACCAGCTCCTCGGCCTCCGCGATCAGCCGGGATACCTCGGGCGTGCGCCAGCCCGCCTGCCCCGGGCCGATGCCCACGACAGAAAGCCGCCCGCGCGGCCGGCCCGGCAGCCCGGTCAGCGGCGCAGGCGCCCGGCCCAGCGCGCAGGTCGCGTTGGCGGTCTTGCATTTTTCGGCCGCCAGCGTGCCGCAAGCCGCCAGCGCCGCCCCCTCGGCCACGCCGTGGCAGCCGACCTCGGCAAAGACCACCTCGGACGGGTTGGCGAGCCGGCCGGCCTGCTCCTCGAGTTCGGCAGCGGTGAACAGGCGCAACGGCACGTCAAGGCGGCGGGCAACCTCCGCCATGGCCGGTTCGTCCGCCTTCAGGTCGATGGTGGCCACGCAGGCCACCGCCCCGGGAGCGACGCCGGCGCCTGCCAGCGTCTCGGTCACAAGCTGCCAAAGCTCATCCGTCCCGCACCCGCGGGCGCACCCCAGACCCAGAACATACCTCTGCGGATGGTAGACCAGCCGGTGCGGTCCGCCGTCGGCCGGGGCGTCGCCCACGACAAGCACGACATCGCCGCCGGTGTCGTCGATTCCGAAGATGTTGTCGCCGCGCACGGTGATCCCCGCGCCGCCCAGCAACGCCGCCATCGCCGCTTTCGCGTCGCCGGGATTGGCCAGACGGTAGCCCGCCGGCGGGGCATCCAGCGCCACGCCCATCGCGACGTCGCCCGCCGTGGTCACGGCCGCGGTCGCGTCCAGCGCCGCACCGACCGTGGCGGCCAGGCGGTTCGCACCACGGTGCCCGCCCAGCAAGGGCACAACGACCGCCCCGTCATCGCTGACCGAAACGACCGGCGGCTCGGCCCGCTTGTCGGCCAGAAGCGGCGCCACCGCACGGATCAGGATGCCGCTGGCGCAGACGCCCACCACCGGCACACCCGCGGCGAAAAGGTCGCGCGCGTGATCGAGCGCGTTGTCGAAAAAGGCATCGGCGCGGGCCACGCGGCCCGCGCGCCCGTGGACAGGCGCGCGCAGCGCCTCGGCCACGCGGTGTGCCGTGGCCTCGCCCGAGGACGACAGCGCCAGAACGACAGGATCTAGAGCCAAGGGTCCGCTCCCTTCGTCAAGAGGATCATCGAGAAATACGGCGCGGCCCGGGGCGCCTCGGCCAGCGGGCGGATCACCTCGCTTTCGAGGCTGGCGCGTTCGACGTAGACCGCACTGTCCGTCAGGCCCAGCGCGTCGATCACGCCGCGGATCTTGGGCAGGTGGCGCCCGACCTTCATGATCGCCAGGCTCTCGGCGCCGGCGATGCGCGCGCGCAGTTCGTCCTCGGGCAGTGGCCCGGGAAGCACGGTCAGCCGCTCGTTGCGCGCGGCCAGCGGCATACCGGCGCGCGCCGCGCAGGCCGTCACGCTGGTGACGCCCGGCACGACCTCCACGGCGTGCGCGCGCCGCAACCGCGCGAAGAGATACATGAAGGAACCGTAGAAGAACGGATCGCCCTCGCACAGGCAGACGACATCGCGGCCCGCGTCCAGCTCGGCCTCGATCCGCGCCGCGCCGTCGTCATAGGCGGCCTGCGCGGGCGCGCGCTCGGTCGTCATGGGCACCTCCAAGACGATCTCGCGCGCCGTCGGCGGGATGACCCCGGCCACGATGGCGCGCGCGAAGCTCTCGCCGCCGGCCAGCGACGGGTAGGCGACCACCGCCGCCTCGCGGATCAGCCGATGCGCGCGCAGCGTCAGCAGCTCCGGATCGCCCGGCCCGAGGCCCACACCATAGAGAATGCCGCTCATCGCTTCACCACGCTCCATTGCGTGACCGGCATCATCGGCCGCCAGCCCCGCCGCGGGCCGACGGGTTCGGCGCGCGCCACGGCGAGCCGTGTCAGTTCGCCGCCGTGGCGGGCGTGCGCGTCGAGCAGGACCGCCTCGCTGTCCAGCGTGACCGCGTTGCACACGAGCCGGCCCAGAGGGCGCAGCGCCGCGAGGGCGGCCGCGAGGCCGTCGGCCGAGACCCCGCCGCCGAAGAACACCGCGTCCGGCGCGGGCAGGTCGGCCAGCGCGCCGGGCGCGCGGCCCTCGATCAGCTCGAGCCGCGGCGCCCCCAGCGCCTGCGCGTTCTCGCCGGCAAGCGCGCGGCGGTCGGCGCGCGGTTCGATCCCGATGGCGCCGGCGTCGCGCGCCGCGCGCATCCATTCCACCGCCACCGAGCCGCACCCGCAGCCCACGTCCCACAACAGCGCCCCGCGCTGCGGCATCAGCCGGGCAAGCGTGACAGCGCGCACCTCCTGCTTGGTCATCGTGCCGTCGTGACGAAAGAGGTCGTCGGCAAGCCCCGGCGTGCGGGGCGCGAGCACCGCGTCCGTCCCCGCGATGCACTCCACCGCCAGCGTGTTGAATTCGGGCACCGCGTGGTCCCAGGCCTCGGCAACGCCGTCGAAGCGTGCCTCGTCCGGCCCGCCCATGCGCGCCAGAACGGACATGCGCGATGCGCCGTAGCCCCGCCGGGACAGGAACCGCGCGATCTGGCCGGGGGTCTCGGCGCCTGTCGTCAGGATCAGCAGGCGCGCGCCGGGCTGGATGAAGGGGATCATCTGTTCGACCGGCCGGCCGTGCACGGTCAGCGTGTCGAGGTCCGCCATGCTCCAGCCCATGCGGGCGGCGGCCAGCTGGAAGGCGGACAGATGGGGGTGATAGGTGATCTCGGCGGGATCGATGGCCCGCCCGATCCGCGCGCCCACCGAGAACCACAGGGGATCGCCGGTGGCCAGAACGACCACGCGCCGCCCGCGGAAGCCGCGCAGCATGTCGATGAGCGCGTCGAAGGGCGACGGCCACGCCACGCGTTCGGCGGTGACGGCGGCCGAAAGATCGTGGTGCCGGTCGCCGCCGACGATGACCTCGGCCGCTTCCACGACGCCGCGTGCGGCGGGCGCGAGCCCGGCCATCCCGTCCTCGCCGATGCCGACGATATGCAGCCACGCCTCAGCCACCGGCGTGCCCACGGCGTTTTCCAAAGCGATCCCCGCTCATGCCTCGCCCCCCGGGATGCCCGCGGCCAGCGCGTTGACCGCCGCAGACGCCATCGCGGAGCCGCCGCGACGCCCGCGCAGGGCGACGAAATCGCAGCCACGGGCGTTTGCCGCAAGCTCTGCCTTGCTCTCGGCGGCGCCCACGAACCCCACCGGGAAGCCAAGGATCACCGCCGGCCGGGGCGCGCCGGCGTCCAGCCGTTCCAGCAGGTGGAACAGCGCGGTGGGCGCGTTGCCGATCGCCACCACGGCCCCGGCGAGGTGGTCGCGCCACAACTCCACCGCCGCCGCGGAGCGCGTGGTGCCGATGCGCGCCGCGATCTCGGGCACGCGCGCGTCGTTGAGCGTCACCCGCACGGGATTGTCAGCCGGCAGCGCGCGGCGGATGATGCCGGCCGCGACCATCTCGCAGTCGCACAGCACCGGGGCGCCGGCGCGCAGCGCGGCCTGCCCCGCCGCCTGCGCCTGCGGGGAGAAAACCAGCCTGTCGGCCACCTCGACCATGCCGCAGGCGTGGATCAGACGGATGGCCAGCGCCTCCATTCCGGGCGGGAACCGGTCGAGGCGCGCCTCGCGCCGGACGGTGGCGAAGCTTTCGGCGTAGATGGCCGCCGGGTCTTTCTCATATGGCCGCACGGTCCGGCCCTACACCCGCGTCTTGCGCGCGCTTTCCGGGCCCAGCGGGTGGTCGGCGTGCGGATACCGGGGGTGGTGGTGATGATGGTGGTCGTGATCGTGCCCGTGGTGATGATCGTGATCGTGATGATGATGGTGATGTGCCTCACCTTCCAGCCGGCACAGGCCCGTGCAGAAGGTGTCGCACAGGCTGCAATCCTCGACGTTCGACCCCGGCGCCGACGCGCCCTGCCCCTCGACATGGTGGTGATGGCTTTCCTGCACCGCGCCGACCTCGGCCTCGAAGCCCAGAACCTGGGTGCGATACTTGCACAGAACACAGGTGGGCGGCGGCACGTCGCTGAAGGCCGGATGGCCCGCCCCTTTCGCGGCGGCCAGCTCCGCGCGCTGCTCGGGCGTGATGGTGCGGGCCTGCTGCCCCTCGATGGCCAGCACCTGCGTGCGGTAGGCGCAGGTGGCACAGTTGGGCGGCGGGTTCGGCCCGTCCTGTTCGCGCACCCGCTCGGCGAAGGTTTCCAGCACCTTTTCGTGATCGCCAAGGTATCCTGCCTTGACGAACTGCATGCCCGGGTGCTCCTGAGCGACGCGGTCGGTGAACCCGTAGATCCGGTCGATCAGGATGCCCGAGAACAGGAAGTAGGGGAAGACGACGACCCGCTTGTACCCCAGCCGCGCGACGTGTTGCAGGCAGGGCTCGACCAGTGGAAAGGTGACGCCGGAATACCCCACCTCGCACCAGCCGAAGCCTATGCCCTCCTGCAGCATCCGGGCGATCTTGGACACGTTGGCGTTGGCGTCCGGGTCGGAGGCGCCGCGGCCGATCACCACGAGGCAGGTGTCGTGCAGGCTGACGTCGCCCAGATCCGCGTTGGCGCGATCCACAGCGTCCTGCACGCGGGCGCCGGCGGCCGCGATCATCTTCGGGTCCACGCCCAGTTCCCGGCCGTAGCTGACCTCGATCCCGTGGGTTGCGGCATAGGTGTTAAGGACGGTGGGGATGTCGTTCTTCGAGTGCATCGCCGCGAACAGCATGCCGGGCACGGCGAGGATCCGGTCACATCCCTTCTCGCGCAGCCTGTCCAGCCCGTCGCGGATCACCGGGTTGGCGAATTCCAGATAGCCGTACTCGGTTTCCCACCCGTGCGGCAGATAGGCCGGAAGCTTTTCGGCCAGGGTGGCGAATTCTTCCACCGCCGACTGGCTGCGCGAGCCGTGCCCGCAGATCATCACGCCCGTTCTGGTCATGGCCTCAGGTCTCCTTCGCCGTGTCCTCGTCGGCGTCCCGTGTCTGCGCATCGGTCCGTGCGGAACGGCGCCGGGCCCGCAACCCGGCCCAGAGGCCCAGCGCGATGGCCGCGCCGATGGCGGCCAGGCCCAGCCAGTGGCCATGCCCGGCGGACTCGGCGACGTGGCCGGGATGCGCCCCGGCGGCGCCGGCGGGCAGGATCAGGCAGATGGTGAGCTTCTTCATGAGGTGTCCTCCTTTCGTGCAGCTAATCCGGCGGAAAGGAGCACATGCGGCGCCGATGGCACCCGACGATCGCAAGGCACCGCCCCCGGAGTGGGTCGGCTGCGCCCATGCACACCTCTCCGGCCCGCGGTGCGGGCATCGTCGTCACCGGGTATAGGTGCCCGGCGGCCTTCATGCAAACCAAGAAACGCCGAAGCGGACGCCGGCGGCGACATGTGCACTGCCGCACGGCGTCCCTGCAACTGTCGCAATGGCCGTGACCGGCCCGCCCGGCTAGGTCGGGCTTTACAGGAGGACTGCATGGGCAAACTTGTCGAAGGCGTCTGGACCGACGCGTGGTACGATACCGCGTCGACCGGCGGGAAATTCGTGCGGGACACCGCGAAATTCCGCAACTGGATCACGCCGGACGGAAGCCCCGGCCCGTCGGGCGAAGGCGGTTTCCCGGCCGAGTCAGGGCGTTACCATCTCTATGTCTCCTACGCCTGTCCCTGGGCGCATCGCACGCTGATCTTCCGAACCCTCAAGGGGCTTGAGGACCATATCGGCGTGTCCGTCGTGCATCCCGACATGTTGTCGGACGGCTGGGAGTTCCGCACCGATTACCCCGGCGCGACCGGCGACCGCTTGTACGGGCTGCCGTTCGCGCGCGACATCTACCTGAAGGCGGACCCGAAGATATCCGGGCGCGTGACGGTGCCGATCCTGTGGGACACCCAACGCGAGACGATCGTGTCGAACGAATCGGCCGAGATCATCCGCATGTTCAATTCGGCGTTCGATTCGCTCACCGGCAACACCGACGACTACTGGCCCGCGCCGCTGCGGCCCGGCATCGAGGACGTCAACGCGCGTATCTACGACACCGTCAACAACGGTGTCTACAAGGCAGGCTTCGCCACCAGCCAGGATGCCTACGATGCCGCCGTGCATCCCCTGTTCGACACACTCGACCGGCTCGAGGACCGGCTGTCCGGCAACAGGTATCTCATGGGCGACCAGGTGACCGAGGCCGACTGGCGCCTGTTCACCACGCTCGTGCGCTTCGACAAGGTCTACCACCTGCATTTCAAGTGCAACCGGCGACGGATCGTGGATTATCCCAACCTGTGGGGCCATACCCGCGAACTCTACCAATGGCCGGGCGTGGCCGGGACGGTGAACTTCGATCACATCGTGCGCCATTACCACTACAGCCACGAAACGATCAATCCGCACCGGATCATACCGATCAACCCGGACCTCGACTTCACCGCCCCCCACGGCCGGGGCTGAGGCGTCAGATCCGCGTCTGGATGCGGTATCCGGGCGCGTAAGCCAGCCGCGCGGTGGTGACGGCATCGTCGTGGTGCCACGTCGTGCGGTCGATGACGAAAAGCGCCGCGCCGGCATCCACGCCCAGAAGCGCCGCCTCGGCCGCCGTGGCGGACTGCGCGGAAAACGTGATGTCGCCATGGGTATAGGTCGCGTTGTCCACCAGCCATTCGTTGGCGCTGACCTTCGCGAAATCGGCATCCGCGGCCTGTGGCACGGTGGCCAGGTTGATCCACCGGTCCTCGATCGCCTGCGGCCGCCCGTCGGCCAGGTGCAGCGCCAGCACGTGCTGCGCGCGCGCGTCGGGGCCGAGGTTCAGCACCGCGCGCACCGGGCCGGGCGGCACGGCATCCTGGCGCGACTGCAAGGCGTATCCGTAACGCTGGCTGCGCGCCTCGATCTCGCGGCGGATCACGGGAATGTCCAGCGTGGCCTTGCCCACCGGATGCAGCGCCACGCGCGTGCCCGCCCGGCGGCGACGGTCGAGCAGGCCCGCGTCGGCCAGCGCACGCAGCGCGCGGTTCACCGTGCTGCGCGCACAGCCGAATTCCCGGGCAAGATCATCCTCGTTCGGGATGGAGTCACCCGGCTTCCATTCCCGTTCGCGGATGCGGCGCAGAACCTCGTCATGTACCGCCTGCCAACTGTTGAAACGCGTCTGCCCGGTCACAATGCCTCTCTCAAATCGGCCACGGCTCGCGCGTAGGCCGCGGTGATCTCGTCGCGGCGCGTGTGCCGGCCGTGCACCACGACATGGCGGCCGGCCGCCCAGACATCGCGCACCGCGCGGTCATCACCGGCGAAGATGTGAGTGTCAAGAATGGCGTCCCCGGCCAAACCCGCCATGTCGGGGTGCCCGGCGTCCAGCGCAACCAGGTCCGCCCAGGCACCCTGGGCGATCCGGCCGCTGTCGCGGCCGGCGGCCTGCGCACCACCTGTGCAGACGGCCTCGTAGATCCGCCGGCCCGTCGACGTCTCGGGCGTGGCCAGAACGGCGCGCGCCCGGTCGCCCAGCCGCTGCGAGTACTCGAGCGTGCGCAACTCCTCGGTCAGCGAGATGCGCACGTTGGAATCGGACCCAACGGCCACCGCGCCGCCCGCGTCGAACCACCGCGCACCGTCGAAGATGCCGTCGCCCAGGTTCGATTCCGTGATCGGGCACAGCCCCGCGACGGCCCCGGTGGCCGCCAGTCCGCGGGTCTCGTGGGGCGTCATCTGCGTGCAGTGGATCAGGCACCACCGCGGCGTCACCGCGACGTTGTCCAGCAGCCACTCCACCGGACGCCTGCCGTGGGCCGCCTGCACTTCCTCCACCTCTGCCTGCTGCTCGGCCAGGTGCATGTGCACCGGCCCGCCACCGGCGAGACCCGCCGCCGCGTGCAGCGCCTCGGGCGCCACGGCGCGCAGGCTGTGGGGCGCGACACCAAGGCCCGCGTCGGAGGGAAGCGCGGCCAGCGCCGCGCGGCAGGCATCGACCAGCCGCGCGAACCGGTCCGCATCGTTGCCGAAGCGGCGCTGGCCCGCGCCCAGCGGGCGTCCGTCGCAGCCGCCGAATTGGTAATGCACCGGCAACAGCGTCAGGCCCGCGCCAGTGGTGGCCGCGGCGGCCGCGATGCGCTCGCCCATCTCGGCCAACCGGTCGTAAGGGTGCCCGTCCGGCCGGTGGTGCAGGTAATGGAATTCGACGTTCGTGGCATATCCTGCCTCGAGCATCTCCATCTGCACGAAGGCCGCGATGGCCTCCACCTGGTCGGGATCCAGCCGATCGAGGAAGCGATACATCAGCTGCCGCCAGGTCCAGAAAGAATCCCGCCCCTGCGCGCCGCGGGCTTCGCTCAGACCCGCCATCGCCCGTTGAAAGGCATGGCTGTGCGCATTGGCCGGCGCGGGCAGCAAGACGTCAACGTTTTGCGCGGATGACGGGGCGCCGCCTTGCGCCACGTCGGCAATCCGGCCGTCTTTCCCGATCTCGACTGACACGTCGCGCGCCCAGCCCGAGGGCAGAAGGGCGTGGTCGGCACGGATGACTGTCATTGTGATCCCCTATTGACAGGTTAATATGTGCATACATAATAGCCAAAAGAACACGCCAATCAAGGATCGAGTCGCCATGCTTCTCCGAAACGCGCGGATCGCCACGATGCAGCCGGGTGCTCCCTACGGCCTGATCGAGCATGGCGTCGTCGCCGTGCAAGACGGCCGGATCGCCTGGGTCGGTTCCGAAGCGGACATTCCCGCGGACTGGGCCGATGCGCCGGGCGAGGATCTCGGAGGGCGGCTCGTCACCCCGGCGCCGATCGATTGTCACACGCACATCGTGCACGGTGGTGACCGCGCCGGGGAATTCGAGATGCGGCTCGAAGGTGCAAGCTACGAGGAGGTGGCCCGCGCCGGTGGCGGCATCGTCTCGACCGTCCGCGCCACCCGCGACGCGGACGAGGACGCCTTGCTTGCGCGGGCCCTGCGGTTTGCCGACGCGCTGATCGCCGAAGGCGCCTGCGTGATCGAGGTGAAATCGGGCTACGGCCTCGACGTGGAGACGGAGCTCCGGATGCTGCGCGCGGCGCGCGCCATCGAAACGGCGCGGCCGGTGCGGGTGCGCACCAGCTTTCTGGGCGCCCATGCCGTGCCACCCGAATACAAGGGCCGCCCGGATGCCTATATCGACGAGGTCTGCCTGCCCGCGCTGGAGGCTGTCGCGGCCGAGCGCCTGGCCGATGCCGTCGACGGCTTCTGCGAGGGCATCGCCTTCGATACCGACCAGATCGGCCGCGTGTTCGACCGCGCCGCCGCGCTGGGCCTGCCGTTGAAACTGCACGCCGAGCAGCTGTCGCACATGGGTGGCACGGCGCTGGCGGCGCGGTACGGTGCCCTGTCGGCCGATCACGTGGAATATACCACCCAGGCGGACGCGCAGGCGCTCGCCGACGCGGGCAGCGCCGCGGTGCTGCTGCCCGGCGCCTTCTACACCCTTCACGAGACGCAGCTGCCCCCCGTCGCGGCCTTCCGCGCGGCCGGCGTGCCGATGGCGCTGGCAACCGATTGCAATCCCGGCTCCTCGCCGCTGGCCTCGCTGCTGCTGACGATGAACATGGGCTGCACCCTGTTCCGCATGACGCCGGAGGAGGCGTTGGCGGGCATAACGCGCAACGCCGCCCGCGCGCTGGGGCTGGACGACACCGGCACGATCGCACCGGGCCTGCGCGCGGATCTCGCGATCTGGAACGTGAGCCAACCGGCCGAACTGGCTTACCGCATCGGGTTCAATCCGCTTCACCGCCGCATTTTCGGAGGACAGGGATGACTGTCACGCTTACCCCCGGCCAGACGGACCTGGCGACGCTGGAACGCCTGTGGCGCGACGGCGCGGCGGCGCGGCTGGACCGCGCCGTGAAACCCGACGTGGAGGCGGCGGAGGCACTGGTGCGGCGCGCCGCGGCGGGCGACGACCCCGTCTACGGCGTGAACACCGGGTTCGGCAAGCTTGCCAGCGTCAAGATCCCGGCCGGCGACACCACGGCGTTGCAGCGCAACCTGATCCTGTCGCATTGCTGCGGGGTCGGCACGCCACTGGACGAACCGGCAGTGCGGCTGATGATGGCGCTGAAGTTGCTGTCGCTGGGCCGCGGTGCCTCGGGCGTGGCGTGGCGCACGATCGAGCTGATCGAGGGGATGCTGGCCGAGGGTGTCACGCCCGTGGTGCCCGACCAGGGGTCGGTCGGGGCATCGGGCGACCTGGCGCCGCTGGCGCACATGGCCGCGGTGATGATCGGAGAGGGCGAAGCCTGGCACGATGGCGCCCGCCTGCCCGGGGCACGGGCATTGGCGAACGCGGGGCTGGGGCCGATCGAGCTGGGCCCGAAGGAGGGGCTGGCGCTGATCAACGGCACGCAGTTCTCCACCGCCTGCGCGCTCCTGGGGCTGTGGGACGGCTGGCGCTGCGCACAGGCCGCCACCGTCACCGCGGCGCTGTCCACCGACGCGATCATGGGCTCGACCGCGCCGCTGCAACCCGCGCTGCACGAATTGCGCGGCCACGCCGGCCAGACCGAGGCGGCGGCGGCCCAGCGCGCGTTGATGGACGGCTCCGAGATCCGCGAAAGCCACCGCGAGGGCGACACCCGGGTGCAGGATCCGTATTGCATCCGCTGCCACGCGCAGGTGACCGGCGCGGCGCTTGACCTGCTGCGCGGCGCGGCGCGCACGCTGGAGACCGAGGCGAACGCGGCCACCGACAATCCGTTGGTGCTGGTGGACGACACCCACCCGCAGGGTGGCATGATCGTGTCCGGCGGCAACTTCCATGCCGAGCCGGTGGGCTTCGCCGCCGACCAGATCGCGCTTGCGCTGGCCGAGATCGGGGCCATCGCCCAGCGGCGCGTGGCGCTGATGGTCGACCCGAATCTCAACTGCGACCTGCCGCCCTTCCTCACGCCCGAGCCGGGGCTGAACTCGGGCTTGATGATCGCGGAAGTCACCACCGCCGCGCTGATGAGCGAGAACAAGCACCTCGCCACCCCCTGCACCACCGACAGCACGCCGACCTCGGCCAACCAGGAGGACCACGTGAGCATGGCCGCCCACGCGGCGCGGCGGCTGGCCCGGATGAACGCAAACCTCGCCACGATCCTCGGGGTGGAGGCGATCTGCGGCGCGCAGGGCATCGCCTTCCGCGCGCCGCTGGCCACCAGCGCGCGGCTGCAGGCGGCCATCGCGCGGCTGCGCGCGGACATCCCCGCGATCGAGGCCGACCGGTATCTCGCGCCCGACCTGCAGGCGGCGGCGGCACTGATCCGCGGCGGGGCGCTGGCCAGTGCGGCCGGGCTGGAGATGGTGCTGTGAGCCGATGGCCGGCCCCCGGGCCAGCGCGCGCGGAGGGGCGCTGCCCCTCTTGGCCTGCGGCCAATTCACCCCGGAGTATTTCGGGCAAGATGAAGATCGGGAGGAAGGAATGACGCCGGTGGAGGTCAAGCGGGGCAACGGGCCGATCGTGCTGGGCATGCCCCACACCGGCACGCATGTGCCGGCGCCGGTCTGGGACCGGCTGAACGACCGCGGCCGTGCACTGGCCGACACCGACTGGAACATCCACCAGCTCTACGACGGGGTGCTTGGCGACGCCACGGTGGTGCGCGCGACCTTCCACCGCTACGTCATCGACGCCAACCGCGACCCGGAGGGCCACAGCCTGTACCCGGGGCAGAACACCACCGGGCTGGTGCCGCTGACGGATTTCGACGGGCACGGCATCTGGGCGACGCCGCCCGACGCGGCCGAGATCGCCGCGCGGCGGGCGGCATGGCACGCGCCTTACCACGCGGCGCTGGAGGCCGAGCTTGCGCGCGTGCGTTACCTGCACGGGGTGGCGGTGCTTTACGACTGCCACTCGATCCGGTCGCGGATCCCGTTCCTGTTCGAGGGCACGCTGCCGGACTTCAACATCGGAACCAACGGCGGCACCACCTGCGCGCCGGAGATCGCCGCGACGGCCGAGGCGGTCTGTCGAGGCGCCGAGGGCTATTCGACGGTGGTGGACGGCCGGTTCAAGGGCGGCTGGACCACACGGCACTATGGCCGGCCCGACGCGGATTGGCACGCCATCCAGATGGAACTGGCGCAATGCACCTACATGCACGAAGCGCCGCCGTGGACGTACGAACCGGCCCGGGCCGAGGCCGTCCGGGCGCCGCTGGGCGAACTGCTGGCGCGACTTGACGAACTGGCGCGGGCCGGGGGGCTGTCATGATGCCGCTGAAGGGGATGCGCGTGCTCGATCTGACCCGCGTTCTGGCGGGCCCCTACTGCACGGCACTGCTGGCCGACCTGGGCGCGGAGGTCATCAAGCTCGAGCCGCCGCGGGGCGACGACTACCGCCGCATCGGTCCCTTCACCGAGGGCGAAAGCGCGCTCTTCACGCTCAACAACCGCGGCAAGGCGGGGCTGGCGCTGGACCTGAAGACGCGCGCGGGCCTGGCCCTGGCCCGCCAGATCGCGGGACAGTGCGACGTGGTGGTCGAGAACTTCCGCCCCGGCGTGGCCGAGAAGATCGGGCTGGGGCCACAGGCCCTGCGCGCGGCAGACCCCGGGCTGGTCTACTGCTCGATCTCCGGCTTCGGACAGACAGGACCGTTCCGCGATCTTCCGGCCTATGACCTGGTGGTGCAGGCGATGTCGGGGCTGATGGCCGCGACCGGGGAAGAGGGCGGCGCGCCGCTGAAGACGGGTGAATCCATCGCCGACCTGACGGGCGGGCTGTTCGGGTCCTGGGCGATCATGGCCGCGCTGGTCCGGAAGACCCGCAGCGGTCAGGGTGCGACGCTGGACGTGGCGATGTACGACGCGCTGTTCTCGACGCTCACGACCAGTCACGCGCAGCACTTCTACGGCCAAACCCTGCCCCGGCGGGTGGGCAACCGGCACCCGCTTTCCACCCCGTTCGGCTGTTTCGGAACGGCTGACGGGCAGGTGGTGATCGCGGTTCTGACCGAGGCGCAGTTCGCGCGGCTGGCCGGGCTGATCGGCCGGCCCGAACTGCCCGGGGACCCGCGCTTTGGCAGTGATGGCGCGCGCACCGCGCACGAACCAGAACTGAAGCGCCTGATCGAGGACTGGAGCGGCGGGCAATCGACCGAGGCGGCGATGGTCGCACTGGCCGAGGCGCAGATCCCCTCGGCCCCGATCTGGGACATCGCCGCGGCCGGCACGAGCGCGCACGCCGCCGCGCGCGGGCTGGTGACGGACCTGCCGCATGCCGTGCTGGGCACTGCGCCCACCGTGGCCCAGCCGGTGATGTTTGACGGCGAGAAACCCGCCGCCGGCCACTCGGCCCCTGCGCTTGGCGCGGGCGCGGCGGACATCCTGGAAAGATACTGCGGCGTCGACGCCTCCCGGCTGGCCCGCCTGAAACAGGAGGGCGTGGTGGCATGACCGACCTCGACCACGTGCTGACCGAGGAGGAACGGCTGTTCTGCGACCTGCTGGAGCGGATCGTGGACGAACGCATCGCACCGTTGGCGACGGGCGTGGACGAAAGCGGCACCTTCGTTCACGACCAGCTGGCCGTTCTGGCCGAGGCGGGGATGATGGGCGCCAACCTTCCCGAGGATGCGGGCGGCCCCGGAATCTCGGCGCCGGCGCTGCTGCGCGCGGTGGCAATCGTGGCCGGCGGCTGTGGCTCCACCGCCTCGGCGCTGACGGCGCACTACCTTGCCACGGATTCCATCCTGATCGGCGGCACCGGGGCGCAGAAGGCCGATCTGCTGCCGAAGGCCGCCACGGGCGAGGCGCTGGGTGCCTTCGGGCTGACCGAGCCCGCGGCGGGCAGCGACCCGGCGGACATGAAGACGCGGGCCACGCGCACCGGTGACGGCTGGCACCTGAAGGGCACCAAGTGCTTCATCTCCAACGGCGGCGTGAGCGATTTCGTGGTCGTCTATGCCGTCACCGACCCGGAGGCGGGCCACCGCGGGATCTCCGCCTTCATCCTGCCCAGGGGCACCCCGGGGTTCGTGCCCGGGCCACCGGAAAGGACCATGGGCCTGAAGGGTGGACATGTCTTCACCCTGAACATCGACTGCCACCTGCCTGCCGAGGCTTTGCTGGGCGAGGCCGAGGGCCAGGGGTTCAAGACCGCGATGAAGGTGCTCGACAACGGCCGGGTCGAAGTGGCCGCGCAATGCCTGGGCATGGCCGAGGCGGCGCTGGGGGCAGCCAAGACCTACGCGCGGGACCGCGTGATCGGCGGGGAGGCGCTGGCAGCCAAGCAGGGCATCCGCTGGATGCTGGCCGACATGGGGCTGGAGCTTCAGGCAGCGCGGCTGATGGCGCTGGAGGCGGCCCGCCAGCGCGACCTTGGCAACCGCTTCAGCACCGCCGCCGCGATGGCCAAGCTCAAGGCCTCAGAGGCCGCGGGCCACGTGGCCGACGCCGCGCTGCAGATCCATGGCGGCTATGGCTATACCCGCGACTTCCCGCTTGAACGGATCACCCGCGACCTGCGGATCATGCGCATCTACGAAGGATCGTCCGAGATCCAACGCAACATCATCGCCGGCCACATGCTGGCCTGACCGAGGAGACCCGTGATGACCGACCCCCGCCACAACATCCGCGACATCTATCCCGACACCGGTTCCGAGATCAGCACGAGAAGCTGGCTGACCGAGGCGCCGATGCGCATGATGATGAACAACCTGCACCCCGACGTGGCCGAGAACCCGCACGAGCTGGTGGTCTACGGCGGGATCGGACGCGCGGCGCGCACCTGGGAGGATTTCGACCGGATCGTGGACACCCTCAAGGGGCTGGAAGACGACCAGACGCTTCTGGTGCAGTCGGGCAAGCCGGTGGGCGTGTTCCGCACGCACAGCGATGCGCCGCGCGTGCTGATCGCCAACTCGAACCTCGTGCCGCACTGGGCCACCTGGGACCATTTCAGCGAACTCGATCGCAAGGGGCTGATGATGTACGGCCAGATGACGGCCGGAAGCTGGATCTACATCGGCAGCCAGGGCATCGTGCAGGGCACCTTCGAGACCTTCGCCGAAGCCGGGCGCCAGCACTACGACGGCAGCCTTTCGGGCCGCTGGATCCTGACCGCGGGGCTTGGCGGCATGGGCGGCGCGCAGCCGCTGGCCGCCGTCTTCGCCGGGGCCTGCTGCCTGGCGGTGGAATGCGACGAGGCCCGCGCCGAGTTCCGCAAGCGCACGGGCTACGTCGACGAGATCGCGCATGACCTCGACACCGCCCTGGAGATGATCGGACGGTGGACGAAGGCGGGCGAGGCGAAGTCGGTGGCGCTGATCGGCAACGCCGCGGATGTCTTCCCCGAGCTGGCCAGGCGCGGTGTCCACCCCGACATCGTCACCGACCAGACAAGCGCGCACGACCCCGTGCACGGGTACCTTCCGCGGGGCTGGAGCGTGGCCGAATGGCGCGCGCGGCAGGAAACCGAACCCAAGGCGGTGGAGGCCGCGGCGCGTGCCAGCATGAAGACGCACGTGCAGGCGATGGTGGATTTCTGGAACGCCGGCGTGCCGACGCTCGATTACGGAAACAACATCCGGCAGGTGGCGCTGGAGGAGGGGCTGGAAAACGCCTTTGCCTTTCCCGGTTTCGTGCCCGCCTACATCCGGCCGCTGTTCTGCCGCGGGGTGGGGCCGTTCCGGTGGTGCGCCCTGTCGGGCGACCCCGAGGACATCTACCGCACCGACGCCAAGGTGAAGGAGCTGATCGACGACCCGCACCTTCACACCTGGCTGGACATGGCCCGCGATCGTATCAGCTTCCAGGGCTTGCCCGCGCGCATTTGCTGGGTCGGGCTGGGCCAGCGGCACAGGCTGGGACTGGCCTTCAACGAGATGGTCCGCAACGGCGAGCTCAAGGCGCCGGTGGTGATCGGGCGCGACCACCTCGATTCGGGTTCCGTCGCCTCGCCCAACCGCGAAACCGAGGGCATGCTCGACGGCTCGGACGCCGTCAGCGACTGGCCGCTCCTGAACGCGCTGCTGAATTGCGCCAGCGGGGCGACATGGGTCAGCCTGCATCACGGCGGCGGCGTGGGCATGGGCTTTTCCCAGCACTCGGGAATGGTGATCTGCTGCGACGGGACCGAGGACGCGGACCGGCGCATCGCCAACGTGTTGTGGAACGACCCGGCCACCGGCGTGATGCGCCACGCCGACGCGGGCTACGACATCGCGCTCGATTGCGCGCGCGAGCACGGTCTGAACCTGCCGGGGATTCTGAAATGAGGGCGGCAGGAAAGACCGGCTGCGCCATGGGTGCGCACCCTGCGGGCTGGCGTGGGCCGGGGGGCATCCCGGCACCCGTGGGCTGGCCGGGCGGCCCCCACCCGACGGAGGGAGCATGAGCCTCGATCGGTTCAAACAAGCACAGGATGGCGTCTGGCCGCGCCCCTTGGAGGAGATCCGGGCGGGACGGAAGACGAGCCACTGGATGTGGTACGTCTTCCCCCAGCTCCGGGGCCTGGGCCGGTCGGCCACGGCACAGCATTACGGCCTCAAGGACATCGAGGAGGCGCGCGCCTATCTCGATCATCCCGTGCTGGGGCCGCGCCTGACCGAGATTTCCCGGGCGATGCTTGCGCACGCGGGCACGCCGCCCGAGGACATCCTGGGACCGGTGGATTCGCTGAAGCTGCGCTCCTGCGCGACGCTCTTTCTGGAGGCCGGCGGGCCACGGGAGGTCTTCGGCGCCCTGATCGACGCCTTCTACCAAGGAACCCCCTGCCCCGAGACGCGACAGATGCTCGGGGCGGATACGGACCATCACCGGAAATAGAACCGGGCGTGGTTTTCTGACAATCTGTCATCGAAGGAGGAGGACGAAGCAATGAAAAGACGCGACTTCATGAAGGCCGGTGCCGTCGGCACGGCGGCCACCGCCCTGGCGACGCCCGCCGTGGCGCAGGACAAGCGCCAATGGACGATGGTCACCGCCTGGCCGCGCAACCTGCCCGGGCCGGGCGTGGCGGCGCAGACCCTCGCCGACCGGATCAGCACGCTTTCGGGCGGGCGGCTCGAGGTGAAGCTCCATGCCGCCGGCGAGATCGTTCCGGGCTCGGGCGTGTTCGACGCCGTCTCCGAGGGCACGGCGGACCTGTATCACGCCGTCCCCGCCTACTGGGGCTCGAAATCCAAGGGCATCCTGCTGTTCGGCTCGCAGCCCTTCGGTCTGCGCGCCGAGGAACAGGTGGGGTGGATGGTCCACGGCGGCGGCCAGGAGCTTTATGACGAGATGTACGGCCGCTTCGGCGTGAAACCCTTCCTGTGCGGCAACTCGGGGCCGCAGTGGTTCGGCTGGTTCCGCGACGAGATCACCTCGGTAGACGACCTCAAGGGCATGAAGTACCGCTCCACCGGGCTGGCATCCGAGATGTGCAGCGAACTGGGCATGGCGGTGCAGGCGATGTCGGGCGCCGCGATGTTCCAGGCCCTGCAATCCGGCGCGCTGGACGCGGGCGAATTCATCGGGCCCTGGACGGACTCCGCGCTGGGCTACCACCAGATCGCCAAGAACTACTATTGGCCGGGCGTGGGCGAACCGTCCTCGGCCGAGGAGTGCGGCGTGAACCTGGAAGCCTACGAGGCGCTGCCCGACGATCTCAAGCAAGTGGTCAAGACGGCATGTTCGAGCCTCTACAACGATGTCTGGACCGAATACGAGACCAAGCACGCCCGCGCGCTGGTCGAACTGGTCGAGAACGAGGGCGTCACGCCCCGCAAGCTGCCCGACGAGGTCGTGACCGAACTCGGCAAGGCCGCGGAGACCGTGATCGGCAGCCTGCGCGAGGATGACGACGAGCTGGTGCGCCGTATCGCGGAAAGCTTCGTCGCCTACCGCGATTCGGTGGGCCGCTACATGGTGCACGCCGACAACGGCCAGATGAACGCCCGGGCAAAGGTCCTGGGCTTCTGAAGACCCTTGGCCCGGCGTGCGCGGCGTGCCGGGCCGATACGACGCGGGCAACGGGGGAACAGCGCATGGAACGCATCGCCGACCGACTGGATGCCATCAACCGCCACACCGGGCGTGTGATCCGGTGGCTGGCACTGATCATGGTGCTCGTGCAGTTCGCCGTCGTCCTGCTGCGCTACGTCTACGGGATGAGCTGGATCGCCCTCAACGAAAGCGTGCTCTACATGCACGCCACGCTGTTCATGCTGGGGGCGGGGTATACCCTTATGGTGGACGACCACGTGCGCGTGGACATCTTTCAGGCCAAGGCGGGCGCGGCCGGCAAGGCGCGGATCGACCTGTTCGGCCATCTCGTCCTGCTGATCCCGTCGATGCTGGCGCTGCTCTACTGGTCCTGGCCGTCCGTTCGCAACGCCTGGGCCATCCTCGAGGGGCCGATCTCCGTCGGCGGCATCCCGGCGGTGTTCCTGCTGAAATCGCTGATCCCCGCCTTCTGTGTGCTGCTGATCGTCCAGTCGGTCGCCTGCCTGCTGCGCAACATCCTGACCCTCGGAAACGGGGGCGCACGGTGATCCTCGAATACATCGACCTTCTGATGGTCGCGGCCCTGATGGGGGCGATCCTGATCGGCTTTCCCGTCTCCTTCGCGATCGCGGGCACCGCGATCATCTTCGCCTATGCCGGCTGGGCGGCCGGTGCGATGAAGCTGAACCTGCTGGGCGCGCTGGGCCAGCGCGTCTTCGGCGTGATGACCAACGACGTCCTGATCGCCATCCCGCTTTTCGTGACGATGGGCGTGATCCTCGAACGCTCGCGCATCGCCGAGGACCTGCTCGATACCATGGGCCGCCTTTTCGGCCAGCTCCGCGGCGGGCTTGGCATCTCCGTCGTTGTCGTCGGCGCGCTGCTCGCCGCCTCCACCGGCATCGTGGGCGCCACCGTGATCGCCATGGGGCTGATCGCATTGCCCACCATGTTGCGCACGGGCTACGATCCGCGGCTGGCCTCCGGCCTCGTCTGCACCGCGGGCACGCTGGGGCAGATCATCCCGCCCTCGACGCTGCTGATCATCCTGTCCGACGTGATGTCCTCGGCCTACCAGCAGGCCCAGTACGAGCAGGGCAAGTTCAGCGTCGAGACGATTTCCGTGGGCCAGATCTTCGCCGGCGCGCTGGTGCCGGGGCTGTCGCTGGTGACGATCTACATCCTCTACATCCTGCTGCGGGGGGCGATCCGGCCGCAAGACATGCCGCCCGCGCCCACGCCCGGGGGGCGGCCCGGGCTGGCGACGGTGACGGGCGCGGTCGTCCCGCCGGTCGTGCTGATCGTCGCCGTGCTGGGCGCCATCCTGGGCGGCGTGGCGACACCGACCGAGGCGGCCTCGGTGGGCGCGGTGGGCGCGATCCTGATGGCCGGCGCCCGGCAGGGCGTTGACCACCGCCTGATCCTCGCTGGCGCGGCCGCCTTCCTGACGCTGGCCGTGGCGGCGGGGCTCGCCCCGGTCCGGCTTCAGCGCAGCGATGCGGGGGCCGCCGACTGGGCGCTCGGGGCGGTCTACGCCGCGCTCGCGCTCGGCGGGATCATCGCGCTGGCGGCGTCGTTGCGCCAGCTCTACCGGCGCGACCTGCTTGTCGGGGCGCTGACCACCACGATGACCGTAACCGCGATGATCTTCGGCACGATCCTGATGGCAAGCGTCTTCAGCCTTGTCTTCGTCGGGCTGGGCGGCGAGGAGAGGGTCGCCACCATCCTTGAGACGATGCCGGGCGGGCCGACCGGTGCGCTGATCTTCGCGATGGCGCTGATCTTCGTGCTCGGGTTCTTCCTCGATTTCGTCGAGATCACCGTGATCCTGCTGCCGCTCGTGGCGCCGGTGCTGATCCTGATGGGGCACGATCCGATCTGGCTGGCGATCCTGATCGCGATCAACCTGCAAACGTCGTTCCTGACACCGCCTTTCGGGTTTTCGCTGTTCTACCTGCGCGGTGCGGCCCCGCCCGAGATCACCACCGGCCAGATCTATGCCGGCGTGGCGCCCTTCATCCTGCTGCAGATCATCGGGATCACGGTCATATGGGCGGTGCCGGAACTGGCGACCTGGTTGCCCGAGGCCGTTTTCTGAAAAGGCGTCTCCGCCGGGTTCAGCCCGGCGTGGCGGGGTTGAGTCGCACGGCGTGAACCCACCACCCGGGGTTCTGTTCGGTCAGCCGACCCTGCGCCGAGGCGGCTGTCTCGGCATCGTTGTAAATGCCGAAACAGGTGGCGCCCGAGCCCGACATGCGCGCCAGCAGGCAGCCCGGTGTGGCCCTTAGCGTGGCAAAGACCTGGCCGATGACCGGCGCGACCTCCAGTGCCGGCGCCTCCAGGTCGTTGCGCATTTCCGAAAGCCAGGCCACCAGCGCGGCGGAGTCCGGCAACTCCGGCAACGCATCGGGCATCGGCGGATTGTCCGACCGGGTCAGCCCCGCGAAGACCTGGCGCGTCAGAACCGGCAGATCGGGATTGACGAGAACGGCATGGATTTCCGGCAGGTCCGGCAGAAGATCGACGCGTTCACCGACACCCCGCATCCGCGCAGGCCCGCGTGTCATGCACACCGGCACGTCGGCGCCGAGTTCGAGCAGCGCTTCGGGCGCGGGGACGGGTTTGCCGGTCAGCTCCGACAACGCCCGCAACGTGGCCGCGGCATCGCCGGATCCCCCGCCGATCCCGGCGGCCGGCGGCAGGTTCTTTTCCAGCTCCATCGTGGCCGTTGCACCGAACAGCTCTGCCGCGCGCCAGACGAGATTGTCGCGCCCCGTCGGCACCCCCTCGGCCATCGGCCCGGTCAGCGAGAGGGTCGTCTCGTCGGCCGGCGAGATCCGCACGCGGTCGCCGATATCGGCAAAAACCACGAGCGAGTCGAGTTCGTGATACCCGTCTTCCCGGCGCCCCGTCACGTGAAGCGTCAGGTTGACCTTGGCGGGAACGAAGAGCTCAACCGCCATTTTCACCGGCCACTGTAAGCGGGGGCGACCCTTCCTCGGCAAGCACCCGGTCCAGACCGACCTCGAGTTTCCGGCGAATTCGCTCAAGCTCGACGTCCGGCGACGGGTTCTCCTTGTCCACGAAGGACAGGGCACGGCGCCACTGGAACCGCGCCTCGGTCTTGCGGCCGACGGCCCACAGGACATCGCCCAGGTGGTCGTTGACGACCGGGTCCATCGGCATGAGTTCGACGGCGCGCTCCATGTGCTCGACCGCCTCGTCGTACCGGCCGAGCCGGTAAAGCGCCCAGCCCAGGGAATCCACGATGTAGCCGCTGTCGGGCTCCGCCTCGACGGCCCGCTCGATCATGGACAGTGCCTCGTCAAGGGTCTCACGCTTTTCCACAAGCGAATACCCGAGATAGTTGAGCACCTGCGGCTGGTCGGGGTTGAGTTCCAGCGCCCGGCGGAAATCGGCCTCGGCCTTTTCCCAGTTGTCCAGCCGCTCGTGGCAGATGCCGCGCGCGTAGTGGACGAACCACTGGTCCGTATCGCGGTTCTCGTAGATCTCAAGTGCCGCGTCATAGGCGCGCGCTGCACGTTCGAACTGCTGCTGCTGGCGCAGGTGGTCGCCCAGCGTGACGTGCACGCTGGCCATGCGCGGGTGTGTCTCGGTGAGCTGGGCCAGCACCTCGATCGCCGCATCGTCCTTGCCCGCGCTGCGCAGCGCCTCGGCCCGGCCCATCTCCGCGACGTGAAACGCCGGGTGGTCGCGCGGGACACGCGCGTAGGACTCGGTGGCCAGTTCGTAACGCTCCAGCGCTTCCAGAAGTTCCGCCGAAAGCAGCACGGCATCGACGTGGCCGGGATCGAGATACTCGGCCACGCGGGCATACAGCAACGCATAATCCTCGCCCGCATCCGACCGCAGTGCCTGGCCGAGCGAATAGAAAACCTCGGCAATTCCTTCGCGCGCGCCGCGGATCCTGGTGAACGAAAGGCGTTCGCCGTCTTCGAGGCGCGCGCGCATACGCGTCACGCGCGGACCGGGATCGGCCCCGAAGACATCCGAGATCAGCGCGAGCGCATCCTCGTTGCGATCGAGCTGGCTGAGCACCTCGATCCACGCCAGCGTGCCGCGCCGCGTGCGCTGGATCTGCGTGTCGCCGGCATTGGAATATATCTTGTCGGCACCTTCGAAATCGCCCACCGAGGCCAGCGCCAGCGCCTTGTGATAAAGCGCGAAAGCGTTGAGCCCGCGTTCGCGCGACACCTCATCGAACGCGTCGAGCGCCTTTGACATGTCGCCCTGCCCAAGGTGCGCCCAGCCGGCGATAAGCCCGTCGCCAAGCGGCCCGATCCCGCGGCCGGCGTCGATCCGCCCGAGCAGCGCGCCGTACTCTCCGGCCTCGACCTCGCCGGCGATCAGCGCCATGTGCGCCACCTGGCTTTTCAGGTCGTCGGCCTCCATCTTCGCGGCGACGGCCCGGGCCTTTTCCATCTCGCCCAGAGACATCTGCGCGATGATCGTGCTTTCCAGCAGGGCGGGGTTGCCCGGGTCGGAGGCCAGCGCGCGGGTGTAATACTGCGCGGCCGCCTGGAAATCGTTGGCATACCTCGCTTGCCGCGCCGCAAGGTACGGCCCGACCGCCGGATCGGCGAACACGGGAAGCGCAAGGGCCTGCAGAAGGGCCGCGAGGCTCAGGGGAAGAAGGGCTCGTATGGTCACGCCTGTGTGCTCCGGCTGTCTCGGGGTGATCGCCCAGATGTAGCGCGTGGCGCCAGCGTCATCAATGCCGGCCACCAGCCGCCGCGGCGCGATCACATGTTCGGGTAATTGGGGCCGTCGCCCCCCTGCGGCGTCACCCAGTGGATGTTCTCGCTGGGGTCCTTGATGTCGCAGGTCTTGCAGTGCACGCAGTTCTGGAAGTTGATGACAAAGCGCGGCTCCTTGCCTTCCTCGCGCACCACCTCGTAGACGCCCGCCGGGCAATAACGCTGCGCCGGTTCGTCGTAGCGCGGAAGGTTGACGGCGATCGGCACCGACTCGTCCTTCAGCGTCAGGTGGCAGGGCTGGTTTTCCTCGTGGTTGGTCATCGCGTAGGAGACGTTCGTCAACCGGTCGAAGCTGATCTTCCCGTCGGGCTTGGGATAGTCGATCTTCTTGTGCTTCTCTGCCGGCTCGGTCGCCTCGGCGTCGTTCTTGCCGTGGCCGAGCGTGCCCAGCAGCGAAAAGCCCAGCGTGTTGGTCCACATGTCGAAGCCACCCAGGGTCAGCGACGCGGTCAGCCCCATCTTGGACCAAAGCGGCTTGACGTTGCGCACCTTCTTCAGGTCCTTGCCGATGGCGCCCTCGCGCACCTCGGATTCATAGGCGGTCAGCTCGTCGCTGCCGCGCCCGGCCTCCAGCGCCTCGTGCGCGGCCTCCGCCGCGGCCTTGCCCGACAGCATGGCGTTGTGGTTGCCCTTGATGCGCGGGACGTTGACCATGCCGACCGAGCAGCCCAGCAACGCCACCCCCGGCGCCACCATCTTGGGCATCGACTGGTAGCCGCCCTCGGAAATCGCCCGGGCGCCGTAGGCCACGCGCTTGCCGCCCTCCAGCAGCTTGGCGACCTTGGGATGGTGCTTGAACCGCTGGAACTCCATGTAGGGATAGACGTGGGGATTGGTGTAGTTCAGGTGCACCACGAAGCCCACGTAGACCTGGTTGTTCTCAAGGTGGTAGATGAAGCTGCCGCCCCCCGCGTTGCTCCCGAGCGGCCAGCCCATCGTGTGGGTGACCTCGCCCTCGTTGTGCTTGTCGGGGTCGACCTCCCAGATCTCTTTCATGCCAAGACCGTATTTCTGCGGCTCGCGGCCCGCGTCCAGGCCGTACTTGGCGATCACTTCCTTGGACAGGCTGCCGCGCACGCCCTCGCAGAGGAAGACGTAGCGCCCGTGCAACTCCATGCCGGGCTCGTACGACGGCCCAGGGGTGCCGTCGGGGTTGCGGCCGAATTCGCCGGCGACCACGCCCTTCACGCCGCCCTGCTCGTCATAGACCATCTCGGAACACGCCATGCCGGGGAAGACCTCGACACCAAGCTCCTCGGCCTGCTCGGCCATCCAGCGGCACACGTTGCCCATCGAGACGATGTAGTTGCCGTGGTTGTTCATCAGGGGCGGCATCGGCCAGTTGGGCACGCGGATCGATCCGGCCTCGCCCATGACGTAGAAATTGTCCTCCTTGACGGGGGTGTTGAGCGGCGCGCCCTTTTCCTTCCAGTCGGGGATCAGCGCGTCGAGGCCGGACGGGTCGAGCACCGCGCCCGACAGGATATGCGCGCCCACCTCGGACCCCTTTTCAAGCACCACGACCTCGCGGTTGGGATCCAGCTGCTTGAGACGGATCGCGGCGGACAGGCCTGCAGGGCCCGCCCCCACGATCACGACATCGTATTCCATGGCTTCGCGCGTCGTCTCGGACATGTCGGACATCCTTTCCCGGGCGTATCGCTCTTGGCTGGGGCGTTCCGCCCGTGACTACCGCGCCGTCACACGGAAGGTCAATTGGAACACGACGTCCCGCCGTCCCGAAACGGCATGCTCGACCCTCCCGATGCCCTGATTGCACGGGCGCGGCGCATCGTCTATTGCATCGCCCGCACCCCTCGGGGCACTCTGCCAAGAAAACACCAGAGAAGGCCCGCGCTGGGCGAGCCCGAACCGCCCCTTGCCGAAATTGGACGCTCGACATGGAAAAGATCCCGATGACCCGCGCCGGGTATGCCGCGCTGGAAGCCGAATTGAAGCAACTCAAGTCAGAGGAGCGGCCCGCGATCATCCGCGCCATTTCCGAGGCGCGCGAGCACGGTGACCTGTCGGAGAACGCGGAATACCATTCCGCAAAGGAAAAACAGTCCTTCATAGAGGGCCGGATCAAGGAGCTGGAGGGCGTCCTGGGCCTGGCCGAGGTTATCGATCCGGCCAGCCTGTCCGGCCCGATCAAGTTCGGCGCCACCGTCACGCTGGTCGACGAGGAGACCGACGAGGAAAAGACCTGGCAGATCGTCGGCGAATACGAGGCCGACATCAACAACGGCCTTCTCAACATCAAGTCGCCCATCGCGCGCGCCCTTATCGGCAAGGAAGAGGGCGACAGCGTGGAAGTGCGCACGCCAGGTGGCGAGAAGTCATACGAAGTGCTAAAGGTCGCCTATATCTGACAGGCTGACGCCCATGCGCGAACAAGAGGACTCGCCGCCGACCCCGCTCGGTATCTACGACAGGGGCCAGCAGGACCGTATCACGTCGATCGAGGTGGTCGCGTTGACCCTGTCCGTGCTGTGGTTGGGGGGCGCGGCCGTGTTCTTTCTGGTTCTCGTGCCCGGCAACGCAGAAGGCGGTGTGACCAGCGAGGGGGTCGTGCGCTTCGTCGGGATCATGCTGGCCGTCTTCATGCCGGTGGCGATGATCTGGGTCGCCGCCATCGCCGCGCGCACCGCAAGGGTGATGCGCGAGGAAAGCAACAGGCTGCAAACCGCCATCGACGCCGTGCGCCAGAGTTACGTCGCCGGAGTGCAGAACCGCAATGCGGCCGAGCCCTCGGTCAGCCGAAAGCTCGACGAGATCGCGGCCGCTCAGCGCAAGACGGAGTCCGCGCTGGCGATCTTCTCCTCGACCAGACAACCGCCGCCGGCCCGCGCGGCCCGGCCCGCGGCCGAGGCGGCGCCCGCCGCCGGCGACGATCAGGTCGCCCTGCCACTGGGGACGGAAGCCGAGGACATCGCGCCGCCGGTGGACCGCGCGGACTTCATCCGTGCGCTCAACTTCCCGGACACCGTGGACGACAAGGAAGGGTTCGCCGCGTTGCGCCGCGCGCTGAAGGACCGCGAGACGGCCCGGCTGATCCAGGCGGCGCAGGACATCCTGACGCTGATGTCGCAGGACGGCATCTACATGGACGACCTGCGCCCCGACCTCGCCCGGCCAGAGGTCTGGCGGCGCTTCGCCGCCGGCGAACGCGGCCGCGCGATCGCCGGGCTGGGCGGCATCCGCGACCGATCCTCGCTGGCACTGACGAACGCGCGCATGAAGCGGGATGCCATCTACCGCGACGCGGCGCACCATTTCCTGCGGCGGTTCGACAAGATGGTCACCCAGTTCGTCGAAACCGCAAGCGACGCCGAGATCACCGAACTGTCAGACACCCGCACCGCGCGGGCCTTCATGCTGCTGGGCCGGGTCGCCGGCACCTTCGACTGAAACCCGTCACCTGCCCAGCGAGAGCGTGTGTTCGCGCAGCCACGCCATGAACCCGCGCGGATCCTTGTGCAGCATTTCCATGCGCTCGTCGCTGATGGGTTCGCCCACGATCGGCGCCTGCGGCTTGTTGCAGCTATGCACGATCTCGTGCAGCAACAGCGCCTGACGCAATGTCGACGACAATCGGTTGGCCATCTGGTACCAGCGCGAATTGGCGCCCGGGAAGTAGATGGGAACCACCCGCGCACCCGACCGCCGGATCATCTGCGCGGTAAAGACGTTCCACTCACGTTCGATCGCCGGTCCGAACAACGTGTCGGACGAGGCGACGACGCCGGAGGGAAAGAGGCTGACCAGCCCCCCCTCCTTCAGATGCGCCATGGCGCGGGCGCGCATCTCGACGCTCTTGCGCTGCGCGTCGGGTTCATGCGGGAACGGCACCGGGATCATGTAGGAGGCCGCGACCTCGTCGATGCCGGTCAGCAGCGCACGGGTCAGGATCTTGTAATCGCTGCGCCGCCGTCCGATCAGATCGGCCAGGATCATCCCGTCCACCATGCCGTGCGGGTGGTTGGCCACGGCCACCACCGGCCCCTCGGGTGGTATGTTCTCGATCTGCTCGGGCGGGGTCAGCAGGTCGATCCCCATGGTGTCGAGGGCCGCACGCCAGAACGCCTGCCCCTGCGGCGCACCGCGCTTTTCGAACTGGCGGATCATGCGCAGGATCGTGATCTTGCCGGTCACCCATTCGATCGCGCGGATGGTCGTGGCTTTAAGCGCGCTGTCGAAGGAATTGGCATAGGTCAGGCTACGCCTGTCGTACTTGGTGAAGGTGAGCGATTGCCCATCCTGACCGCTCGGTTGGTCCTGGGGATCCCTGGCCGCCTGCTCTGGTGCCGTTCGTTCGCGCATGGATGCGCCCCTACATGTCTTCGCCGAACTTGTCAGCCACCAGCGCCTCCACGGCATCGGCCAGCGGGCCGGCGTCGGGGCCGCTCGCCTGCAGGTCAATAGTCGTTCCTTTCGATGCTGCCAACATCAAAAGACCCATGATGCTGTCGGCACTGGCCGACTGGCCATTGTGCACGATCTCGGCGCTGGCGTCGAAGCCCTCGACCACCTCGACCAACTTGGCCGACGCCCGCGCGTGAAGGCCTTTCTCGTTCAGAATCTCGAATTTTCGGGTCACGGTCTCGGACATTGGGGGCCTTCACTCCGGCGTGGCGGTCTGGCTGTCGATATACTTCCGCCCGGCCTCCAGCGCCGCGCGCGCGGCGTCGGGCACCGACAGGTGGCGGGATTTCGCCAGCTTGATCAGAAGCGGAAGATTCGCGCCGTACACGATGCGGCGGTTCTCGACCGCGCAGGCCCGCAGCGAAAGGTTGGAGGGCGAGCCACCGAACATGTCGGTCACGATGATCACCCCGTCGCCGGTATCGACCGCGTCCGCCGCGGCGCAGATGTCGGCCTGCTTGGCCGCACGGTCGTGATCGTTCTCGATCCCGATCGCGCGCACGCCGGGTTGGGCGCCGACGATATGTTCGATCGCTGCGAGGTATTCGGTGGCCAGGCCGCCGTGCGCCACGATCACGATGCCGATCAACGCCCCTTTTCCTTCAGCTTTGTATCGTTCCTTGCGGGGGAATCGGACGGCCGGATGTCAAGCCGCTCCAATTCGCGATGTCTTATTGACACCTGCCAGCCGGCATCCGCAAGTGCCCCCGCCAAAGTTTCTGCCACCACGACTGAGCGGTGGCGCCCGCCGGTGCAGCCGAAGGCGATGGACAGATGTGCCTTCCCCTCGGCGACATAGGCGGGCAGCAGCATCTCGGTCAACGTCCGCACCTTGGAAAAGAACGGGTCGAACAGTGCATCCGCCCTGACGTAATCGGCAACCGCCGGCGCGCGCCCGTCGCTGTCGCGCAGCGCCTCGTCCCAGTAGGGATTCGACAAGAAACGGCAATCGAAGACCATGTCGACTGCCCGCGGCAAGCCCCGCTTGTAGGAAAACGACTGCACCGACACCGCCAGCTCGCCCCCGGCGCCGGGCGCGAACCAGCGTTCGATGTCCGCCCGCAGGTCGTGCGGCGACATCTCGGAGGTGTCCAGCAGCACGTCGGCGCGGGCCCGGATCGGCCTCAAAAGGTCGAATTCACGCGCGATGCCCTGCTCGGGGCTTTCGGCGGGCGCCAGCGGATGGCGCCGTCGCGTTTCGGAAAACCGCCGCAGCAGCACGTCGGTGCGGCAGTCGATGTAAAGCACGTCCATCTGCAACGGCGCATTGGCGGCGAACTCGTCGATCAGCGCGATCAGCGCGTTGGTCGAGAAATCGCGGTTGCGCGCGTCCACCCCCAACGCCAGAGGGCGTTCCGGCGCGGGCCCCGCCGCGAGCCGCGGCAAAAGGCTGAGCGGCAGGTTGTCGATCGCCTCGTAGCCCATGTCTTCGAGCGCACGGATCGCGGTGCTGCGACCGGCGCCCGAAGGACCGGTGACAAGGATCACCCGCGGGGCTTCCTTTGTCTGATCGTGCATCAAGGCACTCCTTCACGCGCGTCTTTCGTGACGCAGATATAGCAACACCGCCGCAGGAAAATGGCCGGTGCCCGGATTCCACAGCTCCGGCAGCGCACGGCCGAGAACGGTTGCCTCGCGGAACGGCGGCAGCCGGTCGGGTTCGGCCCGGTCCATGGTGACGACCAGATCCAGCGCGACGGGCCCGGCCGGCGGCATTCCGAGGATACCGACGCCGCGGGCCTCGATCAGCCCACGGATCGCCCGGGGGGCATCGGCCATCACGACATCGCCGTTGCGCCATACCAGGGTGCGATCGTCGGCCACCAGCTGCGCGCCCTGCGCCAGAAGCGCGAGCGCCAGTGCCGATTTCCCGGTGCCCGCAGCGCCGCGGATCAGGACGCCGCGACCGTCCAGCGCGACAGTCGTGGCGTGTACGGTTTCCGCCTCCTCCGCGGTTTCGGCGCCGGCCATGTCTCAGACCGGCAGGCCGACCACGAAACGCGCGCCCAGCGGTTCGGAGGTGATGTCGGCCTCGGTGGGGCGGATGTTCTCGGCCCAGATGACGCCGCCGTGCGCCTCGACGATCTGCTTGGAGATCGCCAGCCCGAGGCCGGAGTTGTTGCCGAACTCCTTCTCGTCGCGCTGCGAATAGAAGCGGTCGAAAACCTTCGTGAGCGCCTCCTCGGGAATGCCGGGGCCGGTGTCCTCGACCACGACAAGCACGCGGTTGTCACGCTTGCGGGCCCAGACGCGGATCGCATCGCCGTCCTCGCAGAAGCTGATGGCGTTGGTGATCAGGTTCACGAAGACCTGCGCCAGCCGAGGCTCCAGCCCCGTGATCACGATCGGGTGGTCCGGGAAATCGGTGATGAACTCCACGCCCTTGCCGCGGGCCTCGTCGCCGAGGTACTCGGTCAGGCCGCGCAGCATGTTCAGCAGGTCGAAGGCCTCCTGTTCCTCCTTGACCAGTTCGCTGTCGAGTCGAGAGGCATTCGAGATGTCGCTGACCAGGCGGTCCAGACGGCGCACGTCGTGCTCGATCACGTCGAGCAGCTTCTCGCGTTGCTCGGGTTTCTTGGCGACCCGCATTGTCCCCACCGCGGAGCGCAAAGATGCCAGGGGGTTCTTGATCTCGTGCGCGACGTCCGCGGCGAATTGCTCGTTGCTGTCGATGCGCTGGTATAGGGCTGCCACCATGCCGCGCAGCGCGCCCGACAGGCGGCCGATCTCGTCGGGGCGTGCCGTCAGGTCCGGGATCCGCACCCGCCCCTTGCCGCGCCGGGACCGGTCGCGGTTGCCGCCGATTTCCGCCGCGGAGGCGAGATCGGCCAGCGGGTTTGCGATGGTAGAGGCCAGGATCAGGCTGAGCCCGATGGACACCAGCGTCGCGATGATGAACATCTGCAGGACGCGTTCACGTTCGGCGCGGACCAGATTGTCGATCTCCCCCGACGTGCTGGCCAGCGTGACGGCGCCGATTGCCTTGCCCTCGTGTTCCACGGGCGTGGCGACGACGAACGCAGACCGGCCGTCGCCATCGCCGGCAACCTGCGTGCCACGCGCGACGGTATCGGCAACGAGCGCGCGGGCCTGTTCCTCGACCGAGGGCGGTGGCCGGTCGCCCTCATCGGACGAGAAAGGCCTGGAGATCCAGGCCCAGGCAGCGCTCAGCGCGTCGGTGATGACGGTCGGGCGGGGATCGTAGGCCATTCCGCGCCCGGCGGTGCCGCCAACCCGGTGGCCGGCAAGCGTGCCGCGGTCGTCGAACACGAAAACCTCGACACCCGAACGGATATCGAGCCCCTCGAGCGTGCGGCCGACGTCGGCCCCGTCGCCCGTGATCAGGTTGACCGGCGCACCGGCCGGCATCTGCGCCTCGAGCACGTCGGCGACCAGTTCGGCCTCGCCCACGAGGCCATTGGCGCGTTGCAGCGCCAACCCGTCGCGCGACGCATTCAGATACAGGATGCCGGCGACCAGGACATTCAGCGCGATCAGGTTGAACGTGATGATCTTGCGGGTGAGAGGCGACGCGCGCAGGGAGATGAAACCGCGGTTCTCGCGGCGCTCACGCAACTCGTCCTCGACGATGTTGTCGGGCGCCACGAAATCGTCCCCAAGGACGACGTCCCCGCTGTCCTGCGTCCTTGTGTCCCGCACGTCCGTTCTCTCGGCAAGTGCCATCTACTCTTCGTTGTACCTGTAGCCTATGCCGTAGAGCGTCTCGATCGCCGAGAACTCGGAATCGACGGACCTGAGTTTCTTGCGCAGGCGCTTGATGTGGCTGTCGATCGTGCGATCGTCGACATAGACCTGGTCGTCGTAGGCGACATCCATCAGCTGGTCGCGGCTCTTGACGAACCCGGGGCGCTGCGCGAGCGCCTGCAGCAAGAGGAATTCCGTTACCGTGAGCGAGACGTCCTCTCCCTTCCAGGTCACGGCGTGGCGCAGCGGGTCCATGCGCAGCGCGCCGCGCTCGATCACCTTGGTGTCCTCGCTGTCGGGGGGAAGATCGCCCGCGATAGCATCCTGCCGGCGCAGCAACGCGCGGATACGCTCCACCAGCAGACGCTGCGAGAACGGCTTTTTCACATAGTCGTCGGCGCCCATGCGCAGGCCCAGAACCTCGTCGATCTCCTCGTCCTTCGAGGTCAGGAAGATCACGGGAATGGCAGACTTCTGGCGAAGGCGCTGCAACAGGTCCATCCCGTCCATCCGCGGCATCTTGATATCCAGCACGGCCATGTCGGGAAGCCTCTTGCTGAACGCGTCGAAGGCCTGCTGGCCGTCGTTGTAGGTCTCGACTTCGAACCCCTCTGCCTCAAGGGTCATGGAGACGGACGTCAGGATGTTCCTGTCATCGTCCACAAGGGCGATCTTTGACATCGTGATTTCCTATTCTGCTCTGGTGCCTGTTTTTTCGCGCATTATGCGCTGTTTCACCCTTTACAATCAATCCAAAACTGCGAATCGCCGGAAGCGCACCCCAAGTTGGCGCAGAATTCCCTTAGAAATGATTGAATTGCCACGGATTTCGGCTGCCCGGCGATTCGCGGGGCAACGGAATGCGCGTTGGTTGCGCTAACGTTCAGGTGGTTGCGCTAACTGTGCGGATGCGTCCTGTTAATCCGCGGAAGCGTCATGCTAAGACCCGTCCATCCGGGCCGCCGAGCCCGTCCGGCGCACGTGCCGCACGGCGCCGGAACGCAAGGAAACCCGCCGCGACGCCCGCGGCTACCAGGAGCTTGAAGACCATGACATTTGGACGAGTGAACCCGAAATTCCGGCTCGAGGACCAGGGCATCGGGGAACTGGGCAATGTCTACTACAACCTGATCGAACCCGCCCTGATCGAGGCCGCGCTCAAGAACGGCGAAGGCAGCCTCGGTCGCGGGGGCGCATTCCTGGTCTCGACCGGCAAGTTCACCGGCCGCTCGCCCAAGGACAAGCACGTGGTCAATACGCCGGGCGTGGCGGGCGACATCTGGTGGGACAACAACGCCGAAATGTCGCCCGAAGGCTTTGATGCTCTCTACGCGGACATGCTGGAACATATGAAGGGCGGCGACTATTACGTGCAGGATCTCGTCGGTGGTGCCGACCCCAAGCACGCGATCAACGTGCGCATGGTGACCGAACTGGCATGGCACGGGCTGTTCATCCGCCACATGCTGCGCCGTCCCGAGCGTGCGGAGCTCGACGGTTTCATCGCCGATTTCACCGTCATCAACTGCCCCAGCTTCCAGGCGGACCCGCAGAAGCACGGCTGCCGCAGCGAAACGGTCATCGCGCTGAACTTCGAAAAACGGATGATCCTGATCGGCGGCACGGAATACGCCGGCGAGAACAAGAAATCGGTGTTCACGCTGCTCAACTATCTCCTGCCCGAAAAGGGCATCATGCCGATGCACTGCTCGGCCAACCACGCCGAGGGCAACCCGGTGGACACGGCGATCTTCTTCGGGCTGTCGGGCACCGGCAAGACGACACTGTCCGCCGACCCTGCCCGGGTGCTCATCGGTGACGACGAGCACGGATGGTCCGAACGCGGCACCTTCAACTTCGAGGGCGGCTGTTACGCCAAGACCATCAACCTCGACCCCGAGGCGGAGCCGGAGATCTACGCGACGACCGAGAAGTTCGGCACGGTGATCGAGAACATGGTCTATGACCGGGACACGCTCGAACTGGATTTCGACGACGATTCCCTGACCGCGAACATGCGGTGTGCGTACCCGCTCCACTACATCTCCAACGCCTCGGAAACCGCGCTCGGCGGGCACCCCAAGAACGTCATCATGCTGACCTGTGACGCCTTCGGCGTGCTTCCCCCGATCGCGCGGCTGACGCCGGCGCAGGCGATGTATCACTTCCTGTCCGGGTTCACGTCGAAGGTCGCCGGTACCGAGCGCGGCGTGACCGAGCCCGAACCGACCTTCTCCACCTGTTTCGGCGCGCCCTTCATGCCGCGGCGGCCCGAGGTCTACGGCAACCTGCTGCGCGAAAAGATCGCCAAGCACGGCGCAACCTGCTGGCTGGTCAACACCGGCTGGACGGGCGGCGCCTACGGCACCGGTTCGCGCATGCCGATCAAGGCCACGCGCGCCCTGCTCAGCGCCGCGCTCGACGGCTCGCTCAACGACGTGGAATTCCGCAAGGATCCGAACTTCGGGTTCGACGTCCCCGTCGAGGCGCCGGGCGTCGCCGAGGTTCTGCTCGACCCGCGCCGCACCTGGGAAGACCCCGAGGCTTACGACGCCCAGGCAGCCAAGCTGGTCCAGATGTTCGCGGACAACTTCGAGCAATACGTCCCCTACATCGACGAGGACGTGAAGGCCGCCGCCATCGGCTGAGGCCGGCGCCGGGACGGGGGCTGCAACCGCGGCCCCGGTCTTCACCTTGGTCGAAATACTCCGGGGGTGAGGCCGAAGGCCGAGGGGGCAGCGCCCCCTCTCGCCGGCGCCGCCTCAGCGCGTCGGTTCCGGCGTCTCGCCGCTGTAGTCGTAGAAGCCCCGCCCCGTCTTGCGGCCCAGCCAACCGGCCTCGACGTATTTCGTCAGCAGCGGACAGGGGCGGTATTTCGTGTCCGCGAGCCCGTCGTGCAGCACGTTCATGATCGCAAGACAGGTGTCCAACCCGATGAAATCCGCCAGTTCGAGCGGCCCCATCGGGTGGTTGGCGCCCAGCTTCATCGACCGGTCGATCGAGCGGACGTTGCCCACGCCCTCGTAGAGCGTGTAGACGGCCTCGTTGATCATCGGCATGAGGATCCGGTTGACGATGAAAGCCGGGAAGTCCTCGGCGCTGGCGGCCGTCTTGCCCAGGTTTTCGACCACGCCCAGGCAGATGTCATAGGTTTCCCGGTCGGTGGCGATGCCGCGGATCAGTTCCACGAGCTGCATCACCGGAACGGGGTTCATGAAGTGAAAGCCCATGAACTTGCCGGGGCGGTCGGTGCGGCTGGCGAGCCGGGTGATCGAGATCGACGAGGTGTTCGAGGTCAGGATCGTGTGCGGCTCAAGGTGCGGCACGAGTTCCTCGAAGATGGCCTGCTTGATCTCCTCGCGCTCGGTCGCCGATTCCACGATCATGTCGGTCGCGGCAAGATCGGTCAGCGTGAGCGTGGGCGTGATCCGCGCGAGGGCGGCATCCATGACGCCCCTGTCGAGTTTCCCCTTGGAAACCTGGCGCTCCATGTTCTTGCGGATCGTGGCCAGGCCCTTGTCCAGGGCCTCCTGGCTGACGTCGTTGAGAAGAACCTCGTAGCCCGCGGCCGCCATCACGTGGGCAATGCCGTTGCCCATCTGCCCCGCGCCGACGACGCCGATTTTCCGGATGTCCATGCGCCTGCCCCCGTCGTTGTGCGCGGCAACCATAGGCCCGCCGCCCGCCGGGCCGCAAGGGGGCGCGCCGCTTAAAGATCGAAACGAATTGACGCTTTAGGGCTTTGGCAACGCCGCGCCCCGACTCTCGGCGACGGGTGAATAATTCATGGTGGGTGAAATGGCTTACGAGCGTCTTTCGGGGGCGTCCCTCGACTATCTGCCGTGCCGGTACGGCAAGTCCCGGCTGTTGTTCCGCGGGCCGCGCCGCCGGCTGGACGGATGCTACGCCGCATTTCTCGGGGGAATCGAAACTTACGGCCGCTTCGTGGCGCGTCCCTTTCCCGCCCTGGTGGAAGAGGCCACGGGCGTGAAATGCGTGAATTTCGGCTGCGCGCAGGCCGGCCCCGACGTCTTCCTCAACGATTCGGAGCTCATCGGCGCTGCGGGCGGCGCGCGGCTGGCGGTGCTGCAACTGCCGCCGGCCACGAACCTTTCGAACCGGTTCTACACGGTGCATCCCCGGCGCAACGATCGTTTCGTCGAAGCCTCGGACCTGCTGCAGACGGTGTTCCGGGACGTCGATTTCACCGAGGTCCACTTCACTGGTCATCTCCTGGCACGGCTTCAAGCGACCTCCCCGGAACGGTTCCGCATGGTGCGCGACGAACTCGAAACCGCCTGGGTGGTGCGCATGAAACAACTGATCGAACGGATCGGCGTGCCGACGGTCCTGCTCTGGATGCAGACCCGGCCGGGGCCGGCGTCAGATCCGGGCAGCGGCCCCGCCGAGGCCGGGGCGGCGCCGGCGTTCGTCACGGCCGAGATGGTCGAAACGCTACGCGAGAAGGCGGCCTCGGTCGTCACGGTCTGCCCGAGCGAACCAGCCCGCGCCGACGGCACACGCGGCATGGTTTTCGGGCCGGTCGAGGCGCCGATCGCCGCGCGCCTTCCCGGCCCGGCCGTTCACCGGGAAACGGCCGTGGCGCTGGCACCCGTCGTCTCGGAGCTGGCCGGGCGAACGTGAAAAGGCCCGCCGGACGGCAGGCCTTTCCAATCCGTGCAAGATGTGCCGCGACACGCCGCGGCGTCAGAGCTTCTCGGTCATCTCCGGGACCGCCTCGAACAGGTCGGCGACAAGGCCGTAGTCGGCGACCTGAAAGATCGGTGCCTCCTCGTCCTTGTTGATGGCGACGATGACCTTGGAGTCCTTCATTCCCGCCAGGTGCTGAATGGCCCCCGAGATGCCCACCGCAACGTAGAGGTCGGGTGCCACCACCTTGCCGGTCTGGCCCACCTGCCAGTCGTTGGGAGCAAATCCCGAGTCGACCGCGGCGCGCGACGCACCGACGGCCGCGCCCAGCTTGTCCGCCAGTTTCTCGATGAGCTGGAAGTCCTCTTCCGAGCCCACGCCACGGCCGCCCGAAACCACGACCCCGGCCGACGTCAGCTCGGGGCGGTCGGACTCGGCGACCTTGTCCTCGACCCATTCGCTCAGGCCCGGGTCGGCGGCGGCGTCGACGGTCTCGACCGAGGCCGCGGACTGTTCGCCCACCGCGTCGAAATTGGCCGTGCGGATCGAGACCACCTTCTTGGCATCGCGCGACTTGACGGTCTGCACCGCGTTGCCGGCGTAGATCGGCCGTTCGAAGGTGTCGGCATCCACGACACCCGAGACATCCGTTATCACCATCACGTCCAGCAACGCGGCCACGCGCGGCAGGATGTTCTTGGCGTCGGTGGTGGCCGGTGCGACAACGTGGTCATAGTCGGCAGCCAGGTCCGCGATCAGGCGCGCCACCGGCTCGGCCAGGCGGTGACCGTAAAGGTCGTGCTCGGCGCAGAGCACCTTGGCCACGCCCTCGATCTTCGCGGCCTCTTCGGCGGCGGCAGAACAGGTCGCGCCGGCACACAGCACGGTCACATCGCCCAGTTCCTTCGCCGCGGCCACGGCCTTGGCGGTGGCATCCCACGACAGTTCGCCGTCATTGACTTCTGCAAGAAGAAGAACAGCCATCACACAGCCCCCGCTTCCTTGAGTTTCTCGACAAGTTCATCGATCGAGCCCACGATCTCGCCCGCCTTGCGCGCCGGCGGCTCCTCGGTCTTGAGGACCTCCAGCCGCGGGGTGACGTCGACTCCGTAGTCCTCGGCCGTCTTCTCGTCCAGCGGCTTCTTCTTCGCCTTCATGATGTTGGGCAAAGAGGCATAGCGCGGCTCGTTGAGACGCAGGTCGGTGGACACGATCGCCGGCATCTTCACCTTGATGGTCTGCAGGCCGCCATCGACTTCGCGGGTGACGACGGCGTGGTCGCCCTCGATGTCGATGTTGTTGGCATACATCGCCTGGCTCCACCCCAGCAGCGCGCCCAGCATCTGCCCGGTGGCGTTCATGTCGTTGTCGATGGCCTGCTTGCCGCACAGCACGAGGCCGGGCTCCTCTTCCTCGACAACCTTGGCCAGGATCTGCGCAACCGACAGCGGTTCGATGTCGGTATGCACGTCATCGGCCGCGGTGACCAGGATCGCACGGTCGGCGCCCATCGCCAGGGCCGTGCGCAGCGTTTCCTGCGCCTGTTTCACGCCGATCGAGACGGCGACGACCTCTTCGGCCTTGCCGGCCTCCTTCAGGCGGATGGCCTCCTCGACGGCGATCTCGTCGAAGGGGTTCATCGACATCTTCACGTTGGCCAGATCGACACCGCTGCCATCCGCCTTAACGCGGACCTTCACGTTGTAGTCGATCACGCGTTTGACAGGCACAAGCACCTTCATTTGCATGGTCTCCCTTGAATTGGCGAAGAGCCGACACCGACTCTCCCGAACTCTCTTGCGCGTTCATATCGCCTTCGTCTGGGGCGCAACAGGGCAAAATCGTCACCTTTGCGCCCGGCGACGTCGCGTCGGAAAGATTGCCTCTCGCGGGCTATCGGTTGGCCCCGGGAGTCCAGAGCACGTCGTCGTTGCCGTTGTCGTTGCTGACACGACCGGCCACGAAGAACCAGTCGGACAGCCGGTTGAGGTAGGTCACCGCGGCCGGGTTCACCTCTTCCGTGGTGGCCAGCTCGACGGTCAGGCGTTCCGCCCGCCGGGCGACGGTGCGGCACATGTGCAGATGCGCCGCCAGCGCGCTGCCACCGGGAAGGATGAAACTGCGCAGTGGCTCGAGCACCGCGTTCATCCCGTCGATCTCGGATTCCAGCCGCGCGACCTGGCCGTCGCTGACACGCAGCGGGGTGTACTCGGCTTCGGCGTCGCTGGCCAGATCGGGGCGGCACAGGTCGGCCCCGAGGTCGAACAGGTCGTTCTGGATGCGCGCGAGCGCCGCGTCCGTCTCGCCGGTGGCTTGCAGCCGGGCCAGCCCCACGGTGGCGTTGACCTCGTCGACCGTGCCGTAGGCTTCCACCCGCAGCGCATGCTTGGCCACGCGCGCACCGTTGCCCAGCGCGGTTTCACCGGCATCGCCGGTCTTGGTATAGATCTTGTTGAGCACAACCATGTCATTGCCCCCCTTGCCTGCGGATGTAGACGAAAAGCAGGATCAGCAGAACGGCGACGAACTGCGCGCCGATGCGCCAGCGCATGATCTTGTTGGCATGCTTGCGGTTGAATTCACCGCCGCGGCCGAACGTCCCGATACCGAAGATCAGGATGGCCGCAACGGCACCGCAGGCGACCACCACGATGATGAAAAGAGGATCGTCTGCCATGCGCCTTCCCGTGTCTGCGTTACGTGTCTTCCGCTCATGTAGCGGGCCGACCGCGAAAAGCGAAAGCGATTTCTGACAAATCAGCCCTTCGAGATAACCCAATCCAGCGCGCGCGTCGGCAGGATGCGCCGCAGCGTCCCCATCAGGTAGGTCGGCGTGGTGACATAGTAGCGCGCCCTTGGCCGGCGGCTCTCCAGCGCGCGGATCAGCTTGCGCGAAACCGCCGCGGGCGGCAGTTCGAACCGGTCGGGGGTGTAATCGGCGTAAAGGCGCGGGATCAGCCTTTCGCGGTAATCGTCGGCACGGGCCGAGGCTTGCCAGTCGATCCAGCGCTCGAATTGCGGGATGGCGTTCTGCCGGATCTTCGAGGTCACCGGCCCCGGCTCGATCAGCACGACGTGAATCCCGGTGCCGCGCATCTCGATACGCAGCGCATCGGTCAGACCCTCCAGCGCGAACTTGGTGCTGACATAGGCGCCGCGCCAACCGATCGCCACGAGCCCGAGCACGGACGAACACTGCACGATGCGCCCGTGCCCCTGCGCCCGCATCGCCGGGATCACCCGACGGGTGAGGTCATGCCAGCCGAACAGGTTGGCCTCGAACACCTCGCGCAGGGCACCGCGCGGAACATCCTCGGCAAGGCCCGGGCAGGCAAAGGCGCCATTGTTGAACAGCGCGTCCAGCCGTCCGCCGGTCGCGGACAGGACCTGATCGACCGCCTCGGCGATGCTGTCCTCGTCGGCGTAGTCCAGGCGCGGGCTTTCGAAGCCCTGCGCGCGCAGGCGGTCGCAATCGCGTGACTTGCGGCAGCTTGCAAAGACACGCCAGCCCTGGGCGCGCAGCCTGTGGGCCGCGTCGAGCCCGATACCGGAGGAACACCCGGTGATGAGGATCGCGGGTTTGGTCATGACCGACCTATGGCGCGGGCCGGGTCGCGATGCAATCAGTTCGGCGGCTCCGTCGCCGTTGCCGGCACCTTAAGCGTCCAGCGCGGCACCCAGCCCACACGGCCCGTCGCAAGCACCTGCAGCCGCAGCCAGTCGCCGCCCGGATCGTCCATCACCGCCACTTCCGAGCCCGGCGCGACCACGGCGATCCGCGGGAAAAGGATGCCAGGACCGTCACGCAGGTTTGTGGACATGTCGCTGACCCGCCGAATCTCGGCATCGGCAGGGATATCCGGCGGCCCGGTGGATGCCTCCGCCCCGCCCCCGGGCGCGTCGTCGGACGAGTCAAGGGAAACAGAGACACGTGTGGGCTTTCCATCGGTGCCAGCCGCCTTCGCGGGCGCATCGGGCATATCGCCGCCGGCGCTGTTTGGCCGTGTGCTTCCGGGGCGCGCCTGCGGCCGGACATTGCCGATCTCCGCGCGGACCTGAAGGGAATTGGGCCGCGGGGCATAATCCGCCCCGCCGCTGAGTTCATAGAACGCCAGCGCCAGGAAGCCGAAAACCACCACGATGAAGCGCCACATCCCGCGTCTCCCCCAGCGCCGCCGTCGCGGCAAGAAACCGGAGCCTACACGATTCGTGCGGCCAGTTCAGGGGGAACGGGGACAGGCCCGGTCAATGTGCTTGTCCTGCCCCCACGCCGTCGCTATCACCCGGCCATGACCGACCTGCTGGACGAAAACGGCGACCTGCCCGCGCCGACGGCCGAACCGCTGCGCCGCGCGATCGGCGAGCGGTACCTGACCTATGCCCTGTCCACCATCATGCACCGGGCGCTGCCGGACGCGCGCGACGGGCTCAAGCCCGTGCACCGTCGCATCCTGTACGCGATGCGCGAGCTGCGCCTCGCGTCCACCGGCGGGTTCCGCAAGTCGGCCAAGATCTCCGGCGACGTGATGGGCAACTACCACCCCCACGGGGACGCGGCGATCTACGACGCGATGGCGCGGCTGGCGCAGGATTTCGCGGTGCGCTACCCGCTGGTCGACGGTCAGGGCAACTTCGGCAACATCGACGGCGACAACCCCGCCGCCAGCCGCTACACCGAGGCGCGGATGACGGCGGTCGCAGAGGCCATGCTGGAAGGGCTGGACGAAAACGCCGTCGATTTCCGGCCCAACTACGACGGCACGCTGACCGAACCGGTGGTTCTGCCTGCCCGCTTCCCGAACCTTCTGGCCAACGGCGCCAGCGGCATTGCGGTTGGCATGGCCACGAACATCCCGCCGCACAACATCGTCGAACTGGTGGATGCCTGTCTGCACCTGATCAAGACGCCGGACGCGCGCGACGACACGCTGCTGAACCACATACCCGGCCCGGATTTCCCGACCGGCGGCGTGATCGTCGAGCCGGCCGAGACGATCGCCCAGGCCTACCGCACAGGCCGCGGCAGTTTCCGGCTGCGCGCGCAGTGGGAGCGCGAGGAGCTGCCGCGCGGCCAGTGGCAGGTCGTGGTCACCGAGATCCCGTACCAGGTGCAGAAATCCAAGTTGATCGAGAAGATCGCGGAACTGATCCAGACCAAGAAGGTGCCCGTGCTTGCCGACGTGCGCGACGAAAGCGCCGACGACATCCGGCTGGTGCTGGAGCCGCGGTCGCGCAACGTGGACCCGGACGTGATGATGGGAATGCTGTTCCGCAACAGCGACCTGGAGGTCCGGTTCCCGCTGAACATGAACGTGCTGATCGACGGCGTCACGCCGAGGGTCTGTTCCCTCAAGCAGGTTCTGCGCGCCTTCCTCGATTTCCGACGCGAGGTGCTGATCCGCCGCGCGCGCCACCGGGTCGAGAAGATCGACCATCGTCTCGAGGTGCTGGAAGGGCTGATCGTGGCCTTCCTGAACCTCGACCGCGTCATCGACATCATCCGCTACGACGACGCGCCGAAGGCCGCGCTCATGCGCGAGGACTGGGGGCGCGATTTCACCCGTGCCACCTCGGAAGACGATTACGTGTCCCCGCCGCCGGCCGAGGGCGGCGACGGCCTTAGCGAGGTGCAGGCGGACGCCATCCTCAACATGCGCCTGCGCAGCCTGCGCCGGCTGGAGGAAATGGCGCTCATCAAGGAACGCGACGACCTGATGGCGGAGCGCGCGAACCTCGAGGACCTGCTGGACAGCGAGGACCTGCAGTGGCGCCGCGTGGCCGAACAGCTCAGGGAGGTCCGCAAGACCTTCGGCAAGGACGATCCGGGTGGTGCGCGGCGCACCCGCTTCGCCGAGGCCGTGGAAGCCGAGGATGTCCCGCTGGAGGCCATGATAGACCGCGAACCGATCACCGTGGTGTGCTCGCGGATGGGGTGGATCCGGGCGATGACGGGGCACATCGACCTCAACCGCCAGCTCAAGTTCAAGGACGGCGACGGCCCGCGTTTCATGTTCCACGCCGAGACGACGGATCGGCTGCTGGTCTTCGCGTCGACGGGGCGTTTCCACACCGTTCCCGCCGCCAACCTGCCGGGCGGGCGCGGCATGGGCGAGCCGCTGCGCCTTCTGACGGACCTGCCCAACGAGGCGGAGATCGTCGAGCTTTTCATCCACCGCCCGGGCCGCAAGCTGCTGGTGGCATCGGACGCAGGCGACGGCTTCCTGGTTTCCGAGGACGAGGTCGTGGCGCAGAAGCGGGCAGGCAAGCAGGTGCTCAACCTCAAGGGCGACGCGCGCGCGAAGATATGCAAGCCGGTGACGGGCGATCACGTCGCCGTGGTGGGCGAGAACCGAAAGGTGCTGGTGTTCCCCGTCGACGAACTGCCCGAGATGGCCCGCGGCAAGGGCGTGCGGCTGCAACGCTACAAGGACGGCGGGCTGTCGGACGTGACCACCTTCGATCTGGCGGAGGGGTTGTCTTGGAAGGACCCGGCCGGGCGCACGCGCACCGAGACGGACCTGACCGAGTGGCTGGGCAAGCGCGCCACCGCGGGCCGGATGGCCCCGCGCGGCTTCCCCCGCGACAACCGCTTCACCTGAGCGGCCTGCGGGCGCACGACCGCTTGCCCCGGGCCGCCACGCTTCCTATAAGCGGCGGTGAGCGGATCGGAGGCCCGGATGAGTTTTTCCCACGCCCATCTTCTGGGGATCGAACCTCTCGCCCCGTCCGAGATCACGACGGTCCTCGACCTTGCCGACCAGTACGTCGACCTCAACCGGCGCCCGGAAAAGCATGCCGAGGCGCTCCAGGGGCTCACGCAGATCAACATGTTCTTCGAGGCCTCCACGCGCACGCAGGCCAGCTTCGAGATCGCGGGCCAGCGGCTGGGGGCGGACGTGATGAACATGGCGATGCAGGCCAGTTCACTGAAGAAGGGCGAGACGCTGATCGACACGGCGATGACGCTCAACGCGATGCACCCGGACCTTCTGGTGGTCCGCCACCCGCATTCGGGCGCGGTGGACCTGCTGGCGCAGAAGGTCAACTGCGCGGTCCTCAACGCCGGCGATGGCCGGCACGAACATCCCACCCAGGCGCTTCTGGACGCGCTGACGATCCGCCGGGCCAAGGGACGGCTGCACCGCCTGAACATCGCGATCTGCGGCGACATCGCGCATTCGCGTGTCGCACGTTCGAACATCCTGCTTCTGGGCAAGATGGAAAACCGCGTCCGGCTGATCGGGCCGCCCACGCTGATGCCGGCGGGCATCCGCGACTTCGGCGTCGAGGTCTTCGACGACATGGCCGAGGGCCTGCGCGGGGCCGACGTGGTGATGATGCTGCGCCTTCAGCGCGAGCGGATGGACGGCGGCTTCATCCCCAGCGAACGCGAATACTACTTCCGCTACGGGCTGGACGCCGAGAAGCTGGCCTTCGCCGCGCCCGAGGCCATCGTCATGCACCCCGGCCCGATGAACCGCGGCGTTGAGATCGACGGCGAACTGGCCGACGACATCAACCGCAGCGTCATCCAGGAGCAGGTCGAGATGGGCGTGGCCGTGCGCATGGCTGCGATGGACCTTCTGGCGCGCAACCTGCGCGCGCCCGCCGAGGGGGTCATGGTGTGAGCGAGACGGTCGAGGTCAAGCCGGGCGAACACGGCACGGTGCGGGTCTTTGCCATCGACCTGCCGGCCGAGGACGTGTCCGCCTTCGCCGAACCGCAGGACGACGCATGGCCGCTGCGCGACGCCCTCGGCTCGGCGCACCTCGACCCCGATCAGGTGGAGGTGATCGCGCTGGACGACCTCGCCGGGCTGGGACTGTCGGCATATCTGTCCGAGGGGCACCGGATCCCCGACAACCAGCTGGCGGACATGAAGGCGCGCCTGGACTCGTTGCGCGGGCATGTTCTGGTGCTGCCCTCGCGCGCGTTCGGCGGGCAGGCACAAACACTGACGCCGCGCGCGCCGCTGCGGCTGGTCGGCACCTTCTTCGAAGAGGGCGACCGCGTGAAGTTCGAACCGCTGCCGGCCGGTGGCGCGCGCGGCACTTTGGCGCCATCCGGCCCGGGCGCCGGCGGGGATCATCGCATCCGGTGGCGTCCCGTCATCCTCGCGGCTCTGGCGGTGCTTTTGCTGCTGGCGCTGGTCGTCGCGGGGCTGGCCGCGTGACCGAGGCGCTGACACCCACCACCCCGCTGGCCGACGGCGAACGCGTGACCGCCAGCTTCCACCCCGACCGGGCGACCTACTGGCGCGATCACGCGTGGCTTGCCGCGCTCGCCATGGCAGCGGGCATGGCCATCCTCTGGGCCATCGGCAACCCGCATGTCTGGACGGGGGCCGTGGGCGGACTGGCGGCGATCGCGGTGCGCGCCTTCTACCTCGCCTCCGACGAGTTGCAGGTGCGCTGGGACCTGACCGACCGGCGCCTTCTGGGGCCGCAGGGCCGGGCCATCCGGCTGGGCGAGATCGAGATGATCCGCACGCTGGGCAGCGCGGTGCAGGTCGTCACCCGCGGCGGCGACAAGCACCTGCTGAAATACCAGCCCGACCGGGACGCCACGCGCGCCGCCATCGAACGGGCCATGGCCGGGGGGCGGGGATGACCGACGCGAAGGACTGGGACGAGATCCTCGAGCCGGGCGAGCGCATCCTCTGGCAGGGGCGGCCCGACACGCGCCTCGTGTTCCCGCCCGAGCGCAAGGGTTTTTTCGTGTTCGGCCTGATTCTCGTCGCCATCGGCGTCATCCAGTTCTCCGTGCTGCGACGCGTGGAGCTGGACATCACGCTGTGGCCCTACACGCTGGTGCCCGTCGCGCTGGGCCTCGCGATCGTCGGCGTGCAGCCGTTCTGGACACGGCTGCGCCGCCGGCGGACGTGGTATACCCTGACCAACCGGCGCGCCTTCATCGCGACCGACCTTCCGGTGCTGGGCAAGCGGCTGAAATCCTGGCCGGTCAAGAGCGACGCGCCGCTGGTGCTGACCGAGGGCGCCCCCGCGAACGTCTGGTTCGCGGAAAGGCGCACCCGCACCGACAGCGGGCGTATCCGCGTCACCCCCATCGGGTTCGAACGCATCGCCGACGCGAAGGACGTGGCCGAACAGATGCGCACGCTGCGCGAGGAGGACCGATGACGCGGCCGGACCGCGACGACAAGGGGCACGGCCGGCGGGCCCGGCGGCTGTTGCGCCGCGGGGTGCTGGGCATTCACATCCTGCAGGTGCCGCTGCTGTTCGGATTGATGCTTGCGCTTCTGGTGCTCAGTGCCAGTTTCTTCTACGCGCTGGGCGAGGCCGTGATCACCCTCGACTTCCTCGATCGCGACAAGACCATCCTGCTGGTGCTGGACCTGCTGGACATGGTGTTCATCGCCAACCTGATCGTCATGGTCATGGTCTCGGGCTACAATGCCTACGTCGCCGCGACGCGCCAGGACGCGCCGGAGGACGGGATGTTTGCCTACAGCGACGAATTCCAGCCGGTGAAATCGCGCATCGCGGCGACGCTGGTCATCATCACCGGGATCCACCTGGTGCACGAGGTTCTGGCCGGCGATGTGAATGAGCCGCGGGGCCTGCTGGTCTTGGGCGCCACACACCTCATCCTGCTGGCCAGCGCCGCGGTTTTCATTTACATGGGCCGGTTCGAAAATCGGGCGCCGCCGGGCCCGGCCGGCGACCAGGGGAAGGACGGCCAAGATGGCGCATGACGATCCGAAGTGCACGCCCGAGGGGGCACAGGGATCAACCCTGTTCATCAACGCCCGGCTGATCGACCCGGAGGCGGGGACCGACGCGGCGGGCTGGCTGCTGGCCGAGGGTGGCACGATCCGCGCGACCGGGCATGGCAGCGACATGCCGGAAGCCGGGCAGACGGTCGACTGCGCCGGCCACTGCCTTGCCCCGGGGCTGGTCGATATCGGTGTGAAGGTCTGCGAGCCGGGCGAACGGCACAAGGAATCCTACCGCTCGGCGGGCCTTGCCGCGGCCGCCGGGGGGGTGACGACGATGGCCACCCGCCCCGACACGCTTCCCGCGATCGACAGCCCCGAGACGCTGGAATTCGTCGAACGCCGCGCCAACGCCGCCGCGCCGGTGAACGTGCTGCCCATGGCCGCGCTGACCAAGGGGCGGGACGGGCGCGAGATGACCGAGATCCGGTTCCTGATGGACGCCGGCGCCGTCGCCTTCACCGATTGCGATCATGTCGTGACCGACACCAAGGTGCTGTCGCGCGCGCTGACCTACGCCCGCGCCTGCGGCGCGCTTGTCATCGCGCACCCGCAGGAACCGGGCCTTTCGGCGGGGGCGGCAGCGACCTCTGGCAAGGTGGCCAGCCTGCGTGGCCTGCCATCGGTGTCACCCATGGCCGAGCGCATGGGGCTGGACCGCGACATCGCGCTTCTGGAAATGACAGGCGCGGCCTATCACGCCGACCAGATCACGACCCAGCGCGCCCTGCCCGCACTGGAGCGCGCGCGCCACAACGGCTTTGACATCACCGCGGGCACGTCGATCCATCACCTCACGCTGAACGAGCTGGACGTCGCGGACTACCGTACCTTCTTCAAGGTCAAGCCGCCCCTGCGATCCGAGGACGATCGCCAGGCGGTCGTCGCCGCGGTGCGCGACGGGCTGATCGACATCATCAGCTCGATGCACACGCCGCAGGACGAGGAAAGCAAGCGCCTGCCCTTCGAGGAGGCGGCCAGCGGCGCCGTGGGGCTGGAAACCTTCCTGCCGGCGGCGATGCGCCTTTATCACGCCGGGGAGCTGGAGCTGCCCGCGCTGTTCCGGGCACTGTCGCTGAACCCGGCGCGGCGGCTGGGGCTGGATTGCGGCCGGCTGGCACGGGGCGCCCCCGCGGACCTGGTGCTGTTCGACCCGGACAAGCCCTTCGTGCTCGACCGGTGGACGTTGCATTCGAAATCCAAGAACACGCCCTACGACGGCCAGCGCCTCCAGGGGCGCGTGCTGGCCACCTATGTCGCGGGCACCTGCGTGCACGGGGGGGCCGCCTGATGCCCGCGCTGGAGACCTCCGCCGCAGGTCTGATCCTCTGGGCCGTGCTCGGGTATCTTCTGGGCGCGGTGCCCTTCGGCCTGCTTCTGTCGAAGCTGCTGGGGCTGGGCAACTTGCGCGAGATCGGCTCGGGCAACATCGGCGCCACCAACGTGCTGCGGACCGGGTCCAAGGCCGCGGCGGCCGCGACCCTGCTGCTGGACGCGGCCAAGGGCGCGGTCGCGGTGCTGGCGGCGCGCGCGCTTGCCGGCGGGGATGCCGCGCAGGTCGCCGGGCTGGCCGCCTTCCTCGGCCATTGCTACCCGGCTTGGCTGGGCTTCAGGGGCGGCAAGGGGGTGGCGACGTTCCTTGGCCTCGTGCTGGCGCTGGCCTGGCCGGTGGGGCTGGCCTGCTGCGCGACATGGGCGGCGGCCGCGGGGATCACGCGCATCTCCTCGGCCGGTGCGCTTGCCGCGGCGGTCAGCGCGCCGCTGTGGATGCTGGTCAAGGGCTTCGGCGGCATGGTTCTGCTGGGCGTGGTGCTGGCGGCGCTCGTGCTGCTGCGCCACCGCGAGAACATCACGCGCCTGCGCGCAGGCACCGAGCCGAAAATCGGTCAGAAGTCGTGATCCCGTCTCAGTAGGAATATTCCGCGTAGATACGGCCCAGGTCGCCCTGCCATTCGCCATGGTAGCGCGCCAGCAACTCGTCGGCCGGAACCTGGCCGCTTTCGACGCTTTCCTTGAGCGTGCCCAGGAAATGCGTCTCGTCGGGGATCATGCCGCCGCCGCCGGCGCGTGCCCGGGCCCCGAGACCGGCCTCGGCGATCTCCAGCACCTGCGCCGCCAGCTCCTGCATGCGCAAACCGTCGACCTCGGCCTGCAGGGCGCTTTCCCCGGCGGCGATGCGCAATGCCTCGCGGAACGGCGCCGTCCAGCCCTTCACCAGATCCCAGGCGGCATCGAGGCTGTTGGCGTCGTAAAGCAGCCCCACCCAGAGCGCGGGCAGCGCGCACAGCCGGCGCCACGGCCCGCCATCGGCGCCGCGCATCTCCATGTACTTCTTGATCCGCGCCTCGGGGAAGATGGTGGTCAGGTGGTCGGCCCAGTCCGACATCAAGGGCACCTCGCCGGGTAGCGCGGGCAGCTCGCCCTTCATGAAATCGCGGAAGGACTGGCCCAGCGCGTCGTGGTAGACACCGTCGCGGTGGACGAAATACATCGGCACGTCCAGTGCGTAGTCGACCCATGCGTCGAAGCCGAAACCGTCCTCGAACACGAAGGGCAGCATGCCCGTGCGGTCGGAATCCAGATCACGCCAGACGCGGGCGCGCCAGGACTTGAAGCCCGTGGGCTTGCCTTCGAAGAACGGTGAATTGGCGAACAGCGCGGTTGCCACCGGCTGCAGCGCAAGCCCGACGCGCAACTTCTTGACCATGTCCGCCTCGGAGGCGAAGTCGAGGTTCACCTGCACCGTGCAGGTGCGATACATCATCGATTTGCCCATGGTTCCGACCCGGTCCATGTAGTCGGTCATCAGCTTGTAGCGGCCCTTGGGCATCCGCGGCATCTGTTCGTGGGTCCATTCGGGCGCCGCGCCCAGCCCGATGAACCCCACCCCGACCTTGTCGGCGATGTCCTTCACATCGGCGAGGTGCGCGTTCACCTCCTCGCAGGTCTCGTGGATGTTCTCCAGCGGCGCGCCCGAAAGCTCCAGCTGCCCGCCGGGCTCCAGGCTCACGTTGGCGCCGGCCTTCTCCAGCCCGATCAGCTTGCCGTCTTCTTCCAGCGGGGTCCAGCCGTGCAGATCCCGCAAGCCTTCGAGCACGGCAAGCACGCTGCGCTCACCTTCGTAGGTGATGGGAAGGTGGTCGTCCTTGCAATAGCCGAACTTCTCGTGCTCGGTGCCGATGCGCCACTGCTCGCGCGGCTTGCACCCGCTTTCGAGGTATTCGGCCAATTGCGCGCGGCTCTCGATCGGCCCGCCGCCGGACTGGGGAATGGACATGGGGCCTCCTGTCTTGCCGCGCGCCCGTGACGGTCCGTTACTTGCGCCGATCGCCGCCGGTGTCAATCCGGCGGTCACCGCTTCGGCAGGGCGGTGGCCTGATCGGTGTCACGGACCCAGATCCTCTCCGTCCGGCTGCTGGTATCACGCATCCGGGCCAGCATGTGGTCGGTGCGCAGGCCCGGCAGGCTAGCGAAGGCGTCGAACAGCGCGTCCGCGCCCTCCGCGTTCAGCGGGATGCACAGGTCGGGCTGGCCGGGCTGCGCGATCACCCAGTGTCCGGGGCGCCCGGACCGGTCAAGCGAGATCTCGGTGATTTCCGACAGCGCCACTGCCCCGCCCGTGACCGGCCCGAAATAGACGATCTGCCCCTCGTCCACACGGACGACACCCGGCCCGGCACCTCCGGTGCGAAAACGCGCGCGCTGCACGCCCGCGGCGGCAAGCCCGGTGCCGGCAACGAGGAGTGCCGCGCCCACGATGCGCAGGGCACCCGCGCCGACGACGACCCACCATAGCCCCACGCCCAAAAGACCCACCGCGACCAGGGCTTCGCGCCAGCGCAGCAGTGCCGCCCGCGCCTCCGGGCGAATGAAACTCATGCCCAGTCCCCCAGCGCCTGCTGCCAGACGGTCATCGCGGCGACCGCCGCGGTGTCGGCCCGCAGAACGCGCGGCCCGAGGCTGACGGCATGGGCAAAGGGCAACGCGCGCAGGCGGTCGCGCTCGGCCTGCGAAAACCCGCCCTCCGGGCCGATCAGGATGGCCCACGGCAGGCCCGCCGCATCACGCGGCAAGGTGGCTGCGCCACCCGCCAGGACCTCGTCGCAGAACATCAGTTGGCGCCCGTCGGGCCATGACTCCAAAACGGCATCCAGTTTTTGCAACTGACCGACCTCGGGGACGTAGGTGCCGCCGCACTGTTCGGCGGCCCCGATGGCGTGGGCCTGCAGCCGGTCCTGCCGGATGCGTTCGGAATTGGTGAAATCCGTCTGCACGGGCAGGATGCGGGACGCCCCCATCTCGGCGGCTTTCTCGACGATGAAATCGGTGCGCGCCTTCTTGATCGGTGCGAACAGCAGCCACAGGTCGGGCGGGTCACGCTGCGGCGCACTTTGCCCGCGGCAGACCAGCGTGCCCGCCTTCCTGCGCGCATCACGGACCTCGGCCTGCCATTCGCCGTCGCGCCCGTTGAAAAGCGCCACGGCATCGCCCGGGCCGCGCCGCATCACCCCGAAAAGATAGTGCGCCTGCTTGCCGTCGAGCGGAACCGTTTGCCCTTCCCCCAGCGGGTGCTCTACATAAAGCCTTATCTTCCCAGCCGTCATGAGGGCACCATATGACCGGCGACAACCGGACACCAGAGGACAGCGGCATCGTCGCCGACGCCGTGACCGGGAACTGGGTCGACACCCGCGCGCCCGCGGCGATGCGCCCCTACCTGCGGCTGGCGCGCGCGGATCGTCCCATCGGCACATGGCTGTTGCTTCTGCCCTGCTGGTGGGGGCTGCTGCTGGGCATGCTCCACGACGGCCGCGCGGAATGGCACGATCTGTGGATCTTCGCAGGCTGCGGCGTCGGCGCATGGCTGATGCGCGGCGCCGGCTGCACCTGGAACGACATCACCGACCGCGACATCGACGTGGGCGTGGCACGCACCGCCGCGCGGCCAATCCCCTCGGGGCAGGTGAGCGTGACGCAGGCACTGATCTGGCTGGCCTTCCTGGCCCTGCTGGCGTTCCTGATCCTGCTGACGTTCCGGGTGGGGGCCATCGTGCTCGGCGTGCTGGCCCTGGCGCCGGTGGCGGTCTACCCCTATGCCAAGCGGTTCACCTGGTGGCCGCAGGTCTTTCTCGGGCTGGCGTTCAACTGGGGGGCGCTGCTGGCATGGACGGCGCATACGGGCATGCTGGAATGGCCGGCGGTGGTGCTTTACCTCGCCGGGATCGCGTGGACCCTGTTCTATGACACGATCTACGCCCATCAGGACGCCGAGGACGACGCGCTTCTGGGGGTGAAATCGACGGCCCGCCTGTTCGGGGCGCGCACGCCGCGGTGGCTGCGTCGCTTCCTTGTGGCGACCGTGATGCTGATGGGGCTGGCGGTGCTGTCGGCCGGGCTGGGCCACGCGTCGCCCCTGGCCGTGCTGGTCGCGTTGGCCGGGCCGCTCGTGATGGGCTGGCACCTGCACTGGCAACTGACCCGGTTCGACCCCGACGACGACAGGCGCCTGCTTTCGCTGTTCCGCTCGAACCGCGATGCCGGGCTGATCCCCTTGCCGTTTTTCGCCGTCGCGCTGCTGCTCTGATTGCACTCGCCTCCTGCTGGGCCTAAACAGTCGGACGGAGCCAGAACAGCAAGAAGTTGGCCAAATCCATGCGCCTTTCCTCGATCGTCCCGGTCGCCGCCGCCTTCCTGGTTGCCGCGGTGTTGTCATTGGTCGCCGCCGGGTATGCCGTCTCGGCGGTCGAACAGGGGTCGAAATCGGTCGTGCGGCAGGAACTCGTGCGGCGCGGCATGGAATGGGTCACGGTCGATACCAACGGGTTGCAGGTCTTTCTCGCCGGCACGGCACCGTCCGAAGCGGCGCGCTTCAACGCGCTGTCGGCGGCCGGATCGGTCGTGGACGCCGCCCGCCTGATCGACCAGATGCTCGTGGCCGAGGCAGAGGACATCGCACCACCGCGCTTCTCGGTCGAGATCCTGCGAAACGAAAGCGGGGTTTCCCTGATCGGGCTGATTCCCGGGAACACCGACCGCGCGGCGCTGACCGGGCGCATCGCCGAGGCGGCGCCGGACGAAGAGATCACCGACCTGCTCGAGACCGCGGACTACGCGCGACCGGACACCTGGAGCGACACGCTCGATTTCGCGATCCGCGCATTGGCCGAGCTGGAGCGGGCCAAGATCTCGGCCGATGCAGACCGGGTCAAGGTGACCGCGATGACCGAAAGCCGTCGGGCCAAGCGCGAGATGGAGGAAACACTGTCGCGCCTTGCCCCTGCCGAGGTTGGCCTCGCGCTCGACATCTCGGCGCCGCGGCCGGTGATCACGCCCTTCACGCTGCGCTTTCTTATCGAGGACGGGAAGGCGCGGTTCGACGCCTGCTCGGCCGATACCGAAGCGGCCCGCGAGCGCATACTGGCCGCCGCCCGCGCCGCCGGGATGGAGGAGGACGGCGAAAACGCATGCACCGTCGGCCTTGGGGTGCCCTCGCCGAAATGGGCGACCGCGGTGGAACAGGCCATCTCGGCGCTTTCCGACCTCGGCGGTGGCAGCGTGACGTTCTCGGACGCCGACATCAGCCTGCTGGCGCAGCGCGGCACGCCGCAGGAGCGGTTCGACAGCGTCGTCGGCCGGCTGGAGAACGAATTGCCGGAGGTTTTCGCGCTTCACGCCGTGCTGCCCGAAACACCGGACGAGGAAGAGGCGGGCGGCGCCCCCGAGTTCACCGCGACGCTGTCACCCGAGGGGCTGGTCCAGCTGCGCGGGCGTCTGCCCGGCGCCCGGTCCCGCCGCGCGGTCGAAAGCCTGTCCAAGGCCAGGTTCTCTGCCGATTCCGTGCACAACACCGTGCGCGTGGACGAGGACCTGCCGTCGGACTGGCCGTTGCGCGTCATGGCCGGCATCGAGGCGCTGTCGCACCTGTCCAACGGCGCGGTCACCATCACGCCCGACAGCCTGCGCATCGCGGGCGACACCGGCCAGAAGGACGCACGGGCGCGCATCGCCGGCTTCCTGTCGGACAAGCTGGGCGAAGGCGCGCAGTTCTCCATTGACGTGACCTACGAGGAACAGCTCGACCCCGTGGCCAGCAAGCCCACACCCGAGGAGTGCGAAAGCCGGATCAAGGCCGCCCAGGAGGACAGCAAGATCAGCTTCGAACCCGGCTCGGCGAAAATCGGGGGCGATGGCAAGAAGGTCATGAACGAAATCGCAGAGATCCTGAAGGAATGCGGCGAGATCCGCATGGAGATCGGCGGGCACACCGACAGCCAGGGCCGCGAGGTGATGAACCAGCAGCTGTCGCAGGCGCGCGCGCAGGCCGTTCTGAATGCGTTGCGCGCGCGGCGGGTGCTGACATCGTCGTTCACCGCGAAGGGCTATGGCGAATCGCAACCGATCGCCGATAACGATACCGAGGAAGGGCGCGAGGCGAACCGCCGGATCGAATTCCGGCTGATCCGGCCCGAGTCCGTCGCGGAAGCCGACGACTCCGACACCGGAAAGCCCGGAAAGGAGGAAGCGGCGGCAGACGCCGCGGAACCGGCGGACGGCACCGCACAAACCGGCGATGGCGCCACGGACGCGAACCAGGATGGCGCCGCCGACGCAGAACAGGAAGACAACACCGATGAACAGGACTGAGTTTATCGTCGCCACGGCCGTGGTGCTTTTCGTGGCCTTCTGTGTTGGCTGGTTCTCCAACTGGTTGATACACCGCTTCATCCGCGTGTCGAAATCGGACGTTGGCGAACTGGAGAAGATGGCGCAGGAACTGCACGAGGCGGAGGAAACGCGCGACCAGGCCATCACCTACATGCAGCAGCGCGAGGCCGAGCTGACGAACCAGCTTTCGCAGACGGAGGCCGAATTGAAGGCGACGATGGACGGTCTGCGCGAAGCGCGTCACGAGGCCGAACAACTCCGCGCGCAACTCGATCGCATGCGGGCGCGCGCAGAGTGAGGCGCGGGTGGCACGCGGGCCTCAGCCCCAGCGGTCCAGCGCGGCCTCGTCGGCCTGCCTGGCCTCGACCCAATCGGCGCCGGCGTCGGTGACTTCCTTCTTCCAGAACGGCGCGCGGGACTTGAGGTAATCCATCAGGAAGTCGGCGGCCTGGAATGCGTCCGCGCGGTGCGGCGCCGAGGTCGCGACCATCATGATCATGTCCTGCGGGGTCAGCCGGCCAAAGCGGTGAATGATCAGGACGTCGCCCAGGCTCCAGCGGTCCGTGGCGTCGCGCGCGATCTGCCCGAGCGCCTTTTCCGTCATCCCGGGATAATGCTCGATCTCCATGGCCTCGAGGCGCCCGGCTTCGAGGTCGCGCACGATGCCGGTGAACGTCACGACCGCGCCCATGTTGTTCTGTCGCGCGGTAAAGGCGTTCACTTCGCCACCAAGGTCGAAGGGCGCCTTCTGGACCTTGATACGCATCCTCAGCCTCCGGTCATCGGCGGGAAGAACGCAACTTCACGCACGTTCTTCAGGGGGGCGTCGAAATCGGCGAGTTCCTGGTCGACGGCCACGCGCAGCGCGTCGAGATCGGCGAAGGCGGCGGCATAGCGGTCTTCGCGGCCGCGCAGTTCCTCGACAAGCTCACGCACCGTCCGCGCGCCCGTCTCGACGTGCTCGCGCGGTTCTCCGATGCGTTCGCGAACCCAGGCGAAATACAGAACGTCCATCACGCGTCATCCTTCAGATAGGGCACCGACTTGCGGAAATAGTCGATGCCACTGAGCAAAGTCAGGGCGGCGGCCAGCCACAGCAGCCAGAGCCCGAGGTGCCCGCTCCAGATCATGCCGTCGAGCTTCCAGCGCAGGCCGTGCAGGTCCTCCTCGCGGCCCGAGAGAATGTCGTCGACCATCGCCTGGTCCATGCCCTCGGTGCTGGCCACGAGATAGTGCTCGAAGACGCCCTGTGCAAAAAGCACCGCGATCGCGATCATCTGCGCCGTGGTCTTCCATTTGGCCAGCTTCGTGACCTTCAGCGTGCCCGCTACGTCGCCCAGGTATTCGCGCAGGCCCGACACGAAGACCTCGCGGAAAAGGATCACCGTCGCCGGCAGCACCAGCCAGGGCGACATGCTGGAATACCCCACGATCACCATCAGCGCGACCACCACCATCGCCTTGTCGGCGATGGGGTCCAGCATGGTGCCCATCTTGGTTTCCTGCTTCCACGCCCGTGCGAGGTAGCCGTCGAACCAGTCGGTCATCGCCGCGACGAGGAACAGCACCAGCGCGAACCAGTCGGCATAGGGCCGCGTGAAATAGAGAAACATCACCGCCACGCCCGGCGCCGCCAGCAGGCGCAGAATCGTCAGGATGTTGGGCAGCGTCCACTTCATCGCCCCTTTCCTAGCCTGTTCGCAGGGCGCGGGAAAGTGGGCACGCAACGTCGTGCCCGACTCCGTGCGACACCGTTCTCAGGCGCGGTCATGGAAGAACGCATAGATACGTTCGGCAAGCGCCTCTGACACGCCATCGACCGCCTTGAGATCGGCGAGGTTGGCGCGGCTGACGGCCTTGGCGGAGCCGAAGTGCGACAGCAGCGCGCGCTTGCGCGCGGCCCCCACGCCCGGCACCTCGTCCAGCGGGGTGGCACCCACTGCCTTGCCACGCTTGGCCCGGTGCGTGCCGATTGCGAAGCGGTGCGCCTCGTCGCGCAGGCGCTGGATGAAATAGAGGACGGGGTCGTTGTGCGGCAACGCCTTGGGGCGCCGGCCGGGGCGGTGGAACTCCTCCTTGCCGTGTTCGCGGTCCACGCCCTTGGCCACACCGACGACGGGGATGTCCTCGACCCCCAACTCGGCCATGATCCCGGCCACGGCGCCGACCTGCCCGGCGCCGCCGTCGATCAGAAGCAGGTCGGGCCATTGGCCGCCCTCGCGGTCGGGATGCTCCTTGAGCAGGCGTTTGAAGCGTCGGGTCAAGACCTCCTTCATCATCCCGAAATCGTCGCCGGGCGTCAGATCGTCGCCGCGGATGTTGAACTTGCGGTAGCTGTTCTTCATCAGGCCCTCGGGCCCGGCGACGATCATCGCGCCCACCGCGTTCGCGCCCTGGATGTGGCTGTTGTCATAGACCTCGATCCGCTGCGGCGGCGCGGGCAACTCGAATGCCTCGGCCAGCCCGCGCAGCAGCCTGGCCTGCGTCGCTGTTTCGGCCATGCGCCGGGCAAGGCTTTCGCGCGCGTTGCGCAGGGCGGCGTCCACCAGCTCGGCCTTTTCCCCGCGCCGGGGGGTCAGGATCTCCACCTTGCGGCCGCGCTTGTCAGACAGCGCCTGCGCCATCAGGTCGGTGTTCTCGATCGGGTGCGACAGGATCACCTGCCGCGGCGGCTCCTTGCCGTCGTGGAACTGGCCGAGAAATGCCTCGAGCACCTCGGCCTCCTCCATCTCCGCGTCCACCCGCGGATAGAAATCGCGGTTGCCCCAGTTCTGCCCGGCGCGGATGAAGAACACCTGCACGCAGGCCTGCCCCTTTTCCAGGTGCAGGGCGACGATGTCGGCCTCTGTCACGGTGCGCGGGTTGATGCCCTGTGCCGTCTGCACCTGCGTGAGCGCCTTGATCCGGTCGCGCAGCGCCGCGGCGCGTTCGAATTCCATCGCGTCAGCGGCGTCATGCATCTGCTGCTTGAGCTTTTCCTGCACCTCCGTGGAGCGCCCCGACAGGAATCGTTCGGCATCGCGCACCGAGGCGGCATAGTCCTCCTCGCTGATGAGCCCCACGCACGGGCCGCTGCACCGCTTGATCTGGTACAGAAGGCAGGGGCGCGTGCGGGATTCGAAGGTGCTGTCGGTGCAGTTTCGCAGCAGGAACACCTTCTGAAGCTGGTTGAGCGTGCGATTGACCGCGCCGGCGCTGGCAAAGGGGCCGTAATAGGCACCCTTGTCCTTCTTCGCGCCGCGGTGCTTGCGGATCTGCGGAAAGGCGTGATCCTTGGTCACGAGGATGTTCGGAAAGCTCTTGTCGTCGCGCAGAAGCACGTTGTAGCGCGGCTTGAGCTGCTTGATGAGGTTCTGCTCCAGCAGCAGCGCCTCGGTCTCCGTCGCGGTGCTCAGGAACATCATCGAGGCCGTTTCGCGGATCATCCGGGCGATCCGTGGCGTGTGGCCCGTGGGCCGGGCATAGCTGGAAACGCGCGCGTGCAGGTTGCGGGCCTTGCCGACATAGAGGACCCGCGCCTGCTCATCCAGCATCCGGTAGACACCGGGCGAGCTGTCCAGCGTCCGCAGGTAGGACTGGATCACCTCGTGCCCCTTCTTCGGCGCCTGCTCTGAGGAAAGGTCGGTCATGGCGTCTGACTTATGATTCTCGGGCACCGGCTGCAATCTCGGGGGGCCGGTTTCAAGGGGAATCCTTTCCACGATTCCTGTGGATAAACCTGCCGATAACTTTCGCGAAGCGGTGGTTTCTCGTTGATTCCGGCCTGTTTCGCCGGTTTGATTAAAAAATAGGCAGAATCGCAACTGATTGATTTTAAATCATAAAAATATGGTGCCGTGACAAAGGCCTGAAAATATTGAAGTTTTTGTAACGCGATCACGACGCCCATTCGCCCCGTGCACAACTTTCCTGCTACCGCGTCGCCCGTTATTCGGGGCCGAGCACATCGGGCGTCTGCCAGCCAAGGTGCTGCCCGCCGTCCACGCAGATCAACTGGCCTGTCACCGCCGGCGAGTCGAGCAGGAAAGCTAGGGCCCGCGTCACGTCCTCGGGGCCGGCGCCGCGCTGCAGAACGGTGTTCTGCCGCTGCCGCGCAAAGTGGCTTTCGCTCTGGCGGTGGCCCTGAAGCGTCGGGCCCGGACCGATCGCGTTCACGCGCACGCCCGGCGCCAGCGCCTGCGCGGCCGTCTGGGTGAACGTCCACTTGGCGGCCTTGGCCAGCGTGTAGCTCATGAACTCGGGCGTCAGCTTGCGCACGCGCTGATCGATCATGTTGACGACCAAAGCCTGTGCCACGGGTTCGCCGGCGGCATCCGGCACGGGCTCCGGTGCCTGCGCCGCGAAGGCCTGCGTCAGAACCACCGGCGCGCGCAGGTTGCTTTCGAAATGCCGGTCCCAGCTTTCGCGCGTCGCTGTGGGCAGGGTGTCGTATTCGAAGATCGAGGCATTGTTGACCAGCACGGACAGCGGCCCGCCCAGGGCCTCCGTCGCGGCCGGGACCAGGCCCGATACCTGCGACTCGTCCAGAAGGTCGGCCTGAAGCGTGCAGGCCCGGCGGCCCAGCGCGCGGATGTCGCGCGCCGTCGTTTCGGCGGCCTCGGCCGAACGCGCGAAGTGCACGGCAACGTCAAAGCCGCGTTCGCCCAGCGCCACGGCCATGGCGCGGCCCAGTCTCAGGCCAGCCCCCGTCACGAGTGCCCGTGTCATTCGATCCCTCCAGTCAGGTCAGTACCTGCCAGACATAGACCAGATAACCGACGGTCAAGAGCAATCCCCAGACGCGATTCATGTCCATCTTGAGGAACACGAAGGGCACGATCAGCACCGAGGCCCCCAGCATCACCCAAAGGTCGAACCGCAGGAACGAGGGGTCGACGGGAATCACGCCGACAAGGCCGGTCACGCCGATGATCGCGAGGAGGTTGAACATGTTCGAGCCGATCACGTTGCCAAGCGCGACGTCGGCCTGCCGGCGCAGCGCGGCCATCACCGTGGTCGCCAGTTCCGGCAGCGAGGTCCCCAGCGCAACCAGCGTGAGCCCGATCACCGAGTCGGTGACGTGGTAGCGGCGCGCGATGATCGCGGCATTGTCCACGAGGATGTCGGCCCCCAGCGGCAAGCCGATCAGCCCCAGGACCAGAAAGACGGTGATCTGCCACCACGGCATGTCCGGATCGGCGCCCTCGACGCCCTCGGACTCGTCGGCATCGACCAGCAGCATCTCGGCGGTGGCGCGGCGATGTCTTCCAGCTTCGACAAAGGCGTCGAGCAGCACGAGGCCCAGGGCGAACAGCAGCACGGCGCCCTCCAGCGCCCCGAACTCGCCCGTGAACGCCAGCCCGACGAACAGAAGCGAGGCGATGATCATGAAGACATAGGTCTTCCGGCTGTCGCACTCGCTGGTGTGCAGCCCCGACAGCAGCGCGGGCACGCCCAGGACCAGGAGGATGTTGGCGGTGTTCGACCCCACGACATTGCCCAGCGCCAGGCCCGCCTGATTTTCCAGCACCGCGTTGATGGAAATGAGCAGTTCGGGCGCCGAGGTGCCGAAGGCCACGATGGTCAGGCTGACGATCAGCGCGGGCACGCCCACCCTCAGGCTGAGGTTCACCGCGCCCTTCACCAGCGCGTCACCCGCCAGCAGCAGGATCGTCAGCCCCAGCGCCACGAGCAGCCAGGCGATCATTTGCGCCTGCCCTTTCGGCCGCAGCTGCACGGTCCCTTGCCGATGCGGAACCGGCCGCAACGCGGGCAGCGCGCCGATTGAAGCTTCTTTTGCCCCGGAAAGCGCAGCTTGCCGAACATGGCCATCACGCCCATGAAAACGAGAAAGAGAATGACGATCTTGACGATCACGTCAGAGCCCGTAACGCGCGTAGCCTGCCCGCTCCTCGACCGCGGCAAGCGCATCCTGTGCAAGCGTCATTCCGAGCCGCTGCAACAGCGGCCGGCGCCGGCCGTAGTGGGACAGCCGCACATTGTCTCCGTAAAGCTCCCGCAACTTGGGCAGAAGGTGCGCCTCGCCGTCTGCCAGCCCCAGTTCGACGGCGCGGCGGCCCGCCCAGAACTCGCCCGTGAAAAGATCGTGCAGATCGGTCAGCCGGTCCCCGCGCCGTGCCTTGACGTGCTCGACGAACCCGGCGTGGAGTTGTTCCAGGATGCCTTCGAGGCGCGCGACGTCCTCCTCCTTTTCGGGCAGGAAAGGGTCGAGCATGCTCTTGGACCTCGCCGAGGTATGCACCCGGCGCTCGATCCCCTGGCGGGCCAGGAACACATGTGCGCCGAAGCTCGCCGAGATCACGCCGATGGAGCCGACGATCGATCCGTGATCGACCCAGATATCGTCTGCCGCGGTGGCCAGCCAGTAGCCGCCAGAGGCCGCGACATCCTCGACAAAGGCATGCACCGGCAGGCCCTTTTCCTCGGCCAGCCGGCGGATCCGTGCCGCCATGAGCGACGATTGCACCGGCGAACCGCCGGGCGAGTTGATCACCAGCGCAACCGCCGCCGGCTTTCCCCGTTTGAAGGCCTTGTCGATGACCGGCCCCATCGTCTCGTCGTTGAGGTGGGCCCGTGCCCCCGTGCCGATGGCCCCGGAAAGACGGATGACGGCCACCTTCGGGCCAAGGTTCAGGAAAGGAAGCCGCTCGATCATGGGGCCGATTTAGGACGGCGGCGCCGCACAAGCAAGGCACCCGCGCCCGCCCCGGGGCCTTCGCTGCCAAATTCCGCGAACGCGGGCAAATAGGTCACGCCGCGCAACGCTCAGGCCTTGATCCGGTACCCCGTCCTGAAGATCAGCCAGACGAGCGCCAGGCACAGGCCCGTGAACCCGGCAATCGCGAGGAGACTGTAACCGACCGCGACGTCGGCCTGCCCGAAGAAGGACCAGCGAAACCCCGAGATCAGGTAAACGACAGGGTTGAACAGGGTGATCGTCTGCCAGACCGGCGGCAGCATGTTGATCGAGTAGAACGAGCCGCCGAGGAACACCAGCGGGGTGATGACCAGCAGCGGGATGATCTGCAACTGCTGGAAGTTCTGCGCCCAGATCCCGATGATGAACCCGAACAGCGAGAACGAGGTGCAGGTCAGCACGAGGAAGGCGACCATCGCGACGGGATGCAGGATCTCGATGTCCACGAAGAACCCTGCCGTGAACAGGATGACAAAGCCGATCATAAGCGATTTCGTGGCCGCGGCCCCCACGTAGCCGAGCACGATCTCGAAGAAATTCACCGGCGCCGACAGGACCTCGTAGATCGTGCCGATGAACTTGGGAAAATAGATCCCGAAGGAGGCGTTGGAGATCGCCTGCGTCATGGTCGACAGCATGATCAGCCCCGGCACGATGAAGGCGCCATAGCTCACCCCCCCCACCTGGTCGATGCGGCTGCCGATGGCCGCGCCGAAAACCACGAAGTAAAGCGAGGTGGAGATCACCGGCGAGAGCAGGCTTTCCATCAACGTACGGAAGAACCGCTTCATCTCGTAGACATAGATCGCTCGAACCCCGTGCAGGTTCATCGCGCGTCCCCCTTCTTGACCAGGTCGACGAAGATCTCCTCGAGGCTGGACTGGCGGGTATGCAGATCCGAAAGCGTGATTCCCTCTGCCGCCAACGCCTGCAACAGCCGGGTGATCCCGGTGCCGTTGCCGCCGGAGGTGTCGTAGTGGTACGTCAGCGAGCGACCGTCGCTGCCCAGTTCGAGATCATAGCCGTCAAGCGCGGCGGGCACCCGGTCGAGCGCGGTGTCGAGGTCGATGCGCAGCGTCTTGCGCCCCAGGCGGCGCATCAGCGCGGTCTTGTCCTCGACCAGAAGGATATCGCCCGCGTTGATGACAGCCACGCGATCGGCGATCGCCTCGGCTTCCTCGATGTAGTGCGTGGTCAGGATGATCGTCACGCCCGAGGCACGCAGCCCCTCGACCACGCGCCACATGTCCCGTCTCAGTTCCACGTCCACGCCCGCCGTCGGCTCATCAAGGAACAGGACCCGCGGTTCGTGCACCAGCGCCTTGGCGATCATCACCCGCCGTTTCATGCCGCCCGACAGTTCCATCGTCTTGGCCTGCCGCTTGTCCCATAGCGAAAGGTCACGCAGGGTGCGCTCGACCAGCGCGTCGTCGCGCGGCCGGCCGAACAGACCGCGCGAGAACCGCACGGTGTTGATAACGCGCTCGAAGGGTTCCAGCGCGACCTCCTGCGGCACCAGCCCCACGAGCTTGCGCGCGGCGCGGTAGGCGGTCTCGGTGTCGTGACCGCCCACGCGGGCCGCACCGCCGGTCGGCGTTGTGATACCGCACAGCGCCGAGATCAGCGTCGTCTTGCCGGCTCCGTTCGGCCCGAGCAGGGCAAGGATCTCGCCCTTGTGGATATCGAGAGAGACGCCCTTGAGCGCCTCGAACCCGTCATCGTAGACTTTCCTCAGCTTGTCGACCTCGACGATCGGCGTCATTGCCGTTCCTCCACGCGTTCCGCGCCAACCTATTGCGTTTGACCGCCGGGGCAATCACCGTCTGCGCAGGGGCGCCTGTGCATCACCGCGGGGCCGCCTTTCGTGCGCCGCTCCGTTTGCCGGAAAATCGCCCGAAAGTGGCCATGCGCAGGCCATTCCCCTTTCCGAAATGCTGCTACACTGCCTGCAAGGCGACACGCACAGGACAACAGGAATGATCCCCATACTCAGACTTGCCGCCGCGATGCTGGTGCTGGCGGGGTGCACCGAACCCGTGACACGGGACGATACCTCGCGCATCCTTCTGATTGGCGATTCCCTGATGGCCATGCACGGGCTGTCGGGGCAGTCGGTGTCGCACGCCGTAGAGAAACGCCTGGGAGAGCCGGTCACCGACCGCGCCGTGATGGGGGCACGGTTTCTCTACGCGTTGCCCATCTCCGGGGCGGCGGGGCTGAACATCACCAAGCAATACCGCCCCGGCGACTGGGAATGGGTCATCGTCAACGGTGGCGGCAACGACCTGTGGCTGGGCTGCGGCTGTTCGCGCTGTCACCGCAGGCTTGACCGGCTCATCGCCGCCGACGGGCAGGACGGCGAGATCGCGGAGTTCGTCCGCCGCGTGCGGGCGGGCGGCGCGCAGGTGATCTTCGTGGGCTACCTGCGCAGCCCCGGCGCCGGATCCCCGATCGAGCACTGCCGCGAGGAAGGCGACGCCCTGGAGGGCCGCGTGGCGCAACTGGCCCGCACCGACCCGGGCGTGCATTTCGTGTCGCTGTCCGACCTCGTGCCCGAGGGCGACACCTCCTACCACGCGGTGGACATGATCCACCCCAGCGTGAAGGCCAGCCGCGCCATCGGGGCGCGCGTCGCGCGGGTGATCCGCGAACAGGGAGAAACCGCAGACCCCCCCCGGCGCTAGCTGATCAGCCGCTTGAGCCAGCCCTTCTTCTCGGCCTTTTCGGGCTCGTCCTCTTCCTTTGGCCCCTCGATCACGCCCTCGAGACGTTCAAAGAACTGGTCGGCCATCTTCTTGGCGAACCCGTCGACGACGCGGCTGCCCAGCTGCGCCAGCTTGCCGCCGACCTTCGCCTCGACGTCGTAGACCAGCCGCGTGCCGTCCTCGATTTCCTCGAGCCGCACGTCGGCGCCGCCCTTGGCGAAACCGGCCGCGCCGCCCTTGCCCTCGCCGGTCAGGGTCAGGCTGTCGGGCTCGGCCATCTCGGAAAAGGTCACGTGTCCCTTGAAGGTGGCCTTCACGGGGCCGACTTTCTGCGTGACCGTGGCCTCGTACCCCTCCTCGGGCGAACCCGTCACCTCCTGCGCACCCGGCACGCATTCCTTCAGAACCTCGGGCCGCATGAGCGCCGTCCAGACGGTCTGCCGGTCGGCCGCGATCTCGCGTTCGCCACTCATTTTCATGGAATGTTCCTTCGCCCTGTTCGCCGGATTCATCCTAGTGGATCGCGGCGCCCCGGCCAAGTGCCCGACCCGTCGGGAAACGGCATGACGCGGGGCGTGCCCCCATGGTAGGGGCGATTCGAAAGGATCCGTCCCATGACAGTTCAGACGAAGGCCCAGAACCCGGCCACCGGCATCGGATTCATCCTGCTGGGCATGCTGGCGATCTCGGTCAACGACATGCTCATCAAGTTCCTGTCGGGCGGCTACCCGCTGCACCAGATGGTGTTCACCCGCTCGGCCATCGGCATCGTCTTCAGCCTGATGATCGTGCAACTCGAGGGTGGCTGGCGCATCCTTCGCACCCGCACCCCGGGGCTGCACCTGTTGCGCGGGTTGATGGTGGCGATCGCCAACATGACGTTCTTCGCCGCGCTGGCCGTGCTGCCGCTGGCCGAGGCGACGGCGATCTTTTTCGTGGCGCCGCTGATGATCACGCTTCTGAGCATTCCCTTCCTGGGCGAGAAGGTGGGGCCGCTGCGCCTGGGCGCCGTGGTGGTGGGCTTCGCGGGCGTGGTGGTGATGACCCGGCCATGGGCCAGCGGCGCGGAGCGGCTGGCTCCTGTCTATGTCTACCTGCTGCCGGTACTTGCGGCGCTGACCTATGCCATCAACCAGATCCTCACCCGGAAGCTGGGGGTGAATTCCAAGGCCTCGGCGATGGCCGTCTACATCCAGTTGGTCTTCATCCTGGTCAGCCTCGGATTCTGGAGCGTCGCAGGCGACGGCCGCTTCGCCGAAGACATCCGGAACGAGAGCCTGGTCTTCCTGCTGCGCGCCTGGACCTGGCCGGAGGGCAATGACGTCTGGCTGTTCGCCGCGCTCGGGCTGAACTCGGCGATCATCGGCTACGCGCTCAGCGCGGCCTACCGAAGCGCCGACGCGGCCACGGTGGCGCCGTTCGAATACGTGGGCCTGCCGCTCGCGGTGCTGTGGGGCTGGGCCATCTGGGGCGACCTGCCCGACACGGTGGTGAGTATCGGTATCCTGTTGATCCTGGGGGCAGGGCTGTTCGTCTTCCTGCGCGAGCAACAGAGGAAACGTCCTCTCGTCAGCCGCAGGCGCGTGCACCGCAGGTACTGAGGGCTGGCCGGCACCTCTCGCGCCGCTTAGGGTGACCGCCGTGATGCGACGAAAGGCCGGGCATGCTTGAAGGACTGCGCGTGATCGAGATCGAGGGGCTGGGCCCCGCCCCTTTCGCGGGGATGATGCTGGCCGACCTCGGGGCCGAGGTGATCGTCGTGCATCGCCCCAGGGGCAACGGGATCGTGCCCGAGGACGAAAACCTGCTGGACCGCGGCAAGAAATCCATCGTGCTCGACCTCAAGGCGCCGGATGACCTTGCCACCGCCCGCGCCCTGATCGCCACGGCCGACGCGGTGATCGAGGGCTTCCGCCCCGGCGTGATGGAACGGCTGGGGCTGGGGCCGCAAGAGTGCCGGGCCGACAACCCGGCGCTGGTCTACGGGCGCATGACAGGCTGGGGCCAGGAAGGGCCACGCGCGCAGACCGCCGGGCACGACCTGAACTACGTCGCCGCCTCGGGCGCGCTCTGGTACGCCTCCGAACCCGGCCACCCGCCGATCACGCCGCCCACCCTGCTGGGCGACATCGGGGGCGGGGCGCTGTACCTCGTGGCGGGCGTGCTGGCCGGCATGATCGCGGCACAGCGAACGGGACGGGGCACCGTCGTGGACGCGGCGATCGTGGACGGTTCGGCGCACATGATGGCGCTGCTCATGGCACTGCGGCAGGCCGGGCATTTCACCGAGGAGCGGGGCAAAAGCCTGCTCGACGGGCCGCCGTGGTCGCGCAGCTATGTCTGCGCGGACGGCGGGCATGTCACCGTGCAATGTCTCGAACCGCAGTTTCACGCCGAGTTCCTGTCGCGCATGGGGCTCGCGGAGGACGCAGGGTTCGCCACGCAGCACGACGCCACCCGATGGCCGCAGCAGACCGCGCGGCTGGCGGGCATCTTCGCGGAGAAACCCCGGGCCCACTGGACCGCGCTGTTCGACGGCTCCGACGCTTGCGTGGCCGCCGTGCTTTCCCCCGATCAGGCCCGCGAAGAGCCGCACATGGCCGCGCGCGGCACCTGGCAGGACGCCCACGGCGCGTTGCAACCCGCCCCGGCCCCGCGCTTCGACGGGCAGCGGACACAGCTTCGCCCTGCTCCGCGGCGTGGACAACACGACGCCGCGATCCGGGCCGAACTGGCGCAGAACGCACGGGAATGAGGCGCACGCGCACCTTGTCCTGGACCCTGGGCCTTCCTGAAATGCGGGAAGATGGCGGACCGAGGAGGATTCGAACCCCCGACCCCTTGATTCGTAGTCAAGTGCTCTATCCAGCTGAGCTATCGGTCCGTGGAGGTGAGCGTGTATCCCCTGCCCGCGGGCTTTGCAAGGGGGAATCCGTGCCAAATCACGCGGCGGTTTCGAGTTCCCCCTTGGGCAGCGTCACGATGAAGACCGTGCCATCCGGGCCTGTCCGGCCCAGGTCCAGACGCCCGCCGTGGCCGCGCACCAGCTCGGCCGCGATGGTCAGGCCCAGCCCGGAGCCGCCCTTGCTGGCGCCGCCCTCGAAGGGTTTGAACAGGTTGTCGCGCGCCTTCTCCGGCAGGCCCGGGCCGTTGTCGGCAACCTCGATGATCCAGTTGGCCTCGTCCTCGCGCGCCCGCACCCGGATCTCGCCCGGCGTCCCGCTCGCCACGATGGCCTGGCGGGCATTGCGCACCAGGTTCGCGATGACGCGGTAGAGCTGCTCGGAATCCGCGCGGACCGTAAGCGCCGGCGGCACCTCCTCGACGAAGCGGATATCGGCCTCCCCGGCGGACAACCGTTCGCTTTCGATCACGTCGCCCACGATGTCCTGCAGCGCGAACCGGCTGAGCGTCGGCGCCGGTTCCTCGGCCTTGCCGAAGGCCAGCGTGGATTCGCACAGGTGCATGGCGCGCGTGAGCGAGTTCACCAGCTTGGGCGCCAGCCGCTTGACGCCGGGGTCCTCGCTCATCTCGATGCGGTCGGTGAACAACTGCGCGCTGTTGAGGATGTTGCGCAGGTCGTGGCTGATCTTGGCCACGGCCCCGCCCAGTTGGGCCAGCCGCTCCTTTTGCCGCAACGCGGTGGTCAGCTGCGTCTGCATGGTCTTGAGCGTCTCTTCCGCCTCGCGCAGCTCGGTCACGCCGGCGCCGGGCTCGATGATGCGGTTCGCATCCTCGGGTGCGGCGGCATAGGCCTGCATGTGGCTGACCACGCGCTTAATGGGCCGCACGAGGAACCGCCGGACGGCAAGGAACAGCAGCCCGGCGGTGATGACCGAGATGACCAGGGACAACATCAGGATGCGCAGACCGTAATCGATCATGGCGGCGCGCAGCGCCTGCGTCTCCATCGTGACCTCGATCAGAAGGCCGGCTTCGCGTACCGGCTCACCGATCACCCGGATCACCCCGGGCTCGGGATCGGCCAGGCGGCGCATGGCATCGCCGATCAGTTGGATGGCAGATGCGTCGCGCAGGTCGAAGGACGCGGCAACCGGCCCCGGCACGGGCGAGGACAGGATCAGCTGCCGCGCGGTGTCGCGGCGCAGCACGACGTTGAAGACGCCGGCGTTGCGCAGCAGTTCCTCCTCGAGCTCCTCGTCGATCATGTCGTCGGCAAGCAGCGCGAGCGATGCGATCTGCGCGCGTTCCAGCCGCGACAACAGGAAGTCCTCGCGGTAACGCGCCACCGAGGGCACGAAGATCAGCACCTCGGCCAGCATCACGAAGACGGCGGTGAGTATGAGGAAGCGCCCGGAAAGTGAGTTCATCATGCCCGTGTCGATCCCTTCAGGGAAGCCAGCGTTGCACCAGCCTGACGACCCTTCTGACCAGTTTACTATCAAACAACCTCGGCGAGAAATAGGCCCCCGCCGCCCGCTTGCTGATCTCGCCCAGCGTCGGGTAGGGCGAGACCATGGCGGCCACGTGTTTCATCTTCAGCCCGTTGGCCAGCACCAGGGCCCAGAGGTTCGCGATCTCGCCGGCCTGCGCGCCGACGACCGACACGCCCACGGGCCGGCCGCGCCGCACCATGACCTTGATGAGGCCCTCCGTCTTTCGCTCCGCCACGGCGCGGTCGGTCTCGGCATAGGGAAACCGCACGACCTCCAGCCGGTCGCCGTGCGCGGCGCGCGCCTGCGCCTCGGTCAGACCAACCTGCGCGAGCTCCGGTTCGGTGTAGGTCACCCAGGGGATGTGCGCGGTTCCGGCCCTGGCGGGCAGGCCGAACAGCGCCGAGCGGATCACCACCCCCGCTTGATAGCCCGCGACATGGGTGAATTGCAGACCGCCCGTCACGTCGCCGATGGCATAGACCCGCCGGTTCGTGGTGCGCAGGCGGGCGTCCACCCTGATGCCCGCGCGTGTCGTCTCGATCCCTGCGCCCGGCAGGTTCAACCCGTCAATGTTGGGTTGGCGCCCCGCGGCGAGCAGCAGATGCGTGCCGGTGAAGCGGCGGCCATCCTCCGTGGCCACCTCGATCTCGCCCGCGGTGCCGCCGACCCGGGACACCATCGCGTCTTCGGCGATCTCGACGCCCTCGGCGCGCAGACGGTCCAGCGCGACGGCGGCGGTTTCGGGGTCGTCCGCGGGCAGCGCGCGCTTGCCCTCGATCACCGTGACGCGGCAGCCGAGACGTCTGTGCGCCTGCGCCATCTCGACACCGATCGGCCCGCCGCCCACGACAAGCAGGTGTTCGGGCCGCTCGCGCAGGTCGAAGATCGTCTCGTTGGTCAGGTAGGGCACGTCGCCCAGCCCCGGAATCGGCGGCACCATCGGCGACGAGCCCGCGGCGATCACGACGCGCCGCGCCACGATCACGTGCCCTCCGGCCTCCACTTCGCGCGGGCCGGTGAAGCGACCCCACGCGCGGATCACCCGCACGCCCAGCCCTTCGAAGCGGTCCTGGCTGTCGTGCGGCGCGATCTGGGCGATGACCCCGGCGACGTGCGCCTGGGCGGCCGCGTAATCCACCTGCGGCACGGCCCGGCCGATGCCGTAGACCTCTCCCGCGCCAAGGGCATGCGCCGCCTTGCCGCTGGCCAGAAGCGCCTTCGAGGGCACGCAACCATGGTTGAGGCAATCGCCGCCCATCTTGCCGCCCTCCAGCAGGGTGACATCGGCGCCCATCTGGGCGGCGCCCGCGGCGACGGACAACCCGCCCGAGCCCGCGCCGATGACCAGCAGATCGGTTCGGATGCGCGACATGGTCAGATATCCTTGCGGCCACGGATCGTCTTGATGACGATCGGCAGCGCCGCCAGTGCCGCCAGACCCAGCAGCGGGCCGATGATCTGCGGCTCCCACAACAGCGACATGTCCGGTTTCCCGCCGCGGTCGAAGACCTCTCCCACGCCCACGCCGATCCATGTGAAGACGATCGCGCCGGGAATGATGCCCAACACGGTGGTGATGGCGAAGTTGACGAATTTCACCCCCACCAACGCGGGCAGCAGGTTTGCGGCGAAGAACGGCACCGCGGGCACGAGCCGCAGCAGGAACAGGACGCTGATCTCGTGCTCGCGCAGGCCCTGGCGCACCCGCTTGAGCGTGCCCTCCGATGCCTCCAGCCGCGCCGCCAGCGTCCGGCCCAGCCCCCAGCGTGCCGCGAGGAAGATCGCGAATGCCCCGAGCGACGCCCCGATCACGTTGTAGACCGTGCCCACGGCAAGCCCGAACAGGAAGCCGCCGGTGACCGAGGCCACGGCCGCGCCGGGCAGCGAAAAGGCCACGATGACGAAGTAGGTGGCCACGAAGGCCGCCGCCATGACTGCGTAGTTCGCGTCACGGAAATCCAGCAGCGCCTCGCGGTGCTGCTGCAGCGTGTCGAAGGTTATGTAATCGCGCAGGGTGAAAAACCCCACGACCGCGAAAAGGATGATGATTGCCAGCGGCGCGTGTCGCACAAACATGCTCTTGTTCCATCGGGAAACGTCGTCCATTGGCCTGCCTCCATTGCGTTTGACCGCAAGATGCGTGGCCGGCATCCCTTTGCCTAGGTGCTTCACGCGCGATTGATGGCCGGTGACGGTTTCCGTGATGACCCGCGCCGCATCACCGCAGTCTGTAACATGCCGGCCGGCCGTGGGAAGGAAATTTGTTGCAAAACGCCCGGCGCGGGTTTGACTTGCGCGGCGCGCGCGCCTATAGACCGGGCTTCGAACATTCCCGGGCGTTGGCACGATTCCCGCATCCAGCGGACGTGCGTCACCCGCAAGAACCGGAGTCGGAGCGATGAAACGCACCTTTCAACCCTCGAACCTGGTCCGCAAGCGCCGCCACGGCTTCCGGGCGCGCATGGCCACCAAGGGCGGCCGCAAGGTTCTGAACGCGCGCCGCGCGCGCGGTCGCAAGACACTGAGCGCCTGACGCGCCAGCCTTGATCGGACAGATGACGCCGCCGGAGGCCCCCGACACCGCAGCGGGGAACCACGCCCCGGCGGTTTCGTCGTGTCTGACGACCCTCAAGACCCGCCGCGATTTTTTGCAGGCTGCCCGCGCACGCAAGCAGGGCACGCCGTCGATGATGGTGCAGGCCAGGCGCAGGCGACCGCAGGAGGACGGGGCCGGCATCCGCGTCGGTTTCACCTGTTCACGCAAGGTCGGCAATGCCGTGGCGCGCAACCGCGCCAAGCGCCGCCTGCGCGCCGCCGCCCGCGAGGTGCTGCCCCGCCACGGCCGCGCGGGCTGGGACTACGTTCTTGTCGGCCGCGCCGGCGCCACCGCCGAGCGGCCGTTCGACAAGCTCAAGCGCGACCTGGAACAGGCGCTGGAGAAGCTGCACGGGGGGCGGGAATGACGCCGCTTGCCCGCGTCCTTGCCCTTCCGGTGCGCGCCTACCGCCTGGTCCTGTCGCCCTGGGTGGGGCACAACTGCCGCTATTACCCCACCTGCAGCGCCTATGCGCTAGAGGCCCTGGAAAAGCACGGCGCCGTCAAGGGGGGCTGGCTCGCGCTGCGACGCATCCTGCGCTGCAACCCCTGGGGCGGCTGCGGCCACGACCCGGTGCCCGATCGCGACGATCCGTGACCGCTTTGCCCTTCCCCGCCGGGGCGGAATCTGCGATAGCGCGCATGATGTTCGACGAAACCGACGAGATCCACGCGCTGCTGGCCGGCGCGCCCCGGACCACCGAGTTCAAGAAGCTGCGCAAGCGCATAGTGCAGAACGTTCGCGAGGCCGTGGAAAGCTACGCCATGGTCGAAAAGGGCGCGCGGTGGCTTGTCTGCCTGTCGGGCGGCAAGGACAGCTACACCATGCTGGCCGTGCTGCACGAGTTGCAGTGGCGCGGCCTGCTGCCGGTGGAGCTGCTGGCCTGCAACCTCGACCAGGGGCAACCGGGATTTCCCGCGACCGTTCTGCCCGAATTCCTAAAGCGCATGGGCGTGCCGCACCGGATCGAGTACCAGGACACCTATTCCGTCGTCACGGACAAGATCCCCGAAGGCCGCACCTACTGTGCGCTGTGTTCGCGCCTGCGGCGCGGGCACCTCTACCGTATCGCGCGCGAGGAGGGGTGTTCGGCCGTCGTGCTGGGCCATCACCGCGACGACATCCTGGAAACCTTCTTCATGAACCTCTTCCACGGTGGGCGGCTTGCCACCATGCCGCCCAAGCTGGTCAACGAGGAGGGCGACCTCTTCGTCTACCGTCCGCTTGCCCACGTCGCCGAGGCCGACTGCGAGAGGTTCGCCCGCGCGATGGATTACCCGATCATTCCCTGCGACCTGTGTGGCAGCCAGGACGGGCTGCAACGCCAGCAGGTCAAGGCGATCCTCGATGGCTGGGAGGCCAACAGCCCCGGCCGGCGGCAGGTCATGTTCCGTGCGCTGATGAATGCCCGGCCCTCGCACCTTCTGGATCCGGCACTGTTCGATTTTGCCGGTCTCGTGCGTCAATCGGGAAAATTCGAGGAAAATCCGGGCACGGCTTCGGAGTCGCATTAAGCGCGTGTTGAATGCCCGGCACTAGCCTTTCCGGCGAACCACTGGAAGGGCTGGCTATGAAATCGGGCCTCGGGGGCATTCGGATGATACTCCAGCGGCGCCTGGTTCCGGCGCTGAAGGGGCCGCATTGGCTGGCCTTCGCGCCCGCCGCGGCGCTTGCGGCCTTTTGGTTGGGCGGCGAGGGATTGTTGCTGCTTGTCGCGCTCTGCCTGCCGGCCCTGCTGGCCGTTTCCAGCCTGGGCCCTGGCGCCCAGCAGGCCGCCGCGTCACGGCCCGCCCCCGTATCGGCACAGGAACTGCTGGAACGGGCGCTGGACACCGGACCCGCGGACAATGGCGCCGGCGCGTCCAAATCCGGGTGCTTCCTGATCGAGATCGACGATTTCGACGCGTTGCTCGACCGGCACGGACAGGCCGCCGCCGACGATGTCGCCGAACGGCTCCTGGCGCGGTTCCAATCCGTGCTGCGCGCGCCGGACACGGTCGTCATGCTCGATACGCACCGCTTCGGCATCGCCCTGTCGCCGGTGCGCCATCTCGACCTCGGGGCGGCTCTCGCGCTTTGCGGGCGCCTTCAGGCCGCCGCGGAGGAGCCGGTGACGCTTGACGGCGCGGCGCTCTACATATCCGTATCGCTGGGTTTCTGCCTGTCAGGGCAACTGCCATCCCCCGATGGCCGGGCATTGATCGAGGCGGCCAGCACGGCGCTGGATTCAGCCCGCCACGAAGCACCGGCTGCGGTGCGGGCCTTTTCCCCCGGCAGCGAAGCGCGGACCGTCGCCGGGCCACCCGAGATCACCGAGGCGGGCCGCGCGCTGGAAAACGGCCAGATACAGCCCTGGTTTCAGCCGCAGGTTTCCACCGACACGGGACAGCTGACCGGGTTCGAGGCGCTGGCGCGCTGGGTTCACCCCGAACGCGGCGTGATCGCGCCGTCCGCGTTCCTGCCCATCCTCGAGCGGTCGGGCGGACTCGAGCGGTTGGGGGATGTCATGCTGTTCAACGCGCTTCAGGCCCTGAAGGACTGGGATGCCGCGGGGTTCGACATCCCGCGCGTGGGAATCAACCTCGCGGCCGGGGAACTGCACAACCCGCGGCTTGTGACCAAGGTGGAATGGGAACTCGACAGGTTCGACCTCGCCCCCGGGCGGCTGGCGGTGGAGATCCTCGAAACCGTGGTCGCCACCTCGCCCGACGACGTGGTCGCGCGCAACATCGCCGGGCTGGCCCGGCTGGGGTGCGGCATCGACCTCGACGATTTCGGGACCGGGCATTCCTCGATCTCCGCGATCCGGCGGTTCGCGGTGCAGCGCCTCAAGATCGACCGCTCTTTCGTGATGAAGGTCGACCGCGACGGCGAACAGCAGCGCATGGTCTCGGCCATCCTGGTCATGGCCGAACGCCTCGGGCTCGACACGCTTGCCGAAGGGGTGGAAACGGCCGGGGAACACGCCATGCTGGCCCAACTGGGCTGCGGCCACGTACAGGGTTTCGGAATCGCCCGGCCCATGCCCGCCGACCAGACCGCCGACTGGATAAGGGCCCATGACGCCACGATCTCGGCGCCACCCCGGATCGGCCGGGACGCCCGCTGAGCCGGAGTGACATGTCCTGCCACCCGACCCGGCACGCGCATTCCACACTTGACCTTTGGAGCCGCACTCTGTTGAAGGCCCGTGAAACACAAACACCGGTGGCCTTCCGCGATGGACGATCAGAACAAGAACCTCATCCTGGCGACTGCGCTCAGTTTCCTCGTGATCCTGATCTGGTTCGTGCTCTTTCCCCCGCCCGAGCCGGAAACCGCGCGCGCGCCGGATGGAACCTCGGCGGGTGAAAGCACCACGGCGGACGATACCGCCACCGCGCCCGGCCCCGTGGCCGCCCCGCCCGAGGACGCCGAGGGGGCCGCGCCCGAGGCCGCCGAGACGCTGAAAGAGGACGCGCCGCGTGTCGAGATCGACACTGCAAGCCTGAAGGGGGGGATCTCGCTCAAGGGCGGGCGCATCGACCAGCTGTCTCTCAAGAATTACCGCGAGACGCTGAAATCCGATTCCGACATCGTCGACCTGCTTTCGCCCATCGGCACCGCCAACCCGTATTACGCCCTGTTCGGCTGGGCGCCCGGTGCCGGGTTGACGCTGGATACCGTTCCGGGCGCCAATACCGTCTGGCAGGTCGAGGACGGCGGGCCGCTCACCCCGGAAAGCCCGGTGACGCTGGTGTGGGACAACGGCGCCGGCCTTGTTTTCCGACGCGAGTTCGCGGTTGACGAGGACTACATGTTCACCGTCACGCAATCCGTGGAGAACACGGGCGACAATCCGGCCGCGCTCGCGCCGTACGGTATTCTTGCCCGCCACGGCGAACCGCCCGACCTGAAGAACTTCTTCATCCTCCACGAAGGTCTCATCGCCATGAGCGATGGCGAACTGACCGAAACCGGCTATTCCGACATGGCCGATTTCGAGATGAACCCGGCCGAGGGCGCCCGCGCCGAGGTGACGCGCGTGGCGGAAAACGGCTGGACCGGCTTCACGGATCACTTCTGGATGACCACGCTCATCCCGGAGCAGGGCAAGTCCTTCAAGTCGGTCGCCAAGTTCGACCCGCGGCGCGAGATCTACCAGACCGAGACGGTGATGCCCACGCGCACCGTCGGCCCGGGCGAGTCGGTCGAGACCCGGACCCGGCTGTTCGCCGGCGCCAAGGAATGGGACACGATCCGCGAATACCAGAACGATGACGGCGTCGTCCGCTTCCTGGATTCGATAGACTGGGGCTGGTTCTTCTTCCTGACCAAGCCGATCTTCGCGGTACTGCACTGGCTCAACGTCACGCTCAACGGGCTGGGCATCGCGGGCTCGATGGGCTGGGCGATCATCGGGCTGACGCTGCTGATCAAGATCATCCTGTTGCCGCTGTCCTACAAGTCGTATTCGTCGATGGCCAAGATGAAGGAACTCCAGCCGCAGATGGAGCAGATCAAGGAGGCCGCCGGCGACGACAAGCAGAAGCTCCAGAAAGAGATGATGGAGCTCTACAAGCGCGAAAAGGTCAACCCGGCTTCCGGCTGCCTGCCGATCCTGCTTCAGATCCCGATCTTCTTCTCGCTCTACAAGGTGATCTTCGTCACCCTGGAGTTGCGCCACGCGCCCTGGATCGGCTGGATCCGCGACCTGTCGGCCCCCGACCCGTCGTCGATCCTCAACCTTTTCGGCCTGATGCCGTGGGGCGTGCCCGATCCCGGGTCGATCCTGGGGATCGTTTCTCTGGGTGTCCTGCCGATCCTTCTCGGCGTGTCGATGTGGCTGCAACAAAAGCTGAACCCCTCGCCCACCGATCCGACGCAGGCGATGATCTTTGCCTGGATGCCCTGGGTCTTCATGTTCATCCTCGGGAACTTCGCCAGCGGGCTGGTGCTCTACTGGATCGCGAACAACATGCTGACGTTCCTGCAGCAGTACGCGATCATGCGCAGCCAGGGCTACAAGCCGGACGTCTTCGGCAACATCAAGGCCAGCTTCCAGCGAAAGACGGCAGACGAGAAGACGAAGAAATGAGCCGGGTGAACGCGCTCTGGCGGTATCCGGTCAAGTCCCACGGCCGCGAGCCGCTCGAGCGCGTGACCCTGACCGCGGGCGCCACGATCCCGTGGGACCGCACCTGGGCCGTCGCGCACGACCGCTCCGGTGCCGACGGGTCCGAATGGGTGCCCTGCGCCCATTTCTCGCGCGGGGCCAAGGCGCCGGCCCTCATGGCGATCACCGCCGAACTGGATCCGGGGGCACGGCGCCTTGTGCTGCGCCATCCCGATCTGCCCGACCTGGTCTTCTGGCCCGACGAAGATCCGCAGGCACTGCTCGACTGGAGCCGCCCGCTGATGCCCGACGACCGTGCCGCCTCGGCGCGCGTGCTGCCCTGCCCCGGGCGCGGCTACACCGACAGCGATTTCCCCTCGGTCACGCTGTGCAACCTGGCCTCCCACCGTGCGGTCGAGGGGCGGCTTGGCCGGTCGATCTCGACGGCGCGCTGGCGCGGCAACATCTGGGTCGACGGCCTCGCCCCGTGGGAGGAATTCGACTGGATCGACCGCGAAATCCGGGTCGGGGACGCCATCGTGATTCCCCGTGAACGCACCGAGCGATGCAAGGCGACCACGGCGAACCCCGGCACGGGGCGGCGCGACACCGACACTCTCGGCGTGCTCGAAAGCTGGGGCCACCGTGACTTCGGAGTGCGCGCCGAGGTTGTCCGCTCGGGCGAGGTCACGCGCGGCGCCAGGGTCGAACCGCTGTGAGCGAGATGAGCTTCCCCGTGGCGCACCCGCCCGACGGCGAAACCGCCGGGCGCGCGCGGCGCCTGCTCACCGGTGACGTGCGCTTTCTCAAGGGCGTCGTCGCGATGGACGGCCTGCCGTCGGCGGATCGCCCGGAGGTCTGTTTCGCCGGCCGCTCGAACGTCGGCAAGTCCAGCCTCATCAACGCTCTGACCGGGCGCAAGGCGCTGGCGCGCACCTCGGGCACGCCCGGGCGGACGCAGGAGATCAATTTCTTCTCCGCGGCCGAGGCGCTCTACCTCGTGGATCTGCCCGGCTACGGATTCGCCAACGCCCCGCTCGATGTGGTGCGTCGCTGGCAGGCACTTCTGAAGACCTATCTTTCGGGGCGCGCCACGCTGCGCCGGGCCTTCGTGCTGATCGACGCGCGGCACGGGATCAAGCCGGTGGACGAGGAGATCCTGTCGCTGCTCGACAGCGCGGCGGTGACCTTCCAGTGCGTCCTGACAAAGGCCGACAAGGTCAAGACGAGGGACCGCGACGCGCTGCTGTCGGGCGTTGGTACCGCACTCGCGCGGCATCCAGCGGCCTTCCCCGAGATCATCCTGACCTCCGCCGAAAAGGGCGAGGGGATCGACACGCTGCGCGCCGCGATCGCCGGCCTCGTCTGACGGCCCGCCACGGGCGAATGCAGCGGCCCCCCTTGCACCTTTGCGCACGGGCGGAGATAACCGCGGCACGAGGGACACCGCATGAAGAAACGTGACATGAACCGCGACTGGATCGCCACCGCCCGGACCCTGTCCGAGGCCCTGCCCTACTTGCAGCGCTACGATGGCGCGATCGTCGTCATCAAGCTGGGCGGCCACGCGATGGGCAGCGACGACGCGATGGAAAGCTTCGCGCGCGACGTCGTGCTCATGCAGCAGGTGGGCGTGAACCCGGTGATCGTCCACGGCGGCGGGCCGATGATCAACTCGATGCTCGAACGCCTGAGGATCGAATCCGATTTTGTCGGCGGCAAGCGGGTTACCGACGCGGCCACCATGGAGGTGGTCGAAATGGTGCTGTCGGGCCTCGTCAACAAGAAGATCGTTCAGGCGATCAACGCGCAGGGCGGCAAGGCGGTCGGGCTTTCGGGCAAGGACGCGGGGCTTATCACCTGCGATCCGGCGGACCCGGAACTCGGCCTCGTCGGCGCGCCGACCGAGATCGATACCACCATCCTGACGACGCTTTTTGCCGACGACGCGATCCCCGTGATCGCGCCGCTGGGCGCGGGCCGGCAGGGCGAGACCTTCAACATAAACGGCGACACCGCCGCCGGTGCCATCGCCGCCGCGCTGAAGGCCGACCGCCTGCTGCTGCTGACCGACACCGACGGCGTGCGCGATGCCGGTGGCGAGGTCGTGACCGAACTGACCGCCGCCCAGATCCGCGAGATGACCCGCGCGGGGATCATCGCCGGCGGCATGATCCCCAAGACCGAAACCGCGCTGGCCGCGATCGACGGCGGCGTGCGCGCCGTGGTCATCATCGACGGCCGCGCGCCGAACGCAGTTCTTCTGGAACTCTACACGGAGCACGGGGCCGGCTCCATGATCCGTGCCGGCTGAGGCACACGCCCCCGGCCTGGAGACCGTCGCGCGGCGTTGCGCCGACGCGCATCTGTCGGTCTTCGGCGCCTTTCATCCGGGGCCGTCGTCCGGGGCACCGGCCGACGTGGGCACGCTGGTCCTGCTCGGCCCGCGCGACCCCGGCTTCTGGGACCATTTCACGGGTCAGCCCGAGTACGCCGACGGCGCCCCCGACCCGCTCGACCGCTGGTCGCGGCGGGTGATCGGCGCGCTTGCCGAGGACCTCGGCGCGGTGCCGCTGTTCCCTTTCGGCGGGCCGCCGCACCACCCCTTCGTCCAGTGGGCACGGGCCACGGGACGGGCCCATGTCTCGCCGGTGGGGCTTCTCGTGCATGACACCGCCGGCCTCATGCTGTCCTTCCGCGGGGCGCTTGGGCTGGCCGGGCGCCTTCCGTTGCCCGCGCCGCCGCCCAACCCCTGCGACAGCTGCGCCGCGCGCCCCTGCCTGTCGGCATGCCCGGTCTCGGCCCTTGGTCCGGACGGTTATGACGTGGCCGCCTGCAAGACCGACCTCGACCGGCCCGGCAACGACTGCATGGCGCGTGGCTGCGCGGTGCGCCGCGCTTGCCCGGTCAGCCAGCGGCATGGCAGGCTCGAGGCGCAATCGGCCTTTCACATGGACCACTTCCGATGACCCTGCGCCTGATCCTGATCCGCCACGCGAAATCGAGCTGGGACGACCCGGCACTGGACGACCACGCCCGCCCGCTGAACGACCGCGGCCGCCGCGATGCCCCGCGCATCGGTGCATGGCTCGCCAAGCACGGCCATGTGCCCGATTTGGTCCTGTGCAGCACCGCCGCGCGCACCCGCGAAACATGGGATCTCATCGCGCCGACCCTGCCGGAGGGCATCCCCGTGTCCTGTGTGCCCGACCTCTACGACGCCGGCCCGCGCGACATGATCGCCGTGATCCACCGGGCCGAGGCGCCCTGCGTTGCCGTCATCGGCCACAACATGACGATCGGACAGGTTGCGCGCCAACTGGCCGAGGCGCGCCCGGACCACCCGAAGTTCAACAAGTATCCCACGGCGGCCACGCTTGTGCTGGATTTCGACACCGACGACTGGCGCGGCGTGTTGCCCGGCACGGGTCGTGTCGTCGACTTCGTCGTACCGAAGGACCTGCCGGACTGACACGCCCCCGTCCTTCACCTTGGGCGAAATACTCCGGGGGTGAGGCCGAAGGCCGAGGGGGCAGAGCCCCCTCCTGCCCCGTCAGTGCCCCAGGATCTGGCTCAGGAACAGCTTGGTCCGCTCGCTCTTGGGGTTGTTGAAGAACTCCTCGGGCTCGTTCTGCTCCACGATCTGGCCCTGGTCCATGAAGATCACGCGGTTCGCGACCTGCCGGGCGAAACCCATCTCGTGGGTCACGCAGAGCATCGTCATCCCCTCCTCCGCGAGCTCGATCATGGTATCGAGCACTTCCTTGATCATTTCCGGATCCAGCGCCGAGGTGGGTTCGTCAAAGAGCATGATCCGCGGTTTCATGCACAACGAGCGGGCGATCGCGACGCGCTGCTGCTGCCCCCCCGACAGCTGGCCGGGATACTTGTCGGCCTGTTCCGGGATCTTCACCTTCTCGAGGAAATGCATCGCCGTTTCGTCGGCCTCGCGCTTGGGCGTCTTGCGCACCCAGATGGGTGCCAGCGTGCAGTTCTCGAGGATCGTCAGATGCGGGAACAGGTTGAAGTGCTGGAACACCATCCCGACCTCGGACCGGATCTTGTCGATGTTCTTGAGGTCGTTGGACAGCTCGGTGCCGTCCACCACGATCCGGCCCTGCTGGTGCTCCTCCAGCGCGTTGATGCAGCGGATCAGCGTGGACTTGCCCGACCCCGACGGCCCCGCGATGACGATGCGCTCGCCCTCGTTCACGGTCAGGTTGATGTCGCGCAGAACGTGGAAGGCGCCGAACCACTTGTTCATTCCGGTGATTTCGACGGCGACCTTGTCGGAGACCTGCATCCTGGAGCGGTCGACGTCGCGCTCGATGGCCAGTTCAGACATCAGCGGTTTCCTTTCTTGTCAGTGGCCCTTCTGGAGCTTGCGCTCCAGCCACATGGAATAACGGGACATGCCGAAGCAGGTGACGAAGAACAGCAACGCGATGAAGGCGAACAGTTCCCAGTAGATGCCGTTCCATTCCTGGTTGGCGCGGATGCCCTGGCTCAGCCCGATGGGATCGAGCAGGCCGATGATCGACACCAGCGTGGTGTCCTTGAACACCCCGATGAAGGTGGAGACGATCCCGGGGATCGAGATCTTCAGCGCCTGCGGCATGATGATCAGCCGCTGTGCCTGCCAGTAATCGAGGCCGAGGCTGTCGGCCCCCTCGTACTGCCCCTTGGGCAGCGCGGCCAGCCCGCCGCGGATCACCTCGGCGGTGTAGGCCGAGGCGAAAACCGTGACCATGATCATCACCCGCATGATGATGTCGAAATCGGTGCCCGGCGGCATGAAATAGTTGAGCAGCACCGAGGCCACGAACAACAGGGTGATCAGCGGCACGCCGCGGATCAGTTCTATGAAGCCGACGCTGAGCGACTTGATGATCAGCAGGTCCGACCGCCGCCCCAGCGCGAGGACGATGCCGATGGGCAGTGACAGCCCGATCGCCACCACCCCGATCAGGATCGCCAGCATGAAGCCGCCGAACTCGCGGCTTTCGACCGATGGGATCGCGATCGGCACGATCTGGTCCAGCCCGGCGGTGACATAGCCCATGATGAGCCCCCACCAGAGAAGCGCGGCCAGCACGCCGACGATCACCGCGAGAAGGAACCCCATCGCCACCTGGCCGTAGCGGATCACGGCGAAGAGGATCGCGAACCCCGCGGCAATGCCGACCGGCGTCCAGACCGAGCCGCCCCACATCAGCCAGGGCATCACGAACGGGTAAATCGCGGTGAAGACCAGCATCTTGCGCGGCACGCGGTCGAACAGCACGGGTGCAAGCGCCGCGAACAGCAACACCAGCGCGAGGTTCGGGCGGAAGTACGCGGGCAGCCAGTGGCCCACCGGCGCCTCGCCGAAGTTCGCGTCGGGGTAAACCGGATAGGGCGGGTAGAAGCCATAGAGCAACTGAAGCCAGCGGTCCTTGATCACCGCCCAGCAGGCATGGCCATGGGTTTCGCCCCAGGTGGCCTTCATGATCTCGCGGCACTCGTCCAGGGACCCCGCGTTCCAGACCGACTGGAAGATCCAGGGCAGCAGGCCCGAAAGCACGTAGTAGATGACCCCGATCGCCAGCAGCGTGAGCAGCGTGTTCAGCCATCCCGAGAACAGGTTCTCGCGTATCCAGCCGACGATCCCGGCCTCGGTGGGCGGGGGATCCTGCTCGGGCAGCATCTCGGTTCGGACGAATGCCTTCTGTGTCATGCTACCGCTCCACCAGTTTGACGCGGTTGTTGTACCAGTTCATCACCGACGAGATGATGAGCGACAGGGTCAGGTAGACCAGCATCAGAAGCAGCACGCATTCCAGCTCGCGCCCCGTCTGGTTCATCGTGATCCCGCCCAGCGTGCCGGTGATGTCCATGTAGCCCACGGCGATCGCCAGCGACGAGTTCTTCGTCAGGTTCAGGTACTGCGAGATCAGCGGCGGCACGATCACCCGCAGCGCCTGCGGCAAGACCACAAGCTGCATGACACGGTTGGGCCGCAGCCCCAGCGCGGCGGCGGCTTCCGTCTGGCCGTGCGAGACCGCCAGGATGCCGGCACGCACGATTTCGGCCACGAAGGCCGCGGTATAGAGGCCCAGTGCCATCCACAGCGCGATCAGCGAGTTGCGCATGTGGATGCCGCCACCGAAATTGAAGCCCTTCAACTCGGGATACCCAAGGTGCAGGCCGAGCGCGGTGAGCAGAATGGCCGAGGGGATCAAGATGATCCCGAGGTTGATGTACCACGTCGTCGGCCGCTCGCCCGTGGCGTTCTGGATCCTTTCGGCCCGCGCAGTGACCTTGCGCGCGGCGAAGATGGACAACCCGAGCACCACGACAAGCGCGAGCAGATCCAGCGAGACATCCATCCGCAGGCTGCTTTGCCCGAAAAGGTGGATATTGCCCAGGCTGTTGGACAGCAGCGGCTCGGGGACGTAGACGCCCCGGTTCGTCAGCGCGACGCTGTCAAAGATCTTCATCGTCGCGTCCGGGTCATCGCCGCGGAAGGCCGAGGGGCGCGGCAGGCTCTCGATCAGGATGGCCATGGCCAGCACGATCCACAGAAGCACCGGCACGTTGCGGAACATCTCGACGTAGACGGCCATGATCTTGGCAACGAGCCAGTTCTTCGAAAGCCGCAGAACCCCCACGAGAACGCCGACGATGGTCGCGGTCACACAGCCCAGCACCGCCACGATGATCGTGTTCAGAAGCCCGATGAACGAGGCCCGCAGGTGCGTGTCCCGGCTGTCGTATTCCAGGATGTGCTGGTTGATGTCATAGCTCGAGGGTTCGGTGAAAAACCCGAATTCCACCGGCTTTCCCAGCGCGGCGAGGTTCTGCATCGTGTTGTTGATCAGCCAGGCGGCCGCAAGCATGAACCCGATCAGCGCGACCACCTGGATGGTCATCGACCGATACCGGGTGTCGTAAAGAAGCATCGACAGCCGGAACGACTCCTGCGGCGGGTCGGAGTGTGTGGTCATATGGGATTTTCCCTGTCTGCCGGCCCCGTATCCTTGTTGTCGGCTCGATGGCCGCGGGCCGGTCCGTTGGACGCACGTGACCGAGGGGCGCGGGGGTGCCGCGCCCCTCGGCTGTCCCGCCTTAGCGGAACGGCGGTGCGTACATCAGGCCGCCATCGGTCCACAGCGCGTTCAGCCCGCGCGCGAGGCCGACCGGCGTGTCCTCACCGATGTGCTTGGCGAAAAGCTCGCCATAGTTGCCGCCCGCCGCGATCGCCCGCACGGCCCAGCGATCGTCGAGCCCGAGCATCTCGCCCAGGTTGCCCTCGACGCCGAGGATGCGGTTGACTTCCGGCTTGTCGGTGCCCTTCTCGGCCAGTTCTTCCACGTTTGCCGAGGTCAGGCCGTTCTCCTCGGCCGAGATCAGCGCGTTCAGCGTCCAGCGGACGATGTCGCCCCACGCCTGGTCCCCGTGGCGCACCAGCGGGCCAAGCGGTTCCTTCGAGATGATCTCGGGCAGGATCACGTGATCCGACGGGTTCTCGAAGGTTGCGCGCGTCGCGGCCAGGCCGGAGCTGTCGGTGGTGTAGACGTCGCAGGCACCCGCCAGGTACTGCTGCTGGGCCTCGGCGTTGGTCTCGATCGGGACCGGCTCGTATTCCATGTCGTTGGCGCGGAAGAAGTCCGCGAGGTTGAGTTCGGTCGTGGTGCCGGTCTGGATGCAGACGGTCGCGCCGTTCAACTCCTTGGCCGAGGTCACGCCCAGCGCCTTCGGAATCATGAAGCCCTGACCGTCATAGTAGTTGATGCCGACGAACTCGTTCTTCAGGTCGACGTCACGGGTCAGCGTCCAGGTCGTGTTGCGGGCCAGCATGTCCACCTCGCCCGACGCGAGCGCGGTGAAGCGCGTCTTGCCGGTGGTGGGCACGAATTCGACGGCCGTCTTGTCCTCCAGCACGGCGGCTGCGACAGCGCGGCAGACGGCCACGTCAAAGCCCTGCCATTCGCCGTTGGCGTCCGGCGCGGCAAAGCCGACAAGGCCGGTGGTGACGCCGCAGTTCAGCTTTCCGCGCGCCTTGATGTCGTCAAGCGTGGCAGCGGCAGCGGCACCGGCGGTCAGACCGGCGACAGTCAACGCGCCAAGAAATACGGATTTTTTCATCTTTACCTCTTCCTGATTGGCCGCCCTTTTTCAAGAACGGTTTTTTTCTTCGGTCCCGGCGGGACCGGGGCGATACTGCAGAGGGTCCACCCCCTCAGTGCAAGGGAGTGTGATTGGATTCATCTCGGATCGTCAAGTCCCGCATCAAGAAAAACGATGGTCATGCCCGAGGTTGTCCGGGCCGCGATCGCCTTGTCCCGCGGGCCGCGAAAGATTGTAAAACCTGTGGGCATGCAGAAAATCCGATCGTTTCCTGGCGGCCTGCGCCGCCGCCTGTTCATCGGTGCCCCACTGCTCTTCCTGCCAGGTTTCGTCGATGCGCGAGGCCGTCCACAGCGCCTCGGGCGTCATGACGTCCCTCGTGGCGGCCAGACCGATCACCAGGGACCCCGACAGGCCGACCAGATCGTGCAGCGCCGTCAGCGCGAAGGCGTCCATGCCACGCACCCACGCGTCCAGCCGGGCCAGCGCCCGCGGATCCTGGGGCACGTGCATGACGCCGCTTACCGGCGTCAGGCGCGCGCCCGCCTCCCGCGCGACCCAGTCGAGCAGCGGGTCCCACGCGCGGGCCTGCCGCTCTGCCAGCCCCTCGGGATAATCCGCGCGGTAACAGGCCAGGTCGGTATCGCCATAGGCCGAGATCATCGTCGCGACCTCGGCATGCTGCGGCACCACCTTGTCGAGCGCCGCGTTGGCCGATCGCGTCGCCGGCATGGTGGCCGGGTCAACCTTGTCACCCTGCGCCTGCCATTCCGCGGCGATTTCCTCGGCCAGGGCACGCGTGGGCACCGCGAGCGTGCGCTTGGCGGGCGTCTTCACAACCCGGCCGTCCAGCCGGACCGCGAAGCCGGCGTCGGTTTCCGCCGCCTCGGCCGTGGTCCAGAACCGTTTGGGTGTCCATTCGCTCATGCCGCAGTCTCCCATAACGCATCGAGGCAGGCCGGCAGTTCGCCGAAATCGTCGATGACCCTCTCCGCCCCGGCAAGCGCCCCGCGCGGGTGGTAGCCCCAGCTCACGCCGATGGCCCGCATCCCGGCCGCCCGCGCCATTTCCATGTCGAAACTCGTATCGCCGACCATCACCGCGTCGCCGGGCGCGACGCCGGTCTCGGACAGCGCGGCCATCAGCATCGCCGGATGCGGCTTGGACGGATGGTGGTCACTGACCTGCCGGGTCAGGAAATACCGGTCCAGCGCATGGCCCTCGAACAGCTTGTCGAGCCCGCGGCGCGACTTGCCGGTGGCCACGCCGAGGATGTTCTCGGGCACCGCATGCAGACGCTCCAGCGTCTCGCGTGCGCCGGGGTAGAGCGGCGAAGCCTCCGCCGCGCCCGAGCGGGCGCGCAAGCCGACGTAGGCGTCCTTGTACCAAGACACCATTTCGCCCCGCAGCGGCGCGGGCGCCTGCGGCGCGAGCCGGTCCATGGCCACGTCCAGCGACAGCCCGACGATACCCAGCACGGCCGCGCGCGGCGGCGCCGGCAACCCGGCGCGGGAAAAGGCATCGGCCATCGCCGCTACAATGTCGTTCTGGCTGTCCACCAGCGTGCCGTCGACGTCGAAGACGATGAGGCGCAGGCGCGGCGACATCATTCCGGCTCCTCGAACGGGTCCTCGGGCGCGGCGGCAGTGTCCCACTGGAAGGTCGCCCAGGTGTCGGCCATGTGCCGCGGCAGCGGCGCGGTCAGGTTCAGCCGCGCGCCGGTCACGGGGTGATCCAGCGTCAGGCTGCGCGCGTGCAGGTGCAGCTTGCGGCTGATTTCCCCGCCCAGCTGCGCGCCCTGCCCGCCTCCCGGCGTCTCCTGCGCGTGGGCACCGTACTTGCCATCGCCCACGATGGGATGCCCGATCTGTGCCATGTGTGCCCGCAACTGGTGCGTGCGCCCCGTCACCGGCACCAGAGCGACCCAGGCACAGCGCTTGGCGGCCGCCTCGATCACCGCGAAATCCGTCACCGCCTTCTTTGCCCCGGGCGTGTCCGCCACATCGTCGGGATGCACGCAATGCATCTTCTCGCCCTCGCCCCCGGCGCCGCGGACCGGCGCCTTGACCAGCCCGTAGCGGATCGTGCCGATGCGCGGACTGGGCACGCCGGCCACCGCCGCCCAGTAGATCTTGCGCGCGTCGCGCGCGCGGAAAGCCGCGGTGAGGCCCGTGGCAACCTTGCGCGTGCGTGCCATGATCAGAACGCCCGAGGTATCCTTGTCCAGCCGGTGCACGAGGCGTGGCTTGTCGTCCAGTTCGAAACGCAAGGCCTCGGCCAGGCCGTCGACGTGGCGGTTCTGGCCCGATCCGCCCTGCACCGGCAGCCCCGGCGGCTTGTTCAGCGCGATGACGTGGTCGTCGCGGTAGATCACCGTTCGCCGGATCATCTCGGCATCGGCATCGCCGAGCCTTTGCGCCGCTCTTGGTGCGGCTCCCGCAGGATCCGGCAGCGGCGGCACCCGGACGCTCTGCCCCTCCACCAACCGGGTGCTCGCCTTCACGCGCCCGCCATCGACGCGCAGCTCGCCCTTGCGGCACATCTTCTCGATCCGGCCCTGCGGCAGGTGCGGGAACTGCCGGCGCAGCCACCGGTCCAGCCGCTGGTCGGCGGCATCGCCGGGCACCGTCAGGGTCTGCACGCGGCTCACTGGTAGAACCCGCGGACCAGATACATCGCCAGAACGATCGCGCCCAGCGACAAAAGGACGGAGGCGCCCACGTAGAACCCCGCCAGCGCGGCCTGGCCGCGTTCGAAGATCGCCATGGCGTCCAGCGAGAAGGCCGAGAAGGTGGTGAACCCGCCCAGCACGCCGGTCATCAGGAAGGGCGCGAGGCGCGTGTCGTCTCGATGGGCCAGAATGACGACCAGCACGCCCATGAGGAAGGACCCGGCGACGTTCACCACCAGCGTGCCCCAGGGAAACCCCGGCCCCATGAGCCGCATCGTGCCCACGGACGCCAGGTAGCGTGCCGCCGCCCCGATCGCCCCGCCAAGAGCCACTTGCAGTATGGTCGCCAACATGGGCGCGTCTGTCGCCCGACGCCCCGGATTTGTCAAGCTGGCGCCACCTGCTTCGCAAACACGCCGCCACCTGCCGCGGGCGGATTGCCCCGCGACACCCCGGGGCGCTAGGATCCGGGCGCCGGTAAAGGCGCCGGCACCGCCCGGGGAGGTCTGCAAAGTGTCACAGATTGCCGATCCGGCCGCGTTCCTGCGGTCTCTGTTCGACCGTGCCGTCGCGGTCGCCGACCCGATGCGCACCCTGCACCATTTTCTTCCCCCGCCGCCGGCAGGTCGCCTGGTCGTGGTGGGCGCCGGCAAGGCCTCTGCCCGGATGGCCGAGGCAGTCGAGGCCCACTACGGCCCCTGCGAGGGGCTGGTCATCACCCGCTACGGCTACGGCCGGCCATGCACCGGCATCGAGATCGTGGAGGCCGCGCACCCCGTGCCGGACGCGGCCGGCCGCGACGCCACCGCGCGGATGCTCGACATGCTGACCGGGCTGGACGAAGGCGACCTCGTGCTCGCCCTGATCTCCGGGGGCGCCTCGGCGCTGCTGGTGCAGCCCGCGGGCGAGATCACGCTGGACGACAAAATGGCCATCAACGCCGCGTTGCTGGCCAGCGGCGCGCCCATCGGCGAAATGAATACCGTGCGCAAGCACCTCAGCCGGGTCAAGGGCGGCCAGCTCGCCGCGGCGGCGCATCCCGCGCGGGTTCTGGCGCTGCTGATCTCGGACGTGCCCGGCGACGATCCGGGCATGATCGGCTCGGGCCCCACTGTGGGCGACACCAGCACGCCGGCCGAGGCCCGCGCCATCCTGGACAGGCATGGAATCGATGTGCCGGCGTCCGCGCGCGCCGTGCTATCGGGCAAGACCGGCGTCGTGTCGCCCGACGACCCGCGGCTGGCCCGCGCCGAGGCCCTCGTCTATGCCGCGCCGTCCCAGTCGCTCGGGGCCGCGTCGGCGCTGGCCCGCGACGCGGGCTGCCGCGTGCAGATCATGGGCGACGCGCTGGAGGGCGAGGCGCGCGAGGTCGCCGGCGCCGATGCCGCCCGTGCGCGCGCCGCGTGGAAGGACATGGCGGCCGGACAGCCGCCGCTGCTGCTGCTTTCGGGCGGCGAACTGACGGTGACGCGCCGTGGCGACGGCTGCGGCGGGCCCAACGCCGAATACGCGCTCGCACTGGCCGTGGCGTTGCAGGGGGCCCCGGGCATCCATGCCCTCGCCTGCGATACCGACGGCGTGGACGGCGCGGCCGAGGTCGCGGGCGCGATCATTGGCCCGGACACCGAGGCGAGGGCGAAGAAGGTGGGCCGGGATCCGGCAACCGCGCTGGCCGACAACGACGCGCATGCCTTCTTCGCCGCGCTGGACAGGCAGGTCGTGACAGGCCCGACCCTGACCAATGTCAACGATTTCCGCGCCATCCTGATCCTGCCGCCGGGCTGACACACGCGCCAATGGCTTGTGTCCCGCCACGACATGCGACAGAGATGAAACAGACAACGGCGAGGCGAGGCACCCGGAAGACATGATCACACCGGTTCTGCTGTGCGGGGGATCGGGCACGCGGCTGTGGCCGCTGTCGCGCAAGAGCTATCCCAAGCAGTTCGTGCCCCTTCTGGGGGAGACAACCCTCTTCCAGGCCTCGGCCGAGCGGCTTTCGGGGCCGGGCTACGGCGCGCCGCTGGTGCTGACGAATGCCGAGTTCCGCTTCATCGTCACCGAGCAGCTCACCGAGGTCGGCATGGACCCGGGCGCCATCATGATCGAGCCCGAGGGACGCAACACGGCGCCCGCCGTCCTTGCCGCCGCGCTGTGGCTGGAACGTACGGACCCCGATGCGCTGATGCTGGTGGCGCCGTCGGACCACGTCGTGCCCGACCCGGCTGCCTTCCGCCAAGCGGTGACAGCAGGCGAACCGGCCGCGCGGGCGGGTCAACTCGTCACCTTCGGCATTCGGCCCACCCACCCCGAAACCGGATACGGCTACCTGGAACTGGCCGAGCTGGCGCAGGGCGACGCCCCGCAGCCGGTCGCGTTGCGCCGGTTCGTCGAGAAACCGGACCGTGAGCGCGCCGCCCGAATGCTCGACGCGGGCAACTTCCTGTGGAACGCGGGCATCTTCCTGTTCTCCGTCCGCGCGATCCTCGACGCCTTCGAGGCGCACGCCCCGCAACTGCTCGCGCCGGTGCGCGCGGCGGTCGAGACGGGGCAGACCGATCTCGGCTTCCTGCGGCTCGATCCCGCGGCCTGGGCGGCGGCCGAGGACATCTCGCTCGACTACGCGGTGATGGAGAAGGCGGACAACCTGACCGCCGTGCCCTTTTCCGCCGGCTGGTCCGACCTTGGCGGCTGGGACGCGGTGTGGCGCGAAACCCCGCAGGACGACCGCGGCGTGGCGGTGTCGGGCGCGGCCACGGCCATCGATTGCGACACCACGATGCTGCGGTCCGAGGATTCCGGGCTGGAGGTGGTGGGAATCGGCCTGCAGGGCATCATCACAGTGGCGATGCCTGACGCGGTTCTCGTGGCCGACGCCACGCGCGCGCAGGACGTGAAAAAGGCCGTCGCCGCGCTCAAGGACAAGGGCGCGCGGCAGGCCGAGGCGTTTCCCAAGGATCACCGTCCGTGGGGCTGGTTCGAAAGCCTCGTTCTGGGCGACCGTTTCCAGGTCAAGCGCATCGTCGTGCGCCCGGGCGCGGCACTGAGCCTGCAAAGCCACCACCACCGCTCGGAGCACTGGATCGTCGTGGAGGGCACCGCGCGGGTGACCATCGACGACGAGGTCAAGCTCGTGTCGGAAAACCAGTCGGTCTATATCCCGATCGGTGCCACGCACCGTCTGGAGAACCCGGGCAAACTGCCGATGGTTCTGATCGAGGTCCAGACCGGCAGCTACCTCGGCGAGGACGACATCATCCGCTACCAGGACGATTACGCCCGCGAGTGAGTCCGGCGGCGGGTTCCGCCGGCGGGCAGCATTTGATCCGAATCATTTCCAGCCCGGCACCTGACAGGCAACATCGGCCCATCCACGACGGACAGGACAGGTGTCATGGCGAACACGCAGACCACGCCGCCCCCCCTCGCGCCCGCGCAGCTGCGCCCGAAGCTCGACCCGGACACGCTCGGCCTGCCCGGCTCCGGCGCGCCCGAGCCCTTCGAGGGTTTCCTGGGCCAGGATCGCGCAATCGACGCGATCAGGCTGGCCGCGGCCGTGCCGCACACGGGCTTCAACGTGTTCGTGGTGGGGCCGCAGGGATCGGGACGCCACCGCGCCGTGGCCAGCCTGCTGCAAGAAGAGGCGAAGGGGCGTCCGGTTCCAGATGACTGGGTCTACGTCAACAACTTCGAGGCAGAGCACAAGCCGCGCAAGATGCGCCTTGCTCCGGGCACGGCACAGGCCCTCAAGCAGGACATGGAATCACTGGTCGACGACCTGGCCAACGACATCCCCGCCCTGTTCGAATCCGAGGATTACCAGACGCAACGGCGCGCGATCGAGCAGGAGTTCGGAGAACGCCACGAATCCGAGATGGCCGATTTCGCCGAGCGCGCGCGCGAACAGGGCGTGGCTCTGGTGCGCACCCCGATGGGTTTCATGCTCACCGCGATCAAGGACGGCAAACCGCTCAAGCCCGACGAGTTCAACCAGCTGGACGAGGACGAGCGGGCCGAGATCGAGCAGAAGATCGAGGAACTGCAGGAGGAACTGGCCGAGATCCTGCGCAAGGCACCGCGCATCGAGCGCGAGCACCGCCGGCAGGTTGAGGGGCTGAACGCCTCGATGGCCGAGCGCGTGGTGACCACCCGGATGGAGGAGATCGAGGCGCGTTTCAAGGATTCTGAGGCCGTGCTCGAATACCTGGGCGCGGCCAAGCGCGACATCATCGACAACGCCGACCTTTTCCTCGCGGCCAAGCAGAAGGACCAGGAGGGTGCCTTTCCCGAGGCCGTGAAACAGCACCAGCGCGACCCGTCCTTTGACCGTTATCGCGTCAACGTCATGGTATCGCACGATCCCGAAACCGCCGAGGGCGCGCCGGTGATCCACGAGGATCTGCCAAACCTCGACCACCTTGTCGGCCGGATCGAGCACATGTCGCAGATGGGGGCGCTGTTCACCAACTTCACGATGATAAAATCCGGCGCGCTGCATCGCGCGAACGGTGGATACCTGGTGCTGGATGCGCGCGACGTGCTGCAGGCGCCGATGGCGTGGGATGCGCTGAAGCGGTCGCTTAAGTCGGGCAGCGTCACGATCACCTCGGCGGCCGAGCGGCTGGGGTTCGCGTCCACCATCCAGCTCGAGCCGGACCCGATCCCGATCGACCTGCGCGTGGCGCTGGTGGGCGACCGGTTCCTCTATGCGCTGCTCGTGCACCTCGATCCCGACTTCGGCGAGCTCTTCAAACTGCAGGCCGATTTCGAGGACTCGATCGACCGGTCCGACGAATCGATGGCGGGTTATGCCCGCCTACTCTCGACGCTGGCCGCCCGCGAGGGACTGGCCGCGCCGGATGCCGGTGGCACGGCCCGCGCGCTGGAAGAGGCGATCCGGCTGGCCGACGACGCAACGAAATTCACCCTGCGCACCGAGGCGCTGCTCGACCTGCTGCGCGAAGCCGACCATTATGCCCGGAAGGCCGGGCGCGAGACCATTGGCGCGGAACAGCTGGACCGCGCCGTCGCCGAACAGGAACGCCGCGCCAGCCGTGTCCGCGACCGGCTCCGCGAGGCGGTGCAGCGCGACATCCTCAAGGTGGAAACCGATGGCAGCGTGACCGGGCAGATCAACGGGCTTTCGGTTGCCGGGCAGAACGGTTACCGCTTCGGGCGTCCGGCCAGGATCACGGCGCGGGTGCGCACCGGCGCCGGCAAGCTGGTGGACATCGAGCGCGAGGTCGAACTGGGCGGGCCGCTGCATTCCAAGGGGGTGATGATCCTCTCGGGCTACCTGACGGCAAACTACGCCACCGATGTGCCGTTCTCCCTTCACGCCAGCCTTGTGTTCGAACAAAGCTACGGCGGGATCGACGGCGACAGCGCGTCGTCGGCCGAACTCTACGCGCTGCTCTCGGCACTTTCCGGCCTTCCGCTGCGGCAGGACCTCGCGGTGACCGGGTCTGTCAGCCAGACCGGCGAGGTGCAGGCGATCGGCGGCGTGAACGAGAAGATCGAGGGCTTTTTCGACACCTGCAAGGCCCGCGGGCTGACCGGCGACCAGGGCGTTCTCATCCCCAAGTCGAACATGGAACACCTGTGCCTGCGCCCCGAGGTCGTGGAGGCCGTCGAGGCCGGCCAGTTCAGCGTCACGGCGGTCGAATCGATCGACCAGGGGATCGCGCTGCTCACCGGTGTGCCGGCGGGTCAGCGCGATGACGACGGGCGCTTTCCCGAAGGCAGTGTTCATGCCCTCGTTGACGCACGCCTGCGCGCCTTCGCGGAGGACAGGCGTGATTTCATGCGCCGCACGTTGCCCGGGAAAGGGGAGGAGCAATGAGCCGCCCGGCCATCACGCGCAAGCGGCTGCTGATCGGCGCGGGATCCCTCGCCGACGCTGCCAGCGCGCTGCAACTGGCCGAGATCCTCGTGCTGCGGCAGATGGCCAGCGATCTTGGCGGGCTGATGGTCGAGGACCCGGCGTGGCTGTCCTTCTCCGAGCGCCCCGCCGGCAAGCTGGTCACCTTTGGCGGCGAGGTCACCGGCGCGCCCAGCCCGCAGGCGGCCGCACGGCTGGTCGAGCGCGAGGCGCGCGCGTTCCGCGAAAAGCTGGAGCTGCTGGCGCGCCGCCGTCGCGTGGAATGGAGCTTCGATCAGCAGACGGGCGATCTCGTGGCGAACATCGTGGGTGCGGCGCCGAAATGGGACGTGGTCCTGATCGGGCACGGCAGGCTGCAAAGAGGCGCCGGGCGGGTCGTCTGGCTGTCCCCGGCCGACCCCGATGCCGCGCAGGAGGTCCGAGACATTGCCGACACCGTCGCGCGGGGGCTGGGCACCGAGGCCGTGGCATTCGCCCTCGACGAAGCTGATGCCCCCGCCACGCCCCAGACGCGTATCACCTTTCCCGATCCCGACGCGCTGCTGGCGGGTCTGAGCCGGACCTATGCCGCCGCCGTCATCACCGATATCCGCGCGGGGCCGTTTGCCGATGCGGCAAGCCTGCGCGCCCTTGTCGATGCCGCGCGGTGCCCGGTCCTGCTGCTCGGGGCCGACCCCGCAAGCGCAGGCCGGCCCGAAGGTCAGTAGTTGCCCGAGACGTATTTCGCGATCGCGCCGCCGCGGGAATTCACCTCGAGCTTCTGATAGATGGCCTTCAGGTAGTACTTGACCGTGTTCTCCGACAGCCCGAGCCGCGCCGAGATCTGGAAATTGGTCAGCCCGCCGGCCAGCAGGCCCAGGATCTCGTGTTCGCGTCGCGACAGGCTGTCGGCCTGATCGCTGGTCAGCCGGCGCAAGATCTCGGTGGGCACGATCGAATGCCCCGCCACCAGCTTGTCGAGGATCCTTGGCAGGCTCGTGAGCACCTGGCTCATCATGCACACGGAATTCGCGCCGGACTTGATGGCAGCGCGGATGAAAGCGAACTCGCTGTCCTCTGCCACCACGACGACCATCGCGTCAGGGTGCTGGCCGCGCAACATGTCCAGCGTTCGGGTCAGGTCGGAATCCGCCAGCCGCACGCCGAGGATGACGATCGACGGTCCGCGCGCCGCCGCGAGCGCCTTGCGCAGGCCGGCGGTGTCGGTGGCGTAGGCGCCCAGGCGCACGGCCTCGATCTGCGCGACGAGCGAGCCCAGCCCCTGGCAAACGATGAGCTGGCGGTCGGCGACGACGACCTCGGGCTGTTGCGTGTCTTGTCCTCCCATGCCCCAACCCACCACGTTCGCTGCCCGCAAGCCGCCCAGATTACGACACAAGACAACCGGAAACCGATGAAATCAAAGGAAATTTCGGTATGCACCGGCATGCCGGCGGGCCGCGCCCGCCCGGGTGGGTAGGGCGCCCCACCCGTCCGGTGCCGCGGCCGTGCCATTTGCCCCGCGCACCATGCTTGCGGGCGTTTCGCGCGGGTCCGGCCGCGGGAATACAGGGCGGGCAAGAGGAGGAATTGAAATGAACGGCCACCAGCACCTGTTCGTTCCCGGGCCGACCAACCTGCCCGAACCCGTCCGCCAGGCCATGAACCTGCCTATGGAGGACATGCGCGCGCCGGACTTCGGCGAATTCGTCCACGGCCTGCTGGACGACCTCAGAAAAGTCTACCGGATGGATGGCGGGCGCGTCTTCATCTTCCCCTCCTCGGGCACCGGCGCCTGGGAGGCCGCGATCCAGAACACCCTGCAGCCGGGCGACCGGGTCCTGATGTCGCGTTTCGGCCAGTTCTCGATGCTCTGGGCCGACATGGCCGAGCGGCTGGGGCTGCAACCCGACGTCATCGACGTCGAATGGGGCAAGGGCGTGCCGGTGGAGGACTATGCCGCGCGGCTGGAAGCCGACACCGAACACCGCATCAAGGCCGTTTTCGTCACCCACAACGAGACCGCCACCGGCGTGGCCTCGGACGTCGCGGCGGTGCGCCGGGCGCTCGACGCCGCCGATCATCCGGCGCTGCTGTTCGTGGACGGCGTCAGTTCCATCGCCTCGATCGAGTTCGAGATGGACGCCTGGGGCGTCGACCTTGCCGTTTCCGGCTCGCAGAAGGGATTCATGCTGCCCGCGGGCCTGGGGATCCTTGCCGTTTCGGACAAGGCGCTCGACATCAACAAGACGTTGGGCGAGGCCGCGATGCCGCGCTGCTACTTCAGTTTCGAGGACATGATCCGCCTCAACGACACCGGCTATTTCCCCTACACGCCGGCCACCCAGTTGCTGCGCGGGCTGCGCACCTCGCTCGACCTGCTGCTGGATGCGGGCATTGAGACCGTCTGGGCACGCCACGCGCGGCTCGCGGCGGGCGTGCGCGCCGCCGTGCAGGCCTGGGATGGCTGCACGCTGGTCGCGCAGGGGCCGCAATGGCATTCCGACACCGTGTCGGCGATCTTCGCGCCCGAGGGTGTGGATGCCCGCGATGTCATCTCGGCGGCCTACTACACCTATCAGACCTCGCTCGGGTCCGGGCTGAGCCAGCTGGCAGGCCGCGCCTTCCGCATCGGGCACCTCGGCTCGCTCAACCCGGTGATGCTGTGCGGCGCGATCTCGGCCGCCGAGATGGCACTGCGCGACGCCGGCGCGCGCATCGAACCCGGATCGGGCATCGCGGCGGCCCAGGAACACTTCCGCGACACAACCCCGGCGGGGGGCTGACGATGGCCCGGCCAAGCGTTCTGGTCACCCGGGCATGGCCCGCTGCCGCCGAGGCGCGGCTGGAGGAGGTGGCCGATGCCACCTTCCGCCACCCCGACCGCCCGATGACCGGAGACGAGTTCCTCGCGGCGGCCGGGCGTTACGACGCGATCCTGCCCACGGTGTCCGATCACCTTCCCGAGGCGTTCTACGACACGGCCGCAGGGCGCGTGAAACTGCTGGCGAACTACGGCGTTGGCTTCAACCACATCGACCTCGACCGTGCCCGCGCCGCCGGAATCGCCGTGACCAACACGCCCGGCGTCCTGACCGACTGCACGGCCGACATGGCCATGGGCCTGCTGCTGGCCGCCGCGCGCCGCATCGGCGAGGGCGAACGCGAACTGCGGGCCGGGCAATGGGCGGGCTGGCGGCCCACGCACCTCGTCGGCACCAGGGTAACGGGCGCGACGCTGGGCATCGTGGGCTTCGGGCGGATCGGGCAGGCGATGGCCCGGCGCGCGCATCACGGCTTTGGCATGCGGGTCGTCGTCCAGAACCGGTCACCGGTGGCGACCCAGACACTGGCCGCCTGCGGTGCGACGCAGGTGGACACCGTGGAACAGGTGGCCGCGCAGGCCGATTTCCTGTCGCTGCACTGCCCGGGTGGGGCCGAAACCCGCCACCTGATCGGGGCAAGCGTCTTCGACGCGATGAAGCCGGGCGCGATCCTGATCAACACCGCCCGCGGCGACGTGGTGGACGAGGACGCCCTGTTCGCCGCACTGGACAGCGGCCGGCTGGGGGGCGCGGGGCTGGACGTCTACCAGAACGAACCGGCGCTCGACGCGCGGTTCCTGGCCCATGACACCTGCGTGCTGGCGCCGCACCTGGGCAGCGCCACGCAGGCCACGCGCGAGGCGATGGGCCTCAAGGCCGTCGAGAACCTGCGCGCCTTCTTTGCCGGCGACACCCCGCCGGACCAGGTGACGTGACGGCCGCGACGGGCCGCTATTCGAGGGAGGAGACCCAACATGAGCTACACGCTGCACCCGCTGAAACGCCAGCGCCTGCAACGGTCCGAGCTGGCGGTGCCCGGATCGAACCCGGAGATGATCGAGAAGGCCGCCGACAGCGCGGCCGACTACGTCTTCCTCGACCTGGAGGACGCCGTCGCACCGCCCGACAAGATCAAGGCGCGCGCCAACATCATCGAGGCGCTCAACGCCATCGACTGGCAGGCCCGGGGCAAGACCGTGTCGATCCGGATCAACGGGCTGGACACCCACTACATGTACCGGGACGTGGTCGAGATCGTCGAACAGGCCGGCGCGCGGGTCGACACCATCCTGGTGCCCAAGGTGGGCGTGCCCGCCGACCTCTACACCGTGGAGACCCTGCTGTCGCAGATCGAGGACGCCACCGGCCTGACCCATCGCATCGGGCTGGAGGCGCTGATCGAGACCGCGCTTGGCATGGCCAACGTCGAGGCGATCGCGGCGACACCCGGCCGGCTGGAGGCGCTGCACTTCGGCGTGGCCGATTACGCCGCCTCCAACCGCGCGCGCACGGTGGTCATCGGCGGGCTCAACCCCGACTACCCCGGCGACCAGTGGCATTTCGCGCTCTCGCGCATGACCGTGGCCTGCCGGGCCTACGGGCTGCGCGCGGTCGATGGCCCCTTCGGCGATTTCTCCGACCCCGATGCCTATACCGCGTCGGCCAGGCGCGCCGCCGCGCTGGGGATCGAGGGGAAATGGGCCATCCACCCCAGCCAGATCGAGCTGGCCAACGCCGTCTTCTCGCCGCCCGAGGCCGAGGTGACGCGTGCCCGGCGCATCATCGAGGAGCTGCAGAAGGCCGAGGCCGAGGGGCGCGGCGCGGCCAGCCTGGACGGCAAGATGATCGACGCGGCGAGCGAACGCATGGCGCGCAACGTGCTGACGGTGGCCGATGCCATCGCCGCGCGCGGCGGCACGGCGGATTGAAGGGAGGCAAGGGATGGACATCCACGAATACCAGGCCAAGGAACTTCTGCAGAAGTTCGGCGTGGGCGTGCCGCGCGGCGGGATCGCCTACTCGCCCGAGCAGGCGATGTACCGCGCGCACGAGCTTTCCGGCGAGAGATGCGTTGTCAAGGCGCAGATCCATTCCGGTGCCCGCGGCAAGGCCGGCGGCGTCCGGGTTTGCAGCTGTGAGAAAGAGGTGATGGAGGCCGCAAGCTGGATGCTCGGCCGCAAGCTGGTCACCCACCAGACCGGCCCGCAGGGCAAGCTGGTCAGCCGGCTCTACGTCGAGGAGGCCACCGACATCCGGCAGGAGATCTACCTCGGGTTCGTGCTGGACCGGAAGGAGGAACGGGTGGTGGTCGTCGCCTCCGCCGCCGGCGGCATGGAGATCGAGGAGATCTCGGCCAACGAACCCGACAGCATCATCCGGTCGGTCGTCGATCCGGCCGTGGGCATGCAGAATTTCCAGGCGCGCGAGATCGCCTTCCAGCTCGACCTCGACCCGGCACTCATCCCGGCGGCGGTCAAGATGATCACCGGCTGCTACCGGGCGCTGCGCGAACTCGACGCCACCATGGTCGAGATCAACCCGCTGGTCGTCACCGGCGCGGGCGAGATCGTGGCGCTGGACGCCAAGATGGCCTTCGACGACAACGCGCTGTTCCGCCGCCCCGACATCTCGGAGTTGCGCGACAAGAGCCAGGAGGACCCGCGCGAAACCTATGCCGAGGACCGCGGGCTGAGCTACATCGGTCTCGAGGGGCGCATCGGTTGCATCGTCAACGGCGCCGGTCTGGCGATGGCGACGCTCGACATGATCAAGATGGCCGGCGGCGAACCGGCGAACTTTCTCGACGTGGGCGGCGGCGCCTCGCCCGACAGGGTTCTCATGTCGTTCAAGGCGGTGCTGAACGACCCCAACGTCGAGGCGATCCTCGTCAACATCTTCGCGGGCATCAACCGGTGCGACTGGATCGCCGAAGGGGTCGTGCGCGCGGTGCAGGAGCTTGACCTCGACGTGCCGCTGGTGGTGCGGCTCTCGGGCACCAATGTCGCCGAGGGCAAACGCATCCTCGACGACAGCGGGCTGGACATCGCAACGGCCGACACGCTGGCCGAGGCCGCCGAGGCGGTCGTGGCGGCCTGGAAGACATCGATCACGGCAGAGGAGGCGGTGTGATGGCCATTCTCATCGACAAGGACACGCGGGTGCTGGTCACCGGGCTGACGGGGCGCATCGGCAGCTTCCACGCGAAGGACATGATGGCCCACGGCACCAACGTCGTGGGCGGGGTGACGCCCGGCAAGGGCGGCACGCTGCACGACGGCCTGCCGGTCTTCAACACGGTCAAGGGTGCCGTGGCCGAAACCGGGGCCGATCTGGTGATCTGCTTCGTGCCGCCGCCCTTCGCGGCGGATGCCATCATGGAGGCCGCCGACGGCGGCATCCGCACCTGCGTGTGCATCGCCGACGGAATCCCCGCGCAGGACATGATCCGGGTGAAACGCTACATGCGCCGCTACCGCGCCGACCGGCGGATGCGGCTGATCGGGCCGAACTGCGCGGGCATCATCACGCCGGGCCAGGCATTTGCGGGCCTGATGCCGCCGCACATCTACAGGCCCGGTCGCGTGGGCATCATAGGTCGCTCGGGCACGCTGGGCTACGAGGCCGCGAGCCAGATGCAGGCACGCGGTATCGGCGTGTCGACCTCGGTCGGCATCGGCGGCGACCCGATCAACGGCTCGAGCTTTCGCGACATTCTCGAGCTGTTCGAGGCCGACCCCGACACCGATGCCGTGGTCATGGTCGGCGAGATCGGCGGCCCGCAGGAGGCTGACGCCGCCGCCTACATCCGCGATCACATGACCAAGCCGGTCGCGGCCTACATCGCGGGACTGTCGGCGCCGAAGGGCCGGCGCATGGGCCACGCGGGCGCCATCGTCTCGGCCTTCGGCGAATCCGCGCAGGAAAAGGTCGAGATCCTCGAGGACGCGGGCGTGACGATCGTGCCCACGCCTTCGGCCTTCGGCGACACTGTGGCGGGGATGCTGGCGCAACCGGCCTGAGACGAAACGCCGGTTGGCCCGGCCGCGGTCGCAGGTTATGCACGGGATGGCGGCGGCCCGCCCCGGGCCGCCGGATCCGCGTGGAGGTGCGCATGACGGTCGGTCTGAAATTCCTGCATTTCGTCGCGCTGGCGCTGGCGCTGGGCGGCGGGGTGGCGAACATCATGCTGGGCCGCCAGCTCGCCACGGCGGAGGCTGCGGCGAAACCCGTGGTCATGACCGCGCAGCGCATGCTGGCGCGGATCTCGGCGCTGTCGCTGCTGGTGCTCTGGATCACCGGTATCGCGCTGGTCTATGCCTACTACGGCGGCTGGGGCGGCTTCGGCACGGCATTCTGGGCCAAGATCGCGGTGGCCGTGGTGCTGACGGTCAACATGGGCGTGGCGCAACACCTGATGAGCCACGCGCGCAAGGCCGGCACGCCACCGCCCAAGGCGGTCAAGCCGATGGGGATGGCGGGGCCGGTGCTGCTGCTCGTCGTCACGGCGCTGGCGACGCTGGCCTTCACCTACTGATTGACCCCGCGCCTTCGGGAGGATCTGACATGACCGGAACCCAGGACATGCAACGGGTGCCGCCCCGGCGCGGCCGGGCCGTGCGGCTGCGCGCGGGCGAGGCCCTGCGCATCGTCAACACCCACGGCAGCCAGGTGGTGGACACCTGGGCCTTCAACGCCGACGACATGGCCGAGGCGATGTCGATGGAACACCTGCGCGCGGGGCTGGGCCGGATCCACCCGCGGCGGGGCGACGGGCTGCCCAGCAACCGCCGCCGCCCGATCCTGACGCTGGAGGAGGACACGGCGCCCGGCACCCACGACACGCTGATCGCCGCCTGCGACGTGCACCGCTACGCCGGGCTGGGCTGCACCGGGTACCACGACAACTGCACCGACAACCTGCACGCCGCCCTGCGCGCCATCGACGCGCGCGCGGTGCACACGCCCGCGCCGCTGAACCTGTGGATGAACATCCCCCTCGACGCCGACGGCGCAACGGGCTGGGCCGCCCCCGAAAGCCGCCCCGGTGACCACGTCACCCTGCGCGCCATGCTGGATTGCATCGTGGTCATGTCCACCTGCCCGCAGGACATGCTGCCCGTGAACGGCGCGGACTGCACGCCGCGGGAGGTGCATTACGAGGTGGTGGCGGGGTGAAGCCAAGGGTAAACCGGTGGCAATCCGGCGCCCGGATCGCTCTCGATCCGGTTCGCGCCCGGTCCCGCCCCCGTTACGCCGTAGGCGTGCTTGCAGCACGACGGCGGGCGCGAAACAGCCCGTGGCTTCCAAGTGCCGCAACTTCGTCTCGCGCGGCAAATACCGCACCAAGCGCCGCCGCGCCCACCCTCGGGGCCGGGCGCGAACCTGTCATCATGCCGAAACTCGGTGTTGAGATTGCCGCTCTGTTTCCGGTTGGCGGGCTGAAGCCCGCCCTACGCCTGCCCGAGCCACGCTTGCTCGGCGGCCGCGAGGACGTGCCCAAGGCATTCGGGGTGCGACGACGCGGGAGCGCCGGACGGACGCCCCCCTTCACACCTCCACTTCCATCGCCTCCTGTTCGCCCACCCCGAACACCCGCTTGTAGCGTGCGATCTCGTCAACCGGCCCCGTGGCCTTTTCGGGGTTGTCCGAGAGTTTCACGCAGGGGCGGCCCTCGGCCGAGACGGCCTTGCACACCAGGCTGAAGGGGGCGAGGCGGTCGCCCGCGGTCAGGCCGCGGAAATCGTTGGTCAGCAGCGTGCCCCAGCCGAAGGACGGGCGGCAGCGGCCGGCGAAGTGGCGGTGCAGGGCGACGATCTTGCCGGCGTCCAGCCCGTCGGAGAAGATCACCATCTTCTCGGTCGGGTCCTCGCCGCGCTCCTGCCACCAGCGGATCGCGCGCTCGCCGCCCTCGACCGGGTCGCCCGAATCGACGCGGATGCCCGTCCAGCCCGCCAGCCAGTCGGGCGCGTTGCGCAGGAAGTTCTCCGACCCGAAGGTGTCGGGCAGGATGATGCGCAGGTTGCCCGAGTGCTCCTCGTGCCAGTCGGCGAGCACCTTGTAGGGGGCCTGCCGCAGTTCATCGTCGGTGTCGGCCAGCGCGGCGTGGACCATCGGCAGTTCGTGCGCGTTGGTGCCGATCGCCTCGAGGTCGCGGTTCTTGGCAATGAGGCAGTTCGATGTGCCGACGAAGCCCTCGCCCAGCCCCTCGCGCATGGCCTGCACGCACCAGTCCTGCCACAGGAAGGAATGGCGCCGCCGGGTGCCGAAATCGGCGATGCGCAGCCCGGGCACCTGTTGCAGGTGCTCGACCTTCTCCCACAGCTTGGTCATGGCGCGGGCATAGAGCACCTGCAGCTCGAACCGCTTCATGTCGTGCAGCACCGCGCGCGAGCGCAGCTCCATCAGCACGGCGAGCGCGGGGATTTCCCACAGCATGACCTCGGGCCAGGGCCCTTCGAATGTCAGCTCGTACTGCCCGTCGCGCACCTCCAGGTGGTAGGGGGGCAGGCGCAGGTTCTCGAACCACTCCATGAACCCGGGGCTGAACATCTGCCGCTTGCCGTAGAAGGTGTTGCCGCGCATCCATGTCGATTCCCCGCGGGTGAGCGAGAGCGAGCGGATGTGATCGAGCTGTTCGCGCAGCTCGCCCTCGTCCACCAGATCGGCCAGGCGCACGGAGGTGTCGCGGTTGATCAGGCTGAAGGTGACATGCGTGTCGGGGCTGTTGCGCAGGACCGACTGGCACATCAGCAGCTTGTAGAAATCCGTGTCGATCAGCGACCGCACGATCGGGTCGATCTTCCACTTGTGGTTCCAGACGCGCGTGGCGATGTCGACCATGGGGCGGGCTCCGGGGGCGTTGCGTTCCGCCCGGTTAAAGCAAAGGGGGCCGGGGCTGGCAAGCGCCGCACGCCGCGGCGGATTCTGATCCGGCGGCACGGCCGGCGCGTAACCCGGGACAGATCACCGAGTGAAAGGAGGGCGCGATGACCGCCTACACGACGATCAAGACCGCCTGGCACGCCGTCATGGACGAGACCCGCAACCCGCTGCGGCACTTCCCGCTGATGACGGCACACATGATGATGCAGATCCTTGCGTGGATGTGGAGCGTGATCTTCGCCCTCGCCGTGGGAAGCTACGTCGTCTTCGGTGTGACCGTTCTGGGCCACGCCCTGCTCGTGGCCGGGGTGTTCGCCACGCTGGCCGTTTTCCGCCGCGCCGAGGCGCAAGCCGACCCCGCCACGGAGTAACGCACCCTCAGACGGGGTTCTGCGCGCCGGCGAAGAACATCAGGGCCCCGTCGGGGCCGTAGATGGGCCGGATACGAAGACGGTTCAGGAAAGACGTGCCGTCCTTGCGATAGTTGACGATGTCGATGGTGAACCGCGTCTGGGCCTGCAGGGCCTGCCGGATTGCCTCGACCGCGTTCGGGTCGGTCTCGGGCCCCTGCAGGAACCGGCAGTTGCGGCCGACCGCCTCTTGAACGGTGTAGCCCGTCTGCGTCTCGAACTCCGGGCTGACGTAGATCATCGGATTGTCCGGCTGGCCGGGGTCGGAGATGACGACGCTCATCTCCGCCTCGTCGGCCTCCAGCAACGATTGCATGTAGTCGGTGTCAAGGTCCTCGGCCGCCATCGCGCGCCCTCCATAGGTCTTCCGGTTCGGGCGCCACCCTATTTCCATGCCGTCCCCGCGGCCAGCCGATTTTCATGCCCGCCGGGCGATCACGCGATCCGGACGCCGGCCTGTTTCATGTCCGAAAGCGCCGCGTCCAGCGACCCCTCAAGATCGATCGCGCGGCACAGATCGGTGCGAACGGTCACGTCGTAGCCCAGCTTCGCGGCATCAAGAGCCGACCACCCGACGCAGAAATCTGTCGCCAGCCCCACGCAAACAAGGCGTGTAATCCCGCGATCCTTGAGCAAGCCGTCGAGGCCGGTCGGTGTCTCGTGGTCGTTCTCGAAAAAGGCCGAGTAGCTGTCGATCCCGGGACGGAACCCCTTGCGGATCACCGCCTGCGCCGGGCGGGTCTGAAGCCCGGGATGGAACGCCGCGCCGTCGCTTTCCTGGATACAGTGATCGGGCCACAGCACTTGCGGGCCATAGGGCATCTGGACGGTCTCGAAGGGCGCGCGCCCCTCGTGCGAGGACGCGAACGACGAATGGCCGGCCGGGTGCCAGTCCTGCGTCAGGATCACCGCCGGGCCATCCTGCATCAACGCGTTGATCCCCGGCACGATCTCGTCGCCGCCGGGCACGGCCAGGGCGCCCCCGGGGCAGAAATCGTTCTGCACGTCTATGACGATCAGCGCCTCGTTTTCCTCGGACATGTCGTGACCTCCTTCGTTGCACCTCACGTAGGCGGGGCAACGCGCCCACGTCAATGCGCGTTGCGGCTTTCGCCGACCGCGGCGCTCCGTTAGCATCGTGCCGCAAGCAATCCCAGCCAAAAGCCAAGGAGCGCGCCCATGACCGAAACTCCGATCATCGCCGCCAAGACACCGGCCCGCGCCGAGCTGACCGAGGGCGAGACCTATTTCTGGTGCCGCTGCGGGCGGTCCCGGTCACAGCCTTTCTGCGACGGCTCGCACGAGGGAACGGGGCTGGCGCCCCTGCGTTTCACGGCACAAAAGACCGGACCGGCCGTTCTTTGCCGCTGCAAGGCCAGCGACAACAGCCCCTATTGCGACGGCACGCACGGCAAGTTGAGCGACCGCGCGCCCGGGGACAGTGCAGAGCCGCCGCAGGCGTGACATCCCGACGGCTTGCGCGCCGCGCGCGGCCCGCCTAAATCGCCGGCATGTATACCGTCGCCGCCCTCTACCACTTTACCCGCTTCGACGACCCCGCCGCGTTGCGCGGGCCGCTTCTCGCGCTTTGCGAGGCGCAGGGCATCTCGGGCACGCTGCTGCTGGCCGGCGAGGGCATCAACGGCACCATCGCCGGGCCGCGGGCGGGCATCGACGCCGTGCTTGCCCATGTCCGCGCGCTGCCCGGCTGCGGCGATCTCGAGCACAAGGAAAGCACCAGCCGCGACCAGCCCTTCCGCCGCCTGAAGGTGCGCGTGAAGCGCGAGATCGTCACGATGGGCCAGCCGGGCGTGGACCCGCGCGCGAAGGTCGGCCACTACGTCGACCCGGCCGACTGGAACGCGCTGATCCGCGCGCCGGACGTCGCGGTGATCGACACGCGCAACGACTACGAGGTGGCGATCGGAAGCTTCGAGGGGGCAATCGACCCTGGCACCCGGAGCTTCCGCGAGTTCCCGGCGTGGTGGGAGGCGAACAGGCACCGCTTCCACAACAAGCGTATCGCGATGTTCTGCACCGGCGGCATTCGCTGCGAGAAATCCACCAACTTCCTGCTCGGGCAAGGCATCGAAGAGGTCTATCACCTCAGGGGCGGCATCCTGAAATACCTTGAAGAGGTGCCGGAACGCGACAGCGCATGGCGCGGGGACTGCTTCGTCTTCGACGGGCGCGTCTCGGTCGGTCACGGCCTGCGCGAAGGCCCGCACGCGTTGTGCCACGCCTGCCGCCGCCCCGTGCTGCCCGCCGACATGGAGCGTGCCGAATACGAACACGGCGTGTCCTGTCACCAGTGCATCCACGAGACGTCCCCGGCCGACAAGGCGCGGTTCCGCGAGCGCCAGAAACAGATCGCCCTGGCCGAGGCGCGCGGCGAACGGCACATCAAGGTGGCGCCCTGAGACACGGACCGCCGGCGGCGGGTTTCGAGTATTTTGGGCAAGATGAAGCCGCGCAGGCGGTCGGGCGCTTTCACCTCGCTCCGGGTGTTCGCCCTGTCCGGCCACTCAGGCGGCCGCGGCCACCGGCCGCCCCGGGCGCGTGCGCCACAGGATCAGCGACATGATCGCGATGTTGACGAAGTTGAAGGCAATGCCGTTGACGAACGCCATCTGGTAGCTGCCGGTCACGTCGAAGATCCAGCCCGACATCCAGCCGCCCAGCGCCATGCCGAGAATCGTGATCATCAGCACGAAGCCGACGCGCCGCCCGGCCTCGGCGCTGGGCATGTATTCCCGCACCACCAGCGCGTAGCTGGGCACGATGCCGCCCTGCGCCAGGCCGAAGACGACGCTGACCGCGTAAAGCGACACCAACCCGCCCGCCGGCAGGTAAAGGAACAGCGCCACGCATTGCAGGGCCGAGCCCAGCAGCAGCGTGCGCGCGCCGCCCAGCCGGTCGGCGACAAGCCCGAACACCAGCCGCGAGATGAGGCCGGCCAGCAGCATCGCGGACAGCATCCGCCCGCCCACCGCCGGGCCGTAACCCAGGTCGGCGCACAGGCTGACGACATGGACCTGCGGCATGGCCATGGCCACGCAACAGCCGATCCCCGCCGCCCCCAGCATGAGCATCAGCGTACGCGGCGAGATCCCCGCGGCCTGTTGCCGGCCCGCCGAGATGGCATCGGAATGCGCCGAGGCCTCCAGCGGCAGCCGTCGGCGCAGCAACACCGCGAGCGGAATCATCAGGCCGATGCAGACGGCCGCGAGCGCCAGGTACACGCCGCGCCAGCCGTGCTCGGCCAGCACCCCGCCCAGAAGGGTCGGCCACACCGTTCCGGCAAGGTAGTTGCCACTGGCGGCAATGGCCACGGCGATGCCGCGTCGCTTGAGAAACCACAGGGACACGTCGGCGATGAGCGGACCGAAGCTGGCCGCTGTCCCGAAGCCCACGGCCAGCTGCAGCGCGGCCAACACGGCCAGCGAGGGGCTGAAGGCGGCCGCCCCCTTGGCGCCCCCGATCAGCAGGGCCGCGCCGATCAGCGCGGTGGTTATGCCCCAGCGATCGACGATGCGCCCGATGACGAGGTTGCCCAGCGCGAAACCGACCATCGTCGCCGTGTAGGGCAGCGAGGCGGTGCCGCGCGCGACGTCGAACTCGGCCTGCACGTCGGGCATCACGGTGACGAAGGCCCACAGCCCGACGTTGCCCACCGTCGCGATTGCCAGCGCAACGGCAAGCCGCATCCATGCGTATCGGCTGTCGAGGATCTCGGCGCCGGTCATGCGTGCGACGTTAGTGCCTGCGGGCGCGGGTGTATAGCGCCCGCTCACTCATCGCTCTTCACGAAGCCGCGCCGCCCGATGCTGTCATAGGCCTCGAAGCCCGCGCGCTTGGCGTCCTTCGGCGCGTAGACGTTGCGCAAATCGCCCAGCCGCGGGCGGGCCATCTTGCGCGCGAGGCGCTTGAGGTCGAGCGCGCGGAACTCGTTCCACTCGGTCAGGACGACCAGAAGGTCGGCGTTGTGCGCGGCCTTGTAGGGGTCCTCGACCCAGCTGACGCCGGGCAGCAGCGCCTCTCCCTCGCGCCGGCCCTGCGGGTCGCAGACGCGCACCTTCGCACCCCCGCCCACCAGCGCCGGCACGATCGTCAGGCTGGGCGCATCGCGCATGTCGTCGGTGTTGGGCTTGAACGTCACGCCGAGCACGGCGACGGTCTTGCCGTTGAAGGTGCCCTCGCACAGCTCGAGCAGCTTCTCGACCATGCGGCGCTTCGTCTCCTCGTTGACCGAGATCACCGTCTCGGTGATCTGCATGGGCAGCCCGTGATCCTGCCCGATCCGCGCCAGCGCCTTGGTGTCCTTGGGAAAGCAGCTGCCGCCGTAGCCGGGACCGGCGTGCAGGAACTTGTTGCCGATCCGCCCGTCGAGGCCCATGCCGCGCGCCACCTGCTTGACGTCGGCGCCCGTGCGCTCGCACAGCGCCGCGATCTCGTTGATGAAGGTGATCTTGGTGGCGAGGAAGGCGTTGGCGGCGTACTTGATCATCTCCGCGGTTTCCAGGTCGGTCGTCACGATCGGGAACTCGCGCAGGTAGAGCGGGCGATAGATCTCCGCCATGACCTCGCCGGCGCGATCGTTCTGCACGCCCACCACGACGCGGTCGGGCTTCATGAAATCGTCGATCGCCGCGCCCTCGCGCAGGAACTCGGGGTTGGAGGCCACGTCGAAGTCCAGGTCGGGGTTGGCCTTCCTCACCGCCTGCTTGACCTGCCGGTTCGCGCCCACCGGCACGGTCGACTTGGTCACGATCACCACGTAGTCGCGCGCCACCCGCGCGACCTCCTCGGCGGCGGCCATCACGAAGGTCAGGTCGGCATGACCGTCGCCGCGGCGCGTGGGCGTGCCCACGGCGATGAAGACGGCCTCGGCGCCCTCGACCGCCCTTGCCAGGTCGCCGGTGAAGGTCAGCCGCCCGGCGTCCACGTTCCTGGCCATCAGCGCCTCGAGGCCGGGCTCGAAGATCGGCACTTCGCCCCGCTCGAGCATCGCGATCTTGTCGGGGTCGCGGTCGACGCAGGTGACCTCGTGCCCGAAGTCGGAAAAACACACGCCGGACACCAGCCCCACGTAGCCCGTCCCGATCATCGCGATCTTCATGATCCCTGCCCCCGAATCTGCCCCGCAACGGTTTGTGCGCCAGCCGGTGAATCCTGTCAACGCAGCACAACGGCCGGATGTCCGTCAGGATGTGCGGCACAGCAGGACGATGGCGACCCCGGCAGGATTCGAACCTGCAACCTGCCCCTTAGGAGGGGGCTGCTCTATCCGGTTGAGCCACGGGGCCTGCGGGCCTTCCATAGCGGCCCGGGCACGGTTTGTCATCGGCGGATTCGACCGCGCCCGCCCTGGACGGGACGGCCGCACGCTTGATGCAGCCGTCATGTTCGCGGTAACAATGGTATCGAGGCCATTTTCGGGATTGCCCAAGTGAACAGCACCGACCACCGCCCCCTGACACTGCGCGACGTCTCCGAAGCCTCGGGCGTGTCGGAAATGACGGTCAGCCGGGTGTTGCGCAGCCGCGGCGACGTCTCTGCAGAGACGCGCGAGAAGGTTCTCGAGGCAGCCAAGCGGCTGGGCTACGTGCCCAACAAGATCGCTGGCGCCCTGGCCAGCCAGCGCGTTAACCTTGTGGCCGTCGTCATCCCCTCGATGTCGAACATGGTCTTTCCCGACGTGATGACGGGGATCAGCCAGGCGCTTGACGAAACCGACCTTCAACCGGTCGTGGGGCTCACCGACTACCTGCCGGAGAAGGAGGAAAAGGTCCTTTACGAGATGCTCTCGTGGCGCCCCTCGGGCGTCATCGTCGCGGGGCTGGAACACTCCGACGCGTCGCGCGCGATGCTGCGCGCCAGTGGCATACCGGTGGTGGAGATCATGGACGTCGACGGCACGCCGGTCGATTCCGTGGTCGGCATCTCGCACCGGCGGGCCGGGCGCCAGATGGCCGAGGCGATCATCGCCGAAGGCTATCGCGGGATCGGCTTCCTGGGCACGAAGATGCTGCTCGATCACCGCGCGCGCAAACGGTTCGAGGGGTTCACCCAGACGCTCGCCAAGGCCGGCATCGAGATCGCCGACCAGGAGTTCTATTCCGGCGGATCGGCACTGGCCAAGGGGCGCGAGATGACCCGCGCGATGCTGGACCGGACGCCGCAGCTCGATTTCCTTTACTATTCCAACGACCTGATTGGGGCGGGCGGGTTGTTGTGGCTGCTCGAACAGGGAATGGACGTGCCCGGCCAGATCGGATTGGCTGGCTTCAACGGGGTGGAATTGCTCAAGGGTCTGCCGCGCCGGCTGGCCACGATGGATTCGTGCCGGCACGAGATCGGGCGCCGCGCGGCCGAGATCATCGCCGCGCGGCTGGCAGACGGCTCGCCCGCGGCACCGGCGCAGATCACGCTGGAGCCGACCATCGATTACGGTGACACGCTGCGGCGACGCTGACAGGCACCGCGGATCGGCCATTGCATGCACGCGCCGCCTGGGAAATGCTGAGCGGATGAGCCAGCCCGCCCGGACAAGCCTGCGGGGCGCGACCGCCCCGGCCTACCGCGCCACGGTGCTGACGCTGTGCGCCTTGGGTGTGGGCGCGCTGGCCTCGCTCGCGGCGATCGGGCTGACGGACGCGGTCGTCTGGCTCAACGAGGTCCTGCTGATCGCGCCCCGCGCGCGGGTGCAGTACGAGGGCGCGGGCCTGCTGGTGCCGCTGGCCACCGTGCTCGTGCCGGCGGTGGGCGGGCTGCTGGTGGCGCTGATCCTCAAGGGACTGTCCCCGCAAGGCCGCCCCCTGGGACCGCCCGACGTGATCGAGGCGGTGCAGTTCGAGCGCCCCCTGCCCGGCCCGCGCGGCGGCGTGGCCTCGACCGCCGCCGCGATGGTGTCGCTTGGGTTCGGCGCCTCCGTGGGCCAGTACGGTCCGATGGTCTATCTGGGCGCGATGATCGGCGGGCTGGTGCGACGGCTGCGCCTGAATGTGCCCAACCTGCCCGCCATCGCGGTGGCCTGCGGGGTGGCCGCCGCGATCTCGACCGCCTTCAACGCGCCCATCGCCGGGCTTGTCTTCGCCCACGAGGTGGTGCTGCGGCACTATTCCACGCAGGCCTTCGCGCCCACCACGGTGGCCGCGGCCACCGGCTACGTCTTTGCCAACGTGATCTTCGAACGCCCTGCCCTGTTCCTGGTGCGGTTCGGCGGCGTCGAACACGGCCACGAATTCGCGCTTTTCGCCATTCTGGGCCTGTTGGCGGCCGGGCTGGCGGTGGTCTTCATGCGGCTGACGCTGTGGATCGCGGCGCGGGCGCCGCGCACCGGCGTGCCGGCTTGGCTGCGTCCGGCGGTGGCCGGGCTGGCGGTTGGGCTGACGGCCCTGTGGCTGCCCGACGTGCTGGGCATCGGCAAGGAGGCGTTGCGCTTCGCCACCATCGAGGGTGCCTTCGCACCGTGGGAACTGGCGGTGCTGGTGGCCGCCAAGCTGGCGCTGACGGCGCTGTGCATCGGCTTCGGTTTCGCCGGCGGGGTCTTCAGCCCCGCGCTGCTGATCGGCATCCTGTTCGGCGCGCTGTGCTGGAACCTCGTGGCGGCCACCGGGCTTGTCGCGACCTCGGGCATCGCCGTCTATGCCATATGCGGGATGATGGCGCTGACCAGCCCGGTGATCGGGGCGCCGCTGACCACGATCCTGATCGTCTTCGAACTCACGCGGAACTACGACATCACGATCGCCGCGATGGTGGCGGTCGTGTTTTCCAACCTGCTGGCGCACCGGGTGTTCGGCCGGTCGCTGTTCGACGTGCAGCTGGCGCGGCGCGGCACCGACCTGTCGGCAGGGCGCGACTGGGCGCGGCTGGCCGCGATCCCCGTGGCCGACCGCTGCGTGCCCGACCCGATGGTCGCGAACACGAACGAAGGGCTTGACACCGCACGCCGGCGCATGGCCCGCGCGGACCGGTCCGAGGCCTTCGTCACCGACGCCGACGGCACCTTCCGCGGCGTGTTGCACGCCGAGGCCCACGGAAACTCATGGGAGGAGGCGCTGCGCCCGCCCGACCTGTGCTTCGACGAGACGACCACCGTCATGGACGCAATGCAGGCGATCCGCGGCTTCGTGGGCGATGCCATCCCGGTGATCGACAGCCGCGACCGCCGCCTGATCGGCGTGGTCACCGAGGCGGCGGTGATCGAGGCCTACCTCGATGTCTCGCAGGCGCTGAGGCGCGAGGAAAATGCGGTTCTCTAGCCAGGTGATATACCGTGCCGCCGGGATCCTGGTGGCGCTCGCCCTCGCGCTCCCGGGCGCCGGGCGGGCAGACGAGCCCCCGTTGACCGTCGTCAGCTGGGGCGGCTCCTACGAGGCGGCGCAGAGGAAGGCGATCTTCACGCCCTTCACCGAGGCGACCGGTATCGCGGTGGAGGTGAAGCGCTACGACGGCGGCATCGCCGAATTGCGCGACCGTGCCGCGGCCGAGGGCTGGGACGTGATCGACATGCTGGAGGCCGACGCCATCTCGGGCTGCGAGGCAGGTCTGCTCGCGCCGCTCGATCCGCAAGCGCTGTTCGGCGATGATGCCGCGCGCCTGGCCGGGGACATGGCCCCGGCGGTGATCCGGCGCTGTTCGTTGCCCCAGAACGTCTATGCCACCGTGATGGCCTACGACGACCGTGCCTTTCCCGGCGTCAAGCCAACGCGGATCGAAGATTTCTTCGATGTCGCGCGGTTTCCGGGAAAGCGGGCGATCCGCCGCAGCCCCGACGGCATCCTCGAGTGGGCCCTGCTGGCCGAAGGCGTGCCACCAAGCCAGGTCTACGACCTGCTGAGCACTGACCGCGGACTGCGCCTGGCCTTCCGGCGGCTCGATTCGCTGCGCGGCCACATCATCTGGTGGGAGGACGCGGCCACGCCGCCCCGCTTGCTCGAGGAGGGCAAGGCCGTCATGGCCAGCGGCTACAACGGACGGTTCTTCACGGCAGCCCGACGCGACGGCGCACCGATCAGCGTGGTCTGGGACGGTCGGCTGATCGCGCACGACGTCTGGGCGATTTCCGCCACCGCCGACCGCCCCGAGGCCGCGCGCCGGTTCCTGCGCTTTGCCGTCCGGCCCGGGCCGATGGCGCGGCTGGCCGAGCGCATCCCCTACGGCCCCGCCCGGCGCAGCGCGCTGTCGCGGATCGGTCTGGGCCCCGAAACCGGCATCCCGATGCGCGATCACCTGCCCAACGCGCCGCAACACGGGCCGCGCAAGCTGGTGCGCGACAGCGACTGGGCCAGCCACACCCGCGCCATGCGCCAACGCCGCTTCGAGGCGTGGCTGGAAAAGGGCGGCGACGGCGGCTGACGCTCAGCCGGGCAGCGTGCCCTCGAGGACATAGCGCAGGATCTGGACCACCTGCTCGGGTTCGCGCGCCACCGCCAGCGCGGCGGCGTCCACTTCCTTGAGCGCGTGGTCGTGCTCGGGCGGCTGGAGAATGATCAGCGACTTGCCCAACGCCGACGCCTGGCCGGCGTCGAAGGCCGCGTTCCACTGCTTGTACTGGGTCCCGAACCGCACGACGACGACGTCTGCATCACCGAGACCCTTGCGCGTGCGGATGGCGTTGACCATGGCCCCCTTGTGGTCGTGCCAGTACTTGTCGGCCTCGTCACCCAGGATCGCCACCCCGCAATCGTCGGACGCGCCGTGATCGGTCACCGGCGCGTCGAAGGCGACGTCGAGCCCCTTCGCGCCCTCGGTGATCCGGTCGCGCCAGTCCGTGTGGATCTCGCCGGAAAGGTAGACTTTCAAAGTCATGCGTCACTCCTGCCTGTCGGTATCATCGGGGTCTGTCATAGCTTCTTGCATGATCCGCGTCACCTCCGCGTCCGGGACCTGTTCGAACCGGTCGTAGTGCAGCCCCACGGCCCGGAAATGGCTGGGAACCTGCGGGCAGACCACGTGATCGACCAGCGCGCGCAGCGCATCCAGCGCATCGCGTGCCGCCACCGGCACGGCAAGGATGACGTCCGCCGGACCACGCTCGCGCAGGCCCATCAACGCCGCCTGCATGGTGGCGCCAGTGGCGATGCCGTCGTCCACGACGACGGCCGTCCGGCCCGTCACGTCGACCGGCGCGCGCCCGGCAAGATAGCTTTGCCGGCGCTCGGCCAACTCGGCGCGCTTGGTCTCGATCGTGCCCGCCAGGTCGTCATGGCCGAGTCCGAAGGCCCGCAGGATACGCTCGTTGTAGAAGACGAGCTCGGGCGGGCCGTCCACTATGGCGCCCGCTGCGACCTCCGGCTGGCCCGGCAGCCCGATCTTGCGCACCAGCAGAAGATCGAGCGGCGCACCCAGCGCGCGCGCCACCGGCACTGCCACCGGCAGACCGCCGCGCGGCAGGGCGAATACCACCGGTCGCCGCATCTCGCAGGCCTGCAATGCCCGCGCCAGCGTTTCGCCGGCCTCCGTCCGATCGTGATACATCGCATCCCCCTTCGGCTGCGGCCCAGCATAACGTCATGCGCCGCACCTGCGTAGGGCGATACCCCCGTCAGCCGCGCAGGACCCCGCCGGTGGCCTTTTCGACCTTCTCGACGATCTTCCGCGAAACCGCCTCGATGTCGGCGTCTTTCAAAGTCTTCTCGTGCGGCTGCAGGCGCACGGTGATGGCCAGGGATTTCTTGTTCTCGCCGAGGCTGCCGCCGACGAATTCGTCGAAGACGCGCACGTTCTCGATCAACTGCTTGTCGGCGCCCGCCGCGGCGTTGACCAGGGCGGCGGCCTCGACCTCCGCATCGACGACGAACGCGAAGTCACGTTCCACCGGCTGCAGATCGCTGATTTGCAGCGCGGCGCGCGTCGCGCCGCTTCTGCGCGGTTGCGGCACCTCGGCCGGCCAGATCGTGAACCCGACGGCCGGTCCCTTGACGTCGAGCGCGCGCGACACCTTCGGGTGCAGCTCGCCGAAAACCCCCAGAACCTTCTTGGGGCCAAGGCAGATCTTGCCGTGGCGGCCCGGATGCCACCAGTCGGCGGCGCCGCGCAGGATCTGCACCTTGGCCGGTGCCCCGATGGCCGACAGCACGGCCTCTGCGTCGGCCTTGGCATCGTAAAGGTCCACCGTGCGCGATGTGCCGTGCACGTCCTTGGGCCCCGTGCGGCCGACCAGAAGGCCGCTGACCTGAAGACGCTGATCCTCGGGCTCGCCCCCGTGAAAGGCATGGCCGACCTCGAACAGGGCCAGATCCGTCTGCCCGCGCGCCTGGTTGCGGGCGGCCGCCTGCAGCAGCCCCGGCAGCAGGTCCGGGCGCATGTGGCTCATTTCCGAGCTGATGGGATTGGCCAGCATTGTGTCGTCCCCACCCCCGCCGAACAGCGCGGCGGCGGTGGAATCGATGAAGCTGTAGGTGACGCATTCGTTGTAGCCCAGAGCGGCCGCCGTGCGACGCGCGTTCGTCTCACGTTTTTGCAGGGGCGACAGCACGGGCTTGGGCACACCCACCTGCGCGCGGGGCATGGGCCGCCCCTCCAGCCGGGTCAGGGACGCGATGCGCGCCACCTCTTCCACCAGGTCGGCCTCGCCCATCACGTCAGGGCGCCAGCTGGGCACATGGGCCATGTCACCCTCCAGCCGGAAGCCCAGCGCCTCGAGCGTTGCGCGCTGCTCGTCAGCCGGGATCTCCATGCCGACGAGCGATTGCACGCGGTCGGTATCCAGCCGGTAGGCACGGCTCACGTCGGGGACCTCGCCGGCGGTCACCACCTCGGACGCCTCCCCGCCGCACAGATCGAGGATCATCCGCGTGGCCAGCTCCAGCCCGGGCATGTTGAATTCCGGGTCCACGCCGCGCTCGAACCGGTAGCGCGCGTCGGAGTGGATCTTGAGCGCGCGGCCCGTCTCGGCGATCTGGACGTGGTCCCACAGCGCTGCCTCGAGGAACACGTCCACCGTTTCCTCGGTGCAGCCGGTGTGTTCACCGCCCATGATGCCGCCGATGCTTTCGACGCCGGTGTCGTCGGAAATCACCACCATTCCCGGCGCGAAGGTGTATTCGCGCTCGTCCAGCGCCTGCAACGTCTCGCCGCCCTTCGCGCGATGCACGCGCAGATCGCCCGCGACCCTGGCCGCGTCGAAGACGTGCAGCGGGCGGTTGCGGTCGTAGGTGAAGAAATTGGTGATATCCACCAGCGCCGAGATCGGGCGCAGCCCGATGGCGCGCAACCGGTCCTGCAACCACTCCGGGCTGGGTCCGTTCGTCACGCCGCGGATCATCCGCCCGGCGAAGAGGAAGCACCCGCCCTGTCGCGTGTCGTCGTCGATACTGACGCCGATCGGGCTGGGAAATGTCCCCGGCACGCTGGCTTCCGGCGCGGGCTTCATCGTGCCCAGGCCCCGCGCGGCAAGGTCCAGCGCGATACCGCGCACGCCCAGGGCGTCGGGCCGGTTCGGGGTGATCGCGATCTCGATCACGGGATCGACCTTCGCCGGGTCGTTCCGCGCCAGCCAGTCGCTGAACCGCTGTCCGACCTCGCCCGAGGGCAGTTCGATGATGCCCTCGTGTTCGTCCGACAGCTCCATCTCGCGTTCCGAGCACATCATGCCGTGGCTCTCCACGCCGCGGATCTTGCCGACGCCGATGGTCGTGTCGATGCCCGGCACATAGGTGCCGGGGCTGGCGATCACGGCGGTGATGCCCTGGCGCGCGTTGGGCGCGCCGCAGATGATCTGCTGCATGCCCTCGGCGGTCTCCACCTGGCAGACGGTCAGCTTGTCGGCATCGGGGTGCTTGTCCGCCTTCGTCACCCGGCCCAGCGTGAACCCAGCCAGCCGCTCGGCCGGGTCCTGGACGTCCTCGACCTCGAGGCCGATGTCGGTCAGGGTCTCGGCAATCTCGGCCACGGTGGCGTCGGTCTCGAGATGGTCCTTCAGCCAGGAGAGCGTGAATTTCATGGAAGCATCCGCGGATTGTCTGTCGGGTCACGGGCGCGTTTAGCGGATATCGGCGCGGGGGGAAAGGGCCGCTCAGCCAGCCTGCGCGGGCTGCATTCGCGTGACGGCGCCGGGCGCGGGTTGCGCGCTCAGTCGTCGTGGCGGATGATGTCGGGCACGCCCAGCCGCGCGATCAGCCGGTCGGTTTCACGCTCCACGAGGCCGATGTTGCTGTCGCGCACGGTGGGCAGCAGGGCGCGGGCGCGGCGCACCTCTGCGTAGTCCAGCCCGGCCGCGATCAGCTCGGGCTCCTGCCCGGCGATCGCCAGCGGGTGGCCGAACGGGTCGAGGATGCGCGACCCGCCCCAGAAGTTCAGGTCGTGTTCCGGCCCCACGCGGTTCACCATGATCGACGGCGCGCCGTACATCATCGAGTAGAAGTGCATCGTCGCCGTCCAGCCCGACGGGTTGTCGAAGCTCTCGCCGACCGCCTCCACCCCCGAGGAAATGGGCGACACCAGCAGCGTCGCCCCATGCAGGAAGGCCAGGTGCGTCAGCGCCGGGTTCCAAAGGTCCGCACAGATCAGCAGGCCCAGCCGCCAGTCGCGCGTGACCTCCAGCGTGTCCACGAAGCGGCCCTGCGCGTAGTACTTCGTCTCGATCAGCTTGCCGTAGGAGGGCAGGTTTATCTTGCGGTGGATGTAGACCAGCTTGCCGTTCTTGTAGACACCGGCGGCGTTGTAGAACTGCGCGCCCGGCCCCTCCTCGATGAAGCCGACGACGACGATCATCTCGCCGGCGGCGCGCGACAGCTCCAGCAGCCGCGCATCGCGGCTGTTCATCGTGACCTCCAGCAGGTCCTCGGCGCCGTAATGGCCGACCATGCTCAGCTCGGGGAAGACAAGAAGGTCGGCGCCCTGCGCCCGGCCCTCGGCCACCCACTTGTGATGTTCCTGGAAATTCGCGTCGAGGTCGCCGATGGCACTGGCGAACTGGGCGGCGGCGACGGTTAGGGCCTGGGGCATGGGCGTGTCCGATCTGCGCGTGGTCCCGGCAGCTTTGCACGCGAGCGGGCCCGCGCGTCAATCGGCAGGATGTGGCGGGTGGAAACGTGCTGCCGACCCAAGCCGCGCCGCAGGCCGGGCTTCAGCCCGGCCCCGTCGAAGGGGCGCGTGGCGCCCCCCGCCACCTCGCCTACCGCGACAACCCGGCCCGCAGCGTCGGCACGTCCAGCGCGGAAAACCCGTAGTGGCGCAGCCAGCGCAGGTCCGAATCGAAGAACGCCCGCAAATCCGGTATCCCGTATTTCAGCATCGCGATGCGGTCGATCCCCAGCCCGAAGGCGAAGCCCTGCCAGTAGGCCGGGTCGATGTTGCCGGCCATCAGCACCTTGGGGTGCACCATGCCGCTGCCCAGGATTTCAAGCCAGTCGTCGCCCTCGCCCACCTTCAGCGTGCCGCCCTGCCACGAACACCGTATGTCGACCTCTGCCGAGGGCTCGGTGAACGGGAAATGCGAGGCGCGGAAGCGCAGCTCGACGTCATCGACTTCGAAGAACGCCTTCACGAACTCCTCGAGGCACCATTTCAGGTTGGCCATCGAGATGTCGCGGTCGATCGCCAACCCCTCGACCTGGTGGAACATCGGCGTGTGCGTCTGGTCGTAATCCGCGCGGTACACCCGGCCCGGGCAGATCACCCGCAGCGGTGCGCCCGCCAGTTCCATCGCGCGGATCTGCACCGGCGAAGTGTGCGTGCGCAGCACGTGCGGCGGCCGGTCGTCGCCGTCGGCCCGGTGCATGTAGAAGGTGTCCATCTCGGCCCGCGCGGGGTGGTGGCCGGGGATGTTGAGCGCGTCGAAATTGTGCCAGTCGCTTTCAACCTGCGGCCCCTCCGCCACCGAAAAACCCATGTCGGCGAAGATCGCCGTGACCTCCTCGGTCACCTGGCTGACGGGGTGGATGCTGCCCGAAGGCCGCGGGCGCCCTGGCAGGGTCACGTCAAGCCACTCGGCGCGCAGCCGCTCGTCCAGCGCGGCATCTGCCAGCGCCTCGCGCTTGGCCGCGAGCGCCGCGTTGATCTCGTCCTTGAGGGCGTTGAGCTTCGGCCCGGCTTCCTTGCGTTCGTCCTGGGTCATCTTTCCCAGCTCGCGCATCTTCAGGCTGATCTCGCCCTTCTTGCCCAGTGCCTGCACGCGCAGTTCTTCCAGCGCGGCCTCGTCCTCGGCCGCGGCGATGGCATTCAGGTACTTGTCTCTCAGGTCGTCCATGGTCCGCCCGTCCACGTTGCGGGGAAGTCGGGGGCGGGTTAGCGCGCATTCCCGGCGCGTGCAAGGTCAGGGGCGCGTCAGGTGTGCAACGTAATCGGCGGTGAAGGCGCCGTAGCCTTCTGCCGTCACCCGGTGATGTCCGGCCATCCGCGCGTGCAGCTGCGGCAGCTTGTGAAAGGGCACCTGCGGCAGCACATGATGTTCCACATGATAGGGCATGTTCCACGCCAGGAACCGCACGATCCGGTTGGTGAAGGTCGTGCGCGTGTTGTCGAACATGTTGGCCAGATGCGCGCAGCGCCCGTGCTCGGCCAGAAGGTAGAGGCGCAGGAACGGCTGGCCGAGCAACAGCGGCAGCAGCCACACCCAGACAAGAAGGGACGAGACGACAAGGCTCGCCCCGGCCATTGCGTAAAAGGCCAGCATCCAGCGGGCTTCCGCCCGCACCCGGCCACGCGCGCGACCCGGCACGAAATCGCCCGGATGACGGCCCAGCGCGTTGACGAGGATCCGCCGCGCCATGGCAAGCCAGTAGGGCAGGCCCGAGACATGAACCGCGAAGGCCCGGCGCGTCTCCGGCTTGGCCCCGGCCAGAAGCTCGGGGTCGCGTTCGGGGTCGTTCGTGTGCCGGTGATGGGCCAGGTGAAAATACCGGAACCACGTGAAGGGCTGGAAGATCACGGCACCCGCCGCGTGCCCGACCGCCTCGTTGAGCCACTCCGTCGCGAAGGGCGTCTTGTGCGTGGCCTCGTGCTGCAGAGTGAAGAGAAAACACAAGGCGATGCCCTGCGGCACCAGCAGCACCCACCAGGCAGGCCCGCCGGCCACGATCCATGCCCCCATGACCGCGATCAGGCCCAGATGCCCCGCCAGATGTGCGAGCCCCGGGGCATCGCGGCGCGCGCTCAGCGCCACCAGCGTCCTGCGCGGCAACCTGGCGATGAAATCCCTGTGATCCATGCGCAGAGGTTAACGCAAGTGGCGGCCGGCTGACCAGAGCCCCGGCACCCCTTCACCTTGGCCCAAATACTCCCGCCGGAGGCATCCCGAGGCGCCGGGCGCAGCCCTGCGCCGAGATGACATGCGTGCGCCGCAAGGCGCACTCCGCAAGACAGCAGCCCGCCAACCGAAAAAGACCGCCGGCCGCGGCGGCCGACGGTCCATACTGTCCCTCTCGTGACCGGCTTACTTGGCCAGCGCGGTCCTGGCCTGGTCCACGATGGCGCCGAAGGCCTCCGGCTCGCGGACGGCCAGATCGGCCAGCACCTTGCGGTCCACCTCGATGCCCGCAAGGTTGAGCCCGTTGATGAAGCGCGAATAGGTCAGGGCCTCGTCATGCGCGCGCACCGCGGCGTTGATACGCTGGATCCAGAGCGCGCGGAAATTCCGCTTGCGGTTCTTGCGGTCGCGCGTGGCGTACTGGTTGGCCTTGTCGACGGCCTGCGTGGCCACCTTGAAGGTGTTCTTGCGACGGCCGTAGTACCCCTTCGCGGCGTTGGTGATCTTCTTGTGACGGGCGTGGGTGACGGTCCCACCTTTGACGCGTGCCATTGTTCAGATCCTCCTCAGCGCGAATAGGGCATCATCGGCTTGACGATCTTCTCGTCGGCCGGCGACAGCGTGGTCGTGCCACGCGCGTTGCGGATGAACTTGTTGGTGCGCTTGATCATGCCGTGGCGCTTGCCCGCCTGCGCGGTGATCACGCGGCCGTTGGCCGACACCTTGAACCGCTTCTTGCAGCTCGACTTGGTCTTCATCTTGGGCATTTCCGTCTCCTTTCCGGATCGTTTTCGCGCGCGACTCGGCATGCCGCTTCGGGCCGGTCCCGCGAACAGGGGCGCCGTATACGCGCCCCGCCCCTGCTTGACAAGGGGCGATCTGGATCTAACGGAACAGCGGCGCGAGCACGCGCACGAAAACGTCGGGCACTTCGGCGACCGCGTAGCCGCCAGGTTTCTGCGTGACGGCCCAGACGATCATGGCGCCGGCGATCATCACGGTAATGGCGGCGGCGCGCGGCGCACGCGCGTCGGACAGCGCCGAAACCATGGCCGGGACGGAGAGAATGGCGAGGACGACGCCGACGACAAGCGCGAGATCGGTATTCATGCCAGCTCCTCCCCGGACGGTGGTGCCGCCCCTCGCCGGAGCCTAGCCCGGATCGGTCGAATAGATCAAACTTTCCTGGCACGGGGCCACGCGCAGGATGTTGGTCGTCCCCGGAACGTTGAAGGGAACGCCGGCTGTCACGACGATCTGGTCCATCTCGTCGGCGTACCCCTGGGCCCGGGCCGCGCGGGCGGCGTTAATGACCGCCATCTTGAAGCGCTCCAGTTCGCCCGTCATCACGCAGTTCACACCCCACGACAGCGCCAGCCGCCGGGCCGTGCCGCGCAGCGAGGTCATCGCGATGATCGGCACACGCGGGCGTTCGCGGGCGGTCAGCAGCGCCGTGGTGCCCGACTGCGTGTAGCAACAGATCACCTTGATGTCCGTCGTCTCGGCGATCTCGCGTGCGGCGGCCACGATCCCGTCCGCGACCGTGGTGCGTTGCGCGCGGCGCGAGGCCTCGATGATCTCGGTGTAGGTCGGGTCGTTCTCGACCTCGACGGCGACGTTGTCCATCGTCCGCACGGCCTCGACCGGATACTCGCCGGCCGCCGATTCGGCCGACAGCATGATCGCGTCGGCGCCCTCGTAGATGGCCGTGGCCACGTCGGAGACTTCGGCGCGGGTGGGCATCGGGCTCTCGATCATCGATTCGAGCATCTGCGTGGCCACGATCACCGGCTTGGCGACCGAGCGGCACTTGCGCACCAGACGCTTCTGGATGGGCGGCACGTTCTGGACGGGCAGCTCGACACCGAGGTCGCCGCGCGCCACCATGATCCCGTCGGACGCCTCCAGGATCTCCTCGAAGGCATCCACCGCCGCGGGTTTCTCGATCTTCGACAGGATCGCGGCGCGCCCGTCGCACAGGGCGCGGGCCTCTTCGACGTCCCGCGCGCGCTGAACGAAGCTCAGCGCCAGCCAGTCCACGCCGAGGGTGCAGGCGAATTCCAGGTCCCCGCGGTCCTTGTCGGACAGCGCCGCCAGCGGCAGCACCACGTCGGGCACGTTGACCCCCTTGCGATCGGACACGGTGCCGCCGGTGACGACCTCGCAATCGGCGAATTCCGCACCGCAATCGCGCACGGTCAGCCGGATCTTGCCATCATTGACCAGCAGCGTGGCGCCCGGCTCGAGCGCCTCGAAGATTTCCGGGTGCGGCAGGCAGACGCGCCGCGCGTCGCCCGCGGCGGAATCCAGGTCAAGCCGGAAGATCGCCCCCTCCTGCAACTCCTCCTCGCCGTTGGCGAAGCTGCCAACCCGGAGTTTCGGGCCCTGCAGGTCGGCAAGGATGCCGATGGGGCTTTCAAGCTCGGCCTCGACCTCGCGGATAATGCGGTGCTTCTCGCGAATCGACTCGTGGCTGCCGTGGCTCATGTTGAGCCGGAACACGTCCGCCCCGGCCTCGTGCAGCGCGCGGATCGTGGCGTGATCCTCCGACGCAGGGCCCAGCGTGGCCACGATCTTGACGTTCCGGTGGCGTCGCATGCGTCTGTCCTTTCCGGTTCATGGCTCTGTCGTCTCGGGCGGCGGGCGTCAGGTTAACGCTAACATCGTCCCCGCGCCTTATCGCGCAATTCACATCGCGGGGCAACTGTCCTAGGAGTTGCGAAACGAAATAAACGACACCCCGATGACCTATCAACCCTTCGAGATCGACGGGGCGGCGCGCCCGTCGCGCTGGCTCGTGACCTGCGATCACGCGACCAACACGGTGCCGCCCTTCGTCAACGGCGGCGACCTCGGCCTGCCGCCGGGCGAAATGGACCGTCACATCGCCTACGATCCCGGCGCCGCGGGCGTGGCCCGGGCGCTGGCCCTCGCGCTTGACGGGCCGGCGATCCTCACGAATTTCTCGCGGCTGGTGATCGACCCCAACCGCGGCGAGGACGATCCGACGCTGGTCATGAAACTCTACGACGGCACGATCATCCCGGCCAACCGCCGTGCCGGCCCGGAAGACCGCGAACGCCGCCTGAACCGGTGTTATCGCCCCTATCATACCGCGCTGGCCGAACTCGCGGCGCGGCGCACCGATACCATCATCGTCTCCGTGCACAGTTTCACCCGGCAACTGCGCGGCCGCCCGCCGCGGCCGTGGCACATCGGCATCCTTCACGCGGCCGATACCCGGCTCGCGCGGCCGCTGGTGGCGCGGTTGCGCGACGAGCCGGGGCTTTGCGTCGGGGTCAACGAACCCTACGGCGGCCACCTGCCCGGCGATGCCATCGCCCGCCACGCCATCGCGCACGAGCGGCCCAACGTGTTACTGGAACTCCGCAACGATCTGATTGGCACCGCCGAGGCGCAGGCGGCCTGGGCCGCGCGCCTGGCGCCGTTGCTGACAGAGGCCGCCGAAACCGCGGGCCTGTGAGAAAGGAACCGAAATGCCCCATCTGGTGATCGAACATTCCGCCGAGTTGAAGGCCACCCACGACCTGCAGGGGCTCTGCGAGCGCCTGTTCGACATGCTGGTCGCCCACCCCTCGGTCGGGGACCCGGCGAGCGTGCGCGTTCGCACAATCGCCTGCACGGAATACCGGCTGGGCGTGGACCCCCAGAGCTTCGCCCACGCCACGCTCCTGCTGCTGCCCGGGCGGGAGCAGGCGGTGCGCGAGACGATGGCCCGGATGATCCTCGACGAACTCGAAGCCGCCATGCCCGAGGTGGGCAGCCTGACCGTGCGGCTGGACGACTTGAACCCACCATACCTCAAGCGCATGTTGTAACCCGAAGAGGAGGGCACCCGATGGACGACCAGACCCGCATCGAACTGGAGGCGGCAGCCTTTCGCCGCCTGCGCGAGCACCTGATGGAAAAGCGCACCGACGTGCAGAACATCGACATGATGAACCTCGCCGGGTTCTGCCGCAATTGCCTGTCACGCTGGTATCAGGAGGCCGCGAACGAACGCGGCATCGAGATGGGCAAGGAGGAAGCGCGCGAGATCTTCTACGGCATGCCCTACGAGCAGTGGAAGGCCGAGCACCAGACCGAGGCCTCCGCGGAGAAGCAGGACGCCTTCAAGACTGCATTCGCCCAGAACGTCGGCAAGGACGGCTGAGCGCACGCGGCGCCGATGGAAAGCGCAACCTTGACTCGACTCGACCGCGCCGAATGGCGGGCGTGATAGGGTCCGTGCCGCGGCAAGGAGGGCCGAACATGCGCGCGATGGTGCTGGGGAAGCCGGGGCAGCCCCTCGAACTGACGGAGATGCCGAAACCGGAGCCGGGCGCAGGTCAGGTGCTGATCCGGGTGGAGGCGTGCGGCGTGTGCCGGACGGACCTGCACGTTCTCGACGGCGATCTCGACGCGCCAAAGCTGCCCCTGGTGCCCGGCCACGAGATCGTCGGCCGGATCGAGGCCGCCGGCCCCGGCGCGAGCGGCTTCGAAACGGGCACGCGCGTCGGCGTGCCGTGGCTGGGCCATGCCTGCGGCGCCTGCCCCTATTGCGGCATGGGACGCGAGAACCTGTGCGACGCGCCGCTGTTCACCGGCTACACCTTCGACGGCGGTTACGCCGAGTATTGCCTTGCCCACACCGATTTCACCTTTCCGCTGCCGGCCCGGTCCGATCCGGTGGCACTTGCCCCGCTGCTCTGCGCGGGGCTGATCGGCTACCGCAGCCTGTCGCTGAGCGGCGACCCGGCCGTGCTGGGCCTCTACGGTTTCGGCGCGGCGGCGCACATCCTGTGCCAGCTCGCCGTCTGGCAGGGCCGGCGGGTTCTGGCGGTGACGCGCGATGGCGACACCCCGGCGCAGGACTTCGCCCGCCGCCTCGGCGCGGACTGGGCCGGCGGCGAATCCGACGCCCCGCCCGGGGAACTGGATGCGGCGATCATCTTCGCCCCCGTGGGCCGGCTGGTCCCCAGGGCGCTCAAGGCGGTACGCAAGGGCGGGCGTGTCGTTTGCGGCGGCATCCACATGAGCGACATCCCCGGCTTTCCCTATGCCGACCTATGGGAAGAGCGCGAGATCCGCTCGGTCGCCAACCTGACCCGCGCGGACGGCGCCGCCTTCTTTCCGCTGGCCGCGCAGGCGGGTGTTCACACGGAAACCGTGCCCTACCCGCTGGAGCGGGCCAACGAAGCGCTCGAGGACCTGCGCCACGGCCGGCTTCAGGGGGCGGCGGTCCTGGTGCCCTGAGGGCGGCGCACCCGCAGCCGGGGCCGGCAAGGGGCGCTGCCCCTCTTGGCCTGCGGCCAATTCACCCCGGGATATTTCCAGGCAAGAAGAAGAGCGGAACCCCGAGCCTTCCGTGAGCCGTCATATCGCCGTTTTCAAGCTCTCGTCGAGGTAGATCTCGCGCAGGCGCGTGGCCACGGGCCCCGGCGTGCCGTCGCCCAAGGGCACGCCGTCGATCTCGATCACCGGGGTGACGAAGGTCGAGGCGGAGGTGACGAAGGCCTCGTCAGCGGCCTGCGCTTCCGCCAGGGTGAAGGGGCGCTCCTCGACCGCCATCTGCGCCTCGCGGGCGAACCGAAGGACGGCGGCGCGGGTGATGCCGTGCAGGATGTCGCTGGACAGCTCGCGGGTCACGATCCGCCCGCCCTTCACGATGTAGGCGTTGTTGCTCGTGCCTTCGGTGACGAAACCGTCCTCGACCATCCAGGCGTCGTCGGCGCCGGCCTTCCGGGCCATCATCTTGCCCATCGAGGGATAAAGCAGCTGCACCGTCTTGATGTCGCGCCGGGCCCAGCGCAGGTCGTCGATGCCGACCACCTTGATGCCCTCGCGCGCCGCCGGGTTGTCGGCCAGCCCCGGCTTGGCCTGCGTGAACAGCACGACCGTGGGCGGCGTGGTCTCCGGGTCGGGAAAGACGAAATCGCGGTCGCCGTCCGAACCGCGCGTGATCTGCAGGTAGACCATGCCCTCGTCGATCCCGTTGATCCGCACCAGTTCGCGGTGAATGTCCAGCAACGCGTCGCGGCCGAGCGGCGCCTGCATGTCGAGTTCGCGCAGCGACCGGTCGAGCCGCGCGGCGTGACCGTCGAAATCGATCAGCTTGCCACCCAGCACGCTGGTCACCTCGTAGACCCCGTCGGCCATTAGGAAACCGCGGTCGAAGATCGAGACCCTGGCCTCGGTCTCGGGCAGGTAATCGCCGTTCACGTAGACTGTGCGCATGATCTCACCCCCAGAGCGCGGCATCGGGCGGGTGCACCCCGGCCGCGTCGAATGTCAAAGCGTTCTCGCGGTCTTCGGCCAGAAGCAGCGGGCCGTCAAGGTCCGTGACCAACGCCCCCTGCGCCACCAGCGTGGCGGGCGCCATGGCCAGCGAGCTGCCGACCATGCAGCCCACCATGATCCCGAAGCCCTCGGCCCGGGCGGCGTCGCGCAGGGCCAGTGCCTCGGTCAGCCCGCCCGTCTTGTCGAGCTTGATGTTCACCACGTCGTACTTGCCGCGCAAGCTTGGCAGGCTGGCCCGGTCGTGGCAGGATTCGTCGGCGCAGACGGGCACGGGCCGGTCCATGCCGGCAAGCGGGTCGTCCTCGCCCGCCGGCAGCGGTTGCTCCACCAGCGCCACGCCCAGGCGTGCAAGCTGCGGCGCGAGCGCGGCGTAGGTCTCCGCGCTCCAGCCCTCGTTGGCATCCACGGTGATCCGGGCCTCGGGCGCGCCGGCGCGCACCGCCTCCAGCCGCGGCATGTCGTCGGGCGTGCCCAGCTTGATCTTGAGCAGCGGGCGATGCGCGTTCGCGGCAGCCTGCGCGCGCATTTTCCCGGGCGTGTCCAGCGACAGGGTATAGGCCGTGATCTCCGGGCCCGGGGCCGACAGGCCGGCAATATTCCACGCGCGGGTGCCCGCGCGCTTGGCCTCGAGATCCCACAACGCGCAATCCACCGCGTTGCGGGCCGCGCCGGCGGGCAACAGATCCTGCAAAGCGGCCCGGTCGAACACGGCCGGCAGACCCTCGATCTGGGCGGCCACGCTGTCGCGCGTTTCGCCATAGCGGGCATAGGGCACGCATTCGCCCCGCCCGTAACCTGTGCCGTCGCGGAGGTGAGCCGTCAGGACCTGCGCCTCGCTGCGCGAGCCGCGGCTGATGGTGAAGACCTGCGCGAGCCGGAAAGTGTCGCGCGTCACCTCGATCTGCACGGAACCATCCCCTTCATCTTGCCCCAAATACTCCCGCCGGAGGCATCCACCGGCGAAGCCGCCACGGGCGGCCGGTCACATCGTGCCCAACGCCTCGGCCAGTGCCTCCGCGCCGAAGCGGTAGGGGTCCGTCGCCGGCAGCGCCATGCTGTCTTCGAGCTTCGCGAGGTAATCGCGCGCCGCCTGCTCATCCATGGCCTGGGTGTTGACGGCCACGCCGGCGACCACGCAGGCCGGGTTCGCGATCCGCGCCACCGGCAGCGCGAGGTCGCGCAGCGCCTCCAGCGAGGGCACGGCGTAATCGGGCAGGCCACGCATGTGGGGGCGCGTGGGTTCGTGGCACAGAATCAGGGCGTCGGGCTGACCACCGTGCATCAGTGCCATCGTCACCCCGGAATAAGAGACGTGGAACAGGCTGCCCTGCCCCTCGATCACGTCCCAGTGGTCGGCGTCGTTCTCGGGCGTCAGCCACTCGACGGATCCGGCCATGAAATCCGCCACGACGGCATCCAGGGGCACGCCGTCGCCGGTCACCAGTATGCCCGTCTGGCCGGTGGCCCGGAAGGTTGATGTCATGCCCCGCGCGCGCATCGCGCGGTCCAGCGCGAGGCTGGTGTACATCTTGCCCACCGAACAGTCGGTGCCCACTGTCAGAACGCGCTTGCCCGCGCGCTTGACGCCGTTGGCGATGGGGTAGCTGACCTCGGGCACGCGCACGTCGTGCAGCGCCTGACCGGTCGCCTCGGCGACGGCCAAGAGATCGGGTTCGTCGCGCAGCCGGTTGTGCAGCCCCGAGGCGAGGTCGAACCCCTCTTCCAGCGCCGCGACGAGGACCTTCTTCCAGGCCGCCGAGATCACGCCGCCGCGGTTGGCGACTCCGATCACCAGCGTCTTGGCGCCGGCGGCCCTGGCCGCGGCCAGGTCCATGTCGGGCAGGCCCAGGTCGGCGCCGCACCCCTCCATCCGGAACTGTCCCACCGCGTTGTCGGGACGCCAGTCACGCACGCCTTGCGCCACCTTGGCGGCCAGCTGGTCGGGCGCATCGCCCAGGAAAAGCAGATAGGGTGTCTGTATCATCTAACGGTCTCCCTCGGGTGCGGCTGCGCGACACTATGCGGTGTCATTCGTGCGATGTCATGTCGAATGATCCCGTTATCGCCCTCCTTGTGCAAACATTGTGCACGTCCACCTCATTCGCTCGAAGAATCTTCTTCTCGCGGCTCACCGTCGGCCGTTGGATCCTCCGCCGCCATGGCCTCGTTGGCCAGATAATAGGCCTGCGGCTGGCCGAAGCCACCCACGGCCTGTGCCTGACCGGTCTCCTCGGGCGCTTCGGTACGGCTGCGCCGGATGAGCGCCACGAGCCCCGTGGCCCCGAAGAAGGCCGCCATCGTCAGCAGGAACCCCCGCGGTCCGAAAAGGTCCATGGAGGCCGGGCCGGAGAAGATGCCCACGAAGATCCCGGCGTTCATCATGAAGGCCATCGCGCCCCCCGCCGAGACGACCTGCGCCCGGGTCAGCAGGTCGTTGGCATGCGCGAGGCAAACCGAGTAGACGGGCACGCAGACCGCCGCCATCAGCCCGACCCGAAGGCTGAGTGCCGCCTCGCCGGCCATAAGCAGGCTCTGCGCCACCAGCGCCACGCCGATCACCGACAGCCCCATCACCGCGCCGCGCCGGTCGATCCGGTCCGAAACATAGCCCACCGGGTATTGTGCCGCGGCCCCGGCCAGCGTCATCGCCACGGCGATGCCGGCCACGGCAGGACGCTCAAGCCCCAGCGCGAGACCGTAAAGCGGCGCGGTGCCGAACAGGCAGCCCATCGCGCCCCCGCCAAGGAAGGCACCGGTCACCGCCATGGGCGAGATCCCGAACAGCCGTCGCAACGGCATCCGTTCGGGCACCTCGTAGTCGGGCGCTCCGTGCGACGTCAGCAGCAATGGTACGATGGACAGCGAGATCAGGATCGACACGGTGCCGAACAGCACGGTGCCACTGGCCTCGGGCACGCCCAGGATCGCCGCGCCCAGCGCCTGCCCGCCCGATTGCAGGAAGAAATAGATCGACAGGATCTGCCCGCGTGTGCGGTTCTCGGCCTGCCCGTTCAGCCAGCTTTCGGTGATGACGTAGAGGCCGGGAAAACAGAATCCCGCCAGAACGCGCATCGCGGTCCAGCTGACGGGATCGGCCGTCATCAGGTGGACGATGGCCGCGATCGAACACAGCGAGGCCAGCGCGGCAAAGGCCCGCACGTGGCCCGACTGCGCGATCAGCCGCGGCGCCAGCAGCGTGCCCAGCAGCGCGCCGGCCGGGTATCCCGCCTGCATCGTCCCGATGGTGGTTGATGAAAACCCAAGCTCGTTGCCGCGGACCGTCAGCAGGGTCATCATCAGCCCGTTGGCCACCATCAGCATCAGGATGCCGGTGAACAGCGCCCAGTTGTCCAGAAGCGTGCGTTGCATGGCACTGCCGGTATCACCGTTGCCGCGGTGCGCAATGCCCGTTTGCGACATTCTGCCAAGGCGCCACCATACACGCGAACGCCCCTTCGCGGGCGGGCACGGGCCGGCCTTTCCGGAGCAGATGGGCGCTCTGCGGCGCAGCGCTGGTTTCTGCGCCCGCGAAAAGCCTTGCGCAGCCCCGGGCAATTTAATAGCCCTTCCAGCGACAAATTCGCAACAAACTTGCCCGAGGAGCCGTATCATGAGCTTTCGCATCCAGCCCGCCGCGCCGGCGCGCCCCAACCGGTGCCAGTTGTTCGGACCGGGCTCGAACGCCAAGCTGTTCGAGAAGATGGCCGCAAGTGCCGCCGACGTGATCAACATCGACCTCGAGGATTCGGTGTCGCCCAATGACAAGGCGGCCGCGCGCGCCAACACCGTGCAGGCGATCAACGACGTGGACTGGGGCCGCAAGACGTTGTCGGTGCGCATCAACGGGCTGGACACGCCTTACTGGTATCGTGACGTTGTGGACCTGCTGGAACAGACAGGTGACCGGCTGGACCAGATCATGATCCCCAAGGTGGGCAACGCCGCGGACATCTATGCCGTCGACGCGCTGGTGACCGCCGTCGAGGCCGCCAAGGGCCGCTCCGGGAAGATCGCATTCGAAGTCATCATCGAAAGTGCGGCCGGCATCGCCCATGTCGAGGAAATCGCCGCCGCCTCGCCCCGGCTGGAGGCGATGAGCCTGGGCGCCGCCGACTTCGCCGCCTCCATGGGCATGGCGACCACCGGCATCGGCGGCACGCAGGAAAACTACTACATGCTGCGCGAGGGCGAGAAATACTGGTCGGACCCGTGGCACTGGGCGCAGGCCGCCATCGTCGCGGCCTGCCGCACCCACGGGCTGCTGCCCGTGGACGGCCCCTTCGGCGACTTCAGCGACGACGACGGCTTCCGCGCGCAGGCGCGCCGGTCGGCGACGCTGGGGATGGTCGGCAAGTGGGCCATCCACCCCAAGCAGATCGCGCTGGCCAACGAGGTCTTCACGCCCTCCGACGAAGCCGTCGCCGAGGCGCGCGAGATCCTTGCCGCGATGGAAGAGGCGAAGGCCCGCGGCGAAGGGGCGACGACCTACAAGGGCCGGCTGGTCGACATCGCGTCGATCAAGCAGGCCGAGGGCATCGTGCGCATGGCCGAGATGATCGAGACCTGAGCGGCACGCGCACGGCCGGGCCGTCCGCCAGCCGGGCCATCGCCGGTCGGAGCGGACGATTCCGCCGTGCGCGCCCTTGATAGAGCGGGGTCCAGCCTGTATCTGCTGGACCATGAAACGCATCTTCGACATGGACGACCGCGCGCGCCTGCCCTGGCGGTTCTTCGGCGCGCGCCTGACCGTTCTGGCCCGCCTATAGGCCGCCTTTCCCCGTCGCGCCACCGACCCAAGCCAATCACACGGGAGAGGACCGATGCCCCCCAAGACGCTCTATGACAAGATCTGGGATGCCCACCTGGTGCACGAGGCCGAGGACGGCACATCCCTGCTTTATATCGACCGCCACCTGGTGCACGAGGTGACCAGCCCGCAGGCCTTCGAAGGCCTGCGCATGGCCGGCCGCCCGGTGCGCCACCCCGAAAAGACCATCGCGGTGCCCGACCACAACGTGCCGACCGACCCGACCCGCATCCAGGGCATCAAGGACGAACAATCGCGCATCCAGGTGGAGGCGCTGCGCAAGAACGCCGCCGATTTCGGGATCGAGATGTACGACGTGGACGATGTCCGCCAGGGGATCGTCCACATCATCGGCCCCGAGCAGGGCTGGACCCAGCCGGGCATGACAATCGTCTGCGGCGACAGCCACACCGCCACGCACGGCGCCTTCGGGGCGCTGGCCCACGGCATCGGCACCTCGGAGGTCGAGCACGTGCTCGCCACGCAGACGCTGATCCAGTCGAAGTCGAAGAACATGCTGGTGAAGGTCGACGGCGAACTGCCGCCTGGTGTGACGGCGAAGGACATCACGCTGACGATCATCGGCCGCACCGGCACCGCCGGCGGCACGGGCCACGTCATCGAATACGCCGGCAGCGCGATCGAGGCGCTTTCAATGGAAGGGCGGATGACCGTGTGCAACATGGCGATCGAGGGCGGCGCGCGCGCCGGGCTGATCGCACCGGACGACAAGACCTTCGAATATCTCAAGGGCCGCCCGCACGCGCCCAAGGGCGCGGCCTGGGAAGCCGCGGTCGCCTACTGGAAATCCATGCGCTCGGACGAGGGCGCGCATTACGACAAGGTGATCGAGATCGACGCGGCCGAGATCACGCCGGTCGTCACCTGGGGCACCTCGCCCGAGGACGTGCTGCCGATCACCGCCGAGGTGCCCGCGCCCGAGTCCTTCGAGGGCGGCAAGGCCGATGCCGCGCGCCGCGCGCTGGAGTACATGGGCCTCGAGCCGGGCCAGAAGCTGTCGGACGTCGAGATCGACACGGTGTTCATCGGCTCGTGCACCAACGGCCGCATCGAGGACCTGCGCGAGGTCGCCCGCGTCATGGAAGGCAGGCGCGTCAAGGACGGGCTGCGCGCGATGATCGTGCCCGGATCGGGCCTCGTGCGCGCGCAGGCCGAGGAAGAGGGGATCGCGCAGAAGCTGCAGGAGGCGGGGTTCGAATGGCGCATGGCCGGCTGCTCGATGTGTCTGGGCATGAACCCCGATCAGCTGTCGCCCGGCGAACGCTGCGCCTCGACCTCGAACCGCAACTTCGAGGGGCGGCAGGGCTACAAGGGCCGCACCCACCTGATGAGCCCCGCCATGGCCGCCGCGGCCGCGGTGACGGGCAGGCTGACCGATGTGCGGGAGATGATGGGCGACGGTGTGCCGGGCTGACGCCCGGCTTGCCGAAGACGTGGGGCGGGGCCGCCCCGCCACCCGTTCCAAGGAGAGCGAGAATGGAAAAATTCCAGAAATTCACCGGCGTCGCGGCGCCCCTGCCGATGATGAATGTCGACACCGACATGATCATCCCCAAGCAGTTCCTGAAGACGATCAAACGCACCGGTCTGGGCGTGAACCTGTTCGACGAGATGCGCTATGACCGCGAAGGCAACGAGATTCCCGATTTCGTGCTCAACCAGCCGGCCTACCGCGAGGCCGAGATCCTGGTCGCGGGCGACAACTTCGGCTGCGGCTCCTCGCGCGAACACGCGCCATGGGCGATCAAGGATTTCGGCATCCGCTGCATCATCGCACCCAGCTTCGCCGACATCTTCCACAACAACTGCTTCAAGAACGGTATCCTGCCCATCGCCCTGCCGCAGGCGCAGGTGGACGTCCTGATGCGCGAAGCCGATAAGGGCGCCAACGCGCGCATGACGGTCGACCTCGAAAACCAGACGATCACCACCGCGGACGGCGAAACCTTCCCGTTCGAGATCGACGCCTTCAAGAAGCACTGCCTGCTCGAGGGGCTCGACGATATCGGTCTGACGATGGAAAAGGCCCGGGCGATCGAGGCGTTCGAAAGCAGGGCAGCGGCGGAACGCCCCTGGATGTGACCCGGGGCCGCGCCCGCCACCGGGCGCGGCCACCGATGGTGCTCTGGTACCTGAAACCCCATTCAACACAACATCTTGGATCTCCATGTTGCCGGTGCACCGGGATCAGCCGCAATTGATGCATTGCGGCACCAGTCGCGCGTGCCCGGGGCCGCGAATGCGCGGCCAAAGGAACCAAAAGCTTGAGATGGCGCGCGAAACAAGGCAGGATTCCACCATGTTGAGGCAGCCCGCCATCAAGAGCGGGACCAGGTAGGAACAAGGGGGCGGCAAGGCATCGCGCCCGGCCGCGTCGAAGGGGAACGAGCAGTGATCGCACGCACAGTCAGCGCGTTCTTGCGTGCCGTCCTCGTGGCGGCGCTCGTGATGACGCCGTCGCTGCTCTTGCCGTCGGTCGGGCTCGACACGACGCAGATCGTGGTTGTCCTGGCGTTCCTCGCAGCGATGATGACCTTCATCGAGTATTTCAGCCGCTACCCGGGTATCGTCGAATTCCGTTTCGCGCCGCCCTTCAACCGCGTGAAGTTCACCGCCCTGTTCCTGATCGTCGTGGTGCTGTCGCTGATTTGCCGGGGCAAGAGCGATCCGACCGACCTGACGCGCGTTCTCACCGCACTGGGCATCGGCTTGGGCCACGCGATCGACTTTCCTTATTCGCCGGTGCGTCTTGTGGTGCTCATGCTGCCCGAGAACGCCGGCGCCGGCCTGATAAACTCCGTCCGCACGGCGGCCGGGATCGCCTACATGATCTCTCTTTCGGCGATGCTGGTCTTTCTCACGTGGGTTCGGCTGTTCGGTTGGCCCGCACGCCACATGGCGTTCAACGTCTGGGTCAACCTGCCGCTGTTCGATCCCACCGCCGTTGGCGACGTGGTCGGCCGGCTGCGCCGCGATGCGGCTCTTAACATTGTGTTAGGGGCTCTGCTGCCATTCCTGATTCCCGTGATCGTCAAGGCCGCCTCCGATCTGATCGGCCCGATCACGATGGAGAACCCGCAGTCGCTGATCTGGACGATGACAGCATGGGCCTTTTTGCCAGCCGCAATGATCATGCGCGGCATCGCGATGGAACGTGTGGCCGCCATGATCGACGAAAAGCGCCGCCGCGCCTACGCCCGCGCGCAGGACAAGACGCTGCGCACCGCCTGAGGGGCCTCGTTGTCGCCGGGCTGGTCTGGCTTGCCGCGACGGGCGCATCGGCGCAAACGCTGCGCGTTGCCACCTTCCACGGCGACCTGTCACGCGATGGCCCCGGGTTACTGCTGCGGGATATCCACGGTGGCCAGGACGCGCAGATCGAGGCGGTGGCGCGCGTCATCGCGCGGGTTGCGCCCGACGTGCTGCTGCTGCTGGACGTCGACTATGATCACGACCTCGTCACGCTGTCGGCGCTGCGCGATCGCATCGCGCTTGGCGGCCCGCAATATCCCCACCTGTTCGCCCTTAGGCCCAATACCGGGTGGCCCACCGGGCTGGACATGGACGGGGACGGGCGAGAGGGACGCGCCCGCGATGCACAGGGCTACGGCCGGTTCCCCGGACAGGGCGGGATGGCGTTGCTCTCGCAGCTGCCGGTGCGAACGGGTGGCGTTCGGGATTTCTCCCGGCTGTCGTGGCGCGACCTGCCGGGCGCGCACCTGCCCGAGCACCCCGACGGCACGCCGTTCCCCTCCGAGGCGGCCCAGGCAGCGCAACGCCTCGCCTCCGTCGGGTCGTGGGTGGTGCCGTTCGATCATGAAACGGGGCCGCTGACGGTTCTGGCCTTCCATGCCACGCCGCCCGTCTTTGACGGCCCGGAAGACCGGAACGGTTTGCGCAACCGCGATGAGCTGCGATTCTGGCGGCTGTTTCTCGACGGCGCTTTCGGATCACCGCCGGAGGCGCGCTTCGTGCTCATGGGCGGCGCGAACAACGACCCGGCCGACGGCGAGGGGCGCAAGCCGCCCCTGCGCGCGCTGCTGACCGACCCGCGCTTGCAGGATCCGCAGCCCGCCCGGCCCTCCCCCGTGCCGCCGCAACCCGGCCACGCGGGCGATCCGCGCCTGGACACGGTGGCGTGGGACGGCCCGGGCGCGTTGCGTGTGGATTACGTCCTGCCCTCGGCGGACTGGCACGTCGTGGATGCCGGGGTGCACTGGCCCCCGCCCGGCGCGCCCGGCGCGGCGGACGCGCGCGCGGCCAGCCGTCACAGGCTGGTCTGGGTGGACCTCGCCATCGAGTGATCCGCAACGCCGCGCGCCGGCACGCGCGGCAGCAGGGGCGCCGCCGCCGCGGCAAGGGCCTCTTCGGCGGAGGTGGCCCGGAAGTCCGGCAGCAGCTCGGAAAACCGCGCCCCGTCCAACCGGTGCGGAATGTCCCAGAGATAGCGCATCTCGCGCGTGCCGCTCAGCACCGGCATCGCCGGCTGCACCAGCCGCAACAGCCACCACGGCACCGGCCGCACCCGCAGCGGCCGCCCGGTCACTCGCTCCAGCGTGGCGACGACCTCGGCCCCCGTCAGGGTGTGGCCGGGAAACGGGATGTCGGCAAAACGCGGCAGGCCATCGCGCGCTTCGGCCAGCAGCTGAAAGGCGCGCGCGAAATCCGGCAGATAGGCCCAGGCATGCGGCACATCCAGCCGCCCGGGATAGTGCAGCACGCCACGCGCGATCCGGTGCGCCATCAGACGGTCGAACACCTGGCCGCTGGCCTCGGTATCCAGGAAATCCCCGCCGCGCAACAGGATAGTGCGCACCCCTTCGTCGCGATAGGCGGCCTCCAACTCGATGCGCAGCCGCCCCAGGCGGTTGGTGGCGCGGTGCGGCGTGTCCGCGCGCCAGACCACGCCGGCATCCCGCCCGAAGACATAGACGTTGCCGGGCAACAGCACCGTGCACTCGTGCCGCAGCGCCGCGCGGCGCACCTGCGCGTGCAACCCGGGCAATTCCGCCGCCCAGCGGTGGTAGGGCGGGTTCCAGCCGTTTGCGATCACGTCGGCGCCCTGCGCCGCGGCGTCGAGGTCGTCCGTGCCACGCCGGAAGCCGCGCACAAGCCACCCCGCCGCCTCGAATGGCGTAGCGATATTGCGGCCGAACCGGCCGGAGGCCCCGAGGATGAGGACAGTTTTCCGCATGATGCGCCCTTTCACGTGTCTGTGGTGACACGGCATTGCGGCCAACAGGGAAGAATGGGGATTGCCAAAATTCCTTGCTGTAATTTTCATATATGAATGGAAAAACCCTTTCCCCGGTCGATTGGTCGCTCGTGCGGGCGTTTCTCGCCGTTGCGGACACCGGGTCGCTTTCCGGTGCTGCGCGGCGAACGGGCGTCAGCCAGCCCACGCTGGGCCGGCAGGTGCGCCAGCTCGAGGCGGCACTCGGGCAGCGACTGTTCGACCGCCAGCCGCGGGGGCTGGCCCCCACCGACACCGCCCGCGCCCTGATCGAACCGGCCCGCCGCATGCAGGCGGCCATGAGCGAGATCGAACTGACCGCCGCCGGGCGGCAAACCGAGCTGAGCGGCCCGGTGCGCATCACCGCCAGCGACATGGTGGCGCTGCACGTCCTGCCCCCCATCCTGGCCGAGCTTCACACCGCCGAACCGGGCATCACCGTCGATCTTGTCGCCAGTAACGCCAGCGAGAACCTGTTGTTCCGCGAATCCGACATCGCGGTGCGCATGTACCGGCCGCGGCAGCTCGATCTCGTGGCGCGGCACCTGGGCGACGCCGAACTGGGTATGTTCGCCGCCCGACGCTATCTCGACCGGGCGGGGCGCCCGCGCAGCGTGGCCGACCTCGGGCAGCACAGCATGATCGGCTACGACCGCAGCGAGGAGATCATTCGCGGCATGCAGGCACGCGGCCTTGCCGCCACGCACGACTGGTTCGCGCTGCGCTGCGACAGCCACCCGGTCTACTGGGCGCTCGTGCGGGCGGGCTGCGGCATCGGCTTCGGGCAGGCGACACTGGGCCGTGCCGACCCCGCGATCGAGGAGATCGACCTTGGCCTCGATCTGCCGGTCCTGCCCGTCTGGCTGGCCACGCACCGCAGCCTGCGCCAGACGCCCCGCATCGCGCGGGTTTGGGATGCGCTGGCCGCGGGACTCGCCCCTTGGCTTTCTTGACCGCCGGTGACCTTCGGGATACGCGAAAGCGACGCAAGAAAACGGAAGGACGGCCCCATGAGCACCCCCTCGCTTCTCATCCTGCCCGGCGATGGCATCGGCCCCGAGGTCATGACCGAGGTCGCCAGGGTCATCGAGTGGTTCGGGCAAAAGCGCGGGATGGCCTTCGACCTGTCCGAGGATCTCGTTGGGGGTGCGGCCTATGACGCACACGGTGTGCCGTTGGCCGACAAGACCATGGAGAAGGCCCAAGCGGTCGATGCCGTCCTGCTGGGCGCCGTGGGCGGGCCGAACTACGACACCCTGGATTTCAGCTTGAAGCCCGAACGCGGCCTGCTGCGCCTGCGCAAGGAGATGGACCTTTTCGCGAACCTGCGCCCGGCACAATGCTTCGATGCGCTGGCCGATTTCTCCAGCCTGAAGCGTGACGTGGTCGCGGGACTGGACATCATGATCGTGCGCGAGCTGACGAGCGGGGTCTACTTCGGGGAGCCGCGCGGCATCTTCGAGGAAGGGAACGAACGGGTGGGCATCAACACCCAGCGTTACACCGAGTCCGAGATCGACCGCGTGGCGCGGGCGGCGTTCGAACTGGCACGCAAGCGGTCTAACCGCGTCTGCTCGATGGAAAAGGCCAACGTGATGGAATCCGGTGTGTTGTGGCGCGAGGTGGTCACGCGGGTGCAAGACGCCGACTATGCCGACGTGGCGCTGTCGCACATGTACGCGGACGCGGGCGCGATGCAGCTGTGCCGCTGGCCCAAGCAGTTCGACGTGATCGTCACCGACAACCTGTTCGGGGACCTGCTCTCGGACGCGGCGGCGATGCTGACCGGGTCCCTGGGCATGCTGCCCTCGGCCAGCCTGGGTGCACCGATGGCAAACGGCCGACCCAAGGCGCTCTACGAGCCCGTGCATGGCAGCGCTCCGGACATCGCCGGGCAGGGCAAGGCGAACCCCATCGCCTGCATCCTGAGCTTCGCCATGGCGCTGCGCTACAGCTTCGACCGGGGCGAGGAGGCGAGCAGGCTGGAGGCTGCCGTCGAGCGCGTGCTGGCCGAGGGAAAGCGCACCCCGGACCTGCTGGGTGAAGAGGGCGCAACGCCCGTGACCACGGCGCAGATGGGCGACGCGATCCTCGCGGCGCTCGACGAAAGCCTTTGATCGGCGTCTATTCGGCCGAGGCCCGCGCGACCGACCAATAGCCCGCAAGGCGCTGCGCGAGCGCCTGCCTGGATTCGACCATGAGCCGCGGCGCCGCGGCAAAGGCGCGTTGGCGCAGCATCTGGCCCCGTTCACGCGCGAGCGTGGCGATCTCTTCGATCGCGGCCTGGGGAAGACGGCCGGTCGCGTCCTCGCGCAGCGTGTCGACCAGGACGACCAGATCGTGGTCATCCCCCAGCCATTCGCCCAGGTCGTCCAGCGCGTCGGCGCGCGCCGACAACTCGGCCGGCCATGCGTTGCGCAGCAGCCGGCAATGGTACCAGTGATACTTCACCCGCTTGCGCCATTCGTGCAGGCGCTCCGGGTTCGGAGCTTGCCGTGCCTCGAAATGGCGCTTGCACACCCGACCGTACGTCTTGGCAACTCCGCCGGCAATTGCGGCGTCCTCGGCTTCCATCAGCGCCCAGGCGGTCACGCGGTCGCGCGCGGCGACAAGGCGGTGGCCGGCGTCCTCCAGCCGGACCGGCAGGTTCTTCTCGCGCAGCACCGCGTCCCGTCGTGCATCGGCCCAGTCGCGCACGGGCGCGAGAACGGCCTCGGCGCGATCCTCGGGCATATGCCCGGCCAGCCCGTCAACCGTCTCGCGCAGCACCTGCGCGTCGCGGATGTCAGAGAAAAGCCGCGCGATGTCGCGAAAGGCACGGTTCTCGGTCTCGTAGGTCCTGCCCAGCGCGGGCCGCGCCAGCCGCAGAAGCCCGCGAAGTTTCTTCATCCGCTTGCGCACGTCATGTACCGATTCCTCCAGCTCGGTCTCGGTGGCCTCAAGCGAAGCCAGGGCGCCGTCGATCTGCTCGTATGCGGCGGTGCGCATCTCGTCGATCAACGCGTTCTCGGGATTGAGCCGATAGGACATTGCTCCCCGCGGATTTTTCGCCAATCTGTCCATGGTTTCGGGTTATTTCAACACTTGCATATCGCGACGGTTGGGTTTAATCGCCCCTGCACGGTCGGAGTGTAGCTCAGCCTGGTAGAGCACCGTCTTCGGGAGGCGGGGGTCGTAGGTTCGAATCCTGCCACTCCGACCATTGTTCGAGGGCCGGCACGATCTGGTCTGTTCCAGCGAAATTGCTTCCTAGGATATGCGGTTAGCAATTTGCAGCGAAGCCCGCTGCTGGCTGACCTGCTTCCCCCATTGTTCTCGAACCGGGCCTCGGAAGTCATTTGACTCAATCGGCATTGGAAGCAGAACACGATCCACGGGCATCGCGCCCGCGGCACCGGCATACTCAACAACGAGCTTTATAGCGGCCGGCGGGTCTGGAACCGGCTGTCCTATCGCAAGCATCCGATCACGCAGAAGCGCGTGTCCCGTCTCAATCCGCCGGAGGAATGGAAGACCGGCGCAGGCGCGTCGCAGAGCACGCGCCGCCGGAAAATACCTTCTGTCCGGGTTGCTGAGCTGCGGCCAGTGCGGTGGCAAGCTCACCGTGGCCGGCAAGGGCCGTCGGCGCCTCTACTACTGTGCCAACGCCAAGGAGAAGGGGGCCGCTGTCTGCGAGGGAATGCCCGGGCTGCGCGAGACCGACGCGGCCGAGGCGATCCTGGGCTGCATGCGCAGCGGCCTGATGCAGGACGCGGCGTATGAGGACTTCCGCGCCCGCTTCATCGCCAAGCTGCGCGCGCAGGAAGAGGACAGCGGTGCCGCCCTACGGCGGCACGACGAGAAGGTGCGGGACCTGCAAACGATCCACGCGAACCTTCTACGCGCCGTGGAGGGCGGCTTGGGCGGACCGGGCTGGCCCGGGAAGGATTTCTGCCGACGATCTCGGGCTTGGTGTCGGTGTAATGCGTGCGCGTCGGCGGGCATCACCGCCGAGGCGCCTTGATTGCAGAGCATCCCGATTTCGCAATCGCCAGGTTGAGCGCGGCGCCGTTCTGGATGAGGAATGAACGCAAGTCTCACCGCGGGAACGCTTGGTCCGGCAACAAGGTACCGTCGTGAGAAATTCAATCTGGAGGCTGAATGCCGCGCTTTCTGCATACGTCCGATCTTCACCTGGCCAAGCCCTTCGGCCGTTTCGACGAGTCGCTCCGCGGGCGGCTGCGCGAGGCGCGGTTCGCGAAGATCGCGGAGATCGCGCAGCTTGCTCGAGACCGCGCGGCCGGGACGGTACTGCTGGCCGGCGACACCTTCGATGCGCAGACACCCCCGCCGCGCGTCGTCCGGCAGGCGATCCGGGCGTTCGCCGACGCCTCGGACATCCGGTGGGTCATCCTGCCGGGCAACCATGACAGCCTCGCCGCGTCGGAGCTCTGGGACAGGATCGTGCGGGAAAAACCCGACAACGTGATCCTCGCGCTCGACCCGCTGCCGGTGGACGTCGGGGCGGACATGACGCTGCTGCCCGCGCCGCCGCAGGTGCGCCACCCCGGGCGCGACCTCACGGAATGGATGGACGATGCCGAAACCGATCCGGCACGGGTCCGGGTCGGGCTCGCGCACGGCGGCATCCGCGACTTCGGCAGCGACGATGCGGCGCCGGGCGTGATTGCGCCCGACCGGGCCCGGTCGGCGGGCCTCGATTACCTCGCGCTCGGGGACTGGCATGGCCGTCTCCGGGTCGATGCGCGCACCTGGTACAGCGGTGCGCCGGAGCCCGACAGCTTCAAGCGGCACGATCGCGCCGGCCCGCTGCTGGTCGAGATCGCGGCGCCGGGGGCGACACCCGACGTAGAAGCGATCCCGACGGGTCATTTCAGCTGGTGTGCGCCCCGGGTCGACCTGCGGCCGGGGGAGGACATCCGGGCGGCGCTCGAGGCCGCGCTGCCGGCGCCGGCGGCGCGGCGCGACGCGCTGGTTCGGATGACCGTGGAGGGCCGGCTGCCGCTGGGCGCGCAGGCGCAGGTCGAGCGGGTTTGCGCGGACCTTGCCGATGATTTCGGGCATTTCGAGGCCGACACCTCGGCCATCGCGACCGAGCATGACACCACGGACCTCGACGACATCGACACGGCAGGGGCGTTGCGCGTGGCGGCCGAGCGGCTGTTGGCGGACAGCGAGGATGCCGACCGCGCCGCCGACGAGCGCCGCGTCAGCGAACGGGCGCTGTCCCGGCTCTACACGATGGCCAGGGAGGTATCGCAATGAAGCTGCGCGCGATCCACCTTACGAACGTCCGCCGGTTTGCCGGCGAGACGGCCTCGATCACGGGCATCGGGGACGGGGTCACCACGATCTCGGCGCCCAACGAATCCGGCAAGTCCACCTTCTTCGACGCGCTTCACGCGCTCTTCTTTCTCGACCACAAGAGCCAGGCACAGGAGATCAAGAGCCTGCAGCCCTACGCGAAGGGGGCGGTGCGCATCGCGGCGGATGTGGAGGACCCGCAGGGACGGGCATTCCGGCTGGAAAAGAGCTTCCTGTCCCGCAAGGCCGCGCGCGTGACCGACCTCGCCAACGGACGGGTGATCGCCCAGGAAGGCGAGGCCGAGGACTGGATCGCGCGCTTCATCGGCGCTGCCGAGGGCGCCCCGGCCGGGCTTCTGTGGGTCCGCCAGGGCGCGACCGGGATGGAACCCGCGGGCAGCGGCGCGCGCGAGAAATCCGAACGCGCGCGGCTGCGCGAGGCGCGGCAGACCCTCATGTCGTCGGTTGCCGGCGAGGTGGACAATATCACGGGCGGGCGCCGGATGGACGCGATCATGAAGAAATGTACCGCGGAGCTGGAGGCGCTGGCCACGCAGGCGGGAAATCCCAAGGCCGGCGGCGCCTGGGCCCGGGCGCGCGCGGAGGTCGCGGCCCTCGAGGCAGAGGAAGCGGAGTTGTCCGGACCGCTGTCGGAACTCACCGACGCGCTCGAGGAGCGCGCCGAGCTGCGCCGGCAAAGCGCGGCGGACGCCGACCCGGACCGCGATGCACAGCGGGCCGAGGCGCTGCGCGCCGCGCGGGAGGCCGTGGAGACCGCGCGGGCCCACGCCGCGCGGGTGGAGGAGGCACGGCAGACCCTGCGGCTTGCACAGATCGAGGCCGACCGCGCCGGGGAACGGGCGGACTCCGCCCGCCGCGCCCGCGAAGCGGACGCCGCGCGCCGGACGGCGGCCGGGACGGCCGACGCGGCGCTCGAGCGGGCGACCGAGGATCTGGAAAGCCGCGATGCCGATCTCGCGCATGAAGAGAAGGGCCTCAGGACGGCGGTCGCCGTACGCGACGAAGTGGCCGCGCGCCTGGCGGCCGTGCGGGACCACGAGAAGCGGCGCGAGCGTGCTGCCCGGCATGAAAAGCTGGTCGCCCAGATGAACAAGGCGCGCGGCTTCGTCCGGGCGCACCGGACGAGCGCGGAGTTCCTGGCCGGGCACGCGGGCGTGCCCGACCTTGTTGCCGAGGTGGAGGCCCGCGCGGATGAACTGGCGGGGCTGACGGCCCGGCGCGAGGCGTCGGCGCCACGGGTATCGATGGACTATGACGGCGCGGCCCGTGTCCTGCAGGGGCAGGCCCCCGTGGAGCCCGGCACGGAATTGCCGATCGTGACCAAGACAGTTCTTGCGCTGCCGGGGATCGGGCGGATGACGCTTCGGCCATCCGGGTCCGTGGACGCCGACCATGTTGCTCGAGCCGAGGACGCGCTGGCCGACGTGCTCGACCGACTCGGCGTGGAGACCCGTGCCCAGGCGCGTGCGCTGCACGAAACGTGGCAGGCGGCCACCCGGGAGAAGGCCCGGGCGGAGGATGCCCTCGCCGTCGTCGCGCCGGAGGGCGTCGATGCGTTGCGGCAGGAGATCGAGGCCCTCGAGGCCGAGGGGCTGGACCTATCGGACGAGCCTCCGAAGGAGGACTCCGGTGCGCTCGAGCGCGCGCTGGAGGCCGCGGAAACCGCGGTCGCACAAGCGACAACGCGGCGCGATACCGCCCGCGAATCCCGCAATGCGGCGGCCGAGGCGCTGGCCGGCGCGCGCACGGAAGCGCGGCTGATCAGGCAGGCGATCGCGGAGGCCGAGACCGCGCCCGGCCCCGAGGCGGTCGCGGAACGCGACGCGGCCAGGGACCGGGCGCTTCAGGCACGGGACGAGGCGCACGCGGCCCTTGCGGATCTCGAGGCGAAGGCCCCGGACCTCGAGGCGCTGGAGGCCGAACTCGAACGTGTCCGATCGGCACAGGAGGCGACGGAGAGGACCCGGGCGCATCGGCAGGAACGGCTCGCCACGCTCGACGGGCTGATCGGCGCGCGCGCCGAGGACGGCGTCGAGTACCGCCTCGAGGAGTGCCGTGACAAGCTGAAACGCGCCCGCGAGCGCGCGGCGCGCTACGCCGAGGAGGTGGCCGTCCTCAGGGAACTCAAGGCGCAGCTGGAGGCCGCGCGGGCGGCCGCGCGCGAAACGTACTTCGAACCGGTGACGAACGAGCTGCTGCCCTTGCTTAAGATGCTCCACCCGGACGCCGAGGTCGAGATGGACCCCGAGACCATGCTGCCGGCGCGCATCGTCCGCGACGGGGAAACGGAGGAGCTCGACGTTCTCAGTGGCGGGGCGGTCGAGCAGGTTGCGATCCTGACCCGGCTGGCCTTCGCACGTCTCTACGCGCGCCAGGGCCGGGAGATCCCGATCATCCTCGACGACGCGCTGGTCCATTCCGACGACGCACGGATCGTGAAGATGTTCTCGGCGTTGACGCGCGCCGCGCGCAACCAGCAGATCCTGGTCTTTTCCTGCCGGACACGGGCCTTCGAGGACCTTGGCGGCACGCGGCCGGCGATCGAGCGGGCGCCGGCGAGCGGCTGATGCAGATGGCGCGACCGCGGCGGGCCGCCATGCCGGACCGGGCGTACCGGCTGTCGAGCGCGCTATTCGAAATCCGTTTTCAGGGCTTGCCCGACCTGCATGAGCGCCGCTTGAACCGCGTCGTACCCCGCTTTCATGCGCTCGCGCGGCCCCGCCACCGCAACGCCGAAAAGCTCACCATACACGACCACCGGAATGGCGGCCGCCATCACGTCGGAAACGTTTTCCCCGCTGGTCAGATACACGCCCGCCGCGTGTGCGTCGCGCAACTGTGCGTCCAGCGCCGCTTTCTCGACGACCGTGTTGTCCGTCACCTTGTCGAGTGAGAGCCGGTCCAGCACCCTCGCCCGTTCCTCGTCCGGCATCTCGCCCAGCACGAGCTTGCCGATCGCGCTGGAATGCAGCGGCTTGATGTCGCCCGGTTCGGCGCTGTAGCGGATGACCTGCGGCCCCTCGATCACGTCGAGGTAGACAACGCTGTCGTCCTGCCGGGTGCCGAGGATCACGGTTTCGCGCGTCGCTTCGCCCAGCTGGCGCAGGTACGGTTCGAAGTAGGATACCATGGGATCCTCGGCGGCGATGCTCCGGGCAAGGCGGAGCAGTCTCTTCGTCGGGTAGAACCTTTTCGTCCTGCGGTTCGTGTAAAGGTAGCCACCCTCGCGCAGGACGGCGACGAGCGCGTGGCAGGTGCTGATCGGCGTGTCCATGAGCTTGGCGATTTCGCTCAGCGAAAGGGGCGTGCCCTCTTGCGCGAAACACTCGAACAACCTGAGAGCCCGTGTCGAAGACGCGTCTGAAAATTTCATTGCCTGCGGCCGCCTTCCCTTGCCCAATGGGTGGCGCGATGGCGGCCTGCGCCGCCCGCGCGCCATATCGGCACTGCGCATACCCCGAAACACGTCGTCTTGTCACGCGGGCCGTTACCCACCGTGGCGCGGCCTCAGGGGCGGGCACCGGCCGACTGCCGTGCCCGCAGATGTAAGGCCAAAAGACCGGCAAAGACCACCGCGCCGATCACATCCGTCAGCGTGTCCGGCAGCAGAAGTGCCAGCGCGGCAAGAAGGCACGCCCCGCGCACGGCCAGCGGGACCGCTGCCTCGAAATACCCCACGGTGACGACGGTGAGCAGCCCGACGCCGGCCGCGCCGGTCACGAAGGCGACCGCGATGCTGCCGATGCTGCCCTGCATCAGCAGGACCGGGTCCTGCACGAAAAGATAGGGCACGAGGTAAAGGCTGAGCGACAGCAGGATCGCGAAACCGGCCGTGGGAAGCACCCTGCCGCGGCTGATCGCGGTGGCCGCGAACACCGCCGCGGCGACGGGGGGCGTGATCGCCGCGAGGCACGCGAAATAGTAGATGAACAGGTGCGCCTCGATCAGTTCCAGCCCGAGGCGCCCAAGCGGCGGCCCGAGCACGGCCGCGGCGACCGCATAGGCCGCCGGGGTCGGCATGCCCATGCCCAGCATGATCGCGACCACCATCGTCAGGATCAACGACAGCACAAGCATGTCGCGGCCGAGCGTGACGATGATCTGCGACAGCGTGACCCCGAGCCCGGTGAGGTTGATGATCGCCACGACAAGCTGCGCCGCCGCGATGATCATCCCGACATAGGCCACGTTGCGTGCCGCCTGGTCCGACATCATGCCGATCCCGCGCCCGGTTTCCGCCAGCGCGCGGCGCATCCCGCCCGCCTCGCGGAGCGTGGAAAGCTGGCCGATGACGAACAGGAGCAGCGCCAGGACGATCGCCCAAAGCACGGCGTACTGGACGGTGAACCGCGCGATGACCAGCCCGACGAGCACGCCGATCGGCACGATCAGCACCAGCACGGCCCTCGGCGCATAGGCGACCCGCCGCTCCGGGATCATCTCGCTGGGGATGGGTTGCAGGCCGTTCTTGCCCGCGAAAAGCCAGACCGCGAAGAGCAGCCCGATGTAGAACAGGGTGGACGGGATCAGCGCGGCCGTCGCGACATCGAGATAGGAAATGCCCAGAAGCTCGGCCATCAGGAAGGCGCCGGGCCCCATGATCGGCGGCATGAACTGCCCGCCGGTGGAGGCCACCGACTCGATCGCGCCGGAAAGGTTGCGGGAAAAACCCAGGCGGCGCATCAGCGGGATCGTCAGCACCCCGGTGCTGGCGACGTTCGCCACCGCCGAACCGTTGATCATGCCCATGAACGCGCTGCCGATCACCGCGACCATGCCGGCGCCCCCGCGCAGCCGGCCACCGATGCGCAGCGCGATGTTCAGGAAGGTCTGGCCCGCGCCGCTGGTATTCAGCAGCTCGCCGAAGATCAGGAACAGCGCGACCACGCTTGCGGAGATCCCCACCAGCATCCCAGTCACGCCCTGCGCCCCGAGGTAGAAGCTGAACAGCAGCCGGTCCGCGGTCAGGCCGCGATGCCCCAGGACGCCGGGGATGTAGGGGCCAAGGACCGCGTAGGCCAGGAACACCAGCACCAGCCCGACGAAGACCCATCCCAGCGCGCGGCGGATGCATTCCATCAGCGCCAGGAAGAGCGCGCCGCTCAGCGCCTTTTCGACGGCGGGATTGATGAACCAGTTGGACATCAGGATGGCGTCGCTGTGCACGACGAGATAGCCACCGGCCGTGACGGCCGTGGCGATGATGGCCCAGTCCACCGCCCGCAGGGCGGGCCGCAGCGGCTGGAACAGAACCGTCAGCACGATCGCCCCGCACAGGTGCACGCTTCGCAGCACGTGGCTGCCGATCAGCCCCGAGCCGGCGGCGACAAGGTGAAAGACGACCCAGGCCACCGCGACCGGCAGCAGGTAGCGCGGCGTCACCAGGGCACGCGGCATTGGTGCGCGCCCCCCGGCGCCGGACGTGGCGGTATCCCGGGTCGTCTCGGTCATCGGGTCACTCGACGGTCACGGCGCCGGGCACCGTGTACCCCTCTTCCTCGAGGTAGCGAACCACGCCCGAATGCAGCGGCGCGACGGCGGCGTCGATGGTCAGCTGCGCGGCGTCGATCCCGGCGGCCGGCTTGTAGACCTCGGAGGCCGCCGTCTTGCCCGCCTCGGAAAAGATCGCCTTGGCGATGTCATAGGCGATCTGCTCGGGCAGGGCCGAGGTGGTGTTGATGCCGATGGCGGTTTGAACGGTGTCCACCGGCCCGCCGCTGTCGCCGTAGAATTCGTCGGGGTTGGTCTGCGCGCTGCTGAAGAACGGGTAGGCCCCGGTCACCGCGTCGCGCTGCTCCTCGGTCAGCGACAGCACGCGTATGTCGCGCGACGACGCGGCCTGTTCGATGTATCCGTCCGGATTGATCCCGCCCTTGACGAAACCGACGATCTGGCGGTTCTGGAAGGCGTCCAGCGCATCGCTGCCCTCGGCGCGCGCGAGATCGGGGCTGATGCCGATGGTTTCGAACACCTTGTCCACCTGTCCCTCGGTCGAGGTGCCGCGGCCGCCGGGGTTGAACGCCTCGCCCTCGAGGTCGCTGACGGTTTCGATGCCGCTGCCCGACGCCACCACGAAGTTGAGCGGCAGCGGCGCGAAGAAGTAGAGCGTGCGCAGGTTGTCCGCCGGTTCGCGGAAAGGTGCCTCGCCCTGCACGGCGCCGTGGTCGGACGACGTGACCGAGATGCCCATGTCGACCTCGTTGCGCAGCAGCGCCTCGGTCGAGACTTCGGCACCGCCGAGTTCGCGCACGTTGACGTCGATGCCATCGACCGCGGTGTTGAGGAAGTTGGCGATCCCGACCTGGTAGGCATAGAACGACGATGCGCTGTGCGTCGCGCCCATGGTCAGGCGCTCCTGGGCATGGGCGCCTGTGAAGGCCAGGCAGGCCGCGATCGCGGCCCCCAGTCCGGTTGTCTTGATGGTTTTCATGGTGTCTCCTCCCTTTGGTTGAATTCAGCCGACGCCGAGTTTGCGCGTCAGCTTCTCGTAGGCGTCCGCCAGTGCGCCTTCGGCCAGGTGGCGGTCGCCTGACAGGGCCTCTTCTGCCTGCCGGGCGATCAGGGCGCGCAGGTGGTATCGCCTGCGGCGCGCGTTCGAGACCGCGTGTGGCCGCGCCTCGGCCAGCCACGCACGGTGCCGGTCGATCTCGTCACTCAGCCGGGGGACGCCGGTGCCGTCCCCCCGGGTTTCGACAACCGGCGGCATCCAGTCGCCGCGGGCCCGCAGGATGGTGCCGATATCGGCGGCCATGCGCGCGGCACCGGGCATATCGGCCTTGGTGACGGCGATGATGTCAGCGACCTCCAGGATCCCGGATTTCATCGTCTGCACGCTGTCCCCGGCGTCGGGCGGCACGATCAGGACGGTGGTGTCGACCAGCTCCGCGACCTCAACCTCGGACTGGCCAGTACCGACGGTTTCCAGCACGATCTCGTCGAAGGCGTGACGTTCCAGCGCCACCAGCAGGTCGACGATGTTGTCGCACAACCCGTTGCGGGCGCCGCGACTGGACAGCGAGCGGATGAAGAGGCCCGGCAGGTCGGCGATGCGGTCCATCCGGATGCGGTCGCCGAGTATCGAGCCCCCGCTGACGGGGCTGGAGGGATCGATCGCGAGGACCGCCATCGTGTCGCAAAGGTTCGCACCGATCCGGTGCGCGGCAAGAGTGTTGATCAGGGTCGACTTGCCCGCGCCGGGCGGGCCGGTCACGCCGATCCGCGGGCGGCTGGCCGGCGCGCTGTCGCCGATTTCCGCCAGAACGCTGTCGACGGGCGCGTTGGCGATCCGCGTCAGTTCGCGCGAGATGCGCCGGCGTGGCCGCGGCGCGGTCACGTGCCCGTCTCCTCGCCGCGGCCGGCGCGCAGGATGGCGTCGTGTTCGCCCAGCCCCGGCGGCGGGCGGACCTCGCCGCGGTGGCCGTCGTCCTTGATCGGGTTGCCGATCATGCGCAGCCGGTTCGCCCCGACGGGCACCTCGACCACCATGTCGCGCGACGCCGTCAACGGACCGTCCAGCGCGTCGGGCAGCGTCTGCACGGCCGCCGCAACGACCCCCAGCGGCGCGAGGCGCTCCGCCCAGGCCTCCGCGGTGTCGGCGCGCAGTTCCCGGGCGATCGCGGCGACCACCACGTCGCGGTTGTCCTGACGTCCCTTCATCGTGGCAAAGCGCGGGTCGTCAAGCCAGTCGGGCCGCGACAGCGCGTCGGCGAAGAGGCGCCAGAACTTGTCGTGCGTGATGAAAAGCACGAGGTAGCCCTCGCGCGCTGCGAAAAGCTGCGCGGGCACGATGTAGGGGTGCGCGCCGTCCCTGATCCGCTCGGCCCTGACCCCGGCATTGAGGTAGCCGCTGGCGACGTAATTGAGCTGCGACAGCAGCGTGTCGTACATCGACACGTCCATCTGCCCGCCGCGGCCTTCGACGATCTTGGCCACCAGCGCCAGCGCACCCATGATCCCGGCGGAATTGTCGACTGCCGAGTAGCCGGGTTTCACGGGCGGGCCGTCGGGATCGCCGGTCAGCATCATGACCCCGGTCATCGCCTGGATCACGTAATCATAGGCCGGTGATTCCGAGAACGGACCGTCCAGCCCGTAGCCCGTCAGCGCCACGCAGACCAGCCGCGGGTTCACGCGATGCAGGGCCGCATAGGTCAGCCCCAGTTTCTTGATCGCGGAGGGGCGCAGGTTGGTCAGCAGGGCGTCGGCCTGCCGCGCCAGCCGGCGCAGGTCCGCCTGGCCGGCCTCCGAGGCGAGGTCGAGCACGACACTTTCCTTGCCACGGTTGAGCGACGCGAAATAGGCATTGTGCGCCCCGATCGCGTGCGGGCTGATCGTGCGGCCGATGTCGCCCTCGGGCCCCTCGATCTTGATGACCCGCGCGCCGAGGTCCGCCAGCAACATGCCGCAGTAGGGCCCCGCGAGCATGTGCCCGACCTCCAGTATCGTCTTGCCGCTCAGTGGGCCGGTCATGTCAGGACAACTGCCTTTCTATCTCGGCGATCACGGTCTCGATCTTCATCTCGCTGGTGAACACGCCGGACACGCCGGCGTCGCGCAGGTCGGCATGGTCCTCGTCGGGAATGGTGCCGCCCACGAAAAGCTTGATGTCGCCCGCGTCCTCGCTTTCCAGCCGCGAGACCACGTCGGCCACCAGTTCCTTGTGGCTGCCCGACAGGATCGACAGCCCGACCATGTCCACGTCCTCGTCCACCGCGATCCGCACGATGTGCTCGGGGCTGCGGCGAAGGCCGGTGTAGATCACCTCGGCGCCGGCATCCCGCAGGGCGAGCGCGATGACCTTGGCGCCCACGTCGTGCCCGTCGAGGCCGGGTTTCGCGATGAGGATCCGCTTCTTGTCCAGTGGCATGGCTCAAAACCTTATGGGTTCCTGGAACTCGCCCCACTCCGCCTTGAGCGCGGCGACCATCTCGCCGACGGTCGCGTAGGCGTGGCAACATTCCACGAGGTGGGGCATGACGTTCTCGTCGTCGGTGCGGGCGGCCGCCCGAAGGCGGGCAAGCGCGCTTTCCACGGCGGCCGCGTCGCGGCCATCCATGACACGTTCGTACTTGTCGGTGACGTGCCGGACTGTCTCGGGATCCTGGTGGAACATCTCGCCGGTGTCGGTTTCGGTCTTTTCGCGGGTGCCAACGTTGACGCCGACGACCGGGCGGTCGCCGGAATCCGTGGCCTGCTTGCGTTCCTTGGCCCGTTCGGCGATCCGGGTTTGCAGGTAACCGTCCTCGATCGCCTTCACGACACCGCCGTAATCGTCGACCTCGCGCATGATACGCGCGATCTCTTCCTCCATCCGGTCGGTCAGCCACTCGGTGTAGTAACTGCCCCCCAACGGATCGACCGTGCGCGCGACGCCGCTTTCGTGGGCGACGATCTGCTGGGTGCGCAGGGCGATCTCCGCGCTGGTTTCCGTGGGGATCTGGTAGGCCTCGTCGAAGGCGCAGGTGAATACCGACTGCGCGCCCCCCATCACGGCGGCCAGCGTTTCGATTCCCACGCGCACGATGTTGTTCTGCGGCTGGGCGGCCGTCAGGGACGAGCCGCCGCAAACCACGCCGAAACGGAAGCGCAATGCCTTCTCGTCCGTAACGCCGTAGCGGTCCCGCAGCAGCTTCGCCCAGAGCCTGCGCCCGGCGCGGAACTTGGCGACCTCCTCGAACAGGTCCATGTGGACGTAGAAGAAGAAGCTAAGCCGCTTGGCGAAAGCGTTGATGTCACCGCCACGGGCCTTGAACTCGTCGACATAGGCCAGCCCGTTGGCGAGGGTGTAGCCCATCTCCTCGGCAGCGTTTGCGCCCGCGTCGCGCACATGCGCGCCGGCGATCGAGATCGGGTTGAAGCGTGGTGTCTCCGCGTTGGCGTAAAGCACGCTGTCGGCGATCAGCCGCATCGACTGGCGCACCGGGAATATCCAGGTGCCGCGGGCCACGTATTCCTTTAGAATGTCGTTCTGGATCGTGCCCGTCAGCTTGTCGCGCGGCACGCCCTGCTTGTCGGCCACCGCAAGGTACATCGCATAGACGATCGCGGCGGTGCCGTTGATGGTGAAGGACGTGGAGATGCCCGAAAGGTCGATCCCGTCGAACAGGATCTCCGCCTCGGCAAGGTTCGACAGGGAGACACCCACCTTGCCGACCTCGGACCGGGCCATCGGGTCCACCGGGTCGTAGCCGCACTGCGTCGGCAGGTCCAGGGCGACCGAAAGGCCGGTCTGTCCGCGATCAAGCAGGAACTTGTAGCGCGCGTTGGTGCTTTCTGCCGTGCCGAAGCCCGAGTACTGGCGGATCGTCCACAGGCGGCCGCGATAGCCGTTCTCGAAGATGCCCCGCGTGAACGGGAACTGGCCGGGCGCCCCGATCGCGACGGTGCCGGCCATGTCCGGCGTGATCGTGACGGGCACGTCGATCCCGCTCGGCGTGCGCGCCAGCGGATCGTTCGTCGCGCGGCTCGGAGCGCCGCCCTTGCCGGCCAGGCGGGTGTCGATGTCGGTCATGGCTACCCCGCTTTCCTGTTGAGAATTTTCGCGACCGCGGCATCGTGATCCGGATGCTCCCAGGTCATGCCGAAGCGTTCGGTTTCGATCATGTCGAGCGTGGCGCGCCCTTCGGTGCGAAGGGGCATCGCCAAGGCCTTGAAGGCGCGCATGACGTGCGGCGATTGCCGCTGCATCGGGCCGAGGAAGTCGGCGACCGCCGCCTCGAAGGCCATGTCGGCGTCACCCACCGCGTTCACGAGGCCGACCTGCCGCGCCGCGGGCGCGTCCAGCACCTCGGACCGGGTCAGCAGTTGCAATGCCACAGACGGGCCGACAAGCCGCATGAGGTCGACGCCCCCGCCCCAGGCCGAGGAAATGGCCAGCCTGCCCTGGATGAACCCGATGCGCGCATGCGGCGCCGCGATCCGCATGTCGCAGGCCATCGCCAGTTCCGCCCCGCCGCCCAGCGCGTCACCGTTGAGTGCGGCGATCACCGGAACCGGGAAGGCCCGGACGGCCGCGAGCGCGAGCTTGGCGTTTTCGGCCATCTCGCAGGCGGCCGCCGCGCCCTTCACATCGGCCAGTTCCTTCAGGTCGCCGCCGGAGGCAAAGGTCCTGTCGCCGGCGCCGCGAAGAACCGCGCAGGACAGGCCGTCATCTGTCGACGCCGCGTCGAACAGCCGCCGAAGCTCATCCAGCACGGCGCGGCTCAAGGGGTTTCGCTTCTCTGCCCGGTTAATGGTGACGTGAAGCGTGCCGTCCTCGATCCGGCTTGTGACGATCTGCTGCGTCATGCGGTGACCACGCGGCGCGACCCGCCCCGGAAATCCAACATCATCGTCGCGTCCTCCCCACTTGGCACCTTCGAACCTGGCCGCCCGACAACCGCCATTGCTCGAAGCTGTATTCCATTTTTAGAAATACATTTTCAAATATGGAAGCTACTCGACATGCAACACCGAGTCAAACCCTTCCCTTGGCCTTGGCGGCTCCTGCTTGTCGAGCGTGGGGCTCACTTGCCGGACTCGAGACCGTTTGACGATCACGGCCGAAGGATCACGGTTGCCGCAAGGGTCGGGACTTGTCTTGCGCCGCGCCCTCGCGTGCGCATTCCAACGTATCCGGTCGGTCGTTCCGACGGCATCCGGTCAGCGATTCCGGGTATCCGGTCACTGCGTGACGACGCCTCTGAGCGTGGTTTCGTGATGTCGTTTCCGGTTGGTTCGGTCAAGGGTTTCGAGGCTCGTGACACCGGAGCCGCGCGCGAGGCCGTGCGCGCCCCATGACGCTGGCGCGGCGTCGCGCGCGGCGGTGATGCTGGTATGTGTCACATTTCGCTCTTTCGCATCGAGGGGCCGTCAAGGGGCAGCCTGTGGGCGTTGTGAACAAGCCGGTCGAGGATGGCGTCAGCGAAGGTGGGCTCGCCGATGACGTCGTGCCACGCCTCGACGGGGAGCTGGCTTGTGACGAGGATCGAGCCGTTGCCGTAGCGCTCCTCGACGATCTCCATGAGGTCGCACCGTTGCGCGGCCGTCAGCCGGTCCGGCCCCCAGTCGTCCAGGATCAGCAGATCGGTGCGGACGAGCTGCCGGAACAGCTTGGGGAACCGGCCGTCGCCGTGGGCGAGTTCGAGGTCGGCGAACAGTCGCGGCAGGCGGTGATAGAGCACGGTGCTGCCGTCGCGACAAGCTTTCTGGCCGAGGGCGCAGGCGAGCCAGGTCTTCCCGACACCGCAGGGGCCGGTGATGATCAGGTTCTGCCGCTTGCCGATCCAGTCGCCGTGAGCGAGTTGGCGGAACAGGCCCCGGTCGAGTTGCCGCGGGGCGCGGTAATCGACGTCCTCGACGGTGGCGCCGGCATGACGCAGCTTCGCGGTCCGCATCCGGCTCTGATGGCGCTTGGTGCTGCGGTTGGATGCCTCTCGGTCGATCAGGAAGCCGAGCCATTCGGCATGGCTCAGATCGGCGGCCTGGTCCTGGCTCTGCAGGTCTGCAAAGGCGTCGGCCATGCCGTCGAGCTTGAGCTCGCGCAGGCGTTGCTGGGTTGGGTGATCGAGCATGCTGTCTCCTTGTCAATTGAAGTAATTAGCGCCGCGGATGTTGGGGTGGGGGATCGCCGGCCCCTCCGCGGGCGTCTCGGGCCGTCGGCGATGCAGGTTGTTCCGGAGGATGGACTTGACCGAGCTGTAGGACAGACAGCCGATCTCGTGAGCGCGCTGGCATGCGGCCTCGAGCGCGTCGGCGCCGTGGGGCCTGGCCAGTCGCACGATGCCGAGGCAGGCCCGGAACCCCTGCTCGGGATGCGGCTTCTCGTGCAGGATGAGGTCCACGAGGGTGGCGGTGTTGGGGCCGATCTTGTCGGCTTTTCGTCGGATCGCGGCCGGCGTCATCCCGGCGTATCGGCGATGGCTGGCGGGCATGTGATCGGCCACGGTGGTGTGCTTGCGGTTGCCCGAAGTCCGAAGATGGGACGCCACGCGCTCGCCATCATGGAAGACCTCGACGGTTTTGGCCGTGATCCGGACCCAGAGCGTCTTCTTCAGGAGCTGATGGGGAATGACCTGAGACCCGACTTTCCTCCAGCCTTAGGAAGAATCCGTCGGTTGATTACTGGCCTCATGCGGCCTTGGTTTCCAGTTTCGATTTCATTGCAAACTCCTGCGGCGTGAGATTGCCCAGGGATGAGTGGGGTCTGTGTCGGTTGTAGTCCTCCTTCCATGCGCCGATCTTTTCACGGGCTTCGGCCAGCGTTGAGAACAGGGTCTCGTTCAATAGCTCGTCCCGGAAGCTGCCGTTGAAAGACTCGATGAAGCCGTTCTGCATTGGCTTTCCCGGTGCGATGTAGTGCCAGTCGATCCGCGTTTCTTGGCACCAT
>NZ_PHNT01000001.1:0-137292 GCF_002834145.1 Roseovarius salinarum | reverse complement strand
CACCATCTGAGCACCGCCATACTGGTCAGTTCCGTGCCGTTGTCGCTGACAATCGTTCTGGGGCGTCCGCGTCGGGCCATGATCGCTGACAGCTCTCGTGTGACCCGCAGCCCCGAAAGCGACGTGTCCGCGACCAATGCCAGGCATTCTCGGCTGAAGTCGTCCACGATGGCCAGAACCCGGAACCTGCGTCCATCTGTAAAGGCGTCCGAGACGAAATCCAGGCTCCAGCGCTCGTTGGGCCGTTCAGGAACCAGCATCGGCCTGCGTGTCCCGAGCGCCCGTTTGCGACCGCCGCGCCTCCTCACCTGCAGCTTCTCCTCGCGGTAGAGCCGCCTCAGCTTCTTCAGGTTCACCTGCCAGCCTTGTCGTGTCAGCATCACATGCACGCGCCGATAGCCGAACCGACGGCGCTCGGCCGCCACAGTCTTCATCGCCTTGCGCAGATCAGAATCGTCCGGGCGCGCGCTTTGATAGCGCACGCTCGAACGATCCGCGCCGACAACTGAACACGCCCGCCGCTGGCTCACCTGGTGCGCTTCGCACAGATGCGCCACGGCTTCCCGCCTGGCCGCGGGCGTCACCATTTTTTTGATGCAACGTCTCGCAGCATCGCGTTGTCCAGCATCTGCTCGGCCAACAGCTTCTTCAGCTTTGTGTTTTCGTCCTCAAGCGCCTTCAGCTTCCGGGCATCCGACACTTCGAGCCCGCCAAACTTCGCTTTCCATTTGTAGAACGTGGCCGAGCTGATCCCGTGCTCACGGCACACATCCGCCGTCGCCAGGCCGCTCTCCTGCTGCTTCAGGATCGCGATGATCTGCTCTTCGCTGTGAACCGCCCCGGGTTTCCGAGAGGGTAAAACTCTCAGAGGATGACCGTTATGGAATCGAAGAAGAAGCACACCCCGACATACACGGCCGAGTTCCGCGAGCNGGCATCCGACACTTCGAGCCCGCCAAACTTCGCTTTCCATTTGTAGAACGTGGCCGAGCTGATCCCGTGCTCACGGCACACATCCGCCGTCGCCAGGCCGCTCTCCTGCTGCTTCAGGATCGCGATGATCTGCTCTTCGCTGAACCGTGATCTCTTCATTCCATCCGTCTCCTTCGTTGGGACGGACTCTACCTCAAAATAGAAGAGGAAACGGGGCTCAGGTCAATCTCCGGTCACGCCTCCCGGCGCTCCCTCATTACTGGTAACGATAAGGAGCGCCGGGCCGGTTCAAATCTTGAACCGTTCGATGGCGTCGCTGAGTTGTTCGAGCGTGTAGCCTTCCCTCAGATAGACTTCCTGCGTCACGCCTGACCGGGCGTGGCCAACGATGCACTGGATGATCGGCTCTGAAACGTTCGCTTGCCCAAGCCGCGTTACGACCGTGTGCCGTAGGCTGTGGAAGACAAGGCCCGGCTGCTTGATGCCCAGCTTGGGCAAGAAACTCTCATTGCACCAGCGGCCCAAGTTGCGGCCATAGCCGCCATTGGCGCTGTAGCTGTAGTCTGGGAACAGGCGTGTGCCGTTTCTGCGACTGTCCACGAAGTCGAGAAAGCCAAGGCGGATCAACTCGGAATGCAGCGGCACCTTGCGCCGTCCTGCTTTCGATTTGACGCTCTTGGTGTCGTCGCCTTCGTCGGTGATGTTCAGAAACCAAGTCGCGCCGTCCTGCTTCACATCGGCAATGTCGAGTTGGCAAATCTCGTTCAGACGCGCCCCGGTGAACATGCCCAAGAGCATTCCCCACTTGTGGCTGTCTTTGCGCACCAGCCCGGACGGATTTTCCGTCAACTCGGTATAGATCAACCGCGCCTGATCCGGTGTGAAGGGCTTGCGCTCACTCTCGCTGGCCTTGTCCTTCCGCACCTTCATACCTTCAAAGAGCGTGTGCGGCGCATGTCCGTGCCGTTCCGCCCAGTCGAAGAACATCTTGAACATCTGGATATGGCTGTTGATCGTCTTGGCCGCGATCTTCTTGTGCCCCGGTTGTTTGATGACCTGCATCAACGGCATGGCCTTCAACTTGGGCTTGGTGTTCCTGCTGGCTAGTAGTGCTTGCAACACCTTCTTGACCTCGCTCGCATCCTGCTTGGTGATCGTGGCAAGCAGTCGATCCGGGCCAAAGTATTCGACAAGGATGTTCAGGTAAGCCCGGTTCTGGCCGATGGTCTTGCCAGCCCATTGGCGGGAATGCTCAGCGATGAAATCATCGACCGCCGCGCCCAAGGGCGATGAGGCTGGCAGAGCGGGCGCAGGAGCGGCAGGAGCGATGGCCGGGGCATCGTCATAGGAATAATGCTCAAGGCGCTCAGCGGCTTCCAGAACGGCTCTGAGCAAGTCCCGGCGGCCCTTGCGGAGTTCGCTTTGCATCATGGGCTGGCTGGCTTGCCAGTCCTGCGCCGTCAGGCCCGACTTTCTCAGGAACGGCTGGACGGGAAGGTACTGGTCGCTCTCCATCTCCATGTCGAGATAGCTTTCATGGTCCAGCATCTCGCACCGAACGTCTTCCAAGGCGTTCTTCGACAAACCGCGCCGGTCCAGCCAGTCAAGGTACTGGTCCAGTTGCGCCTTGAAGTAGGCTTGCACCTTCTCGCGTATCTCGGTTTGCCTCAGTCCCGCCAATGCATTGTTCTCGCGCAGTATTCGCCCGCAGGATGCAAGATGGCGGGCCAAATCACCAGCCCGATCCGGGCAACGTGTCCGCAGGGAGATGCGAACCGTGGTCCGCTTTCCCTCTTGGGAAGGAGGGATAGGCCAACGGAAGTAGTAAATCCCGTGTCTTGAGGGGCTTAGATAGGATGACAGCATCATAGGGCGTGTGTCCCACTTTGTGTCACACCCGACCGTTCAGCCGCTAACCATATGATTTAGAATGAAATGGAGGCGAGTACCGGAATCGAACCGGTGTAGACGGATTTGCAATCCGCTGCGTAACCACTCCGCCAACTCGCCATCCGGGTGATGGCATGGACGTATATGATTGCCGCGGAGCGTGCAAGTGGCCGACGCGCTTTTCGCGTGGCAGACGTTGCCGTGCCCAAGGTTCTGTGCCACAACTGGCGGGCAGGATTCTGAACCCGGAAGTTTAGCCGATGCCAGATTATACCGCCCGTCGCACGCAGATGGTCGACACGCAGGTCCGTCCCGCGGAAGTGACGAAATTCCCGATCATCGATGCCATGCTGGCCGTCCCGCGCGAGGTCTTCGTGCCCCGCAGCATGCGCGAGGCGGCCTACATGGACGGCAACATCGACCTGGGCGGCAATCGCGTGGTGCTGGCGCCGAGGACGCTGGCCAAGATGCTGGACGCTCTCGATATTCGCGGCGACGAACTGGTTCTCGATGTCGGCTGCGCGCTGGGCTATTCGTCCGCGGTGATGGCGCGCATGGCCGAGGCCGTCGTCGGCGTCGAGCAAGACTCGGACATGGCCGCCGAGGCCCAGGGCCTTCTGGCCGACAACGATGCCGACAACGTCGTCGTCCACCAGGGACCGCTGACCGAAGGGGCAGCCAAGCACGGCCCCTATGACGTCATCGTCGTCGAGGGCGCGGTGGAGGACCTGCCCGACGCGCTGACCGGGCAGCTCAAGGAGGGCGGACGCATCGCCTGCCTGTTCGCCCAGGACCGCCACCTTGGCGCGGTGCGAATCGGTTACCTTTTCGACGGACACATCTCTTGGCGGTTTGCCTTCAACGCCGATGCACCGGTGCTGCCGGGTTTCGAGCGCAGGAAGGTTTTCGCGCTCTGACGCCCGGTCGGGCCAGGATTGAACGGGAGCGAGCTGTGACAGTATCGGGCATGACAGGGCGTCTGGCGGGGATCCTTCTTTGGGCGGCCGCGGGCGCGGCGGTGCCGATGTCGGGTGCCGCCGAAACGCTTGGCCGGGCGCTGGCCGACGCCTACGAGAACAGCGGGCTCCTGGAGCAGAACCGCGCGCTGCTGCGCGCCGCGGACGAGGACGTGGCCCAGACCGTGTCGCGGTTGCGCCCGATCGTCGACTGGTCCGCCGATGTCACGCATACCGCCAGTCGTCGGCGTGCCGGCACCCCCGTGACGATCGAAAGCCATTCGACCGATCTCAACCTCGGGCTGAGTGCCAGCCTGCTGCTTTACGATTTCGGCGCGACCGACCTGCAGATCGAGGCGGCCAAGGAAAACGTCCTGGCCACCCGTCAGGCATTGGTCGGCGTCGAACAGCAGGTTCTGCTGCGCGCCGTCGAGGCGTTCATGAACGTGCGCCGCACGAGCGAGGTGGTCGCGCTGCGCCGCAACAACCTGAACCTGATCCGCGAACAGCTGCGCGCGGCGCGCGACCGGTTCGAGGTGGGCGAGGTCACGCGCACCGACGTGTCGCAGGCCGAGGCGCGGCTCGCGGCCGCGCAAAGCGGGCTGGCGGCGGCCGAGGGTGATCTTGCCCGCGCGAAGGAGGAGTTCACCGCCGCCGTGGGCCGGCGCCCGGGCGGGCTCGTGCCGCCGCGCCGGATGCCCGACATCGGCGGCTCGGTCGAGGACGCCAAGGCACGCGCGATGCAGCGCCACCCGGACATGCGCCGCGCGCGGCGCGACGTGACCGTGGCAGAGCTCAACGTGCGCGTCGCCGAGGCCGCGCGGCGCCCCACGATCAACCTGACCGGCCGCATCGGGGCAGGCGAGGAACTGGGCGGCTCGGACTTCTCGCGCACCGGCAGCATCGGCATACAGGCGACCGGCCCCATCTACCGCGGTGGGCGGCTGTCATCGCTCACCCGGCAGGCGATGGCGCGGCGCGATGCGGCGCGCGGATCACTTCACGACACGCGCCTGCGCATCGCGCGCAATGTCGGCAACGCCTACGCGTCGCTGCGCGCGACGCGCGCCGGGATCGAGGCCAGCCGCGAGGCGGTCCGCGCCGCCCGGGTGGCGTTCCGCGGCGTGCGCGAGGAGGCGAACCTTGGCGCCCGCACGACACTTGACGTGCTCGACGCCGAGCAGGAATTGCTCAACGCCCGCGCGGACCTGATCTCGGCGGAGGCCGACCTCTATATCGCGGCATATGCCGTGCTCGCGGCGACCGGTCAGCTCACGGCACGTGACCTCAACCTTGATGTGCAGCTCTACGACGCGGCGGCCTATTACAACCTGGTGAAGGACGCGCCGTTGCCCAGCAGCGAACAGGGCCGCAAGCTCGACCGCGTGCTGCGGGCGCTCGGAAAACAGTAAAAGCTGCCGTTTCGGTTGTGTGCTCGACGCGCCGCGGGTAAACTGCGCAGAGGCGAGAGTGGTGCAATAACATGTCTGATCCTGTAACCAATGCGGAAATCGAGGATGTCCTGTCCTCAATCCGTCGGCTGGTATCTTCGGAAGACCGGGACCCGCGCCGCGAGTCGGATGCCGAACAGCCGGATGACACGACAGGCGAGAGCGGCGAAACTGGCGGTGCCGGCGCCGCGGCCGCGGATGGCGCGGCCGACCGGCTTGTCCTGACGCCCTCGCAACGGGTGAACGACGTGGATGCCGGTGATCCCGACCCGTCGGAAACCGGCGACACGGGGGCACTGGCGGCCACGGACGCGCTGGATACCGGCGATGCTGCGACGGAGCCGGGCGAGACTGAGGAACAGCCTTTCTTCCATCATCACCGGTCGGCGCCGCCGTGGCATGCGGGGGGCTTGCATCCCGAAGGTGACGATGCGGCGGATACCCCCGCGCCGGTTTCTGACGCGGCCGGGTCCGCCGGTGGCGCGCATGACGCGGCGGCCGTGCTCAGGGCGCGGGTGGCCGAGTTCGAGGCGATCATCGCGGCACAGAACGAACAGTGGGAGCCCGACGGCACCTCCGACGACGCCTATGCCGGCGGCCCGACCGAGGCGCTTCCGTGGGAGGATTACGTGCCCGGCGCGGACAGCGCGGGCACGTACGACGAGGCCGAGGCGCCGGCCGACGCATCCGACGAGCCTGGCGGGGATGCGGCGTCAGAAGCCGAAGTCGAGGCAGAGGCCCCGGCCGCGCCCAGGGTGGAGACCGAACCGGAAAACGCCCACGCCGACGATCACGCCGACATGGGTGCGGACGACGACGAAACGTCGGACAACTGGGTGGCCGATCAGCAGGATGCGGTGCTGGACGAGGACGCGTTGCGTGAACTGGTCAGCCAGATCGTCCGCGAAGAGCTTCAGGGGACGCTGGGCGAACGGATCACCCGCAACGTGCGCAAGCTCGTGCGGCGCGAAATCCACCGCGCGCTGGCCAGCCAGGAACTGGAGTAGCGCACCGGGCCCGCCCGTGGCCGGAGGTCAACCGGACGGTCCGGCCAGCGAAACCAGCCGGTCGAGGTCCATGTATGCTTCCAGGTGCGCGGCCAGCGCATCGAGCGTCGCCTCGACAGAGGTGTCATAGCAAAGGTCGGACTGCGCGCCCAGCCGCGACAGGTAGGCCGCGCGGAACCTGTCGGACCCGAACAGCCCGTGCAGGTAACACCCGCGCACCCGCCCGTCGGGAGAGGCCGCACCCTCTGCCCGGCCGTCCACATCGAGCCATGCGTGCGCGCTGTCGGGGCCGGTCGTCTCGCCGAGGTGGATCTCGTAGCCCTGGACGGTGTCGCCCGTGGGCCTGTAGACGGCCTGTGTCAACGCCAGCCGTTTCGCGGGGCGCATCACCGTGCGCACATCCAGCAACCCCAGCCCGTCGACCCGCCCCGGCGGCCCCTCCAGGCCCTCGGGGTCGGCGATCTCGCGGCCCAGCATCTGGTAGCCGCCGCAAACGCCCAGAACATTGCCGCCACGGCGCAGGTGGGCCTGCAGGTCGATATCCCAGCCCTGCGCCCGGAAATGCGCGAGGTCGGAAATGGTCGCCTTCGAGCCGGGGATAAGCACCAGGTCGGCGTCGCCGGGCAGTGCGCGGCCGGGCTCGACGATGTCAACGCTGACGCCCGGCTCGCTGGCCAGCGGGTCGAGATCGTCGAAGTTGGCGATCCGCTGCAACCGCGGCACGGCCACCTTGAAGGGGCCGCCGGGCGTCGAGCGGATGTCGATCACGTCCTCCGCGGGCAGGCGCCATGCGTCCTCGAACCATGACACCACGCCGACCGACGGCCAGCCGGTGCGCGCGGTGATCTCGGCCAGCCCGCTGTCGAACAGGCGGGTATCGCCGCGGAACTTGTTGATCGCGAAGGCCCGGATGCGCCCGGCGTCGGCCGGCGGCAGGATCGTCTGCGTGCCCACGATCTGCGCGATCACGCCGCCGCGGTCGATGTCGCCCACCAGCACGACCGGCAGACCGGCGGCTTCGGCAAAGCCCATGTTGGCGATGTCGCCCGCACGCAGGTTGATTTCCGCCGGGCTGCCCGCGCCCTCGACCACGACCATGTCGGCTGTCGCGGCAAGGCGGCGGAAACTTTCCAGCGCCGGGGCCAGCAACTGGGGCTTGGCCCTGGCGTAATCGGCCGCGCGGAGGGTGGCGAAGCGTTGGCCCTGAACGATCACCTGGGCGCCCGTGTCCGTCTCGGGCTTGAGGAGCACGGGGTTCATGTCGGTGTGCGGTGCGCGCCCCGCCGCGCGCGCCTGCAACGCCTGCGCGCGGCCGATCTCGCCGCCGTCCTCGGTCACGGCGGCGTTGTTGGACATGTTCTGCGGCTTGAAGGGCGCCACGGACAGGCCGCGCCGCGTCAGCGCCCGTGCAAGCCCGGCCACCAGCATCGACTTGCCCACGTTGGAGCCCGCCCCCTGGATCATGATCGCGCGCGTCATCGCCATCCCCTTGCCATTCGCGCCGTGATACAAAGGCCGCCGTCGCGGGGAAAGCCATGAACACGCCTGCGCACCTGATTTTCGCCGCCGCGGCGCCTGCCCGGCCGCACGGCCCCCGCGGCACGCTGGCGGCGGTTCAGTCCTCGGCCGCGATGATCCGGGCCGTCGCCCTTGTCGCCCGGTGGGCTGTCCGGGCAGAAAAGGAAAAGCCCCGCCGGACGGGCAGGGCTCTTGCACGCGGTCTGCGCGGTTTCGTCAGGCGGCTTCGGCTTGCGCGGCCTGCGCGGCGTTGCGGCGCTCGCTTTCCTCGCGCGACAGCGCGACCGAGGTGCGCACTCCCTTGGCGACGAATTCCATCAGGCCCTCGACGACCCGCTCGTTGGGGTCGATGCCGGCGCACGACAGCACCTCGCGCCCGTCGCGCGAACGGGCCCAGCGGGCGATCTGGTCCGGGCCGTTGCCGTATTTCCGATCGTCGGAAATGGCATCGTCCAGCGCCGCCAGCACCACGGCGGCAAAGAGTTTGCGCGCACGGTTGCCCTGTTCGTTGCTGAAGGCAGTACCGTCAACGAAATCCGTCATGTTTCGTCCTTTGTTATTGCTCTTGTCTTTCCGGCGTGACGCTGTTTATGAAGAAATCCATACGATTCGGATAGAGCGCAAATGCATAGCTCACTTGCGTTCACGTCATGGCTTCTGCAGTTGCAGCACGATATTTCGTCGTCTTGCCCCGCCTTTGATCCCCATATATAGGGGGCATCAGGTTTTCATCAAGTTTCTGTCAGGGACGCCAGCATGCCGAAGATTGAAGGCAACCAGATCAAACCGGGCAACGTCCTGGAGCACAACGGCGGCCTGTGGACCGCCGTGAAGGTGGAGCACGTCAAGCCGGGCAAGGGTGGCGCCTTTGCCCAGGTCGAGTTGCGCAACCTGCGCAACGGCTCGAAGCTGAACGAACGCTTCCGCAGCGCCGACAAGGTCGAGCGCGTTCGCCTGGAGCAGCGCGACATGCAGTTCCTTTACGAGGACGATGGCCTGCTGCACTTCATGGACGCAGAGACTTTCGATCAGACCTCGCTGCCCGCGGAGATCCTCGGCGAGCGCCGCCCGCTGTTGCAGGACGGCATGACCATCACGGTGGAGTTCTACGAGAACGAGGCGCTCAACGCCACCCTGCCGCAGAAGATCACCTGCCGGGTGGCCGAGACCGAGCCTGTGGTAAAAGGGCAGACGGCGGCCAACAGTTTCAAGCCGGCAGTGCTGGACAACGGCGTGAAGGTGCAGGTTCCGCCCTTCGTCGGCCCGGACGAGGAAATCGTCATCAACACCGAGACGATGGAATACGCCGAGCGCGCCTGACGCGGGGCGCGCGGCCGTTTAGAACGGCACAACCCCGCCGACGCGCACGAAAAGGATGCGGTCCTCGGGCAGGCCGGCGGCGCGTGCGGCGGCGCGCACGCGGTCGTGGGTTTCGCGCCCCGTTTCGGTGCCCAGCGGATAGGTCCCCCAGTGCACGATCAGCGCGCGCCGCGCACCGAGGTCGCGCACGGCGGCGACGGCCTGTTCCGGCGTCATGTGCACATGCTTGTTGATCTGCCGCGGCCGGTAGCCGCCGACATTGAGCACCGCCAGGTCGATGGTGCCCGCCCGGGCCGCGCGCGCGAAATGCGGGCCGTAGCCGGTATCGCCGGACAGGAAGATCCGCTGGCTGCCGCCTTCGAGCATCCAGCCGCCCCACAGGCTGCGGTTGCGGTCGAAAAGGCCGCGGCCCGAGTCGTGCTGCGCGGGCATCAGCGTGGCGCGCACGCGCCCCAGGCGGCGGGTGTCGAACCAGTCCAGCTCCGCCACCCGGCAGCCCGGCCGCGTGCGGCGCGATGCGTGCAGCGGCATCAGGCAGGGCGTTTCCGGCCGGGCGAGCGTGCGGATCGTGCGCGGTTCGTAGTGGTCATAGTGGTTGTGTGTCACCAGCACCGCGTCAGGCCGGGCCAGGCTTGGTGGCGGGGCGGGCGGCGCGCTGGCCCGGATCGGGCCGAAGGGTGGCACGGGCGACACGATCCCCGCGCGGACCGGGTCGACCAGGATGACCTCGCCGGCCAGCCGGATGCGCAGGCTGGCATGGCCCAGCCACTGCACCGCGTCCCGCGGCGCCGAGTCCTGCCACATGGCATGTGCCGCTGCGGGTGACAGCGGGATGGCCCGCGCGCGCTCCAGCGGCCCGAGCGCCAGGCGCGACCGGTCAAGGATGAAACCCAGCGGGCCGGCGCTTTCGGCCGGGCCCGGGTTGGCGAAGCCCTTGGCGCGATGATGCGCCGGCGCCCCCGGTTCCGGCGGGCCGACGGCTGCGCAGGCGGCGGTCAGGGCCAGGGCACCCACCGACGCCAGCCGGGCGAGGCGCGCCAACGCGTATGTCGGTCGAAATGGATGGTTCACCCGCCCAGAACGGAACAGAACGTCGGCGAAATCAAGCCCGAATGCCGCACGGCCGGGGGTTTGTGCGCCGGGTGTGGCAGGGCCGTTCCGGGGATCAGGCACCCAGCCGGTCGAGCAGCCCGCTCACCATGCCGCGATAGCCCGCCCCGAACAGCCGAAGGTGCACCAGCGCCGGCCACAGCTGGTAGACCGGCCGCCGGTCTGCCGCGCCTTCGGTCAGCGCGCCGTAGCCGTCCCAGAAGGCGCCGGGCGGATTGCCGAACAACGTCAGCATGGCAAGGTCGACCTCCGCATCGCCGTGGTAACAGGCCGGGTCGATGAACCACGCGCGGCCCTGGGCGAACAGCAGGTTGCCGGCCCACAGGTCGCCATGCAGCAGCGCCGGCGGCGGCGTGGCGGGCAGCAGGTCGGGCAGGCGGGCGCCCAGCCGATCGAGCCGGCGGGCGACCTCGGGGGGCAGCGCATCCGCGAAGGCCAGAAGCCGCCGGTCGCGCCAGAACGTGGGCCAGTCCGCGGCTTCCGCGTTGGGAACGGGAGCGGCGCCAAAGGCGTAATCCTCGGTCCAGCCGTAGGGCGCGTCCTGCGGGGCCGCGTGGAGCGCGCGCAGCTGTTCACCGGCCGCCCGCCAGCCCGCGGCGGAGGGCGCGGTCTCCTCCAGGAAGTCGAGAAGGATCAACCCGGGTTCGGCATGCAGGACACGCGGCACGGCCGAGGCGGCGCCGCGCATCGTGCGCAGCATGCGCGCCTCGGCCTCGACCATCGGGCCGGTCTTGGCGGCCATGCGCCGCCCGTCGGCCAGCTCGGCGCAGTAGACATCCGACAGGTCGCCGCCGTGCAGGGGGTGCAGGGCAGTGGCCTGCGCGCCCGTCGCGGCGGCGATGCGCGCCGCAAGGCTCATGGGCTGTAGGTCACGCGTGCCTCGCCCGCCTGCATCTCGCCCTTGGCCCGGTCATATCGCAGATAGGCGATGCCGCGTCCCTCGGCCTGGGTGTAAAGCGTGCCGGCCGTCTTGCCCTCGTCGGTGGAGAGTGGCGTGCCCACCGGCGCCTCGCCGGTGACGTCGACCGTGGCCAGCCCCTTGCGCAGCTCGGTCTTGTGGCGCATCCGCGCGGTGACTTCCTGACCTACGTAGCATCCCTTGCGGAAATCGACGCCGTTCAGCCGGTCGAACCCGGCCTCGAGGATAAGTGTCTCGCCCGGGATGAGCTCGATGCCCGCTTCGGGGATGCAATGCGCCACGCGGATGGCATCGAAATCCGTGCCGTCATCGCCGCCCTCGTCCCCGTAAAGCCGCCAGCCCAGTGCCGGGTGGCGCGGGTCGGCCACCGCACCGGCGGGCGCCGGGCCGGTGCCGCGGCGCACCTGAAGGTCGGTTTCCGAGATCTCCACGGCCGCGCGCAGCTTGTACATCGTCAGTTTCCGGATCAGGTCGTCGGACAGGTCGGCATCCACGTCCAGCAGGATCGCGCCGCCCTGGCGCACCAGAAGGAAGTCCGCCAGATACTTGCCCTGCGGCGTCAGGATCGCGGCGTAGACCGGTCCGTCGTCGAGCTTCTCGACGTCGTTGGTGACGAGCCCCTGCAGAAAGCTTTCGGCGTCCGGCCCCTCGATGCGATGAATCGCGCGCGTCATTTCCGCTCCCCTTGCCGTTTGCGGCGTAATATATGTCATGTCACGGGCGGCAACAGGGGGTGATGAATGCGCGCGCCACTGTCGATCGTGATCCCGACGCTCGATGCCGAAGACGGCCTGCGCGGCTGCCTGCACGCGCTGGGGCCGGGGCTGGAGGCGGGGATCATCCGTGAGTTGATCATCACCGATGGCGGCTCGTCCGATGCCACCGCCGCCATTGCCGAAGCGGCCGGGGCCGAGTTGGTGACGGGTTCGCCGGGCCGCGGGGGGCAGCTTCGTCGGGGCGCGGACGCCGCTCGGGGCGACTGGCTGCTGTTCCTGCATGCCGACACCCGCTTGCCGGGCGACTGGCCCGATCTGGTGCAGGCGCAGATGGCGCGCGGGCATCCGGCATGTTTCCGGCTGGGGTTCGACGCCCGCGGGCTGGCGCCCCGGTTGGTGGCGGGCTGGGCGAACCTGCGCACGGCGTTGTTCGGCCTGCCCTACGGCGACCAGGGGCTTCTGGTTTCACGCGCCGATTACGACGCCGCCGGCGGGTTCGATGCGATCCCGCTGATGGAGGACGTGGCGCTGGTCCGCCGCTTGCGCCCGCGCCCGCGGATGTTGCCGGGCCGGGTGCGCACCTCTGCCGCGCGTTACGCCGCACAGGGCTGGACACGGCGGGGGCTGCGCAACCTCGCGCTGCTGCTGCGTTACCTCGCCGGGGCGGACCCGGAGCGGCTGGCGGGCCGCTACTGAGGGTCAGAACAGGCGCCGGCCCCGTGCCTCGAAACTCTGCTGCGCCGCGTCCCGGTCGTATTCGCGGGCGATCCATGCCTCGAAGTCGATGGGGCGTTGGGCGTTGCGTGCCTCGTAAAGATCGAGGATGTGATCGAGCACGCCCGTGCGCGTCCAGCGGAAGTGGATGTAGCGTGCGCTGAGCATCTCGCGCGCCTCGGCCATCGGGCGCCCCTCGATCACCAGGCGGTAGAGCGCCGCGGCGAACCCCGCCCGGTCCGCGCCGGACTTGCAGTGCATGACGAAGGGTCTCTCGATCCGGCGGAAGGCGTCGAGAACGGCCTGTATGTCCTCGGGCGGCGCGGCATAGCGCGCATGCAGCGTGGTGTTGACCAGCGCGAGCCCCAGCGCGCGGCAGCTTTCCTCCTCCACCAGGTAATGCGCCGCGCCGGCTGCCCCGCGCAGGTTCAGCACCGAGCGCACCCCCATGTCCCGGAGCTTGACGAAGCGTTCGTGGGTCGGCTGGTTGGAGCGGTAGACGCCCGGCGCGACCTCGCCGAAGTTCGTCCAGACCTTGCGCAGGACCGCGTGATCGAACCAAAGGTTGTAGATATGAGCGCGGCGCCGGTTCTCGGGCGTCGACAGGTCGGTGTTGTAGTGGGCACGCAGGCGGCGTTCCCAGTCTCCGATGCGTTTGAACGGCGTCATGCAAGGCCCGGCTTGTGGTGATGTCGCGCCGGCGTGGCGCGGTCGCCCCGACATAGGCGGGCGCGGCGACCAAGGCAAGCGGGGCGGGGCGCATTGACGCCACGCGGCGGCCCGGTAGAGTGCACGGCACCGACCACCCCAATCCGCGAGAGACGCCATGAGCCACGCCGGCGGACGCCCCTATCTGGCCATTCCCGGCCCCTCGGTGATGCCCGACGCGGTGCTGCGCGCCATGCATCGCGCCGCGCCCAACATCTACGAGGGCGAACTGATCGAGATGACGTCCGGGTTGATCCCGGATCTGGCGCATGTGGCGCGCACCGAGGGCCACGTGGCGATCTACATTTCCAACGGCCACGGCGCGTGGGAAGCGGCACTGGCCAACGTGCTGGCGCCGGGCGACAAGGTGCTGGTGCCTGCCACGGGCCGTTTCGGGCACGGCTGGGCCGACATCGCCCGGGGCGTGGGGGTGGCGCCGCAGATCCTCGATTTCGGCAAGCAGGCGCCGGTGGACCCCGACCGGCTGGAGGCCGCGCTGCGCGCCGACACGGCCCGCGACATCAAGGCGGTGCTGGCCACGCATGTCGATACCGCGACCTCGGTGCGCAACGACCTTAAGGGCGTGCGCGCGGCGATCGACGCGGCCGGGCACCCCGCGCTGCTGATGGCCGATTGCATCGCCTCGCTGGCCTGCGACCGGTTCGAGATGGACGCCTGGGGCGTCGACGTGACCGTGGCCGCCAGCCAGAAGGGATTGATGGTGCCGCCAGGCCTGGGCTTCGTTTTCTTCAACGACAAGGCCGCGGCGGCCCGGGCAGGGATGCCGCGCGTCAGCCGCTACTGGGACTGGGGGCCGCGCGCTGATCCCGAGATGTTCTACCAGTATTTCGGCGGCACGGCCCCTACCCATCACCTGTTCGGCCTGCGCGCGGCGCTGGACATGATCAAGGGCGAGGGGCTCGAGCCGATCTGGGAGCGTCACGCGCGGCTGGCGCGCGCGATCTGGGCGGCCTGCGATGCCTGGGGGCAGGGCGGGCCGCTGGCGCTCAACCTCGGCACGCCGGCGCATCGCAGCCACGCGGTGACGGCGCTGCGGCTCGACCCGCCCGACGGAACGCGGCTGCGCGACTGGGTGGCCGGCGAGGCGGGGGTGACCCTGGGCATCGGGCTGGGCATGGCCGATCCGGGCGACCCGGCCTGGCACGGCTTCTTCCGCATGGGGCACATGGGGCACGTGAACCCGCACATGGTGCTGGGGATGCTGGGCTCGGTCCAGGCGGGCATGGAGGCACTGGGCATCCCGCACGGGGCCGGCGCGCTCGACGCCGCCGCGGCGGTCATCAGCGGCGGCCGGGACTGAGGCGCTCAGCGCCGGCGGCGGCCGATTCGGCTGATCGCCTTGTCGAGGACGATCCCCGCGACAAGCACCGCCCAGAGACCGAACACGGCCCGGAGCACGAAGAAGATCCACAGCAGGTTCACCAGCCCCATCACCAGCGCGGCACTGGTGTAGTCGGGGGCGGCGGGCCGGTTTCCACGTCGCATGACCCCAGTGTAACGCGGATCGCCCGCGCGTCAGGTGAAAACTGCTGACGGCGGCGTTACCCGCGTGCTTCCGCCAATGCGCCGGGCAGCGCGTCGGCCAGCGCCTGCAGGTCCTCGGGGCGGCCGCAGCTGACGCGGATGCAACGGTCCTGCGGGGCGACGAAGGGCATGCGCACGAAGATGCCGCGCGCCACCAGCGCGGCCAGCACCCGGCGTGCGAAATCGCCGTCGCCGCCGCAATCGACGGCAACGAAATTGGTGGCCGACGGAAGGGCTGTCAGCCCGTTTTCCCGCGCGATGCGCGCGATGCCGTCGCGCGCGCGGCCCACCTCGGCCTGGACGTGGGCCAGCCACCCGGCGTCGTGCAGCGCCGCCAGCGCGCCTGCCTGCGCCATGCGGTTCATGCCGAAGTGGTTGCGGATCTTGTCGAAACTGCGGATCAGCCCCGGCGCGCCGACGGCATAGCCGATCCGCGCCCCGGCCATGCCGTAGGCCTTGGAAAAGGTGCGCATCCGGATCACCCGGCGATCGTCGGAGGACAGGCGCGGCGCCGTGCCGTCAGGGGCGAATTCCACATAGGCCTCGTCGAGCAGCAGCAGGCAGCCCTCGGGCAGGTCGTCCAGCGCGGCCGTGACGGTGTTGCCGTCGTGCCAGCTGCCCATCGGGTTGTCGGGATTGGCGAAATAGACCAGCTTGGCGTCCACCTCGGCGGCCTTGGCGATCAGCGCGGCCAGGTCCTCGCGGTCGTCGCGGTAGGGCACCTTGTGCAGCGAGCCGCCGAATCCGGTGACGTGGTAGTTGAAGGTGGGATAGGCCCCGTCGGAGGTGACCACCGCGTCGCCCGGCGCGATCAGCAACCGCACGAGATAGCCCAGAAGCCCGTCGATCCCCTCGCCCACCAGCACGTTCTCGGGGGCCACGCCCATGTGATCGGCCAGCGCGGCGCGCAGGTCATGGCTGCCGGGGTCGCCGTATTTCCAGATCTCGCGGGCCTCGGCCTGCATGGCCTCGACCGCCTTGGGCGATGGGCCGAAGACGCTTTCGTTGGCGCCCATCCGCGCCGCGAAGGGCGCGCCGCGCGCGCGTTCCTGTTCCTCGGGGCCCACGAACGGCACGTTGGCGGGCAGCGATTGGACGAGCGGGGTATAGCGCGGACCGGTCATGGGGCGAGATAAAGCCTTTCGCCGGCCCGGTGCAAGCGGGTCGCGCGGGCGCTCAGGAAGCTGTCAGGACCCTGCGGCCGAGGAAAAGGACCAGAACCGCCAGCGCGGCGAACAGCGCCATCGTCACCGGGATCGCCCGGTGCGTGCCGTCGAACAGAAGCGTGGCCAGCCCCGCGCCGACGGCGCCACCGCCCATCTGCGCCGCCCCCATGAGCGAGGTGGCAAAGCCGGGCATCTCGCCCGCGGGGTCCATGGCCAGCGCGATCGAGATCGGCAGCACCATCCCGAACGCCATGACGTAAAGGCAGACGACGCCCCAGAACACGGGCAGCGAGGGGGTGACGACCGCCGAAACCAGCGAGACCGCGCCGGCAAGCCCCAGGAACGCGACCGACATCATCGCCATCCGCGGCGCCTGCACGCCCCGCAGCATCCGCCGCAGCAGCATCGCGCCGGCGGTGTTCGACAGCGCGGCCAGCGCGAAGAGCGAGCCGAAGGCCGTCGGTGCCACGGCATAGACCGTTTCTGTCAGCACCGCGCCCACCGACAGGATCGCCGCGTAGCCGGCGAAAGACAGGCTGCCGAACGCCATCGGCACGAGGAACGCCGGCATCGCCAGCAGCTTCCGCGAGGCCTGCACGACGAACCGCAGCGAGAACCGCTCGGGGCGGCGCTGGCCGGCGGTTTCGTCGATGAACACCAGCGTGTAGGCGAGGAACGCCAACCCCATCAGGGCCAGAGCCCAGAACATCGCCTGCCATTCGAACAGCACCAGCAGCCCCGAGCCGATCACCGGCGCGATCAGCGTGGCGATCGTCAGGATCGCCGAAAGCACGGCAAGGATGCGCGCGGCCTGGTTGCCATGGGTCACGTCGCGCACCATGGCCCGCGCGATGACCGGCGTGCCGCCCACCAGCCCCTGCACCGCGCGCATCGCCACCAGGAAGCCGAAACCCGGCGCCAGCGCGCAGGCGGCGCTGGCCAGCGTGAAAAGCCCGAGGCTGACCACCAGCGCACGCTTGCGCCCGAAGGCGTCCGAGAAAACGCCCCAGAAAAGCTGCCCGACGGCGTAGGCGATGAAATAGCTGCCCACGAGCAGCGCGCCCAGCGATTCCCGCGTGCCGAAATCGCGCGCCACCACCCCGGTGGCGGGCAGCACGATGTCGACCGAGATCGCGGTCAGTGCCGTGAGCCCGCCGAAATAGATCATCGCGTCGGCGCGCTCGAAGGTGCCCTTGCGTGCCAAGCGTCAGCCCAGTTCGGCCAGCCGCTCCAGCGCGGCGCGCAGGCGCGCGGCCTCGTCCTCCTTGACGGCGAGGTTCTCGCGCGCCTCCTCGACCACGTCCTCGGGCGCGCTTTGCAGGAACTTGGGGTTGTCGAGCCGCCCGCGCAGCCCGCCCATTTCCTTTTCCAGCTTGCCCAGCGTCTTTTCCAGCCGCGCCTTTTCCTCGGCCACGTCGATCAGATCGGCCACCGGCAGGCCGAAGCTGCCGCCCTCGACGGCCACGGTGATGCAGCCCCTGGGCAGGGAGTCCACGCGCTCGATGCTGTCGATCCGCGCCAGCCGCTTGATAAGCGCCGCGTTGCTCTCCCAGGCGGCCTGGCCGGCGGCATCGAGTTCGGTGACCAGAACCGGCACGTAAAGGCCGGCGGGCACATGCACCTGCGCGCGGGCCGAGCGGATGTTCTCGATCAGGCTGATGACCCAGGTCATCTCGCGGTCGGCCTCCGGGTCGGCCAGCCCGGCGGCGGTGTGCCCGGGCCAGTCGGCGTGCACCAGCATGGTGTCGCGGGTGCCCAGCAGGCCCCACAGTTCCTCGGTGATGAAGGGCATGATGGGGTGAAGCATGACAAGGCACTGGTCGATCACCCAGGCCATGCAGGCTTGCGTTTCCGCCCGGGCCGCGGCGTCGCCATCCATCAGCAGCGGCTTGGAGAACTCGACGTACCAGTCGCAGACCTTGCCCCAGACGAAGGCGTAGAGCGCATTGGCCGCGTCGTTGAACCGGTAGGCGCCCAGCGCGGCGTCGACCTCCTCGCGCACGCGGGCGGTCTCGCCCAGGATCCAGCGGTTGACGGTATGCGTGGCCGCGGGCAGCCGTCCGTCGCTGCCGGTGGCGCCGTTCATCTCCGCAAAGCGCGCCGCGTTCCACAGCTTGGTGCCGAAATTGCGATAGCCGGCAATGCGTTGCGGCGAAAGCTTGAGGTCGCGGCCCATCGCCGCCATGGCCGTCAGCGTGAAGCGGACAGCGTCGGCGCCGTACTCCTCGATCAGCTCGATCGGGTCGAGCACGTTGCCCAGGGACTTCGACATCTTCTTGCCCTTCTCGTCGCGGACAAGGGCATGAACGTAGACATCCGAAAACGGTTTCTGCCCGACCACGGCGTATTGCATCATCATCATCCGGGCGACCCAGAAGAAGATGATGTCGAAGCCCGTGACCAGCGTCGAGGTGGGGAAATACCGGCGCAGTTCCTCGGTGTCCTCGGGCCAGCCCAGCGTGCCGATGGGCCAGAGCCCGGACGAGAACCAGGTGTCGAGCACGTCGGGGTCGCGTGTCAGGGTCTTGCCCGGTGCCATTTCCCGTGCCTCCTCCTCGGAAAAGGCGCAGTACTGGTTGCCGTCGGCGTCGTACCAAACCGGGATGCGGTGCCCCCACCACAGCTGGCGCGAGATGCACCAGGGCTCGATGTTCTCCAGCCAGTGCAGGTATACCTTGCGATCCTGGTCCGGCATGATCCGCACCTCGCCCGAGCGGACCGCGTCGATCGCCGGGCCGACGATCCTGTCGGTGTCCACGAACCACTGGTCGGTGAGCATCGGCTCGATCACGACCTTGGATCGGTCCCCGAAGGGCTGCATGATCGGCTTGCGTTCCACCAGCGGCACCGTATCGCCGTCGTCCGTTTCGGTCATGACGGCCAGCCCTTCGGCGGTGATCTGCTCGACCACCTTGTCGCGCGCGGTGAACCGGTCCAGCCCGCGCAGGTCGTCGGGCACCAGGTTCAGCGCGTCGACCTCGGCCTCGGTGAAGCCGGCGCCCTCGGCGATCTCCTGCGCGCGGGCCGCGGCCTCGGCGTAGGGCGCGCCGTCGTCGCGCATGTGCGCGCGCGTGTCCATCAGCCGGTACATCGGGATGCCCCCGCGCGCGGCGACGGCGTAGTCGTTTAAATCATGCGCGCCGGTGATCTTCACCGCGCCCGAGCCGAACTCGGGGTCGGGGTAGTCGTCGGTGATGATCGGGATCAGGCGGCGCTGCGCCTTCGGGCCGACCGGGATCTCGCACAGCTTGCCGACGATCGGCGCGTAACGCTCATCCGACGGGTGCACCGCCACCGCGCCGTCGCCCAGCATCGTCTCGGGGCGGGTGGTGGCGATCGAGATGTAGTCGCGCTCCTCCTCCAGCACGACGTTGCCGTCCGCGTCGCGCTCGACGTAGGTGTAGGTCTCGCCGCCGGCCAGCGGGTACTTGAAGTGCCACATCGCGCCCGGCGTCTCCACGTTCTCGACCTCGAGGTCGGAAATCGCCGTCTCGAAATGCGGGTCCCAGTTGACCAGCCGCTTGCCGCGATAGATCTGGCCCTTGTGGTACATGTCCACGAAGACCTTGATCACGGCATCGTGGAAATTGCCCTCCTCGCCCTCGGGCGCGCCCGGCGCGCCGGACATGGTGAAGGCGTTGCGCGACCAGTCGCAGGAGGCGCCCAGCCGCTTGAGCTGGTTGATGATCGTCCCGCCGGAGTGCTTCTTCCACTCCCAGACCTTCTCGACGAACGCCTCGCGCCCCATCTCGCGGCGCGACGGCTCGCCGTCCTCGGCCAGCTTGCGTTCCACCACCATCTGCGTGGCGATGCCCGCGTGGTCCTGCCCCGGCTGCCAGAGCGTGTCGAAGCCCCGCATCCGGTGCCAGCGGATCAGGATGTCCTGCAGCGTGTTGTTGAAGGCGTGTCCCATGTGCAGGCTGCCGGTCACATTGGGCGGCGGGATCATGATGCAGTAGCTGGGCGCGCCGGGCCGTGCGTTCGCGCCGGCGGCGAAGCAGCCGGCCTTTTCCCAGGCGTCGTAGAGGCGGCCCTCGGCCTCGGCCGCGTTGAAGGTCTTGTCCATCGCCATCTGTCGCTGGTCCCGTGCTTGCAAGCGTGTTCGCTCCCCTTAGCGAATGTGCCGGCCAAGTGAAAGCCGGTATGCCGTGGCCCGCGCCCCTTCATCTTGCTTGAAATACTCCGGGGAGCGCGAGGGGCGGCGCCCCTCGCACGGTGCAGCCGGTCAGCCCCGGTCGAGTTTCGTGGCGAGGTGGATCAGGCTTTCCGATCCCTTCACGCCGCGCGCCTCGCCGATGCGGTCGAGCGTGTCGTCGAGCGCCTGCGTCGTCTCCGCCTCCAGCGTGACGATCAGGTCGAACCGCCCCGAGGTCGTGTGCACCCGCCGCACCGCCGGCAGCGTCTTCAGCCGGTCGAGCACCGCCGGCCCGCTGCGCGGTTCGATCGATACCAGCGCGGTGGCGCGCAGCGGCGCGCGCATGTCCCCGCCCAGCCGCAGGGTATAACCCGCGATCACCCCGGCCTCCTCCAGCCGGTCCATGCGTGCCTGCACCGTGGTGCGCGCCAGCCCCAGCCGCCGCGCGAGCGTGGCCACGGGCGTCCGGGCGTTTTGGCGCAGAAGGTCCAGGAGGGCGCGGTCGGTATCGTCGATTTGCATCATTGACCCTGCGATGCGCCGAAACTGGCGGGCAGTATAGCCGAAATGCCACGCGGAATCGACGCTCATTGTTGGCAAGCTTGAGGAAAACGAGCAACGAGGCATCACAATGCGCGAGATCCCCACCTGGCCCGACCCGGCGACCCACCTTCGGCGCGCCCGGCCCGACGCGGCCACGCTCTATTTCAGCCCGGCCGTCCTTCAGGCCACGGCGCGGCGGTTCATGCAGGGGTTCGACGGCCTCGTCACATACGCGGTCAAGGCCAACCCGGAGCCGGCGGTGCTGGACAACCTCGTGGCCGCCGGCGTGCGTGCCTTCGACGTGGCAAGCCCGGCCGAGATGGCGGCCGTCCGCGCGGCCTGCCCGGACGCGGCGCTGCACTACAACAACCCGGTGCGCTCGCGCGACGAGATCGCGGCAGCGCGGGCGCACGGTGTCGCCTCGTGGTCCGTCGATTGCCGGGCGGAACTGGACAAGCTTGAGGGGCTGGACCCGGGCACCGAGATCGCGGTGCGCCTGGCGCTGCCGGTCGCGGGCGCGGCCTATGATTTCGGCGACAAGTTCGGCGCGGGGCCCGGGGCCGCGGCCGTCCTGCTGGCCGAGGTGGCCGCGCGCGGCTTCACCCCGGCCATGACGTTCCACCCCGGCACGCAATGCGCCGACCCGGACGCCTGGGCGAGTTACATCAACGCGTGTGCGGATGTGGCGCGCACGGCCGGCGTGCGGATCGCGCGGCTCAACGTTGGCGGCGGCTTCGCCGCGCATCGGTCGGGTGACGCGCCCGACCTCGAACGCATCTTCGCGCGGGTCTCGGCCGAGACGGGACGCGCCTTCGGCGCGCATCCCCCGGCGCTGGTCTGCGAGCCGGGCCGCGCGATGGTGGCCGAGGCGGTCGTGTTGGCCACGCGCGTCAAGGCCGTGCGGGAGTGCGGGGCGCTGTTTCTCAACGACGGGATCTACGGTGCCTTGGCCGAGGCGCGCGACGTGGGCGCGCCCGGCCGTTTCCGCGTGCTGGCGCCCGACGGCACGCCCCGGTCCGGCACGGCCGCGCCGCGCACGGTCTTCGGGCCGACGTGCGACAGCCTCGACCGGCTGCCCGGGCCGTTGTCGCTGCCCGGGGACGTGGCCGAAGGCGATTACGTGCTGTTCTCGGGCATGGGCGCCTACGCCCGGAGCCTGGCCACCGGGTTCAACGGGTATCGCCCGCAGGGGCCGGTGACGGTGGACAGGCTGTGACAACTTGGTCTGGACACTGGCGCGCGGCGGATTAGGCTCGCCGTCGAAAGCGGACGTGCGAGGGGACAGACCATGGAAAAATTCGGCCGGGCCCAGCCGGCCGTGCGCACCGAGGACATCCGGTTCCTGACGGGCCACGGTCGATACCTTGACGACATCGCGCCGGAGGGCGCGCTGCATGCCCATGTGGTGCGCGCGCCCGTGGGGCACGCGCGGCTGACGACGCTCGACGCGTCCGAGGCGCGCGCGGCGCCCGGCGTGCACCTGGTGCTGACCGCGGAGGATCTGGCACGCGCCGGGGTGACCGAGGGGCTTGGCGCGGCGGTGGTCGACAACCGCGACGGCACCAAGGGCGCGGCCCCGCGCCGGCCGCTGCTGGCCGAGGACCGGCTGCGTTTCGTGGGCGAGGCGGTGGCGATGGTCGTGGCCGAGACGCTCGCGCAGGCCAAGGACGCCGCCGAGTTGATCGAGATGGACTACGACGAGCTGCCGGCGCACATGGACCTGGCGCCGGGGGGCGAGCCGCTGCACGAGGAGGCGCCGGAGAACCGCGCCTTCGACTGGGCGCTGGGTGACGAGGACGCCTGCGCGGCGGCCTTCGCCGAGGCCGCGCACGTCGTGCGCATGCCGCTGCACGACAACCGGATCATCGCCAACTCGATGGAGCCGCGCGGCAGCTACGCCGAGATGCAGGACGGCCGGCTGCACATCGCGGTCAACGGGCAGGGGGTCTGGGGCACCAAGAGCAACGCCGCGCGCATCCTGAACATGGACGCGGGCGACATCCGCGTGACCACGCCGGACGTGGGAGGCGGCTTCGGCATGAAGGCGATGGCCTACCCGGAGACCTTCCTGGTCGGTCATGCCGCCCGCGCGCTGGGCCGTCCGGTGCACTGGATGGCCGAGCGCGGCGAATCCATGCTGTCGGACAATGCCGGTCGCGACCTGGAGCACGAGGTCGCGATGGCTTTCGACGCCGAACACCGGATCACCGCCTACCGCGTGGACACGCGCTGCAACCTCGGGGCCTACAACAGCGCCGCCGCGCAGATGATCCAGACGGTGTTCTTTTCCAAGGTGCTGCCGGGCGTCTACGACATCCGGACCGTCCACCAGCACGTCGAGGGCTTCTTCACCAATACGACGCAGGTCGACGCCTACCGCGGCGCCGGCCGGCCCGAAGCGATCTATGCCCTCGAGCGGCTGATGGACCACGCCGCGCGCGAGCTGGATGTGGACCCGTGGGAGCTGCGCCGCCGCAACTTCATTCCGCGGGACAGGTTCCCCTACGACTCCGCCACGGGCGAGACCTATGACGTGGGCGATTTCGCCCGCGTGCTGGATCATGCCGAGCGTGCCGCGGACCGGGCGGGCTTCGCGGCCCGGCGCGACGCGAGCGCCGCGCGCGGGTGCCTGCGCGGGATCGGCCTGTGCTATTACATCGAGGCGATCCTGGGGAACCCGACCGAGACAACGAAGGTCGAATTCAACGACGACGGAACCGCCTCCATCTTCGTGGGCACGCAGAGCAACGGGCAGGGCCACGAAAGCGTTTACGCGCAGTTCCTGTCGGACCAGACGGGCATTCCCGTGGACCGGATCCGCGTGGTCCAGGGCGACAGCGATGCGATTGCCAAGGGCGGCGGCACGGGCGGATCGCGCTCGGTCACCACACAGAACAACGCCACGCTGGCGACGATCGCGACGATGGTCGAGGCCTTCACGCCCTACCTCGCCGAGAAGATGGGCGTGGACGCGGGCGCGGTGTCGTTCGACGACACGACCTTCCGCGCGCCGGGCTCGAACATGACGCCCACGCTGCTTGAGGCCGCCGAGATGGCCCGCGCGGACGGCCGCACCGACCTTTTGGTGCACGAGGAAACGGACACGCTGCCGGGGCGGTCGTATCCCAACGGCGCACATGTCGCCGAGGTGGAGGTGGACCCCGAGACCGGGCAGGTCACGCTTGACCGCTACACGGTGGTCGACGATTTCGGCAACATGATCAATCCGATGCTGGTGGCCGGGCAGGTGCACGGCGGCGTGGTGCAGGGCATCGGGCAGGCGCTGACCGAACGCGTGGCCCACGACGAGGATGGCCAGCTGCTCACGGCGAGTTTCATGGACTACGCGATGCCGCGGGCGCAGGATGTCCCCATGATCACCTTCGAGACCGAACCGGTGCCCTCGACGGCCAACGTGATGGGCATGAAGGGCTGCGGCGAGGCGGGAACCGTGGGCGCCATGGCCGCCACCGCCAACGCCGTGGCCGATGCGCTCCGGGCGCGCGGCGTCCGGCAGGCGGACATGCCGTTCACGCCGCACCGCGTATGGAAGATGCTGACCGATGCGATGGCCGCAGTGGACTAGAACGCTCCGGAGCCTCTTCCGGCCGAGCACGCGCCGCCGACGCAGCAGCTTCACGCACGCCCGCGGGCAGGTCACCCATGTGCTGGTCCTCGACGGAACCATGTCCTCGCTGGAGCCGGGCTGCGAAAGCAACGCCGGGCTGGCCTACAAGCTGATCTCGGAAACGGCCGGCACCGACCTGTCGGTCTACTACGAGGCCGGCCTGCAGTGGCAGGACTGGCGCTCGACACCCGACGTGATCGCGGGCCGCGGGCTGAACCGGCAGATCCGGCGGGCCTACGGGTATCTCGCCAGCCGCTACCGGGCGGGCGACATGATCTTCCTGCTGGGGTATTCGCGCGGCGCCTACGCGGTGCGTTCGCTTGCGGGGGTGATCGACCGGGTCGGCCTGCTGCGCGCCGAGCACGCGACGGAACGCAACGTGCGGTTTGCCTATCGCCATTACCAGGCCACGGCCGGAAGCCCGGCGGCCAAGGCGTTCCGGCGCGCCTATTGCCACGAGGCCGCGCCCGTGGAGATGGTGGGCGTGTGGGACACGGTGAAGGCGCTGGGGCTGCGCCTGCCGGTGGCCTGGCGCTGGACGGAAAAGGCGCACGCCTTCCACAACCACCGCCTTGGCCCGACGATCTGCCACGGGTTCCACGCGCTGGGGCTGGACGAGACGCGACAGGTCTTCGAACCGGTGCTCTGGGATTGCCCGCCGGACTTCAACGGCCGGGTGGAGCAGGTGTGGTTCCGCGGCACGCACGGCGACGTGGGCGGCCAGCTTTCCGGGTTCGAACCGGCCCGCCCGCTGGCCAATATCCCGCTTGTCTGGATGCTGGAGCGGTCCGAGGAATGCGGCCTGCGCCTGCCCGAGGGCTGGCGCGCGCGTTACGTGACCGACCCGGACGCGCCGTCGGTGGGAACCTGGCGCGGGTGGGGCAAGATCTTCTGGCTGCGCCGGGCGCGCGTGATGGGGCAGGATCCGTCGGAACGGCTGCACCACACCGTTGCACACCGCGAGGTGCCGGGGCTGGAGGCCGCCGTCTGACCGGCCCCCGGCCGGTGTCAGGTGCCGTAGGCGCGCGGCTGGCCCATCACGTCCTCGGCGGCCATGATCAGCGCGTCGGCGATCGTGTCCAGCTCGGGCCGTGTCAGCCGGGCGGGCAGGCGGGCATCGCAGGCCTTCATCAGCATGGCGCGGGTCCTGGGCAGCTCCGGCGTGCCGCCGGGGATGAATTTCCAGTTCCAGAAGGCGCGCGCGTTGTCGGCCGACAGGCCGAACACCTGCACCTTGGTGCCGCGCTCGGCGGCGGCGGCCGCGAAGGCGCGGGTTTCGTCCTCGGACAGGCCCACCAGGTTGAACTGGATCGAGTCCGGCGCGCGCTCTTCCGGGCCCAGCTTCGCCGGCACATGCAGCCAGGGCGAGGCGTTGAGCCGGTCGGCCACGTAGTCGTGGTTGGCGCGGCCGTCGCGCACGCGGCGCGGGATCTCGGCCAGCTGGGGCCGGATGATCGCCGCCGACAGGTTGTTCATCCTCAGATTGTAGAGCGGCAGCCGGTTCTGCCAGCGCCCGAAGGCGGCATCCAGCGCGGCGTCGTCGCCGGTGAAGTGCTTGCGCCAGTTGTGCTCGTAGGCGCCCGACATGATGACCGCGCGCGCGACCAGCTCGGCGTCGTCGGTGATCATGATCCCGCCTTCGCCCGCGTTCACAAGCTTGTAGGACTGGAAGCTGAAGCACCCCACGCGCCCGATGGTTCCGATGTTGCGCCCATGCCATCTGGTGCCCAGCGAATGGGCGGCGTCCTCGATGACGGGGATCCCGCGTTGGTCGCACAGGCCCATGATCGCGTCCATGTCGCTGGTGTGGCCGCGCATGTGGCTGATGATGACGGCATGGATGCCGTCGTCGAGCCGTGCCTCGAAATCGGCCAGGTCGATGCGGTAATTGTCGCCAACCTCGCACAGCACCGGCACGCAATCGGCGTGCACCACCGAGGACGGCACCGCCGCGAAGGTGAAGCCCGGGATCAGGACCCGCGCGTCGCGCGGCAGCCCCAGCGCCTTGAGCGACAGGAACAACGCGGCCGAGCAGGACGACACCGCCAGCGCGTAGCGGCTGCCGAGGGCCTCGGCGAACTCCCGCTCCAGCAGGGTGACCGGCGCGTTCTCGGGCGCGGTGTAACGGAACAGGTCGCCCGATTGCAGCATGCAGTCGATTTCCGCGCGCGCGGCCTCGGGGATCGGTTCGGCGTCGTAGACATTGGGGGTGGGCGTCATGTCTTCGGCTTTCCTGAAACTCGCTTTCGGCTTTCCTGAAGGACTAATATGTCCGAAGTATGAAATCCATGAAAAAATGCCGCGGCTACGGACCGCGGCATCAAATCGTGGCATCCGTGTCGGATCTAGTGACCGAGCCGGTCGCGCAGCGCGAACCATGTCATCGCCAGCACCAGCAAGGGCGTGCGCAGCGCCCGCCCGCCGGGGAACGCGGGTGCGGGCACCCGCGCGAGCGTGTCGAAGCCTTCGGCCGCACCGCCGATCGCGTCGGCCATCAGCTTGCCGGCATGCGTCGCGGTGCCCACGCCGTGCCCCGAATACCCCGAGGCCGACAACACGTTCGTCGCCAGCCGCGCGAGGAAGGGCATCCGCTTCATCGTGATCGCCAGCGTTCCGCCCCAGGCGTAATCGATGCGCGCCTCCGACAGGTGCGGGAATATCTTCAGCATGGGCTTGCGCACGGTCGCCGCGATGTCACGCGGGAACCGGTAGCCGTAGCTTTCGCCGCCGCCGAACAGGAGCCGGCCGTCGTCGCTGAGCCGGAAGTAGTTGATGACGAACTTGCTGTCGGCCACGGCGATGTCGCGGGTCAGCACACGTGACACCTCGGCGCCGAGCGGCTCGGTGGCGGCAATGAAGTTGTTGATGGGCATCACCCGCTCGGCCACGCGGCCCTCGAGGCCGCCGAGGTAGCCGTTGCAGGCCAGGATGACGTGGTCGGCCCGAACCCGGCCGCCGTCGGTGTGCACCACGGCCGGTGTGCCGTGGTCGATGTCATGCACGCGCGTGCCCTCGTGGATCCGCGCGCCCGCCGTCTCGGCCGCGCGCGCCAGCCCCAGGGCATAGGCCAGGGGGTGCAGGTGACCCGCGCCCATGTCCAGCGTGCCGCCGCGATAGGCGGGCGAGGGGCACAGCGCGGCCAGCGCTTCGGTGTCGAGCTTGCGGATCCTGTCATAGCCGTAGCGGTCGGCCAGGAAATCCGCGTGCGCATGTTCCTCGGCCGCCTCGCCGCGGTTGAAACAGGCGTGCGCGATGCCATCGGTCAGGCGGCAGTCGATGGCGTGGCGTGCCACCAGGTCGCGCACCAGCGCCTTGGCCTCCTCGGCCAGAGCCCAGAGCTTGGCGGCATCGTCGGGGCCGACGAGCCGTTCCAGGCTTTCCTGCTCCATCCGCTGGCCGGTGCCCAGCTGACCGCCGTTGCGCCCCGAGGCACCGAAGCCAGCGCGGTGCGCCTCGACCACCACGACATCGTGACCCCGCTCTGCCAGGTGCAGCGCCGCCGAAAGCCCCGTATACCCCGCGCCCACCACGCAGACGTCTGCCCGCGCCTCGCCCCGCAGCGGCTGGCGGGGGGCGGGGGGCGTCACGGTGGCGGCATACCAGCTGTCGGGGTATTCGCCGGGGCGATCGTTGGCGTAGAGCAGGTCCATCTCTTCTTCTTGCTCCGGATTTCCTCGCCGTAGGCCGCGCGGCGCCGGGGCGCGGCCGAAACGCCGGTTCAGACGTTGAGCAGCAGGTGTTCGCGCTCCCACGGCGAGATCACCTGCAGGAACTCGTCGTACTCGGTCCGCTTGACGATGGAATAGACGCGCGCGAATTCCGGCCCCAGCAACCCGTGCAGCGCGTGGGCCGCGTCGAACTGGTCGAGCGCGATGCCCAGCCCGCGGGGGATATCGGCCTCGCCGGCGTAGGCATCACCCTTGAATTGCGGTTCGGGCCGGATCTGTTCGGTCAGCCCGAGAAGGCCGCAGGCCAGGCTCGCCGCGATCCCGAGGTAGGGGTTGCAGTCCATGCCCGCCAGGCGGTTCTCCACCCGGCGCGACTCGGGCGGCGACAGCGGGATGCGGATGCCGGTGGTGCGGTTGTCGCGCGCCCAGGCCAGGTTGATGGGCGCCGCATTGTCCTTGACGTAGCGACGGTACGAATTGACGTAGGGCGCGAACACCGCGATCGCCGAGGGCAGGTGCCGCTGCAGCCCGCCGATGAAATGGTAGAACATGTCCGTCTCGCCCCCCTGCGGGCCGGCAAAGACGTTCTGACCGCTCTCGAGGTCCATCAGCGAGTGATGGAGGTGCATCGAACTGCCGGGTTCCTCCTCGATCGGCTTGGCCATGAAGGTGGCAAAGCAGTCGTGGCGCATCGCGGCCTCGCGGATCAGCCGCTTGAAGTAGAACACCTCGTCGGCCAGCTTGACGGGGTTGCCGTGGCGCAGGTTGATCTCGACCTGGCCTGCGCCGCCCTCCTGCGTGATGCCGTCGATCTCGAAGCCCTGCGCCTCGGCGAAGTCGTAGATGTCGTCGATCACGGGGCCGTATTCGTCAACGGCCGTCATGGAATAGGCCTGCCGGGCCGCCGCCGGCCGGCCCGAGCGGCCCATCATCGGCTCGATCTCCTGCGCCGGGTCGGTGTTGCGCGCCACGAGAAAGAATTCCATCTCGGGCGCGACCACCGGCTTCAGCCCGCGGTCGTGGTAGAGGTTCACCACCCGCTTGAGCACGTTGCGCGGACAGAACGGGATCGGCGTGCCCTCGCGGTCGGTCGCGTTGTGGATGACCTGCAGCGTCCAGTCGCCCGTCCAGGGCGCGGCGGTCGCCGTGGCCATGTCCGGCGTCAGGATCATGTCGCGTTCGATGAACCCTTCGTCCGACGCGGCCTCGGCCCAGTCTCCGGTGATCGTCTGGAAGAAGATCGAGTCCGGCAGGTGGAAATGCCCCTGCCGGGCGAACTTGCTGGCCGGCATGGCCTTGCCGCGGGCAATGCCGGGCAGGTCGGCGATGATGCATTCGACCTCGTCCAGACGTCGCCCCTCGAGGTAGCTGCGCGCCGCGTCGGGCAGATTGTCCTTCCAGTCGGCCATCATGCCCTCCGCTTGAAGAAATCGGCGATGCGCTCGCCGATGGTGCCGCCCTCGGTTGGTGCGTCGAGCTGCGCGGCCGCGTCGCGCAACTGCGCCTCGGGAACAATCCCCGCGCCGCGGTGACGGATCAGCGTGTCGATCATATCGGCGGTGAACTCGGGATGCGGCTGCACGGTGTAGATCCGGTCGTCGTAGAGCAGCGCGGCGTAGGCGCAGAAATCGTTGTGGCCCACGATCCGGGCACCCTCTGGCAGGACGGTGATCTGGTCCTGGTGCCAGGCGTTGAGCGCCATCTCGCGCCCCTCGATCTCGTAGGTCTGGCGGCCCACGGACCAGCCACCGGAATATTTCTCGACGGTGCCGCCCATCGCCTGCGCGATGATCTGGTGGCCAAAGCACACGCCCACCATCGGCTGCCCGGTGCCGTGGACCTCGCGGATGAACCGCTCCAGCGGCGGGATCCACGGGTGGTCCTCGTAGGCGCCGTGCCTGGACCCGGTGATCAGCCAGCCATCGGCGGCCTGCGGGCCGTCGGGAAACTCGCCGTCCACGACGTTGTAGGTGTCGAAGGTGAAGCCGTGCCCGTCCAGCAGGCGTGCGAACATGGCATCGTAGTCACCCAGCTTTTCCCGTGCGGCGTCGGGCGCGTGGCCGGTCTGCAGAATGCCGATTTTCATGAATGCCCCATGATTTGATCAAATTCAGGCTACCTGAGCCGCCTGTCCTCGGCAAGGCCCGCGACGGCGCGCGGTTCCGGGGGGGATCATACCGTGTCCAGGTAGGTCTTCCAGTGCTCATCGGCCGGGATCCGGGCCATCACCCGCATCTCCTGCCGCTTGGTCATCACGAGGTTACGGATCATCCCGGGCGCGAAGATATCCGCGATCGCCTCGTCCGTTTCGAACCGCTCCGTGGCGGTCGCCCAATCGGCGGCCAGCCGCGGCATCTCTTGCGCGTAGGCGTTGCCGGTCAGCGGCGGCGGAGGCGTCAATTCCCGCTCCACACCGGTGATCGCAGCGCCAAGGATGGCGGAGAATACCAGGTAGGGGTTGGTGTCGCCCCCCGCCGCACGGTGTTCGATCCGCCGGGCGACGGGGGCGCCTCCGGGGATGCGGACCGCCACCGTCCGGTTGTCATGTGCCCAGCAGGCCCCCGTGGGCGCATGCGCGCCGGGAACCAGCCGCGTGTAGCTGTTGGCGTGCGGCGCGAAGACCAGCGTGGAGGCGGGCATTGCTGCAAGGCAGCCTGCCACCGCGGCGTGCAGAACCGGCGTGCCCTCGGCCCCGCCGTTGTCGAACACGTTGCCGCCGTCGGCGTCGAGCACGGAGAAATGCAGGTGCAGCCCGTTGCCCGCGTCCTCGGCAAAGGGCTTGGCCATGAAGGTGGCGGCCAGCCCGTGCCGGCGCGCCAGCCCCTTGATCAGCGCCTTGAACAGCCAGGTGTCGTCGGCGGCGCGCAGCGCGTCCTGGTGATGCAGCGTGATCTCGAACTGGCCCACGCCGGATTCGCAGATGGCCGTCTGTGCCGCGATGCCCATGGCCGCGCAGCCCTCGTAGAGCGCGTCGAGAAAGGCGTCGAAGGTGTCGAGCTGGGTGCAGGACAGGATCTCGGGCGCCTCCAGGCGTCGGCCGTGGCGCGGGTCGCGCGGGTGGGCAAGCCGGTCGCCGCTGTCGTCGACGAGGGTGAACTCCAGCTCGGTCGCGGCGACGACGCGCCAGCCCCGCGCGGCGTAGCGGGCGAGCACCGACTCCAGCGCGTGGCGCGGGTCGCCATCGAACGGCGCGCCATCATCGGTGTACATGGTCATGGGCACGAGCGGCTGCGCGCCATCCAGCCAGGGCATCGGCACCGGCCCGCGGCCGGTCGGGCGCAGCACGCCATCGGCATCCCCGGACTCGAACACCAGCGGGCTATCCGCGATGTCGGCGCCGTGGATGTCGACGTTGAGGGCCGATAGCGGCATCCGAACCGCGCCGGCGTCGAGCTTCGCCGCGTAGCTGCCGGGCACGCGCTTGCCGCGCATCTGGCCGTTGAGGTCGCTCGCGGCAACGCGGAAGGTGGTATGATCGTGCAGGTCCATGGTCACGGCGGCGGTTGGGTCGGCGCACAGCCTAGGCATGCGTTGCCCGGTTGTCATCCGGATTTGATCAAAAAATGTCGGGCCACCGACCTGCCTCAGCGGATCAGGTTGGGCCGGAAGCGTATCCCGCGCCGGGCGGCCTGCGGCATGTGACGGTTCAGGCGACGGTTGATGTACCCGAAGATCGCCAGCACCGCGAGGGTGAGAAGGATGAAATACCCCGCGAGGATGGGGTAGGGCACGAAGGGGTTGAACGTCTTGTCCGCGAAATAGCTGGCATAGTACAGGGCGTCCCCCTTCTGCTGCCAGGCCGGGAAGCCGCTGAAGAACACCAGCGTGGTGGCGTGGAACATGAAGATCGCCTCGTTCGTGTAGGCCGGCCATGCCAGCCGCAGCATCGTCGGCCACACGATCCGCCGGAACCGCGGCCAGCCGGAGAAACCGTAGGCATCCGCCGCCTCGATGTCGCCGCGCGGGATCGCGCGCAGGGCACCGTGGAAGATTTCGCCCGAGTAGGCCGAGGTGTTCAGGAACAGCACGATCAGCGCGCCCAGCCAGGCCGAGGTGAAGGGATCGAAAAACGCGTAGTGCTTCTTCAGGCTGAGAAACAGGAAGTAGGCGAAGAAGAACTGGATGAAAAGCGGTGAGCCGCGGAATACGAAGATGAACCACTCCGACAGCTTCCGGACCAGCCGGTTGCGCGCGCCCTTGCCGACGGCCACCGCGGTGGCCAGGAAGAACCCCGCCAGCAGCGCCAGCGTCCCGAAATAGACGTTCCAGATCAGCCCCGAGCCGATCAGCGTGAACTGTTCGCACAGCGTGAAGTTCTCGCGGGGCAGCAGGCGTTCGCCCATTCCGAGCGATCGCAGCGCGTAGTCCTGCACCGTCTGCCAGCAGCTCATCGCATCCCTGCCTGTCCGGTGCCCGTGCCGGAAAACGCCTGCCCGTGGGTGAATCGCTGCATCAGCCGTTCCAGGAAGATCTCGGAGACCCGCGTGAAGCCCAGGTAGAAGACCAGAAGGGCAAGGAAATACCACACCCGCCAGTCGCCGTGCGGATAGTCGGTGAAGCGCGGGTTGGCCGTGCCGCCAAGGTCCCGCGCCCAGTAGACGATATCCTCCACCCCCAGCAGGAACAGCAGGGGCGTGGCCTTGATCAGCACCATCCATAGGTTCGACAGCCCCGGCAGGGCATAGACCCACATCTGCGGAACCAGGATGCGCCAGAAGATCTGCCGCCGCGACATGCCGTAGGCTTCGGCCGTCTCCAGCTGGGCGCGCGGAACCGCGCGCATCGCCCCGTAAAGCACGTTGGCGGCAAACGCCCCGAACACGATCGCAAAGGTCAGCACCGCGACGAAGAAACCATAGGTTTCATGCACCCACTGCGGCGCGTTGCCCAGCGGCAATTTCGCCTCGGGGCAGACAATGAAATCGTTTCCCTGCCGGATGGGTTCGTCCCAGCCGGGGCACAGCACCTGGTGGCGCACCCACTCGAACGCCTGGTCGAGCGCGATGACGAAGAACAGGAAAAAGGCGATGTCCGGAACCCCGCGGACGATCGCGATGTAGATCTTGCCCAGCCAACTCAGCGGCAGGAAACGCGAACGTGCCGCCGCGGCCCCCCCGAAGCCGAAGGCCAGAGCCGTCGGCGCGGTAATCGCCAGCAGCAGAAGCACCGTGCCGAACGAGATGTAGAAATTCGCGTGCTTGCCCGTGGTCAGGTAGCAGGCGAACCACCGGGCCGTGTCTAGCGTGCTGGGATCTGTGCAGAAGGAAAAGATCGCCCTGTCTCCACGTTCGCGGGGCCGTGGCCCGGACGTGCAGGGCGGGCGCCGGCGCCCGCCCTGCCGGATCGGCAAGGATCGTCAGAAGGTCGAGGCGACCTCCCACTTCTTGATCATTTCGTTGAGGCTGCCGTCGTCCTTCATCGACTGAATCGCCGCGTCGAAGGTCTTGCGCAGTTCCTCGTCGGATTCGCGGAAGCCCATGCCGACGCCGCCCCCGATCGCCTCCTCGCGGTCGAGCATCACGAGGTCAGCCTCTTCCGCCGCGATCGGCGCGAGATATGACTTGTCGGCCAGCACCGCGTCGGCCTCTCCGTTGCGCACCGCGGCGATGGTTTCCTCGGGTGTGGCGTATTCGACCAGCGTCCAGCCCTTGTCCGCGACGAACCCGGCCTGGATCGTGGCCGCCTGCGCGGCGATCACGGCGTTTTCAAGGTCGATGCCCTTGGAAAGCGCGACATAGGCCGACGGATCGGGCGGCGTGTAGTTCTGGGTGAAGTCGATCACCTTGTCCCTTTCCTCGGTGATGGACATGCCCGCGATGATCGCATCGTAGTTGCCCGACACCAGGTTGGGGATGATCGAATCCCAGTCGTTGGTGACCCACGTGCAGTCCAGCTCGGCGCGCTCGCAAAGCTCGTCGCCGAGCTCGCGCTCGAAGCCGTCGATCTCGCCGGCGTCGTTGATGAAGTTCCACGGCGGATAGGCGCCCTCGGTGCCGAGGCGCACAACGTCCTGCGCCCAGGCCATGCCGGCGCCGAACGCCATGACGGCAGCGGTCGCAATCACTTTCTTCATGGTTTTCTCCCTCTTGGTTGGTGTGTTGTCTCAGGCGGCCATCGTTGAACTCAGGAATTGCTGCAGCCGCTCCGACTTGGGCGCGCCCAACACGGTGTCCGGCGGCCCCTCTTCCTCGATCAGGCCCTGGTGCAGGAACACGACGTGGTCGCTGACGTCCCCGGCCATCTTCATGTCGTGGGTGACGATCATCATCGTCCGCCCCTCGGCGGCGAGATCCTTGATCACGCGGACCACCTCCTGTTCGAGTTCCGGGTCGAGCGCCGAGGTCGGCTCGTCGAACAGCAGCGCCTCGGGTTCCATGCACAGCGCACGGGCGATCGCCGCGCGCTGCTGCTGCCCCCCCGAAAGCTGCGCCGGGTAAACGTCGTGCTTGTCCGCGATACCCACCTTTTCGAGGTAGCCGTGCGCGGCCGCCTCGGCCTCGGCGCGGTCGCGGCCCAGCACGCTCACCGGCGCTTCCATGACATTCTGCAGGATCGTCATGTGCGCCCACAGATTGAATTGCTGGAAAACCATCGACAGGTTCGTGCGGATGCGCAGCACCTGGCGGGGATCGGCGGGGTGGCGGTTCAGGCCCTCGCCCTTCCACTTGACCGGTTCACCCTTGAAGACGATGTCGCCCTGCTGGCTGTCCTCGAGCAGGTTGGCGCAGCGCAGGATGGTGGACTTGCCGGACCCCGAGGAGCCGATGAGCGAGACGACGTCGCCCTTGCGCGCGGTAATGTCGACCCCCTTGATCACCTCGAGCGCGCCAAAGGCCTTGTGCAGGTTGCGGATCTCGATGACGGGCGTCGTTTCGGTCAAGGCGGCATCCCGTTGGCTTTCGGACGGCTCCCGACAATAGGACGGAAAATCTGGCACAATGCAACTCGCAAAACGGCACCGATGTCGGATTCGCGTCCGATGCGGCGGCGGCCCGGCCCGATTCGGCGGCGTTCGGTCAGGGCGGCGGCGGATTCGGGATGGCCGTATAACGCGTGGCGGGCAGAGGCATGACACCCCTCAGCCCAAGCGTGTCGCGATCCTCGGCCGGCAGCGCCGTGACGGCCCGGTCGAGGGCGGCGAGGATCACGGCGGGATCCTGCGCCGGGCCGGCGATATAGGGCAGCGCCGGGGTGGGCGGCGTGTGCGCGACCACCCGGAGCGCGGCCGCAAAGGCATCGTGCCGGCGCATCAGCCGCCAGCTCAGCGCGTCAAGCGCGGCGATGTCGGCCCCACCTTCGGCGACCGCCTGCGCCGAGGCGCGGTGCGACCCCGTGCAGGGGCCGGGCGTGAAGGCGTAGCCGTGCGCGCGGGCCATGTTCTGGGGCGCGGCCCAGCCGCTTTGCGACAGCGCCTCGTTGTAGGCCAGCCCCGCCGCCGCGAAATCGGCCGGGTCGGCGCGCGGGTCATCGGCCCGCGCCACCAGCACGCTGTAGTAGTGCCCCGCAGGGCACCCCGGAAGATCCAGCACGGGGGCGCCGACAAGCGCCACCTTCCCGTGCAACCGCGCGCGGTAGGGGTAGCCGCAGGTTTGAGAAACCAGAAGGTCCGGATGCTGCCAGACCTCCCACGGGTCCGCAGCGCGGGTCAGGGCAACCGGGCCGTCCCCCAGCGCGCTGCGAATGCCCCGCCACAGCCGGTCGTTGGCCGCCGCCGTCTCGGGGCGGTCGTACATCGGCAGGCTGGCGATCATGTATCGGGCGCCACCCGTTGTCGGGCGAGCGCGCTGTCGCGGTCGCTGACGCCCAGAAGGTTCGACGTCAGCCGCAGCAGCGAATCCTCGGCATGGTCGCGCCGGCCATCGGCCATCACGACCTGCCAGAGCGCCTCGATCACGGCCAGGCGGTCGTCGTAGGGCACGGCGTCCTTGATCGCGCGGGTGAACCTCACGGTGTCCGGCGCCTCCGATTCGAGCTGCTCGGCCTCGCTGCGCAGCTTTCCGGCCTCGAAGGGCGACAACCCGAAGCGGGTGGCGGCGATCCGGTCGATCCGGTCGATTTCCTCGGGTGCGTAATCCCCGTCGGAGCGGGCCACGCGCACCAGAAGGGCGATCAGGGCCAGCCGCGCGTCGGCCTCGTCCAGGGGCTCGGGCGTTGGCTGCACCAGTTTCTGCAAGAAATCCGCGAACATGACTCCCGATATATGCCTTCGGGGCGGCGGGGCCAACGCCGGAGTTCGCCTCAGCCCGATTCCGCCCGCGTGCGGGCGGCGGCGCTGTCGGTTTCCGAAAGGCCGAGCGCCTCCTGTGCGGCGTGCATCACGCTCAACTCTGCCTCGTCGCGCACGCCGTCGGCGAGCGTGACCTCCCACAACGCCTCCAGTGCATCGACGCGGGCCTCGAAGCTGACGGATTCGCGGATCAGATGCGCGAAATGCGCGGTGTCGGGCGCGGCGCGGTCGAGCTTTTCGCAGGTGGCGCGCATCTTGGCCGCTTCGACCGGGCCCAGAGCGTAGAGCCGCGACAGCAGCCGGTCGATGCGGCTGATCTCGGCCAGCTGGTAGTCGCTGTCGGACTTGGCGACGCGAACCATCAGCGCGCCAAGGGCCAGACGTTCGTCCGGCTCGGGCAGGGGGGCGGGACTTGGCCTTTTCAGCGCGTCGAGAATCCGGGTCAGCATGACGTCACGATAGCCCGGGCGGACCGGACGGGCCATGAAAAATCCCGTGACGGTCAGCCGGCCAGCGGCGCCGTCCGGTAGAGGACGTCGTCGATGGCGATGCCGCCAGGGTCGGAGTTGAGGATCAGCACCCCGGCGATGTCGGGCACCCCGCCCGCGCGCCGCAGCCCGATCGCGGTGACCCCGGTGCGCAGCGGGCGGCTGATGCGGGCAATGCGCGCGCCCTGCCGCGTGAACAGGATGAATTCGACAGCGCCGGGCCGGGCGTCGCGCCCGCCCAGCGGGTCGGCATAATCGCTGTGCACCTTCAGCCCCACGGCGCGCTGGGACTGGTCGAACAGGATGGCGACGGCGCCTTCGCCGCGGGCCTCCCGCGCCGGGAAACGTGCCGGTCCGAGCGGGAACAGCGCGTTCGAGCCGAAGCCGCGGTGAAAGGCGATCGAAAGGTTTTCACCGGCTGCCCCCGCCACCGGCCGCAGCGGGGCATCCGGGCGGCCGGATACGCGGTCGAAACCGTCCGCTTCGTTCAGCGGCTGCCCGGCGAACCGTTCGCCCAGCCACGCGCGCCCCGCCCGCACGCGCGTGTCCAGGTTCCACCCCGGCTCGGCCCGCCGGGGCAGCGCCTCGAAACCGATCCGCGCGTCGAGCTCGACGGCCAGCGCCGCGTAATCGGCCGGCCGCACCGCCGGCTCGGCGCGCGTTGCCGCGGGCAACACGGAACACAGGCAGGCTGCCCAAAGAAGGGTCCGTCGCAACATGGTCACAATGCCTCCCAACTCTTCGCGATTTGCGGTCTCAGGCTGTATCGCAGAGTTTAGGGACATTGATCGAGGGTCGGAATGCGGGATCTGCACGGTATCGACTGGGGGGCGGACACGGCCGAGGACCATCTTGCCGCGGTCAAGGCGGCCGAGCCCGGGATGCTGCGCGCCGTCGTGCGCCGCTATGACTGGGGTTGCCATCCCGAAACGGTTCTGGGCTGGGCAATGGCCCAACAATGCATCGACCTCGGCACGGCGTTGCGCGCCTTTCTCAACGGGGATCCCGGTCGCTTCAACTACCTCGCGAAGTGGGAAATCCCGGAGTCGTTCACCGGCATCTGCCGGTTGCTCGACAACATCTGCCTGCGCGTGAACTCGGGCTTCTACCTCGCGGTGCCGGACGCGCCGCTCGAGACGGCCGACCACCGGCAGCTCCGCCGCTGGCTGGACCATCAGACCGAGGACCGTGCGCGCGGGAGCGGCGGGCGCTGGGTGCTCGACGAGATGATCGTCACGCTGCTGCTGGACGGCACGGCGCAGGGCAAGCCGGCGGGCAAGCCGCTGTCGCGCAGCCAGCAGGACCGCCCGCGCGGCGCCGACGTGTTCCCGGAGCTCGATTGAGGGTCATCTCAAGACGAGTGTGCCGCCCCTCGTGACGCGGAGCCGGGCCGTTGCCACTGGCCGGAGGCGAGGAAGGCTTCGACCTCATCGTAGGTGATGTAGGATGCAACGACGGCCCTGACCCGGTCGCGCAACGCGGGGCTGCGCGTGCCGAGCGCGGACTGGCTCTCCTTTGCCGTCTCGCGGATGGAGTGCCATGCGGCGTCGGTCATCGCCTGCCGATTGCCCGATACCGCGTCGACGATGCGCCGCGCCTCGTCCAGGCCGGCGGTGTCGTCGATCAGCGCTTCGTACCGCACGTGAAGCCGCATGGAGTCGGGCTTGGCGTTGAAGGCGAACAGCAGCGCCACGTAGGCGTCGACCTCGGCCTCGACCGCGCGTCGCAGACGCCGCCGGGTGACAAGGAGTTTTCTTTCGAAGGTCCGCGCAAGGTGCGACGCGATCGCTTCGGACGGGTCGCGCGTCACGAGGATCAGGCGATCGGCGCCAAGGTGTTCCTCGTTCTGCTTGATCTGCTTGGCGAAATGGGACTTGGCGGCGACCGGTTGCTCATGCCTGATCGAAATGAGGTTGCTTCGGGCGTTCGCGTCGCGCCTGTGAATGGCCGTGTCACGCGATGCCCCGGGGCAGCCGCGCGTCGGGCGCTCCGACGCGTATTCGATGAGGGCTCTCACCAGGTGATTGCCGCTGCGGGGGTAGGACGCGATGTTCCATACCTTCAGGTCTGCGCAGGCGGTGCCCGCCGCGGTATCCGATGTGGCGGTCGGCAACCTGGCTTCGTCCTTGCCTCGACCCGGTGCAGAAAACGGACTTGTGGTCAACGAGACACGCCGCGCGTGCATCTTGTATTGAAACACGCCAGAAGGTGGCTGGCAACGGATGTGCTGCGTCTCTCGCGCCGCTGCTTGCCTGCGTGGGGGGTGTCCGGACAGCCGGCCCGCCGCAATCACACGAGCCGGGAGGTCTCGACCGCGGCGCGGATGAAATCGGCGAAAAGCGGGTGCGGCGCGAAGGGCTTGGACTTCAGCTCGGGGTGGAACTGCACACCGATGAACCACGGGTGATCGGCCCATTCCACGATCTCGGGCAGGCGGCCGTCGGGCGACATGCCGGAGAATTTCAGGCCCGCCGCCTCGAGCGTCTCGCGGTATTTCGTGTCCACCTCGTAGCGGTGCCGGTGGCGTTCGTCGATCGCGGTGCCGCCATAGGCCCGCGCCACGCGCGAGCCTTCCGACAGCACCGCGTCGTAGGCGCCCAGCCGCATGGTCCCGCCCTTGGCGTCGGACGGCTTGCGCGTGACCTTCTCGTTGCCCTGCACCCATTCCTTGAGGTGGTAGACCACCGGTTCGAAACGGGTCGCGCCGGCCTCGTGGTCGAACTCCTCCGACCCGGCGGCGGTCAGCCCGGCGACGTTGCGCGCCGCCTCGATCACCGCCATCTGCATGCCCAGGCAGATGCCCAGGTAGGGGATGCCGCGGGTGCGGGCGAACTGCGCCGCCTTGATCTTGCCCTCGGTGCCGCGTTCGCCGAAGCCGCCGGGCACCAGGATGGCGTGAAAGCCTTCGAGATAGGGCGCCGGGTCCTCGCTGTCGAAAACCTCCGAATCCACCCACTCGACATCGACCTTCACGCGGTTGGCCATGCCGCCGTGTGTCAGCGCTTCCTTGATCGACTTGTAGGCGTCCTCGAGCTGGGTGTACTTGCCGACGATCGCGACCTTCACGGTGCCGTCGGTGTTGTGGATACGGTCGGCCACGTCCTGCCACACCCGCAGGTCGGGCCGGGGTGCGGGCGAGATCGCGAAGGCATCCAGAACCGCCTGGTCAAGCCCCTCGCGGTGGTAGGCCAGCGGCGCCTCGTAGATCGATTTCAGGTCGTAGGCCGCGATCACGCTTTCCTTGCGGACGTTGCAGAACAGCCCGATTTTCTCGCGTTCCTTGTCGGGGATCGGTTGTTCGGAACGGCAGACAAGAATCTCCGGCGCGATGCCGATGGCGCGCAACTCCTTCACGCTGTGCTGGGTGGGCTTGGTCTTGAGTTCGCCGCTGGCGGCGATCCAGGGCAGCAGCGTGAGGTGCATGAAGATGCACTGGCCGCGCGGGCGGTCCTGCGCGAACTGGCGTATCGCCTCGAAGAAGGGCAGCCCCTCGATGTCGCCGACGGTGCCGCCGATCTCGCACAGCATGAAATCGACCTCGTCCTCGCCGATGCGGATGAAATCCTTGATCTCGTTGGTGACGTGGGGAATGACCTGGATCGTCTTGCCCAGGTAATCGCCGCGACGTTCCTTTTCCAGCACGTTGGAATAGATCCGCCCCGAGCTGACCGAGTCCGTTGCGCGGGCGGCCACGCCGGTGAAACGTTCGTAGTGGCCCAGGTCGAGGTCGGTCTCGGCCCCGTCGTCGGTGACGAAGACCTCGCCGTGCTCGAAGGGTGACATCGTGCCCGGATCGACGTTGAGATACGGGTCGAGCTTGCGCAGGCGCACCGAGAACCCGCGCGCCTGAAGCAGCGCACCCAGCGCCGCCGAGGCCAGCCCCTTGCCGAGACTGGAAACCACCCCGCCGGTGATGAAGATGAAACGTGCCATGCCGCCGGCATCCCCCGTGATTGTCGCATTTCAAGCCCTGAACGGCCGCCAGCGGCCGCAGCATCACGGGACTTGGAGGTTAGAGCATTCGACCGCGGAAGGCAAGCGGGCCGCAAGATGCTGTTGCCACCCGCGTTACCAAACTCAACCTGTTGTGCGTTATTCCGCTTTCGGCACCAGCGGGGCCGTGTCATCGGCGCCGGGCGGCAGCAGATCGCCCTCGCCGGGCAGGGCCGGCGCGCTTTCGTCGGCCTGTTCCTCCTGCGCCGGCGCGTCGGTGACCCGGTCGAGCACCGAGGCGCCGCCCGATTTCTGCGCGGCCAGGATGGTCAGCGTGATCGAGGTTCCGATGAAGGCGATCGCGAGCAGCCAGGTCAGCTTGCCCATGGCCGTCGCGGGGGCCCGGCCGGACATCGCGCCGCCGCCACCGCCGCCGATCCCGAGACCGCCGCCTTCGGAGCGCTGCAACAGCACCACGCCGATGAGCGTGAGCGCCAGAAGCAGGTGGATGATGAGAACGACGTTTTCCATGAGGGGGCCTGCGTTGCCGGTGTTTGGCGGTATCTATGCAAATCCGCGCGGTCCCGCAACCCGGCAATCCGGCCGGGCCGGCGCGTTATTCGTCGACGTCGTCGATGTCGGCCTGCCCGGTCAGGCGCCGGCGCACGATGCTCCAGCTCAGCCCGATTCCCAGAACGGTGGCCAGCGCAACGATGGCCAGCCAGACGTTGACGGCGTCGTTGTCGAGCCGCAGCCAGCCGTAGTCGTAAAGCACCCAGAGCAGCGCGCCCACCACGGCCAGCACGAGCCCCATGCCGAACGCGCCGATAGAGCGCAGCGTGGCGCGCAGGTAGATGATGTAGCCGGCCGCCAGCAGCAGGCCCAGCAGTATCGCGAGCGGCATCTGCTGGTCGAAATTGGCCTGTACCCAGCTGGTGTAGTTCCATTCGGTGGGGTTGAAGGTCGCCGCCAGCAGCCCGAAGGCCACCAGCCAGCGGATGACGAATCCCATCGGGCGCTCCTTGACTGACCACTGCCATGCTTGCCTCACCGCCGTGGGGCTGTCCAGTGCGCGTCGCGGAATCGGGCCTTTCGCAGACCGGGGTGCGGCGCTATACGGGCGCGGGCCGATCCGCCGCGAGAGAAGGAAGTGAAATGGCAAACGTCGTCGTCGTCGGCGCCCAGTGGGGTGACGAGGGAAAGGGCAAGATCGTCGACTGGCTGTCGGAGCGCGCCGACGTGATCGCGCGGTTCCAGGGCGGGCACAACGCCGGGCACACTCTGGTCATCGACGGCCAGGTCTACAAGCTGCACGCGCTGCCCTCGGGCGTGGTGCGCGCGGGCAAGCTCAGCGTGATCGGCAACGGCGTCGTCCTCGACCCCTGGCACCTGGTCAGCGAGATCGAGACGTTGCGCGCACAGGGCGTGACGATCACGCCCGACACGTTGATGATCGCGGAGAACACGCCGCTGATCCTGCCCATCCACGGCGAGCTGGACCGCGCCCGCGAAGCCGCCGTCAGCGTGGCCAAGATCGGCACCACGGGCCGGGGCATCGGCCCCGCCTACGAGGACAAGGTCGGTCGCCGCGCGGTGCGCGTGGCCGACCTGGCCGATGACGCGACATTGCAGGCCCGCGTCGATCGGGCGCTGGCGCATCACGACGCGCTGCGCCGCGGCCTCGGCCTTGAGCCGGTGGACCGCGCCGCGCTGCTCGACGCGCTGCGGGCGGTGGCGCCGAAGATACTCGAATACGCGGCGCCCGTCTGGAAGGTTCTGGGCGAGAAGCGCAAGGCGGGCCGCCGCATCCTGTTCGAGGGGGCCCAGGGCGCGCTGCTGGACATCGATTTCGGCACCTATCCCTTCGTGACCTCCTCGAACGTGATCGCGGGGCAGGCGGCCACGGGCACGGGGATCGGCCCCGGCTCGGTCGATTTCGTGCTCGGCATCGTCAAGGCCTACACCACCCGCGTGGGCGAAGGGCCGTTCCCGACCGAACTCGACGATGCGGACGGCCGCCGGCTGGGCGAGCGTGGCCACGAGTTCGGCACCACCACAGGCCGGCAGCGCCGCTGCGGCTGGTTCGACGCGGTTCTGGTGCGCCAGACCTGCGCCACCAGCGGCGTGAACGGCATCGCGCTGACCAAGCTCGACGTGCTCGACGGTTTCGAGCGGCTGCGCATCTGCACGGGCTACGAGCTGGAAGGCAAGCGGCTGGATCACCTGCCGACGGCCGCCGACGAACAGGCACGCTGCACACCCGTCTACGAGGAGATGCCGGGCTGGGCCGAGTCGACCGAGGGCGCGCGCAGCTGGGCGGACCTGCCGGCCAACGCCATCAAGTACGTCCGCCGGGTCGAGGAGTTGATCGACTGCCCCGTCGCCCTATTGTCCACCTCGCCGGAGCGGGAGGACGCGATTCTCGTCACGGACCCGTTCGCCGACTGACCCGAGGGCGCAAAGGAGGCCGCATGACCCTGAGCTACAAGGCGCGCAAGCGCTGGTCGCTGGTGATCCTGCTGGTCGGGTTGCCCGTCTACATCGTGGCAGCGGTGACGGTGGTCAGTTCGCTCGATCGGCCGCCCGTGCTGGTGGAACTGCTTGTCTACGTGGTGCTCGGCTTCCTCTGGATACTGCCCTTCCGCTTCGTGTTCCTGGGTGTGGGCCGGCCCGATCCGGACGCCGATCCCGACGATCGCTAGGGGCGTTACCCGTGGCCGGCGCCGCCGTCCCGGCACGGCGACGGCCCGCGCGCGAAGCGGGCTTTTCATTGGGCGCGCGGCGTGGCCGGGTCATCCCACGCGGCGTTGCGCGTCGTGATATTCGCTTCTGTCGGAAAGCTCGAAGCGCCCGCCACGGACCTTGTGCAGCTTGCCGCCGCGCAGAAGTTCGCCGAAGGCCCGCAGCCCGTCCTCGCGCGAGAAATCGTCCCGCTTCACCTCCTTGAGGTATTTCATCAGCATGGCCCGCGAGAACTGCGGGCGCTCCTCCACGAAGGTGAGGTAGGCGGCCGCCGCCTCCATGACCTGCGGCAGACCGTCGGCGCCCGTTTCCTGGACGTACTCGGCGAAGCTCTTCCCCGGGCCTTCGTTGTTGGCAGGCGGCTGCTCCGCCGGTTCCGCGCGCGAAACGCGGCGCGGGCGCACCGGCTCCTGCTCGGTGTCGATGCGCTGTTCGGCCACGAGCCGCAGCGGCGCGGGCCGGCTTTCGGGGCGGGTCCGGCCCTCTCCGCCGGTGGCGGCCCGTGGACGGCGCGGCCGAACAACCTCGGCCAGGTCCGTGCGATAGGGCGTTTCGTCGGGCTCCGGCGTCGAGGCCTTGCCGACGGCCTCGTCGGCGCGGGTCGCCTCCACGGCGGCGCGCAGGTGCTGGATGGTCGAACGGCGTTCGCTGCCCTCGGGTTCTTCCAGGTGGCTGTCGGTTTCGTCGAAGATCCGTTCGACGTCGCGTTCGTCGCCGGTGTCGGGCAACCGGGCGCGTCCGGCCGTTTCCTCGTCCGTCTCTTCGGGTGCCCGGGTTTCCTCGGGCACCTCCGGCGCACCCGCGGTTCCGAATTCCGCCTCGACCTGCGCAAGCTCACGCTGAAGCTCGGCCTCTTCCTCGGGGGTCAGGCCGTCCGTGTCCGTCGGCTGCCCCGTCGCCGGTGCCGTTTCGTCGGTCGCAGGGGATTGCGAGGCCGGCACGGTTTCGGGCCGGGGTTCTTCCGGCGCCTGTTCGGCCCCGGCCCCGGCGATGTCGGCGTCGTCTTCCTCGCCCGTTTCGAAAGCCTGATCCAGCGCCGCCTGTGATACCTTGAGCACCCGCGGCGACTGCTCGGCGTCGGCGCCGGTTTCCTGCGGTGTGCTGCCTGCCGCCTCGTCCTCGGGCATTGCGTCGGCCAGGAGCTGGGCGAGCGTATCCTCCCGGCCCGGGCCGGTATCTTCGGCCTCGGAACGGAGCGGGGGGGTGTCGCGGTCGCCGGTGTCTTCGGACACAGTCTCGTCGTCCGGCAACGGCGGGCCGGCGAAGTCGGGCTGCGCCTCGGGCATTGCCCGCTCGGGTTCCATGTCGACGGTCTCGGGTTCGTGGGGCTCCGGTTCGGGCTCGGTCGGGGCCGCCTCGGGCTCGGGCGCCTCCTCGGCGGCCGCGTCCGCGGCCAGCGCGGCGTCAAGGTCGGCGGCGGTTTCACTCAGGAAGTCCCTGGCGTGCTCGTCCTCGTCGAACACCTCGGCGTCCTCGAAGCTGCCGCCGCGCGCGACGACCGAACGGATCCGGTTGAGCTTGGCGGCCATGCTGTCGGGGTCCTGGTCGGTCGGGGCAAGCGTCTCGGGCACGAAGGCAGGGTCCGGTGTCTCGGCCGTCTCAGCCACGGGCGCGGTCTGTTCTTCCCGATCCTCCTGGTCGGCCGCGGCTTCCGGTGCGGCGGTGTCAGGCTGCCTCTCCGTTTCCTCCGGGGTTGAGGCCGGGGTTGAGGCGGGCGCGGGCTCCGGCGCGGCCGCGGCATGCTCGGGCTGATCCGGCGCGAGGGGCGTTTGCTCGTCCCCCGGGCGCAGCACGATGCGGCCACGATCTTCGTGGGCCTCCACGCGGCGGGCGATCTCGCGCTCGGCAATCCGGGCGAGCGTGTCGGCATCCGGCGTCGGCGGCTCGGCGCCGAAATACCGGTCGTCGGCGGCAAGGTCGCGGAAATACTCGGCAATGGCCTTCATCGTCTCGAAGGAGTCGTCGAAACCCTCGAGCGTGCAGGAAAAGGTCCCGTAGGATACCGTCAGAATTTTACTTGAACCAACCATGAAAAACTCGCTTTTCTTGCCTCGGCACCGGGGCTGTTTACCATGGCTGCCGCGGCCAAAGCCGTCCGAATCTGCGAACTTTAGCGTATCATTTCATGACCAGATTGTGATCTGTTTCGTTCGCCGGGGGCAATGTGGGGGATACGGGATGATTGTTCAGTCCAGCGAAGCAGTCACGCTGATCGGCGGCGCCGACGTGCGCCGGCCCTCGCTCGACCGGGCTTTGAACATCGCCCCGCGCCTGGTGGCGGCCGACGGCGGCGCCGACGCGGCGCTGGCGCTGGGGCTGACGCCCGAGGCGGTGATCGGCGATTTCGATTCACTCTCCGACGAGGCACGCGCGCGCCTGGCGGATGACAGCCTGCACCCCTTCGCGGACCAGGACACCACCGATTTCGACAAGTGCCTCGACAACATTTCGGCGCCGCTGGTGATCGGCGTGGGGTTCTCGGGCGCACGGCTGGATCACCAGCTGGCCGCTTACAACACCATGGTGCGCCACGCCCACCAGCGCTGCATCCTGCTGGGGACCGAGGAACTCGTGCTGTTGGCGCCGCCCTCCCTGGCGCTGGACCTGCCGCCGGGTTGCCCGGTGTCCCTGTTCCCGCTTGGCGCGGTCGAGGGCGTGTCGGACGGGCTGCGCTGGCCGATCTCCGGGCTGAGGTTCTCGCCCGACGGGCGCGTGGGCACCTCGAACGTGGCGACCGGGCCTGTGGACCTGTCGGTGACCGCGCCCAAGATGCTGGTGATCCTGCCCGAGCACGCGCTTGAGGAAGCCGCGCGCGCCCTGCTGGATCGCCCGGCGACTTGGCCGGCCCCCGTCGCGCGGGGCTGAGCCGCGCGTCACGGCGGTGGCGCCGGGCGGCGCTGCAGGTGGCGTTCGCGGAAGAACAGGTAAAGCCCCGAGACCACGATCAGCGCGATCCCCGCCGCCGCCAGCGCATCGGGCAGATCGCCGAAGATGGCATAGCCCAGGCCGGTGGCCGCCACGATCTCGAGGTATTGCACCGGCGCCAGCAGAGAGGCCGGCGCCAGCGACAGCGCGAAGCTGATGCAAACGTGGCTGAGCGTGGCGATCACCCCCAGCCCGACCAGCAGCCAGGCCTCGCGCGCTGCCGGCCAGCCCGGATCGAGTGGCGCCAGCCCGCTGCCCTCGAAACCCGCCAGCAGCGGCAGCGCGATCAGCAGCGCGGCCAGCCCGGTGTAGGCCTGAAGCGTGATCGGGTGCATGCGCGTGGCCATGCGCCGCGTGAGGATCATGTAGAAGGCGAAGCACAGCGCGGTGACAAGCGGCAGGAAGGCCACCGCGCCGACCTCCTCGAAGCTGGGCTGGATGATCAGCAGCGCGCCCGCGAAGCCGATGGCGCAGGCGATGTAGCGGCGCGGTCCCACCGGCTCGCCCATCAGGGCCGCGCCCAGCAGCGTGAGTATGAAGGGCTCCACGAAGAAGATCGCGATGGCGTCGGCGATCGGCATGAAGCGGATCGCGGTGAAGAAGAACGCCGTGGCCACCAGCAGCAGCGCCCCGCGCACCAGGTGCAGCGCCGCCTCGCCCCGGCGCGGGCGGTGCAGCCAGCCGAAGGCGGCCGCCAGCGGCAGCAGCAACGCGGCCTGGAACACGAAGCGCGTGGCGGCCACCTGGCCCACGGCGACGGCACCGCCGATCAGCTTGGCGAAACTGTCCTGCAGGGGCGCCAGCAGCGTGAACCCCACCATCAGCACGATGCCCAGAGTGGCCCTGCCGTCCATGCCCGATCCCCTTACGTGGTTTGTCCGCCCCGACCCGCGGGCCTGGGCGGCGCCAGCTTCACCAAAACACGGGCGATGTCAAAGCGGGGGTGCGTGTTTCCGGTGATCGTTCATCGCGGGGGCTTTCGCGCGCGCCCCCAAGGGTCTCATGCCCGGGCCTGCATGGCGGCTTGCAGCCCGATGCGGACCGTCGCAGCGAAATCACGCTGCTCTCAGCCGAACACCATGAGCGAACACCCAGCAGCGGGCGAGGCCCTGCAATCCATTCTCGCCTGGATCTGCCGCAATGAAATCGTCATTGAATTCCCGTCGCTTGGTAGAGCCGAAGACTCGATCGCCTTTCCAGTGCCCTGCCGCTGGACAAAAGCCGTTTGCAGAGATGCGGCGAGTTTCACGACGTCCTCAAGCCGCTCGACTTGACACCCCACGGCGCGCCTTCAGCGAGTTCGGTGAAGAGAAAACCGGCAAAAGTTCGGAGCTTCGCTGGTACCGGTCGGATGGGGCGGACGGTCGCGATCTGCAGGTCCGCGTGATCTAACCCGGAAGCAAGGAGACGAAGCCGGGAAGCATGTCACCCGCAGCTTCTTGAGCTTGCCAGTCTCGTCGTCGAGCGCCTGCGGCCGCTTCGCCTCCGGCACCGTCATGCCGCCGAACTTGGCCTTCCATTTGCAGAAGGTTCCTTCCGACATGCCGTGCGTTCGGCACAGGCCGGCGCACGACGCGCCGGCCTCATGTGCCGCGAGGATGCCGATGATCTGTCCGCCCTCTGATCGGGCCGGACTCTGATCCAGAGTTGCGGACAATCCCGGGGCACGTCATCGGCACCCTGCGCGATCCCGACACCGTGGCGCAGCCCCGGCGCGGTCATCGCGCCCGGTCCTTTCAGTTGCAGATCGGTAGTTCCAGCGGTGGCCGTTCGGGCAGCGAGGCCCGCCATTCATCGATGATCGGCTGCAGCTTGGCCTTGGGCCAGAATTTCGGCGCGTCGATTGCGTCCAGGCATCTGGCGTTCCAGTAGAGACCGGCGCGCGACAGCGAGGTTCCGGTCTTCACCGCGGTTGCAACGGCGTTGATGTCGCGGGATTCGGGATAGACATAAAGCGTCGTGGGATGTCCCGCCACCTGCTCGAGGATTTCCCGGGCCTCGGGCCGCGACCAGGTCGTGCAGCCGTTGCTGCGCCCGCCCGTGTAATTCACCAGGTTCCCGAACGGGACGTATCCGTCTGCGTCGGCATGCGGGCTGTCGGGTTTCCTGAAACGGCACGTCCACCTCAGGAAGACCGCCGGATGCCCGCCGATCGCGCGCTCCCGTGCGTTTTCGGTTTCGCCTTCCCCGTCATACAGAAGGAACGTGCGGTAAAGTGGCCGCCTCTCGCCGGATTTTCGGTAATAGCCCTTGAGGGATGTCCGTGTCTCGGCCGTCATGTAGGGCCCGCCCATCGTCAGCTTCGACCCTTCCGCGTTGCTGAAGTGCCTCGCGCATTGCCGGCCGTTCGAGAAATCGGCGCGTGGCAGTTTCCGCCCGTTGCCATAGCCCGACGACACCGCGCGGAAGGATTTGCTGACCTCGCAGATGACGTAGAACCGCGGCGCCGGGCGGCCGTCGGGCGTGCCGCTGGGGCGGGTCGCGTCCTTGGCCAGGTAGCAGGGATTCGTGACCTCGCCGCGGCTGACCTTGCGCTGGTAAAGCGCGCGGGCCCTGCGCAGGACCACCGGGGCGATCTGGCCCTCGCCCGTGCCGACATGCTTTTGCAGCCAGGCGGGAATCCCGGGCGTTTGCGGCGCCGCCCGCGCGCCCTGCGGCCCAGGCAAGGCGGCGATGACCATGACGGCGACGGTGAGACGGAGGGCATTCAACAGCATCGGGCAAAACTCCTGCCGGGACGTTCTTGGGCACGAGCATACCACATGAATGTCCTTGTGCAGGCGCTCATGTCGCGGATGAAAGGCGGTCGACCTGGCCGCACGCCCGGTGCCGCGGGATGCGCGGGGGCGTCGTCACCGCCCGCCCCCTCAGCAGTTGGGCACGTTCACCGCCAGCCCGCCCAGCGAGGTTTCCTTGTACTTCTCGCTCATGTCCGCGCCGGTCTGGCGCATCGTCTCGATGCAGTTGTCCAGCGGCACGAGGTGGGTGCCGTCGCCGCGCAGCGCGAGGCTGGCGGCGCTGACGGCCTTGATCGCGCCCAGGCCGTTGCGCTCGATGCAGGGGACCTGCACCAGCCCCTTCACCGGGTCGCAGGTCATGCCAAGGTGATGTTCCAGCGCGATCTCGGCGGCGTTCTCGATCTGGGCCGGCGTGCCGCCCAGCACCGCCGCCAGCCCGGCGGCGCCCATCGCCGCGGCGCTGCCCACCTCGGCCTGGCAGCCCGCCTCGGCGCCAGAGATCGAGGCGTTGTATTTCACCAGCCCCCCGATGGCCGCCGCGGTCAGCAGGAAGTCCTCGACCCGGTCCTCGGTCGCGCCGGGCACGTGATCGAGCCAGTACTTGATGACCGCCGGCACCACGCCCGCCGCGCCGTTGGTGGGGGCGGTGACGACCTGCCCGCCGGCGGCGTTCTCCTCGTTCACGGCCATGGCGTAGAGGCTGATCCAGTCGTTGATCTTGTGCGGCGCGTTCAGGTTGGTGCCGCGCTCTTCGACCAGCGCGTCGCGGATGCCCTTGGCGCGGCGCCGCACGTAAAGACCGCCGGGCAGCTCGCCCTCGGTCGCGACACCGCGTTCGATGCAGTCGTTCATCACCTGCCAGATGCGGGCGACGCCCGAGCGCAGCCCGGCCGCGCCGCCGCGCGAGACCTCGTTGTCGCGCTTCATCTGCGCGATGGTCTTGCCCGATGTCTCGGCCATCTCGAGCATCTCGGCGGCGGACTTGAACGGGTAGGGTACCGGCGGGCCGTCGTCGGTGTCGCGCCCCGCGGCCAGCTCGGCCTCGGTCAGCACGAAGCCGCCGCCGACGGAGTAGTAGGTTTCCTGCAGGATCACGTCGCCCTGCGCGTCGGTGGCCATCAGGATCATCCCGTTGGCGTGGCCGGGCAGGTTGGGTCCGAAGTCGAAGACAAGGTCTTCCTTGGGGTGGAAATTCAGCACGGGCAGACCCGGCGGGCGGATCACGTGGCTGTCGCGGATCTCGTCGAGCGTGGCCTCGGCGGCATCCCGGTCGTAGTCGTCGGGGCGGAACCCGGCAAGCCCGAGGATGGTGGCCCGGTCGGTGGCGTGGCCGACCCCGGTGAAGGCCAGGCTGCCGTGCAGCGACCCCTTGAGGCCGGCGAACTCGAAGGGCGAGGCGCGCATAAGGTCCAGGAACCGTCCCGCGGCCACCATGGGCCCCATGGTGTGCGACGACGACGGCCCGATGCCGACCTTGAACATCTCGAAGACGGACAGAAACATTTCGCGCGCTCCCAACCTTTCGCGCTTTATGGATGTCGTGCCGGGGGGCGGCTTGTCCGAAAGCGACGCAAGGTATCTTTCATCCGCAGCAGTGTCCGCCGTCCCGGGCCGGCGGGCAGGGATGCGTGCCGTAGGAACAGAACACGCAGCAGTCCCCCGGCTTCGGCCGCAGGATCGCGCCGCAGCCCCCGCACGCGTGGAACCACCGGCAGCAGTCGGTCGGCATCTCCAGGGTCTCACGGTGGCCGCACTTGGGGCAGCGCAGTGTCGATTGCAGGCTGATCCGGGTCATGGCGGTCTCGCGTTGGCGCGATCACCGCAACACCGTTGCACGGGCGGTTCAAGCGGTGCCGCGCCATTTCCGCCGGTGACTGGCTTGCGCGGGCCGTGGCGCCGGGGATGCGGCGAAACGTGCCGTTGCGGGCGCAGGGCGAAAGAGGGACAAGTAAGACCGGTCGGTGGCCGGCGGCAGTTCCGGCGCGGCTGGTGCCGTGCCTTGCCGGGACAGTGGACGCGTGCCGCGCGCCGCCCGTCTTGTGATCGGGCCGCGGCACCCGGCCCATCGGAGCACGAAGGCGAATGCCGTGACAATATCCGACCTCATCCGTTCATGGCCGGCCGCGCGGCGGCTGGCCTGTGCCGTCCTGGTGGCCGCGATTGCCGCCGCCCCGGCGCGGGCCGAGATGGTGCTTTCGGTCTATTCCGGGGGCAATTTTTCGCCCGACTCGACCGTGGATTACGATTTCAACCGCGGCGGCGGGCCGGGCCGCGTGCGGGCCAGCTGGGACGGCGAATCGCTCAAGCTGCCACCGTATTTCGGGGTGCGCGCGACCTGGTGGTTCGAGGATCGCCCGCGGTGGGGCGTGGCCATCGACAACGCGCACACGAAGGTGACGGCCGATCCCATGCCCGCCCCCTTTGCCGAGCTGGAATTCACCGACGGGATCAACATGGTCACGGGCAACCTGCACTACCGGTTCCTCAACGACAGCCGGGTCACGCCCTACGTCGGCGCCGGCGTGGGGTTCACCACGCCGCACGTCGAGGTGACCAACCTGGCCGGGACCAGCCGCACATCGGAATACCAGTTCGGCGGCCCGGCGGCCGAGGCGCTGATCGGCGTCGAGGCGCGCATCAACGCGCGATGGGCCGTCTTCGGCGAGCTGAAGACGGGCTATGCCGACATCAGCGCCGACCTGTCGGGCGGCGGCCGGTTGTCGACCGAGGTCATCAGCAACCAGGTCTCCATCGGCGTGTCCTACACCCTGAAGAAACGCTAGGCATCCCGACGTGGCAGAGGGGCCTGTCAGGGGCGCCGGGGCACCGGCAGGACGCGCGGCGATCAACTGCGCGCTTGTTGTCGCGGCCGGTGTCCTGGCCGCCCTCATGGGGCTGGCGGCCTGCTCCGGGCCAAGGGGCGGCGGCGACGGCACGGCGGCAAGAGCGGCGGGCGAAACCGACCTGGCCAACGGCGCGGCGGTTTTCCGGGCCGGCGGTTGCGCGACCTGCCATGCCTTGCCCGGCGCGGACGCGCGCGGGGTGCCGCGGCTGGGCGGCGGGCGCAGGCTGGATACCCGCTTCGGCACCTTCCGCGTGCCCAACATCTCGCCGGACACGGCCACCGGCATCGGCACCTGGACGCTGGCGGAGTTCGACGCCGCCATGCGCCGCGGGCGGCGCCCGGACGGCGCGCATTACTACCCGGCGTTTCCCTACACCTCGTACGCGCGCATGACGGGGGCCGACATCCGTGACCTATGGGCCTACCTGCGCGGCCTGCCGCCGGTGCCCAACGTGGTGGCCGGGCACGCGTTGCGCGCGCCCTTCCGCAGCCGGCGCGCCCTGGGCGTGTGGAAGCGCCTCTACCTGCGGCCCGCGCCGGTGGTGTCTGTTGCCGACGCCGGCCCGCAAGTGTCCCGCGGCCGATACCTTGTCGAGGCGATCGGGCACTGCGGCGCCTGCCACACGCCGCGCGATGCGCTGGGTGGCCCCGATTACCGGCGCTGGCTGGCCGGCAGCACGAAACTGGCAAGCGGCCCGGTGCCGAACATCACGTCGGGCGCGCCCGGGATCGCCGGGCGCAGCGTGGAGGAGATCGCGCAGGGGCTCCTGCCGGCCGCCACCCATGCCGCGGCGGGGGACTACGGTTTCGCGATGGAGGCCGTGCGGCGCAACCTCGCCCATCTGTCCGGATCCGACCGGAGGGCGATCGCCGCTTACCTCAAGGCCGTGCCCGCCCGCCCGGGCGAAGGCTAGGGCGCGTCAGGTCGCAGTGCCCTCGGGCGGGTCGGCGTGGCGCGGGGCGGTGAAGGGCTGCGGGCCCAGCCCCTCCGCCGCGACCGCGGCGGCCACGCTGTCGCGGGCCTCCAGTGCCTCGGCCATCGCGTGCAGGCGCGGCCAGCGCCCAAGGTCGAACCAGCCGCTTTCGCCGACCGGGAACAGCGCGAGCCAGCGCAGCAGCGGCGCAACGTAGATGTCCAGCCCGGTGGGCGCCGGGGCGGCGAACCAGCCCGGGGCCTGCCCGGCCACGGCCTCCAGCTTGTCGAGGTGGTGACCGATCTCGCCCTGCATGTGCGCGCGCAGACGGGTCTGCGCGCCCGCATCCTCACCCACGTACTGCCCCGGATAGAATGTCAGGCGCAGGGCCGGGTGCAGGGTGTTCGCGGTGAAGAACAGCCACTTGAGAAACCCGGCGCGGTCGGCACTGTCGGGCGCGGGGGCCAGCGCGCCGTGCCGGTCGGCCAGCCACAGCAGGATCGCGCCGGTCTCGAACAGGGGCCCGTCGGGCGTTTCCAGCACCGGGATCAGCCCGTTGGGATTGAGCCGGAGGTAATCCGGCGCCTTGTGTCCGCGCGTGGCGCGGTCCACGAGCACGGTGGCATATGGCGCGGCCAGTTCCTCCAGCGCCAGCCGGACGATCAGCGACGCGTTGTCGGGGGCGTAGTGAAGCCGGTAGGTGGTCATGGCCCCACCATGGCGCGGAACCATGCCCGGCGCCAGCCCGCGGCCCATGACAATTGCCTCTCGCACCCCTGCGCCAACTTCCCTATAACCGGCGGCGGAAGGATCGCCAGGAGTCGCGCCCATGTCCGGAGAGCTGTCGCCCATCGACAAGGCCAAGTTCGTGGCCGCCAAGCGTGCGGTCGATTACGTCGAGGACGGCATGCGCGTGGGCCTGGGCACCGGCAGCACCGCCGCCTGGATGATCCGCTGCCTGGGCGAACTGGTGCGCGAGGACGGGTTGAACATCAGGGGCGTGCCCACCTCGACGCGCACCGCCCAGCTGGCCAGCGAGGTCGGTATCGAGGTCATCAGCCTGGACGAGGCGCGTTGGCTGGACATCACCATCGACGGTGCGGACGAGTTCGACGGCGACCTGAACCTCATCAAGGGCGGCGGCGGCGCGCTGCTGCAGGAAAAGATCGTGGCCACGGCCAGCGACCGGATGGTCGTCATCGCAGACCTGGGCAAGGAGGTCGAACGCCTCGGCGCGTTCCCGCTGCCCGTGGAGGTCATCCCCTTCGGCTGGCAGACCACGAAGTCGCTTCTCGAGGAAATGCTGGTGTCGATGGATGTCCTGGGCCGCGAAACCACGCTGCGCATGAACGGTGACCACGCCTATGTCACCGACGAGGGCAATTACATCATCGACCTGCACCTCGGCCGGATCGGCAACCCGCGCCAGCTTGCGCTGGTGCTCAACCAGATTCCCGGCGTGGTGGAAAACGGGCTGTTCGTCGACATCTGCGACATCGTGGTCCTTGGTCACGGCGACGGCCGGGTGGAAACGCGCGACATCAACGAGGGCACTGTCGAAACCGACCGGCTGGATTTCGTCGAGGCCGAGAACCTTTTTTCGGACATGGCCGACTGACGGCAACACGGGGCAAAGGGGACAGCACAGGCATGGACTTCGACTACGATCTCTTCGTCATCGGCGGCGGATCCGGGGGCGTGCGCGCGGCGCGCGTGGCCGCGCAGGCGGGCGCCCGGGTCGCGCTGGCAGAGGAGTCGCGCTACGGCGGAACCTGCGTGATCCGCGGCTGCGTGCCGAAGAAGCTGATGGTCTTTGCCAGCGAATACCCCGCCGCGATCGCGGATGCGCAGAGCTACGGCTGGACGGTGCACGCCGGCGGCTTCGACTGGCCGGCGTTCCGCACGAAGCTGCATGCCGAGCTGGACCGGCTGGAGGACGTCTATCGCGGTATCCTGAGCCGTAACGCGGTCGAAAGCTTCGACACCCGCGCGCGGCTGGCCGACGCGCACACCGTCGAACTGGCCTCCGGGCAGCGGTTCAGCGCGCGCCACATTCTGGTGGCGACCGGCGGGTGGCCGGTCAAGCCCGACATCCCCGGCGCCGAGCACGCGCTGACCAGCAACGAGATCTTCCACCTCGACGCGCTGCCGAAGTCCATGCTGATCATCGGCGGCGGCTACATCGCCTGCGAATTCGCCTGTATCCTCAACGGGCTGGGCGTCGAGGTCACGCAGTTCTACCGGGGCGCGCAGATCCTGCGCGGCTTCGACGGCGAGGCGCGCGGGCTGATCGCCGACGAGATGATCCAGTCGGGCGTGAACCTGCACCTGGGCACCAACATCGTCGAGATGGAGGAAACCGAAGGCGGCTTCCGCGTGAAGGCCACGAACGGCACGGAACGGGTGTTCGACAAGGTCATGTTCGCCACCGGCCGTGCGCCCAATACCGCGGACATGGGCCTGGAGGAGGCGGGCGTCGCGCTGGGCCGGAACGGGGAGGTCGAGGTCGATGCCTACAGCCAGAGCAGCGTGCCCTCGGTCTTCGCCATTGGCGACGTGACCGACCGGGTGAACCTCACGCCGGTGGCGATCCGCGAGGGCATGGCCTTCGTCGAGACGGTCATCAAGGGCAACCCGACGCCCGTGGATCACGTCAACATTCCCACGGCGATCTTCACGCAGCCCGAGATGGGCACCGTCGGGATGTCGGAGGAAGAGGCGCGCGAGCACGGGCCGATCGAGGTCTACTGCACGTCCTTCAAGCCCATGCAGCAAAGCTTTGCCGGCCGACCCGACCGCGTGTTGATGAAGCTGATCGTCGCCGCCGAGTCGCGCAGGGTGCTGGGGTGCCACATCGTCGCGCCGGGCGCGGGCGAGCTGATCCAGCTGGCGGGCGTGGCGGTCAAGATGGGCGCCACGAAAGAGGATTTCGACCGCACGGTGGCCGTCCACCCGACGATGTCCGAGGAAATCGTGACCATGAACACGCCGGTGCGGACGGCTTGATTTTTCACCGGCGTCATACACGTTAGACACAGCGTCCGAAGGGACGGCAAGACAAGGGAACAACGCAATGGCTGGACATTCTGGCGGCCCCTGGGGGGGCGGCGGAAATTCGGGCGGCGGCGGTGGAGACCGCAACCGCGGTGACAACAACGGCGGGCGCCGCCCGCCCGAGGGCGGCGGCTCCCAGATGCCCGAGATCGACGAGCTGGTCAAAAAGGGCCAGGACCAGCTCAAGGTGCTCATGGGCGGGCGCGGCGACGGCGGCGGCGGCCGCGGCGGCGGACCCGGCAGCGGCGGCCCGACTTTCGGCCGTGGGAGCGTACTCCTTGGCGGGGCGATCGCGCTCGTTCTGTGGGGTGCGGCGAGCTTCTACACCGTCAAGCCGGAAGAACAGTCCGTCGAGCTGTTCCTCGGCAGCTTCTCGTCGGTGGGCACGCCGGGCCTCAATTTCGCGCCGTGGCCTTTGATGACCTATGATGTTGTCAACGTGACCTCGGAACGCACGGAAGACATCGGCACGACTGGCGGGCGCAGCAGCGACGGTCTGATGCTGACGACTGACGCAAACATCGTCGACATCGACTTCCAGGTCGTCTGGAACGTCAAGGACCCGTCGAAGCTGTTGTTCAACATCCGCGACCCGGAACTGACGGTCCGGGCGGTGTCGGACGCGACGATGCGCGAGATTATCGCGCGCAGCAACCTGTCCCCCATTCTCAACCGCGACCGGGGCATCATCGCCGACTCCGCCCGCCAGAGCATCCAGGAGACGCTGGACGCGTACGAAAGCGGCATCAACGTGGTCCGCCTCAACCTCGACACCGCGGACCCGCCGCAACAGGTGATCGATGCGTTCCGCGAGGTGCAGGCCGCCGAGCAGGAGCGTGACCGGCTGCAACGGGAAGCCGACGCATATGCCAATCGGGTTCTGGCCGAGTCCCGCGGCCGTGCCGCGCAGGTCGTGCAGGAGGCCGAGGGGTATCGTGCACGCGTGGTCAACGAGGCGATCGGCGAGGCCAGCCGCTTCGTCTCCGTCGCGCAGGAATTCAACCAGGCGCCCGCCGTCACGCAGCGGCGTCTCTATCTGGAGACTGTCGAGCGCACGCTTGGCAGCGTCGACAAGATGATCATCGACGAATCGCTCGCCGGCAGTGGCGACGGCAATGGCGTCGTGCCCTACCTGCCGCTCGACCAGTTGAAGCGCTCCGGTAGCACCCGGAACGGCGCGTCGAGTAACAGCCAAGACGGAGACCAGTGACATGCGCAAATCGATCCTAATCCTCCCAGTCCTGGTCTTGTTGGTCATTGTCGGCCTTTCCGCCATCTTCGTCGTGGACGAACGGCAAAAGGCGCTCGTGCTTCAGTTCGGCCAGATCAAGCAGGTCGTGGAAGAGCCCGGGCTGCGCTTCAAGCTGCCGGTCATTCAGGAAGTCGTGCGGTACGACGACCGGATCCTGTCCTTCGACAGCGAAACGATCGAGGTGACGCCGTCGGACGATCGCCGCCTCGTGGTTGATGCGTTCGCGCGGTATCGAATCGATGATGTGGTGCAGTTCCGCCAGGCCGTCGGTATCGGTGGTATACGGGCCGCCGAGGATCGCCTGTCCTCGATCCTCAACGCCCAGATCCGCGAGGTGCTCGGCTCGGACCGGGTGACATCCGACACTATCCTGTCCCCGGAACGGGGTGACCTTGCGCGGCGCATCCAGGAAGCTGCGCGTAGCCGCGCCGACAGCCTCGGTCTCGATATCGTCGATGTCCGGCTGAAGCAGACGAACCTGCCCCGGCAGAACCTCGACGCGACCTTCGCGCGCATGCGGGCCGAGCGCGAGCGCGAGGCCGCCGACGAGATCGCACGTGGTAAAGAGGCGGCACAGCGCGTGCGCGCCGCCGCCGACCGGACCGTGACGGAAACCGTGTCGAACGCCGAACGCGAGGCGGAGATCATCCGAGGCGAGGCCGATGCCGAGCGCAGCCGGATCTACGCGGAAGCCTTCGGCAGCAACGAGGAATTCTTCGCCTTCTACCGGTCGCTTTCGGCGGTGGAGCGGTCGCTGGCCGAGCGCAACTCGTCGCTGGTCTTCACGCCGGAAAGCGGCCTGCTGGTGGAAATGTTCGGCCCGATCCGTGCCAGCGGTCTCGGCAAGGTCGATGCGAGTTCGGTCGATATCGACACCCTGCGCGACATGGCGCCGTCGTCGGAGATTTCCGAGGACCTGCCCGAACGCGAGCGTGAGCGCATCAAGGAAGAGCAGGAGCGCCTGCAGGAGGGCGATACCTCCGGGGTTTCGGGCGAAAGCGATGCGGCGCCCGAGCAGTCGGATGAAGGCGCCGGTGATCAGGCGGACCAGTAATGGCGACTCTTTTCCTGGCCATCGGCCTGGTGCTTATCGTGGAGGGGCTGGTGTACGCGCTGGCCCCTTCGCTTGTCGAACAGATGCTCGAGGCGATGCGCAGCATGCCCGAGGAAAGCCGCCGGCTGCTCGGTCTCGCGGCGCTGGCCATCGGTGTTCTTCTGGTCTGGGCGGCGAAATCGCTGGGCGCATGACCCCGGCCGCCAGGTGCCGGTGCGCGATCACGGGCGCGTGAGGCTGGGGCGCACGGTTTGCACCAAGGCCACAGGCACCTACATTAAAGCCAGGTCGCGGGGCCGGCCGGACGGTCGGCGCCCGCATTCTTGACAGACAAGGGAGATCCGGGAGTGACAAGCAAAGCGCAGTCCATCACCCGCAACACATCCGGCGCCCTGCGCGCCTTCTGGCTGACCGCGCTGACCGTCGGCCTGATGCTGGCGCAGGCCATCGCCGCACAGGCCCGCCCGGAAAGCTTCGCCGACCTGGCCGAGAAGGTCAGCCCGGCGGTCGTCAACATCACCACCTCGACAGTGGTGGCCCGGGGCACCGGCCCGTCGCCCATCGTGCCCGAGGGGTCTCCCTTCGAGGACTTCTTCCGCCAGTTCCGTGACCCGGATGGCGAGGGCCGGCCGCGCCGGTCCAGCGCGCTGGGCTCGGGCTTCGTGATCTCCGAGGACGGCTACGTGGTCACCAACAACCACGTCATCGAGAAGGCCGACGAGATCGTGGTCGAGCTCTTCTCCGGCGAGGAACTCGAGGCCGAGGTCGTGGGCACCGACCCCAAGACCGACATCGCCTTGCTGAAGGTCGAGACCGACGAGCCCCTCGACTACGTCTCCTTCGGCGACAGCGACACCGCGCGCGTCGGCGACTGGGTGATCGCGCTTGGCAACCCGCTGGGGCAGGGCTTCTCGGTGAGCGCCGGGATCGTCTCGGCCCGCAACCGGGCGCTTTCGGGCACCTATGACGACTACATCCAGACGGATGCGGCCATCAACCGCGGCAACTCGGGCGGGCCGTTGTTCAACATGGATGGCGAGGTGATCGGCGTGAACACGGCGATCCTGTCGCCCAGCGGCGGCTCCATCGGCATCGGCTTCTCGATGGCAGCGAACGTGGTGACCCGCGTCGTCGACCAGTTGCAGGAATACGGCGAAACGCGCCGAGGCTGGCTGGGCGTGCGCATCCAGGATGTCACCGAGGACGTGGCCGAAGCCATCGGCATGGAAGAGGTGCGCGGCGCGCTGGTCACCGACGTGCCCGAGGGCCCCGCGCGCGAGGCCGGCATGAAGGCCGGCGATGTCATCGTGTCGTTCGACGGCAAGGACGTCGAAGACACGCGCGGGCTGGTCCGCCAGGTGGGCAACACCGCCGTGGGCAAGACGGTGCGCGTGGTGGTCTTCCGCGACGGCCAGACCAAGACCCTGAAGGTCACGCTGGGCCGCCGTGAGGTGGCCGAGGGCGCCGTGCCCGCCGCGCAGCGGGGCCAGGAGGAGCCGGCCGAGCCCTCGCAGATGTCTCTTCTGGGGCTCGAGCTGACCCCGTTGACCGACGAGTTGCGCGCCCAGCTCGAACTGAACGCGGACGCGCAGGGCCTGGTGGTGAAGGACGTCGAAAGCATGTCCCAGGCCTACGAGAAGGGCATGCGTGCGGGCGACGTGATCACCGAGGCCGGGCAGCAGAAGGTCACGCGCGTCTCCGAGCTGCAGGCGCAGATCGAGGAGGCCCGCGAAGCCGGGCGCAAGTCGATCCTGCTGCTGGTGCGGCGCGGTGGCGAGCCACGGTTCGTCGCGCTTTCGCTGACCGAGCAGTGATTGGCCCGGCGTCGCCGGCGCCGGTACTTGGATGAAAGGGGGCGCCCCGCGCGGGCGCCCCTTTTTCATGCCGCGCCGGTGGATACCTGTGCGCTGTCGTCGTCGGCGTCCGCGTCACCGGGCCGGGGCACGGCCACGAGGCCCAGCCGGCGTGCCGCGTCCAGCGACAGGATGCCCGAATCCGGCCCCTCGGGTGTCTGGTAGCGACGCACGGCGGCGCGCGTGCGCGCGTCCATCTCGCCGGTAACGGGACCTCTGTAATGCCCGCGTGCGCGCAGCGCGCGCTGCAGCGAGTCAACGAAATCCGGCGTCTGCACGTTGGGGCAGGGGGTCTGGAACCAATCGACCTTGCGTTCCTGCACGATGGCCTGCCGCGTCTCGGTGCGGAAGGTCGCGGGCTCTGTCACGGTGCCATCGTCCATGACCTGCGCGGGCTGGACCAGAACCTGTTCGGTGACCGTCTCGACCACCGCGGGCGTGACCACCTTGCCCCAGCAGGTGCCGGGCGCGGCGCCCGGCGGGGCCTCGGCGGTGGTCTGCAGCACCGCCGTGTCCTGGCTGCCAGCAACCGGCAGGGCGGTCTGGCAGCCGGTCGACAGAAGCAGGGCGGCACTGGCCGGTAGAAACGCGCGGAACATCGTGCTCGGGCCTCGGACGGTCTTGTTGGCCGTTATCCTAGCGGCTTTCGCCCCCCGGCGAAAGCGCGCCATCGCAGCCCGGCAGAGTATCGAGCAGCGCCGAGATGTCCTCGATCTCCTCGGCGATGACATGCACCACGCCCGCCTCGCGCTGCACGCGGCCTGTCACCCGCAGCAGCCGCGCGGCGATCACCGCGCGGCGGAACCGTTCGTAGAGCTTGCGCCAGACCACGATATTGACCACGCCGGTCTCGTCCTCCAGCGTGAGAAATATCACCCCCTTGGCGGTGCCCGGCCGCTGGCGCAGGATCACAAGCCCGGCCACGGTGATGCGGGCGCCGCCCGGCGGCTCGCCCAGGCGCGCGGTGACAAGGCACCGCGGCGGGCGGGGCCAGTCGCCCGGCGGGGTTGGAAGGTTGCCCGAACCGCTCATGGGAACAATCATAGAACATTCGGGTTTTGTCGCAACTCTTGCCCGGCGGGGTCGCAAACGGGGCTGGCGGGACCTAGATGCCTTGGCTAGGAACCCCGGGACATCACCGAAACGCAAGCGAGAGGGCGAGTCATGGCGAAGATCACCTATATCGAGCACAACGGCACGGAGCATGTCGTCGACGTGGCGAGCGGCCTGACGGTCATGGAGGGCGCGCGCGACAACAACATCCCCGGGATCGAGGCCGATTGCGGCGGCGCCTGCGCGTGTTCCACCTGCCATGTCTACGTCGATCCCGCCTGGGTCGACAAGCTGCCCGAGAAGGACGACATGGAAGAGGACATGCTCGATTTCGCCTACGAGCCCGACCCGGCCCGCTCGCGCCTGACCTGCCAGATCAAGGTGACCGACGACCTTGACGGGCTGGTGGTGCAAATGCCCGAAAAGCAGATCTGATGGCCCGCGCGCGGTGGCGCACCGCGTGCTGCGCGGCGCTCCTTGCCGTGACCGCCGGCGTTGCGGCGGCGCAGGAGATCGCGACGGCCCGGTATGAGGCCCCCACCACGCGCTATGACCATGGCGTGCTGGGCGATGCCATCGAATGGGGCGCACTGGTGGTCGCGCTGCGCGATGGACGCGAGGTTCGCCTGACGCTGCCCGAGGCCCGCGTGTTCGAGGATACCGCGCCGCGGCTGGCCGACCTCGACGGCGACGGCGCGGCGGAGGTGATTGTCGTCGAATCCCACCGCAATCGCGGTGCGCGGCTGGCCGTCTACGGTGCACAAGGGCTGCTGGCCGCCACCCCCTACATCGGGCGACCCCACCGCTGGCTTGCCCCGGTGGGCGCCGCGGACCTCGACGGCGACGGGCGGACGGAAATCGCCTATGTCGACCGCCCGCATCTTGCCAAGCGGTTGCGCGTCTGGCGGTTCGAGGGCGGCAAGCTGCGCCACCTGGCGGATCTGCGGGGCGTCACCAACCATCGCATCGGCTGGGATCACATCCCGGGCGGCATCCGCGACTGTGGCGGCGGGCCCGAGATGATCCTCGCCAGCGGCGACTGGGCCCGCGTCGTTGCGGTGACGTTGCGCGGCGGCGCGTTCGACACCCGCGCGCTCGGCCCCTACGACGGTGCGGGCAGCCTCGACGCCGCGCTGGCGTGTTCCTGACCGCCTTCCATTTGCGGATGCTGGCATGGCTTCACCGAAAGGCGCGGGGCGCCGAGAGGTCCGCCTGTCAGAGCGCGCGCCACCCGATATCGCGCCGGCAGAAGCCGCCGGGCCAGTCGATGCAGTCCACCATGGCATAGGCCCGGTCACGCGCTTCGCCCAGCGTGGCGCCGCGCGCCGTGACGTTGAGAACGCGCCCCCCCGCGGCCACGATGCGCCCGTCGCGCTCGGCCGTGCCGGCGTGAAAGACCATGTTGAAGCTGTCTTCCGGGCAGTCCTCGAGCCCGCCGATCACCTCGCCCTTCTCGTAGGCGCCGGGATAGCCCCTGGCGGCCATGACCACGGTCATGGCGTGATCCTCGGCCCAGGACACCCGCGTGCCCTCGAGCCGCCCCTCTGCCGCCGCCTGCATGAGGTCGAGCGCCTGCGCGCCCAGTCGCATCATCAGCACCTGGCACTCGGGGTCGCCGAAGCGGACGTTGTATTCCACCAGCCGCGGGCGGGCGTCCTCGATCATCAGCCCGGCGTAAAGGACGCCGCGGTAGGGCGTGCCGCGCCGGGCCATCTCGGCCAGCGTGGGGTGGATGATCCGCTCCATCACGCGCCGGGCCACCGCCTCCGTCAATACCGGGGCGGGCGAATAGGCGCCCATGCCGCCGGTGTTGGGGCCGGTGTCGCCTTCGCCCGCGCGCTTGTGGTCCTGCGCGGTTCCCACGGGCAGGGCGGTCTCGCCGTCGCAGAGCACGAAGAACGACGCCTCCTCGCCGGTCATGCATTCCTCGATCACCACCTCGGCGCCGGCGTCTCCGAACGCGCCGGCGAACATCTCGTCGATGGCGCGCTCTGCCGCCTCCACCGTTTCGGCCACGACCACGCCCTTGCCGGCGGCCAGCCCGTCGGCCTTGACGACGATCGGCGCCCCTTGCGCGCGAACGTGGATCTTGGCCGCGTCGGCGTCGGTGAAATGTGCCCAGTCGGCCGTGGGCACGCCGGCGGCCGCGCAGATTTCCTTGGTGAAGGTCTTGGAGGTCTCCAGCCGGGCGGCCTCGGCCGAGGGGCCGAAGACGGTCAGCCCCGCCTCGCGCAGGCGGTCGGCCACGCCGGCGGCCAGCGGCGCCTCGGGGCCGACGATGACGAAATCCACCGCGTTGCCGTCGCAGAAGTTGACCACGGCCGCGCCGTTCTCGATGTCCAGCGCGGCGCATTCCGCGATCTGGGCGATGCCGGCATTGCCGGGGGCGACGAACAGCCGGTCGCACTTGGGGTTCTGCATCACCGCCCAGGCAAGGCTGTGTTCGCGCCCGCCGCCGCCGAGGATCAGAATGTTCATCGCCCGCTCTCCCGCTTGGCCTCGCCTGGCGGGCGTTCTAAGGTGGCGCCGCGACAGACACAAGGCGCCCCCATGTCCGATCTCATCGACGCGTCCGACAGCGGCGACAATGCCCCGGAATTCTCCGTCTCCGAGATCTCGGGGGCGGTCAAGCGCGTGATCGAGGGCGAATTCGGCCACGTGCGGGTGAAGGGCGAGATCGGGCGCGTTTCCCGGCCGCGGTCCGGGCATGTCTACCTCGATCTCAAGGACGACCGCGCGGTGCTGTCGGGGGTGATCTGGAAAGGGGTTGCGGCGCGCCTGTCGGTGCAGCCCGAGGAGGGGATGGAGGTCGTCGCCACCGGCCGGCTGACCACCTTCGCCGGGCAGTCCCGCTACCAGATCGTGATCGAGGACATCAAGCCGGCGGGTGTCGGCGCGCTGATGGCGATGCTGGAGAAGCGGCGCAAGGCGCTTGCGGCCGAGGGCGTTTTCGACGCCGGCCGCAAGCGGGCGCTTCCGTTCCTGCCCGAGGTGATCGGCGTGATCACCTCGCCCTCGGGCGCGGTGATCCGCGACATCCTGCACCGGTTGCGCGAACGCTTTCCGCGCAAGGTGCTGATCTGGCCCGTGGCAGTGCAGGGTGATGCCTGTGCGCCGGAGGTGACCCGCGCGATCGAGGGGTTCAACGCCCTCACGCCGGGCGGCGCGCTGCCGCGGCCCGACCTTTTGATCGTGGCGCGCGGCGGCGGCTCCATCGAGGACCTGTGGGGCTTCAACGAGGAATCGGTGGTGCGCGCGGCGGCGGCCTCGGACATCCCGCTGATCTCGGCGGTGGGGCACGAGACCGACACCACGCTGATCGACCACGCCGCCGACAAGCGCGCGCCGACGCCCACGGCGGCGGCGGAACTGGCGGTGCCGGTGCGGCTTGACCTGATGGCGTGGCTCGACAACCAGGACTCGCGGCTGACGCACGCGCTGAGTTCCGGCGTGACGGCGCGGGGCCAGCGGCTGCGCGACCTGGCGCGTGCGCTGCCCCGGCCCGACACCCTGCTGGAGGGGCCACGGCAGATGCTGGATGCCCGCGCGGATCGGTTGCCGGCGGCGTTGAAGGCCAGCGTGCAGGCCCGGCGCGTCCAGCTGTCCGAGGTCAGCGGCGCGCTGCGACCCGGGCTGTTGCGCCGGGCCACGGCCGCCGAGGCGCAACGGCTGGCCAACACGGCCGCGCGGCTCAACCTGCGCACGCTGCAGCGCGACATCGCCCGCAAGCGCCAGGACCTCGACAGCCTGACGCGGCGGCTGTCCGATGCGGGCCGGCGGCAGGTGACAACCTGGCGCGATCGCCTTGAAGCCAATGAAAGGTTGCGCCTGACAATGGGTTACGAGGCCACGCTCAAGCGCGGGTTCGCGGTGGTGCGCGGCGAGGGGCGGGTGGTCACGACCCGGGTGGCGGCCGCGGACGCGCGGGCGCTGGAAATCCAGTTCGCCGACGGGCGGCTGGACGTGACCAGGGCCGGAGGCCGCCCCGCGAAACCCGCCAAGCCCAAGGACAGCCCGGACCAGGGCAGCCTGTTCTGATGGCCCTTCAGTGGCAACGCTGCATGATGAAAATCATCCAGAATACTGAAAAATAAAGGAAATACATGACGTGGCAGGCATCGCGCCCGGCGATGCTGCATGAGCGGTGCGGCTTGCGTGCGCATCGACCCGGCCCGGCGAACGTCGCCGCGCCGCGGAAATCCATCCCCATGGCAGCCCGAATTGTCGGGTTTTCTAAACTGATGACCTTGGGTTGGGGACAAAATTGCCAAACAAGGCACCGAATTAATCGTCAGCGTCGATCGTCAAACCCCGACCTCGGGGCCGAGGCACGTCAGCGGTTCCTCGCTTTGTTCGACCTCGTAAAGCGCGCTTTCCTCCGGGTCGGTGGCGAACCGGGCAACCAGCCCGCCGGGCGTCTGGCGGAACCGCCAGCACTGCGGCTCGGGCCGGTCCTCGTAGACGAAGCAGATCAGCTCGCCCTGCTGGTACCAGTAGCCCTCGCGGCATTTGCCGTCGAGGAACGACCAGCGCACGCGCTTGTTGTCGAGGTATTCCTCGGCGCCGTAGGGCGCGCCGTCGCGGCTGAAATAGAAGGTCTTGCCGCGGGTGTAGGAATCGAACTCCGCCGCCGACATCTGCGCCATGGCGGCGGGTGCGGGTGTCAGGAGAAACGCAATACCAAGTGCGGAAAGCAGTCGCATGCCGACAAGGTGGCAGAGCGCGGGCGGCGGCGCCAGAGGGATTCGCGGCGCGCGGCCTATTGCGCGGGATCGGCGGCAGGTACCTGCCAGCGCTCGCAGCGCCGGTCCATGATCCGCCGCCACACCGGCGGGACCAGCGCGAGAGCGGCCATCACGGGCAGCGGCCGCGGCAGGCAGGGCATGCGCGCCGGGTCGAGCTGGAGCGCCGGGTAGGGGCGCGTGGGCGTCACGTGGTGGTCCGAATGGCGCGGTGCGTGCAGCATGACGGCGTTCGAGAACCACTGCGGCGCGTTCCACGAATGCTGCGGTCCGACCGGTTCCGGCCGACCGTCGGGTCGCTTGGCCCGGCGCAGGCCGTAGTGCTGCACGTAATCCGACATCAGGATCTGCATCTGCGCGAACAGCCCGAGGAAGATGAACGCCGCCAGCCCTGCCGCGCCGGCCAGTGCCCAGGACGCCCCGGCAAGGCCCAGCCCGCCGCCCACGTAAAGCAGGTAGGGGTGGCCCCACACAGGCTTGCCCGCGCGTGCCCGGCGCCGTGTCTCCTGCGCCAGCCCCGCGCGAAAACTGCCTGCCGTCGCCCGCACCGCGAAGCGGTAGAAGCCTTCGCCGCGCGGCGGGCTGTTGGGGTCGGCCTCGGTGCCGACATGAACGTGGTGAACCAGCAGATGCGCGCTGGCGTGATGACCCACCAGCAGGCTGGTATAGATCAGCCGCCCCAGCAGGCGCAGCCCGCGCCCGGGGCGGTGGATCAACTCGTGCGCCGCGGGGTGCGATATCTGGCCGAAGGCCATGCCGGCGGCCAGCAGGACCAGTGCACGGTCGAGGCCCGCCAGCCCGCCCGCGCCCCCGGCGGCGGCCACGGCCAGCCCCATCAGGGCGAAATGCCCCAGGCCCAGCGCGACAAGCAGCGCGTCGGCGGCGGGGAACTCGGCCTCGGGGTCGGCGTTGCGGGCCTGCCGCGCCACGAGCCGGTCGAGCACCGCGACCAGGACGCCCAGGTAGCCCGCGGCGGCCCACGCCCAAACCCCGCCGTGCAGCGCGGCCAGCGCGATCAGCGCGACGGGTGTCAGTGTGGCAAGGGCGAACAGGGGCATGAGATCTCCACGCGGCGCGCGCGAGTTGCCGGCAAACCCGGCACGCGCGCATCATCCTAGGGCGGATTCGGCGGCCTGCAAAACGCAAAGAGGGGCGGATTTGTCGCTTTTGGCCTCGCTACGTGCGGCGGTGGCCGTTACCGTCTGGCCCGAGACAAGGAGGACCGCGCATGGCACTCGACAACGACGGCAAGGGCGTCTGGAAATCGGGCAAGGGCAAGGGGCGGCACACGCCCAAGGGCCGCCAGCTGGAGGACCAGCCCTGGGCCGAAGTGCGCGCGCTGCTGGGTGATGGCCCGCGCCGGCGCGACCTGCTGATCGAATACCTGCACCTGATCCAGGACCGGTTCGGCCACCTGTCGGCGGCGCATCTGCGTGCATTGGCCGAGGAGATGCGGATATCCCAGGCCGAGGTCTACGAGGTGGCGACGTTTTATGCCCATTTCGACGTCGTGAAGGAAGGCGAGACGCCGCCGCCGGGCCTGACGGTGCGGGTCTGCGATTCGCTTTCGTGCGAGATGGCCGGGGCACAGCAGTTGAAGGCCGCGCTGGAGGAGGGGTTGGACCCGTCCGAGGTGCGGGTCGTGCGCGCGCCCTGCATGGGCCGTTGCGACACCGCGCCGGTTCTGGAACTGGGCCACAACCATATCGACCATGCCACGCCGGAAAAGGTCGAGGCGGCGATCGCGGCAGGCGACACGCATGCGCATGTCCCGGATTACCAGGGCTTCGACGACTACCGCGCGAAGGGCGGTTACGAGGCGCTCGCCCGCCTGCGCCGCGAGGGCGATTTCGAAACCGTGCAACAGGAACTTCTCGAGGCCGGCGTGCGCGGTCTTGGCGGTGCCGGCTTCCCGGCCGGCAAGAAATGGGGCTTCGTGCGGGCCGAGCCGGCGCCGCGCTACTTGGCCGTCAACGGCGACGAGGGCGAGCCCGGAACGTTCAAAGATCGCTTTTACCTCGAGCGTGAACCACATGTTTTCCTTGAGGGAATGCTGATCGCGGCCTGGGCGGTGGAGGCCGACACCTGTTTCATTTACATGCGCGACGAATACCCGGCGGTGCTGCGGATTCTCGCGACCGAGATCGCCGCGCTCGAGCGGGCGGGCATCGTCGAGCCGGGCTATATCGATCTGCGCCGCGGGGCGGGGGCCTACATCTGCGGCGAGGAATCGGCGATGATCGAATCGATCGAGGGCAAGCGCGGCCTGCCGCGCCATCGCCCGCCATTCGTCGCGAACGTCGGCATCCACGGGCGTCCGACGCTCGTCAACAACGTGGAGACGCTGCACTGGGTGACCCGCGTGCTGCGCGAGGGCAAGGAGGTGCTGACCGGGGTCGAGAAGAACGGGCGCACCGGTCTGCGGTCATTCTCGGTCTCGGGGCGGGTGAAGGCACCGGGCGTGTATCTCCTGCCCGCCGGGTCCACGATCCGCGACATCATCGAGGCCGCGGGCGGGATGCTCGACGGCCATGACCTCAAGGCCTACCAGCCGGGCGGGCCGTCCTCGGGCCTGTTGCCCGCCTCTCTCGACGACGTGCCGCTGGATTTCGACGTGCTTCAGGAACACGGCACCTTCATCGGGTCGGCCGCGGTGGTCGTGCTTTCCGATCACGACTCGGCGCGCGCCGCGGCGCTGAACATGCTGCGCTTCTTCGAGGACGAAAGCTGTGGCCAGTGCACGCCCTGCCGCGCGGGCTGCGAGAAGGCGGTGAAGCTGATGCAGGCGGACCGCTGGGATCAGGAGCTTCTCGAGGATCTGTGCGAGGCGATGACGGATGCCTCGATCTGCGGGCTGGGGCAGGCCGCGCCCAACCCGATACGCCTGACGATGAAGCATTTCCCCGACGAGGTGTAGGGGCGCGGCCGCGCGTGCCCCTTCCATCCCGCCGCGATCCGCAGTAGGTGGGGGCGCACCCCCAGCGGAGGCCGCATGGCGTTTTTCAGGAAACTCAAGGACAGGCTGACGAAATCCTCGTCGAAGCTCGACGAGGGCCTGGAGGCGATCGTCGAGGAGGGCGAGACCGCGCCGGCCGAGGCGGCGCCCGAGGCCGCACAGCCGGAGCCCGCTCCGGACCGTGCCGAGGCGGCAAGACCGAAGGGGCTGCTCGGCCGCCTTCTGGGCCGGGGCGAGGACGCGGGCGCGCCGCGCCGGGTGCTCGACGACGAGATGCTCGAGGAGCTGGAGGATCTGCTCATCACTGCCGACATGGGGGTGGAGACCGCGCAGCGCGTCACCGCCAACATGGCCGAGGGGCGCATGGGCAAGCGGTTGTCGACCCGCCAGATCAAGGAACTGCTGGCGCAGGAGATCGCCCGCATCATGGAGCCGGTCGCGCGGCCGCTGCCGCTTTACCCCAAAACGCCGCAGGTGGTGCTTGTGGTGGGGGTCAACGGCTCGGGCAAGACCACGACGATCGGCAAGCTGGCCAGCCAGTTCCGCGCCGCCGGCAAGTCGGTGATGATCGCCGCCGGCGATACCTTCCGCGCCGCGGCCGTCGAGCAGCTTCAGATCTGGGGCGAGCGCGCGGGCGTGCCGGTGCTGACGGCGGCGCAGGGCAGCGACCCGGCCAGCCTGGCCTTCGACGCCATGGCGCGTGCGCAGGACCAGGGCGCCGACCTTCTGCTCATCGACACGGCGGGGCGGCTGCAGAACCGCGCCGACCTGATGGAGGAACTGGCCAAGATCGTCCGCGTGATCCGCAAGCGCGACGCGACCGCGCCGCACAACACGCTGCTGGTGCTCGATGCAACGACGGGTCAGAACGCGCTGAACCAGGTGGAAATCTTCCGCGAGATCGCCGATGTCTCGGGCCTGGCCATGACCAAGCTCGACGGCACCGCGCGCGGCGGCGTGCTGGTCGCGCTGGCCGACCGCTTCGGCCTGCCCATCCACGCGATCGGCGTGGGCGAGCAGATCGACGATCTGGCGCCGTTTGATCCCGAGGAATTTGCAGCGGCGCTGACCGGGCTCGACGGGGCATGACCCCTTTGGCGCTGCATTTCCCGGCGGGCGAGGGTCACCCGCGGCCGAACCACCCTTCAAGATACCGCAGCAGGAACAACACGACCACGACGATGCCGGTGGCCAGCGCCGCCAGCGGCATCTGCCCCGCGCCGCAGGCCAGCCCGATGGCCCCCGCCAGCCAGAGCGAGGCGCCGGTTGTGACGTTGCGCACCTGTCCGCCGGAGGTGAAGATCACCCCCGCGGCCAGGAAGGCGACCCCGGCGGTGACAGCCTCGATCAGGCGCAGGGGGTCGACGCGCAGCGCGTCCGGGTCGCCGAAGGGCAGCGCCGAAAGCTGCTGGCTGACGATGATGAACAGGCAGGCGGCGATGGCCACCAGCATGTGCGTGCGCAGACCGGCGGGTTTCTCGCGCGCCTCGCGTTCGAACCCGATCACGCCGCCCAGCACGAGCGCCGCCAGAAGGCGTGCGCCGGCGACAACGGGCGGTACGACGGCAAAGGTGCCGGACAATTCGTCGACGACGATATCGAGCACGGTTTCGAGCATGGGGGCGGCTTGTCTCCTGGTCGGATGGGGCTGGCACCGTAACATGCCGGCGCGCACCGGGGCGAGGGCCGCGGTGTGAGCGACTGGCTGATCTCTCTGGAGGGCACCGAGGCCGGGCACCGCCTGGCCATGATGCTGGCGCTTGCGGCGGCCTTCCTGCACGCGGTCTTCGGGGCGTTGCAGAAGGGGCGGCACGACCCCTGGCTGTCGCGCGGGGCGATCGACGGGGCCTATGCGGTGATGGCCGCGCCGGTGGCGCTGTTCGTGGTGCCCTGGCCGGGGCCGCAGATGTGGCCGATCTTCGCCCTCGTCTTCGTGATTCACCTTGGCTACAAGGTGTTGCAGGCGCTGGCCTACACCAAGGGTGCCTATACGGTGGTCTACCCGGTGGTGCGCGGCACCGGGCCATTGTTCACGGTGATCGGCGCCTACCTGTTGTTCGGCGAGGTCTTCACGCCCCTTCAGTGGCTGGGCGTGGGCGTGCTGCTGGCGGGCATCTACGGGCTGGCCGTCTACAACCTGCGCACGCTGACGCTGGATCGCGAAACGATGCCGCTGGCGCTGGGGCTGGCGGTGCTGACGGGGCTGTTCGTGGCGCTTTATACCACCTACGACGCCTACGGCATCCGCGCGGCGGCCGATCCCTTCACCTTCCTCGCGTGGTTCTTCCTGATCGACGGGCTGATGCTGCCGCCGTTCGCCTACCTGCGCTGGCGCAACCTGCGCGCCCGGCCGGCGCCGGGGCCGCTGCTGCTGCGCGGGGTCATCGGCGGGCTGGTGGCCTTCGCCTCCTTCGGGTCGGTGATGCTGGCCACCCGGCTGGACAAGGTGGGCGAGGCCGCCGTGCTGCGAGAGACCTCGACCGTTTTCGCCGCGGTCATCGGCTGGCTGGCGCTGGGCGACACCGTGGGGCCGCGTCGCGTCGCGCTGATGGCATTGATCGCGGCCGGTGCTGTGATAGTTGAGGCGGGCGGATAGGCAAGGAAGGCGCGCGATGCAGGACCGTCAGATCAACCCGATGCTGAAATCGGCGCTCGAACTGGGGCCGATCCTGGCCTTCTTCGTGGCCTACCTGGCCCTCAAGGACCGGGTGTTCACCATCGCCGGCACCGACTACGACGGTTTCATCGTCGTCACCGCCGGGTTCATCCCCGTGTTCCTGCTGGCCATGGGCGTGCTGTGGCGGCTGACGGGGCACCTGTCGCGGATGCAGGTCGTCACGGCGGTGCTGATCGTGGTCTTCGGCGGGCTGAGCGTCTGGTTCAACGATCCCAGGTTCTTCAAGATGAAGCCCACGATCATCTACCTGATATTCGGCGTTTTCCTCGGGTTCGGCCTGCTGCGCGGGCGATCCTACCTGCAATACGTGATGGAAGGGATGATGCCGCTCAAGCGCGAGGGCTGGATGATCCTGACCCGCCGGCTGACGGCGTTCTTCTTCGCGCTCGCCGTGCTCAACGAGCTGATCTGGCGCACCCAGAGCGAGGAAGCCTGGGTCTGGTTCAAGACCTTCGGGCTGACGGCGGCGATCTTCCTGTTCTTCATCGCGCAGGGCCGGGTGTTCCGCGACTACGGCCCCGGCGAGGACGAGGGGGACTGCGAGGGGTGACGCGCCGCCGCGCGCGCCGGGCCGGGCGGCGGAGGTCGGGTGCCTCCGGCGGGAGTATTTCGGGCAAGATGAAAACCCGTCAGCGCGGCTTGCCGAACAGTGTTTCCCGGGCCTGCCGGTCGGCGGTCAGGTCGCCGCGTTTCCCGGCGTGGTGCGCGCGGCCGCTTCGGACGCCCGGGCGCGCGCCGACCTCGTCGAGCCAGCGGGCCATGTGTGGCTTGTCGTCGAGCGTCTGTTCCTGCTTTTCCCACAGCGAGGCCCAGGGCCAGATCGCCATGTCCGCGATCGAGAAGGCCGCGCCGGCGACGAACCGGTTTTCGGCCAGTTGGCGGTCGAGCACGCGGTAGAGGCGCGCGGTCTCGCCGCGGTAGCGGTCCTTGGCGTAGGGCAGGTCCTGCGGCGGATCGAGCGAGGGCGCGTATTGTAGGAAATGGTGCGCCTGGCCGGCCATCGGCCCCAGCCCGCCCATCTGCCACATCAGCCACTGGTCGACCGCGATGCGTGCACGCTCGGTGTCGCCGTGGAACAGACCGGTCTTGCGGGCGAGGTATTGCAGGATCGCGCCTGATTCGAAGATTGCGATCGGTGCGCCGTCGGGGCCGTGCGGGTCGACGATCGCCGGCATCCGGTTGTTGGGAGAGACCTTCAGGAACGCCGGATCGAACTGGTCGCCCGCGCCGATGTCCACAAGCCGGGTCTCGTAGGGCAGGCCCATCTCCTCCAGCGCGATGGATATCTTCCACCCGTTGGGCGTGGGCCAGTAGTAGAGCTCGATGGGGTCGGTCACGGCGGCCTCCTGTCTGCGCGCGGTCGCGCGTCAGGATGATGCCCTGCGCCCCGATGGCAAGGGCGGATGCAACGCCGGGGCCGCAAGAATGCGTGACCAGCGCGGATCGGGCCGGTCGGGCAGGGCGGCGCGCAGCGGCCGGAGGGGCAGGCGCGCGGGCTCGCGCAGGAGCGCGCGGTAGAAGTCGAAGACACCCGGGCGCAGGTAGCCGGACCAGTGGCAGACGCGCGCGGCCGTCGGCGCGATGGCAAACCCAGCCGCACGCAGCGCCTGCAACGTGGCGGGATGATCCATCTGGACCGTCAGGGTGTTCGGCCGTGCGGGCATGAGCTGGCCCAGCGCCCAGTCCCCGCGGCGCGGCGGGGCGATCAGGCGTTCGAGCAGGAAATCGAAAAGGTCGTTTTCGCGGCTGGTCACGTTGAAGATCTCGGCCGCGCGCCCGGCCGGCGAGTCGAGGGCCGCCGCCGCGCGGGTGCTGTATTCGGCGCCGGCCAGAAGGATCACGCGGCCCAGGCGGCCGGCGGACAGCTGCGGCAGCGCGCTGAGCACCACGCGGGCACCCAGCGAATGGGCCAGCGCATGGACCGGCCGGTGCGGTGCCAGCCGGCCAAGCGCCTCGACCAGGCGGGCCAGGGCGTGCCCTGCGATCTCGGCCTCGCGGTAGGCGCGCCAGATGCTGCCGCGGGCGCGCCAGCCGAAGGCGATGGCCAGCCCTTCGTCGCCGCGGTCGGTGCCGAAGCCGAGTTGCCGCGGCCAGCTGAGCGCCTTCCAGCAGGTGCCGGGAGGATCGAGCGACAGGATGTGGTCGTGGGGGCAGGCGCCGGCGTGGCCGGGGGCGAACTTGTAGCCGTGGACCATGACGACGATCGGCCCGGTGCCGCGCAGGGCCTTTCGCAGCAGCGGATCGACCGGGCCGGGCTGCCCGTGCGCTTCCAGGGCGTCCTTGCCTGCGTTGATCCGCAACACCGGCATGCCGCATGCCTCCCGCTAGATGTTGTGGCGACGGGGTAGGGCAAGTGTACGACGCTTTCTTGACGCCAGAGTTAAAGGCGCGTGACGGTGTTGACCTGCAACACCCCCGGGGCTACACATCCGGGCGTGGCGATTTGTTACCGGATTGCGGGCCACGTTAAACAACACCGCTAAAGAGGTCAGGATGAAGGAACCCCTTTCGCTTGACCGCGATTGGGGTTTTTTTGGTTGGCCGCGGGCCTTCGGAGGACGGCGATGACGAAAGACTGGAACACGCGCACGCGCCTGGTGCACGGCGGCACGCGCCGCAGCCAGTGGGGCGAGGTGAGCGAGGCGATCTTCCTCACGCAGGGGTTTGTCTACGACAGTGCCGAGGCCGCCGAGGCCCGGTTCCAGCAGGCGGGGGACGACGAATACATCTATGCCCGTTACGGCAACCCGACGGTCCGCATGTTCGAGGAGCGGATCGCCGCGCTGGAAGGCGCCGAGGACGCCTTCGCCACCGCCAGCGGCATGGCGGCGGTGAGCGGCGCTCTGACGTCGATGCTGCGCGCGGGCGATCACGTCGTCGCGGCGCGGGCGTTGTTCGGATCGTGCCTCTATGTGCTGGAAGAGGTGCTTGCCCGCTTCGGCGTCGAGGTGACCTTCGTGGACGGCGCGGACCTCGACCAGTGGCGCGCGGCCGTGCGCGCCGACACGCGTCTGGTGTTCTTCGAAACCATCGCCAACCCGACGCTCGAAGTCGTCGACATCGCCGGCGTGGCCGAGATCGCCCATGCGGCGGGGGCCGTGGTGGTGGCCGACAACGTCTTTGCCACGCCGGTTTTTTCCCGCGCGGTCGAGCTGGGCGCCGACCTGGTCGTTTATTCGGCGACCAAGCACATCGACGGGCAGGGGCGCACGCTGGGCGGCGTCATCCTCGGCACGCGCGAGGTGATCCGCGGCACGGTGGAACCGTACATGAAGCACACCGGCGGGGCGATGTCCCCCTTCACTGCCTGGGTGCTGCTCAAGGGCCTCGAGACGCTGGACCTGCGCGTGCGCGCGCAGGCGGACACGGCGCTGGCGCTGGCGCTGGCGGTGCAGGGGCATCCGGCGCTGGCGCGTCTGGTCTATCCGGGTCTCGACAGCCACCCGCAACACGGTCTTGTCACGCGCCAGATGGGCGGGCGCGGCGGCACAGTCGTTGCGCTGGACCTGGCGGGCGGGCAGGCGGCGGCCTTCCGTTTCCTGAACACGCTGGAGATCGTGCTGATTTCCAACAACCTCGGCGATGCCAAATCTATCGCCACGCATCCGGCGACAACGACGCACCAGCGCTTGCCGGAGGCGCAGAAGGTGGCCTTGGGCATCACGCCCGGGCTTGTGCGCCTCTCGCTCGGGATAGAGGATGCCGAGGACGTGGTTGGCGACGTGGCCCGTGCGCTGGATGCTGCCGGCGATCTGAGGTGATCCACGACGCCGCGGGCGGCGTATAGTCTGACGTGATTGGAAAAGCGCCGTGCCGATGGTTACATGAGGCATGGCAGTCAAACGCGAGGGAGCCAGCGATGAACATCCAACCGCGGGATCTGACGGAGACGCCGGACCGGGACGACGCCAAGCAGGCGCTCGACCGTCTGCGGCAGTGGGCGGCCAATGCCACGCCCGAGGAAGTGGCCGACCTGGACCCGGCGATCGCGCGGCTGCTGCCCGAGGGCGCACCGGCGAATTACCCCGTTCTGTCGCGGGAATATCCCCAGGAGTTCACGCCCGACGCGGCCTACAAGCAATCGATGCCCGACCTGCAGAACGGGCCCAGTTCGCTGATCCGCGGCGCGCGGCAGCAGTTGCAGCATGTCGGTATCTCCAACTTCCGCCTGCCGATCCGTTTCCACACGCGCGACAACGGGGACCTGACGCTCGAGACCAGCGTGACCGGCACGGTCAGCCTGGAGGCCGGCAAGAAGGGCATCAACATGTCGCGCATCATGCGCAGCTTCTACCGCCATGCCGAGAAGACGTTCAGCTTCGAGGTGATCGAGGCCGCGCTGGACGATTACATCGCAGATCTCGAAAGCATCGACGCGCGTATCCAGATGCGGTTTTCCTACCCGATGAAGCTCGGGTCGCTGCGCTCCGGGCTCGAGGGGTTCCAGTACTACGACATCGCCATAGAGCTGGTGGAGCATGACGGCGTGCGCCGCAAGTTCATGCATCTCGACTATGTCTATTCCTCGACCTGCCCGTGCTCGCTGGAGTTGGCGGAACACGCCCGGCAGGCACGCGGGCAACTGGCCACGCCGCATTCGCAGCGGTCCGTCGCACGGCTCTCGGTGGAGCTGGAGCAGGGCGAGATCCTCTGGTTCGAGGATCTGGTGGATCTCGCGCGCACGTCCGTGCCCACCGAAACCCAGGTCATGGTCAAGCGCGAGGACGAGCAGGCCTTCGCCGAGCTCAACGCGGCCAACCCGATCTTCGTGGAGGACGCGGCGCGCCTGTTCTGCGAGCAATTGCTGGCCGACCCGCGGGTGGGCGATTTCCGCGTCATCGCCAGCCATCAGGAAAGCCTGCACAGCCACGACGCCGTCAGCGTGCTGACCGAAGGCGACACGTTCTCGGCCAACAGCCTCGATCCCAACCTGTTCGGGACGCTGATCCATCGCGGCTGAAACGGCGGCATCCCCGGGTGTGGCGCAAAACCCGGCAGTGTCGGCCCATCCCTGCTGATTTCGCAGGTGCAGCACCGCGCCTCACTTGACGCCGCGGTGCAGCATCTGCGATGATCGGGCGCAAATGGCCGCCTTGCGGCGGCTCGCGTTACCTTTGGGAGAGGCCCGATGACACCAGTTGATTTTCCGCTGAAAGCCTCCGCCGCCGGTCTGCGGTTGGCGGGGCAGATGCTCGAATACAATCTGCGTCTCACGCACGAGATGGCCCGGATGGCCTTTGACCAGCGGCTGCCGGGCGTAAAAAGGACCGCGCCGCCAGCCGCCGCGCCCGGCAAGACCGAGCCGGTCGAAGCCCCGTCTTCGGCCAAGGAGCCGCAAGCGTCCGCAGTGGCCGCCGCGCCCGCGCAGGCCTCCGCCGAACCGGCGCCGGCGAAAGCCGCGCCGAAACCGGCCGAGCGTAAGCAAGCCACGCAGAAGCAAGCGCCACAGAAGAAGTCGAGCGCGAAACCCGCCGCGACCGGGACGGCCAAGGCGGCGCCTGCCAAGAAGCCCGCGCAGGCTGCCAAGTCGTCGACGCCCAAGGCTGCGCCCGGCAAGCCGGCCGCGAAACCGGCGACCGGCAAGCAGGCCGCGACGGCCCCGGCCAAGCCCGCCGAAGAGGCGGCGACGTCGCCGAAACAGTCCGACGCGCAGGCCGGGACGACGCGGGCCAGGCAGCGCCGTTCGCCGTCAGCCCCGCCGGGGCTGCCCGAGCGTGGCGAAACGGCCGCGGCCAAACCCGATGCGAAATCGGGCAGCGCCGACGGTGAATGACCCGGGCGGCCGGTTTGCACCACGTGCAGGCCGGTCATGCCCGATTGAAGGTGGTCATGTCAGCCACGTTTACCTAGCTTTCGGGTCAGGGAGGAAACCAGACTGACCGAAAGCGAGGTTTCCGAATGGCAAGCATCACAACTGACATCCACACCCCGGCACACGGGTTGCGCGCCCGGATCGCCGGGTGGGGCGCCGCGCTGCGCCGGGCATTCGAGGCGCATGCACGCGCGGCGTCGCGCCGCGACGCGATCGAGGCGCTCGAGGCGAAATCCGACGCCGAACTCGCTGCGCTGGGCCTGCGCCGCGACGAGATCGTCTATCACGTGTTCCGCGACCGCTTCTACGCCTGACGGCAGGGCGGCGCGCACTTGACCGGCCGGCGTGTTGCTGCATTGCAGCATTCGCCGGCCGAAATCTGCGCGTGTTCATCGGTTCATGCCACTGGCGGTCTTTCGGGCTATCATGAGGCGCGAGGGAGGAGCCCATACCCGTCCGGCAAAGGGGGGTCCAGATGCGTCCCGACATGAAGCTGCGGTTCGTGCAACACCGCTGGCAGGCCGATCTCGATCATTATTTCGCGTCGCGGGGGCAGGGGGTCAACGCCTATCTCCTGCGCCGCCAGCGCGGTGCCGAGGTGGCGCGGCTGAACGCCATGACCGACAGCGAGCTGGCGCAGATGGGGCTGACCCGCGCCGGCATCCCGGCCTTCGTCTTCGACGATCTGCTCGACCCCTGAGCGCCTTTCGCGGGCGCTTGACAGTCCCCGCGCGACAGGCGAAGCCTGCGCCGCATGTTCGACCTGCGTCCCGTTGGTTATGTCGTCGGCCTGATGGTCATGACGCTTGGGCTGGCCATGCTGCTGCCCATGCTGGTCGACATGGCCGAGGGGCGCGGCCACTGGCCCGTATTCGCGCAAAGCGCGCTTTTGACCATACTGACCGGCGGGCTGGTGGCGCTGGCCACGCGCAACGGGGTGCGGGCGGGGCTGACGCTTCAGCAGACCTTCCTGCTGACCACGGGGGTGTGGGTCATCCTGCCGGTGTTCGGGGCGCTGCCTTTCGTGCTGGGTGCCACGGAGGCCCGTTTCGTCGATGCGTTCTTCGAGGCCATGTCGGGGCTCACGACAACCGGCTCCACCGTTTTCTCGGGCCTCGAGGCGCTGCCCAAGGGGCTTTTGCTGTGGCGTGGCCTGATGCAGTGGCTGGGCGGCATCGGCATCATCGTCGTTGCCATGGTGTTCCTGCCCGAACTGCGCGTGGGCGGCATGCAGATCTTCCGCGCGCAGGGGTTCGACACCATGGGCAAGATCCTGCCGCGGGCGACCGAGATCGCCAGCCGCATCTCGGTGATCTACCTCAGTCTCACGCTGGTCTGCGTGCTGGCCTACATCATGACCGGACTGGGCGCCTTCGACGCGACGGTGCATGCCATGACGACCGTGGCCACCGGCGGTTTCGCCAACTACGACACGTCCTTCGCCGAACTGGGCGCCGGCGTGGAATACGTGGCCGTCGCCTTCATGATGATCGCGGCGCTGCCCTTCGTCAGGCTTGTGCAGATGACGGCCGGCACCGCCAAGCCGCTGCTGCGTGATCCGCAGGTGCGCGGCTTCTTCGTGACGGTGGCGGCCCTGGTGGCGATCCTGGTCGTCTGGCAGGTCGCGCAGCTCGGTGATCCGGGCGAGGAAACCTTCCGCAAGGTGCTGTTCAACTCCGTATCGATCCTGACCGGCACCGGGTATGCGAGTGCCGACTACATGCTCTGGGGCAGTTTCCCGGTCGCGGTCCTGTTCTTCGCCGGGCTGATCGGCGGTTGCGCGGGGTCGACGTCGTGCTCGATCAAGATCTTCCGCTACCAGATCCTGTTCGGGTCCATCGGGGCGCAGCTGCGGCGCATCCACGCGCCGCACGGGGTTTTCACGCCCCGCTACCATGGCCGGCCCGTGGACGAGGACGTGCTCAACTCGGTCATGTCGTTCTTCGTGTTCTTCATCGTCACGCTGGGCGTGATCTCCGTGGTGCTGGGCCTGACGGGGCTGGATTTCACCACGTCGGTGTCGGGCGCGGCGGCGGCGATCGCCAACATCGGGCCGGGCCTGGGCGACACGATCGGGCCGGCGGGCAATTTCGCCCCCCTCAACGACACGGCCAAGTGGATCCTTTCCGCGGCCATGCTGATCGGGCGGCTGGAGCTTCTGGCCGTCTACGCGATTTTCACCGTGAGTTTCTGGAGGGACTGATGACCGCCTCAACCGCCGAACGCCGCCCGCTGGGCGCGCAGATCAGCCACCTGCTGCGGGCAAGGGGGGTGGACACGATCTTCGGCATCCCCGGCGTGCACAACCAGGAGATGTATCGCGGTATCGAGGAGGCCGGCATCACCCACGTGCTCGCGCGACATGAACAGGGGGCCGGTTTCATGGCCGACGGCTACGCGCGCGCCAGCGGCAAGCCGGGCATTGCCTATGTCATCACCGGGCCGGGGCTGTGCAACACCATGACGCCGCTGGGTCAGGCCTATTCCGACAGCGTGCCGGTCCTGGCGATCTCGTCTTGCCTGGACGAGACGGCGGCCACGCGTGGCCAGTTGCACCAGATGCGCGACCAGGTCGGCGCGGGGGCCACCGTGTGCGAATGGAGCCTCGAGGCGCGCGATGCCGTGTCCGCCTACGCCCTGATCGACCGCGCCCTGGACGAGATGCGGTGCGGGCGGCCCCGGCCGCGGCACCTGCAGGTGCCCATCGGGACCTTGCAGGCCGAGGCCCAACCGTTCCCGGCCGCGCCGTCGGTTGCACCTGCCCGCCCGGTGGATGCGGCGGCGCTGGATCGGCTGGTCGCGGCGCTGGAGGGTGCGCGGCGGCCGCTCTTCATCCTTGGCGGGGGCGCCGTGGCCGGCGCGGATGCCTGGCGGCAGGTCATCCGCCGGCTGAACGCGGCCAGCTTCACCACCTATGCCGGCCGCGGGATCATGGGTGCCGACGCGCCGCTGGATTTCGGCAGCTACCTTGCGCGCCCCGACAGCGCCGGGGTGATCGCCTCGGCGGACGTGGTGGTCGCCGTCGGCACGGAATTGGCCGAGGTGGATCTGTGGCGGCGCGAGCTGGGGCACACCGCCCCCCTGATCCGCGTCGACGTCGATCCCGCGCAGCTCGCCGCGGCGCCGGGCACCGCCACCGCGATCCAGGCCGATGCGGCGGCCGTGGCCGAAGCCCTGTTGCAGCGCGCGCTTCCCGCGCCCGCCGACGGCTGGTCGGCGCAGGAGGTCGCCGCGGCGCGCATGCGCTGGCGCGCGGCGGTGGATACCGAGCGCCCCGGCATCGTGCCGGTCTGCGACGTGCTGGCCGAGGCGGTGCCCGAGGACACGATGATCTTCTCGGACATGACGCAGTTCGCCTATGCCGCGAACGAGGTCTGGCCGGTCAGCCGGCCGGGCCACTGGCACCATCCCTGCGGCTTCGGCACGCTGGGATATGCGCTGCCGGCCGCGATCGGCGGTGCGGTGGCGCGGCCGGGCCGGCCGACGCTGGCCATCGCCGGCGACTACGGTTTCCAGTACACCGTGCAGGAGATGGGCACGGCCGTGGAGCTGGGCCTGCCGCTGCCGATCCTGCTGTGGGACAACACCAAGCTGGGCGAGATCGAGGACAGCATGGTGGGCGCGCAGATCGCGCCCAACGCCGTGGTGGCCCACAATCCCGACTTCGCGGCGCTGGCGCGTGCCTACGGTGCGCGCGCCGAAACCCCGCGCGATGCCGATGCCCTGCGTGCGGCGGTGTCCGGGGCGTTCGCCGCGGACCGGCCAACGCTCATACGCGTGGCGCCGGGGCAGCTTGCCTGAAATCCCCGGCGGCGGCGCCGCCGCCCGAAGCGATCATTCCCAGCAGCTCACCAGAACGGTCATGCCGCGTGCCCGGTCGGTCAGCTCGGCCGGTGCCAGGGGGCCGTTCCCGTTGGCCTGGCTGGTGGTGATGCCGGCCTCCTGGAGGAGGTCCCTCAGGGCCGCCGCGTCGGCGGCAAAGCTCACGCCGTCGGGCAGCGTGCGGTCGCTCTCGCGCTCGGGCAGCAGCATGCCCAGAACGGTGCCGCCGGTGTCCATGACCGGGCCGCCGGCATCGCCGTCCATCGCGTCGAGGGCCAGCCGTTCCAGTTTCTCCTCGCCTTGAAGGCCCTGCAGGGCGGCGAGCTGGCCGTAGGTCAGCGTGGGGGCGTTCAGCATCCCGCCATAGGAATACCCGGCGACGGCCACGTCGGATTTCAGTCGCGGCGCGGACCGCGGAAAGGCAGCGACGGCCATGGGCGCGAGCGGCTCTTTCGGGCGCAAGACCGCGATACCCAGCGCGTCGTCACGCACGGCGACTTCGGCCTCGTATTCGCCTTCAAGGGTGATCCGGCCGCAGCCCCGCGTGACGCTTGCCGTGGTCACCACCGTGCCCGAACGGTCGACGTAGAAACCCGACCGCGACTTCATCGGCGTGCGCACCGCCAGCCCCGAGACGAGGTCGACGCTTTGCTGCGCGTCGGCGCCCGCGGTCGGCGGCAGGACACCGTCAAGACGCGTGAAGCTGTCCTGCATCGCGTCCAGCAGACGGGTGCGCCGGTCCTCGTCTCCGGCGGGCCAGACCAGCGTGAAGCCCTTGATGCGCCCGCCGCGCAGCGTGGCCTCTGTGTGGGAAACGATTTTCTGGTTCTCGCCCACCAGCTTGAAGGAGTTGCCGTCACGCTCGCGCGGTCCTTCGCCCGGGACGATCTCGAGTGTCTGCATGATATCGTAGAGCCCGTGCAGGGTGTTGCGGTCGCCTTCCTGGCTGATGAGCAGCACGCGCGCGTTCTCGATCTCGCCGATGGGGTCGTAATGGGCGAAAGGGGCCTGGTACTGGTAGAAGGCCACGACCTCGGTGGGCATCTTCATCTCGATGCCGGCGTTTTCGTCGCGGACCATCTCGACGCCCAGCCCGTCAAGCACGGCATTGTATTGCGCCAGAAGCTCGGCGCGCTGCCGCGTGGTCAGCACCGAGGTCGGCTCGTAGCCATTCTCGCGTTGCCAGTTCGCCATCGCGCCGCGCGTCCCCGGGCCGAAGGCGGCATCAATGCGGCCCTTGTAGTGGCCCGCCCATTTCAGCGCGATCTGAAGGTCCATCTTTTCCTGCCGGCTCAGCCGGTATTCGCTTTGCCGGGCTTCGCGCCGGGTTTCCTGCGGCAGTTCGTTGAACGAGGTCTGGGCCTGCGCGACGACCTGTGCGTCATTGCCGGACGCGTCTTGCGCGTCGGACTGTGACGCCTCGGGTTGTACCTGGGCCTCGGGCTGCACTTGCCCAGCGGCCGCTTGCGCCGCGGCGGCATCTGCGTTCTGCGCGCGCGCCCGTTGCAGGGTCTCGGCACCCACCGGCCAGATCTGGCGTCCGAACTGGGCGTTCTGCGCGATGAAGCTGTCGCGGGCGATCAACCCCCTCGCGGTATAGTCGCGCAGGACCTGCCGCGCCGTGTCCGCCCGGTAGGGGCCAAGCGCCACGGCGTACCATCCGCCGCCCGCCGTGAAGCCCGCCACGTTTTCCATCCGTGCCGACAGGCGCCGCAGCGCGGCCTGTGCCGCGCCCAGGCTCGGCTGGGATTCGATCTGGATCCAGACCAGTTCGTCGGCAGCGGCCCGCTGCTGCGCAAGGGCGGGGCCGGGCGCGGCCCCCAGGGCGGTCGTGACTGCAAGGGAAAAAGCCAGAAAAATCCGTTTCATCGCGTTATGCCGTTATCGTGCGTTTCCGGGTTATGTTTCGACATCCTTACCCGCACCACCCCGGCCTGCATAGAAAAAATATGACGTCGCGGTTGATTGACCCCGCCGGGGCGTCACCGTATGTCGTGCGGGCGAAACAGCAGCCGGCGGCGGAGAGCGACAATGGCGGAAAATCCGGGCAAACCGCGCAGTTTCCAGGAGGTCATCCTGCGGCTTCAGGACTATTGGGCGGCGAAGGGCTGCGCGATCATGCAGCCCTATGACATGGAGGTGGGCGCGGGCACCTTCCACCCGGCGACCACGCTGCGCAGCCTTGGCACGCAGCCCTGGGCGGCGGCCTACGTCCAGCCGTCGCGCCGGCCCACCGACGGGCGCTATGGCGAGAACCCCAACCGGCTGCAGCACTACTACCAGTTCCAGGTGCTGATCAAACCCAGCCCGACGGACCTGCAGGAGCTTTACCTCGGAAGTCTCGAGGCCATCGGCATCGACATGGCGCTGCACGACATCCGCTTCGTCGAGGACGACTGGGAAAGCCCCACCCTGGGCGCCTGGGGGCTCGGCTGGGAGGTGTGGTGCGACGGCATGGAGGTGTCGCAGTTCACCTACTTCCAGCAGGTCGGCGGGCACGATTGCAAGCCGGTCTCGGGCGAGCTGACATACGGGATCGAGCGGCTGGCGATGTACGTGCTGGGCATCGATCACGTGATGGAGATGCCCTACAACGACCCCGACGCTCCGATCGCGCTGTCCTATGCCGACGTCTTTCGCCAGACCGAGCAGGAGTATTCGCGCTTCAACTTCGACGTGGCAGAAACCGAGATGCTGCTGCGGCACTTCGAGGACGCCGAGACCGAGTGCGAGGCGATCCTGTCGCACCCGCACGAGGACCCCAGGACCGGCCAGCGCATCGTCATGGCGCATCCCGCCTATGACCAGTGCATCAAGGCCAGCCACATCTTCAACCTTCTGGACGCGCGCGGCGTGATCTCGCCCACCGAGCGGCAGGCCTACATCGGCCGCGTGCGCGCGCTGGCGCGCAAGTGCGCGGACGCCTTCGTGCAGACCGCCGCCGGGGGGCACGCGGGGTGACCGGCAAGATCATTGGCATCATCATCCTGGTGACGGCGCTTCTGGCGGGCGGCGGCATGTATTACCTTCAGGTCTATCATTTCTACGAGACGGTCGAGCCGACGGGTGCGCAGGACGTCCAGCTGACTTCCCTCGAGACCGGTGAGCCCGAGCCGCTGGCGCACGAGGGTTTCCGCGCCATCGACGCGGCAAGCTCGCCCATCCGCTACCGCGCCTGCTTCACCACGCAGGCACGCCCGGCAATGCTGTCGCAGACCTTTGAGCCGTACCCGGAGGCCGAGCCGCTGGTTGCGCCAAGCTGGTTCGAGTGCTTCGACGCCGAGGCCCTCGGCGCCGCGCTCGAGGAGGGGCGCGCGCGGGCCTTCCTGGGCCACAAGAACCTGCGTTACGGCATCGACCGGGTCGTTGCCGTCACGCGGGAGGGACGCGGCTACGTCTGGCACCAGATCAACCGCTGCGGCGAGGTGGTCTTCGACGGCCGGCCCGCCCCCGCCGACTGCCCCGAACCACCCGAAGGATACCAGTAGGCATGCCCGATCTTCTCATCGAACTGTTTTCCGAGGAAATCCCCGCGCGCATGCAGAGACGCGCCGCCGAGGATCTCAAGACCCGCATGACCGACGGGCTGGTCGAGGCCGGGTTGACCTATGCCGGCGCCGAGGCGTTCTCGACCCCGCGGCGGCTGGCGCTGACGGTGCAGGGGCTGCTGGCCGAAAGCCCGACGGTGACCGAGGAACGCCGCGGCCCGCGGGTGGACGCGCCCGACAAGGCGATCGAGGGCTTCCTGCGCGGCGCCGGTGTGGCGCGCGAGGATCTCGAGGTTGGCGAGGACAAGAAGGGAAAGGTCTACATCGCCCGGGTCACCCATCCCGGCCGGCCCGCCGATGCCATCGTGGCCGAGGTGCTGGGCGAGGTGATCCGCAATTTCCCCTGGCCCAAGTCGATGCGCTGGGGAGCGGGCAGCCTGCGCTGGGTGCGGCCGCTGCATTCGATCCTGTGCATCCTGACCGACGACGCCGGCGAGGCGCGCACGGTCGATTTCGAGATCGACGGCATCCGCGCGGGCGACACGACCTGCGGGCACCGGTTCATGGGGGCGGGGCGGTTCGCCGTCACCTGCTTCGACGACTATCGCGCGAAATTGCGGCGCGATCACGTGCTGCTGGACGCGCAGGAGCGCGCCGACCACATCCGCCAGGAGGCGGGCAACCTCGCCTTCGCCTCCGGGCTGGAGCTGGTGGAGGACCCGGGCCTTCTGGCCGAGGTCGCCGGGCTCGTGGAGTGGCCGGTGGCGCTGATGGGCGGGATCGGCGCGGATTTCCTCGAGCTTCCGCCCGAGGTGCTGCAGACCTCGATGAAGGAACACCAGAAGTTCTTCTCGGTGCGCAATCCGAAATCGGGCCGGATCGAGCGCTTCGTCACCGTCGCCAACCGCGAGACCGCCGACGACGGCGCGACGATCCTCGCCGGCAACCGGAAGGTGCTGGCCGCGCGGCTGGCCGACGCAAAGTTCTTCTGGGACAACGACCTGACCGTCGCACGCGCGGGCATGGACGACTGGCTGACACAATTGCAAAACGTCACCTTCGAACGCCAGCTCGGCAGCCAGGCGGCACGCATCGCCCGGATCCGCGCGCTGGCCGCCGACGTGGCGCAGCGTGTGGGTGCCGACGCCGAGCTGGCCGACTCCGCCGCGCGGGTGGCCAAGGCCGACCTTGAATCCGAGATGGTCGGCGAGTTCCCCGAGCTTCAGGGCACGATGGGCCGCTACTACGCCGCCGCCGCCGACCTGCCCGATGAGGTCGCGACCGCCTGCGAGGAGCATTACGCCCCGCTTGGTCCGAACGACGCGGTGCCGCGCGCGCCCGTATCGGTGGCCGTGGCGCTGGCCGACAAGCTCGACATGCTGGCCGGGTTCTGGGTGATCGGCGAGAAGCCCACCGGATCGAAAGACCCCTTCGCGTTGCGCCGTGCCGCCCTTGGCGTGATCCGCATCATCGTGGAGGGGGGGCACCGTCTCAGGCTCGACCAACTCCTCGATCGCCAGATCCTGCGCCACAAGATCGCGCTCAACCGCGAGACCGCGCGCGACGGCGAGATTGACACGCTCGAGGAAATCCTGGGCGAACTCCGTGAATACGGCGTCTTCGGTGCAGCCTTCCGCGCCGTGTGCGAACGCTTGGCCCACCGCGATGGTGCGCCCGACACCGGCGACGGAAGTCTGCTGCGCACGGTGGGCGACGCCGTGCCCGACATATCCACCGATTTGCTGGTGTTCATCCACGACCGTCTCAAGGTGGCGCTGCGCGAGGAAGGGCTGCGCCACGACGTGATCGATGCTTGCCTTGCCACCGATGGCGGCGACGACCTGACGCTGGTCGTCTCCCGCGCCCGCGCGTTGGCCGAGGTGCTGGAAACCGACGACGGCGAGAACCTCGTGCAGGGGTTCAAGCGCGTCGACCGCATCCTCACCCAGGCCGAGGAGGCCGACGGCGTGGAATACTCCATGGGCGCCGAGGAACGCTTCTTCGAGACCGAGGTGGAGCGTGACCTGTTCGCGGCGCTGGAAACCGGCGAGGTTACGATCGCCGAGGCCATCGGGCAGGAGGATTTCGCCCGCGCGATGGCCGCGATGGCCGCGCTGCGCGGGCCGATCGACGCCTTCTTCGACACCGTTCAGGTCAACACCGACAACCAGGTGGTGCGGCGCAACCGGCTCAACCTGCTCAGCCGGATCCGGCGCATCTGCCTGCAGGCCGCCGACCTGCGCCGGCTGGAAGGCTAGGGCGCGCCGGCGGCCTTTGGCCGGGCGGCGCCGCGTTCGTCGCCGGCCCAGGGCGTCGCCCACGGGCCACGGCGCGGCGCGGTTGCCCTTGCCATGCGCCGCACGCGGCGTATGCTGCGGCCACGAAAGAAGGACGCCGCAGTGCAGCAAAGCGATCCCGATATCACGCCGATCACCCCTGATGCGCCGATTGCCGCCGACACGCACGGCGGGCGGGCGAAGTGCCTTCAGCGTCTGGTGCGGCTGGATCTGCCGGTACCGTCCACGGTGGCGCTGTCCTTCGATGCCGTCCACGCGATCGCGGGCGGCGAGATGCCGGACATGGCCGGGCTCCTGGCGCCGTTCGGACAGTCGCCGTTGCTGTGCGTGCGCCCGTCGTCGGAAGACCCCGACTGGGGTGGGCCGGGCGCGGTGCTCAACATCGGCATGAACGACGCACATTACGTCGAGCTGTGCGACCGCATCGGCAAGCCGGCGGCGGCCGCGCTCTATCGCCGCTTCGTGCAGGCTTATGCCGTGCATGTCGCGCGGCTTGACGCCGACGCGTTCGACGACGCCTGCACCGACGATCCCGCCGAGAGCCTTGGCGCGATATTGCATGTCTACGAGGAAGAGACGGAGGAGCCGTTCCCGCAGGATCCGGCCGTGCAGCTGGCCGAGGTTTTGCGGTCCATGGCCCGGGCATGGGAAGGCACCACCGCCCGCCTGCTGCGGCAGGCCAAGGGGGCGCCCGCGGACGCGGGGCTGGGCCTGGTTGTGCAGGAAATGGCGCTGGGGCTGGGGCAGGGCGAATGCGGCTCCGGCGTGATCCAGCTGGTGGACAGCCAGACCGGCGCGCGCCAGATCACCGGCCGCTACCTCAGCCAGAGCCAGGGGCGCGAGGCGCTGACCGGGGGCGCCGACGCGCTTTACCTCGAACGCGATCCGCGCGGGCCGTCGCTCGAGGAGCTCGCACCGGAGGCGTTTGCCGATCTCGAGCGCTACACCGCGCTCATGCGCGAGAAGCTGCGCGAGGAGATGCAGGCCGAATTCACCATCGAGAACGGCAAGGTCTACCTGCTTGACGGGGTGCGCGTGGCGCGCACCGCCCGCGCGGCGGTGGCGATCGCCGTGAAGCTGGCCGAGGATGGCATCATCTCGCGCCAAGAGGCGCTGATGCGGGTGGAGCCGCGCGCGCTCAACGAACTGCTGCACCGCCAGGTCGACCCGGAGGCGCCGCGCGACGTGCTCGGCCGCGGTGTGGCCGCCAGCCCCGGCGCGGCCACGGGGCGCATCGTGTTCACCGCCGCCGCCGCCCAGGCCTGTGCCGCGCGTGACGAGGCATGCATCCTGGTTCGGCGCGAAACCTCGCCCGAGGACATCCGCGGCATGCATGCCGCCGTGGCCGTGCTGACCGAACGCGGCGGCATGACCAGCCATGCCGCCGTGATCGGCCGCGGCATGGGGCTGCCCTGTGTTGTCGGCGCCTCCGAGATCCGGTTCCAGACGCGCAAGAAACAGCTGCGCGCCCCCGACGGCCGCGTGTTCAGGGAAGGTGACGTGATCACCGTCGACGGCACCCACGGCGACGTGCTGGCCGGGCGCGCGCCCCTGCTGGAACCCGCGCGCGACACGTCGTTCCAGACGCTCATGGGCTGGGCCGACGCGGTGCGCGACATCGCCGTGCGCGCCAACGCCGACACGCCCGCCGACGCCGAGGTCGCCCGCAAGTTCCGCGCGCAGGGCATAGGGTTGTGCCGGACCGAGCACATGTTCTTCGAAACCGATCGCCTGACGGCCATGCGCGAGATGATCTTCGCCGACACCAGCGAGGACCGTGCGGCGGCATTGGAAATCCTGCTGCCGATGCAGCGCGGGGATTTCACCGACCTGTTCCGCATCATGCAGGGCCAGCCTGTGTGCATCCGGCTGTTCGACCCGCCGCTGCACGAATTCCTGCCCACCGACCGGGCGGGACACCGCGAGCTGGCCGAGTCGCTGGACATACCCGTCTCGGAGGTCACGCGGCGGGTCGAGGCGCTGGGCGAATACAACCCCATGCTCGGGATGCGCGGCGTGCGGCTGGGCGTCACCGTGCCGGAAATCTACGAGATGCAGGCGCGGGCGATCTTCGAGGCGACGATCGAGGCCAGCCGGGAGGGTGACCCGGTGGTGCCCGAGATCATGATCCCGCTGGTCTCCGCGCGCCGCGAGGTGGCGCTGGTGAAGGCGCGGATCGATGCCGTCGCGGCCGCGGTTCGGTCCGAGACGGGGACCGACTTCGCCTTTCGGCTGGGCGTCATGGTGGAAACGCCGCGCGCCGCGCTGCGCGCCGCAGACATCGCGCCGCAGGTCTCGTTCCTGAGCTTCGGCACGAATGACCTGACGCAGATGACCTACGGGCTCTCGCGTGACGATGCCGGCCGCTTCATGTCCGATTACGTCCAGCAGGGCGTCTACCCCGAGGATCCCTTTCACACGCTCGACACCGAGGGCGTGGGCGAGCTTCTGACCATCGGTGCCGAACGGGGCCGCTCGGCGTGCCCCGAACTGGTTCTTTCCATCTGCGGCGAGCACGGCGGCAACCCCGAATCAATCGCCTTCTGCCGCGCTGCCGGTTTCGACTACGTCTCGTGCTCGCCGTTCCGGGTGCCGGTGGCGCGACTCGCTGCCGCACAGCTGGCGGTCGCCGACAAGATTTCCTAGCCGGCGCCACGTTTTGTGAAACTTTCTTGAAAGCTGCGGACGGTGCGCCTTTCGTTCGTTGCCGGCGCCCGCCGGGCGCCCGGGTGCCAGGGTGGACAGGTTGTGATATAGTCGGTATCTGCCGCCGGTCGGCCTGAAGGGCCGCCGCGCCACCTGGAGGGACAGAGATGAAACGCATCGCCTTTGCGCTGGCCGTGATGTTTGCCGGAACGGCCTCGGCAGAAACGCCGCTTTCTCAACTCATCGAACGCGAGCGCGCCGCGCTGGACGGGCTGGGTGGCAATGCGCTGGTCAGCTACCTCGAGCGTCCCTCGACCGGGATGCGCTATTCCCGGGCGTGGATCGACGCCCAGCCCGAAGCGGAGGGCGGCGAGCAGTGGCGTTGCCTGGCCGAGGCGCTGTACTTCGAGGCGCGCGGCGAAAGCGTGAAGGGCCAGTTCGCCGTGGCCGAGGTCGTCATGAACCGCGTGGACAGCGCGGAGTTTCCCGATTCCGTCTGTGGCGTGGTCAACCAGGGCACGGGCCGGAAATACGCCTGCCAGTTCACCTATACCTGCGATGGCCATGCCGAGGTGGTGAACGAACCGCGTGCCTTCACGCGGGCGGGAAAGGTGGCCAAGCTGATGGTCGATGGCGCACCGCGGTCGCTTACCAAGGGGGCCACGCATTACCACGCCAAGCGCGTGTCGCCGCGATGGTCGCGCCGCTTCGCACGCACCGCGACGATCGGCGTGCATCACTTCTACCGCATGCCGACGCGGATTTCACAGAACTAGGTTTCGGCCCTCTGGACCGGGGGTACAGTTTGCCGCGCGCACGTGCGGCGAAGCCGGTTTCGTCTCGTCCCACATGACCGTGTGGCGCCAACGGCGGTGCCGCATTCGGACCTTGGTCTGCCGCGCCGTCCCGTGCTAGGGGCAGCCGGATATGCATGATGACAGGCGTGGCAACAAGGGAGCGCCCGGATGAGCAACGAAATCCGCCTCGCGTTCGAGCACCCGGCCGAGCGCGCCGACGCGACGGCGCCGGACGGGCCGCTCGACCGGATATCGGTGCGCGACCACGTCGTGGAGGTCGAGATCGGCGCCTTCCAGGCCGAGCGCGGCACGACCCAGCGGATCTGTTTCAACGTCGTCGTGGAGGTGCGGCCCATCACCGATCCGCTGGCCGACGACGTGGACCGCATCCTGTCGTATGATCGCGTGACCGAGGCGATCACCGCGGAGCTTGCCGAGGAACGGCTCAACCTCCTCGAGACGCTTGCGGAACGGATCGCCGAACGCATCCTCGCCGAGCCGCAGGCGGTTCGAACCTTCGTGCGCATCGAGAAACTCGATCGTGGTCCCGGTGCACTGGGGGTGGAGATCGTCCGCTCGGTCGCCGACCTTGCCACCCAGGCCGCCGCGCCGCAGGGTGCCCAGAGGCCGCACCCGCACGTCGTGTTCCTGTCCAATGCCGCCGCCGCCTCGCCAAACCTGGGCACCTGGCTGGACCAGCTTCAGGCAAGGGCGGAACCCGTCGTGCTTTGCGTGGGCCGGCCGCCGGCGGAGGTGCCCGAGAGCGACCACCCGATGGTGCAGCGCCGCATCGACCTGCTGGCCATCGAGCAGAACGCGTGGCTGCTGGCCGCGCGCGACGCGCGTTGCGTCGTGGTCGACACCCGCACCGAGCTCGACTGGGCGATGAAGAACGGCCAGATCAGCGTCTGGGCCCCCTCCAAGATCGTGCTCGACGCCGTGGACGGGCCCGCGCCGGAGGCTGCGCCCAACGAACTGGCGGCATGGCTCGCCGGGCACCTGGAGGCGTCGGATTTCCTGCTGATCGGCGAAAACCCGCCAAGCGCCGCACCGGTGCCCGTGCTGGTGCAGGACATCGCGCGCTCGGGGCTCTGAGGCGCTTGCCAATTCCGCGGTCTTGTCGCATTCACCGGCCATGACGGACTATTTCCGGCCCATCCCGCGCATTGATCCGGCCCGCCCGAAGGGCGCGCACACGCTGGCCGGCGGCTGGTGCTGGTTCGCGCAGGCCGAGGTGCTGCGCCGCGGCGCGGCGCCCGAGGTGATCGCGGCAGATGACCTTGCGCCCGAGGTGCGCGAAACCCTGACGCGCCCGCGCGCCCCGATCGCCGGGCTCGGGTTCGCCGCGCCGCGGCTGATGGGCATCCTGAACGTGACGCCCGACAGTTTCTCGGACGGTGGCGAGCACGCCACCTTCGACCGGGCCGTGGCGCATGCGCTGTCCATGACGGCCGCGGGTGCGGACATGATCGACGTGGGGGGCGAATCCACACGCCCCGGCGCCACCGAGATCCCGGCATCGCGGGAGATCGACCGCGCCGTTCCCGTGATCGCTGCAGTCGCAAAGGACCTCGGGGCGCCCATTTCGATTGACACGCGCAAGACGGCGGTGGCGCGCGCGGCCCGTGACGCCGGCGCGGCGCTGGTCAATGACGTGTCGGCCTTCACCTTCGACGACGGCCTCGCGCCTTTCTGCGCGGAGGAACGGTTGCCCGTGTGCGCGATGCATGCCCAGGGCGATCCGCAGACCATGCAGGACAACCCGAGTTACGACGACGTGCTGCTGGACGTTTATGATTTCCTTTCCGGGCGGGTCGCCGCGCTGGAGGCCGCGGGCATCCCGCGCGACGCGATCCTGGTGGACCCCGGCATCGGCTTCGGCAAGACGCAGTCGCACAACCTCGCGCTTCTGGCGCGGCTGTCGCTGTTCCACGGTCTGGGCTGCCCGGTGCTGCTGGGCGCGTCGCGCAAGCGGTTCATCGGCGACATCGGCCGCGCGCCTACCTCGCCCGAACGCGTTCCGGGCTCGGTCGCGGTCGCGCTGGCCGGGGTGGCACAGGGGGTACAGATGCTGCGCGTGCACGACGTGGCCGCCACGCGCTCGGCTCTGGCACTTTGGCAGGCGGCCACAACGGGAGACTCGCCATGACCCGAAGTCTGTTCGGCACGGACGGCGTGCGTGGCACCGCCAACACTGCACCCCTGACCGCCGAGACGGCCCTGCGCATCGGGGCGGCGGTGGGCCGCTATTTCCGGCGCGACAGCGAAACCGCGGTGCACCGCGTGGTGATCGGCAAGGACACGCGGCTGTCGGGCTACATGTTCGAGACCGCGCTGACCGCCGGGCTGACCTCGACGGGCATGAACGTGCTGCTGCTGGGGCCGGTGCCCACGCCCGCGGTGGGGCTTCTGACGCCCTCGATGCGCGCGGACCTCGGCGTGATGATCTCGGCCAGCCACAACCCGGCCGAGGACAACGGTATCAAGTTCTTCGGCCCTGACGGGTTCAAGCTGTCGGATGCCGCGGAGGCCGAGATCGAGCGGTTGATCGAGGCCGGTGTCGACCCGGCCCCGGCGGGCGAGATCGGGCGGGCCAAGCGCATCGACGATGGGCGGTTCCGCTACAACGAGCGGGTGAAAACGACCTTCCCGCGGGCCATGCGGCTCGACGGCATCAAGGTGGTCGTGGATTGCGCCAACGGCGCGGCCTACCGCGCGGCGCCCGAGGTGCTGTGGGAGTTGGGGGCCGAGGTGATCCCGGTGGGCGTGGCGCCCGACGGCTACAACATCAACGCCGAGTGTGGCTCCACCAAGCCGCGCGTGGCCGCCGAAACGGTGGTGGCGCACGGTGCCGATCTCGGGATCTGCCTTGACGGTGACGCCGACCGCGTGGTGCTGATCGACGAGACCGGCACCGTTGCCGACGGGGATCAGATCATGGCGCTGCTGGCCGATCGCTGGGCGGCCGAGGGCCGGCTGGCCGGCGGCGCGCTGGTGGCCACGGTGATGTCGAACCTGGGGCTCGAACGCTATCTCGGTGCACGCGGCCTGCGGCTGGAACGGACCGGCGTCGGCGACCGTTACGTCGTGGAACGGATGCGCGCGGGCGGGTTCAACCTTGGCGGCGAACAGTCCGGCCACATCGTGATGACAGATCACGCCACCACCGGCGACGGGCTGATGGCCGCGCTTCAGTTCCTGGCCGAGATGGTGCGCACCGGGCAGCCGGCCAGCGCGCTGGCGCGGTCGTTCGAGCCGGTGCCGCAGCTTCTGCGCAACGTGCGGTTCTCGCGTGGGCAGTTGCCGCTCGAGGTCGAGGCGGTGCAACGCGCCATCGCCGAGACCGAGGCGGAGCTTCAGGGCTGCGGCCGGCTGCTGATCCGCAAGTCGGGGACCGAGCCGCTGATCCGCGTGATGGCGGAATGCGAGGATGAACCACGGCTCACCCGCGCCGTGGAGCGTGTGGTCGAGGCGGTGGAGCGCGCCGTGACGCGGTGAACCACCGCGCCCGTTTCACGCCCGGGCGACCAGACGGCGCAGCGCCTGCGCCTGGCTCAGCGCAAGCCCGGCCATGATAAGCGCGAAGCCCGCGAAAAACAGCGGCGGCAGCGTTTCGCCCAGAAACACGGTGCCCAGCCCGATCGACCAAAGCGGCACGACGTAATTGGTCAGGCTCAGGAAGCTGGGCCCCGCGCTTCGGATCACGCGCACGAGGATCAGCGTCGCCAGCGCCGTGGGCCCGAGCCCGAGATAGAGAAAGCCGAGGGCTGGGATCAGCGTCACCCGCTCCGGCCAGTCCTCCAGCCACAGCGCCACGGGCGCGATCACCACCGTGGCGCACAGCAGCGCCCCGGCGCCGAAGACCAGCCGGTCGACTGGCGGGGCGCGGCGCGTGATGATCGACCCGGTGGCATAGCAGCAGGCCGCCCCAACGCATGCCAGTCGTGCCAGCGTCAGCCGCCAGCCACCGGCATCCAGCTTCATCAACTCGTCGGGCCCGATCAGAAGGATCACGCCCAGGAACCCGGTGAAGAAGCCGACGAGCTTGATCGGCCCGATCCGCTCGCCGGGCACGAAGAGATGCGCCAGCGGCAGCACGAAAAGCGGCACGCTGGCCATCGTCATGCCGGCGAAGGCCGAGGCGACGCTCTGTTGCGCCCAGTTGAGCAGGAAGAAGGGCAGCGCGTTGGAAAACACCCCCATGCCGAGACAGAACAGCCAGACGCGCCGGTCGTGCCCGCCGCGCAGCCCCGGCAGGCGCCGGCCGGTGAGCAGGATAGCCGCCAGCAGCACCGCGGCGGCCAGCGTGATCCGCCCCGCCGCCAGCACCAGCGGCCCGAAATCGGCCAGCGCCACCTTGGCGCCCATGAAGGACGCGCCCCAGAGCAGCCCCAGCGTCATGATCAACAGCCAGTCGGCAAGCCCCGGCGCTGCGGGGCCCACAGATGTCTGGGCGCTCGTCATCGCTGCCACCCGTCTCGTGCACATTCAACCGGACGGGCACCGCCGTTGCCCGGCCGCGCCCGCCCTGCGATCGATGAAAGATGGGTCAGTTCTTGGACTTGTCGACCATCTTGCCGGCGGTGATCCACGGCATCATGCCGCGCAGCTTCTCGCCCACTTCCTCGATCTGGTGGGCGTCGTTGTTGCGGCGGGTGGACTTGAAGAACGGCTGGCCGACGGCGTTCTCGCGCATGAACTCGCTGACGAAACGGCCCGACTGGATGTCGGTCAGGATGTCCTTCATCCGCGCCTTCGTCTCGTCGTAGGGCAGCACGCGCGGGCCCGAGACGTATTCGCCGAACTCCGCGGTGTTGGAGATCGAGTAGTTCATGTTGGCGATGCCGCCCTCGTAGATCAGGTCCACGATCAGCTTGACCTCGTGCAGGCACTCGAAATACGCCATCTCGGGGGCGTAGCCGGCCTCGACCAGCGTCTCGAAGCCCATGCGGATCAGTTCCACGATGCCGCCGCACAGCACGGCCTGTTCGCCGAAGAGATCGGTTTCGCATTCCTCCTGGAAGGTGGTCTCGATGATGCCCGAGCGCCCGCCGCCGATGGCCGAGCAGTAGGACAGGCCCGTCTCCAGCGCCTTGCCCGAGGCATCGGTGTGCACGGCGACGAGGCAGGGCACGCCGCCGCCCTTGGCGTATTCGCCCCGCACCGTGTGGCCCGGCCCCTTGGGGGCCATCATGATGACGTCGACGCCCTCCTTGGGCTCGATCAGGCCGAAGTGCACGTTCAGCCCGTGGGCAAAGGCGATGGCCGCGCCCGGCTTGATGTGGTCATGGACGTACTTGCGGTAGGTCTCGGCCTGCAGCTCGTCGGGCATGGTGAACATCATCAGGTCGCACCACGCGGCGGCCTCGGAAATCTCCTTGACCTCGAGGCCCTCGGCCTCGGCCTTCCTGGCTGACGACGAGCCTTCGCGCAGCGCCACGCAAAGATTCTTGGCGCCCGAATCGCGCAGGTTCAGTGCGTGGGCGTGGCCCTGGCTGCCGTAGCCGAGGATCGCCACCTTCTTGTCCTTGATCAGATTGATGTCGCAATCGCGGTCGTAATACACGCGCATGGCGTTTCTCCTTCGCGGGTTGATGTCGCGGGCCAGCATAGCGCCCGGGCACGCAGGATGGGATCAAAAGCGATGGTTTTCCGGGTTTTGCCGTGATAGCCATTCGTAAAACGACGAATTCCGACAAGATCATGCTCGACGACACCGACCGCCGGCTGCTGCGCCACTACCAGCACGCGCCCGATCTGCCGCCCGCGGAACTGGCCGAGCGCGCGGGCGTGACGCCCGCGACCTGTGCCCGGCGGTTGCAACGGATGCGCACGGCGGGCGTGATCCGGGGCAACCACGCGGTGATCGACTGGCGCGCGCTGGGCTACGAGGTCGAGGTCAGCCTGCGCATCACGCTCGACAAGGCACAGCCCAACGCCTTCGACGAACTGCACGCCGCCGCCCGCGCCGTGCCCGAGATCGTCGAGATCCAGACATTCCTGGGCCGCGTGGACCTGCGGCTGTCGGTGATCGCGCGCGACATGGCCCACTACCAGCAACTCTATCGCGACCACATCCTGACGCTGCCGCATGTCGCCGACATCGAGGCGCTGATGCACGTGGCGCGCATCAAGTCCGACGAGTTGTTGCCGCTGTGATCGAGCTGGACACCACCGACCGGATGATCCTGCGCGAACTGTCGCGCGACGCAACGCAGAGCGCGAGCGCGCTGGGCCGGCAACTTGGCCTGTCGCAACCGGCCGCCTGGCGGCGCGTCAGGCGGTTGCGTGATCTGGGTGTCATCAAGGGCCGGCGCCTCGACCTGAACCGCGAGGCGCTGGGGTTCGGCGTGACCGTCTTCCTCGGCGTGAAACTGGCCACCAAGGGCCGGATGAGCATCGAGGATTTCGAGCGCGCGGTCGCCGCCATCCCCGAAGTGCAGACCGTCGAGCACATCCTCGGCCTGTTCGATTACCGCCTCCGCGTGGTGGCCCGTGACATCGCGGATTTCGAACGCGTGCTGCGCCGCCGGATCATGATGCTTCCCGGCGTGGGAGAGGTGGAGGCCAACGTGCTGCTGAGCGAGGAACGTTTCCCGGGCCCGATAGGCTGACGCGCGGTGTGCTTTCATCCGCGCCGCGCGCTAGCACCCCGGGGCAGGACAGAGGAGAGACAGACCATGACAGCCCTTCGCGACGACGTGGACCCCGACGGCCTCCTGGAATACTCGGTGGTTTTCACCGACCGCTCGCTCAACCACATGAGCGCGGCGTTCCAGCAGGTGATGCGCGACATCTCCGGCATGCTGGGGCAGGTCTACAACGCCCAGGCAGTCGCGATCGTTCCCGGCGGCGGCACTTACGCGATGGAAGCGGTCGCGCGCCAGTTCGCCCGCGGGGCGCGCACGCTGGTGGTGCGCAACGGCTGGTTCTCCTACCGCTGGAGCCAGATCCTCGACTCCGGCGATCTCGGCGCCGGGGGCACCGTGTTGATGGCGCGGCGCACGGGCAACGCCGAGCCGGCCCCCTTCGCGCCCGTGCCGGTCGAGGAGGTCGCGGCGCACATCCGCGCGGAAAAGCCCGATGTCGTCTTCGCACCGCATGTCGAGACCTCTGCCGGGATCATCCTGGCCGACGATTACATCGCGGCGCTGGCGCAGGCCGCCCACGAGGTGGGCGCGCTGCTGGTGCTCGATTGTATCGCGTCCGGGGCGGTCTGGGTGGACATGGAAAAGACGGGCGTGGACGTCCTGATCTCGGCGCCGCAGAAGGGCTGGTCGGCCTCTCCCTCGGCGGGGCTGGTGATGCTCTCGGCGCGCGCGGGCGAGCGGCTGGAGGCGACCGTCTCGGACAGCTTTGCGCTGGACCTCAGGAAATGGCGCGCGATCATGAAGGCGTACGAGGATGGCGGGCACGCCTACCACGCCACCATGCCCACCGACGCCCTGCGCGATTTCCGAGACGCGATGGTCGAGGCACGCGATTTCGGCTTCGAGAAACTGCGCGCGGCGCAGTGGGCGCTGGGCGACGGCGTGCGCGCCATGCTGGCGGCGCGCGGCGTGACCTCGGTCGCCGCCGAGGGGTTCGGCGCACCCGGCGTCGTCGTGGCCTACACCGACGACCCCGAGATCAAGACCGGAGCGAAGTTCGCCGCGCACGGCATGCAGATCGCCGCGGGCGTGCCCCTGGCCTGCGACGAGCCCGAGGGGTTCATGACCTTCCGGCTGGGGCTTTTCGGCCTCGACAAGCTCTACGACGTCGATGGCGCGAAAGCCCGGCTGGAAGGGGTGCTCGACAAGGTGCTGTGACGCGGCGCCCGTCCGTTCATTTCGCCGATTTAGCGATAGGACCCCACTGGGGCTTGCAGCCGTTCACCCCCGTGCGCCAAGGCCGAGCTGCATCATCGTGCGCCGCACCGGCGGCAGCGAATAGATCGCGTCGAGCCCCAGCGCGCGCGCGTCGCGCAGTGGGCGTGCGTGCATCTGCGACGCGCGGTTGAGCACGTCGATGCCCGTCGCCCGCGCCTTGACGTCCCAGTGGCGACGGCGTTCGTAGGTCTCCAGCATCTGCGCGTCGCCCAGCCGGTCGGGGGCCTGCGCGGCCAGGTCTGCCAGCACGCGCATGTCGGCCAGCGACATGTTCAGCCCCTGTGCCCCGATGGGCGGGACGACATGCGCGGCCTCGGCGACCAGTGCCACGCGCTCGGCCTGCATCCGCTCGGCCACCTGGGTGATGATGGGCCAGACGGTGCGGCGCGATTCCAGCGTCAGCGGCCCGAACAGGTGGCACGACCTTTCGCTCATCGCCGCCTCGAACTCGGTCACGGGCAGGCCGGCCAGCCGCAGCGCCTCGGGGCCGTCCTCCATCCAGACCACGGCCGAGCGCGGCCGGCCGTCGGCGCGGTCGGGCAAGGGAACCAGCGTGAAGGGGCCGCCCGAGCGGTGGATCTCGGTCGACACGTTGTCGTGCGGGATCGGGTGCGTGACGGCGAACGCAAGCGCCTTCTGGCCGTATCGCGTGGTCTGCACGCGGATGCCGGCGGCCTGCCGGATGGGCGAATTGCGTCCGTCGGCCGCGATCACCAGCCGGCAGCGCACCGTGTCGCCGTCGCTGAGCGTAACGCGCGCCTCGCGCTCGCGGGTGAACAGGCCCGCCGTGCCGGTGCCGGCGCGGAACGCCACGCCGGGCAGGCTGTCGAGGTGTGCCACCATCTCGCGGCGCAGCAGCCAGTTGGGCAGGTTCCAGCCGAAGGGCCTGTCCGAGATGTCGCCGGCGTCGAAGTCCTTCACCAGCCGTGGCTCGGGCGTGGCGCCGCCGGCGTCCACGATGCGCATGACCTGAAGCTCGGCGGCGTGGGGCGCCAGACGGGCCCAGAGCCCCGCCTGGTCCAGAAGGGCCTGCGCGGGCTGGAGGAAAGCGGTCGTGCGCAGGTCGGCGCCCTCGCCCTCGCTTTCGGTGACCGGCGGGGCCGGATCGACGCAGACGACGGAGAAGCCGAGGTTTCCGAAGACGGCGGCGGCCGTCAGGCCGGCCACGCCGCCGCCGGAAATCAGGATGTCGCAAGAAACGTGCGTCATGGCAGATCCCTTCGGTCCGAAAACCTAGCCCGCGGCGGACGGATCTGCCAGCCGTCTCTGGTCATCCCTTGGTGATCATCAGAAGAACGATCATGATGACGGGCACGGAGGCAAGCGCGGGAATGTAGAGACCCGGCACGCCCCATTGCACCACGGCCAGCGCCCAGCCGGCCAGCAGCAGCACGACGGTCAGCAGGATCTTGAGAAACGTCGCGGTCTCGCCGGTGTCTTTCTGGCTGGTGGCGTGGTCGGCCGGCGCGGTGTCGGAAAGTGTCATGGCGGGGTCCTTTCGTGGGTTTCGGCTTGATCTCGACGGATATGATGCGTTCGTGGACCTGCATCAAAGGCGCATATCGCCGCACGCGGCGGGCTGTCACAGCAGCCGCGCGAGGAACCCCGACAGGTTGTCGGTGTGGTGGTGAATGTGCGGCGCCTCGGCCTTTTCCCCGGCGACGTGAACGGTGCGCAGGCCCATCGCATGCGGCGCGGCAAGGTTGCGCGGATCATCCTCGAAGATCGCCCCCTTGTTCGGGTCCAGACCGTCGCGGTCGAACACGGTGCCGAAGGCCTGCGCATGTGGCTTGGGCCGGAAGCCGGCGTGTTCCACGCCGTAGATCGCGTCGAAGGCGCCCGACAGGCCGCGGCGGTCGACCACCCGCGCGGCGTAAGGGGCACTGCCGTTGGTGTAGACGATCTTGCGCCCCGGCAGATCCCGGATCCGCGCGTGCAGCTCCGTGTCGGGCGCCAGCCCGTCGAGGGGAATGTCGTGGACGTGCTCGAGGTAGGGTTCCGGTGCCAGCCCGTGTTCCTGCATCAGCCCGGCCAGCGTGGTGCCATGTTCCCGCCAGTACTTGAGCCGCAGTCGGTCGGCCTCGGCGTGGGTGACGGCCAGGGCATCCATGACGTAGCGCGTCATCCGCGCCTCGATGCGGTCGAACAGCCGCACCTCCGGCGAATAGAGCGTGTTGTCGAGGTCGAAGACCCAGGTTTCGACGTGGCGGAAGTGATCGCGCGGCATGCCGCCAAGTTAGTGGGCCGCGACAACGCGTTCAATGCGGCAGTCTTGATCGCGGCGTGTGGGCGGGGATAGGGTCGCCCAACCCGGACAATGGCACGAGAGGCAATCGGCGCACCATGAAACCCGTTCAGAAGGATGCCTACACGCTGATCCTCGAGGCCATCGACATCGGTGTCTTCAAGCCCGGCGACCGGCTGGTGGAAAGCGACCTGGCCGAGCGTTTCGGCGTATCGCGCACCCCGATCCGCGAGGCGCTGCAGAGGCTGGAAACGCAATCGCTGCTCACGCGCGACGGGCGCAGCCTGATCGTGTCCTCGCTGGACCACAACCAGCTGGCCGAGCTCTACGTCGTCCGCGCCGAGCTGGAGGGGCTGGCCGCGAACCTTGCGGCGCGCCATGCCACCGACGAGGAGGTGCGCGTGCTGCGCGACATGGTGCGCGAGGACGAGGCGCTTCTTGGCGACCCGCCGGCGATGGCGCGCGCCAACCGGCGCTTCCACAAGCAGATTCACCTGGCGTCGCACAACCGGTTCCTGGTCCAGCAACTGGATCTGGTGCACCGGTCGATGGCGCTGATGGCGACCACCTCGCTGGCCGCGCAGGGGCGCGACGCGACCGCGCTGGAGGAGCATGACGCGATCGTCCGCGCGATCGAGAACCGTGATCCCGACGCGGCCGAGACGGCGCTGAAGGATCACATCTCGAAGGCGTTCGTGACCCGGCTGAAGCTGGATTCGGGCGAGGTCGGCTCGACCGTCTGAGGCCCGCCGCGCCGCCCCGGCAGGCTGAGCGAATGGCCGTGCGCGGTCTTGTCCCAGAAATACGGGGCGAACACCAGTTCGTAGAGCGCCTTGTAGGCGGCGATGGCGCCCAGCGGCCCGTAGAAGTGCATCGTCGGGGTCCATTTCATCAGGTGGCCGTGCTCGCGCCCGGAAACCGAGGCGAGATGGATGCAGATGTTGATCGCCTCGACCATCAGGAACAGGCTGACCAGCGTGATCAGCACGGGGGGCGCCATGATGGTCTGCAAAAGGTCCGGCTTTCCCAGCATCAGCAGCCAGAACAGCCACAGGAAGGGGGCGAGCAACACCTGCGAGACGGCCGAGACGAAATGCGCCTGGAACCCCCAGAACTGCCGGCGGCCGAGCTGCCGGCGCAGCAGCGCGGGCCGGCGCATGTGCACGAGATAGGTTGCCATGTAGCCCTTTAGCCAGCGCGAGCGCTGCTTGATCCAGGGCCAGAGGCGGCAGTTCGCCTCTTCGCCGGTGACGGTGTCGACCATCTCGGTGCGGTAGCCATGGCGTGCCAGCCGGAAGCCGAGGTCGGCGTCCTCGGTGACGTTGTGGGCATCCCAGCCGCCCAGTTCCTCCAGCGCAGCGCGGCGGAAATAGAGCGTCGTGCCGCCCAGCGGGATCGCGAGGCCCAGCCGCCGCATGCCCGGCAGGATGCTGCGGAACCATGTCGCGTACTCTATGGTGAAGCAGCGGGCCAGCCAGTTCTGACGCGCGTTGTAGTAGTCCAGTACGCCCTGCAGGCAGACCACGTCCTCGGGGGCGGACTGGAACCTGCGGGCGATGCGGGTGATCTGGTCGGGCTCGGGCGCGTCCTCCGCGTCGAGGATGCCGATGATCTCGCCCTCGCAGAAGTCCAGCGCATAGTTCATCGCGCGCGGCTTGGTGCGCGGCTGGCCTTCGGGCACCACGACCGGGCGAATCCAGGGCGGCAGGTCGATGCCGGCCAGCGTTTCCAGGGTGGTGGCATCATCCTCCTCGAGCACGAGGATCACGTCGAGCAGGCACTTGGGGTAGGTCAGCCGTGTCAGACGTGCGATCAGCGCGTGCGCGATCTCGGTCTCGCGGTAGAGCGGCACGAGGATCGAGACCCGCGGCAGTGGCCCCTGGCTGACCTCGGGCGCAATGTCCTGCGCGGCGCCGTCGCCGCCCGCGGTGACACGGGCCACGAAGGCAGCCGTCTTCAGCCCTGCGGACACGAGCAGGGTGACGGCGGCCCACACGACGAGCACGGTCAGCACCGCCAGCGGGAAGGCCACCGTGATCGCGGCCAGGGCGGCCAGAAGGCCCAGCGTGATCATCAGCCTCCGGCGCGGGGCGAATCCCCAGGTGCGGCAGCTCTCGGTGGCCGGCACGCGACGTTGGGCGGCGTCGGTCAGAACGGCACGGTTACCGGCGGCTGCGGCCTGTTGCACCTCGTGCCGGGTGGCAACGGCGACCTGCGCATCGCGGACCGCCGGTTCGAGATCTGCCGGAAGGGCGTCGAGCGCATCGGGATCGGGCGTGATGACGAATGGCGCGCCGGTGTCGTCGCGCACGGGCAGAACACCGTGCTTGATCAGCAGCCGGGGGTCGGCGCGGGTGCGACGCTGTTCGGCCGCCCCGAGCTGTTCGGCGTCCAGAACCTGGGTCTCGTGCCGGCGGGCCTGCACGGCCAGAACGTCCGCCTCGCGCAGGAGGTTCTCGGCCTCGAGCACCCGGGCCAGCGGCGCGTCGCAATGACGCTGCACGAGCCGTGCGAGCGATTCGTCGGCGCGGCTGATGATACCGGACTGGACGAGATCCGCGCCCAGCGTGTCGCGCCCCGCCGGCGTCGCCGCGCCGGCACCATCCACCTGACGCAATTCGGAAATGCCCATGGTTCAGCCTCGCCGTCCGTTACGGGACGAGGGTCGACCAATCCGGTTAACGAAAGATAAACGCGGCCCCGGCGCGTCAGCCGGCCATCGCGGCGGCGAAGCGTTCGAAGAGGTAGAAGCTATCCTGCGGGCCGGGGCTGGCTTCGGGGTGGTGCTGGACCGAGAACACCGGCGCATCGGTCATGCGGATGCCGCAGTTCGAGCCGTCGAAGAGCGAGACATGCGTCTCGGCGACGCCGTCGGGCAGGCTCTGGCCGTCGACGGCAAAGCCGTGGTTCATCGAGGTGATCTCGACCTTGCCGGTCTCCACTTCCTTGACCGGGTGGTTGGCGCCGTGGTGGCCGTGGTTCATCTTGACCGTCTTGCCGCCGAGCGCGAGCGCGAGCATCTGGTGGCCGAGGCATATGCCGAACATCGGCAGGCCGCGGTCGAGCACGCCGCGGATCATCGGCACGGCGTAATCGCCCGTGGCCGCGGGATCGCCGGGGCCGTTGGACAGGAACACGCCGTCGGGTTCGTGCGCAAGGACGTCGTCGGCGGTGGCCGTGGCGGGCAGTACCGTGACCTCGCATCCGGCGCTGGCCAGGCAGCGCAGGATGTTGCGCTTGGCGCCGTAATCCACGGCGACGACGCGGTGGCGTGCCTGCGTCTGACGGGTGTAGCCTTCGGGCCAGGCCCAGCGCATCTGGTCCCAGCGATAGGACTGTGCGCAGGTCACCTTGCGTGCGAGGTCCATGCCCTCCAGCCCGGCGAAGCCGCGCGCCTTGTCCACCAGCGCGGCGGCGTCGAAGTCGCCCGCCGGGTCGTGGGCCAGCGCGATGTGCGGCGCGCCCTGCTGACGGATCGCGCGGGTCAGTCGCCGGGTGTCCACGCCGCCGATGGCGATGCGCCCGCGGCGGGCCAGCCAGTTTGCCAGCGTGTCGGCGGCACGCCAGTTGCTGGGGTCCGTCGGGTCCCACTTGACGACCATGCCCTCGGCCACCGGTTCGGCGGTTTCGTCGTCCTCGGGGTTCACGCCCGTGTTGCCGATGTGGGGAAAGGTGAAGGTCACCACCTGACCGGCGTAGGAGGGGTCGGTCATGATCTCCTGGTACCCGGTCATCGCGGTGTTGAAACACAGCTCCGCGGTGGTCTCCCCGGTGGCGCCGAACCCGGTTCCGTAGAACACGGTGCCGTCGGCAAGGGCCAGGCAGGCGGTCGGGCGGGGCGAGGACGCAGGGGCCATGTCAGGGAGTCTCCGGGATGCAAACCGGCGCGACCGTATGGCCGGGCAGGGCGGGGGTCAAGGGGCGGTGCACCCGATCGCGTGAATGTGCGTACGGTTGCCTCGGCCTTTTCCTTTCACTACCCTGCGTCTCTTGTCACACGTCACAGGGGGCATGCGAAATGCAATTGCGCGAGCGCGTGAACGCGGCGCTCAAACAGGCGATGAAGGACAAGGACCCGGACCGCCTGGCAACGCTGCGTCTGATCAATGCCGCCATCAAGGACCAGGACATCGCCGCACGCGGCGAGGAGGGGGATTCGGGCGTCAGCGAAAGCGACATCCTCGGGATTCTGAGCAAGATGATCCAGCAGCGCCGCGAGAGCGTCCGCTCCTACGAGGAAGGCGGCCGCCTCGACCTGGCCGAGCGCGAGAGCGCGGAGATCGACGTGATCGCCGAGTTCCTGCCGCCGCAGCTTGATGACGCGGATGTCGAGGGCGCGATCGACGAGGCGATTGCCGAGGTGGGCGCGAAATCCATCCGCGACATGGGCAAGGTCATGGGCGTGCTCAAGCAGAGATACAGCGGCCAGATGGATTTCGGCGTGGTCGGCCCGAAGGTGAAGAACCGGCTGAGCGGTTAGGCTTGGCGCGGCCGATGCCACGTGCGCCCGCGTTCGCTCAGCCGGCCCGTGCCCGGCGCAGGGCCTCGGCAAGTTCGCCGTAGAGCGTCTTGCGCTCGTCTTCCGACAGGAACGATCCGATCTCGACCTGACGGCCCCTTCCCGTGAGCGTGATGTAGTGCTCCACCGGCCCGCCCTTGGGGTGCATCTCGACCCTGGCCCAGTAGCTGTTGCAATCCCATTCCTGCGTGCCGCCATCCGGGTTGCGGCGCAGCAGGTGGGTGTGCACTGGCCCGATGATCAGCGCCTCGTGCAACTCGGCGGTGCGGTAGGAGCGTTCCAGCGCCCACCACAGCCCGCCGACCGCCAGCAGCATGAACGGCAGCAGGCCCCACAGCACCACCGTACCAAGCAGCGGGTAGAGGGGAATCGTGATCAGCGTGAAGGTCGCGAGGATGAAGGCCGCGAACCCGCGGCGCGGCAGCGAGCGGTGCGGCCAGAGATCGAGCCGTGTCACATCGGCCGCGTCCGCGCCCGTCTGTCTGGACCATTCGTAGGGCATGACCGGGTTCTAGTGTCGCCCGCGGGTTGGAAAAGGCCCGTCGGGCAGGTTCGAAAAAAAGCGGGCCCTGACGCTTGCCGGGCCCGCCTGTTCGTTCGGTTCGGCCGCGCGCTCAGTGCGCGTGGCCCTTGTCCCAGTCCTCGCGCTTGGGGAGCGTTTCGAAGGTGTGCTCCGGCGGTGGCGAGGGCAGGGTCCACTCCAGCGTGTCGGCGTATTCGTTCCAGTAGTTGTTCTCGGTCACGCGCGCCCCGCGGAACAGCGAGTAAAGCACGACACCGAAGAAGAACACGAAGCTGGCGAAGGCGATGAACGCGCCGATCGACGACCAGTAGTTCCAGGTGGCGAAGGCCTCGGGGTAGTCGATGTAGCGCCGCGGCATGCCCTGGCGACCCAGGAAGTGCTGCGGGAAGAACGTCAGGTTGGACCCGATGAACATCGCCCAGAAGTGCAGCTTGCCGGCCCACTCGGGGTACTGGCGGCCCGTCATCTTGCCGAAGTAGAAGTATATGCCGGCAAAGATGGCGAACACGGCGCCGAGGCTCATCACGTAGTGGAAGTGCGCCACGACGTAGTATGTGTCGTGGTAGGCGCGGTCCACGCCGGCCTGGCTGAGCACGACGCCCGTCACGCCGCCGACGGTGAACAGAAACAGGAAGCCGAAGGCCCATAGCATCGGCGTCTTGAACTCGATCGAGCCGCCCCACATCGTCGCGATCCAGCTGAACACCTTAACCCCGGTCGGCACGGCGATCACCATCGTGGCCAGCATGAAGTAGGACTGCTGCGTCAGGCTCATGCCGACGGTGTACATGTGGTGCGCCCAGACGACGAAGCCCAGGAATCCGATGGCGATCAGCGCCCAGACCATCGGCAGGTAGCCGAAGATCGGCTTGCGCGAGAAGGTCGCGATGACGTGGCTGATGATCCCGAAGCCCGGCAGGATGATGATGTAGACCTCCGGGTGCCCGAAGAACCACAGGATATGCTGGTAGAGCACGGGGTCGCCGCCGCCGGCGGGGTCGAAGAAGGTGGTGCCGAAGTTGCGGTCGGTCAGAAGCATGGTGATCGCGCCCGCGAGAACCGGCAGCGCCAGCAGGATCAGCCAGGCGGTGACGAAGATCGACCAGGAAAACAGCGGCACCTTGAACAGCGTCATGCCCGGTGCGCGCATGTTCAGGAAGGTCGTGATCATGTTGATCGCGCCGAGGATCGAGGACGCGCCGGAGACGTGCACCGCGAAGATCGCGAGGTCCATCGACATGCCCGCCTCGTTCGTCGACAGCGGCGGGTACATCACCCAGCCCACGCCCGAGCCGAGTTGCGCGTTGCCGCCCGGCGCCAGCAGAGAAGCGACGCCCAGCGCGGTGCCGGCGACGTACATCCAGTAGCTGAGGTTGTTCATGCGCGGGAAGGCCATGTCGGGCGCGCCGATCTGCAGCGGCATGAAGTAGTTGCCGAAACCGCCGAACAGCGCCGGGATCACCACGAAGAACATCATCAGGATGCCGTGGTAGGTGATCAGCACGTTCCACAGGTGCCCGTTGGGGGTGCATTCGCCGGCCGCCGCGGCGGTGAAGCGCGCCCCCTCCATGCACATGTACTGCACGCCGGGCTCCATCAGCTCCATGCGCATGTAGACGGTGAACAGCACCGCGATCAGCCCGACCACGGCCGAGGTGACCAGGTAAAGGATACCGATATCCTTGTGGTTCGTGGACATGAACCAGCGGGTGAAGAACCCGCGTTCGTCATCATGCTCATGGCCGTGAATGGCTGCGTCTGCCATTATGTTGCCTCCTGCTGAGAATATCGTCCGCACGCGACTTTCAACGCGCGATGTCGCATTCGCGTTGATGCAAGTTCTAGAATTCTTTTCCCGCGGCGGCAACGTCGGAGTTTGATCTGGATCAAGAAAAAATGTCGCGCCCGGGCGATCCCGCGGCCGCCCGGGCGCGCGCCGCCGGATCAGCCGACCGGCGCACCATCGCGGCGCGAGACGGCGATCACCGATGAGCGGGGCAGCCCCTCGCCGTCGGGCCAGCTGCCGCCCGGGTGCTGGATGCCCACGAACATGGTGCGCCGGTCGTTCGACCAGCACAGGCCCGTGACCTCGCAGCCGTAGGGGCCGGTCATGAAGCGCGCGATCTCGCCCGTGACCGGGTCGCCCACCAGCATCTGGTTGTTGCCCATCCCGGCGAAATCGCCCTCGTTGTCGTAATCGCCATCGGTCTGTATCCAGACGAGGCCGCTGCTGTCGAAGGCCATCCCGTCGGGCGAGTTGAACATGTTGCCCGGCGTGATGTTGGCCGACCCGGCGTAGGCATCGTCATGCACCGTCGGGTTGCCGGCCATGACGTAGAGATCCCAGTCGAAGGTCTCGGCGGCATGATCGTCGGCGTGCGGCATCCAGCGCACGATCTGGCCGTAGTGGTTGACCTCGCGCGGGTTGGGGCCGCCCACCGGGGTCTCGTCGCCGCCCGCGTTGGGCTTGACGCCGCGGTTGCGGTTGTTGGTCAGGCAGCAGTAGCCCTCGACCGCGTGCGGGTTCACCGAGATCCACTCGGGGCGGTCCATGGTGGTCGCGCCCACGGCGGAACCGGCCTTGCGGGCGAAAATGCGGATTTCCGCCTCGCTCTCCATGCCCGTGGTCCCGGGCGTCAGGGGCAGCCATTCGCCGGTCTGGTCGTCGTTGAACTTGGCCACGTATAGCGTGCCCTCGTCCAGCAGGCCTTCGGTCGGGCCGCCGGGCGCATAGGTGCCGTCGGAAACGAACTTGTACATGAACTCGCCGCGCTCGTCGTCGCCCATGTAGACGACCACGCGCCCGTCGGCGGCCAGAACGACCTCGGCGTTCTCGTGCTTGAAGCGGCCCAGGCCGGTGTGCTTGACGGGTGTGCTCTCGGGGTCGGTCGGGTCGATCTCGACGACCCAGCCGACGCGGTGCGGTTCGTTGGGGTTCTGCGCGGTGTCGAAGCGCGCGTCCCACTTGTGGTAATCGTAGCCCCAGCCATCGGTGCCGATGCCGTAGCGGGCATAGCCATCGACCAGCGCGTTGGGTTTCTGGTCCTGCGGCTCGGCGGTCGAGCCGAAGTAGCCGTTGAAGTTCTCTTCGCAGGTCAGGTAGGTGCCCCAGGGCGTGCGGCCCGAGCCGCAGTTGTTCATCGTGCCCAGCGATTGCGTGCCGGTCGGATCGGCCGCGGTCTTGAGCAGGTCGTGCCCGGCGGCGGGGCCGACGATCCGCATGGGCGTGTTGTGATGGATGCGACGATTGTAGGGGCTGTCGGTGACGATCGACTAACCGTTTTCGCCCTCGGCCACTTCCACCACGGTCACGCCCTGCAGGTTCTGCAGCTTGCGCACGTCGCCGGCATTGGCGGGCACACCCTCCTGCTCGGCCGGCAGGTTGGTGCCGCGGTTGGTGTATTCGCTGTTGATCGCGAGGATCGTACGGCCATTCAGCGCGAAGGTCTCCATCCCGTCGGTGTTCTCGCCGAAGACACGGTCGGAGCCCTCGACCGGGCCGCCGCCCGCGTTCACGTCATAGCCATCGGCATCCGAGAACAAGGGATCGCCCCAGCGCATCATCGTTTGCCAGGAATAGCCCTCGGGGACATGCACGTCGAAATCGGTCTGGATGTCGATGGGGGTGAAGGGAAAGCGACTGGACGCCGCCTGCGCCTCGGCCGAGGTTCCGCTCAGCAGGCCGTTGCCCATCGCCGCGGCGCCCGACCCGAAGGCCAGCACACCGCCCAGAAAGCCGCGGCGCGAGATTGCGCGCTCGACCACCCGGTCGAAGTCGTTGGTCTCGGGACGCGGGAAATTCTGCTCGTCCCAGTCGTCGGCGGACATGTTGACGGTGTCGATATCTTTCATCGGTCTCTCCTCTCGGGAACGGTGACAAGGGGTCCGTTATTCGTAGTTGCCGCCGATGTCTGAGACGTGAGAGATTGATGACATCAGAAAGACTCAGGTTTCCGCTGCGTCGCCCGCCGCTGGGCCGAAGTGGGCGTCGAAGGTGCGCCGCAGTGCCGTGTCCACGTCGCCCAGCGTTACCGGCAGGCCGAGGTCCACCAGCGAGGTCACCCCGTGGTCAGAGATGCCGCATGGCACGATGCCGGCAAAGTGGTCGAGGTCCGGCTCGACGTTGATCGAGATGCCGTGGAAGCTGACCCACTTGCGCAGCCGGATCCCGATGGCCGCGATCTTGTCCTCGGGCGGTTGCCCGGTCTCGGTGCGCGGCTTGTCGTCGCGCACCACCCAGACGCCGACGCGGCCCTCGCGGATCTCGCCGCGCACGTTGAACTGGTCGAGCGTGGCGATGACCCAGGCCTCCAGCGCGGCGACGAACGACCGAACGTCGCGCCCGCGCCGGTCGAGATCGAGCATGACGTAGACGACCCGCTGGCCCGGCCCGTGATAGGTGTATTGCCCGCCGCGTTTCGTTTCGTAGACCGGAAAGCGGTCCGGGCTGACGAGGTCTTCGCGACGCGCGCTCGTTCCCGCGGTGTACAGCGGCGGGTGCTCCAGCAGCCAGATGCATTCGTCGGCCTCGCCGGCGCGGATCGCCGCGACGCGCCCTTCCATGACGCGTTCGGCGGTGCGGAAATCGACGGGCTGGGTTGACGTGATCCACTCGACCAAGGGGCGGCTCCGGCGGTTGCGCGGGCGGAAATTTGGAGTCCCGGTCCGGGCCGGGCCTGTGCTATGCTTCCGTATTACCTTTTCACACGGAGGAAAACCGACCATGCCATTCCAACGGTCGACCAAGGCCATGCTGATTGCCGCGATCCTTGCCACATCGACCACCGCCGCGCGTGCGGACAACGAGTTCCTCGGCGGGCTCGTGGGTGGCATGATCGGCAGTGCGATCGTCACCGGCGTGGCCAAACAGAACGAGCAGAAGCGCCGGACGACCACGGTGGTGCGCGAACGCGTCTACCGCCCCGGCGCCTCGGCCGCCGTGGTGCAGGAGCGCCGCCAGATCCAGACCTCGCTGAACTACTTCGGGTTCAACGCGGGCGTCGTCGACGGTGTGCTGGGCCCCAACACGCGCAACGCGATCTCGCGCTACCAGGGCTTCATGAACTACCCGGCAAGCGGGCAGTTGACCAACTTCCAGAAAAGCCTGCTGCTGGCGGCCTACCAGCGCGGCCAGGCCGGCGGCCCCGAGGTGAACCGGCTGATCAGCCAGGACCCCAACGGCGTGCGCGCGCTGCTGCTGGAACAGCGCAAGGCGCTGACCGGCGGGCAGACGCGGCTTTCGGGTTATGCCGGGCTGCCGCCGGCGGTGTCGAACGCCATCGACGAGGTCGCGCGCAGCAGCGATCCCTCGGCCGAGCAACTGCTTCAGCGCGCGGGCTTCATCCAGCTCGCGGACCTGAACGGCGACGGCAACAACGATTACATCCTCGATACCTCGGTCAGCGGGTCGAGCTTCTGGTGCAACGCCGACCAGTGCAAGAGCCTGGTCTTCGCGTCGACACCCCAGGGCTACGTGCGCAACGAACTGCTGGTGCATGACCCGCAGCCGGCCAGCTTCACCTGCACCGGCGGCTCCTGCCGCCTTGCGCAGGGGCAGGACACGCAGATGGCCAGTGGCGGCGCGCAGGGTACGACCGGCGGCGACCAGACGACCATGGCCGCGGCCCGTTCGGGAACGGCCTCCTCGGGCGACCAGGGCAGCCTGCCGGTGTTCGAGACCGCCAAGCCGCAGAAATCCCTGGGCGATCACTGCAACAGGGTCAACATGCTGACCAACGCCAACGGCGGGTTCACCACCGTGTCCGAGATGAACGACCCCGAGTTCGTGCTGAGCGAGCAGTTCTGCCTCGCGCGGACCTACGCCATCGCGGCGGGCGAGGACCTGGCCGGCTCGGTGCAGGGGGCCAGCCCCGCGCAGATCGACGCCAAGTGCGATTCCTTCGGCAAGGCGATGTCGGACTACGTCGCCCGCGCCGGCGAAGCCGGGCGTGACGCGGTGCTTTCGGACGTGCGCCAGTTCGTCCTCGGCGCCGACATGACGACGGACCAGCTGTCGACCACCGCGCGCATCTGCCTGGCTTCCGGGTATCGCCGCGACGAGATGACACCGGCCATCGCCGGGGCTATGACCCTGGTCGCGCTGGGCGAGAAACCCTACGCCGAGCTTCTGGGCCATCACCTGTCCAAGGGCTTCGGCACGCCCGAACGCGCCGATCTCGCGCAGGACTGGTACACCATGGCGGTCGACGCGCTGGACGGCGGGGCAACTCCCGTCTTCGCCCCCGAGCAGGCGAATCGCGGCACGCTGCTGCACCAGGCGACGATGGCGCTCTCGGGCGGCCAGGCGTCGGGTGGCCCGGCGCCCGTATCCACGCAGGGCGAACCTCTGCCGGTGTTCCAGGTCTCGCAATGACGCGCCGGGGCGGGCCGTTCGCGGCCCGCCCCCACGTCCCGTGAAATCGCGTTTCGCCGGGATGCGATTTGCCCCTTTTCAAGCGCGGCCATAATGCGTATATGCCGCGGCACCTACCGGATCACGTGCGGTCGTGGCGGAATTGGTAGACGCGCAACGTTGAGGTCGTTGTGGGGTAACACCCGTGGAAGTTCGAATCTTCTCGACCGCACCATCACTCTCCCAGGCAGTTGATCCGAAAAAGGATTCGAAGGATTCACTGGCCGTCGCGGTGTTCGGCGACGAACCGTGACGCCCGGGGCAGGACCGCCTGCACCGCGTCCCCGAGCGGGAAGCGCCGTGGTCGCGGCCGCGGAGATGGGGCCGTTCATCCTGCACACGGACGCACGCCGATGCCCGCAGTCCCCGGCTCCGGCATCAGCCGCCGGTATCCGCCTCGGCCAGCCTGTCTATGGTCCGCGTTATGTCCTCGGGGGTGGTCAGCGGGTTGATCGTGCACAGCCGCAGCGCCGGCTTGCCCTTCAGCACGGTGGAGGACACGCAGGCGAAGCCCGACTCCGACAGGCGCGCGGCGCGGGCCGCGTGGGTCTTTGCATCCGCCCCCTTCAGCGTGAAGCACACGATCCCCAGCCGCGCGGGCGAACTCACCTCCCAGGTCTCGGGGGCCTGCCGCAGGTGCGCCTCGGCCGTCTCGGCCAGGGCAATGCCGCGCGCGACAGCCTCGCGGAACGTGCCCGCGCCATAGGTGCGAAGCGACATCCACAGCTTGAGCGCGCGTGACCGGCGCGACAACTCGAGGCTGCGCATGCCGTAGCTGACTTCGCCGGCCGTCTGTACGTCGCGCAGGTATTCCGGGCTCATCGCGAAAGCCCGCTCCAGCGCGCCCGGCCGCGTGACGAGGCACACGCCCAGGTCGTAGGGCTGGAACAGCCACTTGTGCGGGTCGAGCACCAGCGAATCCGCCCGGGCCAGCCCGGCCAGCTCGGCGCGGCCGCGCTCGGTGATCGCCGCCGGCGCGCCATAGGCCCCGTCGACGTGCAGCCAGATCGCTTCGGCCGCGCAGATGTCGGCCAGCGTGTCCAGCGGGTCGGTCGCGCCCGTGTTCGTCGTGCCGGCCGAGGCGATCACCGCCATGGGGCGGCGACCTGCCGCGCGGTCCTCGGCCAGCGCGGCGCGCAGCGCGCCCGGGTCCATGCGGAAGGCATCGTCGGAGGGCAGCACGCGGATCTCCGACTCGTGCAGGCCCATCTCGTGCAGGTCGCGCGCCAAGGAGGCATGCGTCTGGTCTGTCAGGTAGGCGACCCCTTGCCCGATCGCGTGCCGCGCCGCGCAAAGCGCGGTGAAACTGGCCATCGACCCGCCCGACTGCAGCACGCCCTCGGTATGCGCCGGCAGCCCGAGCATCTGGGCCAGCCAGTCGATGACGGTGGTTTCCACGGTGGCGGGGCCTGCCGCGCCGCCCCAGCTGGCGCAAATGGCATTGAAGCCGGTGCCCATCCAGTCGCCCAGGATCGCGGCGAAGGCGGCGGGCCCCGGCACCCGCGCGAAATACCGCGGGTGGTCGCCGTGCTGCATCCGCGCAAGCGCGACCTCGGCCATCAGCTCGAGCGCGGCGTCGGGATCGCCGGGCGCCTCCGGCAGCGGCCCGCCCAGCCGTTCGGCCAGAGCGCCGGGCGTGTCGGCGGCGACCGCCGGCTCGGCGTTGCGGCGCATGGCGCGGTCAACGACCATGTCGACGACCTTGTGGCCCAGCCGCCGCATCTCCTCGGGCGGCAGGCCCAGCGTGTCGGCGGGCGTGGCGAAGGGGTCGGGGTCGTCGGGCGCGTCGTGGCGTGTCATGGGCTGTCCTCGCTGTTGCGCCAGCCTTTGCCCGGTGCCCGGGCGATTGCAAGGGGTCAGACCTGCGCGGCCAGCCGCCCGCGCAGGTGACGCACGCGGGCGCGCACGGTGTCCGACACGGCCGCTCGGGGCGCGTCGTCGCGCAACGTGCGCATCCAATGGTCGGGGCGCGGCCCGCCCCCGCGGCGGTTCCATGTCAGCGCCCCCAGCACCTCCTGCGCGGCCGGCGGCAGGCGGTCGGGGATCTCGCGGCCGTTCAGCGTGGCCCAGACGCCGGCCCAGAGGCGGCCCACCGTCCAGGGGTTGTAGCCACCCCCGCCAAGGACCAGCAGCCGCGGCGCCAGCGGCATCAGCCCGGCAACCGCCTGCCAGTGCGCGTTGTTCGACAGCGCCAACCGCGCCAGCGGATCCTCGGCCACGGCATCGGCCCCGCATTGCAGCACGATGGCCTGCGGGCGGTGCCGCGCCACGGCGGGCAGGATCAGCTCGTGCAGCGCCAGCGCGAAGTCGGCGTCGCCCGCGCCGCGCGGCAGCGGCAGGTTGAAAGCGGTGCCGCGCGCGTCGTCCTCCAGCCGCCCCGTGAAGGGCCAGCGCCCTTCCTCGTGGGTGGAGATGGTCACCAGCCCCTCGGTGCCGCCCAGCGCGTCCTCGACGCCATCGCAGTGGTGCGCGTCGATGTCGACGTAGGCGATCCGCGACAGTCCCTGCGCGAACAGCGCACGCAACGCGAGCACGGGGTCGTTGAGGTAACAGAAACCGCTGGCGCGATCGGCCAGCCCGTGGTGCGTGCCACCGCCGGGATTGTACACGATCCCGCCGTCGCGCAGCAACTCGGCCGCCAGGAGCGAGCCGCCGGCCGCCGTGGCGGGGCGCCGGAACATCTCGTTGAAGACGGGGTTCGACAGCGTGCCCAGCCCGTGCCGCGTGCGCGTGGCCGCGTCCACCGCGCCCGCCGCCTCGGCCCGTTCAAGCGCCGCGACGTAGCGCGGGGTGTGAAAGCCCGTCAGCGCCGCCGGGCGCGCCCGCGGGCTGGTGCGGTATTGCGCCGGCGTCAGCCACCCCAGCGCGCGGCACAGGTCGGTAACGGTCGGCACCCGCGGGATCGATAGCGGGTGACGCGGCCCGTAGCTGGAGCCGCGGTAGATTTCCGAGCCGATGAAAAGCGGCGCCTGCATGCGCGGCAGTGTAATGCGCGGGCCGCGCGGGGAAAGGGCCCGCCTGCGCGCGCGGCGCCGCCGGGATGCCTCCGGCGGGAGTATTTCGGCCAAGGTGAAGCCGGGATCGGGCCGGATCTTAACCTTGGGGCAAATACTCCGGGGGTGAATTGGCCGCAGGCCAAGAGGGGGCAGCGCCCCCTTCGCGCGGCGTGGCCCCCTGCGGCGGCGGTTCCCCTTTACTCGGTGTGCGCCTTGCTGTTCAGTTCGGCGAACACTCAAGGCAGGGAGGGCACGGGCGTGCGGATGGACCTCGGGATCAGGCCGGAAAAGGCGGAGTTGCTGGACAAGGTGGTGGCGATGATCCGCGACGAGATCGCGCCGATGGAGGCGGCCTATCGCGCCGAGATCGGAAAGGGCGACCGTTGGCAATACACCGACCGGCAGGCGGAGATCCTCGAGGGCCTCAAGGCGACCGCGCGCACGCGCGGCCTGTGGAATTTCTGGCTGACCGACAGCGCGGGGGGGGCGGGTCTGACCACGGTCGAATACGCCTATTTCGCCGAGGAGATGGGCAAGACGCCGCTGGCGGCTGAGGTGTTCAATTGCTCGGCGCCGGACACCGGCAACATGGAGGTCTTCCAGCGCTACGGCTCCGAGGCGATGAAAGAGCGCTGGCTCGCGCCGCTGCTTGAGGGCGAGATCCGGTCGGCCTATCTCATGACCGAGCCCCGGGTCGCCAGCTCGGACGCCACCAACATCGCCATGTCCTGCGTGCGCGACGGGGACGCCTGTGTGCTCGACGGCGAGAAGTGGTGGGCCTCCGGCGCGGGCGACCCGCGCTGCGCGGTCTACATCGTGATGGTGCGCACGGGCGATGATGACGCGCCCAGGCACAAGCGTCACTCCATGATCGTCGTTCCGGCCGACACCCCCGGCATCGAGGTGCTGCGCCCGATGGAGGTCTATGGCCACGACGACGCGCCGCACGGGCACATGCACATCCGGTTTTCCAACGTGCGCGTGCCGGCCGAAAACCTCCTGCTGGGCGAGGGGCGCGGATTCGAGATCGCGCAGGGGCGCCTGGGGCCCGGTCGGATCCACCACTGCATGCGTGCCATCGGCATGGCCGAGGCGGCGCTTGCGATGCTGTGCGAGCGCGCGCAGTCGCGCGAGGCCTTCGGCAAGCCGCTGGCGCAGCTGGGCGCGAACTTCGACATCATCGCCGAGGCGCGCATGGAGATCGAGCAGGCCCGGCTGCTGTGTCTCAAGGCCGCGTGGATGATGGACGGGGGCGACGCGCGGGCGGCCGCGCCGTGGATTCACCAGATCAAGGTCGTGGCGCCGCGGGTGGCGCTGCGCGTGATCGACGAGGCCATCCAGGTGTTCGGCGGGCAGGGCATTTCGCAGGACACGCCGCTGGCGGCGATGTGGACGCACGCGCGCACGCTGCGGCTGGCCGACGGGCCGGATGCCGTCCACCGCAGGCAGGTTGCACGCACCGAGCTGCGCCGCCACGGCGGCTGAGCGTCGGAGGGTCACGCTGCGGTCGCGTGATGGTGACCGGTCGTGTTTTGGCATTGCCGGGCCGCGGCCCTTAGCGTGCCGGCGAAACACGCCAAGAGGAGGCCCCATGACCGCAGAGTATCGTCTCGAAACCCCGCCCGTCAGCGATGACGCCGCCGAAGGCCAAGCCAAGGAGATGCTCGACGGCGCCCGCGCCAAGCTCGGCTTCGTGCCCAACATGTACCGCGCGATGGCGATCAATCCCGGCGTCCTGTCGACCTATCTTCACGGGTATGACCACTTCCGCAATTCGGGCCGCTTCACCCCGCCCGAGCAGGAGGTCGTGTTCCTGACGATCTCGATGGCCAACGGCTGCGACTACTGCACCGCGGCGCATTCCATGCTGGCGGTGAACGTCTCGAAGCTGTCGCCGGAAAACACCGCGGCGCTGCGCGACGGGCGCCCGATGGATGACGAAAAGCTCGACGCGCTGGCACGGTTCACGCATCACGTGTGGGAAACGCGCGGTCTGCCGACCCGCGCGGAGGCCGAGGCGTTCAAGGCCGCCGGCTATTCCGAGGCGCACATGCTGGAGGTCGTGCTGGCCATGGCGGTCAAGACGCTGTCGAACTACACCAACCACCTGGCCCATACCGAGCTCGACGATGCCTTCGCCGAGCACCGCGTCGCCGCCGAGTGACCGGCAGCGCCGGCCCCGCGTTGCCGGCGGGGCCGGGCGGGCTCATTCCGCGGGCTGGAATCCCTCGATCAGCTGGCGCAGGCCCAGTGCCGCGCCGGCGAAGATCGACAGGAAGGTGACCGGCGCCGAGAAGCTGAGCACCGAGAAGGCCGACAGCCCCTGGCCCACCGTGCAGCCCATGGCAATCACCGCGCCCGCGCCCATCAGGGCGGCGCCGCCGATCTGGCGGCGCAGTTCGCGCGGGTCCTCGCAGGCTTCCCAGCGGAAATGGCCCTTGAACAGCGACCCCGCGAAGGCGCCGAGGACCACGCCGGCGACCGAGCCCACGGCGAACGAGGGCGCGCGGGCCGATCCCGTCATCATGTAGAGAAGCGATTCGCCCACCGGCGCCGAGAAGCTGTGCGAGACCACGGGCATCGCGGCGAAACCCTGGGTGGCGACCCAGTAGCTGCCGGCCCAGCCCCCCGTGATGGCAAGGCCGACGACGATGCCCCAGAACACGGATTTCGCATCGGACAGGAAGGTCCGCGACGCCAGCGCCCCGAGCACGATGAGCAGGCCGATGGCGATGCCGACGGCCGTCGGCGGCAGGCCCGTGGCACTGCCGGCAAGATGCGCCAGCCCGGGCGGCGTCTCGTTCACGACATCGGCCTGCGGGAAGACCCAGTTGCGCAGGTAGGCCAGGGGCCCCAGCAGCACGGCGTAGGCCGAAACCCCCATGACCACCACGATCACGAAGGCGCGGATGTCCCCGCCGCCCAGCCGCGCGATGGCGCCGTAGCCGCAGTTGCCCGCCAGCGCCATGCCGTAGCCGAACATCAGCCCGCCCAGGACCGAGGCCAGCGGCATCCAGCGGATCGACAGGTAGAACGAGGCCTCGGGGCGCATCATGCCGTTCGCGGCCAGCGCGAAGGTGCCCAGCGTGGCCACCCCGATGGCCAGCACCCACATGCGCATGCGCGTGCCCGAGTTGCCGTAGAGCAGGTCCTCGATCGCGCCCATGGTGCAGAACCGGCCCATCCGCGCCGCCAGCCCCAGCAGGACGCCCGTGACCGCCCCGACGAGCGCGACCAGCGCGTGATCGGAAATCCAGTCGTACATCGCTCCTCCTCCCCCGGTCGAGGCGTTCGCGCCACGCGCGCCGGTCAGGCGGCGCCGTCCTCATCCTCGTCGGCGCAGAACAACTCGTAGACGACCTCGAGTATACGTTTCGGACGATCATCGGCCAAACGGTAATATATCGCCTTGCCCTCGCGCCGCGGCACCACGAGCCCCTCGAGCCGGAGCCGCGACAGCTGTTGCGACACGGCCGCCTGCCGGGCCGACAGGAGATCCTCCAGTTCGGTAACGGATTTCTCGCCCGAAACAAGGTGGCACAGGATCATGAGCCGCCCCTCGTGGCTGATGGCCTTGAGGAAGTTGGAGGCCGTGGTCGCGTTCTCGACCATGCGGTCCATCTCTTCTTCGCTGATGCTTCCATCGAAAACGGGCAATCCCATCGCTTCACACCGATTGGCCATGACGGGTGCGCACAGGGCGCACAACGCCTCATTTCTAGTTGCTTTTTCCGTCCGGCGCAAAATCGGTGTTCTCCTCGAGCAGCATGGCGAGCAGCCCCCAGAAGAAATCCTCGCCCGGATACCCTTCGATCCGGCCCAGTTCCGCGCCGTCCCGGACGAGCACGAAGGTGGGGGTGAAGACAACATCGCGGTCGAACGTGACGTCCGGCGGAGGCGCATCGCCCATGTCGACGATTCGCAGCGGCGCGAACGCCCCCTCGTCCGTCTTGGGGTAGATCGGGCCGAGGTCTTCCTTCCACGCGATGCAGTAATGGCATCCCTTCCGCTCGACCATGATCAACTCGGCCGCCCGGCCGTGGCTGCCGATCATCAAGGCGATCCCCAGAAGGGCCGGAAGGAGGAAACGCAGGGTCATGGGGCACCCGATTGACGTGCAGTAGAGATACAACGTAATCTGAATATGTGAATTACACAAGGAAGACGGGATGCTCGAGATTTCCTTCGCCGGCGCGGCAATGGCGGGGCTGCTGTCCTTTTTCACGCCCTGTATCCTGCCCATGGTGCCATTCTACCTGTGTTACATGGCCGGCATCTCGATGACCGAGTTGCGCGACGACGGCGCCATCGCGGCGGGTGCGCAGAAGCGTCTTGTCGTCTCCGCGGTGATGTTCGCGCTGGGCGTGACCACCATCTTCGTGTTGCTGGGCATGGGGGCCACGGCGCTGGGGCAGGCCTTCGCGCAGTGGAAACAACCGCTCAGCTACGTTGCCGCCGCGTTGCTGGCGGTCTTCGGTCTGCATTTCCTCGGTCTCCTGCGCATCCCCTTGCTGTACCGCGAGGCCAAGATCGAAAGCACGGCGGAGCCCACGACGGTGCTCGGCGCCTACCTGATGGGGCTGGCGTTCGGTTTCGGCTGGACGCCCTGCGTCGGGCCCGCGCTGGCCTCGATCCTGATGGTCGCCAGCGGCATGGGCGACCTGGGGCGGGGGGGCAGCCTGCTGCTGGTCTACGGCCTGGCGATGACGGCGCCCTTCATCGTGGCCGCGCTGTTCGCCAAGCCGTTCCTGGCATGGATGCAGCGCAACCGGAAATACGTCGGGCACGCGGAAAAGGCGATGGGCGCGATGCTGATCGTCTTTGCCGTGCTGATCGCGACCAATGCCGTCAACCTGATCGCGGACGCGATGATCCGCTGGTTCCCCGCGTTCGGGCAGATGGGATGACGTCGGGAAAACAAGGGAGGAAGACATGAAACGAATTCTCGTGACACTCGCCGCTCTGGTGGCGATGGCCGTGCCGGCCGCGGCGGCGGAAGTCGGCGACGACGGCCTGCACAAGACCGACTGGATGCGCCAGACGTTCCTCGACCTGCGCGAGGATCTGGCCGAGGCCAATGCCGAGGACAAGCGCATGGCCCTGATGTTCGAGCAGCGCGGCTGCATCTACTGCAAGAAGATGCACGAGGAGGTCTACCCGCGCCCCGAGATCGCGGACTACATCCGCAACAACTTCTTCGTCGTGCAGCTGAACCTGCACGGCAACCGCGAGGTGACCGATTTCGACGGCGAGGTGCTTGGGGAAAAGGCCCTGGCGCGCAAGTGGGGGATTCTCTTCACGCCCACCGTCCTGTTTCTGCCCGAGGAGGTTCAAGAGGGCGAGTCCGCCAAACAGGCGGCGGTTGCCGAGATGCCCGGCGCCTTCGGCTGGCAGACCACGCTGGACATGCTGACCTGGGTCAATGAAAAACGCTACGCGCTTGATAACGATGAGGATTTCCAGCGTTACCATGCCCGGCGCATCCGCGAGCGCCAGGCCGCGCAAGAAGAGTAAATGCAGCCCCCGGCGCACAGAAATAATTCACAATCGTGAATTCGTTGTTGCGTTGCGGACCTGCCGTAAACTATCGTATGCAAAGCTAACCAAGCAAACAACATGGTAGCCATGGGAGGAGACATGAAGTTTTCAACGGCAATCCTGGCGGCGGCTGTCGTCACCGCGGGGGCGGCACAGGCCGAGTCCGTCGCGCCCGGCGAGGTGCAGTTCGGCGAATACGGTGCCGTCTCGGAATCGCTGACCGGCAAGCCGGGTGATCCCGAGAACGGTGCAATGGTCATGAAGACCAAGTCCATCGGCAACTGCATTTCCTGCCACGAGGTCGGCGCGCTCAAGGATGCGCCGTTCCATGGCGAGATCGGGCCGATGCTTGACGGTGCCGGGGACCGCTGGAGCGAGGCACAGCTCCGCGGGATCGTCGCGAACGCGAAGAAGACGTTCCCGGGATCGATGATGCCTGCCTACTACAAGACCGAAGGCTTCGTTCGTCCCGGCGACGCCTTCACCGGCACGGCGGCCGAGGAGCCCCTGCCGCCGCTGCTTACCGCGCAGCAGATCGAGGACGTGGTCGCTTTCCTGATGACGCTGTCGGACGGGTGACCCGGAAGTTGGACGCAAGGAGATGACAATGGAATTCACGAGACGCGAAACCCTGGCGATCGGCGGCGCGGCCACCGCGGCGGCGATCCTTCCGATGCCCGCCCTGGCCGAGGCGGACGCCACGAAGGCCCTGATCGACGAGTTCACCGGCGGCGCCGACGTCGCCGAGGGCGGCGTCAACCTCGACGCACCCGAGATCGCCGAGAACGGCAACACCGTTCCGATCGAGGTCAGTGCCGAGGGCGCGAGCGCGATCATGGTGCTGGCCGACGGCAACCCGACGCCGCCCGTGGCCACCTTCAACTTCGGCCCGCTGGCCGGCGCGCACCGCGCCAAGACGCGGATCCGCCTGGCCGGCACGCAGGACGTGGTCGCAGTGGCCAAGATGGCCGACGGCAGCTTCGCCAAGACCACCAAGACCGTGAAAGTCACAATCGGCGGCTGCGGCGGCTGATCGAGCTAAGGAGAGACAAGACATGGCAGAGAATGTTCGCCCCCGCGTGAAGGTGCCCCGCTCGGCCGAGGCCGGCGAGGTCGTCACCATCAAGACGTTGATCAGCCACAAGATGGAATCGGGTCAGCGCAAGGACAGCGACGGCAACGTCATCCCGCGCTCGATCATCCATCGCTTCACCTGTGACTTCAACGGCGAGAACGTGATCGACGTGAAGATGGAGCCGGCGATCTCGACGAACCCGTACTTCGAGTTCGAGGCGACCGTCCCGGAGGCCGGTGAATTCAAGTTCACCTGGCACGACGACGACGGCTCCGTCTACGAGACGTCGAAGGCCGTGAAGGTCGGCTGAGGCAAACACGCGACAGGAGGGGCTGGCCGCGCCCGCGCCCTGACGGGGCGGGCCGGCGGCCCAAGGGAGGTAAAACTAAATGAGAATGCAAGCAAAGGCTGCAATCGCTGCGCTGCTCGTCGCGGCGCCGGGCCTGGCCAGCGCTGACCCGGACGACGATACGCTGGTGGTCAACGGCGAGATCGAGATGACCACCAAGACGGCGGCGCCCGACCACATGTCCGACACGGCGGTCGACACGATCATGTCGGGCTGGCACTTCCGGTCGGACGAGACGCAGGCGCTGCAGATGGACGACTTCGACAACTCCGGCATGATCTTCGTTGACGAGGGCCGTGCCCAGTGGAACCGGGAAGCCGGCTCCGAGGGCAAGTCCTGCGCGTCGTGCCACGAGGATGTGGCCGAGAGCATGAAGGGCGTTCGCGCGACCTATCCCAAGTGGGACGCTGAGGCCGGGGAGGTCCAGACGGTCGCGATGCAGATCAACGACTGCCGCACCGAGAACATGGGCGCCGAGCCCTACGGCTACACCAGCACCGAGATGGCCAACATGGAGGCGCTGATCGCCGTGCAATCGCGCGGCATGCCCGTGGACGTCAAGATCGACGGCCCGGCGCGCGAAATGTGGGAGCAGGGCAAGGAACTCTACTACACCCGCACCGGGCAGCTGGAATTGAGCTGCGCCAACTGCCACGAGGACAACTACGGCAACATGATCCGCGCCGACCACCTCAGCCAGGGGCAGATCAACGGGTTTCCGACCTACCGCCTTAAGAACGCCAAGCTCAACACCGTGCATGCGCGTTTCAAGGGCTGCGTCCGCGACACCCGTGCCGAGACCTACAAGCCCGGCAGCGACGCCTTCGTCGCGCTGGAGCTTTACGTGGCCAGCCGGGGCAACGGCCTGTCGGTCGAGGGCCCCTCGGTCCGCAACTGATCGCATGACCGGCGGAGGCGGCCCGGTCGCCTCCGCCATGCTGCCGCCAGCACACCAACTTGACTGTCGGGCCCTCGGGGCCGGATGCCGAAAGCCCGCCCGCGGGCGGGCCTGGGCTACAGAAACCACTCGGAGTATCACATGATCTCTCGCCGCGACTTTCTTCAGGTCAGCATGGCCGCATCGGCGCTCGTGGGCGCCAGCGGGTTCGGCAACTGGGCACGCCTTGCCGCGCAGCAGAGCCTGACGCAGGACCAGCTCCTGGATTTCGACACCTTCGGCAACGTGTCGCTGATCCACGTCACCGACATCCATGCGCAATTGAAGCCGATCTACTTCCGCGAGCCCGAGATCAACATCGGTGTCGGCCCCAACAAGGGGGACGTGCCCCATATCACCGGCGCTGACTTCCGGCGCCGTTACGGCATCGAGGACGGCTCGCCGTTGCATTACGCGCTGACCTATGACGATTTCACCGCGCTGGCGCGCGAGTACGGCAAGGTCGGCGGCATGGATCGCGTGGCGACCGTCGTCAACAGGATCCGGGCCGACCGGCCCGACGCGCTGCTGCTGGACGGCGGCGACACCTGGCACGGCAGCTACACCTGCTACCATACCGAGGGCCAGGACATGGTCAACGTGATGAACGCGCTGCAGCCGGACGCGATGACCTTCCACTGGGAATTCACGCTGGGCCAGGAGCGCGTGCGCGAACTGGTGGACGGTCTGCCGTTCGCCGCGCTGGGCCAGAACATCTTCGACAAGATGTGGGACGAGCCCGCGGCGGAATTCGCCCCCTACAAGTTCTTCGAGCGTGGCGGCACCAAGATCGCCGTGATCGGGCAGGCCTTCCCCTACATGCCGATCGCCAACCCGGGCTGGATGTTCCCCGACTATTCCTTCGGCATCCGCGACGAGCGCATGCAGGAGATGGTGGACGAGGTGCGCAGCCAGGGCGCGGAACTGGTGGTCTGCCTGAGCCACAACGGCTTCGACGTGGACAAGAAGATGGCCGGGCAGGTCAAGGGCATCGACGTGATCCTGACCGGGCACACGCACGACGCGCTGCCCGAGCCGGTCCTGATCGGCGACACCGTCCTGATCGCCAGCGGCAGCAACGGCAAGTTCGTCAGCCGCGTCGACCTCGACGTGCGCGACGGCCGGATGATGGGTTTCCGGCACAAGCTGATCCCGGTGTTCTCGGACGTGATCGAACCGGATCCGGCGATGACCAAGGTGATCGACGAACAGCGCGCGCCCTTCAAGGCGGAACTGGAGGAGGAGATCGGCCAGACCGACAGCCTGCTTTACCGCCGGGGCAACTTCAACGGGTCGTGGGACGACCTGATCTGCAATGCGCTGCTCGAGGAGCGGGACGCGGACATCGCCATGTCGCCGGGCGTGCGCTGGGGCCCGTCGCTCATCCCCGGGCAGACCATCACGCGCGAGGACATCTGGAACGTCACCTCGATGACCTACCCGGAGGCCTACCGCACCGAGATGACAGGCGAATTCATCAAGGTCGTGCTCGAGGACGTGGCCGACAACCTGTTCAATCCCAACCCCTACTACCAGCAGGGCGGGGACATGGTCCGCATCGGCGGCATGGGCTACCGGATCGACGTTTCCAAGCCGCAGGGGGAACGCATCAGCGACATGACCCTGCTGCGCACCGGGGAGCCGATCGACCCGTCGCGCAATTACGTCGTGGCCGGCTGGGCCAGCGTCAACGAGGGCACCGAGGGGCCGCCGATCTGGGACGTGGTCGAGGCGCACATCCGCAAGAAGGGCACCATCAGCCTTGAACCGAACGACACCGTGACCGTCGCTGGCACGTGATGCCCGCGACGCTATGCAGCATGACTTTTCGCATCGAATTCATTATTGTGAATTTGATGATCTGAGAGGAGGCAAGGACAGAGATGACAGCCAGTGACAAGGGCACCAAGGCCTCGCGGCGCGCGTTCCTCAAGGGCGCCCTGGCCGCCGGGGGGACCGTGGCGGGCGCCGGCGCGGCGCGCGCGTCGGGCGATCCGCTGATCACCGAAACCCAGCCGTGGGCACAGTATCTGGGCGAAGGCGTGGATGCCACGCCCTACGGCATGCCGATCCGGTTCGAGGACGACGTGGTGCGTCGCAACGTCGAGTGGTTGACGGCCGACACGATCAGTTCGATCAACTTCACGCCGATCCACGCGCTCGACGGGACGATCACCCCGCAGGGCTGCGCGTTCGAACGCCATCACTCCGGCGCGATCGAGTTGCGCAAGCAGGATTACCGCCTGATGATCAACGGGCTGGTCGATCAGCCGCTGGTCTTCACCTATGACGACCTGGAACGCTTCCCGCGTGAACAGCACGTCTATTTCTGTGAATGCGCGGCGAACACGGGCATGGAATGGGCCGGTGCGCAGCTCAACGGCGCGCAGTTCACCCACGGCATGATCCACAACATGGAATACACCGGCGTGCCGTTGCGCACCCTGCTCGAAGAGGCCGGCGTGCAGACCGAGGGCAAGTGGGTCTTCGTCGAGGGCGCCGACGCCTCGTCGAACGGCCGGTCGATCCCGATGGACAAGGCGCTGGACGACGTTCTGGTCGCCTTCAAGGCCAACGGCGAGGCGCTGCGCAAGGAGCACGGCTATCCCGTGCGCCTGGTGGTGCCCGGCTGGGAAGGCAACATGTGGGTCAAGTGGCTTCGCCGCGTCGAGGTGACGGACGGCCCCGTGGAAAGCCGCGAGGAAACAAGCAAGTATACCGACACGCTGGCCGACGGCACGTCGCGCAAGTGGACATGGGAAATGGACGCGAAATCCGTCGTGACCTCGCCCAGCCCGCAATCGCCGATCAAGCACGGCCCCGGGCCGCTGGTCATCACCGGGCTGGCCTGGTCGGGGCGCGGCGCGATCACCCAGGTGGACGTGTCGATCGACGGCGGAAAGAACTGGCAGACCGCGCGGCTGGCCGCACCGGGCCAGGACAAGGCGCTGGCGCGGTTCTACCTCGATATCGAGTGGGACGGCAGCGAGATGCTCCTGCAAAGCCGGGCGCACGACAGCACCGGCTACGTGCAGCCCACCAAGGACGCGCTGCGCGAGATCCGCGGCGAGAACTCGATCTATCACAACAACGGTATCCAGACGTGGTGGGTCAATTCGGACGGGGAGGCAGAAAATGTCGAAGTCTCTTAACCTCTGCGGCGGTGCCGCGTTCGGGCTGGCCGGCCTTCTGGGCACTGTGGCCCATGCCGAGCCGGCAGCTTCCGACGGACCCTACGGCCTGGGCCGCGAGGCGCTGCCCGAGGAGATCGCCGCCTGGAATCACGAGGTCATGCCCGATGGCACCGGCCTGCCGGAAGGCGCCGGGTCGGTCGAGGAAGGCGAGATGCTGTTCTCGGAAAAATGCGCCGTCTGTCACGGCGACTTTGCCGAGGGCGTGGGCAACTGGCCGCCGCTGGCCGGCGGCGAGGACACGCTGGCCGACAAGGACCCGGTCAAGACCGTGGGATCCTACTGGCCCTACCTGTCCACGGCGTGGGATTACGTCCATCGCTCGATGCCATATGGCAACGCGCAAACGCTCAGCGACGACGAGGTCTATGCGATCGTCGCCTACATCCTCTACTCCAACTATCTGGTGGAGTACGATTTCACGCTGACCAAGGACAATTTCCTGGACGTCGAGATGCCCAATGCCGACGGCTTCATCGTCGACGACCGCGAGGAGACGGAGTTTCCCACCTTCACGCAAGAACCTTGCATGAGCGACTGCAAGGACGAGGTGGAGATCACCATGCGTGCGGCGGTGCTCGACGTGACGCCCGAAGAGGAGTCCGAGGGCGAGGACCAGGCATCGGCCGAACAGGCGCAGGAAGCCGCGGCCGGGGAAGGGGCCGCAGCCGCTGAACCCGAATCCGAGCCATTGGACATGGCGCTTGTGGAACAGGGCGAAAAGGTCTTTCGCCAGTGCCAAGCCTGCCACATGGTCGGCGATGGCGCCAAGCATCGCGTCGGGCCGCACCTCAATGACGTGATGGGCCGCAAGCTGGGCGGTGCCGAGGACTTCCGCTATTCCAACACGATCGTGGAGATGGGGGAATCCGGCACGACCTGGAACGAGGAGACCCTTGCCAAGCTTCTCGAGGACCCGATGGGTTACATCAAGGGCACCAAGATGGCCTTCGGCGGCCTTCGCAAGGAGGAGGACATCGCCGCGGTGACCGAATACCTGAAATCCTTCTCGCAATAGGCGGGGGGCGCGGGGCCGGGTGACCGGCCCCGTTCGATCGTGCCGCGGCGTGGAACCGCGGCACGAAATAGGCAGCTCTTTTGGGAGGAGGAGTGATGCTGACCATACAGCGGGCGCTGGTCGCCCTGTGTGCCGCGGCCGTCGCGGCGCAGGCCCAGGCGCAGGATTTCGGGGATCCCGAGAACGGCGCAGAGGTTTTCCAGCTTTGCTCGGGCTGCCACGAGGTGGGCCGCGGCGCCGAGAACGGCATCGGTCCGCATCTCAACGGCATATTCGGGCGCAAGGCGGCGTCGGTGGCCGGCGATTACCGGTATTCCGAGGATTTGCAGCGCGCGGGTGCGGACGGGCTTGTCTGGCACCTCGACACGCTGGATGCCTACCTGGAGAACCCCAAGGCACTGGTGACCGGCACGCGGATGAGTTTCAGCGGGCTGGACGACCCGCAGGAACGCGCGGATGTCCTGGCCTACCTCCGGCAATTCTCGGACGATCCGCAGAACATCCCCGAGGCCGACCCGACGGCGCGCGCGCCCGAGGTCGAGCTGTCGCCCGCGACCCTTGAGATCGTCGGGGACCCGGCATACGGTGAATACCTGTCGAGCGAATGCACGACCTGCCACCAGCGCGACGGCCGCGACGAGGGCATCCCGTCGATCGTGGGCTGGCCCGAAGAGGATTTCGTCGTCGCCATGCACGCCTACAAGCAAAAGGTCCGCCCGCACCCGGTCATGCAGATGATGGCCCGCCGGTTGACGGACGAGGAGATCGCGGCGCTGGCCGCCTATTTCAAGGAAGTCGAATAACGCGCGAATGCAATTCCGGCGGGAAAGCCCGCCACAAAAGGGAGGAGGACGCAATGAAACTCAACAGACGAGCCTTTATCGGCACCGGGGCCGCGGCCGCGGCCACCCTGGCCGCGCCGCAGGTCATGGGACAGGGCAAGCCCAGGGTCGTGGTCATCGGCGGTGGCGCGGGGGGCGCCACGGCGGCGCGTTACATCGCGAAGGACAGCGACGGCGCGATCGACGTCACGCTGGTCGAACCCACGCGGAAGTACTACACCTGCTTTTTCTCGAACCTCTACATCGGCGGGTTCCGCAAGCTGTCGAGCATCGGCCACAGCTACGGCACGCTTGCCAGCGACTACGGCATCAACGTGGTGCACGACTGGGCCACCGGGATCGATCGCGATGCGAAAACCGTCACGCTGGCCGGCGGTGCCGTGCTGCCCTACGACCGGCTGATCCTGAGCCCCGGCATCGATTTCGTCGAAGGGTCGGTTCCCGGCTGGGACGTCACGCAGCAGCACAAGATGCCGCATGCCTACAAGGCCGGCAGCCAGACCGAGCTTCTCAAGGCGCAGGTCGAGGCGATGCCGGAAGGCGGGCTTTACGCGATGGTCGCGCCGCCGAACCCCTACCGCTGCCCGCCGGGGCCGTACGAACGGGTGAGTATGGTCGCGCACCTGCTCAAGGAGATCAATCCGACCGCCAAGATCCTGATCGCGGACCCAAAGCCCAAGTTCTCGAAGCAGGCGCTGTTCCAGGAAGGCTGGCGCAAGCACTACTCGGGCATGATCGAATGGCTGGGGCCGGATTTCGGCGGCGGCAACGTGTCGGTCAATGCCGACGAGATGACGCTCGACATCGACGGCACCGTCGAGAATGTCGACGTCTGCAACGTGATCCCCGCGCAGAAGGCCGGGCGCATCTGCGAACTGGCCGGAATCACCGAGGGCAACTGGGCCCCCGTCGTGCCTCACACGATGCAGAGCCGGGTGGACGAGAACATCCACGTTCTCGGCGATTCGACCGATCAGGGCGACATGCCGAAATCGGGCTTTTCCGCCAACAGCCAGGCGAAGGTGGCGGCGATGGCGCTGCGCGGATCGCTGACCGGTGCGAAGGTGTTCCCGCCGAAGTTCACCAACACCTGCTGGTCGCTGATCGATACCAACGACGGCGTGAAGGTCGGCGCGTCCTACGAGGCCACGGACGAGAAGATCTCGAAGGTCGACGGCTTCATCAGCCAGACCGGCGAGGATGCCGCGCTGCGCAAGCGGACCTACGAGGAAAGCCTTGGCTGGTATGCCGGAATCACCGAGGATATGTTCGGCTGACCCGCGAGGACCCCGGAAACCCGGAGCCGCCGCGCGCGGCTCCGGGCGAAAGCCAAAGGAGAAAGCTCATGCGTAAATTCCTGGCAACCGCGGCGCTGACGGTGTTCGCCGCCGCGCCGGCCGTGGCAGAAGACGGCCCCACGACCTATGCCTTCGAGGGCAGCTTCGGTGACGCGACCTTCGCGCTGGAGAACGCGATCATCGGCAAGGGACTCGTGATCGACTACGTCAGCCATGTCGGCGACATGCTCAACCGAACCCGCGAGGACGTGGGCGGCGAGAAGATCTATGACAACGCCGACATCTTCATCTTCTGCTCGGCCGTCGTCTCGCGCGAGGTCATGGAGGCTGACCCGATGAACGTCGCGCATTGCCCTTACGGAATCTTCGTGACGGAACGCGACGGGGAGGTCGAGGTTGGTTACCGCGACTACCCGGACGGCGAGATGGAAAAGGTCGAGGCGCTGCTCGACGGGATCGTCCAGGAGGCGCTCGGCGAGTGAACCTCGGCGCGTGAGTCCATGATCCGGCAAGGCGTTTTCAAACCCGGCCCGCCGGTTTGAGGCCCATTGCCGCGATGAGTTCGGGGATGCGTTCCTTGAACCGGAAGAAGCCGTGCGTGGCGTGCGGCCAGGCCCGCAGGTCATACTGTTGCGGCACCTGAACGAGGCGGATTCCCGCGCTTTCCAGGGCGGTCTCGAGGGCGTCCAGGCATTCGGCCGTCGGCCCGGTGGGCGCGTAGGACGTGACGACCTGTTCCAGCCCGTTGGCCCGGGCCCAGTCCACGACCGGCGCAGTCCCGTCGTGCCGCCCGCCGTCGCCGCCGGACCGGCCGCGCCAGCGCGACGCCGCATCGTCCAGCGCGTCCGCGGCGAAATCCCCCACCGGCGCCGCCACCGCGAGCGGCGAGCGCCGTGCTGTCGCCTGAAGCCGGATCTGCGAAACCGGGGCGAGGCCGGTCTGGAACAGGTGGCCCGGGCTCAGGTCGTCCTCGTGCAACAGCAGGCCGGACGGGACCGCGGGGGACCACGCCGGCGCCTGCGGGGGTGCCGATCGCGCGGGATGCGGCGGGCCGTCGATGGGCGCGGCCCCGGTCGCCAGCCCGGTGGGCCGGAAGCGTCCGCCGCTGTATTTGTGAATGTTGTCCGGCCGCGCGAGGTAGGTCTTGCCGCGCGTCTGCAGCCCGGCGACCCATCGCCACCCCAGCGTGTTGGATGCCGGATCGCCGTCCAGCAGGTGGCGCAGGAAGAAATCGGCCCCCAGTTGCCACGGCAACTGCAGGGTGAAGATCCAGATCGAGGCGAACCACATCCGGGCGTGGTTGTGCAGGTAACCGGTCTCGACCAGTTCGCGCGCCCAGTCGTCGAAGCCGTCGATCCTGGTCTCTCCCGCGCAGGCGTCGGACCAGCGCGCGCGCAGCCCGTCCTCGGCCTGCAGGCGGTCCAGCGCCCGCGACACACCCGCGCGGTAGTCCGCCCAGACCGCGGGCCGCAGTTCCAGCCACCCTTTCCAGTAGGTCCGCCAGAACACTTCCTGCACGAATTTCCCGGCCGCTTCGGCGGAATGCCGCCCCAGCACGGCCTCCAGCACCTCGGTCTCGGCAATCAGCCGGTGGCGCAGGTAGGGCGACAACCCCGAGACATGCGGGTTGTGGCCACGTCCGAGATCATGGTTGCGCAACCGGGCGTAGTCGCGGCCGGCGCGCGGGGTGAACTCGGCCAACCGTGCCAGCGCGGCGGCGCGCGTTGCGTTCATTTTCGCGATCCTCGTTGACGTTGCCGCGCGGGGCAGTTAGCCCGCCCGCCGGTCCGATCAAGACCGCGCGAAAGCGGGCGGAAACATCCGCGCGGCCCCCCCCTTGCAGCCCCTTGGGCGCGACACTAAGACTCCGTTAGGCTCGCGGGCCGTAGGCTCACAACATCATCAGCAGGCAGGCGCACATGAACGATCCCTTCGAGACATACATGAACACTCTGGTGCCCATGGTGGTCGAACAGACCAGCCGCGGAGAGCGCGCCTACGACATCTTCTCGCGCCTGCTGAAGGAACGCATCATCTTCGTCAGCGGCCCCGTGCATGACGGGATGTCGTCGCTGATCGTGGCGCAGCTGCTGCACCTCGAGGCGGAGAACCCGTCGAAGGAAATCAGCATGTACATCAACAGCCCCGGCGGCGTGGTCAGCAGCGGGCTGTCGATCTACGACACCATGCAGTACATCAAGCCGGGCGTTTCGACGCTGGTGATCGGGCAGGCGGCCTCGATGGGCTCGATGCTGCTTGCGGCGGGCGAACCGGGCATGCGGTTCTCGCTGCCCAACAGCCGGATCATGGTTCACCAGCCGTCCGGCGGGTACCAGGGGCAGGCGACCGACATCATGATCCACGCCGAAGAAACGCTGAAGCTCAAGAAGCGGCTCAACCAGATCTATGTCAAGCACACCGGCCAGACCCTCAAGAAGGTCGAGGACGCGCTGGAGCGCGACAACTTCATGTCGCCCGAGGAGGCCAAGGACTGGGGCCTGATCGACGAGATCGTCGAGAACCGCTCGAAAACCGAAAGCCACGACAGCTGAGGCGCGACCCGGCCAGCTGCTCGTCCGGCCGGAATTTGACATTGTAGCCGCCCCGATGCTGTCCTAAGCTGGTGCGAAACAGCGATTGCGAGGCCGCCCCGAGCACGGCCCGGCAATGACAAGGCGAGGCCCGAAAGGTACGTTATGTCGAACAACTCTGGCAGCGACAGCAAGAACACGCTCTACTGCAGCTTCTGCGGCAAGAGCCAGCACGAAGTGCGCAAGCTGATCGCCGGACCGACGGTGTTCATCTGTGACGAGTGTGTCGAACTGTGCATGGACATCATCCGGGAAGAGACCAAAAGCTCCGGCCTGAAGTCCAGCGAGGGCGTGCCGTCACCGCAGGAAATCTGCAGCGTGCTCGATGATTACGTGATCGGCCAGGCGATGGCCAAGCGCGTGTTGTCGGTGGCCGTCCACAACCACTACAAGCGGCTCAATCACTCGGCCAAGTCCAGTGATATCGAGCTGCAGAAATCCAACATCCTGCTGATCGGCCCCACGGGCTGCGGCAAGACGTTGCTGGCGCAGACGCTGGCGCGCATCCTGGATGTGCCGTTCACAATGGCCGATGCCACCACGCTGACCGAAGCGGGCTACGTCGGCGAGGACGTGGAGAACATCATCCTCAAGCTGCTCCAGGCCAGCGAATACAACGTCGAGCGCGCACAGCGCGGCATCGTCTACATCGACGAGGTCGACAAGATCACCCGCAAGGCCGAGAACCCCTCGATCACCCGCGATGTCTCGGGCGAGGGCGTGCAGCAGGCGCTGCTCAAGCTCATGGAGGGCACGGTTGCCGCGGTCCCGCCACAGGGCGGGCGCAAGCATCCACAGCAGGAATTCCTGCAGGTGGACACCACGAACATCCTGTTCATCGTCGGCGGCGCCTTCGCGGGGCTCGAGAAGATCATCGCGCAGCGCGGCAAGGGCAGCGCCATGGGCTTCGGCGCCGACGTTCGCGACACCGAGGAACGCGGCGTGGGCGAGGTCCTGTCCGACCTGCAACCCGAGGATCTTCTGAAGTTCGGGCTGATCCCCGAATTCGTCGGCCGCCTGCCGGTGGTCGCCACGCTGGAAGACCTCGACGAGGACGCGCTGGTCAGCATCCTGACCGAACCGAAGAACGCCCTGGTCAAACAGTACCAGCGCCTGTTCGAGCTGGAAGAGGCGCAGCTGACCTTCACCGACGACGCGCTCAAGGCCATCGCGCGCAAGGCGATCGCCCGCAAGACCGGCGCGCGCGGCCTGCGCTCGATCCTCGAGGACATCCTTCTGGACACCATGTTCGATCTTCCGGGCATGGAGGATGTCGAGGAAGTGGTCGTCAACGAGGAGGCGGTGACCTCGGAGGCCGCGCCGCTGATGATCTATGCCGAGCAAAAGAAGGAAGGCACCAGCGCGGGCTGACCGCAACGGCCCGTGCCGCCGTCCGTCGTGGCCCTGCGAACGACGCCCATTGTGGTGATCCGCACGCGGTGGCTGTGAAACGGCGCCTTTCCCACCAACGGGACCAAGAATGCGCGTTTCCACGGACGACCAAGCCGATGCCGGCGCGATCGTCGGGTTGTTCGAGGAAACCTTCGCGGCCTCGGAGGGCGCCGAGGAAGGCGCCCTGATCGGGCAACTGGCAAAAGCACTGCTCGAGACCACGTCGCCGGACGACCTTTTCGTCGTCTCCGCCTGGGAAAAGGGCAGCCTCGTGGCGAGCCTCCTGTTCACACGTCTGGATTTTGCCGCGGACGAGCGCACGGTGTTCCTGCTGGGGCCCGTCGCCGTCAGGCCCGACCGGCAGGGCATGGGCATCGGGCAGGCGCTGTTGCGGCAGGGGCTGGAGGCGCTGCGCGCCGGCGGCGTGGATGTGGCAGTGACCTATGGCGATCCGGCGTATTATGCCAAGGTCGGCTTTCATCCCGTCGGCGAAGACGACGTGCCGCCGCCCCAGCCGCTGAAGTTCCCGCACGGCTGGCAGGCGCAGGCGTTGGACGGCAAGGCGATGAAGCCGCTGGCCGGGCCGTCGCGATGCGTTGCCGCGTTTGCCGATCCACGTTACTGGTAGCGCGCGCTGCGGCCCTCGCGGGCTGGACCTTTGCGCGCATATGCGCCATATGTGCGGGGAACACAGCCGGAGGTTTCGATGGGCGTTCTCAACACCCTTCTGCGCGCCGTCACCTGGTGGAACGGCCAGACGCTCAACACCCAGTTCTACACATGGCGCAAGGGCGTCAAGGTCGGCGAGGACGAGCAAGGCAACATCTTCTACCGGAACCGTGACGACACCAAGCGTTGGGTCATCTACAACGGCGAGGCCGAGGCGAGCCGCGTCAGCCCCGACTGGCACGGCTGGCTGCACTACACCTATGATGCGTCACCCACCGACAAGCCCCTGCCGCACAAGTCGTGGGAGAAGCCGCACCACGAGAACCTGACCGGAACCGCACTGGCCTATGCCCCCGCGGGTTCGATCCGGCGGTCCGAACCGGTCGAGCGTCGCGACTACGAACCCTGGACCCCGGAATAAGCGCCCTCGAATGTCGGAAAACACCACAGAAGTTGTGATTGGCGGGCTCGTGCTGGCCGTGGCGCTGGGCTTTGTCGTCTACACGGGCCAGAAAACCGGCGTCTCCGCGCGGCCCGGCGGCTACGAACTGACGGCGAGCTTCCGCGCCGCCGACGGGGTGACCGTGGGCACCGACGTTCGTCTGGCCGGGGTCAAGGTTGGCCGGGTGACCGATATCGGTCTCGATCCGGAAACCTACCGGGCCGAAACCGTGTTCACCGTGCGCGAGGGCATCCAGGTGCCCGACGACAGCGCCGTGGCCGTCTCGTCGGAGGGGCTTCTGGGCGGCAACTTCGTCGAGATCATGCCCGGCGGGTCGCCGTTCTATTTCTCGCCCGGCGACGAGATCGAGTTCACGCAAGGGTCCGTCAGCCTTGTCGGGTTGCTCATGAAATTCGTCTCCGGCCAGGAAGACGAGGACTCCGCGCAATGAGAGTGTTGGCGCCGCTTGCCGGGGTGCTGATGTTCGCCGCCGGGGCGGCCGCGCAGGAGCAGCCGGTCACCCAGGGCAGCGGCGCGGTGGTCCGCGCGCTGGACAAGGTCACGGGCAAGCTCGAGGATCTCGAGATCGCCGCCGGCGGCGCGGCCGAGTTCGGCCGCATCTCGGTTTCGGTGCGCGAATGCCGTTACCCCCAGGACGACCCGGCGGGCGACGCCTATGCCTTCCTCGACATCACGACCGAATCGTCCCCTGGGGCCGCGTTCTCGGGCTGGATGATCGCCTCATCGCCAGCGCTCAATGCGCTCGACCACCCGCGCTACGACGTCTGGGTGTTGCGCTGCACCACCGAGTAGGGATCGTCGCACAGCGCCACGTCGTGGATCGAGACCTTCCGGCCCAGCGCCTGTGTCAACAGCGCGTGGTAGCGCACGCGGCTGATCTCGATCGCGCCCAGCGAGGCGAGATGCGGCGTGATGAACTGCGTGTCGAACAGCGTGAAGCCGCAGCGGCGCAGATGGTCCACGAGGAAGGCCAGTGCGATCTTCGACGCATTGGAACGGCGCGAGAACATGCTTTCGCCGAAGAAGGCGCCGCCGATGGCCACACCGTAGACGCCGCCCGAGAGGGCGCTGCCGTGGCGGATTTCCAGCGAATGGGCGCGCCCGAGATCGTGCAGGGCGACGTATAGGCGCCGGATCTCGGCGTTGATCCAGGTGTCTTCGCGGTCGGCGCAGCCGTCCACGACGCCCGTGAAATCGCGGTCGAGCGACACGCTGTATCCGCCGCGCCGCATGGTCCTGGCCAGTGAGCGCGAGATGTGGAACCCCGCGAGCGGCAGGATGCCCCGCCGGCGCGGGTCGACCCAGAACACGCGGGGGTCGTCGCGATGCTCGGACATCGGGAACACGCCGGCACGGTAGGCCTGCAGCAACAGTTCGGGCGTGAGGTCGGGGTCGGTCATGGCGTGGACGATCCAGCCGGGCGCCGCCGCGGCGGCGCTAGCCCGGCATGTTGGTTTCCAGCCAGTGCTCGAGCCAGTGGATGTTGTAATCGCCCGTGCGGATGTCCTCTTCCTGCAGAAGGGCGTGGAACAGCGGCACCGTGGTGTCCACCCCGTCCACGATCAGTTCGCCCAGGGCACGGTTGAGGCGCGTGAGCGCACCCTGCCGGTCGTGGCCGTGGACGATCAGCTTGCCGATGAGCGAGTCGTAGTGCGGCGGGATCCTGTAGCCGTCGTAAAGCGCCGAATCCATCCGCACGCCAAGCCCGCCGGGCGCGTGGAACTGGGTGATCGTGCCCGGCCGTGGCGCGAACTCGGGCAGTTTCTCGGCGTTGATGCGCACCTCGATGGCATGGCCGTTGATCTTCAGGTCATCCTGCGCAAACGACATCGGCTGTCCTTCGGCCACGCGGATCTGTTCCTGCACCAGATCAACGCCGAAGATCGCCTCGGTCACGGGGTGCTCCACCTGCAAGCGGGTGTTCATCTCGATGAAGAAGAACTCGCCGTTCTCGTAGAGGAACTCGACCGTGCCGGCGCCCGCATACTCGATCTCGGCCACCGCGTCGGCGCAGATCTTGCCGATGCGTGCGCGCTCCTCCTCGGTGATTGCCGGGCCGGGTGCCTCCTCGAACACCTTCTGGTGACGGCGCTGCAGCGAACAGTCGCGCTCGCCCAGGTGCACGGCGTTGCCCTTGCCGTCGCCGAAGACCTGGATCTCGATGTGGCGCGGCTTCTGAAGGTATTTCTCGATGTAGACCTCGGCGTTGCCGAAGGCGGCCTTTCCCTCGGACCGTGCCGTCATGTAGGCCTGTTCCATCTCGGCGGGGCCGTTGGCCACCTTCATGCCGCGCCCGCCGCCGCCGGCGGTGGCCTTCACGATCACCGGGTAACCGATGTCGTCGCCCAGTGCCCTGGCCTCGTCGAGCGAACCGACGCCGCCCTCGGAGCCGGGAACGCAGGGCACGCCGAGCCGCTTCATCGTCTCCTTGGCGGTGATCTTGTCGCCCATGATACGGATGTGCTCGGCCCGGGGGCCGATGAAGGTCAGGTCGTGGTCCTCGACGATCTGGACGAAATTGGCGTTCTCCGACAGGAAACCGTAGCCGGGGTGGATCGCCTGTGCGCCGGTGACCTCGCAGGCGGCGATGATCGCGGGGATCGAAAGGTAGCTGTCGGTGCTGGACGGCGGGCCGATGCAGACCGATTCATCGGCCATGCGCACGTGCATCGCGTTCGCGTCCGCGGTGGAATGCACCGCGACCGACCAGATGCCCATTTCGCGCGCCGCGCGGATGACCCTGAGCGCGATCTCGCCACGGTTGGCCACGAGTATCTTGTCGAACATCGCGCCGGACCTCACGCCACGATCATGAGGGGCGCGCCGAATTCGACCGCCGCGCCGTCGTCGACGAGGATGCGCTTGACGGTCCCGGCGTGCGGCGCGGGGATGTGGTTCATGGTTTTCATCGCCTCGACGATAAGCAGCGTGTCGCCCTCGTTCACCGCGTCGCCCACCTTCACGAAGGGCGCGGCGCCGGGTTCGGCCTGCATGTAAACCGTGCCCACCATCGGCGAGGTCACGGCGCCCGGGTGACTGGCGGGGTCATCGACGGGTTCTTCGGCTGCCGCGGCGGGCCCGGGCGCCGGGGCCGCGGGCGCGGCGGGCGCCTGCGCGGGGGCGG